>CAWATK010000016.1:0-655844 GCA_963784915.1 uncultured Chloroflexia bacterium
AGTTCGAGAAGAACAACGCCACGTGCGGATCGATTCGAGATGGAACTAGGTTGGTAGCCATGAGGAAAGATCGCGTCCGATAATACCCTGAAGCAGCTCCACCTCGTCACGGAACTGACGGCGCAACGCGTCTTCAAGATCCGCATCCATGGCCGGAGGGGTGAAGGGCCTGAGATTGCGACCGATGGCTGCCATCTTGAGCCTGTAACGCAGCTGCCTTGGTATGAGAAGGTTTGATCAGTTCCTTGAAGCGGCGCCCGGCTGCGGAGCCACAGGTGAACTCTCCGATTGCGAGGCAGAGCCGAATCATTGCTGCGGATCGGCCCTTCGCCGCGCGGCGTGGTGGTCCAAGCCGAGGAAGATCCTCCAGCCTCCTGATGAGACCCGGGAAATCTGCTAGGTCTTCCGTAAGCATGTACAGGAACTGCTGCGAGGGGAAGTGCTGCAAGTATTGCCGGATCTGTTTCGCGTACTGGGCGATGCTGGAGTATTGATACAGGATCTGTCCCCGTTGCTCAAGCTGTTCACCCCATTGCGCCAGCCTCTCGGGCTCGCGGCGCAGCGCGTCGCGAAGAGGAAGGTCCTCGGCGCCTTCTCGTACGCTGTTCCAGTAGAAGGAATGAACGAGGCCTGACCGGATCGCGAAAGATGACGATGAAATTCTCGGCGATGTCGGTCCCGAGAATGCCCGAATCCTTGGGCGCGACCTTTTCGCCGAAGAACAAATATCGCGAAGTTGCCTCCCCACGGCTGGGCTCACCACGGGCCTCCCGGAAAAAAGTGCGCAAGTACCAGTCATTGCCGCGCCGGAAGTACTCGTCGTCGCAAAAGAATGCCGGTTCCTTCTCCACAGACAGGAAGACCTGCGGATGGCGACGCAACGCGTCGTACAGGCTCGTGGTGCCCGCTTTTGCTGCACCGATGATGAAGAAGTTGGGCGCCTTATCTGCGAGTGTCATCGGGCCGCCCTCTTGCGAACCTGAGCCGCACTGGTGCCCAGCACCCTTAGGACCACTCGGCCCAGGTGCTTAACCCAGTTCTTCAGGAACCAGAATGGTCCATCGTGGTACAGCTGCAGATGGAGGATCTTGGTTCTGGCTTCAACCCGTGACCACAGGATGGGGTACTTGAGAAAGCGAACGTTGTACTCGGGTGGGAGCGTGGCGATGCGAAGATCGCTGTCCCACAGGAGTTCGCGCAGCGTCCGCTGGTCCTCTTGGAAGCCGGCCAGCCGATACTCCCGGCGCCAGTCTTCCAGCAGGGCAAGAACCTGGGGGCTCCGGCGGTAAAGGATGACACCAGAATTGAATTGCGGAAAGGCAGCCGGCAGCTCTGTTTTCCACGCCGCCGAGAAGGATGGGTTGTTCCGCCAATGTGCATGGCACAACGCCAGGTCGAAGCGCTCCAGCAGGCGGAAGGCCCCGCGGACGTCCGCGGTGACGAGCGTATCTGAGTCCAAGTAGAGTGTCCACTCGAACGGTGTGCGCGGGAGATAGTCAAGCTTGGACCGCCGGTGGGGCTCGGAGATCGGATCGATTTCGTCGAAGACGCTGGCGCCGTCGACCGGAGCAAGGTGTTGGAGATCCTGCGCGCCGGCGAAGATTTGCACCGGCAGATCCGGGCAGTGTTGTCGAACGCTGGCGGCAGACCGCCTCGCTGCCCGCGGTACTTGCTGCCACTTGCGACATACAGGACTCCCTGTGACGCCACGCTCACAGACCTATCTCCGGTACCAGTCCTCGGGCGGATGGAACCCGAGCCGCTTGAGCACCTTCAGCGCTCTGCGCTGCCACGGTTTGGCTATCCACCAGAACCAGCCGCTGTGAAGTCTCTGAAGATGGAAGATCTTCGTCCGGGCCTCGGCGCGCGACCACATGAAGTGGTACTTAATATATCGGACATTGTATTCGGGCGGCAGGATCGCCAGGCGCAGATCGCTGAGCCAAAGCAACTCTCTCAGCGTCATTTGGTCCTGCTGCAGGCCGGCTTCGTGGAAGTGGTGTTTCCACTGCTCCAGGAACTCGATCACTTGCGCCGTCCTGCGGTAGAGCAGCACGCCCCCATTGAGCTGCGGAAACGCTTGCGGCAGCTCCATCCGCCACGCCCCGAGCCGAGTTCGAATCGTTCCTGCGATGCGCATGGTTGACGGCAAGATCGAAGCGCTCTAGCAGGCGGAACACATCGCGGATGTCGGCATTGATCAACGTGTCAGTATCCAGGTAGAGCGTCCGGTCGAATGGCGTTCGGGGAAGGTAATCCACCTTGGAGCGTCGGTGTGGGTCCGGAATGTCGCCGGTCGATGTGAAAGGCGACGGGTCGCGGCCAAAATCGAACTCTGGGTAGTTCTGCCAGTCGGCGAAAAGATGCGCTGCAAGGTCATGACAATGCCGGCGGGCACTGCGCGCCGAGCGCACCGCGGCGCGGATGTACTTGGCGCCCGCCGCAATGTAGAGGATGCCCTGGGACGGCGGCGCCAAGACCGGGTCAGCGGTGGAACCAGGCATCCGGAACCTTCAACCCAATGCGCCGCAGACCCCGCAAGACTCGTCGTTGCCACGGGGCCGCAAGCCACCAGAACCAGCCGCTGTGGAAGAGATGCAGGTGAAAGATCTTGGTGCTGGCCTCCGCTCGCGACCAGAGGAAGTGATACTTGACATAGCGGACGTTGTACTCGGGTGGGAGGATGGCGAAGCGCAGGTCGCTTAGCCAGAGCAGTTCCCGCAGCGTCACTTGGTCCTGGGACAGGCCGGCTTCGTGGAACTGGCGCTGCCACTCCTCCAGGAACTCGGTGACACGGCGGCGTCTTGCCGTAGAGCAGCACGCCCGCATTGGCCTGTGGAAAGGCGCGAGGTATCTCGATCCGCCACGTGCCGAGGCGGCTGGGGTCGTTCCTGCGATGGGCATGGCTCGCGGCAAAGTCGAAGCGTTCCAGCAACCGGAACATGTCCTGGACGTCGGCCATCACAAGGGTATCGGTGTCAAGATACAGAGTACGGTCGAACGGCGTGCGCACCATGTAATCCACTTTTGATCGCCGGTGCGGGTCCTGAATCCGGGCTGTGGACGTGAACGGGAAGGCATCCCGGTCGAAGTCAAACTGCGGATGGTTCTGCAGGTCCGCAAAGAGATGAATGCCGAGGTTGGGACTGTGGCGGCGCACACTCCTGGCTGAACGCACGGCCACGCGGATGTAGGTCGCGCCGCAAGCAACGTACAGCACGCCCTCGGTCGTCATGTGCTCGACTTCCGCTGTTTCTTGCCCTTCGGGTCCAGAATGCCCTTAAGGCCCAACCGTCGGGCGATACCCAGCCGGGTTCTCGCAAGGGGACGAAGCAGCCAGAGCAGCCAGCCCGAGTGGTACTGTTTGAGGTGGAAGATCCGGGTCTGTGCCTCCGCTGGCGACCACAAGACGTGATACTTGAGATACCGCACGTTGTACTCGGGCGGCAGCACAGCCAGGCGCAGATCGCTCAACCAAAGGAGCTCACGAAGGGTGGCCTGGTCCTGGCCGATGGCGGGAAAGTTCTCGTGATAGCGATCGCGCCACTCCTCCAGGAAGCTGACAACAGCCGGCGTTCGACGATACAGGAACACTCCGGCGTTAAGCTGCGGGAACGCCTGGGGCAGCTCGATCCTCCAGGCAGTCAATCTTGGAGGATAGTTGCGCCGGTAACCGTGTGCCGCCGCAAGGTCGAAGCGTTCGAGCAAGCGGAACATGTCGCGGATGTCGCTGCGCACGGATGTATCCGTGTCGAGGTAGAGCGTCCATTCGAACGGAGTGCGTGGCAGGTAATCCACCTTGGAACGCCGGTGTGGATTCTCGGTCATCTCGACGGACGTGAAGGGGTACGGCGAATCCCCGAACCGGAAGCCGTAGTTCTCCCAGTCCGCATAGAGATGCACGGGCAGGCCCGGGCAGTGTTTCCGCACACTCAACGCAGAGCGCATGGCCGCGTGCGAATGTACACCTCCCCGGATGCAACATAAAGCACGCCTTGCGTGATGTTCTCCACTACCCGATCCCGTGCCCCGATCATCGGACTCGTCAACGTCCGACCTTTCGGCGCGCCCTCCGCAGGATTCGGCGTGGGCCCCGAAGGAGCCAGCGTAGCCAGCCCTTGTGAAGCGCCTTCAGGTGGAAGATCTGCGTAACCGCCTCCGACCTGGTCCAAAGGAGATGATACTTCACGTAGCGCACGTTGTACTCGGGCGGCAAGGTGGCCACTCGCAAGGCGGACAGCCAGATTGCCTCTCGCAGGGTGACTTGATCATGCCGGACCGCCTCAGCCGCCTGCTGGAATCTCCGCCACCAGTCCTCCAAGAAAGCCGTCACCTCGGACGTTTTGCGATACAAGATCACGCCCGAGTTGAACTCGGGGAATGCCGTGGGAATGTCAAGCCTATCTTGAGCTTCCTCTCGTTTTTCCCTGTGATGCGCGTGGGCCAGGGCCAGGTCAAAGCGATCCAGGACCGCAAACGCCCCCCGGATATCCGCGTTCAGCGCCGTGTCCGAATCAAGATAGAGCGTTCGCTCGAAGGGCGTGTGCGCCAGATATTCGACCTTGACACGCCGGTGTTGGGAAGGAATGGCGGAAACGGACGTGAAGGGCGCCGGCGAAGCGCTGAAGTGGGCAGCGATATTTTCGGCGCTGGCGAAGAGATGGATCGGCAGATCGGGACAGTGCTCGCGGACGGTCCGAGCGGAGCTTGCCGCAGCGCGAACGTACTTATCGCCGGACGCAACATATAGAACCCCGTTCGTGCTCACAGCGCCGGCCGTTCCCGTCCCGCCGTCCCGCGGCTGTAGATTTTCCACACGGTCAGGCGGCGTGAATGCAGTCTTCGTATTGCGATCATCCGTCCGCCCATGCGTACTGGAATGCCTCGATCTCGGCCGCGGAGATCTGCTCCAGGCGCGCCCTCGCCTTCGCTCCAATGAGCTGGCTGTAATGGCGGCTGTCCCGGTCACGTGAAACCTTTGCGCGGGGGAGCGCCATGAGAGGCAGATCCAGCGCCTTTAGAACCGCATCGAAATCCGCCTGCAAAGTCTCAAAGCGGCAGACGGCTGACATAACGGGCTTGTCGCCGATGGTATAGCGGTGCCAGGTGCCGAGCTTGTCGGCGGGAAACTCCAGGATGAAGTCATCGAGGGACGGCTTCTGTGATTTGTTCTTGAACCGCCAGGCATAAAGACTGATGGCGCGATCAAACGGATTGCGTACCACACAGAATTTGTAGTATTCATCCCATACTTCCCGCCCGACCAGACGCCGGATCTGCGCGGCTGTCGCATGTCGCAGGTTCCGGGGCTGCCTGCGAAGGAGCAGCAAGCGCAACCAGTCACGGCGACGCTCGGCGGCGATCAGTTCATCATGATTCTGCGCGCCGGCAAAGCCGGCCTGCTCGCCGGCTGGATCATTCCGGAACCGGAGCGGAGAAATCACGTCCGTCGGACCGCACAGCTTGGAGAGCTCGATCTGGATGCTCGTGCTTCCGGTCTTCGGGACGCGCACAAAGATGAACTTGTGCCGGTGAGAGATGATCATGATCGCATCATTGCCCCGCGCCCTCGTACTTCCAGTGCGACAGATCACGCTCCAGAATGGCCTCCATCCGGCGTATTTCGTCAGCATAGAGGGTGTAGAGCTCCTTCCGAACTGCTTCTTCCATCGGGGGGTACTGGAATGGTTTCATGATGCCGCCTCCACGCAGCCAGCGTCGGAAACCCCTGGGCATGAAGGGCCTAAGCCGGTCGCGGAGGGGGGACTTGCGGAGGTCCCTCAGGAGACGTAAGACCCAGCGGCTGCGCGGGACCCTGGACTTGTTGCTTTTCAGCGGCGATAGTTGAGGCTCTGCATCCAAGTCAAGGAAATCCAGCAGCTGGGACATCCTTAAGCGAAAATCGCGGTGCAGATCCTCCTGCAGCATGAAATGGAAACGATCCCGCGGGAACAGGTCGAGAAACGGGGTCAAGCGCGTGGCATAGCAGCCGGCTCGGAAGTACCCAAACAGTCCGTTCCCCTCGTATTCCAGGCGCTGCCAATGGTCTCTGATGC
The DNA here is from genome assembly GCA_963784915.1 of uncultured Chloroflexia bacterium. GTDB lineage: Bacteria > Chloroflexota > Anaerolineae > Anaerolineales > Villigracilaceae > Fen-1038. The sequence goes on from CAWATK010000016.1 coordinate 6,057, forward strand.
GCTGCTCTTCTGCATGGATGGCGGCCGAAAAGTCGAGGCGCCTGGGATCCTCATCCCCCTGGCGAACACGGTGCCAGTAGTGCGAATAGGCGCGTTTCACCGGGTCGCGGAAGATCGCCACGAACTTGGGCGCGTGCTCGCCATAGATCGCCCTCATGCGCGGCGCGACCTTCTGGCTCCATGTGAGATAGGCGGGCGTCGCCTCCAGCCGAACCGGGAAGCCTTGCCCCGCGGCGAAATGTGTTGCCTGGTACCACTCGATGCCGTTTGCGAAGCGGTCGTCGTTGCTGAAGAAGCGAATCTCCTTCTTGGCGGCCGCAAACACACCCGGGTGTTGCGCCAGAATCTCAAACAGCGAGGTCGTGCCGGACTTGGCCGCGCCTATGATGAACAGATTGGGCAGCAGATCAAAGTCCATGCTGCCTTTGTTTCCCCTGCGTACTGGGCCCGCTGATCAATGCCCAGGAGATTGGCGGATGGAGCGCTCCCTCCCACTGCAGTCCGAGCCGCGCCAGGGCGCTCCCGCCATCGTACACCTCAAACCCGCAAACATGATCGATGCGGTGCAGCTCCTTGGGTCGACTTGTGCCGAGCTTCTTGCTCAAGCGCGAGACCTCGAATCCAAGTGTGTACAGGCCAGGCGCCAGCAGGTTCGCGGGGAGCTGGACGTCATACGTGTAGCTCCCCGGCTGACGCTCCTGGAGATGTGCCTGGTCGGCGTCAAAGTCGTGGCTGGCCAGCACGGTGTCCTGATCCTGGTTGTACAGGCGCATCGTGACGTACACGTGCGAATGGCCGCCCAAGAGTTGAAGCACCAGACGCACAAATGCCGGCTTGTCGTGCGCCAGGTATGACGATGGGGCGCGGTTGCCGTCGAGCACGGTGGCAGACAGCACCCGCGAGCCGTGCGCAGTCTCTTCGCCTGTATAGGAGGAGCTGCCGAGGCGCCCCTCGTTGAGATCCAGGTATTGCCTTATCACGGAGTTCGTGGAGCCATCCGCAATGATGTGCCCCTTGTCCAGCAAGATCGTGCGCTGGCACATTGCACGGACCGCCGGCATGTTGTGGCTGACGAAAAGGACGGTTCGGCCTTGCCGGACGACCTCGTTCATCTTATTCAGGCTCTTATGTTGGAAAGCCACGTCACCGACGGCCAGGACCTCGTCGATGAGCAGGATCTCGGGTTCAAGGTGCGCAGCCACAGAAAACGCCAGCCGCATCCGCATGCCGCTGGAGTAGAACTTGGCCGGCGCGTCGAGGTATTCGCCGATCTCGGAAAACGCGACGATCTCATCGAACTTGCGATCGATCTCCGAGCGCTTCATTCCCAGGATGGCGCCATTCAGGTAGACGTTCTCCCGCCCCGTGAGCTCCGAATGGAAACCGGTTCCCACCTCCAGTAACGATCCAACCCGTCCCCTGATCGTAAATCGGCCGGATGTCGGAGCCGTGATGCGCGAAAGCAGCTTCAACAGCGTGCTCTTTCCGGAACCATTGACGCCGATGATGCCGACCGATTCGCCGGATTGTGTACGGAAGTCGGCATCCTTCAGCGCCCAAATATCCTGGTTTGGATCAACGGCGTGCGGGCCCTGGCGGCCCAGGGATCGCAGCAGATCAAACGAGCCGATCGCCGACTCGGTGATCACGTCCCGAAACATGCGGCGCTTCTTGGCCCGGCGGATGCGGTATCTTTTCCCCAGGCCTTGGGCGTTGATGACGTAGCTGCCCATGCTTAGACCAGATCCGCGAACGTGAGTTCCATGCGCTGGAAGTAGATGAATCCGGTGAGGAGCAGGAGCACGACCGCAACCAGGGAAACGCCGAACATGCTCCCGAGCTCATAGGATTGCCCCAGCATGGCCCAGCGGAAACCATCCACCACGCCAGCCATGGGATTGAGTCCATACAAGGTGCGCCATTGCTCGGGCACCAGTGTGCTGGAGTAGGCGACCGGCGTAGCGTACAGCCAAAACTGCGTTAGGAAGGGCGTGACGTACTTGACATCCCTGTAGCGGACGTTGAACGCGGCAAGCCACAGCCCGCCGCCGAGTGCGGTGACCAGCGCCAAAAGGATGAAGCCTGGCAGGGTCACCACTCGCCAGGTCAAAGGCACATGGTAGAAGATCATCATTCCAAGCAGGACGAGGAAGCAAATCGCGAAATCTACCAGGCCGGCAAGCACGGCCGAAGCCGGCAGGATTAGGCGCGGGAAGTAGGTCTTCGAGATCATGTTCTGATTGCTCACGAGGCTGGAGGCCGCATCGCTGATGCCTCGCGAAAATAACTGCCATGGCAGCAGCGCAGTGTAGGAGAAGATCGGATACGGAATGCCCTCCGAGGGCAGCTTGGCGAGCTTGCCAAAGATGACGCTGAACACGATCATCGTCAGAACCGGCTGGATGATCGCCCAGGATGCGCCGAAGACCGTCTGCTTGTAACGCACGCTCAGGTCCCGCCAGACAAGGAAGAACAACAATTCCCGAAAGGACCAGATCTCCCGCAGCCGCAGCTTGAGCCAGCCGCGCGGTGGCTCCACGGTGATCTCTTCCATCTCTGCCTGCACATGCCTGTTCAGCTTGGTCTGCATCTGCCTTTACCCTTGAGGGACCTTGCGTTCACTGACAATTGCCATTGTTGTCGCACGCTGGCACAGGAAAAGGACACGTCAGCGCGGGCCTGTCTTCGCGGGGCTGCGCCAGCCCCTCGGCAACCTGCGCCACCACGATCGCATCCACATATGTTGGGCTGTGCCGGCGGCAGCCGATCACGACGGCACGCGTCATCTGAGGGATGAGCGTTGGCCTCTGAGCGTACAACGCCACGCGGTCTGTCCCTGTGGATCCCATCAAAACAAACTCCAGGTGAGGAAATGCCACGGGTACCATGGCACCCTCCCCCCATCCGCGATCGCCCGGAACCCGAAGTACTTCGGATACATGACCCGCCCCGAAATTGCCGTGGCCTTGTTGTCTTGCAGGAAAGCGGCTATCTCCTGCTGGCTGTACCCGGCCTGACGAAGTGCCTCGGCCGTTGCCGGCGCGTCGAGAACGTCAACAAGCGTCTCCGTGGTTGAACTCGGAAAAACTAGCGGCGATTCAGCCAGCAGTGGTGTCGCGCCGAGCAGCGTAACCATCAGAGCAGCTGTGATCCAGGACCGCGCACCAGGCGCGCCCGAAGGAGCCGATCGTTGTTCCGAATCAGCCACTGCTCCGGGAAACATTCCCAACAGCGCCAGAACGCCGGCCAGGAAGTACACGATGACGATCCAGTCCACGGGGACCAGGTAGCGACCCCCGGACGTGGCACCGATCGAGTTGGCGCCGTAGTATGCCAAGAGGGCACAGAGCGGAAGAAGGCCGGTCAGACCGCGCCGACCGATCACCGCCGCGACCCCGAGAGCCAGGAACGCCAGTGCCACCAGCAAACCCAGGGGGCGCCAGCCCTTAAGTTCACCGTTCCAACGTGGCACCCAGATGGTGTCGGCCGCCTTCACCGTGTGCGAAAGATCATTCAGTACAGGAGACGTTGGAAGGATAAGAACCGAGCCGATCATATTGTGAAAAAAGTGTGTCGCGATGCTGATTGGGATGGGTTCGTTCATACCCACGGACCTGGCGGCCTGCTTCGCGTCCGCCTGATCTGCCGGCTTCTGTCCTTTCGAGGCATTGCCCTGCGCGTCCGGTTTCGATCCCGCCGGGGATAGATCTTCGAATCCCAACCGCGTCGTCCACACTTGTCTGGCCTTGGATAGGTACGCTGGTATAGCTCCACCGGACGCCCGTGCGCCGTTGCGCGCCCCCCACGGCCCGACAAACAGCACGAACCCAAGCCAGGTTGCGAGCAGGAACTTCATACCCTTGCCGATCGGCGGGCGGCGCAGCAGGATAGCCAGTGGCGCTACCGCAAGAAGCACGAGGGCGGTCGACCGAATCAGGAACGCGAACCCCACCGCTGCTCCGTGCCAGATTCCCAGCGCCGGCTGGTGGGCCTCAGCCTCGCTCCGTGGCACGATCGTCAGCAGAATGAGAGCCACACCCACCGCCGCGGGGAAGTCGGTGAGCATCTGTTTGGGACCGGCCAGATTCAAGAAAGAAGCTCCCACGATGGAATTGAAGCCTCGAAGGGCAAGCAACGTTGCGGCGGCGACACCGCCTGTCCGTCCTGCAAGATTGCTTCCCAACAGATAGATCACGGCAGGAAATACCGCCAGGATTGCCGCCTGGAAAGCCATGCTCGCCGCGTATCCCTGGCCCGCGACCATGTGTACCAGAACCAGAAAAGACGGATACAGAGGATTGTCGATGGCCCGACCGTAATCCAGGCCGTACCCGAGCAATGCGCTTTGGCTTTGGAGATCATACGTGCCAGCATCCGAGAAAGGGAACATCTCGCGGTTGGGCGACCTTGGCCGAGGGTTGAAGTAGCTCGCTTCGACAGGGGTCGCCGCCCAAAGGATCGCCGCGAAGATCCACACCCCTGCAAAGACCACCGCATCCAGCCTGGCGCCCAGAGCCTGCCTAAGGCGCGCCTCTACGTGGCGGAAACCCAATGCCGCCAGAACGGCCAGAGCGATCTGCGCTGCTAGAACGGGGACACCGGCCTCGTACCAGTAATCCTCCTGTCCGGAGATTCCGAGGCCTGTCAATGCCACAAATATCCAGACACCGATGCACGCTGCGAGAATCCAGAAAGCGGTAGCAAGTACTTGGTGCCGGTATCGGAGGAATCTGGCCGCCGGATCCAGCAACTCCCTCCAGTTCCAGAAGCGGCCCACCAGCACGCTCTGGAGGCCCAGCAAACCACCAAGTGCTGCCAGGGGAAGTCCTCGCGTCTGAAACCCCGAAAGCTCGCCGACGGCATAGGATGGGACAAAGCACCAAAGAACACCCACAAGCATTCCCGCTCCGCCAAGCCGCGACAAAAGCCGCCTTCGGGCGGCACTGGCGGCGATCCCCGCGCTGATCGGGTCCTGGCGGTCACTCCGCAGGAGGACGCAGCAGATACAGTACACCGCCATGCCGGCAAGGACCAGGGGCAACAGGCTCAAAAGCAGGGCGCCGCGCGAGAGCGACGCTGCCCAAGTCCCCTGGCCCGCGGAGCCGCCGACCACCAGCGCCGTGCCGGCTGTCAGCGATGCCAGAGCGGTGATAACCCATTGGGCGACGAGGAATGCGCGGGAATACTCGTGCTGTTCCGCGGTTTCATCTCCCCCCATGGTTCGTCGATGTCTGGTAGCCACGCTGTTGCCAACCTCTAATTATACTGTGGGGATTAAGGCACGCGCTTTTCCCGGCGCATAGTGGCCGGCCCGGCTCGCGCCGCCTCGGCCCCGTCAATGCCCTTACCAGCGGAAGTCCCGATCCAAGAAGGCGCGCAGGTGCTGATTGTGAGGTCGGAAGTACTCATCCAGGTATTCGCGGACCTCTGTCGGCACAGGCCCCTTGCTCTTTCCAACCATTACAGGCTTCAGGTCGGGGATTGCCACCTCCGCCGGCACGCCGATGAAGGTGAACACGCGCCGCAGAGTATCCGGCGGATCGGCGAAGAACTCCTCGCTTTGCAGGATGAGGACTTGCTCCCTGGGGAACACATCGAGGTACCGCGCCAGCTGTTCCGCGTACCGGCCTCGACTCTTGTAGGTCTGAGTGATGCGAAAGTTCCCCTTGGCGTGCTGCCTTGCCATCGCCTCCTCCCATCGCCGCTCCTCGCTCTGGAAGGCCTCCAACATGCCCAGCTGCTCGTTGCCTCTCTGCCGGCTCATGAAGTAATGCGAGATGGCGCGATCGCTCGGATTGCGGAGCAGGGCGATCAGCCTCGCATGTGGAAGCAGGTCGTGCATGCGCTTTGGCGCTGTGGCGTCGAAGAGATAATTGGGGGTGCAGTCAAAGACCCTCGCCAACTCGCCGATCTCCCGCCGCCGTGGGAAGTGGGCAAGATACCATGCCTCGCCCTGCTCCGGATTCCTGGCGAATCGATCGCCGTGACCGTCAAAGTAGTGACCTCTGCCCCACTTGCCAAGGGGGCTGGCAAAGACGAGGGGGTGCTGCCGCAGGTACTTCGACAGACTCGAGGTTCCAGCCTTCTGCGCGCCCAGGAGAATGAAATCCGGCAGTACGCGTTCTTCCGCCGTGCGCAGCCGGTAGGCAAAGTAGGCGCGACGCGCATACCGCCGCAGGCGGCCGGGCCGGATCCGCCGTATCAGATCAATCGTCTCCATCATGCCCTCATGCCACGGTCGTCTGAGAGTCCGTGCTGCAGCGCTTCAAATTGAGCCTCCCCTACCATTGGAGTTCCCCGCCCAGCAGATCGTACAGAATCCGGTTGTGCGGCTCGAAGAAGTCATCCAGGTACTGGCGCACATCAACAGGCACGCGCTGTGTGTTGTTGCCTACGTTTTCCGGCCCTAGGTCCGGCACAGAGAAGTCGGCATCCACCGCGACGAACTCGAACACGCGGCGGAGCGTGGTCTGCGGATCCGAAAAGAACTCCTCGCTGATCAAGATCAGCATGTTCTCCAGAGGAAAGTGCTTGCGGTAGCGCTGCAGTTGCTCGGCGTATCGGCCGCGGCTCTTGTACGTTTGGCCGAAGATGAATTGGGGCGGAGGTGTCTCTTGCGCCATGGCCAGCTCGCAACGCGTTTCCTCCTGCTGGAAGGCGTCGAGCATCTCCAGGGGTTCGTCGCCCTTCCGTCGCGACTTGAAGTAATGTGAGATGGCTCGCTGCGTCGGATCACGGAGCAAGGCGATCAACTTCGCCCTCGGCAGCATGTCGCAGATGCGCTTCGGTGCAAGGGAATCGAAGAGGTAGTTAGGTGTGGAGTTCGAACGTTCTCGACTGTGCCCCGAGCTCGCGCTTCCGCGGGAAGTGAGCACGGTACCAGGCTTCTCGGCCGAGGAGCTCCACGCCCGGCACATGCTTTGCGTCGAAGAAGTGCACCTCGGTCTCGGTCAACTCATTCGAATGCAACTGCGGATGCTGCAGGAGGTACTTGTGAAGGCTGGTGGTTCCGGCGCGCTGTGCGCCGAGGATGAGGAAATCCGGCAGCACGCGCTCGTCTGCAGTGCGCAGCCTGCCGGCGAATCGCAGCTTGCGCACATATCGCCGGAGGCGCCCCGGTCGAATGTGCCGGATCAGCTCAGTGGTGTTCATGGGGTGTTCGGTCCGCTACCCCGGCGTCGTACTAGCCCGGGCCAACCGATAAGGATTGTATTCGATTGCGACAACAACTGGTTGTTGCCGCGGCCGCCTAAGCAACTTGGGGCACAGATGCCTCGCAGGCGCACACGTGCCCACGTCTGGTTGAACGCCGCATGGCTTCAGGAACCACTTGCTTCACTCCCTCACAGCAAAAGGCGGTGTGAGGGCCTCGTACCGCCGTTGGCTAGAGATGACGTTGGCCATCGGCCGCGCGGGCTCCGGCGTCCTTCGGCGGCGTCTATAACCAGGATGGGCCGCCGACGCCTGGTCGGACCGCGGTCCGTGGCGAGGCGCCCGCACCAACGCCGCCCATGAAGAGGATTTCAGCTACGTGCAACGTATCGGGACTCTAGAGTTGGAGCTGCTCGTAAAACTCCGCGATCGTCAGCAGAAAGCTGATCCCAACCGTAACCGCCCCAAGGACGACCGCAGAGCACATATACACGAGGCGCGGAGCGGTCTTTCCTTCCAGCAGCAGATAGCCCTGCCAAAGGCCCAACACCGCCAGAAGCATTAGCGACGGCATGAACTCCGCTATAAACCGCATGGCAACGTTGAAGTAGAGCAGGAGTGCAGCAAAGGGAAGGAAAGCGGCTCCGGCTAGGCTGATGGATAGCCACAAGAGTTCGCCGACTGGCATCGCTCGGGGAGATTCCAGGCACACCGGGCCGTCCCAACAACGCGCGAGCTGTGTTCACCGCCGAAATGGTCGAAAACAGCACGAAGGGCACGCTGAACAGGATCCCAGTGATCGCCTCTGCGTGATACAGCGTCACGGGGTTCAAGTACAAGAACGATGGGCTCGCGCCGTACGTAGCGGAGATGAAAGGAAAACTGGAAAGCGTTTGGAATGGATGGACGAGGAACACCCAGAGGCTCGGCAACAGGTAATTCACGGAGAAAGCCTCGTCATAGAACCGGTTCAGATCCCGGTACGTTAGGGTGTAGCGCAGCCCCGTTTCGAGGACCGAACCGAAGCGCGCCCAGTTGTACCAGCCAAGAGCAAGCGCCGTAATGGTCAGAGGCAGCGCCAGGATCAATGCGCCGCGGACCGCCTTCAGAGAAGGCCCAGTGTTTCCTCCACGCGTCGCCTCCCAACCAAGCAGCATCAGCGTCAGAAATCCTGCCGGAAGCAGGATCATGGTGCGCGATGCGCCAGCCAGCGCCCAAAACGTGGCTGCCAGCATCAATCTGCCTCGGGCGGCAGGAGACCTCTGGATTCCTGCATACGCAAAATAAAGTCCGCCGACCAGGAAGAATTGTCCCGCCGCGATCGTTGCGTCGTAGATCCTGCCGTTGGATAGCATCCAGGGGAGCGGAACGGCAAGCGCCGCTGCACCAAGACCGGTAAGGACCAGTGCGATGGGGACACTCGGATAGCTCCGCCGACGCAATTCGAGAACCAATCCAAGAGTGAAAAGGAGCAAGCCAACAAGAGAGCCGAATACCAGTACCCGGTCCGACACCGGCGCTACAAAAGCAACCTTGACCAGGCTCAGAAGCAAGGCGGGCGCCGGCCCCCAATACAGATAGAACTTCCCGCCATAGAAAGAGAGGTCAGTGAACGGTATGAGGGCATCATGCAGGCCGGGAACTTGATTGCGGGCGCCGGGCTTGTACGGGTAGGAGAGGGCAAGTAAGTCGGCGGGAGGCTGCTTGTCAAGGTAGAGATGCCCCGCGTGAAATGCGCTCGCCAGGTCATCATAGTAGCGATTGGTCTCGGGCCAGGCAGTCCACGTCCCCGCGCTGGCGAAGAATACATAGACGGCGAGGATCGCCAGGATGCACAGGCCAATCAGCAACCCGAAGCGATGATCCGAGGTCCATTGCAAGAATGGATTTCGCATGTGTTGCAGCCGCCGTGGTGGTGTCCGAATTCCATTCCGAGAGCAGGCCACGCGGGGCCGATTATAAGTCACGCGGTTGCGGGCGCGGACTTGCACCAATAAGCGCTCTACAAGGCCGACGGTCGCCTGTCCCTGTGTGCGGCAAACTGCGCCCTCGTTTCACTGGTGCCACGCGACTTCCGGGGAGGCCATATTCGTGGAGCCAGTGACAGTTAGATTTGCAGTTCTCCCCTCACTTCTTCAAGAATCGGCATCGCCGCAGCACTGAAGACCGCCTGGTGCGCACGGCCCACGGCAGTGTGAAGGGTCATCCGAAGGCATTCGCTGGTTGAAGAATCGATTGCAGCCCCATCGACCAGACCGCGCGGGATGTAGTTCCATATCGCCCCCGGCGCCTGATCATTGATCCAGGATTGGCTTTCGTCGTCACGGATCATGATGATTTCTGTGTCGGTCAGGATCGTCAGGTGGGCCGGCGAAATGAGTCTTGAAATGGAATATCCGAAGAGGCGGAACCTACAAGCCCTCAGTCTGGGCTGGAGCAGAACGCGCAACAGGCGGTCGCCGGGCCGGACGCTGCTACGCCCGTAACTGAAGAACTTGTAGTGACTCTTCTTGAGGAAATCGAACTGCCCGCGCATGGACTCAGCACCGGCCGGACCCGCTGTGTTCGGCCGTGCGCGCAGCGCACTAACGAACGGTGCCATGAAGTGCTCGGTCACCGAGTTGAATTTCAGCGTCGTGCTCCTCATGGCCCCGTCGTTCGTCGGCCCGTGGATCGTGATCCACGAATACAGGAGGATCTTCCCACGCTCCACGACGCAGCAGCCCCCGAGGGGGTAGGAAATGGCTGCGAGTCCGTCATCACGCACTTCCGCCACGTGCAGGGCTCCGGCATGCAAACAGATGAGTTTCTCGCACTCCTTCCAGCGGCCAATCCCCTCGAACGTCGGCGTCAACACGGAATACGGAAAACCCTGGTGCTCAGCGGCTCGCAGAGTGGTCAAGTAGTCTTGATAGCCCGCCGGGACCTCTTCACGCGTCTTCAGGCGCCTGGCCCAGGATGGACTGCGCGCGTCGGCTGGCGGCGCATCCTGTTGCCCAAGCCGCAACAGAGCGAGCAGGCGCTGCATCCCGGGAATTGTTCGCTTCCGACTATGGCTTGAGCTCACAACCCACCTGACTCCCTTGAGTTCGGCTTCGGGATCCTTCCCACCCGCCGGCATTATCGCGCCGGTGTCGACGCCGGGCAATGTCCCGCGGCGGCGAAACGAACCTGGCACCAAAGATGCGTCCGAACCCATCGTCAGTCCGGAGGGGAGGCGCCGAAGATGATTCACCATGCCGGCCCGTGACCCGCGGCGTCGCAGTCGTCCGTCTCTCATGAGCTAGGTTTTGCCAGGCCGCCTGCATCCTCCCCGAATTGAGGCACCTTTCCGGGAGCCGCGGGAGGCCCTGTATGGCGACGCCCTGGGCGTTCCGGCGGCCGGTGGACATGTCACGCCAATCTGATGATCTTGGTCATCATACAACTCGGGTGGAATTACGGCTGGACGGTTGACTTGTTCAGACGAATTACGCGAGATGTCGCCAACGGCACGTGACGAATGTCACTTGAATCTCGGAGAAAATGTTGCTACGATGTTATCGATAACGGGAACGATAACAGTGATAACGAAGGCTGGCAGGGCCAACATTCGGCAAGTTGCATCCGCCGCGGGCGTTTCGACCCAGACCGTTTCGAGGGTCATCAACGAACGCCCCGATGTTTCGCCGGAAACGCGCCAGCGCGTCCAGGCCGTGATCGACCGGCTGGGCTTCAAGCCTAGCGCCCTCGCACGCAGCTTGATCCAGCAACGCAGCTACACCTTGGGCGTGGTCACAGCCGGTCTGCGGCACATCGGGCCGTCGCGGACACTCAGCGGCATAACCGCCGAGGCCGCGGCTGCTGGTTACGCCCTCCTTCTAGAGGAGCTTCCTCGGTACGACGCGGATGACACTGCACCCATCTTTCAGGCGCTGCTTTCGCGACATGTGGACGGAATCATCTGGGCCGTGCCGGAGGTGGGAGCCAATCGCCGCTGGATTGGGAATCTTCCTGCGCCGCTGGATGTACCCATCGTGTACCTGGCCATGGAGCCCAGACAGAACGTCTCGGTCGTCTCGGTCAACAACTACCTCGGTGCCCGACTGGCCATTGGCCACCTCCTGGCACAGGGTTACCGCCGCATCGCCCACGTAGCTGGACCACTGGATTGGTGGGAGGCGCGTCAGCGCATGGCCGCATGGAAGGACGCGCTGCGGGATGCCGGCCTCGAGGCCGATGACCGCTGCTGGGTTGAGGGGAATTGGTCGCCCGCCAGCGGTGCCGAGGCAGCCGCTGCTCTATTCAAGAAGTATCCGCAAATGGATGCCATCTTCGTTGCCAATGACCAGATGGCGCTCAGTGTGTTGCACACCGCCCCCCAATTTGGGCGTAGTGTGCCCCAGGACCTTGGGGTTGCCGGATTCGACAACATTCCCGAATCCGCTTACTTTCGACCCGCTCTTACCACGGTGCAACAAGACCAGTACAACGTAGGAAAAGTGGCGGTGGAGGAAATGACAAGGATCATCGAGTCAAGCTGGCAGGGACTGGAGCCGATCGAGCCTAAGTCCATCATGCTGTCACCGACCCTGATCGTGAGGCGCAGTTCTCACCGCCCCGCCGACGACGGCAAAGGAGGTGGATTAGAAAGCGAATGACAACAAAGAAGGCGCGAAGAGGTGCCTGCTCAGCGACGGACGTCTCAAGGCAGGCACCTCGGCGTGCGCGATCGGGTTCCTGGGCGAAGGAGCCGGATGGCGCGACCAGATTATACGCGAGACGTCCTCGTGCGGTTCATCGCACACCATACTAAGGAGAGAAGACCATGTTTCGCTTCAAGATCGGTTTGTTCGTGATCGTCCTCGCATCGCTGGCCCTTGCGGCCTGCGCCCCCGCGGCTGCTCCAGCGCCTGCTGCGCCCGCTGCCGGTGCGCCCTTCGGGCAGGCGGCTTGCGCGCCGAACTGCACCTACAAGGACATGGTGCTCTGCTACCCGCAGCTCGGTGCCGAGAGTGACTGGCGCACTGCCAACTCGGCCTCCTTCAAGGAGACTGCCGAGCAACTGGGCGTCAAATTGATCTTCTCGGACGCCCAGCAGAAGCAGGAGAACCAGATCTCCGCCATGCGCTCCTGCATCCAGCAGGGCGTGAGTGTCATCGCGCTGCCCCCTGTCGTTGAGACGGGTTGGGATGCCGTGCTTCAGGAAGCCCAGGATGCGAACATCCCCGTCATCGTGGTGGACCGCTCCGTGACGGCCGATCCCTCCATGTACGCGTCGCACATTGGCTCGGACATGGTCATTGAGGGCAAGCGTTCTGCCGCCGAATTCAACAGGCTGCTGCCCAATGGCGGCAACATCCTCGAGCTCTCCGGCACGACGGGCTCTGGCGCGGCAGTCGGCCGGGCCAAGGGCTTCCGCGAGGACCTCAATCCCAACATCAAGATCCTTGACTCCCAGACAGGCAACTTCACCCGTGCCGAAGGCAAGCCAGTGATGGAAGCCTTCCTGAAGAAATACGCCGGCCAGATCCAGGGCGTCTTCTTCCACAATGATGACATGGCCATTGGCGCAGTCGAAGCCATCAAGGCGGCCGGCATTAAGCCTGGCGAGCTCGTGATGGTGTCTGTCGACGGCACGCCGCGGCGGGTTCCAGCTCATGATCGACGGCTGGCTGCAGGCTGATGTCGAGTGCAATCCCCTGCTCGGACCGCAGGTCATGGACTTGGGCCTCAAGCTCATGAACGGCCAACCCATCGTCAAGGAAGCTCTCACGGATGAGAGCGTCTACTATCCGGACAAGGCGACCGAGCTCCTGCCGACACGCAAGTACTAGATCACCCGGACAACACACGAGTCTCTGGACAACTCGTGATGATCCGCCGGTAATGTTGTGTGAAGAGAGGCGGCGGAGCGGGGCGCCGCCTCTCTTTCAAACAAGTAGTGCATTACGCCGATCAGGGTATATGCCATGACAGATCCCGATAATCACATCCTGTTGATGAAGGGCATTTCAAAGACCTTCCCGGGCGTCACCGCGTTGGAGGACGTCGACTTTACTCTGCGGCGCGGCGAGATTCATGCACTCGTGGGCGAAAACGGGGCTGGAAAATCCACCTTGATCAAGGTCTTAACTGGAGTGGAGCACCCGGATGCGGGCACGATCGAGTTGGATGGCAAGATCGTCCAAGTGCGCTCGCCGCAGCACTCGCAGGAACTCGGCATCAGCACGGTGTATCAGGAAGTCAACTTGTGCACCAATATCTCGATCGCCGAGAACATCATGCTTGGCCATGAGCCCCATCGTTTCGGGTTCATGGACTGGAAGAAGATGAACGCCCTGGCCAGGCAGGCCATGCTGCGGCTGGATGTGGACATTGATGTCTCTCAGGCGCTGGGACAGGTTTCGGTTGCCATCCAGCAAATGGTGGCGATTGCCCGGTCCCTCGAGATCACTTCGGCCAAGGTGTTGATCCTCGATGAGCCTACCTCCAGCCTGGACGTCAACGAAGCCAATCGGCTCTTTGAGGTGATGCGAAAACTCAAGGCCGAGGGTATCGGAATTGTCTTCATTACACACTTCATCGACCAGGTCTATCAGGTGTCCGACCGTATCACGGTTCTCCGGAATGGACGTCTGGTCGGCGCCTTTGAGACGTCCGCGCTGTCTCGCATTGAACTCATCGCCAAGATGCTCGGGCGGACCATTACGGACCTGGATCAGGTGTCGCGGGCCAAGTCCATCGCTGAGCACAAACAGGGAAGAACCCGCCTGTTGCGGGCGGACGGCTTGGGTCGTGCGGGTTCGCTCGAGCCCTTTGACATGGAACTCTACGCCAATGAGGTGGTCGGCATCGCCGGCTTGCTGGGTTCGGGCCGCACCGAAATGGCGAATTTGATGTTTGGGATCGACAGCCCTGATTCGGGGGACTTGTCGCTGAATGATCGTCCGATAGAACATTTCTCCCCCTTGGAGTCCCTCAAGCACGGGATCGCGCTGTGCCCGGAGGACCGCAAGGCCGAGGGTGTGGTGGGGGATCTGACGGTTCGCGAGAATATCATCCTTGCCCTGCAGGCCCGGTATGGCTGGTTCAAATTTCTAAGCTCGCCAAAGCAATATGAGATCACTGAAAAATACATCCAGCTCCTGGGTATCAGCACGCCTTCGCCGGATCAACTGGTGAAGAATCTCAGCGGGGGCAACCAGCAGAAGGTCATTCTTGCCCGCTGGCTTGCCACCAATCCCCAGGTGCTGATTCTGGATGAACCCACCCGAGGCATTGATGTGGGCGCCAAGGCCGAGATCCAGAAGATGGTGTTGGATCTGGCGGAAGAAGGCAAGTCATGCATCTTCATCTCGTCCGAACTGGAAGAGGTCTTGCGTACCGGTCATCGTATCTTTGTGCTGCGTGACCGGCGTAAAGTCGCTGAGTATCCCGGGGATGTGGATGACCAGACCATCATTCAGACCATGGCAGGAAACGTATGAAGAAGCGCATGCCATTGCTCAAGCGTGTCCGTGAGAATCGCCTGTTCTGGCCCCTTGTCGCGCTGGCGTTGATTCTGATCACGGACGCCATCTTTGCCCCTGGTTTCTTTAAGATTCGGGTCCTGGATGGACATCTCTTCGGAAATGTCGTGGATGTGGTGAACAATGCGGCCCCCTTGATGCTGGTGGCGCTTGGCATGACCCTGGTGATCGCCACAGGCGGAGTCGACCTGTCAGTCGGCGCGGTCATTGCCATTTCGGCCGCAATGGGCGCGGTCCTGATTAACCCCGCCCTGGGCAACAAACTGATCACCAATGACATCCTGACGAAGGATGCCACCAACACCCCCTTGTGGCTGATCGTCCTGGCGGACCTGGCGGCCGGAACCCTCTGCGGACTTTGGAATGGCCTTCTGGTCTCCAGGGGCAAGATCCAACCGATGGTCGCCACACTCATCCTCATGGTGGCGGGCCGCGGAATTGCCCAGTTGATCACCAACGGTCAGATCATGACCATCTACTACACACCATACTTCTATTTCGGGAACGGTTTTATTTTCGGATTGCCCGTATCCATCTACATCGTGGCTGTGGTGTTTGTGGCCGCCTGGGTATTGGTCCGCAAGACCTCCATTGGACTGTTCATCGAGTCCGTCGGGGGTAATGCCAAGGCCACGTACTACAGCGGCATCAGTGAAAAGAACATCAAGTTGTTTGTCTACGTCTTCTGCGGATTTTGCGCTGCCATCGCCGGCCTGATCCTGAGTTCCAACGTCCACAGCGCTGACGGTAACAACAACGGCCTCAACTACGAGCTGGACGCCATCCTCTCGGTCGTCATCGGCGGCACGCTCATGTCGGGCGGCCGCTTCTCCTTGTTTGCGAGCGTCCTGGGCGCGCTGCTTGATTTGGACCTTTACCATCACGATGTATACCTTTGGCGTGCCCGCCAATGCCCTGTTGGCAGGACGTGCGGTCCTCGTTCTGGTCGTGATCTTGCTCTACTCTGACTACGCTCGACAATTCCTGAATCGAGTCCTGGAGCGAAGAGGTTCCCGAAATGCCGCAACGAATTAAGCATTTCCTGCGCACCAACGGCGCCCTTCTGACGACCATCGTGGTCTTCATCCTGGTGTACTTTGTGGGCGGCCGACTCTACCCGGCAATGCAAAAACCACAGGTGTTCTTTAACCTGTTCATCAACACGGCCAGCCTGCTGATCGTATCGATCGGCATGACTTTTGTGATCCTCACCAAAGGCATCGACCTGTCAGTGGCTGGAATGATCGCTCTGACGTCGGCTGCCTCGGCTGCCCTGTTGGCGAAACACGCCAGCCCCGCTCTCGTCATGCCGCTAATGCTGCTGATGGGCATTGCGTTCGGCTTCACTCTGGGCTGCATCATTCACTTCCTGAAGGTCGAGCCGTTCATTGTGACGCTTATGGGCCTCTTCTTTGCGCGCGGCATGGCCTATGTCATCACATTGGAGGCCCTGCCGATCGAAGATCCCACCTACCGAATGCTTGCGCTCACCAAGGTGCACATCCCCTTCCTGACGAAGGAATACGTGTACATCCCCTCGCTCATCGGCCCCCTGCTGCTGCTGGTGGTGATCTATTTGGCGTTCTTTACGCGCTTTGGCCGGACAGTCTACGCCATCGGCAACAACGAGCAGTCTGCCCGCCTGATGGGTCTGCCTGTGGGCCGCACAAAGATCATCGTATACACGCTTAGCGGCTTTTGCTCTGCCCTGGCAGGCATTGTCTGGAGCGTGTCGTTGCTTTCTGGCTATGGCGGCTACGCTCCTGGAATGGAGTTGGACGCCATCGCTTCCGTCGTGATCGGCGGGACGCTGCTAACGGGCGGCGTGGGAAACGTCATCGGCACCTTGTTCGGCGTGTTGATCAACGGCACGATCGTTTCGATCCTTCAATTCAATGGCACGCTCAGTTCATGGTGGACCCGCATTGGCGTGGGATTGCTCACGCTGATCTTCATTGGAATTCAGAGCTTGTTCTACATGCGGAAGAAGCATGGGTAGACGCGTATGCATGCAGACACTCGGCCGCGGCCACCCTGCGGATTCATTCGCGTCCGTTGCCGGGTAGGATCGGAAGGCTTCGGCTTGGGCCAGCTTCGAGCAGATGCCTCCCCGAACTTGGCCAACGCTGGAATTGCTTGCTCCCAGAAGTGGACCCTGCCGAATTTCACCGGCGTGCCCACCCGGGGGCTGGGACACCAATCATGAGGGTCGCGCGCCTGCACGCTCCCGGGCAATTGGTCCTGCACGACGAACCCGAGCCCGTCCCCGGTTCCGGGCAGGCACTCGTCCGCGTCCGGGCCGTCGGGATCTGTGGATCGGACCTGCACTGGTTTGATGCTGGCGGCATCGGAGATGCCGTTCTCTTGCACCCGCTCATTCTGGGACACGAATGTGCGGGCATTACCCAAAATGGAATGCGTGTTGCGGTGGATCCTGCCATCCCCTGTGGTAAGTGCGAGTGGTGCTTGCAGGGCAATCCAAACCTGTGCCCGGACGTGCGTTTTGCCGGCCATGGGGAGCAGGATGGCGCGCTGTGCGAGTGGCTTTGCTGGCCCCAGGATCGTCTGCATGCACTGCCCGACTCTCTGGGGGATGCCGAGGGCGCCATGCTGGAACCGCTGGGAGTGGCGCTGCATGCGGTGGACCTGGCACACCTCCGAACCGGCATGCGTGTGGCCGTCTTGGGCTGCGGGCCGATCGGTCTGCTCATCGTGCAACTGGCGCGGCTCTCGGGCGCCGGCTGCATCATCGCCACGGATCTCCACGCGCATCGACTCGAGGCTGCAGGCGCATTCGGCGCGCACGAGACGGTGCTTGCGCAAGCCGGCCGCGAATTGCCTGAGATCCTCTCTGCAACACGTGGGCGGGGAGTGGATGCCGTCATCGAGGTTGCCGGCGAACAATCGGCCGTGGACGTGGGTATCGCCGCGGCGTGCCCCGGTGGGCTGGTGGTGCTGGCCGGTATCCCGCATGACGACCGTTCTTCGTTCGTGGCGTCCGCTGCGCGTCGCAAGGGGCTGACGATCAAGCTCGTGCGGCGCATGAAAACCACGTATCCACGCGCCATACAGATGGCGGCCTCCGGACAAATCCACCTCCTTCCCCTCGTCACTCACCGCTTTCCACTGGAGCAGACTGAGGAAGCGTTTGCCACGGCCCAGCGGCGAGAGGGTCTGAAAGTCATTGTTGAGCCGTAGGAGTACTCGATGAAATGTGCCATCGGTGTTGATTTCGGCACTCTTTCCGGGCGGGCCGTCATTGTCGACGTCTCCAACGGAAGAGAGCTTGCGACGGCTGTGCACGAATACGCCAACGGCGTGATCGACGAATACCTGCCGGGCACCCGCATCCGGCTTGAGCCTGACTGGGCACTGCAGGACCCCAACGACTACATCGAGGTCTTCAAGCATGCCGTTCCTGAGGCATTGAAAAAGAGCGGCGTGAAGGCCTCGGATGTGATCGGCATTGGTATCGACTTCACCGCCTGCACCATGCTGCCCACCAAGGCGGATGGCACTCCGCTGTGCTTCCTCCCGGAATGGCGTGACCATCCCCACGCGTGGGTCAAACTGTGGAAGCACCACGCGGCGCAGCCCGAGGCCAATAAGCTCAATGCGGTGGCGCGCGAGGCCGGCTTTGGCAGGATCCTCGATCGCTACGGCGGAAAGATCAGCTCTGAGTGGTTCTTCCCTAAAGTCTGGCAGATCCTGAACGAAGCACCCGACGTATACGCGGCCGCCGACCGCATGCTGGAGGCTGCCGATTGGGTGGTCTGGCAGCTTACCGGCGTGGAGACGCGCAACTCGTGCACGGCTGGATACAAGGCCATGTGGTCGAAGAGCGAGGGCTTTCCGCCGCAGGCTTTCTTCAAAGCCCTGGACCCCAGGCTGGAGAACATCGTAGACGAGAAGATGCTCCGCAATATCTCTCCCCTCGGTGCGCGGGCGGGCTCGATCACAGAACAAGCGGCCCGTTGGACCGGACTGCAGGTCGGCACGGCTGTCGCAGTCGCGAATGTCGATGCCCATGTGGCCGTGCCCGCGGCGACCGTGACGGACACCGGCCGCATGGTGATGATCATGGGCACAAGCATCTGCCACATGGTGGTCGGCGAAAAGGAGCAGATCGTTCCCGGCATGTGCGGCGTCGTGATGGACGGCATTCTGCCCGATCTGCCGGGCTTCGAGGCCGGTCAGTCCTGCGTCGGCGATCACTTCCAGTGGTTCACGGAGAACTGTGTGCCGGAGAGCTACGAGAAAGAGGCGCGCCAGCGCGGAATCAGCACCCACGAGTTGCTGGAGGGGAAGGCCGCCGCCCTGCGGCCAGGCGAAAGCGGCCTGCTGGCGTTGGACTGGTGGAATGGCAACCGCTCCGTGCTCGTCGACGTGGATCTCACCGGATTGATGTTGGGTATGACCCTCCTGACAAAGCCGGAGGAAATGTATCGCGCACTGATCGAGGCCGTAGCCTTCGGGACTCGACTGATCATTGAGACATTCAATGAGCACGGCGTACCCATTCGTGAGCTGATCGCCACGGGCGGCCTGCCGGATCGAAACAAGCTGTTGATGCAGATCTACTCCGACGTAACGGGCCTTCCGATCTTCATTCCGGAGGCAACCCAGATCGGCGGCCTGGGGTCGGCCATGCACGGCGCGCTGGCCGCAGGCGCGGCGGCGGGCGGATACGACTCGATCGTGGATGCCAGCGCCAGGATGGCCCGCCTGCGCAAGGAAAGCTATCACCCGGATGCAGCTCGGAAAGCGATCTATGACAGTCTGTTCGCCGAATACGTTGGGCTGCATGACTACTTTGGCCGCGGGCCGAACGACGTGATGAAGCGCTTGAAATCGATCAAGGCGAATGTGCTGCTGGGTTGAGGGAGAATACGCGTGCTCGAACAACTGAAGCAAGATCTCGTTGGCTGGAATCAGGAACTGCCTCGCAACAATCTCGTGGCGTGGACAAGCGGCAACGTCAGCGGCCGCGACGCGGCCAGCGGCCTGGTGGTCATGAAACCCTCGGGTGTCCGCTATGCCGACATGCGCCCCGAGTACATGGTGGTGCTGGACCTGGATGGAAAGATCATCGAGGGCACACTCAAACCATCCTTCGATACGCAGAGCCATCTGTATATCTATCGTGCGCGTCCGGATGTGGCGGGTGTGGTGCATACGCACTCCCGCTATGCGACGGCTTTCGCGGTCGTGGGGCAGCCCATTCCGTGCGTGCTCACATCCATGGCAGATGAGTTCGGGGGACCGATCCCATGCGGCGGGTTCGCTCTGATCGGGGGCGAAGAGATCGGCAAGCTGGTCGTTGAAACGATCGGCAAGGCGCCGGCCGTGCTGCTTCAGAACCATGGCGTGTTTGCCATCGGGCGCAGCCCCGAAGCCGCCGTGAAGGCAGCTGTCATGACCGAGGATGCTGCCGCTACGGTATGGCATGCACTGCAACTTGGGAAACCCAAGCCGATGGCGGCAGTCGATATTGCCCGGCTGCACGAGCACTACACAACCGATTACGGACAAGGTAAGGCGTGATGGGGCGGGACAAAACAATCAGAATTGCGAACTCTTTGAGACTCGGGAAGGGATCAGTCCAATGATCGACCTGCGCAGTTATGAAGTGTGGTTCGTGACGGGCAGTCAACATCTCTACGGTCCGAAAACGCTCGAACAGGTGGCCCAGCACTCGCGGGAGATCGCCGGATTCCTCGGGAATTCGTCCCACACACCGGTGAAGGTGGTCTTCAAGCCGGTGCTCACGACGCCGGAGGACATCCGCCGGCTGTGCCTGGAGGCCAATTCCAATGATGCCTGCGCCGGGCTGATCACGTGGATGCACACTTTTTCGCCGGCCAAGATGTGGATCGCGGGCTTGACGCTGCTGAAGAAACCGACGCTGCATCTGCACACTCAGTACGGCGCGGAGATCCCCTGGGCCCAGATCGACATGGATTTCATGAACCTCAACCAGTCGGCTCACGGCGACCGGGAGTACGGTTTCATAGGAAGCCGGCTGCGGCTGAACCGCAAGGTGGTTGTGGGTCACTGGAAGGACGACGAGGTGCAAGCCTCCATCGGCGCGTGGATGCGCGCCGCCTGCGCCTGGGCCGATTGGCAGGGCGCTCGAATCGCCCGCTTCGGTGACAACATGCGGGATGTGGCCGTGACCGAAGGCGACAAGGTGGAGGCGCAGATCCGCCTGGGCTACGCCGTGTATGGGTACGGCGTGGGTGACCTGGTCAAGGCCGTCAACGAGGCCGCGGATGCCGATGTCAAGAAGATGGCCGCCGCCTACGTCGATGAATATGAAACCAGCACGTCCCTGCGGCCCGGAGGTGATCGACACGAATCGCTTCTGGCCGCGGCGCGTATCGAAGTGGGCCTGCGCAACTTCCTGGAGGCGGGCAACTTCAAGGCTTTCACCACCACCTTCGAGGACCTGCATGGTCTGGCGCAGCTTCCGGGCGTGGCTGTCCAGCGCCTGATGCGGGATGGCTACGGCTTCGGCGCCGAGGGGGACTGGAAGACGGCCGCGCTGGTGCGCCTCATGAAGGTGATGAGCACCGGGCTGAA
This sequence comes from uncultured Chloroflexia bacterium, assembly GCA_963784915.1. Lineage (GTDB taxonomy): Bacteria > Chloroflexota > Anaerolineae > Anaerolineales > Villigracilaceae > Fen-1038. The sequence goes on from CAWATK010000016.1 coordinate 27,302, forward strand.
AGGCGGCGTGAGTTTCATGGAGGACTACACCTATCACTTCGCCGCCTCCGGTGACAAGGTGCTGGGCGCGCACATGCTGGAGATCTGCGAGTTGATCGCGGCCTCCGAGCCCAGGCTCGAGATCCTGCCGCTTTCCATCGGCGGCAAGGCAGATCCGCTGCGACTTATCTTTGATGCGAACACCGGACCGGCCATAGGGGCCTCGATGATGGACATGGGTCAGCGCTTCCGACTGGTGGCGAATGTCGTGGACGTTGTTCCGACAGACGCACCGCTGCCGAAGCTGCCCGTAGCGCGGGCCTTCTGGGCGCCGCGACCGAGCCTGAAGGTCGCAGCCGCCGCCTGGATCTATGCCGGCGGCGCGGATCACACCAGCTTCAGTTATGCCGTCACGGCCGAACACCTGCGCGATCTGGCGGACATGGCCGATATCGAATTCCTGCTGATCGACGAACATACCGACCTCAACAACTTCAAGAATGAACTTCGCTGGAACGACATGTACTACCATGCGCGCGCGTGGACTGTAGGCCAATCCCAGCTCGTGTCGGCGGCTGGCTGAAGCGCAGTTTGATCTTCTGCTTCGTCCTGTCGGTGGCCGCATGCCGCGCGACTCCCGTGCAAGCCCCGACCACTGCGGCGGCACCCACCTCGGAGTTTTCCGACTGGATCACGATGGAGCTGACGGACGTGGTCACAGGCGAAACCTTCAGGGTGAGCGACTTCGCGGGCAAGGTGGTCCTGCTCGAAACCATGGCGATCTGGTGTCCAAACTGCCTTGTCCAGGCAGGCGATATCAGGAAAGCCCACGAAATGCTGGGCGAGCCTGAGGACCTGGTGTCGATCAGCCTGGATGTGGACCTGAATGAGGATGCGGCCGCCCTCAAGGCTTACGTGCTCGAGTACGGCCTCGTCGGGCACTTCGCCGTGGCGCCTCTGCTCATGGATCGCGCCCTCGGGAATCTCTATTCCGCAGAATACCTGAATCCCCCGCTCTCGCCCATGATGATCATCGATCGCTTCGGCGAGGTTCATCACCTGCCCTATGGCCGCAAACCGGCGGAGGCGCTGATCGAACTTCTCACACCCTTCCTCTCCCCGTAGCGCGATATGCAACTGGCCCTCACATCCATCCTGCTCGGGCTGCTGGCCACCGGCAGCCCGTGTGTCCTGCCGCTCTACCCGGGCTTCATTGCCTACCTGAGCGGGCAAAAGCAACTGGGCACGGGGACGGCACGCTACTTCCTCGGCCTGTTCGTCCTGGCCGGTGTTCTTACGATGATGCTTGCGCTGGGCGGCCTCATTGCGCTGCTGGCCATCCCGACCGGCCGGCTGCTGGTGTTCCTCGTCCCGTTGGCCGACGCGGTCATCCTGTTGCTCGGCGTGCTGCTGCTGCTTGATCGGAATCCTTTCAAGGCGCTGCCCCAGATACGGGTGCCGGCGCTGCAGCACCCCTTTGCCAATGCCTTCGTGTACGGTCTCTTGTACGGGCCGCTTGCATTGCCATGCTCGGGCCCGCTGGTCGTGAGCATCTTCGCCTTGTCGTTCACGGCCAGCGAGTTTGTCGCCAGGCTGGGGGTTTTCATCTGGTTCGGCGTGGGGTTTGGGCTGCCGCTGCTGGTGCTCTCCCTGCTTTCGGGAGCGCTCCAGCGCCAACTGACGCGGGCATTGGCGCGGCACCAGCGGCTGACGAACACGATCGGCGGCGTGCTCCTGATCGCCATCGCCCTGTACGACGTGTACACCAACTGGCCGCTGATGCGCCTGCTTATCTAGTTCGTTTGCGTGCAAATCGCGCTCTGTGATTCCGGACCAGGCGTTGACGAGCGCAGACCCCCAGTTCCAGACTCGTATACGGCCGCGCCCGATGCGGGCGAAATTGGATTCCGCCCGTGGAAGGATGCAATGGACACGCGAAACGAAGAGGAACGAATGCATTGTTGATTAGGATCGAGGATTTCAAGAGGTCGGCGGGGACGGATCGGGTTCGCTTTCGAGGGATTCGAGGGCTCGAAGGGCCTCCTGAGCATCCCTCTCGACGGCGCCGGTGAGCGCCTGGACTCGGACGAGGGTGGCGATGGACTGGGCGCTGAGGTTGACGAGGCGAAGCGCGGTGATGTTGGATTCGTAGTCTGTGGTGCGGTTGGATGCTTCCAGAGCTTCCAGGAAACGGGCGGTGGTGACGTGCAGGAGCTCGATCTCCGCAGAGAGGTCGGTTAGCGGCTGCTCGTCGAGGATACGGCGCTCGTGTTCACGGAAGAGGTGCGAGTAGAAGCCATGCTTGTAGGCGTTGTGGTTGCCGGGCTGGCCTCCCCTTTTCTTATTGGCTTTCGCGGTCATTCAATCCTCCATGTTTGTGGCACTCATCGAGTTGGGCGGGACGTGAGTGGAATGGGTCTGGCTCCGCGGTGAGATGGTGTGGATGCAACGTCATAGTTCGGATACATCGTTGACGGCCATGGCAGCCAAGAGCGGATCGCTGTCCCGGTCGTGATCGATGGACTTCCAGTGAATGCGGGCAAGGGAGGCCAGGACGAGGGCGGATTGGCAGAAGGCGGTGAGCATGGAGAGACGCTGCTTGAGGGTGAGCTTTCCTTGCGCCCCTTGGCGCCCGGCAGAAGTCGGCCGGATCTTCGACAAGGATCGGCGATGGTCGCTTGACGCTCCCTCGCCTGAGACGGCAAGCACGCGCCGGAGCAGGATGCGCAGCAGGTGGATATCGTCGGCGGCGCTATCCCTAGGGGTGGCGTCGAGGCGGCGGATCTCTTCGGGGGTGAAGTACTGGCGGTAGAGGCGCGACTTCCCCGGAGCAACAGAGAAGGCGAGGGCGGTTTCTGTGGTCATGCACCAAGGCTACCGACAGATGTTCTGGTCGCGAGAAGAAAAGTGTAAAACTGGTAAAGTTTTTGAGTGATTTCTTGGGAGAAGTCGGTAAAGGGATGCGCGGAACATGTGGGGATGGACGCGGCGCCGTCCGTTCCGGCTTCGGATCATGATGGGGAGAGAAGAACGGACTTGGCGAAGTACGCGGCCTCGGGAGATGGGCAGTCGTACCAGACGTCTACGGGACACAGCCCGGCTCGTGTGCGACTGTTGCTCAGGAATGCGGGCAGGCGGCGACCTCCCGTCGCTGGTTCACGGCGCCAGGGGATCTTGGCCGAGCCAGGATCGAACACCAAGATGTTGTCGCGAACAGATGGCCATAGCCTCGTGCCGGCGTCATGATCGCATTCGAAGAACCGAGATGCCACTCGAACACGTTTCTGAGTACCTGCCAGCCGCGGTAACACTTCTACTTGCGGTGTCAGACACCTACAAGGGCGCCGTGATGCTACTGACTAGTCAGGCGCCACTGCTGTCCGCCACACACCCAAGCATTTGATTGCTCCGGCGGTCCCTACGTGATCCTTCCGGCAAGCTCCATATTCCTGAACCTCAGACGCGGAGCGTAACAGATCCTGGATGCTCGACCATGACGGACAGCATCGATATCGCCCAGATGGGGATACGAGAAAACGGTCCGCGGAGTCAGTTCTCGTGTGATTGACGTTCGCGGCACGTAACCTTGATTTGCAGCATTTCTTGTGCGATACTCAGCCCCCAGAGGAGAGTGAGCGTCACGTGAATCCCATTCGCGCTCTACCCATGCGTTTGATCAAATCCCCGGCCGCGGCGCGCTCCCGGATGGTACCTGTATTGCTGTTGACCGCGGCAGTGGCCGCAGGCTGCGCGAGACCTGCGTCGGCTCCCACGGCCGCGCCTGAACCGACGGCCGCATCGGCCGATGCGCCTACCAGCATCAAGGTGGGCGCGGTGATCCCGCTGACGGGCCGTTACGCGCCGGGCGGGGCGCAGATCAAGAACGGGTATGAGCTGGCTGTCGAAGATATCAACGCTGCGGGCGGCGTGAGCCTGGGCGGAACGAAGCTACCTTTGGAATTGACCGTGTTGGATGATGAGTCGGATGCGGTCAAGACCACACAGAACCTCGAAAACCTGTACACCAATCAGGATGTCGTGGCCTACCTGGGAGGGTTCGGAAGCGACCTGCACGCGGCTGCGGCCGGCATCGCGGAGAAGAACCGCGTGCCTTACGTGGGCGTGGCGTTCGCGCTGTACTCGATCCATCAGCAGGGATTCAAGTACCTGTTCTCACCGTTCCCCAAGTCCCCGGAGGTCGCGGTTTCGACCTTCGACATTTTGGATACGCTCGATCCGCGGCCCACGAAACTGGCGATCTTCGCGGAGAAGACCGACTGGGGGGCCGAGCTCGGTGCGCTGTGGAAGGCGCAAGCGGATACGCGCGGCTACGGCGCCACGATCTACGAGTATGCGCCAGGCAGCACCGACTTCTCGTCGATCATATTGGCAGCCCGCGATGCCGGTTCGGATTTCGTGCTGGCGGTTCCGAATCCGCCGGATGCCTTGCTGCTGGCCAAACAGATGAAGGAACTTGAGTTCAACCCGGCGGGGTGTGTGTTCATCCGAGGCGCGGATAGCCCCGCCTGGGCCGAAAACCTGGGCGCGGATGGGGATTACTTCCTGTTGATGACCGGATGGAACAACCGGCTCAATGTGGAAGGCGTGGCTGAGATGGCAGCGCGCTACCAGGCCAAATACAACGCGCCGGCAGCCGCGACCACCGGGCCGGCCTATGCCGCAGTGCAGATCCTGGCGGACGCTATCACCAGGGCGGGCACCCTCGACCGAGACGCGATCCGGGACGCGATCGCCGCGACAGATCTGGATACGGTCATCGGGCACGTGACGTTCAGGCCGGACGGCACCGGGAATGTGCTGACCATATTCAACCAGTGGCAGAGTGGTGCGCAGGTGCTGGTTTGGCCGCCCGAGGTGGCTGTCGGCGAGATCCTGTATCCGTCTCCGGCATGGGGCAACCGCTAGCCTGACCTGCGTCGCGGCGCGAGGCGGGTCATGGCGCAAGAGGCCGCTCCGGAATCCACCTGCAAGCTTGCGTCCACAAAGATGATGCTCCAATTGGATCGCGTCTCCAAGTCCTTCGACGGACTGAGCGCCGTCAACGCCGTGTCGCTGGACGTGCCGGAGGGGCAGATCCTGGGGTTGATCGGCCCCAACGGCGCCGGCAAGACGACGCTGTTCAATCTCATCAGCGGCGCACATGTCCCGACCAGCGGCCGCGTGCTTTTCGAAGGCGTCGACATCTCGTCAGCTGCCGCGCACCAGCGCTGCTGGCTGGGCATCGCTCGCACCTTCCAGCTCGTCCGACCGTTTCCCCGCTTGACAGCGCTTGAGAACGTCGCCGTCGGCCGCCTCTACGGTCGTGACGCGGTGAAGAGCCGCGCCCAAGCCGAGAGAGAATTGCTCGCCGTGCTGGAAGAGCTTGGACTTGCGGGGCGCGCGTCTGCGAGGGCCTCCAGCCTGACGCTGGTCGAGCGCAAAAAGCTCGAATTGGCGCGCGCACTGGCCACCAAGCCACGCCTGCTGCTCCTGGACGAACTGCTGGCGGGGCTGAATCCGTCGGAGGTGCCGGCCTCGCTTGAGATGATCCGTGAGTTCCAGCGGACGGGAATCACGGTCATCATGGTGGAGCACCTGGTGAAGGCGGTGTTCAGTGTGGCGGAGCGCGTGGTCGTGCTGAACGCCGGCGACCTGATCGCGGACGGCCCGCCGCAGCAGATCGCCCGCGATGCAAACGTCATCGATGCCTACCTGGGGATAGCGGTGCATGGACACATCGCTTAGCCTCCGCGGGTTGGACGCCCGGTACGGAGACATCCAGGTTCTGTGGGACGTCTCGCTGCAAGTTCATGCGGGCGAGATCGTGGCGCTGATCGGGCCGAACGGCGCGGGCAAGACCACGCTACTGCGGGCGGTTGCGGGATTGCATCGCGGGATGTCTGGATCGATCACGCTGGGCGATGTGGCGCTGCATTCACTGCCGCCATACCGAATCGTGGAAGAAGGCGTCATCCTGGTTCCGGAAGGGCGCCGGCTTTTCGGCGGGCTCACCGTGCTTGAGAACCTCGAACTGGGCGCATACAGCCGTCGGGCGCGGCCCGCGCGGCCGCAGACCCTGCAGCACGTGTTCGGTCTCTTTCCCAGTCTGGCTGAGAAACGGTTCCAGGCTGCCCACACGCTGAGCGGCGGGCAACAGCAGATGCTTGCGATCGGCCGGGCGCTCATGGGCCGGCCGCGGCTGCTCATGCTGGATGAGCCGTCGCTTGGGCTGGCTCCGATGATCGTGCAGGACATCTTCGAGATCATCCAGAACTCTGAACCGGGAAGGCGTGACGATCTTCCTGGTGGAGCAGAACGCGAGGCAGGCACTGACGCTGGCGCAGCGGGCATACATCCTCGAGGAGGGCCGGATCGTCGGGACGGGCACGGGCAGTGAATTGCTTAAGGACGAAAGGGTGCGCGAGGCCTACCTGGGATTGGCCTCCGCAGAGGTTGCAGCAAAGCCATGAGCGCCGAGTCACTTGCACAGACGCTTGTCTTCGGCCTCTTTGTCGGGAGCATCTACGGCGTGGCGGCCGTTGGCCTGGCGCTTGTCTTCGGCGTGCTCAAGGTGCTCAACATCGCGCATGGCGAACTGTTGATGCTCGGAGGCTACGTCAGCTATTGGGCCTTCTCCGCCCTCGGCCTCGATCCGTTCCTTTCGCTTGCCATTGTGATCCCCGCGCTGTTCGTCGTGGGCCTGGTGATGGACCGCTCCGTCTACCGGCACATCGTGCGACTGGAGGGTGATGCCAAGATCAAGAACTCGCTGCTGGTGAGTTTTGGCCTGGCCCTCGTCATCCAGAACCTTGCCCTGTGGCTTTTCTCGGCGGATGAACGCTCCATACAGGTGGCTTACGCCGGCGAGGGCTTGAACGTGCTGGGCGTCAGCCTGCCCTACACGCGCCTGGTCGGATTCGTCCTGGCCCTGGGCATCGTGCTCGGGCTGCATCGCTTCCTGCATCACACCGACTTCGGCAAGGCGATCCTCGCGACAGCCGAGGATTGGGAGGCCGCAGAGCTGGCCGGCATCGACATTCAGCGCATCTATATGATCACATTCGCGCTGGGCTCAGCGCTGGCGGCTGTGGCGGGCACGCTGGTCACGGTCACGTACGGCGTGGCGCCAGGCGTGGGCATCACCTGGACCCTCAAGGCGTTGATCGTTGTGGTTCTGGCGGGGACGGGCAGCATCCTGGGCGCTTTCCCGGCGGGGCTGCTGCTCGGCGTGGTCGAAGCCCTGAGCGGCGCGTTGATCGGCTCCACCTATCGCGAGCTCATCGGATTGGTGATCTTCCTGCTGGTGTTGGTGCTTCGGCCGCAGGGACTCTTTGGGCGCGGAAATGAGGTCGCGGTTGTCGCTCAACGTCAATCCAAGCCTCATGACCGGCAAGGCCACGGCGGCGCTCGTGCTTGTGCTGGCCGCCCTGGTCTACCTGCCGCACCGGATCAACCAGCCGAGCGTGTGGAACATCAGCTTCCTCATCTGTCTGTATGTCGCCCTTGGGCAGAGCTGGAACGTGCTGGCGGGTTTCGCGGGACAGACCAGCCTGGGTCACGCCGCCTTCTTCGGGATCGGTGCGTTCGTGACACGTACCCTCTGGCTTGGCGGCACGCCTCTTGCGATGGCCATGGCGGCCGGCGGCGGCGCGGCGCTCTTCTTCGGGCTCTTGATCGGGGCGCCGACGTTCCGCTTCCGCGGCGCCTATTTCACCATCGGTACATTAGGCATGGCGGAGGTGCTGCGCATCTTCGTCGGCCAGAACTTCCCGCTGATCTCCAGCATGTCGGGGCCGTTGATCGCCTCATACGATCCGGCGCCGCGCTACTATCTATCCCTGGGCCTGGCGACGGCCACTACAGGCGCGGCCTACCTGCTACTGCGCTCGCGCTGGAGCCTCGGCATGCTTGCATTGCGCGATGACGAGGAAGCGGCACAGGCCACGGGCGTGCACGTGTTCCGGCACAAGCTGCTGGCGTTGGCGATCAGCAGCCTGTTCGCGGGGCTGGCGGGCGGCTTGTTCGCCTTCCAGCAGATCAGCTACTACCCCTCGGCGCCGTTCGCGGCCGTGTGGACCTTCGACGCCCTACTCATCACATTCATCGGCGGCGTCGGGACGCTGGCCGGGCCCGTGATCGGCGCGGTATTCTTTGTGTTGGTGCGCGAGCAGTTGGCGGTCAACCTGGTCGAGATCCACCAGGTGATATTCGGCGTTCTCTTCATCCTCATCGTGCTCGTCTTCCCGGGAGGGCTGGTGCAGGGTTGGGAGCGACTGCGCGCCAGGTTGAGCCGGAGCCGCGAGCCGGGCCGCGATCCCTCGGGCTGAGCAGAATTACCAAAGTCCCCCATTTCAATGACAAATAGCAATGCGGGCACGGTCGCCCGCATTTAGAATTGGCGGTGTGCCTCACACGGCACCGTTGGATTCAATCCAAGGATGAGCAGGCAAGACAGCGGTGGTGATATGCGCCTGACCGGACCCGAGATCGCCCGCATGCTGGACCTCGAGCGCGGTGCGTATCAATGACGATGAACAGACCATCCGTGAACTGGTGGAGATCGGCCTCAAGTACGAGGTTTGCGTGGTGACGACGCTGCCGGTGTATACGCCGCTGGCGAAGGAGCTGCTGGGAGATACGCGGGAGGTCGGGCTGAGCGGCAACGTCGGCTTCCCAGATGGCGGGCATACGACCGCCATCAAGGTCCAGGAGACGCGTGAGCTCATCAAGATGGGCGTGACCGAGATCGACATGGTCATCAGCCTCGGGCAACTGCTGTCGGGTCGCACGCGGGAGGTGGTGGATGATCTGCGCGCAGTCGTCGAGGCCGCCGAGGGGCGGCCGGTCAAGGCAATCATCGAGTGTCACTACCTGAACGAGGATCAGATCCGCCTCGCGAGCGAATTGTGCGTGGAAGGGGGCGCGGCGTTCGTCAAGACCGGCACCGGTTGGGCGCCCACGGGCGCAACGGTCGAGAACGTGCGCCTGATCAAGTCGACAGTAGGGGACCGGGCGAAGATCAAGGCCTCCGGCGGCGTGCGCAGCCTTGAGACCATCATCGAGATGTATGGCGCCGGCGCCACGCGCTTCGGCATCGGTCTGCGTCACGCCGTGAGCATCCTGGAGCAGTGCCAGGTGCTGCCGGCAGAAGGCATCCAGGTCTGATCACGCATTAGCCAGCGAGGGCCAATGGGAAACCTGATCATCGCCTACGATCTCGGCACCGGGGGCAACAAGGCCTCGCTCTACGACCTGCAGGGCAACTGCCTGGCAGAGAACTTCGTCACCTATCAGACTTTCTACCCGCGCGCCGGCTGGCATGAGCAGCGGCCCGCGGATTGGTGGGCGGCGGTGGTGGAGAGCACGCGCCTGTTGCTCAAGGCTGCCAATGTCAAAGCGGACGAAATCGCCGCGCTGGGCATTTCGGGGCACAGCCTGGGAGTGGTGCCGATGGACGCGCACGGCACATTGCTGCGCGAGAGCACGCCCATCTGGTCGGATGCCCGCCCCGTGGCGCAGACCAGGCAGATGTTCGAGCGCATCTCCGAGGCGGAGTGGTACCGCCTCACTGGCAACGGCTTTCCGGCGCCGCTCTACTCCGTGTTCAAGATCATGTGGTATCGCGACAACGAACCGGAGATGTTCAAGCGCATTCACGCCGTCATCGGCACCAAGGACTACGTCAACTATCGCCTCACCGGCCGCATGGCGACAGACTACTCATATGCCTCGGGCAGCGGAGTGTACGACCTGGTGGGCTGGAAGTACTCGCCCGAACTGATCGCAGGCCTCGGGCCTGCCGCGCAGCATCTTCCCCGAGATCCTGCCCTCAGCCGAGGTGATCGGCACCCTGACCGCCGAGGCCGCGCAGGCGCTCGGGCTCACGACCCAGGTCAAGGTCGTGGCCGGCGGCGTGGACAACTCCTGCATGGCCCTCGGAGCACGCAACATCGAGGACGGCCGCATCTACAACTCGCAGGGCTCGTCGTCCTGGATCGCGGTGACAACCAGGGACCCTATCCTGGATGAACAATTCCGCCCGTTCGTGTTCACCGCCGTCATGCCCGGACTGTTCAATTCGGCCATCCCGGTGTTCTCGTCAGGCACATCCTTTCGCTGGGTGCGCGATCAGGTGTGTCCGGACCTCGTCGCAGACGCAAAGAACAACGACAAGGATGTCTACGACCTCATGACCGGCCTGGCCGCCGCCTCACCCGTGGGCGCGCGCGGCGTGATCTTCAGCCCCAACATGGCCGGCGGTTCTTCCATCGATGCCAGCATCAACATCCGCGGCGCCTTCCTTGGCCTGGACCTCGGCCATCGGCGCGGCGACCTCATCCGCGCCGCAATGGAAGGCGTGGCCATGGAGATGCGCGTGGCGTTGGATCAATTGGCGACGAAGATGGAGCTGCCGAAGGAGATCGTCGTCGTGGGCGGCGGCGGACGCAGCAAGCTCTGGCGGCAGATCTACGCGGACGTCTATCGCATGCGCATCGTCAAGACCAATATCGATCAGCAGGCGGCTGCATTGGGCGCGGCCGCGCTGGCCGCGGTTGGCGCGGGCTTCTGGAAGGACTACCGCATCATCGACGAGATCCATCACGTCGTGGATGTCACCGACCCCATACCGGAGAATGTTGAGGTCTACCGGAGTATGATGCCGGTGTTCTACAAGGCTGGCAACTACCTGGCGGAGATCGGTGACGCCGTCGCAGGGCTCAGCCTGCCGCAGGCCGAGGAGGCCGCATGAAGACCCGCAAGATCGATTTCGAAGGCTGTGCTTCGCTGGAGCTGACCACTTCGCGGCTGCGCCTGATCGTCACGCTGGACCGCGGCCCGCGAATTGCATTCCTCGGCCGCCCGGGAGGCGACAATCTCTTCTACTGGAAGGTCAGCGACAAGGCAGACTACGGCGATTGGCGCCTCCACGGCGGGCACCGCGTCTGGGTCACGCGCCCGATGGCGGATGAGTCGCAGGACGCCTACGCGGCCGACAACGATCCCTGCGAGCTCACCGAACGAGATGGCGTAGTCAGCGTGACCGGGGCCATGCACCCCTTCCTCAAGACCCGGCGCGGCGTGAGCATCCGCCCGGTGGACGAGGACGCCGTGCAAGTAACGTCGTTTGTGCGCAACGAAGGATCCATGCTGTACTCGGGCGGCGCTTGGAGCCTGGCCTGCACTCTGCCGCGGCCCGGCATGACCGTGGGCATCCCCCTCGGCGATCGCCAACTGGAATGGGACCTGGTCAAGGTCGTCTTTGCCCGCAGTTGGGCAGGTCACACCGCCCGCGTGAACGATCCGCAGATCCGTTTCAACGAGGACTTCATGATCGTGGATCCACAGGGAGTGGAGACCAAGCGCATGCTGTGGGCGCCGCGGGGCATCCTGGCGCTCACCTGGCCCGAAAAGCAACTCTCCTTCATCAAGCGCACGCATTCTGAGCCGGGCGCGCAGTACCCACAGGGCTGCAACCTGGCCGTGTATGTCGGCCCGGATAACTTCATGCTCGAGTTGGAAAGCATGGGCGCCGAGCGCACGCTCGCCAGGGGCGAGACCGCTCTGAATGTGGAGACGTGGCGGCTGACGGACAAAGTCTTTGACTGGACAGACCCTGAGCCGTTGATCAAGCTGGCCGGTTGAGGCCCGCTGGGCTGACGGATCTGCGACAGCGGGGCGCGCATAGCGACCAGGCGTAGATAGTGTCTGTTGCCCTCCTTTCCACCAAGATCTATGTTCCTCACGCGCGCCCGAACGCCGTTTCGCGCCCCGCTTAACTGTCGCTCTGAACGAGGGCCTCTCTGCCGGCCGCAAGCTCACGCTCATCTCTGCCCCGGCCGGCTTTGGCAAGACCACACTGGTGACCGAATGGATCGCAAGTTGCGGGCAACCAGTCGCATGGCTGTCGCTGGACGAAGCGGATAACGAACCCACTCGTTTCCTGGCGTACCTCGTCGCAGCCTTGCAGACGATCATGCCGCATGTGGGCGAGAAGCTGGTCGTCGCCCTCCAATCCCCGCAGCCGCCCTCAGGCGAATCGATCCTGACCAGCCTGCTCAACGAGATCACCGCCCTCCCGGAGCGCTTCATAATCGTCCTGGATGACTATCACGTAGTGGAGGCCCGATCGGTCGACCAGGCTCTCACCTTCCTGCTCGAGCACCTGCCGCCGCAGATGCACCTGGTGATGGCGACGCGTGAGGACCCGCACCTGCCCCTGGCCCGGCTGCGCGCCGGCGGCCAATTGACTGAGCTGCGCGCCGCTGACCTGCGTTTCAGCGGCCTCGGAAGCCGCCGAATTCCTCAACCGGGTGATGGGCCTGAACCTCTCGGCGGAGGACATCGACGCCCTGGAAGCCCGCACCGAAGGCTGGATCGCCGGCCTGCAGCTGGCCGCCATCTCCATGCAGGGGCACAAGGACAGCGCCAGGTTCATCAGATCCTTCACCGGCAGCCACCACTTCGTCATGGACTACCTGGTGGAGGAAGTGCTGCAGCAGCAGTCCGAAAACATCCAGACTTTCCTGCTGCGCACGTCGCATCCTCGACCGCATGTGCGGCTCCCTGTGCGATGCCGTTCTGGCGGACCCCGCGGCGTCCGGGCAGGAGACCCTCGAGCATCTCGAACACGCCAACCTGTTCGTCGTCCCGCTGGACAACGAAAGGCGCTGGTACCGCTATCACCATCTGTTTGCCGACCTGCTGCGGCAGCGATTGCAGCAGAGCGGCGTGGATGAGGCGCAATCTGCACCAACGCGCCAGCGCAGTGGTATGAAGGAGAACGGCCTCGAGATCGAGGCCTTTCAGCACGCGGCGGCTGCCAACGACATCGAACGCGCCGCGCGATTGCTGGAAGGCCGACGGGCATGCCGCTGTACTCCTCGCGGCGGCGTACCACCGACCCTGAAGTGGCTGGAATTCGCTGCCCAGCGACCGTGCTGGATGCAAGACCGAGCCTTGTGGGTGATGTGGGCCTCGGCGTTGCTGGTTGGCCGGACAAACGACCGGCGTCGAAGAGAAATTGCAGAAGGCCGAAACAGCCCTGCAGCGCGCCGGGCTCGGACGACACGACCCGCGACCTGCATGGGCAGATCGCGGCCGCCAGGGCCATGGTGGCGGTCGGTCACTACGACGCCGAGACGATCGTCGCAGCAGGCGAGCCGCGCCCTCGAGTACCTGCAGCCGGACAACCTGTCCTTCCGAATTCAGGGTCCATGTGGCGCTGGCCAACGCCCACGAGCTTCAGCGGGGACCATGCGGCGCTCGGACGAGCCTATGCGGAAGCGTTGTCCATCGCGCAGGCGTCCGGGAACATCCTCCACATCGGCGTCGACCACGATCGGCCTGGGCCAGGCCCAGGAATTCGCAAATCAACTGCATCCGGCGGCCGAGAGCTACCGACGCGCGATGCGCTTGTTGGGTGATCAGCCGCCGCCGATACTCAGCTACGCGTATCTTGGCCTGGCGCGCATTCTCTGCGAATGGAACGATCTGGCTGCCGCTGAGCAGCACCTGCAGAGCTGGGCCTGCAACTGGCGCGACAGTACGACCGGGACATCGATGTGTTCATTATCTGTGAGGTGTTGCTTGCCCGCCTCAGCTTGCCCGGGGCGATGCGACGGAGGCGGCAGCCCTGTTGGCGAGGGCCGAGCAGACTGCGCGCCAGACGCAACTTCTCGCTGCGCATGGCCCGGAGATCGCTGCGGCCCGGGTGCTGACGCTGCTTCACCAGGGCAATCTGGCCGAAGCCGGCGGCGCTGGCCCAGGCACACGAACTCCCAATGAGCCGGGCCCGGGTCGCATCTTGCCCAGGGCGATCCAGCGGCGGCATTGGCGGTGCTTGGGCCATACCGCCAGCAGGTGGAAGCAAGGGGTTGGGTCGACGAAAGCCTGCGCGCGATGGCTCTGCAAGCCGTCGCACTGCATGCGCGACGGCCAACACGAAAAGGCCGCGCAGCTGCTGCGTGAGGTCGTGGCGCTCGCAGAGCCCGGCGGCTTCATCCGCCTCTTCGTCGACGAAGGCCCTCGAATGGCTGAGCTTCTAGCCGAGGCGGCCGCGCACGGGATCATGGCCGACTACACCGGAAAGTTGCTGGCGGCATTTGCCGCCGAGAAGCAAGACAAGTCGAAGACGGCGTAGCCGCGCCTCCGGCCCAGCCCCTGATCGAGCCGCTCAGCGAGCGTGAACTGGAAGTCTTGCGACTGATCGCCCAGGGACTCTCGAATCACGAGATCAGCGACCGGCTCTTCCTCGCTTTGAGCACTGTCAAGGGCCACAATCGGGTCATCTTCAACAAGCTGCAGGTCCAGCGGCGCACCGAAGCCGTCGCGCACGCGCCCGCGAGCTGGGCCTGCTCTAGGGAGCCGCGCAACTACTGCCGCGCCACCCGCGGCTGACACCGCTGCGTGCCCATCGTCGGGCGACACTCGCCTGTCGCATCTGCGTCCGCGCAATTCAACAACCATACCCCCAGGCAATACTTAAGTATCTGGACGGTAATACCGTCCTCCAGATATCCTGTCTGCGCGTCGAGCAAGCGGCACAGAATGTGATGCCGGCCGCCGCAGGTACAGGGTAATGTCACTCAAACTCAACCCCAAGACGGATCCAGCGCAGCCAGTGGTCTATCAGATCAGGCTTCAGGGCGAGCTGGATTCCCAGTGGACGGACTGGTTTGGGGGAATGACGATCACCCTCGAAGCCGACGGCGACACGCTCTTAACCGGCCCGGTCGTGGACCAGGCCGCCCTCCACGGATTGCTGAAGAAGGTTCGGGATCTGGGATTGCCATTGGTCTCGGTCAGCCGGGTGCAATCCGATAGCAAATCATCCAATTGATGCAAGAAAGGAGCAAGACATGCATACGAACGCAGGAACCACCGGAACGCTCGAAGAGGACGAAGATCGATGTAAGGCTGCAGCTTTCCGCATTGTGGATCGCCCTGATGCTGCTGTACATCTATGCGGACATCTTCTCATTCTTCAGGCCGGGGGTCATCGAGGACATGATGGCAGGACGCATCGGTCCGTTTCCGGTGACGCAGGCATCGCTATTGACGGCCGCTGGTACTCATGATCATCCCGGCCGTGCATGGTCTTCCTGTGCGCTGTCGCTGAAGCACAGGGCGGCCCGCTGGACGAACATCATCCTGGGCGTGCTGTACACGCTTGTCAACGTCAGCATCCTGATCGGCGAGCACCTGGGCTTTCTATATTCTCTTTGGGAGTTTGGAACTGGCTCTGACGTTGCTGATCGCCGGGAAGGCCTGGAAGTGGCGCAGCCCGGAAGACCAGTCCTGATCGTAGTGCTCTCGACGCAACACCGTAAGGACATAGGAAATGGACCAGAATTCATTCTCACAAGTCCTGCAAATCGGTACCGGGGCAGCGTTCATCCTGTTCCCGCTGATCTTCATCTTTGCTTTTTCCGTTCACCCCGGGTTATTGAGACCACGACTGCTCCAGCCCGAAGCGATCATTCGGCGGGCGCGGCGGAACAAATTGCTGCATTTGGCGCACAGCCTGGTGCTGCTGAGCACCGCGCTCCTGATCGTGATGGCCATTCACTTCATGACAGATACTGGGTCAGGGAAGCGCTGCCTGGGCTGGATTGATCGGCGCGGCACTGGCCGTTGTGGGCGCCATCCTGTTGGCGGCCGACAAGGGCGCCCTGTGCCTGACCATGAGCGCACTGGATACTGTGCCGGAAGAGAAGTTCTCCGCGATGATGCCGGGCCTGCTGGCAATGTTTTCCAAGAAGGGCTGGATGATACTACTGTGGGGAATGCTGCTCCTGCCGCTGGGGTTTGCCATTCAGGCAGTAGGCCTCCTGCAGGCCAATGCGCTGCCACGCTGGCAGAGCGCCATCTTTCTGGTCGGCGTGTTGTTGGTGGGTACACCGGATGGCATGGAGATCATCAATCTCAGCGCCTCCATTCTGATGGCAACCGCGATGATTCCCTATGGGATCCATCTCATCGCGTCGCCTTGTAGGATCACCGACCATGAAACAAACCAAGTGAACCAAGAAAGGAGAAACAAATGAAGACCCTGGAAAGGTCCGGCGGTTTCGCCGCCCTGTACCTGGCACTCGCCTACTTGATCGGAATGGTTCTCTTTCTCGTCGTTCTGGACTACCCAGGCATCACGGATCCCGCCCAAAAGGTGGCCATGCTGATCGAGAAGCCTATGGTCATCTTCGCAAGCAACCTGCTCATGTACGTGTTCTTTGGCGCGGTTCTCGTGGTCCTGGCGCTGGCGTTGTACGACCGGTTGAAGGCCGGCGCACCGGTTCTCATGCAGGTGGCCACGGTGATCGGCATCATGTGGGCCGGCTCGCTGGTCGCCAGCGGCATGGTCTTGAATGCTGGCATCGAGCCTGTCGTCGCCCTCTTTGCCAAGGACCCGGCCCAGGCGGCGTTGACCTGGCAGGGATTGGAGACCGTGGCGAGCGGACTCGGCAATGGCAATGGCGAGATCCTGGGCGGCCTGTGGACGCTGCTAGTCAGCCTGGCCGCGCTGCGGACCGGCGGGCTCCCCAAGGGGCTGAATATCCTCGGCGTGTTGGTTGGCGCCGTGGGCATCATCTCCCTCTTCCCGGGGCTGACCGACCTCGTCGGCGTTTTTGGTTTGGGCCAGCTCATCTGGTTCGTCTGGCTGGGGATCGTGCTGCTGCGCGGCAATGCCGGCAAGACAGCGTAGATCAAAAAAGGAGACCTAACATGAACAACTACAGAAAGACCGCAACTATCGTTGGGATACTGTACATCATCGGTACGGTCGCAGGCGTGCTCAGTGTCATCGTGACCGGGTCAATTCTCGACGGGTCGGATGTTGTGGCCAAAGTGGCGGCCAACCCCAATCAGCTGACGTTGGGCGGATTGTTGGTGCTGACGATGGGCCTGGCATTGGCCATGGTGCCGGTGTTGCTGTTCCCGATCTTCAGGAAGATCAATGAGGTCCTGGCCGTGGGGTACGTCGTCTTCCGGGGAGCGCTTGAGACCGCCGCTTACATGCCGCTCGTGGGTTTGTGGCTTCTGTTGGTGGTGTTGGGCCGGGAATACGCCTGCAGCCGGCGCCTCGGCCGCCCCGTATTTTCAAACCCTGGCAGCGCTGCTTCGGGACGGTGGCGATGCGATCAGTACCATCACGACCATTGTCTTCTGCCTGGGCGCTCTGATGCTGTACACCGTGCTATATCGATCCCAACTCGTGCCGCGCTGGATCTCCATTTGGGGTTTCGTCGCGATCCTGTTGAATCTGGCGAACGGCTTCCTGATGATGTTCCATCTCATGACGGCTTTCTCCACGATCAATATGGTTATGAATTTCCCCATCTTCCTTCAGGAAATGGTCATGGCGGTCTGGCTGATCGCGACGGGATTTGATCCCGCAGCCATGCAGCGGGCGCTTGCCAATGTAGACCGGAATTGAGGAGACCACGATGAATTCAAACAGAAAGATAGCAGTTACGGCCGGGGCGTTGTTCATCCTCGCCACGGCCGCCAGCCTTGCCGGCAGCGCGGTGCTGGGCTCGGCGCTCGAAGGCCCGGATTTTCTCAGCCGGCTCTCCATGGACGGGAACCGCGTCCTGGTCAGCGCGCTCCTGTCCTTCGTGGCCGCCTGTGGATCGGCCGGCATCGCCATTGCCCTTTATCCTGTGCTGCGGAAGTTCAATGAAGGCCTGGCTCTCGGCGCCGTGGGGTTCCGCCTGATCGAGGCCGTTTTCTACACCGTGGGCACCCTCTGCGTGCTTTCGATATTCGCCCTCAGCCACCAATCGATTGCCGCGGACGCACCAGCGGCATCCTACGCTCAAACGCTCGCCGCTCTCTTGCTCACCGCCAAGGACCTGGCCGGCTTTGTGCTCGGCGTGCTGGCTTTCTGCATCGGCGCGTGCTCGTACTATGTCGTGTTCTATCGATCGAGACTCATTCCGCGCTGGTTGTCGGCCTGGGGGCTTGTTGCGCTCGCCCTGCTCTTCGCGGCCGTGATCATCACGCTATTCGACGGAGAACCGTACTCCGTTTCGGGAAAGCTGGTCTTCCTGGCTTTCCCGATCTTCCTGCAGGAATTGGTCCTGGCGGTCTGGCTGATCGTCAAAGGATTCGATCCGGCGGGACTCGCATCCGCATCTGCCGGATAAGCCCCAGGTCGAATCCATATTGGAGATGTACATGATCCGAAAAGGATTGCTGACCCTCTGGGTGCTGAGCGTCATCGGGTTTTCGGCGTCTTGCACTCCCAGTGCGGTTAGCCCCACCGCGGCCCCGAACATGGCAAACCCGGCTTCTGTCTTTTGTGAACAGAACGGTGGCAGGCTCGATCTGAGGCAAGATGTCACCGGTGGAACTAGCGGAGCATGTGTGTTCCCAGATGGGAGCACATGCGACGAGTGGGCGTATTACCGCGGAGCGTGTGGCCGTGCCGCACAAGAGGTCCCCACGGTTGCCGTGACGGTTGTCGAAACCGCACGCGACCCGGCTCGGGAACCGGGAGACAGCGACGGTGCAGGAGGCTACATGCCTCCGGGTACCGCAGAAGAGATAGCTGACTGGTGGGGCGTCATCAGGAGCACGGATCCGGGGGCACAGTATGATGACTACTTCGAGCGCCAGGACTTGGGACAGGTGATCTACTTTGGCATCGATTCAACGGACCCGGCGGTTAAGACCCAGATCGAGGCGCTTCGCGACAGCGGCAAGGTCGTTCATCTTTACGGGACGCTCCTGAGCAATGTTCCGGACTACAACGGCTCGCAGATCCACGTGGATCGGATCGAGGTGAGCACTTAGCCCTCCCGGAGATGCCCGTCGGGGGCGCGACAAACCTGTTGGCTCACAGGTGGAGTTCCATCGAGAACTTGGCCTCCCGCGCAACCTCGCGCGTCGGCGTTTCTGCAGGATTGTTGTAAGAGAGAGAGCCTCCTTCATCAGGAGGCTCTCACAATTCTCAAAGTAGGCCACTAGCTCGGCGAGGGTCGCCTGACCTCGTGGGCCGACCGAGCCTCAAGCGAGGAGCGTCGCAGATCCTTGGTGCTCTTCCAGGCGCCCACCCCTGGAACGTGCGTTGCGGGGATTTGGGAAGGGTCCGGGGGATACGTCCTACCGAGATTGCTGCATGCTTCCTGCGTGAACTGACTGCCTGCGGGCAGATGATCGCGAGGCATCGATCCTCCAATCGCTGATGGCCGCTTCCTTGCGGTTCTGCAAACAGAAAGTGACCGAATTGCAAGAGAACACCATAAGTATTGAACTTATGATCTCTGGATAGTCGGATTAAGCTTCCCTGCCATCCAGATGAAGAGCCAGATGCGTTCGAGCTCACCAATCCACCGTGATGCCAGCTCCAGGGCACCCCGGTCAATGGGCATGGATGGGGCGCTCCATCCAGATGACACATCAAAGGCATGTCCATGAAGAACCGATATATCAGACCGCTGGGACTTGTCGTGATCGGGACGCTTTGCGGTATCGTCTGCCTGGCTGTCGCGGCGGGCGGATGGGGTTGGTATGCCCTGAACGGCGAACTCCCTGCAACCTTCTTTTCGAGCGCGCCTCCCGTTATCGAAATTGCCAGCCCGCCGAACGGCATACTGATCACCTCCGGACAGGCACTGCTGGTGTCCGCTGTGGCTCAATCGGATGCCGGACTTGTGCTGGTGGAACTTCGCGTTGACGGCCTCGTCGTGCAGCAACAGAGTATTGCTGCCTCTGGTGTGCACACCATCGACGTGGCGTTCCCCTGGTTCTCCAGCCAGGCCGGGTGGCGGCAGTTGAGCCTTGTGGCGTACGACAGGCGCGGTCGCGCCAGCGAACCCGCCAGCATTCAGGTGGGAGTGGCGGCGGCTGCGGATCCGAACGGGCCCCGAGCGCAAGACCCTCCCGGCGCGGCGGACCCGGCCTTGCCCGGGTCGAACCCCGAAGATCCCCAAGGCGACGCCCCCGCTGATCCTGTCGGGCCCGAAGGCGGTCAAGCGCCCCCGGAATTGCCGCCGCAGCCCCAGGATAATGCCCCCGAACTGACCGGTCCGGAGATCACGGTGCTCAACCTCGTGCCGAACGGTGCCGGCGTCAGAATCTTCGCCAAGGCCACCGATGACATTGGCGTGCAGCGGATCGCCCTGTCCTGGCGAAGGATTCCAGATGCAGGGAATGATCTGACGCAGGTCTGCGGAGGGGCGGCGGACTGCATTCTCGACCAGGTTGCCTTCTTTGCTCCAGGAGAGTATTTCGTGTCTGTGCAGGCATTCGATACGTCTGGACAGGCATCCGAGTTGAACGCCGATTGGGTCGAAGTTATCGGCGATCCCGACCAACCGCCAGCCGTTGCAGATCAGGATATTGACCTGGACCTCGGGCAACCGGGGCTTCTGGACGATATTGCAGAGCGTCTGGCGGATGTTGATTTCGGAGTCGGCGTGGACGCAGACGAATTCATGGACGATTTGTTCGGCGATGGGGCCGATCCAAACCCCGCGGCCGGGGGCGATTCTGCCGAGGGGGACTGCGCCAGCATCCTCATTGAGCCGCGCGCCGACGGTAACCAGATCACCTTGACGGTGCGTTGTGATATGGAATCGGACGACCCGGGCGATTTCTTGTACCCTCACGTATCCAAGCAACTGGTCAATGTCGGCCACGATGGCGGAATCGACCTGCGAATCCACGAATGGTACGACAACCAGCGCACCCGGCTTTCGTCCGGTCAGACGTTCACATGGCTGGATCGCGATGTGACCTGCGACATGGCGTACCGCTACGGGGTCCGTGTGGACGTCGCAAGTGAGAGCCCGCTTGGGCTCGGCGTCTCTCGCAATCTGGCGTTCGCCGCTGCGGATGCTGTCACTCCTGCCTGCGCTCGCGGGACGATCGGAGCCGTAAATCTGCGCTCCGAGGCGCGCCCCGGTGGCATTGGCGTCTTCTGGAACATCGCGGCCGGTGGCCGTTGGCCCGATACGCTCCCACCTGCAGGCGCTGCCTTTTCCCTGATTCGTTTTGCTCCCGCATCCGGTGAGTCCGTTGAACTCTACAATGAGGATCTCTCGCCGGCTGCGTTGTCGGCTGGAGGCCAATTCTCGGTCGTGGATGACGACGTCCAGTGTGGTGATGACTACTGGTACTCGTTGTCCGCCATCGCGGCGGACGCCGACCTCCGCCAGGTGTCGCCGGGCTGGTTGCTGCGCTCTCAAACGCATGCACCGGTGCTCCGCTGCGCCGCCGGGGACCTGGGCGGGATCGAACTCAGGCTCACCCCGTTTTGGATGAACGAGTCCTACGTTCGCATGCCGCGTCCAAACCGAGCTGCCGCCCGGCTTCAGCTGGCCGCAAGGCGATCGCCTGCACCTCGCCGTCCGGCGGACTCTGCAGGGAACGGATTGCGCCGGTCAACCCTGCTGGGAGACGGCCGCGGATATCCCGATCACTGAAGACATTCGCGTGCACGGCCTGGTGTTCGACTACGAAGATACTGATGTTTCGCCAGGAAACCATACATACGTCTATCGCCTCTCGCTGCAAGCCGACCGCCAGGAGATCCAAAGCGGACCGAGCTTCAGCGCCATGACCCCGCTCGCGCCGCCCCCGCCGCCAGATATCCTGCGCCTGACCGCCACGAACAACTGCCCGGGCGGAGCACCGCGCTGCGTGATCATTGAGTGGCAGGCCTACACACAGCCCCGCCAGAACGGTCCGTACGCCCAGGCGAGCCGCATCGCTGTGGAGCGCGTCGTCGGCGCCATTGATCGCCAACTCTTCCCCGTCGGCCTCGGCGATACCCGCTTCGTTGACGTGAACCCGCTCATGCATGAGATACAGATGGCCAACGGCCAGGTCCGACGTGTTTGCCGTTGGACCACGAACTACCGCATGGTCGCATTCGATGCCGAAGGGCACACCTATGGCGCGTCGCCGTTGCTGATCGTCATGCCCGAATGCGAGGCGCCCTTGAATATCGTCGTCGAGCCACGCTAGGGAAGCCAACATGATCAGGAACCGCTCGAACCTCTGCGCCTTCATCGTCATCGCCACACTGTTGGTCGGATGCAACCAGCCAGCAAATGGGGCCGGCGGCTCCCTGTCGCTGGTCGAGCCGACGGACGGCCAGCAATTCGAGGTCGGCCAGCTGATCACCGTGCGATCCCTGGTCGGCGCAACCGATGGGGCCTCCAGCATGGAACTGCTGGTCAACGGCCAGCTCGTACGAAACGATGAGCCTGGACATTCCTTGCGGATCGGATTCATGTGGCAACCCTGGCGCGCCGCCGAGCCCGGTTTGTACACACTGCAAACGCGGGTCCTGACTGATGCGGGGACGACCCTCAACTCGCAAAGGATCACCATCGTGGTGGGAGCAGGCGCCGTGAGTTCGTCGTTGGTTCCGCCCACGCCCTTTGTCGTCACAGCGGAAAGCACCATCACTCCCACGCTGACCCCGACGCCAACTTTTTTCCAGGTTCCCACCGGCCCGATGGTGACGGCGCCGCAAGACGACAATTGTCGCTACGGGCCCAGCATGGCCTACGGTGTCTCCGGCTATCTGCTGACGGGACAATCCGCTCCGATCGTGGGCCGCAACGCCGAATCCACGTGGTGGCTGATCGTGATCTTGGGCGGCGGCGAGGCGTGCTGGATCTGGGACGAGGTCGTGACCGTGAGCGGCGATACCAGCGGCGTGCCGGTCGTGACGCCCCCTACCCCGCCAACCGACACACCCACACCCGTGGCGCCTCCCGCCGCGGCTCCCATTCCCATTTCACCCAATGGCTCGTTCACGTGCAGATCCACAGTGATGCTGACCTGGCAGCCGCTGAGCCAGCCGGGCGGCGTCGATCATTATGAATGGCAGGTGACCGGCCTCGGCTCGCCGAAGCAAGGCACCACTGCGGACACGTCCGATGAGTTCATTGTTGCGTGCGGCGCAGCGTACCAATGGCGCGTGCGCGCTGTGGGGGGCAATGGCGTTCCCGGACCCTACTCGCCTGCCATGACCTTCATTATTCAGTAGTCAGGGCGCTGCGGCGCTGTCTCGGCGAGGGTATCCTGACCTCGCCGCCGATATCGAAGCTCCGCTCGGGGCTCCATCGAGTTTCCATGGAAGGATCCCCACCGTGGGAAAGCTCCGGGCCATCGGCGCGGCCGGACTGCTATGCACCTGAATCTCCGTCGCTTTCTGCTTTCACGAGTCGGCTGGAGGGGAAAGGGGAGGACTGTTCTTTGGTGAATTACCACCGGAGGGGTTAGGTCCCAAGCAGCAAGCCGGGCCTCCAACTAACCGCCTTTTTGCCCCCTTGACAAAAGAACACATGTTCTGTAGACTCAGAACATGTGTTCGGAACATCACTCAAGGGAGCCCGCATGAAAACGCAGACCTACGAAACCACGTTACCCGCTCGAGCTCTTGGCAGCACCACCACCGCCGCTGACGCCGTGAAGGAGACTGCTGTCGCCGCCATGAGGATGAGCATCGAGCGCATACTCGCCATGCGGCGCGACTGCGACGATCCCGGCCGCAAGCGCAGGCTCAACGACACGCTCTTTGTCGCCACGCAACACCTGGCTGCTCTCCTGCGGGCCTAGCCGGTCTCGCCCATTGTCCAAAGGGTAGTTCCGCGACCCTGCTGGGCGGCCTCCGCGACTTGCCCCAGCAATCGCTTCCAAGCGCCGACACGTCTGGCCGGTCAGTGAATTGTGATCAACCCACAGAATCGCCGGTTTCCGCCCAAGGCGATCGAAGCGAAACGCGTCCACGCCTTTCATTGATCCAATTGCGTCCACCCGTTTGCATGTCCAGTCAACTTGTACCCGTAGCGCCCCGGAATCGTTCCTCATCGTTGTTCTAGACCAACCAACGCGGGCCGCATCGGCGCGGCTTCATTGGCGGTCCTTGCACGTGAAGAGATTTCGGCCAAAAAGCGGATATGCCGGTGTTCTCCAGGCATATCCGTTTTTCACACGTCTTCCCCTCGCCCTTTGTGACGTGGAGTAGGGGTGAGGGTTCACGCCGCGGGCTGCCACGAGGCGTGAGGAACGCGCCACGCATCCACGACCGCTTCCGCCAGACCTTGTCTCTTGCCTTCGTGTCCCTTGTGCTTAGAACTCTCCCGAAGGGCCCTCTCTCACCGGACCCGCGGAACCAGCAGCAGCATGCTCAGCATCATATACAGGGAGGCGTACTTGTATAGCCTGAAATTCGTCCGGTCCGAAGGACGCGCCACCACCGTTGCCGCCAGGAAAAGCAGCACCGCGCTCAGCAGGATGATCACCGCCACGATCCCCTCCGCCGTCCCGATCCAAACCGCCGCCGCGCTCATGCTCACCCCAGCGAGCACGCTGGAAACCGCGATCATCACACGCGTGAAGCGCTCACCGTATGTCGAGGGGAACGTCGGCACGCCCGCTGCGGAATAGTCATCCGCGAACTTGAGGCTGAACGTGAGTGTATGCGTTGGGATCCAGAACAGGACTGAGGCGGCCAGCAAAATGCCGATCGCATCCACACTGCCGACTGCCAGCACGCGTCCCGCCAGCACCGGCATGGCGCCCGCCACACCGCCCCACACGATGGACCAGCATGTGCGGCGTTTCAGCCACATGCTGTACACGGCCACGTCGAACGCCAGACCGGCAAACACCACCGCGCCGTACCCCGGCTGCAGCAGGAGTGCCCAGCCCACGCCTATGCCCGAAGTGAGCGCCCCGAGTACCAGCACCTCGCTGGCGGGCAGCGAGCCGGCGGGCACCGGACGCATGTGCGTGCGCTTCATCCGAGCGTCGATGTCGCGATCCCACCACATGTTAAGAATGGTCGAACCGCAGATGGCCAGGAACAGGCTGGGAATAAGCTGCACCAGGTCCGGCGCACTGAACGGAACTCGTGCGCTCAAGAACCCAGCGAGGCCGGTGAGCAGCAGCAGGCTGCTCTGCAACGACTTAGTCAGCGACCAGTACAGCCGCAGCCTCTGGCCCAGGGACACGTGCGCCTGGGCGACGGCTTCAATCATCAGCACCTCCAAAGCATCGTCGTTCAAGTCCGTCAGCGCTGGCACTCGTTCTCCGTTTGCGTTGCCCTCCCCTGATGACGGGGGAGGGGTAAGGGGTGGGGCTGACGAGGTCATTTGCTTCTTAATTCACGCAGCCAACTCGGCGCGCCGGGCGGCGAGCGCTTCCTGCCATCCGTCGCGTGCTGACGAGTTCGCTGTGTATATCACAGGATGGAGAGTTGACGCTGAGCGAGGTCCTCGCTCGTCTCCCGTCGCAAGATGAGCCGGCTTCGTCCGCCCTCCAGCCAGAGGGCCGCCGGTCGGCGCGCGCCGTTGTAGTTGCTCGCCATGCTGAGTTGATACGCCCCGCTCACCGGCACCACCAGGAGCTCGCCTTCGTCGATGGGCGGCATCGCCAGATCTTCGATCAGCACGTCGCCCGACTCGCAGTACGGTCCGGCGATCGAGACGGTTTCCGTCATCGTGCGAGCCAGGCCCCGAGCGGGCAGGCACGAGTAGCGCGCTCCATACAACGCGTGACGGGGGTTATCGGCCATGCCACCGTCGACCAGCAGCCACGTGCGGCGCTTTCGCCGCTTGACCGCGCCGACGCGGTACACCGCCACGCCCGCGCGGGCCACAAGGCTGCGCCCGGGCTCCAGGTGCAAAGTGGGCAACGGCAGCCGCGACACCCGGCAGCGTCGCGTCACCTCGCGGGCGATCACACGAACGTACTGATCGATATCCGGCTGTGGCAGTTCGTCTTCGTGATACGCCGCGCCCCAGCCGCCGCCGGGGCAGAAGTGCCATACCTCGGGCATCCGCAATTCCTGCGCCAGGCGCATTCCAAGCTCGATCGCCGCCAGCAACGGCGCCGTGTCGCGGAAATTCGATCCCTGGTGAAAGTGGATGCCGCTGATGGGGATGTCCGCGGTACGAGCGTACTCCGCGGCCTCAAGCATCTCGGCCGGGGTCATGCCGAACTTGCTGTCGAGCTGCCCGGTCTGGGTGTGCGAGTGATGGGTCTCCACCGCCTCGCCGGGCTGCAGTCGCAGCCATATGAGCGGCGCGGGTCCGCTGCGGCCCGGGCGGGGATTTCGAAGCAGGGCTGGCATCTGTCGCAATTCAGTGAGGTTGTCGACCACGATCACGCCGGCCTGACCTGCGGCGGCCGCCAGATCCGCGCGACTCTTGTTGACGCCATGCGCCAGGATGCTCTTGGGAGCAAGCTTGGCAGCCGCGGCGATGGCGAGTTCGCCTTCCCCGGTGCAGTCCACGCCGAAGCCCTGCTGCCCGGCCCACTCGGCGATGGCGCGGCACAGGAAGGCCTTGCCAGCATACGTAATCGAAGAAGCCGCCGGGTAATGCGCCTTGAGGGCCGCCTTGTAGCGCTTGGCGGCCTCATCCATCGTCTGCCGATCGTAGATGTAGAGCGGCGTGCCATGGCGCTGCGCCAGCCCCGCGAGGTCCTGCCCGGCGATCAGCAGAGAATCGTTCTGAATTGTGGTTGTATCGGGGAAGAGCTGCAGACGCTCAGGCTTTTGGAGCATCGAGGCGGCCCCGTAGTCTCACGCGTTCGCCGGCGGTTGCACGCGCCGGATTAGTTTCCGAAGAACAGGTCCCACCACACCTGCCAGTTGGGCATCGGTGTCGGGTCGGGCGTGGGGGATTCGAGCACGGCGGGTGCCTCACCCGGAATGCCGACGGGCACCACGGGTTGGTCGCCGCTCTGAGCGTAGTGGCCCTCGACGCGCGCCCATTCATTGACGACCTCATCGGAGGATGCGTATGCCACTTGCGTTTGCAGCGCGGCCTGCGTCTGCATCGCCTCGGTCGCATGCGCGCTCACCGCCGCCTGCTCCCGACGGAGGAGGTTGAGCGTCTCCAGCCGGGCGTTGAAGTCCATCACCATCAGAATCAGCACCAGGATGCCGATGAAAATGGCGATGCGGCGAGGATTGATGGGCCAGTTTTCCACGGTGCAAGTATCTTACCCGCGGCGGCGGCGCTTGGCAAGAAGGATGGTACAATGTCTCGCTTCATCCGGCCGCAGCGCGTTGTACCCTTCGCCTGCGGTACACCACCAGGAAAGGGCTTGACCCCAGCATGAAAGTCCTTCTAATTAAAGACGTCTACAAGCTTGGCCGCGCCGGCGATGTTAAGAAGGTCGCGGACGGCTATGGCCGCAACTTCCTGCTCACGCAGGGTCTTGCAGTTCTTGCCACCGCCGGCACACTGAAGACGGCCGAGAAGATCCGGGCTCAGGCCGAGATCAAACGCGCCGCCCTCAATAGCGAACTCAAGGGCCTCTCCGACCAGATCGCCGCGCTTACGCTGGCATTTCCTGTGAAGGCCGGCGAAACCGGGAAGCTCTATGGCTCAATCACCACGCAAGATGTGGCGTCCGCCATCCAGGAGCAGACGCGCTACGAAGTCAAACGGCAGCAGCTCGATATGCAGCCCATTCGGACGATTGGCGAGTTCAAGGCCCGCGTTCGCCTGACCGTCGACCTCATACCAGAGGTGCGCATCCTTGTCCATCGCGAGGGCGAATCGGCGGAGGCAGCCGCGCAAGCGGCAGCGGAGGCCGCAGCCCGGGCCGAAGCCGAAACTCGCGCGGCTGAGAAGGCCATCAAGGCGCGCGCCCGTACTAAGGCCGCCGAGGTCGAGGGCGCAGAAGTTGCGCCCGAGGCAGAGCCCGCTCCGGCTGGCGAGAAGCCACAGAAGGCCCGCGCGCGCAAGAAACCGGCCGAGGCCGAGGGCACTGAAGGCGCTGCCAGCGGAAGAAGCCGCCAAGTCCAAAGAGTAGGCGAAGCCACCTGCAAGCCCGGCGCAGGCCGGCATGTTAGAATGATTCCATGAGCGAATCGATCGGTGCGGCGCTTAAGACGCGGCGCGAGCGGCGTCAATTAACGCTGCAGCAGGTATCCGAGGCGACGCGCGTTCGCGTTCATTACTTACAAGCCCTCGAGAACGGTGATATCTCGGCGATGCCCTCGACCGCGCAAGCGCGAGGCTTTCTCCGTATCTATGCCACGTTTCTGGAGCTCGATTTCGAGGCGCTTATCCCAGCGCTGGCGGCGGATGCTACCGCACAGCCTGCCGCCCCGACCGTGACCGAAGCCGCGCCGGTCGAACCAGCCACTCCGGCGCCGACTGGTCCGCGGGCCGGGATGCTCGGACTGCTATCTTCCTTGCGTGAACGTGTGCTTCGCCGTCGGGGCGCCACGCCCACGGACCGTGAAGTTAACGGGGCGGCACCGTCCGAGCCCCGGCCGCCAATTGACGATAAAAAAAAAGCCCTTGGCTAGAGCCGGTCGAGGTCCTGCCGCCGGTGCCAGTGCCCGAACTCATTGTCGGTCAACACTGAGCCGATTCCACCACCTTCATCACCGTCACCGGATCCCGCAATCGAGGTCACTGGACCGGAAGCGACCGAGCCCGACGCGCCGCCCCGCGCCACGGTGCTGAAGGCGGTGCAGGCGCGCATGACGTCGATGTTTGCCGGCCTTCGGGCATCCTCCCCTCCGCCGGATGCACTGGAAGAGGCAGCGGTGGCGGAGCCCGAGGCCGAGGAGTTCGCGACCATTCGCCAATGCCGTCGACTTCAATCCACTGCCGCCGGAACCGGATGCCGAGCCGGAGTCGTCCGACGCGATCTTTGCAGAGATCGGCCGGGCGCTGCGTTCGCGGCGTGAAATGCTCAGCCTGACCCACGAGGAAATCGAACGGCACACGCACGTGCGTGTCTCCTTCCTCAAGGCTCTGGAGGACGGGCGGCTGGAGGGTTTGCCCTCGCCGGTGCAGACGCGCGGCATCCTGTCCAACTACGCTGCCTTCATTGACCTCAATCCAGACGAGACCTTGCTGCGCTTCGCGGAGGGAATTCAAGCGCGGCACCGGGAGCAACGGCCGCAGTGGCCGCCGCGCACGCATTCGCCGATGACGGTGCACAGTAATCTTCCTCCGCTGCGCGCGTTCATTGCCAGCGACCTGCTGTTCGGCGGGGGCGCAGCCATCATGTTGATACTGTTCGCCGTGTGGGGTATCAATCGCGTCGTGACGATGCGCTCAGCGGAATCGCAATCCGGCGGCGCCCTGTCCATTCCGGAGGCCCTTGCGCAAGCTGCGGTGCCGACGATCCCGAGCGAGATCACTCTCATTCCTGCGGTGGACACGCCGCTGGCGCCCACTCTTGAGGTGACGCCGCAGGATGCCCCCACACCGATCGATCCCAGCATCACAGTCCAAGTGCGCCTCTCGGCGACGGAACGAACCTACCTGCGCGTACTTGTGGATGATAGGCCGGCGTTCGAGGGGCGCACCGAGCCCGGCAAAGACTACTACTACCAGGCCGCGCGTCAAATCGAGATCCTGACCGGCAATGCGGCCGCCTTCCGCGTCACCCACAACGGCACTGATCGGGGCACCCTGGGCGGATATGGACAGGTTGTGGATCAACTGTATACGAGCCGGGGTGTGTTCACGCCAACACCCACGACGCCGCCTACGGCTACCGCATCGGCCACGCCGACGTCCACGCTGCGCGCCACCCCAACCCTGGCCACATTCACGCCGACGGCGCGCATCGGAGAATAAGCATGCCCCGCTCCACGTTTCACCTCATTTCGCTTGGTTGCGCCAAGAACACGGTTGACTCGGATTCGATGGCCCAACTGCTGCAACGCGATGGCTACGTGTCCGTTGATGAGCCCAACAAAGCGCAGGTCGTCATCGTAAACACATGTGGATTCATCGGGCCGGCAAAAAAGGAGTCGATCGAAACGCTGCGTGAGTTGGCCGAAGCAAAGATCAACGGCCAGCTGCTCATCGCCGCCGGCTGCCTGACCCAGCGCTATGGCGCTGAGGTGGCTCAACAGGTGCCAGGGATAGACGGCATTCTGGGCACGCGCCGTTGGATGGATATCGTTTCGCTGATCCACGACCTGCGCAAGGGCACACACCCGGACGCGCGGTACCACATCCCTGCGGAAGCCATGACAGTGGGCACAGACGAGCGCTCGACGCTACGCGCGAGCCGGGCAGGCGCCTCTGCCTACTTGAAGATCGCGGATGGCTGCCGCCGCCCATGCGCCTTCTGCGCGATACCGCTCATCAAGGGCACTGCGGTCAGCCGTCCGATGGAGCGGATCCTGGATGAGGCGCGCCAACTCCGCGACCAGGGCACACGTGAACTGGTGCTGATCGCGCAGGACACGACCGACTACGGGCACGACCTGGGCATGAAGGATGGACTGGCGACGCTGCTCGAGCAATTGACGCGCGCCGTCCCCGACCTGGATTGGATCCGCATCATGTACGCGTTCCCGGGCTACGTGACCGATCGCCTGATCGAGGTCATGGCGACGCACCCGCAGGTGCTTGCGTACCTGGATATGCCCCTGCAGCATGCGCACCCGATGACCCTGCGGCGTATGCGGCGGCCTGCCAACGTGGAATGGGTGAAACGCACGCTTGAGAAGATGCGTTCTGCGATGCCCACTTTAGCGGTACGCAGCACTTTCATCGTCGGATACCCGGGCGAGACCGACGTCGAATTCGAGACTCTTATGGAGTTCATCAGCGAGATGCGCTTTGACCGCGTGGGCGCGTTTCAGTTCTCGTTTGAGCCCGGAACGACGTCCGAACCGCTTGGAGACCCGGTCCCAGCCGAAGCGAAGCAGGCTCGCTTTGACCGCCTCATGACCGAACAGCAGAATATCTCGCTGCAGCTGAATCAGTCGCAAGTGGGTCGGACGCTGGATGTGCTCATTGAGGGCCGTGATCGCAACCTGGGAATCGGCCGCTCTTACCGCGACGCGCCCGAGATCGATGGCCTGGTGTTCGTCGAAGGCGAAGCCAAAGTGGGTGAGATGATGCGGACCCGGATCACCGGGGCGATGCCCTACGACCTGACGGCAGTTCCCCTCGATCCCAGGGGGAACACCGAGCGACTCCCGATCCAGGTAGGCATACCGGATTCCCTTTCGAACGCGTCCTCAGAAAAATGAACAACGGCCCACGGAGGGCCGGTGGTTCCTGGCGTGAGATCCCGTCGTCTGCAGCGGCGTTCTTGGTGCGGCGGCGCGTCACGAAGCCCGGGCGAATGCAGTAGCCAATAGCACCAATGCGCCCAGGATGATGCTCGGCGCGCAGCAGATTGGACTCACGCCGTTGAAGCCGGCTAATGTCGGCTGGCTCAAGCCGGGATTTCTGGAGCAGGGCACGTCGCAGAGCCGGCAGCGCATCCCAGGAATGGATAGCGCTCACAGCGATCAGGGCGCCGACCAGCGTGTGTTTGGCCAGCATGGCCAACGACCACTGGCCGCTGGTCGAAAGGAAGCCGTTGTAGTGGGGGTTGACGCTCATCTGGAACAGGCCGGTGACGATGAGGATGCTCACGCTTATCCAGATGATCGGCTCGAGGCGGGCGCGGACGTTGTCGATCATGGAAAGCCGGTCCGCTGGCGACAGGACACGCCCGGCCGCGGGCAACACCATGGATGCCATGGCCACGAGGCTGCCCAGCCAGGTGACCGCAGCCAACATGTGAATCCAGAATAGGAGCGCCAGCGGCACGAAAGGTGCGGCGGAAGGCATGGATTGCTAAGGCGTGGCGGGCGGTGTTTCGACGATGGGCGTCTCTTCGGTTGCCGCGGCTGTAGGCGCCTCAGTGGCAGGGAAGCACAGCTGGTACGCCTGATTGGCGATCTTGGCAGTGGCTTCGTCGAGTTCGCCCAGACCGGCCGCTTCCTCAAATGCACTGGAGGCCCCACATGCGTCGCTGCTGGCCCAAAGCTCTTCGCCCCGGCGCATGAGTGCGATTCTCAAGCGCTGCTGTGCGGTCATGTTGCCGTCCCATATGCCAGAGGGGACATTGCGGAAGAACTCAACGGCATTTGCCCAATTGATACCGAAGTAGCTCGCCGCCTGAATGTAAGCGCGGGCGCCATTGCGCAGCGCCTCGGCCGTGCTATCGATCGGCGCGAAGCGCTCCGCCAGAGTGAGCTGGTAGATACCGCCCTCCAGATCGCCCTGGTTCTGGATGAGGTTGACGCCGTAGTTCCTTAGAGCAAAGTAGTACATGCCGTCGACCTGCGCCGTGTTGAGGTTGGGATCCTGTTTGCGCAGTTGGTCGAGCGCAGTAATGGCATTGGCCCAATCGCCGGCAGCGATCAATTGGCGGGCGCTTTCGTAAAGGGCTTGAACCCCGCGCGTGTCAGGTGTTGAAGTCGGCGGCGGCGTGGGCGAAGGCGTTGGGATGGTCGAGAGCACCATGACCTTCGTGAGCTCGTCCTGCACGCCCGGGAAGGATGGATCATTCTGGATGATGAATTCGAGGCGCTGGCGGGCCGCCTCATAGCGGCCGAACTCGATGTCCACCAGCGCGTACTGATATTGTTCCATGAGCTGAGTGGAGATCACGGCGCGCTGGGCGCCGAGGCGCTGGGCGATACCGCTGCGATAGCCGCCAAACAAACCCAAGCCCAGCAGAGCCACGACACCCAACACGTTCACCAGCGCTGAGCGCCAACGAGGTGCCTTCTTGACGGGCTTCAGCGGCTGCGTGTCACCCGTGCGGGAGGATGAGGACGAATTCATAGTCACATTGCCATCAGACATGCGCACAATTATACGCTACGGACCCGCGGGGTTGGCGGCGATATCAACTCCTGAGCGCTGAATATGGAAAGAGGCCGGCACGTTGGAGACTGGCCCGCAGACGCCCGCAAGAAGCCGTTGCTAGAGGTGCATGAGCATACGGACTTCACGCCACACCAGGGGCGCGGCAGCACCGGCACCCACAACGAGGGCGGCGATCGCGGCCAGCACTGCGCTCAATGGAAGATAGTGGAGTGTGAGCGAGCCGAGCAGGCCCGCCGCCGCCGCCGCCGCTACAGCGCGCGCCGCCGTGCTGCGGACATCCAGGAGCCCTGGAAATCGACGGTTCATCAGCATCAGTAGGACCAGGGCCTGGGATGTAAAAGTGATGGCCGCCGCCAACGGGATGCCGGGAAGCCCGACCCAACGTGGCAGCACGAGTGAGAGCACGATGAAAGCCGAGACTTGAAAGAAGGCGGCCACCAGAGGAGTGCGCGTGTTGAGGTTTGCATAGTGTGATCGGACGGCGACCTCAAGCCAGGTGTCTCCAACGAGGCCCGCCAGGAAGGCCCAAGTGCAGAGCGTGAGCAGTTCCAGGCGATCCGGCTCGAATCCAAAGAAAGCCTCGGCCAGCGGTCGGATTGTGAGCCCGATCAGCACCGCCGCGGGCAGGCATAAGGCCAACATGATGCGCAAAGCGCAATTCACGGTCTGCGTGAAGGCGTCGAATTGGCGTTTGTCGATGAATTCTGCCAGGGACGGGAGTAGTGCCACGGCCATGGCCGAGCCGATGATGGTCTCAGGCACCTGTTCAATCGTCCATGCGAGATTCAGTGCACCCACGCCCACCGCATCGAACCGCGAGCCTAGGCTGTCGCGGGCGACAAAGTAGGCCTGGATGCACGCCATTGTGAGGACGCGGGGCCCGAGCAATAAGAGCACCCGCTGAACGGCGGCGCTGCGTACGTCCAATATGGGCAGCCAGCGGAATTGATATCGAATGAGCGCCGGAACCTGAATCAGCAAGTGCAGGCCGGCGCCGAGGATGACTCCGTAAACGAGTCCGTACAAGCCCAATCCAAAATGCGGCAACTCGATGAGGCCGAGATGCAGACCGTGCACCGGGCTCAGAATCGTGACACCGAAGAGCTGGCCAAGGTTGTAGAGCAGGGGCGCCAGCGCGGGCATCAGGAAGTGCTGGTTGGCGTGAAGGCCAGCCATCACGAGTCCACTGATCGAAAAGATGAGGATGGCGACCAGGTCGAGGCGCATGAGGGACACCGTCAGCGCCTGATCGGCCGGGGAGAATCCCGGGGCGATGACCCGGCGCACAAATGGATCCGCCAGCAGGATGATCGCGACCGAGGCAATGCCTGTGACGACGAAAGCCAAATTCAGGACTCGAGAAAAGAGAGCCCAGGCCCGAGCCAGGCCTTCGCGGTCGATGGTCTCGCGCAGGATGGGGACGAAGGCAATTCCAAGCGCACCGCCGGACAGCAGCGCCGAGAGATAGTCAGGAATGTTGTTGGCGGCCCCGAAGATGCCCATGCCCTCGAGTCCCACGATCTTGTTGAAGAGCAGGGATTTGCCAAAGGCAAGGACCTTGTCGGCCGCGAAGAAGAAGCTGAGCAGCAGCGTTGTGCGGGTCAGGAATGTGAGGCGTTGCATGGATCACATCATGCCCTTGAACTGCCCGCCATCCACCACCATCATCGTGCCTGTGACATACGAAGCCGCCGGCGAGAGCAGGAACACCGCCACGTTTGCAAACTCGTCCGGACGCCCCACGCGGCCGAAGACGCTTTTTTGAGCATCCCGGGCGAGTTCATCTGCCAGAGTGGTATGGTCACGAGCGGCGCGAAACTCCGCCAGCTCGCGAATGCGGTCTGTGTCGATCGTGGCGGGCAGGATCGAGTTAAAACGGATACCCTCGGCGCCGAGCTCGAGGGCCAGGCGTCTTTGTGAGGCCGATGGTGGCAAGACGGATACTGTTGGAAAGCACCAGATTCGCGAGCGGCTGCTTCACCGTGTACGAGGTCATGGTCAAAACACTTGCAGCGGCCGACCGGCGCAAGTGCGGCAGAGCCTCACGGATGAGGCGAACGTGCGACAGGAAGGAAAGATCAAGTGCCTTCTGCCACATGGGCTCGTCAAACGACTCGAATGATCCAGCCGGCGGCCCGCCAGCATTGGTCACGAGCAAATCGAGCCCACCGAGGCCGGAGGACGCCGCACCCAACCAGCTGAGCAGGCACCGAGGGATCACTCACATCGCCGGCGAATCCAAGAACATGACTCCCGCTCTCAGCGGACATGGTCGCGACAGCGGCCTTAAGCCTGTCGGGATCCCGGCCGTTGATGGCAACCTTGCAGCCCTCTCTGGCCAGGAGCAACCCCACGGCATACCCTAAACCGCGTGAGGCGCCCGCAACGAGGGCACGTTTGTCCTTCAGATGCAGTTCCATGAAGGTCTCCTAGATACCACCGGGGCATCGTGTCGAATTGTATCGTAGGCGCTGCGGCCGACTAATGCGCCCGCAGTTCCAGCGGGAGAAGCAGGCTGTAGATGGTGGAGACTACGGGAGTGGGCACGCCGTGGCTCCGGCCTGTGCGCAGAATGACTCCAATCAACGCGTCCAGTTCCGACGGCCGCCCGGCCTCGATGTCCAGCTGCATGGAGGCCCTCACCTCGGGACGGGTATTGTCAAGGTATTGGAGAGCCAAATCTACAGTATCGGCGTCCAGGGCAATGCCCGTGGCCGCCGCCACGTCTGCGGTCTCGTGCATCATGGCAATGATGAGCTTGCGAGCCTCCGGGACAGCGCGGTAGCCCGCCATGGGCAATCGCGTAAGCGATCCCACGCCGGCGACGGCCGCGATCAGAATGAGCTTCTGCCACAAAACACCCATGATGTTCGACGAGATCTCTGCGGAGATGCCGGCCTCGCTGAAGGCCGCCTGGATGACACGAACACGTGTCGAGGTGCGGCCATGCAACTCGCCCAGTACTATTCGGCGAGAGTCCGAGACATGCTGGATGATGCCCGGCGACTGGATGAAGGACGAGAGCCAAGTCGCGGCAGCGATGACGTGCTGCGGGCCAATGATTGCTCCAAGCTGATCCGCGCCCTCAACGCCATTCTGGAGGCTCAAGACCGTCGTGTCAGGGCCGACGAGCGCCTTGTGCTGTCGCGCGGCGTTTTCGGTGCTAAAGGCTTTCGTGCAGAAGAGCGCCAACTCGACAAGGCCGATCTCCGACGATTGATCCGTCGCATGCGCGGGCTGCACGCGGAAATCCCCAAGGATGCTCTTGATCAGCAAACCGCTCATGCGTATTGCCTGAAGGTGGGGGCCGCGTGCAATGAAATGAACTTCATGTCCGGCAGCCGCCAACAAGGCCCCATAGTAGCCACCCACGCCGCCGGCGCCGACCACTGCGATCTTCACGTCGTTTGTCTCAGGCCGATAGCTCGAATCCGGTCATCCGAAGCCACGGAAAAGCACAGAGGGCGAGCGTCAGATGAGCTCGATGCGGTCATCAACGATCATCCCATCGGGCCAATTGCCCTTGATCCACTTTTGCACCGTCTGCAGGGCTGACTGAAGCAGCGCGGCGTCGTTTCCCACCATGGCGCACGCCACGACAGTCTCCTGCCACTGATCCTGCAAGTCCATTTCTGCCACGGAGAGGTTGAATTCCCTCCTAAGGCGCGCAAGCAGCGGCTTGATTCGGCCGCGCTTTTCCTTAAGCGAAGAACAACCCGGGATGTGGAGATGAACGGTCAGGACGCCGATCATTGCGAGTTGATTCGGGCTCTCATTCTGACGACAAGATCTTCGGCGTCTGCGATGCCGCAACTCAGGTTGGAAGCCAGGAAGGCCACGCCGCGTGTCGGCTCTTCGGGAACCCTCGGCACAACCCATGCGTGGAAATGGGGAATTCCCTCCATCATGCTGAGCAGGTAGATACGCTGGGGATGAACCTCGGCTCGAAGCGCACCAAAGACAAGGCGCACGACGCGCGCGAAGCCGACCGATTCGCGGTCGTCGAAGTCGGCAAAATCCAGGATGTGACGCCGGGACTCGATGAACAGGGTCCCCAAGGGCCCCTTGTCAATTGGTGCGTGGCAGATCAGCCAATCGGAATCCTGATAGATGTAGCCTCCCGGCGGCTGCGCCTCGGTTCCCGTGTGTTTTCGACAAAGAAAACAACCGTCCGACTGCACTTTTTTGGTCTCCTGATTTACGGATTCTTGGTTCCGCACTACAATGCCGGACGATGTCAACCGAAGACGCTGCTTACAACCGGACCCTGGACTATCTGTATTCCTTCGTGGATTATAGTCTCAAGCATTCCTCCGAGCTCGCCAAGGCCGAATTCAACCTGGATCGGATGCGAGCGTTGATGGAGAAGCTTGGGAATCCCCAGGACAAATATCCGATCCTGCATGTGGCGGGTACAAAAGGAAAAGGTTCAGTGTGCGCCCTGGCGGCCTCGGGTTTGCAGGCAGCCGGTCATCGCGTGGGGCTTTACACCTCGCCGCACCTGCTGGACTACTGCGAGCGCATCCAGGTCAATGGCACGCCGATCTCGCACGCGGCGCTGGTTCGCCTGGTGGAGCACACAAAGGATGCGGTTGCGAGCGTGCCGAAGCTCACGACCTTCGAAATCACGACGGCCTTGGGGCTGCTGCACTTCGCGGAGGCTGGAGCGGATGTTGCGGTGGTTGAGGTCGGTCTGGGCGGACGCCTGGATGCCACGAATGTGGTGATGCCACTGGTCTCTACGATCACTTCACTTTCGTATGACCATATGGCAGTATTGGGTGACACCCTGGCGAAGATCGCGGGTGAGAAGGCGGGCATCATCAAGGATGCCGTGCCCGTAATCTCGGCACCCCAGAAGGACGAGGCGCTGCGGGTGCTTGAGAGGGTGGCGCAAGAACGTGGAGCGCCCTTCACACTTGTTGGAAAGGACGTGACGTTTTCTCCAGGGCGCCATGCGCTGGAGGGCCAGACCCTGCGAGTGAGGCGAGATCGCAAAGAGCTTGGCCTGAGCATCCCCCTGTTGGGGCTGCACCAGGTTCAAAACGCCGCCACGGCCACAGCGGCGCTGTGGGAGATGGCTGCGCGAGGGATGCGCGTTCCGGATGAGGCGATCCAGAAAGGGTTCGCGGAAGTGCAATGGCCGGCGCGCTTTGAAATTGCACGCGTCGACCCGCCGGTGATCTTTGATTCGGCTCATAACGAGGACTCCTTTGCCAGGCTACGGGAGACGCTGGATGAATACTTCCCCGGCAGGCCCGTGTACATGATCTTCGGTGCATCCGAAGACAAGAATATTCCCGGCATGTTCGCGGAAATGCGAGGGAAGGTGAAGCAGCTGCTGATCACCAAAGCGGATCACCCCCGGGCGCTACCGACGGAGACGATCGCCGAATTGGCGCGCGTGGCCGGGCTGGCCGCGGAGGTGATGCCGGATGTACGGTCGGCGTTCGAGCGGGCGATTGAGCTTTCTGAAAAGGATGGTAGCATTATCCTGTCCGCCGGTTCGATGTTTGTGACTGCCGAGGCGATCGCGGCTTGGCGGGCTCGGCAAGCGAGCCACGCCCGCGCCCAGTCGTGATGGCCTGTTCGTGTTGATGAAAGCATCCAGGGGATCCATCCTGTGAACCATACTTCCGAGTGGAACGAGCGCGATGATAACTTCACTCCGGCGCTTTCCCAGCGCACGGAGGAGCTGTACCGCGTCCCAAATCGCGAACCGGATGAGCAGGGGCTGATCGAGGCGCCCGTGCTGCCGCTGCGCGACCTGGTTGTGTTCCCGCGCATGGTGTCCCCGATATTCGTGGGCCGGGAGGCTTCGCTGGTAGCCATCCAGCAGGCGCAAGCGAGCAATGGCACCGTGATCGGCCTGGTGCAACGCGACTCCGAGGTAGAAGACCCCAAGCCTGCTGACTTCCTAACGATCGGGGTCGAGCTGGCGGTTGGACGGCTGCTTTCGATGCCGGATGGGTCCTCGAGCGCCCTTGTGCAGGGCAGACGACGGCTTGAGGTGGTGGAGATCATCGCCGAGAAGCCAATCCTGCGGGCGCGCGCCCGGCCCGTGCACGAATCGCCCACAGCCGACCGTCAAACACAGGCACTTATGCGGTCCGTCCTGGAGCTCTTTGACAAGGTGGTGCAGTTGGACCGCTCGATCCCTGAGGAAGCGCACGTCTTCGCCATGAACATTTCCGAGCCGGGATGGCTGGCGGACATGATCGCGACCTCGGTCTCGCTCAATTTCGAAACGCGCCAGGAACTGCTTGACGCAGCTTGACCCTCGCGGCCGACTGCAGGCGATCAATCGGATCCTGGCGCAGGAACTGGACGTGTTGGAACTGCAGGACGAGATCCACTCGCGCGTGCGCAACGAGGTGGACAAGACGCAACGCGAGTACTACTTGCGCGAACAAATGCGGCAGATCCAGACCGAGCTGGGGGAAGGGGATGTGTTCTCGCGCGACGCGGCAGAACTGAAGCGCCGGATCACGGCCGCCGACCTACCGGACGAGCCAAAGGCCGTGGCGCATGAAGGAACTTGAACGGCTGAATCAAATGCCGCCGATGGCGCCCGAGATCGGAACCATCCGTTCCTACATCGAGTGGATCCTGGACCTGCCGTGGACGAGCTGCCACGCCTGACAACCTGGAGGTGCGGCACGCGGCCAGGGTGCTTGAACGCGATCACTATGGCCTCAAGAAGGCCAAGGAACGCATCCTCGAGTACATCGCCGTGCGCTCTCTCAAGCCGAAGAAAGAACGTCAACCGATCCTGTGTTTCGTCGGCCCTCCCGGCACGGGCAAGACCTCGCTGGGTCGCTCCATAGCCGAAGCGCTCGGACGCAAGTTCGTGCGGGTTTCGCTGGGTGGGATACGCGACGAGGCTGAGATCCGCGGGCATCGGCGAACGTACATCGGTTCCCTGCCCGGGCGTGTGTTGCAGACGATGAAGCGAGCCGGGACTGTCAATCCGTTGTTCATGCTGGATGAGATCGACAAACTGTATTCGGATTTCCGCGGCGATCCGGCGTCGGCCATGCTGGAGGTGCTTGACCCAGAGCAGAATTATGCCTTCAGCGACCACTACCTGGAACTGCCGTACGACCTCTCCAAGGTGATGTTCGTTACGACTGCCAACTACCTCGGACCCATCCCGCCGGCCCTGCTGGACCGCATGGAGGTGATCGAGTTTCCCGGGTACATCGAGGACGAGAAGCTGGAGATCGCCACCCGCTTCCTGATCCCGCGACAGATCGAAGAGAATGGCGTGAGCGACGTAGGGCTGGCTTTTGAGACGGACGCACTCAAGCGCATCATCCGGGAATACACGTTTGAGGCAGGCGTGCGCAACCTGGAACGCGAGATCGGCCAGATCATTCGCAAGGTGGCCCGGCTCAAAGCCGAAGGGAGGAAATACCCGCAAGCCATTGCCGCCGGCGCGCATCGAGAAGTTCCTCGATCCACCGCAGTACATTCCGCCCGAGATGGAAAAGAGCGACGAGGTGGGCGTGGCGCAGTCGCTGGCCTGGACCGAGAACGGCGGCGAGATCATGTCCGTCGAGGTGGCGGTCCTGGAGGGCAAGGGATCACTCCAGATGACGGGCCAACTGGGTGAGGTGATGCAGGAATCGGCGCAGGCCGGGTTGACCTATATCAAGTCGCGCGCGGCGCAGCTGGGCATCGACCCGGATGTGTTCGAGCGCATGGATATCCACCTGCATATCCCTGAGGGCGCA
Source organism: uncultured Chloroflexia bacterium (assembly GCA_963784915.1). GTDB lineage: Bacteria > Chloroflexota > Anaerolineae > Anaerolineales > Villigracilaceae > Fen-1038. The sequence goes on from CAWATK010000016.1 coordinate 67,644, forward strand.
ATTCCGAAAGACGGACCGTCCGGAGGCATCACGATCGCCACGGCGATGATCTCCGCACTGACCGGACGACCAGCCATTCGAACAGTCGGACTGACCGGCGAGATCACGCTGCGCGGACGGGTCCTGCCCATCGGCGGCGTACGTGAGAAAGTGCTGGCCGCGCATCGCGCCGGCCTGAAGACCGTGCTGCTGCCCGAGAAGAACATGAAGGACCTGCACGACGTTCCGAAGGCCGTGCGCACGGATCTGAAGATCGTACCGGTGAAGCACATGGACCAGGTGCTGGAACTGGCGCTCCGGCAGGAGGCGGTGATCGAGCCGCCGCGGCCACGAAAGCGAGGTGAAGACGTTGCCGAAGGGCGCAGCGAGGAAGGCTCGGAAAAGGAAGCCTAGGAGTCGCGGGGAAAGTTCACCGTTTTGGAGTGAAGCCTGCGCGCTCACGCGGGCGCAAGAGGAAGAGGATCGAATGGAAGCGAAGAGCGAAGTCCGAAGGTTGGCGCAACTGCAGACGGCGATCTCGCAGGCCGGACTGGATGCAGTCGCCCTCAATCCGGGGCCGACTTTCACGTATCTGGCGGGGGTGAGCTTCCATCTAATGGAGCGCCCCGTGGTCATGATCGTTCCGGCTCGAGGGCGAGCCGGTGCTGGTGCTGCCGGAATTCGAGCTGACCAAGGCGAGCGCATATCCCGTACAAGGTAAGAAGGCTTCACCTATGGTGAGAATCCGGCGATTGGGACGTCGCCTTCCGCAAGGCCGTTGGCGTCCGTCAGACCTGGACGGCCAGAAGATCGGCGTTGAGCCGCGGCAAATGCGCCTGCTGGAGTTCTGGCACGTGCGCAGCGGCGGCGCCAGGAGGCCGAATTCCCGGATGCAAGCTGAGGCGCTGGCTTCACTGCGACTGCGCAAGGATGAGAATGAAGTCGCGGCCATGCGAAAGGCCGTGCGTGTGGCGCAAGCAGTCGCTGGAGGCGGTGCTGCCCACCGTTCGCGTCGGCATCACGGAGAAGGAATTGGCCAGCGCGCTCGACGCTGGAGTTGCTGAAGGCGCGGGTCTGATCCCGAGCTGCCGTTCGCGCCGATCGTGTGCGCGGGACCGAACTCCGCCAACCCGCACGCCACGCCATCAGACCGCAAGCTCGAGCACGGTGACCTGCTGCTGGTGGACTGGGGGGCCGCCGTTGACGGCTACATTTCAGATCTTACGCGCACGTTTGCAGTAGGCGAGGTGGACGCTGAATGGAAGAAGATCGCCAGCATCGTGTTGGAGGCCAATGCGGCCGGTCGGGCGGCTGGCAAGCCGGGCGTGCCGTGCGCCAGCGTGGACAAGGCCGCCCGGGCCGTGATCGAACAAGGCCGGGATACGGGCAGTACTTCACGCACCGCACCGGACACGGAATCGGCATGGAAGGCCATGAAGAGCCGTACATGCGCGGCGACAACATGCACATGCTGTATCCGGGTATGGCCTACACGGTTGAGCCCGGCATCTACCTGGAGGGCCGTGGCGGCGTGCGGATCGAGGACAACGTGGTGGTCACGAAGACCGGCGTGGAAGTGTTGAGCGACATGCCGCGCGAGCTGCGCGATCTTGGGTGATGCGGCGTCAATTTGCCGCGCTTACGTCCATCGACGAGTGGGGCGCCGGGGCGGCCCTTGCCAGTCGCGCGGCGACAATGAGCAACCAGATATTCACGCCAAACTGCGCCACTGCGCCCAGGGAGTCGATCCAGGAATAGGCGTTTGCCGGCAATACGCTGAGCCGCGCCAGTGCAGCCAGTCCCACACGCACGACAAAAGCTGCCGCAGGGATCAGGACCCAGATGGACAAGATCCGTGGGCCAACGTCGCGCCGGTGAAACGCGAGCATGAGCAGCGGTGGAATCAGAATCACGGCGCTGTGTACGTGAGAATGCCACGCCACAGTTGCGGTGGCTGCCCAGATCCCAACAGCCAGGATGGCAAGCCGAGCCTGATCGTTTCCCGTACGGCGGACTGCCATTCCGAGGGCCAGCGCCGAAGTGATGACCGAGCCCGCGATCAGGATGCTCTGCCCAGCGCCGTGGCCCAACAGAGACGTGACATGCAGAGAAAGCATGCGCCAGTTCATCATCAGCTGAATGTCGCTGGTTGACAGTCCTGCCGAGTACCCCAGCCAGAGGCGCGCCAGCGCCGACATGGCCTCCGAACCGGCAAGCAACCATGAACCCCCGATGACCGCGGCGGCGCCAAGACCAAGGGTCGCGAGTGCCCTCCACTGACGCTGCAGCGCCAACGCCGGAACAATCAAGAGCAGCAGGTGCGGCTTGAGAAGGAACCCCGTCAGCCAGAGGCCGGACCGAGCCGCGCGCCCGGCGGCGAGGGCGAGCAGGGATTTGCCGGCGCAGATCATCAACCATAAGTTCGCCTGCCCGAGAAAGAAATTCAAGAAGACGGGCGCGGATGCACATGCACAGGAGCAGGACGCGGTTGTCGACGGATCCATTTCCAAGCCGAGCGATGAAGCGTCGCAGGTAGAGGACCGTGCCCGCAAGGTTGAAAAGGCTCCAGGCCGCGAAGCCCGCTCGAGGTGGAACAAGGGCCAGCAATTGAAATGGGAGAAGGAAGACCGGCAGAAGCGCCGCCGGAAGGGTACGATCCTGATGCAGAAGGCGCACGGATAGGGGGACCAGGTCGCGCTGCATCAGACTCATCGCGTTCAGATCGTAGGCGAAGCGGTATCCAAGATGATTGGCAATATGGCCGGCGCTCCAGAAGGCGACGAAGTCGGAGCCAAGGTTGCCAAACAGATTTCCCCAGAGCAGGTCGAAAGCAACCTGGCCCAGGTAGAACAGCATCAGGCTCGCAACGGCGAGGTTCTGCCACGCGAGGGGGGTCATGCGGGAAAATGGCGGGGTTATGCGTCGCATGGATCAGCGGCGGAAGAAGGCGCGAGGAGATGTGCATTCGCGTGGGCGACCCTGGCCGCGCTCCAGCAGAGGCGCAAGACCACGCGGAGCCGGCCGCAGAGCCGGCCGAGCGCAGGCTCCCACATGAAGTAGAACGCGAACAACGCCAGGATCGTCGCCAGGGCGAGATTCTGCCACGGCTGGCGGGCGGGGTTGCACAACGGAATCGAGCGGCTCAAGTCCATGCCACCGGGATCGACAGATACCCTGCTATTCTATCTTGCGCGCCAGATGCCGATGATGTTGCATCTGATATCATTTGCCGGCTGAGAATAAGGCAGCCGGCCGACTGTTGGCGCTGTCAACGGCGAGGGACCGCGGACATGAGGGCATGAATCGTTCGTTGGTGTGGCTGGGAGGCGCGCTCTTCCTGTGGGGCGTTGGCGAGAGCATGTTCCTGCAGTTCCAGTCGGTGTATCTGCAGGAACTTGGAGCCGGCCCGATCCTGATCGGAGCCATCCTGGGCGCGTTTGGCGCGGCGATGACCTTGACCCACATTCCAGCCGGTCATCTCTCGGACGGGATGGGACGCCGGCCGATGCTGATCGCCGCGTGGGGCATCGGCGTGCTGGCGACCGGGTTGATGGCACTGGCCACCAGCCTGCCCGCTTTTGTGGGCGGCCTGCTGCTGTATGGTTTCACTGCATTCGTTGCGTCGCCCCTTGACAGCTATACGACGGCGGCCCGCGGCAAGTGGTCCGTCGGCAGGGCTATGACTTTCGTCTCCATGACCTTCAATGGCGGGGCCATCATCGGACCGATGATCGGCGGACGGATCGCCGATGAGCATGGCTTTCGGACGGTCTACGCGATCGCGGCGGGGATCTTCGTTTTGTCGACCCTGGTCGTGCTTTTCATAGCGGCGCAGCCGCGTGATCAGCACGATCCGGAAAACCCACCGGCGGGACTGCTTCGCAACCAGAAGTACCTGCAGTTCCTGGGCGTGTTCTTCTTTGTGGCGTTTGCGGCTTACGTGCCTCAGCCACTCTCATCCAACTACCTTCGCAACGAGCAGGGCCTCTCGTTGAGTGCGCTCGGCCAGCTTATCTCCCTGGCATACCTGGGCACAACCATTCTGGCGTTGGTGCTTGGACAGCTTGAGGCCCGGACGGGATTTCTCCTGGGGCAGGCCGCGATGGTCGCCTTCAGCCTGATTCTATGGAAGGGCACCGGACTGGGATGGTTCGCCGCCGGCTACTTCCTGCTCGGTGGCTATCGTCCGATCCGAAGCCTCGGGGTTGCGCAGGTGCGCCAGTTCGTACACAAGTCGCAAATGGGCCTAGCGTACGGATTGACGGAGACGCTGGGATCCGCCAGCACGCTCCTGGCGCCCCCACTCGCGGGCCTGCTCTACGCGCGTGAGCCGGGGCTTATGTACCCCACGGGGATGTTCTTGATCCTGGCGGGCATTCTGCTGACGCTTGTCCGGGTGCCCAGGCGCAGGCTGCTGCCACGCGACCACGTCGACGCCATGCTGGAGCTGTGAGGCGCGGCGCATCGAAGACTGTGATCAACGAAGTCAGAAGGATGAGATAGATGCTTGAAATCGTACCTTTCGTCCTGGGCCCGGTGCAGACGAACGCGTACCTGATCGCAGACCCGGAATCCGGTGAAGCAGCTGTGATCGACCCCGCCTGGGACGGCGAGGTGATCCTGTCGGCAGCCCGCAGCCGCGGCTGGCGCATCGCGCATCTGTGGTACACGCACGCGCACTTCGATCATATTGGCGGTGCGGCGGCCATTGCAGATGCTTCCAACCCGCTGCCGCTGGTGGCGCTTCATCCGGCGGACCATGCTCTCTGGCGAATGCAGGGCGGCGCGGCGTTGTTCGGCTTCAATATCGATCCCGGCCCCGAGCCCACGATCGACCTGGTCGAGGGCCAGATCCTGCGACTGGGGGCGGTGGAACTTGAGGTGCGCCACACGCCGGGACACACGCCCGGACATACGATCGTGTATGCACCGGCCCTGGGCGTATGTTTCTGCGGCGATCTGATCTTCAAAGGCAGCGTGGGGCGCACCGATCTGCCCGGGGGCAACGGCGACCAGTTGTTGGAGAGCATCCGATCGAAGGTGTTCAGTATGCCGGACGAAACGCGGCTGCTGCCCGGTCATGGAGCGGAGACCACGGTCGGCGAAGAGAAAAGGTCGAATCCGTTTGTGGGGGAAGAGGCGGACGCCGTTTTTTGACCGGAAGGGGATCACAAAGCCTACCCGGGCCACGATCTTGCCTGCGCCCATGCACTCGGGCGGGAGAAGCCCCCTGACACTTATATGGAAGATGGCGGCCTAGGCCGCCATCTTCTTCTTCATCGAAAGCTTGAGAGCCGATTTGTAGATGGCTTGAAGCTTGGGCGCCAACTTGGCCGCGTCCGCGCTGCCCTGTTCGGCCTGAGTGCCGAGCTGGGCCACGAGGCCATTGAGCGATTCGATGAAGGCGTCATTGACGAGGGCCTCGTTGTCGGCCAGCGCCTTTTCGACCGCGTCATCCGGCAACTCCAGCAACTGCTCGATCAGCGCGACTTCCGGCGGCGGCGCGGAGGCGGCCTGCAGGATCTCGATCATCTTCTGGAGCTTGCCCATCTGGGCATAGTCGTTCTTTTCAGACGCCTGGCGGTGCATGCTCTGAACAATGTCGACGGCGTCCTGCGAGAAGGCCTCGAGATTTGCCTGCGTCGCCTTGGCCACGTCCTCTTCTGCCAGGATCCGGTCGATCAGTTTCTGCGCCTGCTTGTAGCGGGCCTCCAACTGCTTGTCGACGTCGTTCACCAGTGCGAGCAGCTTTTCCCGCAGTGCCTCGAGCTTCTTGCGGTCCGGCGCAGGAGCCTTCTCGATGCGTTCGGTGAGAGTCTGGAAGAACACGTAGTCCATCCCCGAGCGGGCCAGCGAGGTATAGGCCTTGAGACGCGCCTCGTTGGGCGCGGCGACGATCAGGTCCAGCAGCTTCTCGCGGGTCAGGCTGGGACCGGCCTCCTGCAGAGCCTTGGTGGCGGCCTCGAGTTCGCCGGCGGATTCCTTGAGCTGGCGGCCGATCTCGGTCTCTTCCAGCAGTTGGCTCTGGACCTCGCCCAACTGCTTTGCCAGCGCTTCCTGACCGCCCCCCAGGCCAGCCTGCAGCAGTCGGCTGAACAAGATGAAGAACTGCTCATCGATGATGGCGCTGTTGTCCTTGATGAGCTGCGAACGAACTTCGGGCGTCGTGGCAGCCAGGAGCCGGTCAATGACGTTGAGGCGTTCCTGCTGAGCCTTGATCATTTCCGGCGTGATGCCGTCCTTGCCCAGGATGGTCTCGATCATGGACTCGTAGGTCAGATTGGCGATCGGCTTGAAGAGGTAGGCCTTGCGCTTCTCGGGTGCGCAGGCGGTTGGTGACCTGCGTGATCATCGGTCCGACCAGGCGTTCCTGTTCCGTGACCGGCATGCCCAGCTCCGCCGGGAAGTAGGTCAGGAGCAGTTCTTTGTCTGCGTCGTGGTAGACCACGGGCGTGGCCAGGCGCCCTTCGAACCCGCAGTGCGGGCAGCGGGCCATGTTGGAGACTCCGCCCAGCAGACGCTGCTTGGCGGCCGGGTCGGCGCTGACATCGAAAAGCTGTTCGACGTTGGCGGAAATGGGCTGTTTGCAGCGCGGGCAGGCGATCTGAGTTTGAGGCATGCTGAGGGTTCCGATTCTATATAGATGAAGTGTGGCTTATGAGGCGTAAGCGTTTGATTTTACCACCGGGGTCGAGGTCGCGTTCACCCCTACCCCCGGCCCCTCCCCCAAATGCGGGGGAGGGGAGCAAGAGCGCAAGAGAAGGGATGGGTAAAACGCCCATCCCTTCTCTTGCGCAGGAACTTGGAGCATGAATTGCAACTGGCTTAGACCGCTGACCCGCGCCGAGCGGAGGTCGCACGCCCTCACCCCTGGCCCTTCTCGCGAAGGGAGAGGGGAAAAGAAACCGAAAACGAATGGCGGAGTAACACACCCACCCATTCGTTTTCGGTGAACCGGCGAATCGATGGTGGCTGGAAGACGATGGACGGATGAAAGTGGCGAAGCCTAAGAGACAAGGAAGGGTGCCCACACGTTCATATCGGAGGACCTGCGAATCGATAGGGGCTGGACGCCGAGGGCAGGGAGGCGTCAGCGTGGAAGTGAGAAGCAGATGCGGGCGCCGACGGTGGTCTTTGGATCGGCCCACATGCGGCCGCCGTGCGCCTCCACGATGGCACGCGCCAGGTACAGGCCCAGGCCCGCGCCCTTGGTTTGCTTGACGGCAGTGGTCGAGCGATAGAAGCGATCGAAGATGTGCTGCATGTCGCGGGCGTCGATGCCGGGGCCCTGATCGCTCACGCAGACAGTCACCTGGGCGGGCGCGGACGTGCCGGTGATGCGGATCTCACCGTCGGGCGCGTACTTCAGGGCGTTGGAGACCAGGTTGGAAAGCACCTGCTCAAGCCGCGTTTCATCGCCGAGGATGACGGGGAACTTGTCGGGAAAGGCCGCCACGATGGTGTGCTGGGATGACTGCGTGCCCAGGCGCTCCGCCACGCGCGCGGCCAGGGCGGGCAGCGAGACGTCGGCGCGGTTCATGCTCAGGCCGCCGGCCTGCAGGCGGGAGGCGTCCAGCAGGTCATCGATCATGCGGGTCAGGCGGTCGGCCTCGTCTTCGATCACGGCCAGGCTGTCCTTGACGACGTTGCGATCCCACTTGGCGTCGTCGCGGCGCAGCGTGGAGGCATAGCCCTTGATCAGCGCCACGGGCGTGCGCAACTCGTGGCTGACGATGCTGATGAAGGTGGACTTGATCTCCTCGGCCGTGCGGAAGTGCGTGATGTCGCGCACGCTGACGACGATGTTGCGCAGCTTGCCGTCTTCCGCCATCACCGGCGCATAGGTGATGCCGACCGGAAGGGTCGGCGGCATCGGGCGCACCAGATCGCCTTCGACGTACAGCGGCGCCTGGGGCGCAAGCTGCCAGCCTTCGGCCTCCGCCTGCTCCAGCGTGGTCCCCTGCGGTTCATGTGTCCCAGCGGATGATCTCGGCGTGCGGCTTGTCGACGATCTCGTCGCGCGGCAGCCCGAACAGCCTCTCGAAGGCCGCGTTGCAGCGTTCCACGCTGTGGTCGGCCCTCAGGATCAGGATGCCGTCGGCGGCCGAGTCGAGCAGCGCGTCGAGCCGCTGCTTTTCGTAGTTGACCTGGCCATACAGGCGCGCGTTGAACACGGCGACGGCGGCCTGGTCGGCGAAGCTCTGCAGCAGGACGCGATCATTGGCCGTGAACACATCCGCGTAGTTGCGGAAGATGAAGATCACGCCGATCACCTGCCCGTGCGCCGAGAGCGGCAGGCCGGTTCCATTGAGCAGACCCAGGCTGGCCGTGTAGGTGAGATCCTTGAGCATGCGGTTGAGCTCGCGCACGTCGAGCTCGCGGACCTTGCCGTCCGAGAGCAGCGGTTCGAGATAGCTCAGGAAGGCGGGCTGGATCTTGTCGGCGGCGGCCACGCGCCAGCCATCCGGCTCTTTGAGGGCGATCAGACCGGCCTGGCCGGCCAGCATTTCAATGGAGACGCGCAGAATGCGCTGGAGCAGCTTCTCGAGATCGAGCTCCTGGGTGAGCAGGCGGGCGATCTCGAGCAGGTAGTCACGCTGGCGGACGCGGAAATCGGGGAGCATGTGGCTTGATGGCGTCACGCGGTCCAGAAGAGGCACATTCATTCTATCATCGTGAGTTAGCGCGGGAGAGGCAGCAGGGCGACGGAGCACTGGGCCACTGAAACTGCGCATAGACACGCGCCGAATTTGCGATTCTGACAAGTTTTGTGCGATTTGGTGCTTGACAAATGTGAATGCTCCCTTAGAATAGGACTAATGGGGCACCTGCAGTTTCGTATCAGTGCGCCCTTGTTTGTTGAGTACCCGCCGCAACAAACGGTTGCGCGCGGTGCGTATGTTGAGACACAGACATCGCCAATAGCTTGAACTCGGCCGCCGCCTAGCTCGGAGGAATGCATGAAGCTTCGTATTGCAGTCAATCGAATCACCTGGGGAATGATCCGAGCCACAACGGCCATCAGCCTGGCGATGAGCTGGGCTGTTTCGATTCCAGCGCAGAGCGCGCTGGCCGCCACCGAACGGAGCCCGGGAATCGCCAGGCTGGTCCGTTCTGGTTTTGGACACGACGGCCGTGTTGCTTCCGACGGCCAATGGCTTCTACACTGCCTGGACAGGTGACGTGACGGACATTGATGAGGCCGGTGCACCAGACTGCGGCAGCTGGCGATGGCGTTGAAAACATACAGTCCACGACTGACAACCAGCGCGAATCGTTCACGATCAGCCTAGCCAGCATTCCGGACGGCTCCACGATAACGAGTGTCGATGTGCAAGTCACCTACAGGGATGCAGCTGGCGGCGGAGACAGCGGCACATTTCAAACCTTCACGCGGCTCGAACGGCACAAATCTTGACTTGGGCGTCAATATCGGCGTGGGAACCCTCACCACGTGCACGGCAGGAACACAGACTCTCAATGTCGCAGATACTGTAAAGAGCGGTGCAACCACTCTGGATGTTGGGCGTACTCGAAGACGGCGACAGATGGCAGTTCGGTCTCGGTTGGAACAGTCCGCGCAGTCGTGACATACACGCCGGGCGGTCCCACTAGCACGCCGACGAATACGCCGACCAATACGCCGACTAACACTCCGACCAATACTCCGACCAACACGCCAACTTCGAGCCCTCAGCCGGACCTGACGGTCACCAAGACCGCGAGTGTCTCGGTGCAGGCCGGATTGCCGTTTGACTGGACTGTTAAGGTCACGAACGCCGGCACGGCTTCGGCCACGTTCGACAGCACGAATGAAATCCTCTACGACGAGTTGCCGGGCAATACGGGCACGCCCAGCGTTACGTACACATGGCCCGCCACGGTCGGCGGCGCCGTGGGAATCAGCGGCACCGGCACGATCAGTTGTGTGAATGGCGGGACTCTCGCAAATCCAACGCTTACCTGTACGGCAAGTGGCGGCACTGTGATCATTGCCCCGGGAGGCAGCTTCACGGTTGCGATACACGCCACGCCGGCCGCGACCGGAACGAGAACGAATCCGACCAGCCTGCTGGGGACGGCTGACTGCATCACGGATCGGAACAATGTCGTCGCTGAGAGCAATGACGGGAACAACACTTGTTCGAACACGGTTACCGTGCTCAGCTACCCGATCACGCACAATCCGGCGTTCGTTCCGGCCTGCGACATTGATATCGTACTGGTATTGGATGCATCCGGTTCGATCGGTGCGACGAATGCGCAGGTGGTGCGCGATGCTATTGCTGGCGCAGGGGGCTTGCTCGAGCTCCTGAATGGAACGAATACCAGACTTGCGATCGTGGAATTCGGTACGACGGCGGATACGCCTGTAGCCTACACGAACGTCACCAACGGCACTATCGCGGGCGTGTTTGCCGACTACCTCAATCCCAACTTCGCAACCGCCGGGCCGCAGTACTACGATAACCGCCTTGGCCAGTTCACGAACTGGGAAGCCGCTCTGAACCAGGCCAATGCCCTGACTCCGCCTGACCTGGTCATGTTCTTCACCGACGGCGAGCCGAATACGATTGGCGCCGGTCCGGGCAACAATGCCACGCTGGCACAGGCGCTTGCGGCCGCTGCGGCGGTGGCAAATACCATGAAAGGTGAGGGCAGCCACATCTTCGGAGTCGGCGTGGGAGCCGTGACTGAATCGAGCTTCGAGTACGTTACGGATGGAGCTGCTTCCCACCGATATCCGACGGAGACCACCGACCTTACCGACGCGGATTACTTCATCGGTGCCTGGTCGGAACTGCAGCACGGGCCTGACGGCGGTGCTGCTTTCGGCCTGCGGCGGCACGATCAACGTGACCAAGCTGATCGACGCCGACGGAAACTTGGGTACCACTGGGGACCAGACGCCCGCCGCGGGCTGGGGCTTCAGCATCAATGCGGATGCTCCCGGCCTCCCCATCCCCGGCCTCCGGCAACACGAATGGCTCGGGTGTGGTCTCCTTCAACATCGACTTTGGCGGGCCCCTCAGCGCCACGGCGGACGTGATCGAGACGCCGCAGGGCGGCTACAACTTGCTGCAGGCGTCCTGCTCGGGCGCGACGAATAACGGCACGCCCAACCTGGGTGGAGCCAGCGTCGACAATGTTGTCCTAGGTTCGTTGAGTATTGTCACGTGTACGTTCATCAATGCGCCGGTGCCTACGCCGACGCCGACGAACACGCCGACCAACACGCCGACGAATACACCAACGAACACGCCGACGAACACGCCGACGAATACGCCAACGAACACGCCGACGAACACGCCGACGAACACGCCGACGGATACGCCGACGGACACGCCAACGGATACGCCGACGGCTACCAATACGCCGACGGATACGCCGACGGCGACCAACACGCCAACGGATACGCCGACGGCAACCAATACGCCGACGGATACGCCGACGCAATACGCCGACGGATACGCCGACGAATACGCCGACGGATACGCCAACGAACACGCCGACGGCACCAACACGCCGACGGATACGACCGACAGCCACCAATACGCCGACGGATACGCCGACGGCACCAACACGCCGACGGATACTCCGACGGCCGACGAACACACCAACGGATACTCCGACGGACACGCCGACCAATACGCCGACGGATACGCCGACGGCTACCAACACGCCAACGGATACTCCGACGACCACGAATACGCCAACGGATACTCCGACGGCCACGAATACGCCAACGGATACTCCGACGCAGACGCCAACGGATACGCCGACGCCACCAATACGCCGACGGATACGCCGACGGCTACCAACACTCCGACGGATACGCCGACGGCTACCGACACTCCGACGGATACGCCGACGGCCACCAATACGCCGACGGATACACCGACGGCACGAATACGCCAACGGATACGCCGACAGCTACCGACACACCAACGGATACTCCGACGGCGACCAATACGCCAACGGACACTCCGACGGCGACCAACACACCAACGGATACTCCGACGGCTACCAATACGCCAACGGATACTCCGACGACCACTAACACGCCAACGGATACGCCGACGAGCACGTCGACGCCCATGCCGCCCTCGGACCTCAACAAGAACCTGGTGGCCACCGAGGTCAATCACAGCTACACGGACAACCCGTTCGTGGCGATTGGTGAGATCGTCGAATACCAGGTCACGATCAACATCCCGGCGCATGCCTCGCTGGACAGCGCGAGCATGACCGACACAATGGACCTGGGGCTGTCATTCGACGAGTGCGTAAGCATCACAGGCGCGGGGCTGACGACTACGAACACATCACTCGCGTTCGTGTGCGCCAACCCGACGATCGGCCCAGCGGTACCGATGTCTGATCCGCTGTATGCCAGCATGGTGACCTTAACTTTGGCACACTGGCGAACCCCACCGGCGAGGACATCGCCCTGGTGATCACCTACCACGCCATCGTTCTCAACAATGTGGAGAACGTGAGCGGGGTCTCGCTGGACAACTCGGCCGCCTTCGTGTGGGACAACGGCTCGCTGCCGTCCGATGGCACGACAGTGCAGGTACACGAGCCGCGGCTGCAGATCACGAAGACCACGCTTAATCCGCTGATCGCTGCGGGAGCAGGTCAGGTGGTCGACTTCACGGTCAACGTCCAGCACGCAGGCTCCAGCACCGAGGATGCCTTTGACGTCACGATCACGGACGAGATCCCGGAGGTGTTTGACTTCGTAGGTGGCAGCCTGGACTGCAGCACGACCGCAGGCAGCACCAACAATCCGAGCTCGGCGCTTGTACTGCCCGAGACCGCCGGCAATAATGGGATCATCACTGCCACCTGGCCCGTGTTCCTGATGGGCGACGTCGCTGTCTGCAAGTTCCAGTTGGTCACCAATGCCACGATGGGTACGGATCCGGTCACGAACGTGGCGGACGTTGCCTGGGAGAGCCTGGAGATCGACCCGGCTCCGGAAAACCAGAACGACAATGAATGGTCGACCGAACGCACATACGACCCGAGCGATCCGGCCGGCGTCAACAACTACTTCGCCGAGCTCGAATCGCCGGTCACGCCCTTGGGCGGTGGCACGGGCTGCACTCAAAACTGCGGCGATGGCGGCGGCGGACGGTTCCTGATCCCCGTGACGGGCTTCGACCCGGGCGTGGTGACGGTCCTTGGGCGCAGGCCAGCCGTTCCGTACCAGGAGAACACGGGCGTAACGCTGCGAATCCCGAAGCTCAAGCTGGACATGGGCATCGTGGGTGTGCCGCTCGTGAACGGGCACCTGGCAGGTGGATTGGCTGACGGGCGTCGGCGGCTGGCTGCAAGGCACGGCCTTCCCCGGGCCTTGCCGGCAACAGCGTCATCACGAGCCATGTGGTCACGAACTACGGATCGGCGCGGATGGGCCGTTTGCAAAGCTTAACACGCTGGCCGTGGGCGACAAGATCTATCGTCACCTCCTTCGGCCGCCAGTACGTCTACGAGGTGAAGTCCGTGGGCAACGTGGCGCCGGATGACATCTCCGTCTTCAAGCACGACGAGCAAGCCGGTGCTGACGCTGGTGACGTGCTCGAAGTACAACGCCGTCGACCAAGACCTACGACGGCCGCCTGGTGGTCAGAGCGGAGTTGGTGCAGGTGAATCCGTCGGCGGCGGAAGTAGCTCGGCTGCCGTACGCAAGACCAACAAACACAGCGCACCGAAAGGTGCGCTGTGTGCTTACGCCGGACGAGACGTCGTCAGATCCGGTGAGGCTACAGCCCGGCTTCCTTCTCTGCCAGGGTGATGGCTTCCTCGAAGATCTGCAAACCTTCGTCGATCTCGGCTGTCTTGATGCTCAGGGCAGGAGCGATGCGCATGACGCTCTTGCCGCAGCTCAGCGTGAGCAAGCCGCGCTCGAAGGACATGTCCATGATCCGCTCGCACAGGTCATGCGCCGGCTCCTTGGACTTGCGATCCAGAACGAACTCAACGCCGATCATCAGGCCCTTGCCGCGCACGTCGCCGATGCTTGGATGGCGGGCCTTGATCTCCTCCAGCGCGTCCAGCGTGTACTGGCCCACTTGAGCGGCGTTGGCCATGTATTCCTTCTCGATCAGGTCCATCGTGGCGAGGGCCGCGGCGCAGGCGATCGGATTGCCGCCAAAGGTGTTGCCGTGGGCGCCGCTCTCCCAGTCCATGACGGACTGACGGGCAATGCATGCGCCCATCGGCACGCCGGAGGCGATGCCCTTGGCTGACGTGAGAATGTCCGGCTCGACGCCAAAGTGCTCGATGGCCCACCACTTGCCGGTGCGGCCCATGCCGCACTGAACCTCATCTGCCATGAGCAGGATCTCGTGCTCGTCGCACAGCTTGCGCAGCGCCGGGAAGAAGCCGTCCGGTGGAACCAGGTAGCCGCCTTCGCCCTGGATGGTCTCTACGAGAATGCCGGCCACCTCTTCGGGAGGCAGGATGTGCTCCAGGATCTCCTCTCGGATGTAGCGCACGACCGTCTCGCCATAATCCTCCCCCGACTTTCGGTCCAGCACCGGCCGATACGGATTGGGGAACGGGGCGTGCACCACACCGTTCATGAGCGGGTAGAAGCCGGCGTGGTACTTGGGTTTGCTGGCGGTGAAGGTGACGGCGCCCATCGTGCGGCCGTGAAACGCGCCCGTGAAACCGATGAAGTTGGCCCGCCCGGTGTGATAGCGCGCCAGCTTGATGGCGGCCTCGACCGCCTCGGTCCCGGAGTTGCCCAGAAAGGCGACGGCGGCCTCGTGGAACGGCGCAACCTGGTTTAGCTTCTCGGCCAGCTCGATCATCTTGGGATGATAGACGTCGGACGAGACATGGATGAATTGGGCCGCCTGCTCCTGGATGGCCTTCACCACCTTGGGGTGCGAATGGCCCGTGCTGGTCACGGCGATCCCCGCCATGAAATCGAGGAAACGGTTGCCATCCACGTCCCAGACCTCGGAGCCCTTGGCGTGGTCGACGACGAGGGGATAAGCACGCGGATATGAAGGAGAGACGACCGACGAATTGCGCTTTAGATAAGCTCGGGCCTTTGGCCCGGGCAGTTCCATGGGTTCCATAAGACTCCTTGTCAAGCTTGCAATGATATCTGGGCCAACGCCAACGCACCCAGCAAACCGGCTTGATCGCCGAGGGCAGCCATTTCGACCTTGAGCCCGTCCAGGTAGCGTGGATGGAAGACCCGCTGTTCGAGGCTGCGTCGAAACGGGTCAAAGAGCAGCGCCCCTACCTGGGAGACGCCGCCGCCGAATACGACGACGGACGGATCGAAGGCGTGCAGAAAGCTCGCCACTGCAATTCCCAGGTATTCGCCCGCGCGTTGATACGCGGCGATGGATAGCGCGTCGCCGTGCCGCGCAGCATCTGCGATCATGCGCGCATCCAGGGCTGCGCCCGCCTGGAGGCTGGAAGCGCGACCCCGCGCCAAGTGCTCGTTCACGTAGCGCACGATGGCCGGGCCGGAGGAGAACGATTCCACGTGGCCGGCAAAGCCGCAGTTGCATGGCGGACCGTCTGGATCGATGATGACATGACCCAACTCGGCCGCCAGTCCGTGGAACCCGTGCATGACGCGGTCATTCACGATCACGCCGGCGCCTATGCCGGTGCTGACGGTGATGTACAGAACATCGTGGTGACCGCGGGCAGCGCCGAAGCTCCATTCACCCAGGGCGGCCGCATTGCCGTCGTTATCCAGAAAAGCCGGCACACCGAAGTCGGCCTTGAGGCGGGCAACCAGCGGAAAGTCGACCCACTCGGGGATATTCGGGGTCTTGAGAATGACCCCTACATTCGGATCCAGAGGCCCGGGAGAGGCCGCGCCGATCGCCACGACCGAGTGGCCCTGTGGCCAGACGGATCGCACCAGCGCTTTGAGCCGGTCGTACGCTCCAGGCTCGTGCGCACGCGTCTCCACAATCTTGTGGGCCAGTGCATCAGGCTGCCCCGCCTCGTAGACGGCGGCGCGCATGTGCGTCCCACCGATATCGATCGCAATGATCGGACCCATGCGTTCGATTATACATGTTCAATGATTCACAAAGCTCGCCTAGCGCCCGCACAAGCGACCCTTATAATGCGGCCATGCGGATTTCGCGATATCGTCGCGGCGGCCGCCGTAGTTCTAGCGCTGGCGGCAACAGTGTATGCACCGATCCTCATCTCGGGGCTTGTGAGTCAGCGAGCGGGGATAGAGGCCATCCGACTCGGGGACTATGCGCGCTGCCGCCGAGGCATTCGGCTCCGCCGCCCCCAAGCTCGGGTGGCGACCACAACTGTGGGAGATGGCCGGAATGGCTGCCTACCAAGCGGGCGAATACGGCGCAGCGATCCAGATGCTGGGCGCGGCGCGAGAACGAGATGCGCTTTCCGCCACGGGGTGGGAGGTGCTTGGATCGTCGTTATGGGCGTCGAGCCGTCCGGACCTGGCTGTGAATACCTGGCTGGCAGGGACTCGGGCCCATCCGGATGCGCCCGAGTTGTGGGATCGGCTGGCCGCAGCGTATCATGCGCAGCGCGAATACGACATCGAACAGGCCGCGTTACAGCGGCGCCTCGAGCTACGTGAGGATGCCGGCGCCCAGTATCGACTCGGTCTCTTGCTGGTCGGCTGGGATGACGCGGGAGCGCTTGCGGCGCTGGATGAAGCCGCCAGGCTCGACGCGGCAGTGATACCCGCGGCAGGCGACGCTTAAGGCCGCCATCGCCGCGGCCGGCACTCGAGACAATGACTCAGAGCGGCTGGTGGTCATTGGGCGGAGCCTGGGTCTGGTGGAGGAGTGGGCGCTGGCGGCGCGGGCCTTCAACGAAGCCGTTCGTAACGACGGCGCCAATGGGGAGGCCCGGGCCTGGTTGGGGGAAGCGCGCCAGCACATCGACGAAAACGGACGCGAGGATCTGGATGCCGCGCTGAAGCTGGCGCCCAATAGCAGCGTCGTCCACACACTGCGTGGACTGTATTGGCGCCGAAACGGGGACGTCGGGATGTCCCTGGCCGAGTACTCGCGGGCAGCTCAGCTTGAGCCTCAGAATGCCGGCCTCCAGTCCCTGTTGGGAGAGGCGTACGCGAGCCGTGGGAGATCTGGTATCCGCGCTGGATGCCTATGAGAGGGCGGTTGAACTGGCGCCTGAGGAATCCTCGCACTGGCGCCTCCTGGCGCTTTTCAGCGCTGAAAACGAAATCCAGGTGCTGGACGTCGGTGTGGCTGCGGGACTTGAAGGCCGTGGAGCTCGCGCCGCGTGACGCGCGGGCTCTGGACGCCCTGGGATGGGCATATGCCCAGGCCGGATACCTGGTCAAGGCGGAAGGGGCGCTGAAGCAGGCGCTGGACTCAGCGCCACAGTACGGCCCGGCGCACCTGCACCTGGGAATCACGTACTTGCGTTGGGGCCAGAATGACCTGGCCCGCGACCAGCTCACTGAAGCGCAGCGAGTCTGATCCTGAGGGTGCGGCTGGCGCAGCCGCCGCCAGGCTCCTCCAAACCTACTACTCTCAGTAACTCCCAGCAGAGGCTGAAGCGCGCCGCGAATGCACTCGCGAACGCGTGTGATAGAATGCCGCGATGCGCTCATTGCTTCCCATCCTTGCTGCTGCCATCGCGCTTGCGGGTTGCGCTCTACCCATTCCAAATGCATCCCCACCGGTACCATCAGGCAGTGTGCTGTACCAGGACGATTTTTCATCGCCCGACTCGGGCTGGGATCGATTGCAGCATGCAGGCGGAATCATGGACTACGACGGCGGCGGCTACCGCATCCTCGTGCAGACTGCCGAAGCCAATCTGTGGTCGACGCCCGGGCGAAAATTCGCGGCGGCGCGAA
Organism: uncultured Chloroflexia bacterium; assembly: GCA_963784915.1. Taxonomy (GTDB): domain Bacteria; phylum Chloroflexota; class Anaerolineae; order Anaerolineales; family Villigracilaceae; genus Fen-1038. Next base: position 85,483 of record CAWATK010000016.1, read on the forward strand.
TCGAGGTCGATGCCGGAAAGTTGGCCGGACCCGACGCAAACCGCATTGGCCTGATCTGCCGCTCGGATGGCTCCAACTACTACTTCTTCCTCATCGGAAGTGATGGATACTACGGGCTGGGTGTGTTCACGGGCGGGAAGGCGGCTCTGCTCGGACAGGCCAGCATGCAGTCAAGCCCTGCGATACACACCGGCGCGGCGGTCAACCATCTGCGCATGGACTGCGCAGGCGCTCAATTGACCGGGTACGTGAACGACGTGCAGGTTGCCAGCGTGCGCGACGAGGGCCTCACGGAGGGTGAGGTCGGCGTCCTCGCTGGAGCGTTCGAACAGCCCGGCGCCGATATCGTGTTCGACAATTTTGTTGTTCGGCAGCCCTGAAATTCCCTCCGAGCCGCGGGGCCCGCGCCAACCTGCATTCAACGCGTAGCGAGCCATGAGAATCTACCTCGACACCATAGGGTGTCGCCTAAACCAGGCCGAGATCGAGAGCATGGCCGGGCAGTTTCGCGCTGCCGGACATGAGATCGTGAGCGCGGCTGAACAGGCCGACCTGGCAGTCGTTAACACGTGCATTGTCACGAGCCGGGCCGCGGCGGATTCTCGGGCGCTGATCCGTCGGGTCGCGGCGCACGGTGCGGGCAACATCCTCGCAACGGGCTGCTGGGCCACAATGAGAAAGGCCGAAGCGCTGAGCATGCCCGGGGTGCTGGGGACCATTCCGAATGCATCCAAGGATGCATTGGTATCGAGCGTTCTGGCGACGGTGAATGGCACGGCGGTGGTCTCGCCGATCGCGCGGAAGCCGATACCCGGCGCGCGGCACCGTACGCGGGCGTTCATCAAGGCGCAGGATGGTTGTGACAATCACTGCAGCTTCTGTGTGACGACGCTGGCCAGGGGCCGCAGTCGCAGTCGGGCGTGGCGCGACGTGGTAACGGATGTGCGCGGCGCGCTCGCAGGGCGGCGCGAAGGAGATCGTGCTTACCGGCGTCCACCTGGGCTCGTGGGGAGCGGATCTTGGGCTCCATCTGCAGGACCTGGTGCACGCCATCCTTCAAGAAACCGAAACGCCGAGGCTAAGGTTGTCTTCGCTTGAGCCGTGGGACCTGAAGGCTTCCTTCTTCCAGCTCTGGGCGGATGAGCGCCTGTGTCGCCATTTGCATTTGCCGCTCCAAAGCGGCTGTGCTAACACATTGAAACGCATGCGCCGCAGGACCACGCCGGACTCGTTCCGGGAGCTTGATCCGGGCAGCGAATAGCATGATCCCAGACGCCGCGATCACGACGGATGTGATCGCCGGGTTTCCGGGCGAGACGGAAGCGGAATTCCGATGTTCCTTCGACTTTGTCCAGGAAATGGGGCTTGCCGGCGGGCATGCGTTCACTTATTCGCCGATGGCGGGGACTGCAGCCGCGCGCATGCCCGGACAGGTGTCGCTCGGTGTTCGCCGGGGCCGGAGACGTGCCTACGTGCAGCTCTTTGAGCGGGCCAGTCGTGCATTCCGAGCGAGCCAGCTTGGAACCACCGGGGTGGTCCTGTGGGAATCATCGACAGAGGCAGCATCGGGCGAGTGGATCCTGAGCGGCCTCACCGACAACTACATCCGTGTGAATGCAGATGCAAGCGAACGGCGATGGAACCAGATGGACACCGTCCTGATGCAGGAAGAGGCCGGCGACAGGCTCCACGGAATAATCGTCAAATCGGGATGAGTGTCACTTCTGGGCGGGGGGCACTGCCTGTATAATCCTTGCGCGAGAATTCACAAGGATAAAGGAGCACGTGAATGGCAGCTCAACTGATTGACGGAAAGCTGATTGGTCAACAAGTGCGCGACGAGGTCGCCGCAGCGGTGGCCAAGCGTCTGGCAGCCGGAAAATCCAAGCCGACGCTGGCCGCGGTGGTGGTGGGGGATCGGGTCGAATTCGCAGACCTACGTGCGCAACAAGGGCAAAGGCCTGCGAGGAATTGGGGATGGGATCCGTTACGCATCGCCTGCCGGAACAGACGACCCAGGACGAACTGGAGAAACTCATCACCGGCCTCAATGCCGACAAGAGCGGTGAATGGCATACTGGTGCAGCTGCCGCTGCCCTCGCACCTGAACGAGGAACGGGTCCTGCAACTGATCAGCATCGAGAAGGATGTGGACGGCTTTTCGCCGATCAATATCGGCCGGCTGGCCCAGAAGGGTCGCGAGCCGCTGTTCGTGCCGTGCACTCCGTACGGCTGCATCTACCTGCTCGAGCAGGCCGGCGTGAAGATCGAGGGCGCGAACGCGGTCGTGCTGGGTCGCTCGAACATCGTCGGCATGCCGGCGGCGCTGCTGCTGATTGGCCAGAACGCAACCGTGACCGTCTGCCATTCGAAGACGCGGGATATCGCCGGGCGTCGTGCGCCAGGCGGACATCCTGATCGCGGCGATCGGCAAGATGGAGTTCGTGCGCGGCGATTGGATCAAGCCCGGCGCCGCCATCATCGACGTGGGCATCAATTCCAAGCCCGATGCCGACCAAGAAGAGCGGCTATCGATTGGTCGGCGACGTCAATTTCGATGAGGCCAAGGATGTGGCCGGCTACATTACCCCGGTGCCCGGCGGAGTCGGTCCGATGACGATCGCCATGCTGATGAAGAATACGCTGCGGGCTGCGGAAATCCAGCAGCCTTAGGTCCAGCCGTAGGGCTTAGAAAAGCCCTCCGCTGAGCGGAGGCTTTCTCTTTCCTGGCATGGAAGTCGTGCGCGGGTGTCGGCGCACCCAAAGAGCTGGGCGCAACGGACATGTATAATGGCAGGGCCCTCCGGACGCCAGCGTAGAAGCGATGCACCACAGCGGACTCGCGTGCAGAGCGCCCGTCCGACGGCAACTCCTGCGCCATGAAATCCGTCCATACGATCCACTCGCCAGTGCCGTGACAGGCGGCCCCGCCCAGCGACCGGCAAGCGCATTTGCGGCGCTCAAGCATCGCAACTACAAGCTCTACTTTGGCGGGCAGCTCGTTTCGAATGCGGGCACCTGGATGCAGACGGTGGCACAGGGCTGGCTGGTGTGGGAGCTGAGCCACTCCGGACCTCATGCTGGGCATCGTTGGCTTTGCCTCGGCCATTCCATCACTGTTGGTCACGCCGTGGGGCGGTGTCGTCGTGGACCGAGTGCCAAGACGCTGGCTGCTGATGATGACCCAGAGCGGCGCGATGCTGCTCGCGTTCATTCTGGCGGTGCTGACATTCACCGGCGTTGTGCGCGTATGGCATATCATTCTCCTGGCGGCCGGGCTGGGATTTGTCAATGCCTTTGACGCGCCAGCTCGGCAGGCCTTCGTAGTGGACATGGTCGGGCGTGAGGATCTACCGAACGCGATCGCTCTGAACTCGCTGATGTTCAACAGCGCCCGCGTGATCGGGCCCGGGCTCGGCGGTCTGCTCCTGGCTGCGGTCGGCGCCGCCTGGTGCTTCACGATCAACGGCGTGTCGTTCCTGGCGGTGCTGGTCAGCCTGTGGGCCATGAAGCATGCAGTTGCGGCGCGCTGCGCCCACGAGTGCATCCCCCTGGCGGCAACTCGGGCAGGGCGTGCAGTACCTGCGCGGCGAGCCGACTTTGAGCGGGATCCTTTGGCTGTCGCTGTGTTTCAGCGTCTTTGGAATGTCGTATTTCTCAATGCTGCCTGCGTTCGTGGAGCGGGTCTTGCATCAGGGTGCGGTAGTGTACGGCTGGATCATGGCGGCGACCGGCGTGGGCGCAGTCACAGGGGCCCTGCTGATCGCCACCGGACGAGGCACGATATCCCGGGGCAAGTGGTTGACCAGCACCAATCTTGCTTTTCCCCTGATCCTGGCCGCCTTCGCGTTCTCGGGTAGCCTGCTTGCCAGCTTCTTGCTTGCATTCGGCCTGGGGTTCGGCTTCATGTCGCAATTCACGATGATGAATACCCTGCTCCAGACGCGCGTCGATGACCGCCTGCGCGGCCGGGTCATGTCGATCTACACGCTTACGTTCTTCGGCTTTGCTCCGTTCGGGAACCTGGCCATCGGGGCGATCTCAGAGCAGATCGGACTGAGCAACGCTATTGGGCTCTTTGCGGCCGTCAATCTTCTGTTGGCCCTTGCCATCCACCGGAAAGTACCGGACATCCGAAGACTCCCCTGATGCCATTGCTGGCGCTGCCAGCGTTGGTCAGTCGGATTATTCCCCGTAAGGCAGATTCTCAATTCGGATGGGCTCGAGCGGCTCAGGCAAATCGAAGCCGAAGATCCTGGATAAGAAGTAGAGCTCCGCCTCTTGTGCGCGCTTGAGGCTTTCGGCCCGGCGAAAGCCGTGACCTTCACCTTGGAATCGCAGAAGCGCGGTCGGCAACCCCTTTCGGCGTACGGCCTCGAACATGAGCCCGGATTGAGTGGGCGGAACAACCTTATCATCCTCGCCCTGCAGGAGCAGGAGAGCGCCGCGCAGTTCATCCACGTTTCGGACCGGTGAGCAGCGCGACGTACAGATCCCGGCGCGCAGGGTACGGACCGATCAGACCATCCAGATAGTGAGATTCGAATTTGTGAGAATCCCTGGCCAAGAGCTCCAGGTCGGCCACGCCGTAGTAGACGGAACCGGCAGCGAAGACATCGTTGTGGAGGGCCAGGCAGGAAAGGGCGGTGAAACCACCTGCGCTGCCGCCCCGAAATCGACATTCGGGTGCGGTCTACCGTGCCTGTGCCCGCCAGAAACAGGGCTCCTGAGCAGCAGTCCTCTACATCGTTGACGCCCCATTGGCCGCGCAGGTGATTCCGATACTCTCGTCCGTATCCAGTGGAGCCGCTGTAGTTGACGTCCAGGACCGCGAAGCCGCGGCTCGTCCAGAATTGCACCGGATAGCGCAGCGACGACGCGGCCGCGGAGGTTGGTCCGCCATGACAGAGGACCAGCAGGGGAGGGCGCGAGGAACCTGGGGCGCCAAAGTCGGGATTGGCCGGCGCGTAATAGAAGCCCGGGACCTTGACGCCACTCGGCGATGCCCACTCAAGCGCCTGGGGCATGGACAGGAAGCCGATGTCGACGGCGAACTCGGAACTCGGCTGGACGGGCGTAAACACGCCGCTGTTGACATTGAAGCACACGATCGTGGCGGCCGAAGTTGGGGACGCGCCCACGAATGCAGCGCCCTCGGAAGAGCACTGAAGCAGATCTACTTTGGTGTACGGCGAGTGGATCGGCGTGAGCTTGTGAGCCTGTGTGTCCAGCCATGCAAGGTGGTCCACTCCTTGCTGGGCGTAGGAGCAGAAGAGGCGCGTTTCGCTGGCAAACCCATAGGTCGAGTATCCGAACGACCACATCGCCCGCCCGAATTCCGCCGGCATCGGGCAAACAGGTCGGGCCTCTCCTGCCTTCCACTGGTTGAGATTCCACCAGCCAGTGGAATCGGAGACATAGTGCAGTACGCCGCCGGGTGACCACTCCGGCTGGAAGATCGCTTCCGATGGTCCGCCAGCGACGTGTCGGCCCGGGCCGACCGCGCCATCGGCATCGACCTGAGCCACGAACAATTCGCAGCCATCCCATGGCATGTTGGGGTGGTTCCAAGTGAGGTAAGCCAGACGTGTACCATCTGGGCTCAGGCGCGGATTCGAATAAAAGTCGTTCCCAGAAACCAGCATGTGGCAGGCGCTTCCGTCCATGCGCACCGCCGCGATGGCGTTCCGCGGTTCGCCCGCGCGCCCGTGGTCTTCCCGAACGCAAATCAAGCGCGCTCGTCCATGGTCGACGACGAGGTCCGCGAAGCGGTATCCCGCCTCGTGCGTGATGCCAAGCGGTGCACGGCCCGGCTCCTGCCTGTAGATGCGCTGATCGTGGAAGTTGGTGAAGAAGAGCGTCCCGCCCTTGACTGCGAAAGCGCCTCCACCATACTCGTGTGCCGTGGAGCGAACACTGAACGCGGGCGGCGTCAGCTCGGCGATCTGGCCTGAGGCGGTGCGTCGGACGATGGTACAGCGTCCGCCCTCCGTCGGGCGATTCTCCAACCAGTACACGTCCGATCCGTCCAATTGGAGGCCCGAAAAGGAAATTGCGGCACTAGCCGCGAGTTCCGCGCTGATGGGTGAAACCCAGGATCCGTGCGGTGCTATCCGCGCCACGGGTGTCTTCCCGCTGATTTCAGACGTGGGGGGTAGCTACCAGGATCGCCAGGGGACTTCCGACGGGCCAGCGAAGCCGTGCTTCTCCTGAAAGAACAAGCGAGCGTGGGAGGGAGCAGCGCAGCCAGGTTCGTCAACCACTGTCAGCATGGTGTCATTCGTAGCCAGCGGTTCAAAGAGAAGCTGACCGCCCTGACAGCGCCAAACCTCCAGCACGTACAACAGCATGGATTCATCCTCTTCGTCGCCGGCGCGCAGGCGCATGCCATCCCATTCGACGGTCACGGCGTTGCCGATGCGCACGACGCTCAGGATCCGCGGGGGCGAGTAGTAGGGCGAGACTGGCAACCGGGCAAGACCTGGATAGACCACTGGCAATTGCCGCCAGTCTCCATCGACGCGAAGATAGCTCGTATTGACCCAGCAGCGATTGCGGCCATCAACCCAGGCCCAATGCCAGTTGTCGCCATCCGTTCGTCCAACCAGGGTGATATTGGCACCCTGCCGGAGGGCGTACAGGTACAGATACTCCGCCCCCGGCCCGTATCGGCAGCTCAGCAGGCCGGCAGTCACCGTTGCTTTCAGCTTGGTCACGGGCAAAGTCGCCTGGGCTGAGGCGTGTCGGTCGAAGGCGGAACGGGTGTCTCGGTCGGCGTTGACAATGGTGTGTCTGTAGGCGTCGTTGTGAATGTCACAGCGGAGGTAGCGCTCGGCGCTGGGGTGGTGGTGTCGGCGTTGGTGACCACAAAGGGAATTGGCTCTCTGGGCGTCGCTGCAGCCGTCTGGATCGGCCAGAGGAAGGACCAGTAAGACGTCGCGCTCGGGAACGCTTGAAGCGCGCTGGCTGAAGGCGTGCCGCAGGCAACGCAGACTACGAGCGAGATGGATAGAAGAGGACCCAGACGGGACATTTGAGCTGGCCAACCGGCCAGCTACCATCTTACCTCAGCAGGAACCCGCGTGCCTGGAATGACGGAAGTGAAAGGAGTTGCGCCACCGCCGCATACAGCAGACCCTAGACGCGCAGGGATAATGCAAGGGGCGGAGCGTGAATCACGCGCGCCACGTTGCCAATTCGAGCATGCAGCACAGCCGCCGAATCACTGGCCCTGGGGTCTTCAGGAGTCAGTCTGCGGAGGGTTGCCCCCGGGCCTCGCGGCGCTGGTTTCTGACGTGCGCCCCCGGGTCAATCGGGTCTGCCCAGGGCGTCCCGGCGGCCACACAGTGGCATTCGTGTCGCAGCCGACCGGAGAGCACCGTCACGATGAGCTTCAAGTGCCTTGCGTTCAGGGGCAGCACCCAATGGCTCCGGAGTGGGAATCGGTTGACAATGCCCAAAATCCTTGCTAAACTACGGCGAAGTTGTCAGACAACTAGTCAATTCGGATGTCCACACTCCTAATCAAGAACGCGTACGTTGTCACAATGGATGACAGCCGACGGGAGATTCCCGACGGCGGCGTTTTTGTGCGGGACGGTTTCATTGAGCTAGTTGCTGCGACCAATGAACTGCCGACCGCAGCAGATGAGATGCTGGATCTGCGCGGTCACGTGCTGGCTCCCGGCCTGATCAACACCCACCATCACTTCTACCAGACGCTAACGCGGGCGGTTCCCGCCGCGCAAGACACGAATCTGTTCAACTGGCTCAAGACGCTTTACCCGATCTGGGCGCGCCTGACACCTGAGCACATATTCGTGTCCACACAGACCGCCTTGAGCGAACTCGCGCTCTCGGGCTGCACGACAGCCTCCGACCATCTCTACTTGTTTCCGAACGGATCCCGCCTGGATGATGAAATCGAGGCCGCCGGGGAGGTGGGAGTGCGCCTGCATGCCTCGCGCGGCTCGATGAGCCTGGGAGAATCCAAGGGTGGCTTGCCTCCTGATTCGGTTGTGGATTCGGAAGACGAGATACTGGAAGATTCTCAGAGGCTGATTGAGCGCTACCACGACCCCAGGCCGGGCGCCAAGGTCCGCATCGTGCTCGCGCCATGCTCACCATTCAGCGTGACCGGCGAACTCATGCGGCGATCGGCCGAACTGGCTCGCGAGCACAAGGTGCACTTGCATACGCACCTGGCGGAAACAGAAGACGAGGAGCAGTTCTGCCTGAAGATGTTCGGACATCGACCCGTTGCCTACATGCAGGAGCTGGGGTGGATGGGCTCTGATGTTTGGTTTGCCCATGCGGTTTGGGTCAGCCCGAGCGAGATCGCGGCGCTTGCGCAGCACAGGTTGCGGTGTGGCGCATTGCCCCAGCTCCAACATGCGTCTTGCTTCTGGCATTGCTCCGATCCAGGAGTACCTGGCGTCGGGTGTCAATGTTGGGCTCGGAGTCGATGGTTCAGCCTCGAATGATGGATCCAGCCTATTGGCCGAAGTACGCCAGGCGATGCTGCTGGCGCGCGTCAAGGAAGGCATTACGGGCTTCTCCCTTTCCGACGACCCAGACAGGCATTTGATGACGGCGCGACAAGCGCTTTGGTTAGGAACTCGAGGCGGCGCCGCAGTGCTCGGCCGGCAGGATGTCGGATCGATCGAGCCTGGGAAGTGCGCGGATTTCTTTGCCGTCAAGCTCGACCGGCTGGAGTATGCGGGCGCGGGACATGACCCTGTGTCCGCGCTGGTGTTCTGCCAGCCGAGGCGGGTCGACTACACGGCCGTCGGAGGGCGCTGGATCGTGAAGGAAGGCAATTTGTCGACGCTGGATGAGGCTGAGCTTGTGCGGCGACACAATTGGCTGTCACGTCAATTGCTGGAGGCCTAGTCCGTGAGGAGTCGAGCAGGCCAGTGCCTTGGTCATGAGCAAATCGGCGGCGTGCGCTCGATTTCGCGCTGCGGAGTGTTGGAATGCCAAACGCGCTGAAACTGCGGCGAGCTTTGGTGGACGTTGCGATGGGTCGCGAGCCGGCCGACTTGGTCGTGCGCAACGGTCGCTGGGTGTGCGTCCAGACGGGGGAAATACTGCCCGAAACTGACGTTGCATCCAAGGACGGCCGCGTGGCATACGTCGGCAGAGATGCGCGGCACTGCATCGGACCCAAGACCAGGGTGATCGAGGCCGATGGGCGGCACATTGTTCCCGGGCTACTGGATGGGCACATGCACGTCGAGTCTGGCATGGTCACTGTGACGGAATTTGTCCGCGCCGTGCTGCCTCGAGGTACCACGGGCATGTTCATCGACCCGCACGAGATCGCCAATGTGTTCGGGTTGCGCGGTGTGCGGTTGATGGTCGACGAGGCTGCCCGACAGCCTATTCACGTCTGGACCCAGGTGCCATCGTGTGTTCCACCAGCACCCGGCCTGGAAACGGGCGGAGCGATCATTGGGCCAGAGGACGTGGCCCAGGCGATGACCTGGCCTGGCGTGATCGGCCTCGGGGAAATGATGAATTTCACTGGTGTGGAAAGCGGCGACCGCAAGATGTTGGCGGAGATGGTGGTCGCCCGAGCCGCAGGCAAGACCGTTGGCGGGCACTACGCGTCTCCGGACCTCGGCAAGGCCTTTCACGGATATGTGGCAGGTGGACCAGAAGACGATCATGAGGGCACCCGGCAGGAGGACGCCGTGGAGCGTGCGCGCCAAGGAATGAAGCCGATGCTGCGATACGGGTCGGCGGCGCATGACGTGGCCTCACAAGTGGGCGCCATCACGCGACAAGGCCTTGATTCCCGGCGATTCATGCTGTGCACGGATGATTCCCATGCTCGTACGCTGGCCGAAGACGGCCACATGGATAGGGTTCTTCGGCACGCCATCTCCGAGGGCCTGCCGACAATGACGGCGATTCAGATGGTCACAATCAACACGGCAGAGCACTTTGGTCTGGGACGGGACATCGGCATGATCGCGCCGGGCCGCTGGGCGGACCTATTGTTGGTAGGCGATCTCACGACGTTCCGCGTCGAGCTTGTCGTCGCAAAGGGCCAGATCCTGGCAGAGAGCGGCCGGCTGACCGTCGAGCCGCCTGAGTTCCACTATCCGGCGTGGGCGACAAAATCTGTGCACCTCGCGCGTCCTCTCAAGCCCCAGGACTTCACGCTGCGCAACACAACCAATACAGCGCGACCCATCGCCCACATCATCGGCGTAGCCGAGAATAAGCTTCCGACCCGTCACCTGCGACTCAAGATCACGTCAGCGGACGGGATTGTGTCCGCTGATACACAAGCTGATATCGCCAAGGTAGCACTGGTTCAACGCCACAAGGGGATGAGCGGCACCACGTTGGCTCTGGTACAGGGCTTTGGCTTGAAGGCACGCTGCGCTGTGGCATCAACGGTTGCACACGATTGCCATCAGTTGCTGGTGGTTGGCACCGACGACGCGTGCATGGCTCAGGCCGTGAACACCCTGCGAAGCACAGGGGGAGGCCAGGTGGTGGTCAAAGACGACCGGATCATTGGACAGGTGGAGCTGGAGATCGCCGGTCTGATGTCGACCGAACCGGTGGAAGTGGTGGCGCGCAAGGCTCAGAGCGTCCTGGAAGGAATTGCGGCGTGCGGCAGCCCCATGACGAATGCCAACATCCAATTGTCATTCCTGGCGCTGACGGTCATTCCAGAACTGCGTATCTCCGACCGCGGACTCGTCGATGTGTCAAGCATGAAGTTGATACCCCTGCTGGAGGAAGAATGAGGCCATGGTGAATTTTCCCTTTCAGCGCCTGCAGGCCGACCTGTCTGCCCTCATTGACAAGACGAGCCCAGGTGAACGCCTGCCCTCGGAACCGGAGTTGGCGCGTCAGATGGGTGTCTCCAGGGCCACCCTTCGAGAGGCCATGCGCACCTTCGAGGTGCAAGGCCTGATTCGCCGCCGTCAGGGATCTGGCACCTTCGTGGTCGGGAAGGTCCCAGTAATCGAGGCAGGTCTCGAGGTGCTTGAGAGCCTGGAAACCATGGCCGAACGACTGGGTCTGGAAGTGTCGGTCAGCGATCTGCAGGTCGAGAGTGTCGCGGCGGATGCCGAGTCGGCGGCTGGCCTCGGTTTGGGCGTGGGTGCGCCCCTGACCCGGGTACGGCGGGTTATGCGCGAGGAGAGCCGGCCCGTTGCTTACCTGGTGGACACATTGCCCGCGACAGTTTTGAGGCCCGACCAGCTTGGGCCGGAGTTCCGTGGCTCAGTGCTTGACTTTCTCTTAACGCGCGGCGACGCGTTGAAAGTCTCCAAGGCCGCAATATCCGCCATGGCGGCGCCCCCACAGGTGGCCAAGGCGCTGCAGATCCAACGAGGCGATGTCCTGCTGCATCTGGTATCGAAGCTTTTCGACACAGACGGCACTGTGCTCGACTTTTCCGCCAGTCATTTCATCCCAGGTTTCTTCCATTTTCATGTTGTGCGCAGGATTCGGAGTTAAGCTGCGGGGCCGCGGGCCCTAGCCGGGTCATCTGGAGTTTTCCCAATCTAATCAGGAGGTGTGCAATGCGAAGTTTTTCAGGTCGTGACATACTTTCACTCAAGGATTTCGAGCGCAATGAGTTCTTCCACGTGCTCGAGGTCGCCCGGGACTTGGAGCCGATCGCTCGTTCCCGCAAGAACGTGGAAATGCTGAAAGAGAAGACTATGGTGACCGCATTCTATCAGCCTTCCACACGGACACGCCTGGCGCACGAGGCGGCGATGCATCGGCTGGGAGGCCACGTGACGGGCTTCTCAGACGCCAAGATGACCCGGGCTGGTGACTTCTATCAGGAGTCGATCAAAGACACCGTGAAGATGCTGGAATTTTACGGCGATGTGATCGTCATGCGCCACTTCCAGCAAGGCGCGCCGCACGAGGCCGCCCGCTGGGCGAGCATTCCCATCATCAATGGCGGCGATGGTTGGGGCGAGCACCCGACGCAGATCCTCACCGATCTGTACACCGTCCTGCGCGAGAAGGGCCGCATCGACGGCCTGAAATGGTTGGCAGTGGGCGACATGCGCATGCGCACCATGCACTCGCTCGCCTACGCGCTCACGCAATTCGACTGCCCCATCACCTTTGTCTCGCCCCCGGAGATGTCCCTGACCGAGGAGTTCAAGAAGGAACTCAAGGATTACAGCCTCAACTACAAGGAAGTGGAACATGTCGAGATGGCCATCGGTGAGGCGGATGTGATTCTGGTCGAGCCAGTAGTGCAACCCGACTACACCAAGTCGCGCGACGAGCGCTCGGGCAAGGACGTCGGCATGACGCCGGCCAACTACAAGATCACGCGCGACCTGCTCGAGAAGAAAGCAAAATCGGATGCCATACTGTTGCATTCGCTGCCTCGCATGGACGAGATCCCTGCGGACGTCGACATTACACACTGGTCGCGGTACTGGCAGGAGGCTTTCAATGGCGTTGTGATGCGCATGGCACTGCTGGCGCTCGTCCTGGGTGCCCGGGAATAAGCGGAGGAAGGCATGCAAACGTACCTGCACGGCCGAGACCTGATCGGCGATCTTGACTTCAGCAAGGAAGAAGTGGAGACTGTCCTGGATGTGGCCTTCGACCTCAAGCGCAAGCGGGCCCTGGGCGAGTCGCACGCCTATCTACGCGACAAAGTTCTGGCGATGCTGTTCTTCTTCAGCAGCACCCGAACCCGCGGTTCATTCGAGGCTGGCATTGCCCAGCTGGGCGGCCACGGCGCGTTCATCGAGAGCAAGACCACACAGATCGCGCATGGCGACACGCCCAAGGAGATTGGCGAGATCTTTGGTCGCTACTTCGACGGCATCGCGATTCGGCACGTAGATTGGAAGGTCGGCAATCAGTATCTCAATGATGTGGCCAAGTACTCCCGCGTGCCCATCTTCAACATGCAGTGCGAGATCTATCACCCGTTCCAGTGTCTCGCCGACTTGATGACCATCGTCGAAAAGAAGGGCCGGGATCTGCGCAAACGGAAGGTTGTGGTCTCGTGGGCATATGCGGCCTCCTATCAGAAACCCATCTCCGTTCCCCAATCCCTGATCTTGCAGCTGCCACGCTTCGGCATGGATGTCACGCTTGTGCATCCGCCGGAATTCAAGCTCATGCCGGACATCATGGATGCGGCCCGTGAGCAGGCCAGAAAACACCATGCCGGTTTTGAGTTAGTCTCCGATGCCGATGGAATGGAGAAAGCCTTCAAAGATGCGGACGTGGTGTATGCCAAGTCCTGGGGCGCGATGATGACGACAGAGGACGCCGCCGAGGGCGCCAAGATCATCGATAAGTACAAGCACTGGATCACGGATGCGAAGAAGATGCGTGCCGCCAAGGATGACGCCATCTACATGCACCCCTTGCCGGCGGACCGGGACGTTGAAGTCACGAGCGAGGTCATGGACGGGCCGCACTCGGTGGTCTTTGACGAGGCGGAGAACCGGCTGCACGCACAAAAGGCCGTCATGGCCCTGACGATGTCATAGTCTGGAGGGAGTAACCTGTAATGTCGAAGAAGATCGCGGTTATCGCCATAGGTGGAAACTCACTGATCAAGGACGCGGACCATCAGACAGTGGAGGATCAGTACGAAGCGGCCCGTGAGACCTGCGTGCACATCGCCGACATGATCGAGGCTGGCTACGAGGTGATCATTGGTCATGGCAACGGCCCGCAGGTTGGATTCATCCTGCGGCGTTCTGAGATCGCTGCCAAAGCCGAGGGCATGCATGAGGTTCCTCTGGATGTCTGCGGCGCGGATACACAGGGCGCCATCGGTTACGCGCTTCAGCAGAACCTGCAGAATGAGCTGAGGCAGCGAGGCAAACCGAAGCCTGTGGCCACGGTCGTCACGCAGGTGCTCGTGGACGGAAATGACCCCGCCTTCAAGAGCCCCACCAAGCCCATCGGCAGCTTCATGGCGGAGCCGGAGGCCAAGCGCCGCGAGAAGGATATGGGCTGGAATATCGTCGAGGATGCGGGACGCGGCTGGCGGCGGGTGGTGGCATCGCCGTTGCCTCAGGAGATCGTGGAGATTGAGGCCATTAAGGCGCTGATCGCGGCGGGCATTACGGTGATCTCAACGGGAGGCGGCGGCATCCCGGTCGTGCGCAACTCCAAGGGCAACCTGGAGGGTATTGCCGCAGTCATCGACAAGGATTTTGGCTCGAGCCTGCTCGCAACAAATGTTGGCGCCGAGTTGTTCGTGATCTCCACCGCTGTGGAGAAAGTGGCCCTGAACTTTGGGAAGGCAGACCAGAAATGGATCGACAAGTTGACGCTGGATGAGGCCAAATCGTACCTGGCCGAAGGCAAGCATTTTGCCAAGGGATCGATGGCGCCCAAGATCCAGGCGATCATCCGCTTTCTCGAAAATGGTGGGAAGCAAGCGCTCATCACCAATCCGGAGAATATTGGCCGGGCGCTCAAAGGCGAAACCGGCACCTGGGTCGTGCGCTAGGCTTTCATCTGCAACCGAACGAGCACATGCATTGATCACCCGATCCTGATCCCACGAATCCGCCCATGCCGGGACGAGCAGAGGCCGTAGCCGAACGCAATCGGGCACTCAGGCTGGTGCATCCAGTTCTGATGCTGCTCGGAGTCAGTGTTCTGGCTTACGGCCTCTTGCTGCCTACGATGGGCTTCTTCTGGGATGAGCTGCCCATGTCGTGGATCAGGTACGAACTGGGCCCAGAGGCGATGACGCGGTACTTCTCCACCAACCGCCCGGTCTGGGGGCTGCTGTACCAGTTCACGACAAGCATTCTTCCGCAGGTGCCGATCTACTGGGAGGTGCTTGCATTGCTCTTGAGGTGGGGTTCGGCCGCACTCGTTTGGCTCATCTCCCGCAACCTCTGGCCCGATCGGAGTGAGTTCGCGACGGTCGCCAGTCTGGCTTTCCTGCTTTATCCAGGTTTCAACCAGCAGTGGACTTCATACCTGTATAGTCACTTCTTCATCGTGCTTTGCTTTCTGCTGCTTTCTTTCATGTGCTCGCTATGGGCGGAGAGGAGGCCGGATCGTCGAGTTGTGCTGACCGCCGGCGGGATTATTCTAGCTGGATTGAATTTGTGGATGATGGAGTACTTCTTCTTCCTGGAGCTCCTGCGCCCCTTCCTCATCTTCCGCATGGTTGCGGCCGTCCAACCGGGCATCTCCGGGCGGAAGGCGGTCGGACGGAGCTTGGTCGCCTGGTGGCCGTACCTGGTCGTCTTTGCTGCCAACATCCTTTGGCGGCTGTTGGTTTTCAACAACCAGGTCTACCAACCGACGCTGGGCGCATCAGTGCGCTCAAACACGTGGACTGCACTGAGCGATCTGGTGCGGAGCGTTGGACAACAGTTGTACAGGACCATGGTCGTTGCCTGGAGCCAAATCTCGCAGCTTCCAACCGTTGCCCATGACGGCCCCCGCACGCGTCATTTACTACCTCGTTGTCCTTGCCCTCGTCGGACTGATTGTGGGCGCGTTGATGCTGGTATCGCGATCCGCGACAGGGACGGCATCGCAGGGACAGATCTGGCCGGTCGGGCTGGGGCTGGTTGGCATGCTCATGGCTGGCGGCCCCTTCCTTCTAACCGGACTTGAGGTGACGACGGCGTACCCGGCGAATTGCTTCACTCTGCCGTTCATTCTTGGTGTGAGTCTTGTTTTGGCTGGGCTCCTCATGTATCTGCCGCCGCGGCTGCGGCTCGGGGTCACCGTCGGCCTGATGGCGCTGGCTGCTGGCAGACAGGCACTATGGGCCGACGACTTTCGCCGGGACTGGGCAACCCAAAGGACGTTGTTTTGGCAGATGGTGTGGCGCGCGCCTGGAATCGAGCCGAACACCACTGTACTGCTCAATGAGGGCGCGTTACCGTACTACGCGGACAACTCGCTGACTGGAGCATTGAACTGGATCTACGATCCGAGGAACCGCTCGGACAGAATGGACTACGTGCTTTTCTATCCGACATCACGAGTTGGAGGAACGCTGCCCAATCTGCAAGCCGGCATTCCGATCGACTACGATTTCATCGCAGAGGTGTTTTCGGGTAGCACGTCGCAGGTGCTCGCGTTTTACTTCCAGCCCCCTGGCTGCCTGCGCCTGCTTGAACCCACCATCGACTTCGGGAACCGGCTCATTCCAGACGATTCGATGATGAGAGATGCTTCACGCCTATCATCCAACAGCTGGATACTGCCGCACGGCGAGTTCAGAATGCCCGTCATCTATGGGCCTGAGCCAGATCACGGTTGGTGTTACTACTTCGAGACGGCGAGCTTGGCAGCCCAGAATGCGGACTGGAACGCCGTGGCGAAACTGGGCGACGCGGCGTTTGGCCTGAATGATTTTCCGAATGACCCGGTCGAGCGGTTTGTGTTCATCGAGGGGTATGCGCATGTGGGGGACTGGAATTGGGCCATCGAACTTTCGGATGTCTCGTACCGCGTCTCCCGCAATTTCGTGGGACCGCCGCTTTGTGAGCTTTGGAAACGCCTCGAGCTGCAGACACCCGGCGTCCAAGGACAGGCGGCGGCCCTCATGGAAGTCAAGAACATGTTCGCCTGCAGCCGGGAATAACGTACTTGCATTTGTAGCCCGAGTTGTCCTACAATGTGACGAATTGAACAAGGATGTTAGAATGCAATGTATAGACATGTGCGAAAGGAGGCGGCGCGCCGACACGTACCAGGTCTCAGACGCAAGCAACCCCACTCTAGACTCAACAAGGAGTAGAAGGCAATGCGCAAGCAATCCCTAAGTCTCGCCCTGATCGTCGCGGCGCTGGCACTCGTTCTCGCCGCTTGCGGGCCGCAGCCCACTGCTGCCCCCGAACCCGCCGCTCCCGAGGCTCCTGCAGCCGCGCCCACTGTCGCCCCGGCCGCTCCCGCCCCCGCTGAAGGCGGGTTGCAGATTCCTGAAGTCGAAGCCGGCAAGTTCAACGTAGCGGCGGTCCTGATCGGTCCACATGACGACGGCGGCTGGTCGCAGGCCCACTATGAAGGGCTTCTGTATCTTGAAAAGAACATGGCCAATTCGCACGTGGCCTACATCGAGAATGTTCCGGAAGGCGCCGATTCGGAGCAGGTCTTCCGCAGCCTCGCGCGCAAGGGCTTCAACCTGATCCTGGGGACATCCTTTGGATACATGGATCCGATGGCCACTGTAGCGGAGGAATTTCCGGACATCGCCTTCGTGCACGTTAGTGGATACAAGTCGAATCTGAAGAACTTCGGCAACCTGTTCGGCGCGATGGAAGACATGAAGTATCTGGCCGGAATGCTGGCTGGCTCTCGCGCCAAGATGGATGGCAATCCGAAGCTCGGCTATATGGCGACATTCCCGATCCCTGAGGAACTGCGCCTCGGCAACGCCTTCATGCTGGGGGCAAAGAAGACCTGCCCCGAGTGCACCATGGATGTTCGTTGGATCAATACCTGGCACGATCCCGTCGCCGAGAAAGATGGCGCCGCATCGCTGTTTGATGGCGGGGCTCAGGTCGTGCTAACCGGGGCGGACACGCCCGCGGTGGCAGACGTTGCAGAGGCCAAGGGCAAGTGGGGAATCACCTACGACTACATTGGCTCGTGCAAAGTCGAACGTTGCCTGACCACCATCTACTGGAACTGGGGCCCGGTCTATACCAAGATCGCCCAAGGCGTGGCCGACAAGACCTACACGCCCGGTTTCGACTATTTTGACGCGGATTCTGGTGCACTAGGTCTGTGGGGCTTCATGGAAGGGCAGGAGCTGACCAAGGGCGAAGCCGAACTCCCGGCCGCGGACATCCAGATGGTACGAGACACCCTAGCCAAGATGCTTGCCGGCGAGTTCACACGCTTTGACGTGTTCAGCGGCGAGATCAAGGACAACAAGGGTAACGTGATTGTTCCGGCTGGAGAGAAATTCTCCCAGGCCGATATCGATCAGTTCCCTCCCGGTGCCCCGGGTCTTGAGTGCAAGTACTGCATGTACTGGTGGGCTGAAGGCATCACTGCCGAGTTGCCGAAGCTCTAGCAGCCTCAGGTTGGTGGAAGAGGGCCGGGTCTGGAATGGGCCTGGCCCTCACTTCAAACCAGCCATACTCGAACGTTCGCGTCATCGCCGTGACGCGTTTACGGTGTGGCAGGTCCGATCGGAGCGGGAAAACTCGCCGGAGCATGATCTTGGCCGAAAAGACACCCTCTGTCTCAGAAGCGCGACTCGTAGTCGAAATGCGGGGAATCGTGAAGCGATTCCCCGGTGTGCTCGCGAACGATCACGTCGACTTTGAAGTCCGAGAAGGCGAGATCCATGGTCTTCTGGGCGAGAACGGTGCCGGCAAAAGCACCCTCATGAACGTGCTGGCCGGCCTGTATCGTCAGGATGCCGGGACCATCAAGGTCAACGGACTTCCGGTGAACTTCAATTCGCCACGGGATGCCATCAAGGCGGGCATCGGCATGGTGCATCAGCATTTCATGCTCGTACCTTCGCAGACCGTGACCGAGAATGTCCTGCTTGGCCTGGATCAGCCGCGGTTTCTGATGCGCCTGGGCGAATATGACCAGGAAATTGCAACGCTGGCAGACCGGTTTGGCCTGAAGGTTGATCCTCGGGCCAAGATCTGGCAGTTGTCTGTAGGCGAGCAGCAGCGCGTTGAAATCCTCAAGATGCTGTATCGCGGCGCTCAGGTTCTCATCATGGATGAGCCGACGGCTGTGCTCGCGCCGCAGGAGATCGATGGCCTTTTTGGAACACTTCATTCGATGATCGGTGAAGGCAAGTCAGTCATCTTCATAAGTCACAAGCTTCAGGAAGTCAGTGCGATCGCAGACAGGGTCACGGTGCTGCGGCGGGGAGCGGTAACGGCAGCCGCGGTTCCGTCCGTGGGGATCACGCGCCAGGAACTTGCCGCGCCTGATGGTTGGCCGCGAAGTGGTCTTTCAAGTCGACAAGGTCGCCGGCAATCCAGGTCCTGTCGTTCTGGAGGTCAAGGACGTACACGCCCAAAACGACAAGGGATTGCCTGCACTGCGAGGTTTTTCGCTATCCGTCCGCAGCGGCGAGATTGTTGGGCTGGCCGGTGTAGCAGGGAATGGGCAATCGGAGCTCTCCCAAGTGATCTCGGGCCTGCGGAAATGTGATAAGGGGCAAGTGCTGCTGCACGGCGCGCGTGTAAGCAACCGCAGCACGTTATTTGGCATTGAGAAGGGCCTGGCTTACATCCCGGAGGATCGCACGCACGTGGGCACCGCTCCGGATCTGAGCATCACGGATAACCTCATCATGAAGCAGTATCGTCGGCCACCGATCGACCACAGTGGATTGTTGGACATGGTGGCCGCCACGAAATTCGCCTCGCAGCTCAAGGATGCCTACGAGATCATCGCGCCCAGAGTAACGACGCCGGTGCGATTGCTTTCCGGGGGCAATCTGCAGAGAGTGATCCTGGCTCGAGAGATATCGGGCCACCCTGCGTTCATCGTGGCAGTCCAACCGACCCGGGGCCTGGATGTCGGCGCGATCGAGGGTGTGCATAAGCTGCTGTTGGCGCAACGCGAGGCCGGGGCGGCCATCCTACTGATTTCTGAGGAGCTGGAGGAGCTGCTCTCGCTGAGCGACCGCGTCTTTGTGATCTACGAAGGCCGAACCATGGGTGAGATCAACGCAGCCGCCGCCGATGCGGGCGAGAAGCTCATTGAGACGGTGGGGCTTATGATGACCGGCACGCCGCTGGCAGAAATTCCAGGAAACGCGGAGCAGGCACATGGCTGAGGCGACAACCAAGCACCGGAAAAAGCCTGGTTTCCGGATCCGCTTTGAACCGCGCCTGGATGAACCGCCTCGTTGGTATCCGCTGGTGGTTTCCCTGATCGCCATCCTGGCTGCGCTAGTCCTCGGTGGAGTGGTGATCAGCGCTGCGGGCGGCGATCCGATTCGATCGTACCTGCACATCGCAAGCGCGTCGTTTGGCAGCCTGGGGGTCCTCTCCGACACGATTGTCAAGGCCACACCCATCCTGCTAACCTCTTTGGCCTGTTCGGTGGCCTTCCGAATGCGTTTGTGGAACATCGGCGCCGAAGGCCAGTTCATCATGGGGGCGTTTGGGGCCAGCGCTATCATCCTTGCTCCCGTTCTTCCTGCGGAGACTTCGCGCTGGTTATTTATTCCGGTGATGATCCTTGCTGGCATGGCAGCCGGGGCCGTCTGGGGTTTCATACCGGGCTATCTGAAGGCCGCATTCAGCGTCAACGAGATCATAAGCTCGCTCATGCTTAATTACATCGCCGTGGCCTGGGTCAACTTCTGGATCTTTGCCGTCTGGACCGAAGGTGGCTTCCAGATGAGCCCGACGTTTCCGAAGTCGGCATGGATGCCGCGCCTTTCGGACTATGCCAGCAGCGTGCGGGCATTCTCCGGGCTGACAACCCATCTGGGGTTGTTGCTGGGCATCCTTGCGGCGGTGATCCTGTGGATCGTGATCTATCGAAGCAGGTGGGGCTACGAGATTCGGCTCATCGGCGACAACCCGCGGGCTGCCCGCTACGCAGGTATCAACATCACGCGCAATACGGTGCTTGTCATGGTTGTTTCTGGCGCGCTGGCCGGCCTCGGAGGTATGTCCGAGGTCACGGGCGTGGTGCACAGATTGCAGACCTCGCCTCTGGCCGCCGGCTACGGCTTCACCGGAATCATTGTGGCATGGTTGGGTAAACTGAATCCTCTGGTGATCATTGTCGTCTCGGTGCTGTTCGGGGCTCTGATCCTGGCTGGTCGTGAGATCCAGCCATCGGGGGTGCCGAAGATGATCCAGGGCATCATCCTGGTTTGCCTCATAGCCAGCGATTTCTTTCTGCGCTACCGAATTCGAATTGAGCGCGGCGGCTCGGAGGACTAGCCGATGAATTTCATCGACATCCTGCAGGCGGGCGTCGCCAGCGGAACGGTGCTCTTGTTCGCCACGCTTGGGGAAGTGCTGGCAGAACGTTCGGGCGTACTGAACCTGGGCGTGGAGGGAATGATGCTGATCGGTGCGATGAGCGCCTTCAGCGTCGCTATCAAACTTGACAATCCATGGCTGGGCGTTGTCATTGCCATGCTGGTTGCGGGACTGTTGAGCCAGATCCATGCATTTATCGTGATCGGCCTCCAGGCTGATCAGGTCGTGAGCGGACTGGCGCTCACCTTTGTCGGCACCGGAGTGAGCCTAGTCCTGGGCGAGGGCCTCAGCAAGGCGGGCGCTGTCTCGCTGCTGCCGACCTGGACCGTGCCGGTGCTGTCCGGCATACCGGTGTTGGGACCTGTGTTCTTCACGCAGCAGAGCGTGCTGGTCTACCTGGGCTATCTCATGACGCCACTAGCCTGGTACTACATCAACCGCACTCGACCCGGTCTGCACCTGCGTGCGGTTGGGGAGTTCCCTGCCGCAGCCGATGCCCTGGGCATAAACGTCTTCTCGATGAGATACGCGTACGTGTTTGTCGGGGGTATGCTGGCGGGTCTGGCTGGTGCGACGATCAGCCTGGCGGTTTCTCCGGGTTGGTTCAGCGAACTCACGACGGGTGGTCAAGGCTGGATCGCCATCGGACTTGTGATCTTCGCCCAATGGGATCCGCTGCGCGCCGCCGTCGGTTCGTACGCCTTTGGAGCGCTCCGGCGGCTCATCCTCGACATCCAGGGGCCAACCTTGTTGTTGGGCCTCCGGAATCCCTTCTACTACAATCCCTACTGGGGGTTCTTCCTGCAAATGATCCCGTATGCGTTTACGATCATAGTCCTTGTGATCGGCTCCCGGGAAGCCACACGAAAAAGGATCGGCGCACCGGCCGCTCTCGGCGAGCCATACATCCGAGGAGAGCGCGGCAAGTAGGGCGCACGTTGACACGCCGCACCTGAAGACACGCTCGTGACATTCTCTGGCGGCTTTCCGGACAAGTATCATATTATTTCTATTACATATTGTCTGACAACTTTGTCTGTCTTTCTGTATACTGACTGCCACCCGGAGTGCACTGGCAGTTGATGCGGAAACTCCCCCAAAGCGAGTGGGTCTCACGCCTGGTCGATGCATTGTTGCCAGTCCTGGCGACGCTGGCTGCACTGGCCATAGGCGGCGTAATGCTGTTGTTCCTGCGTGTGAATCCCCTGGAGGCCTATGCCGCCCTCTGGGTGGGGGCGTTTGGCAGCAGCAACGCTTTCGCTGAGACTTTGGTCAAGGCCACACCCCTGCTTCTCGTGGCTCTGGGCATTTGCATTTCTTTTCGGGGCGACGTCATCAATATCGGCGGGGAGGGCCAGATGATCGTCGGGGCGCTACTGGCCACGTGGGTGGGGCTGACATTCACGCACTGGCCCGGTGTCGTCACTGTCACCTTATCGCTGCTGGCCGGATTTGTCGGTGGCGCGGTCTGGGTGGAATCCCCGGTTATCTCAAGGCCTACTTCAACGTCAATGAGATCCTGAGTACGGTAATGATGAATGGCATCGCCGTACAACTCATGAATTTCATGCTGCGCGGACCCATGATCGACCCGGGTCAGGCGCAGCTGGCGTCCAAGATCCCGCAGACCGCACGCCTGCTGGAGCTCTTCCGCCTGCCCAGGCTGGCGCCCACGCGGCTGCATCTGGGGGCGCTGATCGCAGTTATCCTGGCGTTTCTTGTCTATTTCCTGCTGTGGCGCACCACACTTGGATATCGCATTCGGGCCGTGGGACAAAACCCGCGTGCCTCCCGCTACGCGGGCATCACGGTACCAAGATACGTCGTGATGGCATTGTTGCTAAGCGGCGCGTTTGCGGGGCTTGCCGGTGCGACGCAGGTCTTTGGCGTCAACTACCGCATGATCACGGATGGTTCTGCTTCGGGGTTCACCGGCAGTGCCGGCTTCAACGGGATTGTAGCGGCCCTCTTTGGCCAGCTGCATCCGATCTGGAGCATCCCGGCCTCAGTACTCTTCGGCGCGCTTCTGGTGGGCGCCAATAATATGCAGAGGGCTGTGCAGGTGCCGTCGGCGCTGGTTATCGGGCTGAACGGTCTGGTGGTCGTGTTCGTTGTCAGCATCGAGTACTGGCGCCGCAGCCGTCAGAAGCGGCGATTAGCGGTAGCCGGGCACAGGCTCGACCCGTCGCCGCCCGCAACCCACGCGAAGCGTTCCTCCGGGAGCGGCGGATGATCTCTGAGCTGTTTACGGCGGCCGTGCTGATCGGCGTGCTCACATCGGGCATCCGTCTTGCGACGCCCTACCTGTATGCAGCCATCGGAGAAACGTTTGGTCAGCGTAGCGGGGTGCTCAACCTGGGCGTGGAAGGCCAAATGTTGCTGGCGGCCTTCGCCGCCTTCTACGTCGCACTGAGAACCGGCAACCTTTGGTTGGGCCTGTTGAGCGCGATCCTGGTCGGCGCTCTCCTGGGCCTGGCTATGGCGTTCGTGACTGTCAACCTGAAGGCCCAACAAGGTGTGAGCGGCATCGGTTTCTATCTCTTTGGCTTGGGAATGAGCGACCTGCTGTTTCAGAAGCTGCTTGGACGGGTCGAGACCATCACCGGTTTCGGACGAGTTCCACTGCCCATCCTGGGCGCCATTCCGGTCGTTGGGGAGATCTTCTTTGATCAAAATGCGCTCGTCTACGGCGCGTATCTATTGGTGCCGCTGGCGTGGTTCGTGCTTAACAGGACCACACTTGGGCTCAAGATCCGCGCAGTGGGCGAAAATCCAGAAGCGGCAGATTCCGTGGGCGTCAGCGTCGCCCATGTGCGCTACTTCACGATCATCCTGGGAGGCGCCCTGTCAGGCATCGCCGGCGCCTCGCTTTCCATTGCGCTTCTCAATGTGTTTCAACAGAACATGACCAGCGGCTTGGGGTTCATTGCGGTGGCGCTGGTCTACTTCGGTGCCTGGCGTCCGTGGGGCGTCCTGGCGGGGGCTCTCTTGTTCAGTATGGTGAATGCACTACAACTTTGGATCCAGGTATTGGCAATCCCGATTCCGTCCGACATTGCCGTGATGATGCCCTATGTTCTTACCATCGTGGTGCTGATCGTATCGGTTTCGAGAGTTCGCGCACCGGCCGCTCTGTCAAGGCCGTTTGAGCGGGAGGAATAGAGGCTCTCAGGAGGTGCCTCTACTCAGAGACGCAAACCAACATGTTGCTTTGCACTGCGTTCGCCAATTCGAAATGAGCTCGCTACCTCAAAAGGAGAAACGAATGAAGAAGACAGCCCTGCTACTTACCCTCTTGATTGCCGTCAGCCTGATTCTGGGTGCCTGCGGTGCTCCGGCTGCGACCGAGCCCCCGGCTGCCGCGCCAACCGCCGCTGAGGCGCCGGCCGCGGCTCCGACCGAGGCTCCGGCCGAGCCCCTGCGCGTGGCCGTGGTGATGCCCAGCGCAATAAACGACCTCGCGTTCAGCCAGAGCATGTACGACGCCCTCGTGAAGGTGCAGACTGAAATGGGCGGCGCCGATAAGATGGAAATTGCGTACTCCGAGAATATGTTTGTGGTGGATGACGCTGCCGCTGCCATCCGTGACTACGCCAGCAAGGGATACAAACTAGTGATCGCCCATGGATCGCAGTACGGTTCCTCGCTGCAGGAGATCGCCCCGGATTTCCCCGAGACCAGCTTTGCCTGGGGCACAACCGTTGATACGTTTGGTCTTCCCAACGTGTTCGCGTACGAGGCAGCTTCCGACCAGGGTGGCTATGTCAACGGCGTACTTGCCGCCAGCCTGACCAAGAGCGGGGTCATCGGCGTGGTCGGCCCGATCGAAACCGGCGATGCAAAGCTCTATGTCGACGGCTTCAAAGCCGGCGCCGCAGCGACCAAACCGGATATTAAGGTAAACGTGAACTATATTGGGTCGTTCTCCGACACGGCCTTGGCAGCCGCCGCGGCCACGACACATATTGCCGCTGGCGCGGATGTTCTCAGTGGTTCGGCCCAGATGGTCGTGGGGGCTGTCGGCAAGGCGCAAGAGAACAACGCGCTTTGGTTCGGCACCCAGTCCAACCAGACCTCGCTGGCGCCTTCGATCGTTGTTGCCAGCCAGGTTTACCACTGGGAAGTCGTGTTGAACGAGATGATCGGCCTGATCGGAAAGGGCACACTCGGGGGCCAGAGCTTCAAGATCGACCTGGCCAATGGGGGCGAGGTGGTTGAATACAATCCTGATTACGCGTTGCCTGCCGACGTGAAGACGCTTGGCGACTCCACTGTGCAGGGCATCATCGACGGAAGCATAACGATCCCACGACCATAGCCCACAGCAAAGAGCGACGACCCGGGTTGCCCGAAAGGGCACCCCGGGTTCCTCAATTCATCTGATGTCACGCGCTGCGGCGAACAAATCAAGTCAGATCCGAATCCAGCATCTGGAACTGCTTGGCATTTCCAAGCAGTTCCCCGGCGTGCTTGCAAATGACCGCATTGATTTCGATGTTCAAGCCGGCGAAGTGCATGCGCTGCTGGGTGAAAATGGCGCAGGCAAGAGCACGCTGATGAAGGTCCTGTATGGCCTTTACCATCCGGATGCTGGGCAGGTCTGCATCAATGGGCAGCCGGTAAGCATTGCCTCGCCCAATGATGCCATTGCCCTCGGGATCGGCATGATCCATCAGCACTTCATGCTTGTGCAATCGTTGACAGTTGCGGAGAACGTAGCCCTGGGTCTGCCGTCGACGCGAGGCGTGCTGACGGATCTCGATCGTGTGGCACATCGGATCCATGACCTGGCGCAGTCGTATGGTTTGAAGATCGATCCGGCCGCTTACGTCTGGCAGCTTTCCGTCGGACAGCAGCAGCGCGTTGAGATCATCAAGGCGCTGTATCGCGGCGCGTCCCTGCTTGTACTTGACGAGCCAACGGCCGTCCTCACCCCACAGGAGGTGGATGAGCTGTTTGCGGTCATGCGCCAGATGGCCAAGGATGGCCACGCCCTCATCTTCATCTCGCATAAGCTGCACGAGGTCGTCGAGATTAGCCAACGCGTGACCGTCCTGCGGAATGGGCGGAAGATGGGCACTCGCCCCACGTCCGGGACCACCAAGCAGGATCTGGCCAATTGGATGGTCGGCCGCGAAGTTGGTTTTGCACCGGAGCGCGGCCAGGTCAAGCCCGGCGAAGTGCGTCTTGAGCTCGACGGCGTCTCCTGTGGGAGCGACCGTGGTACTCCCGGGCTCAGGGTTGTCAGCCTGGACGTTCGTTCGGGGGAGATCCTGGGGATCGCCGGCGTTTCGGGAAATGGCCAGGCGGAGTTGGCAGAGGTAATCACGGGTCTTCGGAAAACCACGACGGGGCGAATTGTCCTGGAGGGGGAGGACGTAACGGGACTCCAGCCTGGTGAGCTGACCAGCCGCATGCTCTCCTACATCCCCGAAGAACGGATGCGGGATGGGATGATCAAGGAGTTCACGGTCGCGGAGAATATCATCTTGCGAGAGCACCAAAAGTGGCCGTTTTCCCGCGGTGGCGTGCTGTATCTGCGCAATATTGCTGACTACGCCGATCAACTCATTGGAAAATTCCAGGTCAAGACACCCTTCGCGTGAAACGCTGGCTCGCAATCTTTCCGGCGGAAATATCCAGAAAGTGGTCCTGGCGCGTGAGCTATCCCGTCATCCCCGCGCCATCATTGCTGCTCAGCCCACACGGGGTCTGGACATAGGGGCCACTGAGTACGTTCGAGAACAACTCCTGGAACAGAGACGAGGCGGGACTGCCATATTGCTCATTTCGGAGGACTTGGACGAGATCCTGGCGCTCTCCGACCGAATCGCGGTGATCTATGAGGGCCAGATCATGGACATTCTCGAACGCTCGGTTGCCACGCGGGAGAAGCTTGGCCTGCTGATGGCAGGCGTCCGGACCGAGGAAAAGCGGTAGAATAGATTTCCATTGGTTCGGTGGTCGCTGCGGGTTCGCCATCCGGCAGCGGCGTGGGGCTTGGCCCCTCGAAAAGTGCCGCCGTCCTTCCGCGAGGGCCGAGCCACATGAACCTATGGCAAGAATTCATTAGACCGAGTACGGTCTCGGAGGCCTTACTCGCCCTGCGGGACGCACCTGCACCCGCGGTACCCATTGCCGGCGGCACAGACCTCCTCCTCGACCTGGATCAAGGCCGCCATTCCCCTGCCACGACGCTGGTCGACCTGACTTCGGTTGCCGAGATGAGGCAACTGGAGCTTCGTAACGGCGCCCTTTTCATCGGCGGCTCTGTCTCCCTGACAGATATCACGCTGGCTCCGCTCGTCGCGCGGCATGCCAGAGCGCTGGTTGAAGCATGCGAATTGATCGGCGGACCCCAAGTTCGCAACGTGGCGACTCTAGGGGGTAACGTGGCGCACGCGCTGCCGGCTGCCGATGGCACGATAGCCTTGCTGGCATTGGATGCGACCGTTGAGGTCGCCTCGTTGTCCGGCTCCCGGCGCATCCCTCTTGAGAGCATTTTCGCTGGCCCAGGCAAGTCCACGCTGAATGCTGGGCAGGATCTGCTCGTCGGTTTCCACGTGCCCCTTGCCGCAGCCCATGAGGCTTCTGCCTTCCGCAAAATCATGCGTCCCCAGGGTGTAGCGTTGCCCATTCTGAATGTGGCGGTCTGGATCAAGCGCACCAATGAGCTGATCGACGCCATCCGGATTGCCGTAGGGCCATCAGGGCCAACGCCGCGGCGAGTTACCGACGCGGAAGACGAGTTGGTTGGCAAAATCTATTCGGCCTCGGCGAGCAATTCTGCCATCGAGGCGTTGTTGGCCCACATTGCCTTCCGGAGCAGCAAACGACGTGCCAGCGCTGAATATCGACGCGAATTGATAGGTGACCTTATGCGTGCGACATTGGACTGCGCGTGGAGGAGGACCTGGGAATGAGCGCTAACCGCGGGTCCTTAAATCTGGTGGTCAATGGCATGGCCCGCACGTTGCCGATCCTTCCCGGCGAAACCCTGGCCGCATTGTTGCGAGATCGCCTGCGCCTGATCGGCACAAAGATCGGGTGTGAGGAATCTGAGTGTGGCACTTGCACTGTACTGGTTGACGGGGAGCCGGTCCTTTCGTGCATGTACCCGGCGGCCCGAGCAGAAGGGAAGCAGATTCTCACGATCGAAGGGCTTTCGGACTTGAAGGTGCCCGCAAAGGCCGCCGCCGAGGCCAAGGTGCTCCACCCCCTGCAAGAGGCGTTCATCAGCTACGGAGCAGTTCAGTGCGGTTTCTGCATCCCTGGGCAGATCATGACCGCGCATGCATTGCTGCAGCGCAAACCCAACCCCAGCAGCGAGGACATTCGGCACGCTCTGAAGGACACGCTCTGCAGATGTGCGGGCTATCCTGCGATAGAAGGCGCAATCCAGGCTGCCGCGCAGGCAATCCGTACGGGCCAGCCTGTACATCCGCCCGAGATCGCCGAGTCCAGCCGGCCGGGTCGCATCGTCGGCAGGGTGCAGGCCAGGCCGGACGCTATCGAAAAGGTGAACGGCAAAGCCGTATACGCTGACGACCTGGCATTTCCAGGCATGCTGTTCGCGGCCGTCAAACGCGCGGGCGTTCCGCATGCGTTCCTGAGGCGATTGGATGTTTCAGCAGCCCGGTCGGTGCCCGGGGTCGTGGCCGTGCTTACCTCGGATGACATCCCTGCAGAGCACAATCATGGATTGGTCGTCTATGACTGGCCTGTGCTCGTCGGACTCGGCGAACGTGTTCGATACGTTGGTGATGCCGTGGCACTCGTCGCTGCAGAGACCCAGGATGCTGCAGAGCATGCCGTGGCCCGGATCGAAGCCGAGTTCGATCTCCAGCCGGTGATCACGGATGCGGTGCAGGCTCGTCACCCAGACGTGCCTCAACTACATAAGAGTGGAAACCTACTCAAACACATCAAGGTGCGCAAAGGTGACATGGATCGCGGGTTCGCGGAGTCGGACCTGATTCTCGAGCACACGTTTAACACACCGATGATGGAACATGCCTTCCTTGAACCCGAGTGCAGCATCGCCGTGCCGGCTGCCAATGGACGACTGGAGATCTACGTTGCCTCGCAGATTCCTTACCAGGATCGCACGCAGGTCGCCCGCGTTCTGGGATGGCCGGAAGACCGTATCCGGATTGTCGGCCAGCTAATGGGTGGTGGGTTTGGCGGTAAGGAGGATATTGCCGGCCAAATCCACGCAGCTATGCTCGCAAATGCTACGGGCCATCCGGTCAAGCTTCTGTTTAGCCGGCACGAAAGTCTGCTTGTGCATCCGAAACGTCATGCGACGCAGATCCGGCTAAAGATCGGGGCAAAGCGCGACGGACGCCTGCAGGCGGTGGAAACCGAACTCTACGGTGATACGGGAGCATACGCGTCGCTGGGCGACAAAGTAATGACCCGTGCCACAACCCACTCAGCGGGACCTTATGAAGTGCCCCACGTACGTGCCGACTGTTACGCCATGTACACCAACAATCCGCCCGCCGGCGCCTTCCGTGGTTTCGGCGTCACGCAGTCGGCTTTTGCGGTGGAATCAATGATGGACATGCTTGCCGAACGCCTCGGCATCGACCCCGTCGAGTTGCGAAGGCGAAATGCACTCCAGGTCGGCAGCGTGACGAACACGGGCCAAGTATTGCACGAATCGGTGGGGCTCATGGAATGCATCGAGAAGGTGCATGCTGAGATGAAGCGCCAGGCGCAACTTCACTGCGGCGTCGCTCCCGAATCGCTGTTTCAACCGCACAGGATCGCAGAGGCTCCACATTGCGTGCACGCCTGGGGGTTCTCGGTCGGCTACAAGAATACCGGTCTAGGCGGGGGCGCGATCGACAAAGCAGGTGCCGAGGTTGAGCTGTACGATGACGGTAGTCTGGAAGTTCGCAGCTCCTCCGCTGAGCTTGGCCAGGGTCTGGTCACCGTCATGCAGATGGCCGTGTCCGAGGAGTTGGCGGTTCCTGCCAGCCAGGTCCGCGTGCTTGTCATGGACACAGACCTCACGCCCGACGGAGGTCCGACGACCGCCTCGCGCCAAACGTTTGTTACAGGCAACGCCTCTCGGCTTGCAGCCAAGGCCCTGCGGCAAGCCATCTCCAGCGCGTTGGCTGAGAAGTTCGATGTCCCTCCAGACAAGGTCTGGTTTGAGAATGGCGAGGTTCGGGCAAACGGGCGTGACCTGACTCTGGCCGCGGTGGCTGCGGAAATGAAGGCCGTGGGGCAGATTCCGCGGGCCCTGTACGAGTTTGAGGCGCCCGCTACCCAACCATTGGGCGCTGGCGGAGACATGCATTTTGCATTCTCATTTGCGGCGCAGGCCGCCGAAGTGGAAGTCAACACGCTCACCGGCGAGGTGCGGGTTCTGCGCGTGATCGCGGCCAACGACGTGGGGGAAGCTTTCAATCCACTCGGTCTGCAGGGTCAGGTCGAAGGGGGAGTGATGATGGGGATTGGAAGCTGCCTCACCGAGGAGTACCTGGTTGAGGCCGGCCGAGTTGTCACAGACAGATTGGCGCGCTATCGGATTCCCGGGATCATGTTGACCCCCGAGATCACTTCGATCGTGGTGGAGCACCCAATATCATCGGGGCCCTACGGTGCCAAGGGTGTAGGGGAGATCTGCACGATTCCGACACCGCCAGCCATCACCAATGCCATCTACAACGCAGTGCGTGTCCGCGTCGACCGCCTGCCCGTCGACCAGGAGCTGATCTTGCGAGGATTGCTCCAGCACCGATAGTGAGACCGCGCACGTTGGCCCCCAGGACGTCGTGATGGCGATGCCCCATCCACGCTTCGAGCCGGGAGTCGCGCGGCTGTCCAAGGAACCAAGCTGGCAGTTTAGAGGCGCGTCCGGTGACCCGACGCGGTAGAATTGCCAATTAGTGATGAACAAGTTCCTCGGCTACCGCTGCTCACTGTGTGGGACGGAATATGGGCCGACAGATGTCACCTATACATGCCCCAAGGACGGCGGCAACCTGGACGTGGTGTTGGATATCGAGGCCCTGCGCGCCAAGTTCCAGCCTAACGACATCGAATCACGAGCCGATCCCTCGCTTTGGAGATACCTGCCTCTCTTGCCAGTGGCTGAAGTGCCCGGCTCCATGACGCCACTGCATGCCGCAGGCGGGACACCCGTCTTCTCGCTGGCGAGAATCTCCGAACGGACGGGGCTCAACAACCTCTGGCTGAAAGACGAAAGCCGCAATCCCACGGCATCCTTCAAGGATCGTGCCAGCGCTCTCGTAGTTGCCCGAGCTAGGGAGATCGAGGCCGAAGTAGTCATCACGGCCTCCACAGGAAATGCGGGTGCTGCGCTCGCGGGCATGGCAGCGGCCGTGGGCCAAAAAGCGATCGTGCTGGCACCCAAGACGGCTCCGCCAGCCAAGGTGGCGCAGCTGTTGGTCTTCGGTGCCACCGTGGTGCTCGTGGATGGCACATATGATGATGCATTTGACCTCACCCTCAAGGCATCCGAGGAGTTTGGCTGGTACTGTCGCAACACGGGGTACAACCCCTTTACCGCGGAGGGCAAGAAGACCGCTGCCCTCGAGATCTGGGAGTGGTGGCAAAAGACACACGCCGAGTGGCACCGTGCGATCGGTGAGACTGCCGAGCATGCGCCGCTCACTATTTTTGTCTCGGTTGGCGACGGTAACATCATCTCAGGGATACACAAGGGCTTCAAGGATCTGCAACAACTTGGATGGATGCCCTTGACTCCGAGACTGATCGGTGTTCAGGCGGCCGGCTCGGCCGCTATTGCAGACGCATTCCACGGCGGCACGGAGGTCATCAAACCGGTTGTGGCGAAAACGCTGGCCGACAGCATTTCGGTGGATTTGCCGCGAGACGGCGTTCGGGCTGTGCGTGCAGCCAGGGACACCGGGGGCACATACATGGTGGTGAGTGACGACGAGATCTTGCGGGCGGTCGCCGCCCTCGGTCTGGCCGGGATCTTCGCCGAGCCGGCGGGGGCAACTGCCTACGCCGGCCTGCTCAAGGCACGAGCGGACGGTGTGGTGAAACCTGACGATCCCATCCTGGTGCTGAACACCGGCAGCGGCCTCAAGGATGTTGGCTCCGCCATGCGAGCGGTGGCGCCCGCCCCCGTGATCGATCCGACACTCAAAGCGCTTAGAGAGATCCTGGGAAAATGAAGACGAAGCACGTCACGTATTCAATTGTCGCCCCGGTGTTCAACGAGGCCGAGTCGCTTCCCAAGCTCTACGCACGAACCGCCGCAGTGATGCGCGGACTGCGCGAGCCCTGGGAGCTGGTCTTGGTAGACGATGGATCCACGGATGGATCGACCGAGGCCATTATGGCGCTGGCGAAAAAGGACAGCCGGGTGCGGCCCGTCATCTTCGCGAGAAACTTCGGTCATCAAATCGCCATCACCGCGGGCTGGGACTATGCCCGAGGGGATGCTGTCGTCATCATCGACGCGGATTTGCAGGATCCACCGGAGGCAATCGCCCAACTCGCTCAGAAGTGGAAGGATGGATACGAAGTCGTCTACGCCATCCGGGCGGAACGTGAAGGAGAAAGCTGGTTCAAGCGACTGAGCGCCTCGATCTTCTACCGGCTGATCTATCGCATAACGGACGTTCGCATCCCCGTGGATACGGGCGACTTCCGGTTGATGGATCGAAAGGTCGTGGATGTGCTCAAGACCATGCCAGAACGACATCGCTTCCCTCGCGGCATGTCGGCCTGGGTTGGCTTCAAGCAGATAGGTGTCCACTACAAGCGCAGCCCACGGTACGCGGGCGTGACGAAGTACCCGTTCAAGAAGATGTTTCTGCTGGCACTGAATGCCATTACAAGCTTCTCATACTTCCCGCTGCAGGTGGCTACGTACTTTGGTTTCTTCTCGGCCGGAATCGCCATTCTGGCTATCCCGGTGGTTGTCTATCTTCGCATGGCGGGTATTCCGCAGTTCACGGGCCAGGCGACGACCCTGATCGCAGTCCTGTTTCTGGGTGGTATTCAGTTGATATCCCTCGGGGTTCTGGGCGAGTACATTGGGCGCCTCTACGATGAAGCCAAGGGCCGTCCCTTATACATCGTCCGTCAAGCCCCACCAGATTGATCGCGGCTCGCCGCGAGAGCACAAGCCCGTGCGCCGCTGTACCTTTGGGGGTGACGCATGCCATTCCCTGCGTATACCAGGCTCCAGGAATACCTAATCAAGCTGGCCCCACAGCGTGAGCCTGAAATGCTCGCGATGGAGCGGATCGCCGCACGCGCACACGGTTTCCGATCATCGGACCCTCTGCGGGTCACTACTGCTACCAGGTCGCCCGACATTAGGTGCCAGGTTCGTGTTCGAATTGGGTGCGGGCTATGGATACTCCACGGCCTGGTTCGCGAAAGCGGTCCTGGAAAACGGCGGCGGCGAGGTGCGTCACACGGTCTGGGGCGGGCAACTGTCCCAACGGCCCCGCGGGCACCTGGGCCGATTGGGATTTGACCATGCGATCAGGTTTCATACCGCCGAGGCTATCGAGACCGTCCGCAGACAGGCCCGCGTCGTCGACCTCATCTTCTGTGATATCTAGAAGCGAGACTACCCGGCCGCACTGCCCGTGATGAAGCGGAAACACCGGTGGGGTCGCGTGTTGATTGCTGACAGCATGCTGTGGGGGGGCAAAGTATTGCTCCCGTCCGACCGAACCGGGGACACTCAAGGCGTCCGCAAATTCACGGCAGCTATCACCGGGGATCCGGATGGGATCGTCACCTTCCTACCGATTCGCGATGGCTTGATCGTGGCTTATCGGGTGTCCGCCTAGCGCGGTGGTCATGGGCTAGGGAAAGCGCTTGGGATGAATCAGCTGCGGGTTGGATTCCGGCGCCGGAACAATCTGCCGACCAACACGCCAGCCGGCGCCGCCAGCAGGAACGCCAACAACGCCATTACCAATAGGGCAATCCCGACTGAGATCCCCTCCCACAGGAACGCGAAAACGATGGGATCCTTCTTCACAGTTTCCCCGGCGCCATCCACGCAATGCAGTTCATAGGCGGTGGCGGGGACGCTCACACCATTGTCATTGATGCTTGTGGTGCTATAGGAATAGACGGCTCCAGACGTGTCTTTGGGGCAAATGAACGGAGCCACGGTTCGAGTGGCGAACTCGCTGCCCGACGTCACACCGCCCACCATCATGGCGATGGGCACAAGGCACATACCGAGTACCCCGAATACAAGTAACCAAATCACACAGCCCGAGATTGCGCCCGTCGTGGAGGATTTCATTAGTACTCCTGAATTGTGGATTAGCCTATGTAACACCCAGGATATCGCGGTCGTTGCGGGTACGCGTGTCGGAGGGGCATTGAGGCTGCGATATAATCGAATTTGTCAGACAAATTAGGCGGAGGCGGACAATGACCAAGATCGACTTGACCATCGACAAGGGTCGGCGGAAGAATGCCATCAGGCGGGCCAGAGAGCGCAACATCGTCATTCCGACGTACTCTCAGATGAAGGATCCGGCGAAGATCCCGGCCGCAATAAAGGAAGATCTAGAGCCATCGGTCTGTGGGATCTGCATCCGCGGAATCTGTTTCGCATCACCTGGCACAATGAGCCGAAGGCCAGCGGCGGCGGCTTTGGCGGCGTCAACTATCTGGAACTTCCAAGCAGCCTCACGGGTGTTCCTGCCCGTATCGTCGTGCTGGTGGGCAAGTGGTTCCCGACCGGTGCGCACAAGGTCGGCGCGGCTTTTGGCTGTCTGGTGCCACGGCTGGTGACCGGCCAATTCGATCCCGACCACCCAGAAGGCCGTCTGGCCATCCACGGGCAACTATTGCCGCGGCGGCGCGTACGATTCGGCGCTGCTGGCCTGCGAGTCGATCGCCATCCTGCCGGAGGGCATGAGCAAGGAGCGCTTCGAGTGGCTCTCCAAGATCGCGGGCGAGACCATCAAGACGCCGGGATCCGAATCGAATGTCAAGGAGATTTTCGACAAATGCAAGGAACTGCGGGCCTCCGGGCAGGACCTGATGATCTTCAACCAGTTCGAGGAGTTTGGCAACTACCTGTGGCACTACGAGGTGACCGGTCATGCCATGGAGGAAGTGCTGCGTAAGATCATGGGCCAGCATGGCCGCTATCGTGGCATGGCATCGGCCACCGGCTCGGCCGGGACCATCGCCAGCGGCGACTATATGAAGCAGTTGTTCCCAGACAGCAAGATCGTCGCCAG
The DNA here is from genome assembly GCA_963784915.1 of uncultured Chloroflexia bacterium. Taxonomy (GTDB): domain Bacteria; phylum Chloroflexota; class Anaerolineae; order Anaerolineales; family Villigracilaceae; genus Fen-1038. The sequence goes on from CAWATK010000016.1 coordinate 120,653, forward strand.
CGAGGCCCTGCAGTGCCCCACGTTGCTTGAAAATGGATTTGGCTCGCACCGCATTGAGGGCATCGGCGACAAGCACGTGCCGTGGATCCACAATGTCAAGAACACGGACGTCGTCGTGGCGATCGACGACAATGCGGTCGTCAACTTGGCGCGCCTGTTCAACGAGGAGAACGGGTCGGGCGTACCTGGTCGAGCGCGGCGTTCCCGAGGCCGTCGTTTCACAGCTCGATCTGCTGGGCTTCTCCGGAATCTCCAACGTCTTGACGGCCATCAAGGCCGCCAAGTACTTCGAGATGGATGAGGACGACGTCATGCTGACGGTGCTGACCGACTCGATGGAGCTGTATCGGTCGCGCTTGCACGAGATGCACCTCGACATGGGGAATACACGCGCCGGCGATGCCGCCGCCGACTTTGCGCGGTACCTCCACGGCCAGATCGACGGACAACATGCTGGAGCTGCGCTATCCGGACCGGCGGCGTGTGCACAATCTGAAGTACTACACGTGGGTTGAGCAGCAGGGCAAGACCTATGACGAGATCCAGGCGATGTGGATCGCAGCCGACTACTGGACCCGAGTCCAGAAGCAGGCAGACGAGATCGACGCCCTGATCGATGGAATTCAACCAGGAAGTCGGGCTGGTGAAGTAGGCAGCTCGACGAATTGAGTGGGCCACGTTCCTGTCGCGAATCCGACCGGCAAATGCCCGTACAGAACAGTGATCTGATTCTGGTTTGCCTTGTGCCCGCGCCGCGCGATCTGGAGATTGCGCGCCTGCTGGGCTGGTACCGGATACCGCTCCGCACGGCGCCCAAGGTCATCAGCGGTGGATCATCTGGCGTTCTACCAGCCGGCCAGCTTCGGCGAGCTGGGCGGGCGGATTGAGTTCAGTGCCCCGGTGCGCGGGCACGAGCTGACGACCCGCGCCGAGCTCCTGAAGGACGAACTCGAGCACCCGCGTGCTCAGGAAGAGTACTTCAGGATCCAGCTTGGCGGCGTGGAGCCTGCTGCAGCCCGATCGAGGCGCGCAAGTGGCGCCGCATCACGTTCCTGTATACGACGGGGGAGTACCTGTTGCGCGCCAGAACGATGCATGATCTGGTCGTCCAGCAAGATGAAAGCGCGCTGTTATGGCGATCGTTGCGCGAGCGGGCCCGTGGGTACCCATGGCTATCAGGCCGGCCTACCGGAAGACGATGTGCCACCGGAGTTGCTGCTGGCGTTGCTCGGCTTCCAGGAAGCGGCCGCCGGCTATGATCCTGCGGAACTGGACTAGGGTATGACCTCGGAGATGTGGGTCGCCGTGGGGGTCATTACCCTGCCGCTCACACTGCTCTTTCTCGGGCACTGGCGCCCAGATGTTGCGGGCTTATTCATGATCGTGGCATTTGGCATCGCACAGTATGCAGGCCTCGGTGTTCTAGGAGGGGCGCACGAACCGGATGCGGCGCTGCTGTCCATCTGCCGGATTTGGTCAGCCTCTGGCCCTGATCCTAATAGGACTGTTCGTGCTTACTCAGGCACTGGCCCGCAATGGCGTCATGCTTTGGCTCGGGTATACGTTGGCGGCGGCCGCCCACCGGTCAGTCAGTCGCCTCGTGTTTCTGTTCTCCCTGTCTGCAGCCCTCTTATCATTGCTCATGAACAATGTGGCCGTGGGCTCTTTGCTTCTACCCAGCGCAATCCAGGCCGCACGCAAGAGCCATGTCAAGCCGAGTCGGCTTCTGATCCCTATTGCGTTTGGTGCGGCCCTCGGTGGAATGGCCACATACTTCACGACGGCCAACATCGTTCTGAGTCAGATGTTAACCATTGCCCGCCCAGCCCAGCAGCCGCTCAACATTCTTTCGTTTGTCCCCGTGGGAGGTTTGATTGCCGTCGCCGGCATTGCCTACCTGGGCACGTTTGGTTACCGTCTGGTGCCGGCCCGTCGGCCGGCACCGGAGCAGATGCTAGCGCGGCGCGCCAGCGATGAACTGGAGGGCCTGTACGAGGTCGGGGAACGGCTCTGGGAGGTCCGGGTTGGAGAGTCTTCGCCGCTCGTAGGCTGCACGCTGGAGTCGGCGGCTCTGGGTGAAAGACTGGGAATCGCCATTTTGGCGATGCGCCGGGGCCACCAGGGTTTCTTCGTGCCGACGACGGAAGAGGCCGTTCGCGCCGGCGACATCTTTCTGGCAGTGGGGCGGGAGGAACGAACTGCCCGATTGTCGGAACTGCGCGTTTCCGTGCAGCCGGAGCGCCACACGATCACGAACTTTGGATTGACGCTGGTGGAATTCATCCTGGCGCCCCACTCTGCATATGCCGGAAGGACCATCAAGGACCTCGATTTTCGGCGCAAGTATGGATTCACGGTGCTGGCGATCCAGCGTGGCGGGCGGAGCTTTCGCACCGATGTCGGCACCATGGCCCTGCAGCGGGGAGATGCCATGCTGATCGCTGGACCCGCCAGCCGCGTGCGTGACCTACAGGTTGACCCCGAGTTGATCGTCTTTGAGCCGGATCCCGCCACGGTTCGAGTCCGGCCCGGGCGCGCCGTCGCCAGCGTGCTGGTCTTCTCGCTGGCCGTGATGCTTTCGGCAGGTGGGGTTCCCATCTACCTGGCTGTTTTGGCGGCCGCTCTCATATGCGTGCTTGCTGGCTTGATTGCCCTGCGGGAAGCATATAGATCCATCGAGTGGGAAGTGATCGTGTTTGTGGTTGGAATGCAAGCTGCCAGCCTCGCGCTGGTAAACACCGGCTTCGCCCGCTTGACAGGGGTTACTCTTCTATCACTCGTCGGAGCCGTCGGCCCGTTGACGTTGGCGGCCCTGGCATTTGTTGCGGCGGCCGGGCTCACGCAGGTCGTGGGAGGCCAGTCAACGGCGTTCATCATCGGACCGATCGCTGTGAGTGCTGCCATCGTTCTAGGAGTCGACGCGCGGGCCATCGCCGTCGCGACTGCGATCGGTTGTTCGGCTACATTTCTCACGCCGCTGGCCCATCCCGTCAACTTGATCATGGTTGGTCCAGGCAATCACAGGTTTGGAGACTTCTTCAAGCCGGGCGCGGGTCTGATGCTCGTGACGTTCACCGGTTTGATGGTTGGCCTCATTTTGTTCTGGAGACTCTAGGAGCGGCAAATGCGAACACTACTGCGAGGGGGTACGCTGGTCACCGCTGACCGCACCGTGGATGCTGACATTCTGGTTCAAGGTGAGAGCATTGCGCAAATCGGATCAGGACTGTCATCGGAAGGCGCACATGTCGTGGATGCAAGCGGGAAGTTGATCCTCCCTGGAGGCGTCGATCCGCATACGCACTTTGACCTGCCGATGTTCGACACTGTCTCTTCGGATGATCACTACACGGGGCACAAGGCGGCCGCCTTCGGCGGCACGACCACGGTGCTCGATTTTGTCCCGTTCGACGAACCGACGATGATGGCCTCGGTTCAGGTCTGGCGACGAAAAGCCGAGAAGGCGGCCATTGACTACGGCTTTCACATGAACTTGACGCGGTTGGATGCTGACGTCGAGGCTGAGATGTCGCAGCTCCGCGATGCAGGCATCACCACTCTGAAGGTGTTCACTGCCTACAATGGCCGCCTGCGCCTGTCGGATCGTGACATCTTCAGGACCTTGCGATTGGCCAAAGACCAGGGGATGCTGGTCATGGCCCACTGTGAGAATGGAGACGTCATAGAGACTTCTGGTGGCGGAAGCGCTGTCGGCAGGGCATACCTCCCCGGAATGGCATGCACGCACACGGCCCAGCCTGGGGTGGAGTGGAATCGACCTTGCGCATGGCCGCCATGGCCGAACAGGCGGGCGCGTCTGTCTACATCGTCCACATGAATGTGGCGGGCGAGGTGGACATGATCAGGTACGCGCGGGATCATGGCGTACATGTCATGGGAGAGACCTGCCCGCAATACTTGTTCTTCACGATCGATCATCTCCGCCGGCCGGATGGTGCCAAGTGGGTTTGCTCGCCTCCGATGAGAAGCAGCGTGGACAATGTTGGGTTGTGGGACGGCCTGCGCCGATGCCACCATTCAGTCCATGGGCACGGATCATTGCCCGTTTTTCTTCGACGGGAGCGAAGCCCATATCCTATGAGGGCGCGCCCATATCGATCCCCGGCAAGGAACTGGGGCGGCAGGACTTCACCAAGATTCCAAACGGGCTCCCGGGCGTCCAGGATAGACTTCCCATTCTTTGGACCTATGGTGTGCGAGCGAACCGAATCACGGCCAACCAGTTCGTCGCACTAACCAGCACGAATCCGGCTCGGATCTTCGGCCTGTATCCGCGCAAGGGAGCGCTTCAGCCCGGCTCAGATGCGGATCTTGTCTTGTGGGATCCTGAGCGACGGGTCAAGTACGGGGTTGGTGTGGCGCAACACCGCACGGACTATAACTTGTATGAGGGCTGGGAGCTGGTCGGATACCCGGAGAAGGTCTTTCTCCGAGGACAACTGATCGTGGATCGAGACAACTGGCTCGGGCAACGTGGCCAGGGCAAGTTCCTCGAACGGCAGGAGGGCGAGATCCTCTAGCCCTCCGCAGTCTCCAAGCGACAATCCATCTAGGCCGCCGCCGTGAACTGGACAAACCTAGCCTGACTGAAGCAGCTTCAACAGTCGTGGGTGTTTGGCGTACACACCCCGGTAGCGCTCCGGAATAAGAACGGCGATCCGGCACATGATCTCATCCGTGTATTCTCTCAGGATTACGTCGCGGTCGCGGTTTGCGATTTTCGGCAGCACAAACGTCTCTCCTGCAGTGATCAGGACGTCCGAGCGTCTCAGGCGCCGAAGGTTACCGAATATCGTTTTGTCCTCCGTGCCGGATAGGCCGATCGGAGCGATTGGCCGTTGGAGTTTGGAGGCCAGGTAGGCCGCGCCAGGACGTCCCTCGATCATAGACCCCACACGAGACCGAGTACCCTCGGGGGCAATCACCAGGGTGTGACCTCTTCTCCATCAGCGCAATCATCTGGCGCATGGCTTTGAGATCAGGATTGAATCGATCGACGAACACGAAATTCAGGTACTTGCCCAGCCACCTCAGGAAACCGCTGCGTTCCCACTTCTCGGCCACAGGCACGAAGACATCCCAGCGATCGATCGCGTAGTAAAGCAGCGTGGCGTCGATCATGCCGAGGTGATTCGTGCAGATCACGAAGGCGCCGTTCTTGGGGAGGTGCTCAAAGCCCCGGATCTCGATCCGCGCCACCAAGTCGAGCAGCCTTCGGAGAATCCAGCGTAGGATGTATCGCATGCCTGTATTCTACCCAACGACCGGGCAGCTCGCAGTGCTCCAGAACTCCCGCCCCGGGTATCACCGCGCGTGGCTTGGTCTAGTTCGTCGTCAGGATGTGCGTGAGTATCGAGGCGCCGCTTCCACCGATGTTTTGCGCCATGCCAAGGCGGGCACCGTCGACTTGCGTATCGCGACATTCGCCGCGCAGTTGTTGCACGACCTCAACGATTTGATACATGCCCGTGGCGCCGACGGGGTGCCCTCGGGCCTTGAGGCCGCCTCGCGTGCAGATCGGGATCCGGCCGCCAATGCCAATCGCGTTTTCGAGGCCGAGGCGAACGCCTTGTCCCTGCTCGGCGAACCCACAAGCCTCCAGCGAGAGCGCGGTCATGATGGAGAAGGCATCGTGCAGCTCGAATAGATCGACGTCGTCAGGCGTTATCCCCGCCATGGAGTAGCAATGACGGGCCGAATGTTGTGCGGCTGAGAGGAAAAGCGGATCTCGGCGCGAGTGCACCGCGATTGTGTCGGTGTCGGACGACGACGCGGTGACCAGTATCCGGGGGCGTCCCGGAAGTGAGGAGACCTTGTCTGCATCCACCAGGACAGCTGCGGCCGCTCCATCTCCGATCGGCGAAGCGTCCAGCAGATTGATGGGCGTGGCGATCATCGGAGACTTCTCAAATCTGTCCGGGCTGATGCGCTCATGGAGCCGCGCGAGGGGATTGTGGATCGCATTCGCATGGGCGTTGATGGAGAACGGCGCGAAATCGCCGTGCTTCCAGCCATATTCATGCATGTAGCGCTGCATGATGAGGGCATTCAGGCCAACGAACGAGACTCCTTGCTCGACCTCATAATCGGCGTCTGCGGCTGTCGCCAGGGCTGCGGTTACGTCGTGGCCGGCCTTGTCGGTCATTTTCTCCACCCCCAGCGCCAAAGCGGACTCTACCTCCCCTGACGCCACGGCCATGAGGGCGGCGCGGAACGCGGCCGCGCCCGATCCACAAGCAGCCTCCACCTTTACGGCCTCGCCATGCTCGTGTCCGATCCAATCCCCGAAGTAGGCGCCCAGTTGGTTTTGGCCGCTCACCAGTGGAGACAGCATATTGCCGACGAAAAGCGCGTCCACGTTCTCCACGCCGGCGTCTTGCATCGCCGCCAATGCGGCCTGGCCGCCGATTTCTCGCAGAGAAAGATCCCAGAGTTCTCCCACAGCCGTCTGACCAACACCCAGAATCGCGACTTTTTGCATGCGCTGATTCTACCAGTCGGGACTCTCAGAGCCTATCAAGGCGCTGACCGGCGGGTACTCGTTGAGCAGAGTACTGCGAGGGGCTGAGGATTGTTCTCTTCGGCGCCACCGCACGTGTATACTCTGCGGGAGAGGCCACATGTGGAATTCGAAGCTTGCGGTGTTCTCAGTGTTGTTGGCGGTGGCGCTGGGCGGGTGCGCCCCTTGGCGGTCGTTTCCGCCGCCCGTTCCATCGCCTGCCCCGATCTGGAGTGTCGTTTTGAGCCAGTCTGGCGGGTTTGCGGGCGTGAATTTGGCGGTTCGTGTCGACGGCATTGGAATCATCATGGCGGAAGACAAGCGCCGCGGCATCGTGGTCACAAAGCCATTGGCGGACACCGACTTGCGACAATTGGAGCGCCTCCTTGCAGCCACGAGCCTTAGCGACGCCGGTCGAGCACCCTCAGGTTGCGCTGATTGCTTCCTGTACGAGCTGGAAATCACAAGGCTTGGGAAAACAACTCGCTGGCGAGGTGACGACACCACCCTTGATTCGTCGGGTGCAGATGAGCTGATCAGGTTCCTGCAGGAACTGCGTGACGGGGCCGTGTCCGGTGGCGTCTGACGACGGGGGCGATCAACAGCGGCGTTGGCTCGAAGGCATCCAGACTGCGCTTGAGCGCACCGGCGCTCATGGCATGGAAGCGGCCCGCTTCTTGCGTGAGCACCGCACCCGGATTGGAGTCCGCCAACAATCTGCCGGGCGCGCTGGACCATCGACCGCAGGATTGAGATTAATCCCCGATACATGCAGGATGGCCGCGTCTCCCCCTACGCCCTCAGCCTTGTCATCCACGAGGTCTGTCACCTTCGGCAGGGGCCGCTCACGGCGCTTTCGGTCTATGGCGAACTTGGGGCCTGGCGAGTCCAGTTCCGCTATCTGTGGGAGCTCTGGTGTGCCGGCCCCGGGCTCAGCCCACCAAAAGGAATTGATCGATGAGCTGCTTGCCTTGCCCCATGGATGGAACAGGATCGGCCTCTCTGCGGCGCGCCGATTGATGCGTGAGTATGCGGGCAAGGCGTATCGAATTGATCTCCTTCCTTTGTACCCAATCCAGTATGAACTGGCATACGCCCTGACCGGTCGGGCGCCCCGCAAGGCGTAGATTCTTGTAAGGCCCCTGTTAGCCCGTTCTCAGGTAGAGGTGCAGGATGCGATGTATGATGCAATCAAGTCAAGAAAGGAGGTGCCCTATCGAGACGCCGCCTGAGTTGCACCCCACAGGAGGGCGCGAAACACCCTAATCCGGGCAAGCTCCGATCAAGATCCCGGCTCGACACGGCTTTGCGGCCTCAGTTTCGGTCCTCCCTTGCCCCTGGCAAGAAACGTAGACGGATGGGTGACACCCATCCGTCTTTCTTTCCCTGTCCGCCTTTATTTGACTAGTGAACACCCTTCCGCATCTGGCCGCATCTCGCCGATCAGTGTTTTGACGGCTCAGGATCTCTGACGGCAAACCACAATACCAATGCCATCAGAACACCGGCCACTGCAGAGGCGATAAATGTCGTCTCGAATCCGGCCGCGTCCGCAACCACGCCGCCGATCGCAGGCGCCAGAATTGCGGCAGGCGCGGGAAGCGTGTTTGCGAGGCCCACGTAGATGGGGCGCTCGGCAGCGTCCCGGGCGAAGCTCACGCTCAATGCCAGCGGGATTGTCCAGATGGCGACGATTGCCACTGCTTCAAGCAGGAAGACCGCGTAGAACCAGGCCGGGGAAGATGCGCGCCACGCGATGATTGCGCTAAGAGCCGCTCCCAGTGCCCCGATGCTCATCATTCCCCGGTGGCTCCAGACATCGCCGAGCCGGCCCATTAAGGGGCTCAGGACCACCTGGCCAATAAGAAGTAGCGCCACAAGCGCGGCCGCGGCCGCATCGCTCATTCCAAACCTCCGGACCGCGTAGATCACGTAGAAGGCAAAGCCCATCCCAGCGAACTGGCTGAGCACGCGCACGACGAGAAACATACGGAAGTTGGGATCCCGCCGCAGGATCCTGATCGACTCATGAGCAAAGCCGGCTCGGGGCGCCGTGGACGACCGCGGCAGTAGCAGCTCCGGTTCGCGGGTGAGCGCCAGAAACGCGAACGAGAGTGCCATGAATACGAATGTCAGTGCAAAGCAGATGCTGAAGGCGCGCAGACTGGCGAACCGCGTGAGGATGGCGCTGGCAGCTATTGCACTGACACCCGCCAAGCCATTGAAGGCCGCGGATTGAGCGCCGAAGAACGTCCCGTGTAGCTCCTGCGGGATGACCTTGGATACCAGGTTCGTCCACGGATTGGCCGCCAGCCCGGCGCCAAAGCCCTGCCACACGAGCATCAGAAAGGTCAATGCCAGGATGGTGGTCCTGGTCGATCCGGGCAGAAAGAACGCCAGAACAGCCAGGCCGAGGAACGGCAGACGCTCGTGGACGGTCATTGCGAGCGTTAACGGTTTGTACCGAGAGAGACGCCCGATCCATCCGGCGGTGAGCAATTGTGGAAGTTGCCAACCCATATTGTGGATGGCGGGCACCAGGCCGATCAGAAGCGCCGAATCCGTCATGTGGTGCACGAAGAGGGGGATGATGGCAACGAACGATCCAAAACCCATGCCGAGGCCGAAAGCGCCGCCATCCAGCAGTCCCACCAGGAAGTTGAAACGCAAATGCTTCCGGATCTCGGCCTCGATGGGGGAGAGCATGGGCAGCGATTCTACCACTTGACACATGGATCCGTTCGGGTGCATAATACAAACGAACGTTCGTTCACACTTGCAACCGATGCCAGCTAGAATTCCAATCTCGCGGACAGCACGCAGACGTCGGGCAATCCTGGACAGTGCGTACCGCCTGATTATCAAGCAGGGTTTTGCGGCCACCTCCATGCGCGAGATCGCCGCGCACTCTCACGTGGCGTTGGGCGGCATTTACAACCACTTCAACTCAAAGGAAGAGATTTTCCGGGCGATCATCGAGGAGCGGCATCCGTTCCTGCAGGTGTTGCCCGTGTTGAATTCTGTGGAGGCAAATACCCTGGAGGAGTTCGTTCGCAACGCGGCGCGAACGCTGGTCGAACAACTCCGCCGGCATCCCGACTTCCTGAATCTCGATGCTTATCGAGATCGTCGAGTTCAAGGCCCGGCACGTGCCCGGGGTGTTTCGCAAGTTTCTGCCGCTGGCGGCGCCGTTGGTGGAGCGCCTTGCACCCATGCGAGGCGACCTTCGCGAGATTCCCCCGACCGTATTGGTGCGGGCCTTCCTCGGCATGTTCTTCTCATACTACATCACTGAAATGCTGATTGGCCGCGCCATGCCGCCTGACATGTCCATCAATTCGATGGATCATTTTGTTGAGATCTTCCTGCACGGGATTCTGGAGCCAGAAGGTCATGAACACGCGACTGCTCTCCATTATTCGCAAGGAATTCATCCAGATCCGGCGGGATGTGCGAACTCTGGCCATCATTGTGGTGATGCCGATCATGCAGCTTTTCCTGCTGGGCTATGCCGCGACCACCGACGTGAAGAACATCTCGCTGGCCGTCTGGGATCAAAGTCGAAGCCCGCAGTCGCGGGAGCTCCTGGACGCATTTCGGTCGGCGGACTACTTCCGGATCAGTTATGTCGTCGGCTCGGAGGAGGAGTATCGCGCCTTGATCGAAGAGGGTCGGGCCCGTGCTGCACTTGTCATTCCTCCCGACTACGATCGCCGGCTGCTGAGCGGAAACGCCCAGGTCTCCATGGTGCTGGACGGCTCGGATGCGACCGTGGGCGGGACAGCGCTTTCGGCCGCGAAATTGATCGGGCAGGCCTTTGCCACCAAGGTGCTGTCAGAGCGGGCCCAGGCCTCAGGGCAGCGGCTCTCGCTTGAACCCCCGTTGGAGGTCCGAACCCAGGTTTGGTACAACCCCGACCTGATCTCGGCCTACTTCAACATCCCGGCTGTGATTGGTATGATCCTGTCCTTTATCACGGCCATGCTGACTGCCACGGCGGTCGTCCGCGAGCGTGAGCGCGGGACGATCGAGCAATTGATCGTGACGCCGATCCGTTCCTGGGAACTCATCCTGGGCAAGATCCTGCCGTACGTCGTCCTCGCGTTCGTGGATGTGGTCGAGGTGCTGGTCATCGGGCACTTCTGGTTCAAGGTGCCCATTCGGGGCGATCTGGGCTTGATCCTGGTGCTTTCCGGCCTTTTCGTGCTCTCTGGGCTCGGCATCGGGTTATTTGCGTCCACGATCGCCAACACGCAACAGGAAGCTCTCCTGGTTGTCATGATGACGTTGTTGCCGAGCGTTTTCCTTTCCGGCTTCTTCTTCCCGATCGATGCAATGCCCAGGTTCCTTCAGCTGGTGTCTTACTTTATTCCCCTGCGTTACTACCTCGTGATCATCCGGGCTTTGCTCATCAAGGGCGTCGGCGCTGCTTCGCTACAGGGCGAAATTGTTGCGCTGTCGCTATTTGCCGTATTGATCATGAGCGCGGCCGTGTCGAGATTCCGCAAGCGGCTCGACTAGGGCCATGCAGGAGCTCATGAGGAGCACAACGGACTCCGCAGATGATGGCGCAAGCATGTCCAGAATGATCGAGGCCCGGCAGGTCGTCAAGCGCTTCGGTGAAACGCGTGCCGTCGATGGCTTGACTCTGAGCGTCAACTCCGGCGAGATCTATGGGCTCGTTGGATCAGATGGAGCTGGTAAGACCACGACCATACGACTGCTCGTGGGTGCCCTCAAGCCTGATGCCGGCGCGTGCCTGGTGGCGGGATATGACCTGACAACGCAGACGGAAAGTGCGCGTGCTCAAATTGGATATCTCTCACAACGATTCTCCCTGTACGAAGACCTGACGGTTCTGGAGAATATCCGCTTCTTTGCAGAGGTGCGAGGGATTCGCTCCCAGGAGTGGCTGCCCCTCTGCCTGCAGATCCTGGAGTTTGTGGGCCTGGCTGGATTCAAAGATCGTCGGGCCGGACAGCTCTCCGGCGGCATGCGGCAGAAACTGGGGTTGGCCTCGGCGCTGGTGGCTCGGCCCCGCGTTCTCTTGCTGGACGAGCCGACCACCGGAGTCGACCCCGTCACTCGTCAGGACTTCTGGCAGTTGATCCTGGCGCTCGTCTCCGGCGCCGGAGGTTCAGTGCACAGGAAGAAAGCCGGGGAAGCGAAGGAAGGCGTTACTGTGCTGCTCTCCACCCCGTACATGGATGAGGCGGCGCGGTGCCATCGAGTTGGATTCATGCAGCGTGGACGCATCATCGCGGAAGACACGCCCACGAAGCTTCGGGCGCGCCTCGAAGGCCGCATTCTCGAATTGCGCGGCGCGCCGTTGACGCTCTTGCGGAAAGTGGCGCGGGCGCATCCGGCGGTGGAGACCGTACATGCATTTGGAGATAGGCTCCACCTGCGTATTCGTGCCACGGACTCCGCCGGCCTCCATGACCGCCTCGTCCAGCAGGTCGGTGGAGCGGGCGGCCGCGTCGACAGTCTCCGCGTCATCCCGCCTCTACTCGAAGACGTCTTCATTCAACTCGCCGAGCAAGGCAATGAACAGCAAGGTGATTGAGGTCGAGGAGCTCTCGCGGCGCTTCGGGGACTTCCTCGCAGTCGACCGCGTCAGCTTCAGTGTTTCGGCAGGAGAAATCGTGGGTTACCTGGGACCCAACGGCTCAGGCAAGACCACCACTATCCGGATGCTGCTGGGACTTCTTCGCCCAACCTCTGGTCGGGCGACTGTCCTCGGCTACGATGTGGTGCGCGAATCCGAGGCGGTTCGCTCGCGGGTCGGGTATATGTCGCAGCGGTTCGCTTTGTACGACGACTTGACGGTGCGGGAGAACCTGACCTTCTATGGCGGCGTTTATGGGATCCAGAATTGGGAACAGATCCGCAAGACGGTGGACATGGTGGGCCTGGTTGGCCACGAGGGAACCTTGGCGGGATCGCTGTCAACTGGATGGCGTCAGCGACTGGCCCTGGCAATTGCGCTCGTACACAGCCCCGGCCTTCTGTTCCTGGATGAACCAACAAGCGGAGTGGATCCCAGCGCTCGACGGGCGTTCTGGGATCTCATCTACGATCTGTCGCGGGGCGGGGTCACCATCCTTGTCACAACTCACTACATGGACGAGGCCGAGTACTGCGGGCGCGTAGGTGTCATGCGCGAAGGCCGGCTGCTCGCCATGGATACGCCGCTCGCACTGAAGGCACACGTCGTGCCGGGAAAAGTCTGGGAGATCTTCGCGCCGCTGCTGACCCCTGTTCTGGACCTGCTGCACAACGCACCGGAAGTGCAGCGGGTCGCCCTTGCTGGCGACCACATTCGCGCCATTACGACGGCAGAGGTGGGCCGCGCTGAAATCATCCAGATCTTCAGGCGCAGCGCCCTCCAGGTGACGACGATTTCTCCTGGGGAGGCGACCCTTGAAGACGTCTTTCTTACGCTTGCGGGCCGAGCCTGAGCGTGGAGTTTGCTGCGACTTGGGCAGCAGACTATGAGCTGGGCTGTGTCGGGGCCTCTGGGACGATCAGGGCCATCACAATGTAGGCCACAATAACGACTGGACCCGTAACAAAGAAGAGCAACGCCGCAAGAAGCCGCACGATCGTGGGATCGGTATTGACATACTCTCCAATGCCGGCACAAACACCTGCGATCATCCTATTGGTCCTGCTGCGGTAAAGTGTGCCGCGGAGTCGAATCCATTGGTATTCTCCTTGTGTAGTCTCCCCCTAACTACGTGCAGCGTGCCGAAAAAGTTGCACGGCCTAGTGAAATCTACGCGCCTCCAGGAAATTGGCCGCGGCTGCATACAGCAGCAGGCAGCCCACGATGATGAAGAAGACAGCTTGCGGCCCCAGAAACCGAATCTGACTTGCTCCGAGCAACGCGAAGATCACTCCCACCAGTCCATAGAAGACGGCATTCCTGATATAGCCCGATCGTACGCGCCCTGATTGCACGATATCCGTCGCGAGCATCCGCAGGAGGTCCGCCACCTCGTTCTCATGCAGCTCACGGCAGGCCAGCACTCCCTGAACCAGCGCGGCACACTCCATGCACAATCCACGCTGGCAGTGTTTGCAGATGCCAACAGAGTCCCGGTCTGGGTGCACAAAACAGCGCATGCTACTTGACTCCCACTCGCAAGACCAGCCCGCGGCGGCGCGTCAGTCCGTCGTAACCAAGGTGCCTCACCGGTTGTCCGTCTTCACCCTTTGAACCTCCTGATCGGATGCCTCAAGATCGTCTTCAGCTTTTCGGGGCTTGCCTTGCGCGGATCGCCCAAGTAGATTTCGTGGTGTTTGGCGCCCTGGCCGACCAGGTCTTCATACCCATTTTCCGCGGCAAATTCCCGCATGCGTTCCACCGTTGCTGGCTCGCTGGCGTACGGGCCGATATGCATGGTTTGCATGCACAAGCCCTCGGTAAGCTCCTGAAGTTGCAGGCGGCCCAGTACCGGACTGTCACCACGTTTCCGGCGCACCTGGTCTCGGGCTGTCTCAAAGACCCTTTCCGTAACAAGCTTCGGGGTGAGCATTAGGAGTGTGAAGAACCAGTTGTCCTTCACACGAATGTCGAATTTGCCATCTTCCACCCACCACAGGCCTTCAACGGCCATGACCGGATAGTCCACTGGATTTTGGCGGCGTAACTTCAGCATGAACTTCATTGTATAGGCCACGCCATACATGCCCATCATCGCTGCTTCAAACCCAGCGGACGTACCCGGCGCCTCGCCGGTTTCTATTTGGCCGGAGATAGTGAGAAACCGCAACTTGGGCACCTTCACTATGCTGACCTTGCGTGCGGATGGTGTGTAAAGCTCGTGATACTCTTTCTTGAGATCCAGTCTCCTCATCGGCACTCTCCCCGCCGTTCGAGATTCCAATAGCTGGCATGTGGGTGGACCATCAGGTCTCGTCTCCGCGATGAATTACCTGGTCGCCATACTTGCCCTTGAGGGCGTCAATGGCAGACGTCAGCCGTCGGTTCTTCTCGGCGCCTGGGTTCCACATCTCCAGTTGGCGGACAGGATGGCCGAGTCCGCTCATCCCGACTCCGATCAAGCGCACCGCCTGCCCGGGTCGCCTCACGGTCTTTAGGAGTTGGATGGCGGTCTGGGCGATCTCAAGTTCGTCGTCGGTGCGCTGATTCAGTGTTGTCTGCCGGGTCAGCGTAGTGAAATCCGGCCATCGCAGTTTCAGCCGAACAGTGGTGCCCGCCAGGCTGGAGCGGCGCATATACCCAGCCACTTCGCTCGCCAGTCTGCGCACCGTCTGTTCCAGCTCGTGGTCGTCGCGGACGTCCCGGGCGAACGTGGTCTCCTGGCTCATCGATTTGGCTTCGCGCTCGGTGACTACCATGCGCTCGTCTTCGCCAGCGCGCCCGGCGGCAGAGTTCACGGCCGTATTCTCCGAAAGCGGCCACTAGACTGGATTCGGGCCAGTCAGCGATATCGCCTATCGTGCGCATTCCCATAGTGGCGAGCTTCTTACCCGTCTTAGGTCCCACGCCCCATAGCATCTCCATCGGGAGAGGGGCCAGGAAGCTGCGCTCATCGCCGCGTGGGACGACCGTGAGGCCGAAGGGAGGCCGGGCGCCCCCGCCAGATTTCTTTCCGACTTCAGTCGCTATTTTGGCCACGAGCTTGTTGGATGCGATTCCAATGGAACTGGGGAGTCCGAGTTCATCCCGGATTTCCTTTTGGAGCCGTCGCGCCAGGATCTCCGGGGGTTCCAGCATGCCGGTGATATCCAAAAAGGCCTCGTCAACAGATATCTGCTCGAAGCCCGGAGTGACAGCGCGCAACCTTTCCATCACCTGTTCCGACATTTCCCCGTACACGCCATGACGCCCGGAGACCACCAGGAGTGGCGGATGCAGCCGTACCGCCTGGGCCATGGGCATACCGGAGCGAATTCCGAAACGGCGGGCAGCATAGGAGCAAGAGGAGACCACGCCGCGCTCGCCCGGTCGTCCGCCCACCGCAAAGGCCTTCCCGCGTAGCTCAGGCTGGCGCAGTTCCTCGACGGAGCAGAAGAAGGCATCCAGATCCAGATGCAGAATGGTTTGGACAGGGCCAGAATCATGCGGCGGCACGGGAAAATCGGTCATTTTTGGTATTGAGGAACTGTCAGGGAATCGCTATACTACCAATGGCGCATAGTCAATATAATGTGCGCCGGACGAGAAGGAGAAGTCATGAAATCACGATTCTCAGGCCTCATCGCCATTGTACTCCTGGTTGCATTCTCGCTTCCGGTGCATGGGAACGTCGATAGTGCGCAGGCCGCCGGCGTCTGCAACGCCGCACAATTTGTGTCGGACGTCACTATCCCAGACGGTACCTACATCACCGGAGGTGCGGCCTTTGTAAAGACATGGCGCATAAAGAACGTCGGCACATGCACTTGGGACGTTTCATATTCGCTCGTTTTTGACAGCGGAACCCAGATGGGGAGCACGGCCGCAGTGCCGATGCCCAAGTTTGTTTCGCCTGGACAGTCGGTGGATCTAACCGTCACGATGACCGCGCCAACCGGCGCCGGAACGTACCGCGGCTATTGGAAATTGCGAAGCTCTTCCGGGCAGACGTTTGGGATTGGCGCCTCTTACTCGAGTGCATTCTGGGTTGAGATCCGGGTTTCCGTGCCTCAGCAAAACGTGGCCTCCTACGATTTTGTGGCGGAGATGTGCTCCGGATTGTGGACCTACGACGGCGGGCCGATTTCCTGCCCCATGAACACGAGCAAACTGCAGTACGGTCATGTTGAGAAGGTCAACAATCCGGTGCTCGAAAATGGCCAGTCGTCGGCATCCCCAGCGCTGCTCACTGTTCCTCAACAGAAGTACAACGGGATTATCAAGGGCTACTTCCAGATCGACGAGATTTTCAGGGGCGATCGTTTTCAGGCAACCATCGGGTGCCAGTACGCGTGCCAGCAACTGCTATGTCACATACATGCTCGAGTTTGAAAGAGGGGACTCGGCCACCACCTTGTGGAGGTATCGCGAGCAGTATGACGGGCGCGTCCACCAACGTAGATTACGATCTCTCCTCGCTTGCCAACTTGAAAAACATGCGCCTGGTCTTGACTGTGATGGCTTCCGGGCCGGCTGCGCCGGACCTGCCATTGTGGGTCGCTCCGCGCATCGTGAGGAACATCAGCCCCAGCATTCCAACTCCAACACCCGTCACGCCGACCTCCTCCGTTCCAACCGACACGCCGACGCCGGGCGCCGGGTCTGCGTGCGACAGGGCCCAGTTCATTTCGGATGTCAGTGTGCCGGACGGAACCGTGTTTGCGCCGAACACGGCATTCTCAAAGACTTGGCGCCTCAAGAATGTCGGCACCTGCACTTGGACCACCGGCTACAGTGTGTCTTTCAGCAGCGGGGATCGGATGGGTGGCGTGGACGCGCTCATTCCTCAGACCGTTGTGCCAGGGCAGACCGTCGATATCGGCATCAATTTCACATCACCCAGTCTTGCCGGAGGCTACCGTGGATACTGGCAGCTCAAGAATGCCTCTGGCGGGCTGTTCGGCATCGGCTCCACCTTTGATAAGCCATTCTGGGTGGATATCGTTGTCTCCGGGTCAAGCTCCGGAGGAACCACTGCATATGACTTCACGAACAGCCTCTGCATGGCAACCTGGACGAGCGCTGCAGGAACCTTGCCGTGCCCGGGAACCGATGGAGACAGTCGCGGTTTCCTGCTGAGCCTGACGGGCCCGCGGCTGGAGAACGGCGTCACGGATGCACGGCCCGGCATTCTCACCTTCCCGCAAAACTCAGCGACGGGCTACATCCAGGGAGCCTACCCGGCATTCGCGGTGCAGTCGGGAGATCGCTTCAAGGCGACCCTCAGCTGTGAGTACGGTGCTTCGGATTGCTTCGTGATCTACCGCCTGGACTATCGAGTTGGTGGCGGTGCAATTCAGACCTTGGGCACTTTCGGGGAACGCTATGACGGTCTGTACTACGCCGCAGATATTGACCTCAGCTCGTTGGCGGGCCAGAATGTCAACTTCATCCTCACCGTGCTCTCGAACGGCAGCGCCCTCGGCGACCGCGCCATGTGGGTGGCCCCGCGTATCGTCCGGGGCGCGGCCGTGGGTGGAGCTGCACTGAGCGCGCCTGAAGCGACGAGCGTTCCTGCAACAGCTACCGGAACTTCGGTGCCGACAGAAACTGCTACTCCCACTCCGACCGACACTCCGTCTGCAACCCCCACACTGCCGGAGGCGACGGCCACCCAGGGGTAGCCGTAAGGAATGAATGTCTCAGTCTGAGTTGAGCGCCCTCCACCGGTTCCGCGGCCCCAGCACGCCAACCCGCCCTGGGCGAAGATCGTGCCGGGAACAAGTCAGTGGGCGCGGGCGTCAATGACTGGGTGCTGAGGCACACTGTGGATTCTTTGAGGAGATGGACATGAAATCACGATTTCGATTCAGCTGGGCGATCATGCTCCTGGCGCTGGCGGTTTCACTCGTACCGGCCGCTGCCGTTCAAATGCCGGTGCTGGCCGCAACCGTGTGCGACTGGGCGCAGTTTGTTGCCGATGTGACCGTGCCCGACGGCGCGAACTACGCGCCCAATGCGGCTTTCACTAAGACCTGGCGTCTGAAGAACATCGGCACTTGCACATGGACCACATCCTATTCCTTGATGTTTGACTCGGGGACGAAGATGGGCGGTCCGACGTCCGTGAACCTGCCCAAGAGCGTGACGCCCGGTCAGACCGTGGACATATCCATCAATCTGACGGCCCCCGCGTCTGCCGGCCGTTACATCGGGTATTGGAAATTCAAGAACGCGTCCGGCGCCTCGTTCGGCATAGGATCCAACTTCAACAAGCCGTGGTGGGTCGAGATCAACGTGTCTGGCTCATCCTCAGGAGTTGGCTACGATTTTGCGGCCAACTACTGCTCAGCGGAGTGGTATAGCATTTCTGGCAATCTGCCCTGCCCGGGTGTGGACGGCGATTTCCGCGGTTTCGTGCTGAAGGTGGACAATCCACAACTTGAAAACGGAGCACGCGATGGCGGCAGCGGGCTGATCACCAACCCGCAGAATGCCTACAATGGCGATATCCATGGCAAGTTCCCGGCCTTCCGCGTTCAGAGCGGGGATCGGTTCCAGGCCAAGATCAACTGCGCCTATGGCTCGACCGCCTGCTACGTGACTTTCAGGCTGGACTATCAGATCGGCAATGGCCCGGTCATCAACTACTGGACCTTCCGCGAGAAATACGAGGGCCAGTTCTACAGCGCCAATGTGGACCTGACCGCTTTGGCGGGTAGCGACGTGAAGTTCATTCTCACAGTGCTCTCAAGCGGTCCGGCGTCTGGAGACCGCGCCCGTGGTCCAACCCCGTGATTGCGCGGGCAGGATCTACCCCTCCGCCTCCACCTCCTCCGCCCAGCACGAATAAGTTCGACTTCGGCACGGGCACGTCGGCCCTGGCCTCTGGCTACACGCGCGTGTAACGGAAGCCACCACCTTCAGCACCGGTGGATTCGGCTGGACGAGCACTGCGGGCCTGGAATCACGGGATCGCAGCGGCCCATCCGATGACGTCAAGCGCGACTTTGTAATGCACAGCTCGGCGGCGCGGATCTTCAAGACCGCCTTGACGAATGGAGAGTATGCCGTCACTCTGACCATGGGTGACAATGATTTCGCTCATGACAACATGGTGGTGAAAGCCAACGGCGTCACAAAGCTCTCAGATGTAGATGCGGCGCAGGGCGCTTTCGTGGTGAATACCTTCAACGTATCCGTTTCCAACGGCAACCTCGAGGTTGAGTTCTCAGATGCGGGTGGTTCCGACCCGACGTGGGTCGTCAATGGCCTGACCATCGCGCCCACATCCTCGCAGCCTCCCGCGAGCTGCGACCGTGCCCAGTTTGTCTCCGACGTCACGGTCCCAGATGGCACCACGTTCGCCCCTGGGGCAACTTTCAACAAGACCTGGCGCATGAAGAACGTCGGCACCTGCACCTGGTCCACTTCCTACACGTTGGTCTTTGACACGGGCGAAAAGATGGGCGGACCCGACAGTGTAAACCTGCCCAAGTCCGTGGCTCCGGGTCAGACGGTGGATGTCACTGTCAGCCTCAAAGCCCCCAATTCTGCCGGAACCTTCCGCGGCTATTGGAAGTTTGCCAACGCCAGCGGCGTCCGCTTCGGAATCGGCGTGGATGGCTCGAAGTCCTGGTGGGTCGAAATCAAGACTTCCGGCCCGACCGCCACGCCGGGGACGCCAGGTCCATCAGCAACTCCGGCCGTGGGAACGGCATATGACTTCGCGACCAACGCCTGTCAGGCTGTCTGGTCTTCGGATGCTGGCCAGCTGCCGTGCCCGGGCACTGACGGCGACTGGAGAGGCTTCGTCCTGAAGCTCACCAGCCCCCAGCTCGAAAACGGTGTGGTGGATGCCCGCCCCGCCCTCTTGACGTTCCCGCAGAACACCTTCAATGGGTACATCCTGGGTATATATCCGCCCTACCGGGTCAAATCCGGAGACCGATTCCGCTCGATCGTAAATTGCGCCTATGGCGCGTCGTCCTGCTATGTCGTCTTCCGACTGGACTATCAGACGGGGAGCGGCCCTATCACGACATACTGGGCGTTCATAGAGAAGTACGAAGGTCAGTACTATCAGGCGGATCTCGACCTGAGCCCGTTCGTCGGCCAGGACGTGAAGTTCATCTTGCATGTCCAGTCCGTGGGTTCGGCGACTGGCGACCGCGCCGTTTGGGCTGCGCCGATCATCTACAACCCGAATGTTGGCGCCGCAACGGGGCCAACGGCAACTGCAACACCCACTTCTACTCCAACACCCACTGCTACGGGCACCGTCGCTTCATCCACATCGACGGCCACCTCTACTCCGACCGCCACAGTTCAGGCCTCCAGCCAGAGCGGATGGAGCACATATCAGAACGCCAAGTTCGCTTTCTCGTTCCAGTATCCGCCAGGCTCTTCGGTGGCGAGCCAGTCCGATAACGGCGGGCGCGTGTACCTGCCATTTGCCGCGGCCACGAATCTGGTACAGAAGTACGTGGATGTGAGCATCGTGGAAGATGCCACACAGTGCAAGAGCCCTGCCACCACGCCGCAGGCCTCGGGCCAGGACGTCACCATCAACGGAATTCCATTTCTGAAGGAGACCGGTAGCGAAGGGGCAGCGGGGCAGATGTATGACTGGGTGGCGTACTCAAGCGACAAGGGCGGCGACTGCATTAGCATGACGTTTGTGCTGCATTCGAGCAACGCCGGGAATTTCCCCACGCCTCCACCGGTATTCAACTCCGCGGCAGAGTCTGCAGTGTTCGATACGATCATGTCTACGTTCACGAGTTCAGTAGGATTCGGCGGAAAACAAAGCCGCCTCTTTCTCAAGGTCGAAAAAAGCCGGTGCGGATCAGGTTCCGCACCGGCTCTGCATTGCCACGATGGGCACACTTGGAGTGTCCTACTTATCGCGCCGACCTTTGGCCACGATTCGAATGGGTGTTCCCAGAAAGCCATATTCCTCTCGAAAGCGGTTCTCCAGAAAACGCCGGTAGGTGAAATGCAGCAGCGCCGGATCGTTGACGTATATCATGAATGTCGGCGGGTCAGCACGGACCTGGGTTCCATACAATAGCTTGAGTTGGCGCCCGGCGTGGGCGGGTGGCGCCTGGCGATCCTGCGCCTGTACCAAAATACGATTGATCTTCGAAGTGCTCAATCTGACGAGGCGTTCCTCCTGGACGCGCAATGCCATGGGTAACACCTGGTCGATCCCGGCGCCGGTTTTCGCCGAGATGAAATGCAGCGGGGCATAGCTGATGAATTTCAGTTCTTGCCGAACATGCTGCGCGAATGCTTCCTGCATGGGGGCTCCCCCGGGCACGGCATCCCACTTGTTCACTAGCAGTACGCACGATCTGGCGGCCTCGACGACGAACCCGGCGATGTGTGCATCCTGGGCGCTCAGGCCCGCAACTGCGTCGATGATCAATAGCACCACATCGGCTCTCTCGATGGCCTTGAATGAACGAAGTACGCTGAATTGCTCCACGCCGCGCTCCACTTTGCCGCGCCGACGAATGCCCGCCGTATCAATGAGCGTTACAGCGATCCCATGCACGTCGATAATTGTGTCCACCGCGTCTCGGGTTGTGCCCGCCACCGGGCTCACAATTGCCCGCTCGTTGCCTACCAGGCGATTCAATAAGCTCGACTTGCCGGCGTTGGGCTTACCGACGATTGCGATCTTGATGGTCTCGTCTTCAACGGCCTCTGATTCCGGCATGCGCTTGACCAGGTCATCCAGTAAGTCCCCGACGTCCGTGCCATGCACCGCCGAGACGGCATAGGGCGGTCCGAGCCCAAGCTCGAAGAACTCCACCGCCGCCGCAGCGCCGTGCCTCGGTATCGCACTTATTGACGACTAGGAAGATCGGGGGAAAGGTAGTGCCGTCCGGCCGCCGCGTCTGATGCCGCCGGAGCGTGTCCGCCACCTCGCGGTCTGGTGGCGTGACGCCGCTGTCACCGTCTACCAGGAAGAGCACAGCATCTGCTTCTTCAACCGCCGTCAGGGCCTGGGACTTGATTTCTTGGATGAAGTCCGCCGATCCCACCGAAAGCACTTCCCGGCCTCCGTGCGTGGGGTCGATCCCGCCCGTGTCCACAATGCCAAACGTGCGGCCGTTCCACGTGCACTCCGCGTACAATTCGATCACGCGTGGTGCCCGCCACATCATCCACGATGGCCAGGCGCTGTCCTACCATGCGGTTGAACAACGTGCTCTTGCCGACGTTGGGACGACCGACGAGGGCGACGATGGGTTTGGCCATGGAATGCCTTCCGCAGCACCAGGTGGCGGCCAGTCCGGGCTCCCTCGTTATGCGAGGAGCTCCCGCGGACTTCGCCGTCCTTAGGGACTAGGTGTGGCCTGCCCTATAATTGCCAACACAACCTCGACGGCGCCAGGATTAACTGACTCCACATCGACATTCGAGGCGAGAATTTGCACCGTCGGCGTGAGCTGGTAGGAGCCCGGAGCCAGGTTGGTAACGTCCACAACCACTTGCACATCTTGCGGACGAAGCGTGTCCAGGATCGGAATGGGGCCGGAAAGGATCACATCCACAGCCGCGGGGCTAACTCGCACTTCCATGCCTTCAGCCAGGCCCTTGATCTCAACCGTCTGGCCGGTCAGCGTGAAGCTGCTTTGCACGGGTGAGATTCCGGCCTGGATCAGAACGTTCTGCTGACCCACGATCGATACCCCACTCGGTAGTACGAGCGACACGCGCAGGCTCAGATTGCTGCTGGCACCGTTGAGGTCGAGTGGATCGGTCTCGACCACTCCCGGCAGACGGCTGACCAGATCCGCGTCAGACGAGTAGACCGTTACCACGGGCGGGAACACAGAGATGCTGTCCAGGCGGTAGCCTGCCTCGACCTGCCCACGCACCACCACCTTCACGGCCATGTCGCGAAATCCGCCCTGCCGGATCACCGGCATTGAAACGTGCACCGTCGGTGGCTGCACGGCCACGCCCTGGATCTCCGAATTGTTCAGGTCAACCAGCTCCACAGGATAGTCCTGTTCGATGCTCTCGCGAATGCCCTCAAGGTTTACGACCACGCGCGCTCCAGTGACCAATGACACCCTTGATGCCGGCCCCGAGATTAACACTTCCTGCGGTACTAGGACGAGGTTCCCGGCCTGGTAGCCCACGGCGGGCTGCCCCGACAACGTCGTCTGCAGGGCCAGCGATCGACTATCCAGGGGTTCCAGGCGTACGTTGAAAGCGGCTGGGTTGACCGTGACCACGCGCGCTGGACGAGCGTCGATTTGAATCTGGGGAGATAGACGGTGCTCGCCGGCCCCCACCCCTGAGAGATCCAGAATCGCCCTGACACTGTCAGGAACTCGCCAGCAACTGATCCCAGACGGATCGTGGTGCCCGAAGCGTGAGGCGCACCTCCTTCGGAAGCTCACCGGTGGCCACCATACTTGGGTCTTGTCCGACTACTTCGAGCAGCACTGGAGCGGCCATCGTTCGGACCTCGTCAGGATCCGCCGCGGTTACTGCGGCAATCCAAACCGATAGCCCTAACACGAGCGCCCAGGCAAGGCTGCGGATGTTCTTGCCCAGACTACTTAGCACCGGGCTGTCCCTTTCTCTGGACACCGTTGGGTAGCAGTCTCCGGAACCACGGCTTGTCGGATTTCTTCCCCACGGACTCGAAGAATGCAGCCAGGATGTTGCCCAACCGATCGGAGTCGATCCGTCGGATCATGCGGCCCGCGTGGGCCACGGAGATGCTGCCGGTTTCTTCCGACACCACAACGGCGATCGCGTCGCTGGCTTCAGAAATCCCGAGCGCCACGCGGTGTCGCAAGCCCATCTGCCGATCCGGCAGTCTGTTGAGTATTCCACTGGACGAAAGTGGCAAGACGCAGGCTGCCGCCACGAGCTTTGATCCGATGATAATGGCGGCGCCGTCATGCAGCGGGGTGTTTGGATAGAAGACCTGCAGTAGCAGCTCCGCCGTAACGCGGGCATCGATATTCACGCCAGTCTGGATCTGATCGTCAAGGTTGTCCAATCTCTTGAGTACGATCAGGGCTCCATGCTGCCTGGCTGATAGCCGGGTTGCCGATGCCACCACGGCCTGCAGCGTGTCTTCCAGATCGTCTTCGTTCGTGCGCCTGAGGTGCGAGAAGATCCCGCCCGCACGTCCAATGCGTTCCAAAGCGCGCCGAATCTCGGGTGCGAAGACCACGGGGATCGAAAGCAACAGCGCAGGGATGGAATTCCGTACCAGCCAGGAGAAAGCCGGTAGGTCCGCTAGGCTCGTAAGAAGCACCAGCGAGACGACGATCAGGACCATTCCCCTGAGCAGGGCCATAGCCTGCGTGTCCCGCAACCAGTACATCAGCCCAAAGAAAATGGCCGTGACCAACAGTATATCGACAGCGCTTTGGCCGTCGAATCGCTGGAAGATGAAGAGGACGTTATTTAGGAACTCGGACACTGTGACTTTCGAGGTGCCAGGCTTTGATCAGTTCCGCCAGGCTTCCGATCCCAAGTATGCTGTAGCTCCGTGAGCGCTTCCTTAGCTTTCCGATCCAGGACTGCGAACGTTCAACCGAGCCTTTCGCCTTGCTTCGTCCCGCTGGTCGCTCGTGTGGCCGCCACCGGGCTTTGGTGCGAGCACAACTCGAACCGCATGCCAGCAGGTTTTATTCCGGGTTAGATGGGCCGCAGGATTCGATCCAGCCTCATTTGCTTGAAGAGCAGGACGGTATTTGCCGGCATAGATTCGCGCGCGGCATCCGTCCATGCCTCCACAGCCAGTTCATCCGGTGTTCGCGGTCGGTAACCCAGTTGCTTCCACACGTCAAAATCTGATGCAAGCTGCATCTCCGGAAAGACCAGTGAGGCCTCACATTGGAGATCCGCGGAGACGGTCTCGATTTCATGCATCAGGAGTGCCAGGGCCTTCTCGGTGTCAACCCCCGGTTCCAGGTAAAGGTCGGATGTTCGCACCACCAGGTTTTCAACCTGCCAGCCGGCGATCCCGACGAGGCGGCGGCTCAAGTGCAGGAGCATGTAGGCTTTCTCCCCAAATTGCGCCATGATGTCATCTGCTGTGAGGCGCGATCCACTGCGGCCCAATCGATTTAGAAACTCAGCAATGGCGGGCGCATCTTGTGGTTTGCCTCGCTTGACGCTCAGCGTGCCATCCATGCTGGGGACGGTCGAAGCGGTCGCGGCTGCGCCCTGAACGGGCACGTTCTGCCTCCACGCCTCTTCTACCTGCCGCCATAGGTCGTCAAAGCTGCCTTCATTCCGGATCACGACGTCCGCTTGAGACAGCTTGTCCGTCTGGCGGTTCTGGGCCTCAATGCGCTGCTGCGCCTCTTGTCGGCTCATTTGTCGGCTCGCCATCAAGCGCTCGATCTGGAGCGCAGGCGGAGCATACGTCACCCAGATGCTGTTACAGCGCTGGCGCAGCGGCCCCTCCAACAACTTGATGGCCTCCACGGCTACGACCGGTTGCGTCGACCGGCGGATCAAGACGTCTACCGCTTCCCGCACCAGTGGGTGCACGATAGCCTCCAGCTGGGCAAGCGCATCTGGATCCCGGAAAACCAGCGCGCCCAACTTCTTGCGGTCGATCTCTCCGCCTCCGTCCAGTATCCATTTTCCAAAGGTGCTCACCACAGGATCATAACCAGGAGCGCCGCGGGCGGTGGCGCGGTGAGATAGACCATCGGCATCGATCGTGTATGCACCCAGGTGCTCCAACATTCGGCGCACAACGCTCTTGCCCGTGGCAATGTTTCCCGTCAGCCCGATGGTGTACTTGCCGTGGGTCGAACTCAAGCGGACCTCACTATTGTCAATCTACAGGCTATTTTACAGTAAAAGAGGCGATGCGATCCGCTAAATGCCGCGCGAAACTGGAATGCGCGCCATTCTATTCGGATCGGCCTCAACTTGGATCACTACCCAGGGGGCGCGCAGGCGGCACCTCATGGCAGGCATCTTGCGCAGCCTCGTCCCGGTCGCAGTTGACGTGCCCCGACCTCGCGTGTATCATCACATGGCCTCAGGCCGGCCGGGCGATCGCGGCATCTCCAAGTGGGATGTCGAGGAAAGTCCGTACTCCACAGGGCACGGCGCCGGGGAAATCCCGGGACGGAGCGATCTGTCGGAACGGGCCACAGAAAAGGACAGCCGCGGGTGGGGGTCCTCGGACCCCCACGGCGGTGATGATGAAAAGGCGGTGTAAGAGACCACCGGCGTCCACAGCAATGTGGGCGGCCAGGCAACCCCCGTCGGGAGCAAGGTCAAACAGAGACGATGGAGCGGCCCGCTCCACTTAAGTCTCGGGTAGACCGCACAGAGAGATGATCGCACAGGCTTGGCAGCAGGGAGGAACTCCTTCGGGCGTAAACCTGCGAACCAGGTCGGACAGAATGCGGCTTACAGGCCGACCTGAGGCAACTTCATCGGCTTTACAACCCATCGGCCCGACTGGCCCCGCAGAACCTTCCCACCCGCTCGAGCCCCAGCCCTCCGCGGCCGGGACGCGGGATGGTCCTTCCTCCCCCAGACGAAGAGAACCCCAGCCCTCCTCGGGAACACATCATGCATGAGTTGTTCGCTACACAAGCGCTGCTCGACAAGGCCGTGGCCAAAGCCGCGGGAGAACGTGCTGCCCGCATTACGGACATCCATCTGGTGGTCGGAGACCTCTCGAGCTACGTTGACGACTCGGTCCAGTTCTACTGGGACGAAATCAGCAAGGGCACGCTCGCGGAGGGCGCTCGGCTCCACTTCCGGCACGTCCAAGCGGAGCTTCAGTGCATGGCCTGTTTCACGCCTTACCATCCCGTCGAAACGGAGATCCGCTGCCCGAGCTGCGGCAGCAGCGGTGCCAAGATCCTCGCGGGTGAGGAGTTCTACCTGGAGTCCCTGGACGTGGAATGACAGTAAACGGCGGAGCCCGCATCCATGTAAGCGGCATCGTACAAGGAGTGGGTTTCCGGCCGTTCGTCTTCAATCTGGCCCGGCGTCTTGCCCTCAGCGGCTGGGTGCGCAACACCTCCGCAGGCGTCGATATCGAGATCGACGGGACGCCTGAAACCCTGCGTGCCTTCATACAGGCTGTCCGCGATGAGGCGCCTCCACTCTCCCGCATCGATGACCTGGAAGTCTCGTTTCAGCCTGCCCGCGACTTCATTTCGTTCGAGATACGCGATTCGGAGCGCACGCCGGAAGCGTTCCAGCCCATCTCGCCGGATGTGGCTGTCTGTGCTGATTGTCTGCGCGAGCTGAACGATCCTGATGATCGCCGCTTCCACTATCCATTCATCAATTGCACCAACTGCGGTCCACGATTTACCATCATCCAGGACATACCGTATGATCGCCCCTTTACCACAATGGCGGGCTTTCACATGTGCCCGGATTGCGCGCGCGAATACGCAGATCCGACCGACCGCCGGTTCCATGCACAACCCATTGCGTGCCCGGTCTGTGGGCCGCGTATCTGGCTCGAAACCCCAGGTTCAGGTGCCGAGGAAGATGCCCATGGTGCATCAGTCGATGCCCATCTCCGTGAGGCCAGACGCCTCCTGACTCACGGTGCTATCCTGGCGGTCAAGGGATTGGGCGGCTTTCACCTTGCCTGTGATGCCACGAAGGCAGCGCCTGTCTTGGAGCTCCGCCGGCGAAAACTCCGCGTCGATAAGCCTTTTGCGGTCATGCTCCCCGATTTAGATGCCGTCCGGCAGACGTGCCTTGCCTCGGCAGCCGAGATACGCCTGCTGGAGTTCGACCGCCCGGCCGATCGTCCTGCTGCGGCGAAAATCACGAGCGTTGATCGCCCGGGAAGTCGCTCCGGCGCAGGATTGGCTTGGCGTAATGCTGCCCTACACACCTCTTCATCACCTCCTTCTGAAACGCGACAGCGCATTCCCAATGGCGCTCGTGATGACCAGCGGCAACCTCAGCGAGGAGCCCATCGCCGTCACGAACGATGAGGCTCGCGAACGTCTGGCGGGCCTCGCCGATGCGTTTCTGATGCACGACCGTGAGATCCATGTTCGGTGTGACAACTCCGTCATGCGCCTCATCCCTGAGATAGCTCCAGCAGCGAACGGAGAGGGACCGGCGAGTGAGGCTCGATGCACTCTATCCGCTGCGCCGGTCGCGGGGCTACGTTCCCTATCCCATCCGCCTCCCGGAACTCCTGCGAGTCGGTTCTCGCCGTGGGAGGCGAGCTCAAGAACACGTTTTGCCTGACCAATCGCGACTATGCTTTCATGAGCCAGCATGTGGGTGATCTCGAGAACTATGAAACGCTGCGGTCCTTCAAGGCCGGCATCGCACACTTTGAAAGGCTCTTCCGCGCGCCTCCAAGGGCCATCGCCCATGATCTCCATCCCGACTATCTCGCCACACGCTACGCTGTTGAGAGGTCGGCGCAGGAGGGTCTGCAAACCATTGCAGTTCAGCACCATCATGCGCACGTCGCGGCTTGCATGGCCGAGCACCGGATCTCGAATCAAAGCCGCGTTATTGGGGTTGCCTTTGACGGAACCGGATTTGGGACTGACGCGGCTATCTGGGGTGGCGAATTCTTGATTGCGGATTACCGGAATTTCGAGAGGCCCCTGCACCTGCGCTACTTCCCCCTGCCCGGCGGAGACGCAGCCATCCGGCACCCGGCCCGCGTGGCATTGGCCCTCCTTTGGTCACTGGGCTTGAATTGGGTTGACGAACTTCCGCCAGTTCTCGATCTAGCTCCGGAAGAGTTGGACATGCTGCAGCAACAGTTGCAGCGGCGGGTGAACGTTACGCTCACTTCCAGCATGGGCCGCCTCTTTGACGCGGTGGCCTCACTGGCCGGAGTGCGACAGCGCGTGAACTATGAGGCTCAGGCGGCGATCGAGTTTGAGGCCCTGGCGGATCCTGGGGAGAACGGCGCGTATCCGCTGGATTATTCCGGCGGCGAAATCGACCCTGCTCCCGCCATCGCCGCGATGATGCAGGATATCCGCCGCAAGTTGCCTGCATCCACGCTTTCGGCTCGGTTCCACAATGGGATCGCGGCGTCAGTGGCCGAATCTGCCGAGCGCCTTCGCCGCCAATCCGGTCTCGACACGGTTGTTCTCTCCGGAGGAGTCTGGCAGAATATCACCTTATTACGACGCACTTTGTCACTTTTGAGGGCGCGCAGCTTTCAGGTATACATACACCGTGAGGTGCCCCCGAATGATGGCGGTCTTGCCCTAGGGCAGGCCGTAGTCGCTGCCTCCAGAATGAGAGCCTAGATGTGCCTGGGAGTGCCCGGTCTGATCACTGAGATCCACCAACAAGACGGCCTGAAGATGGCCTCCGTCGATTTTGGCGGTGTTGCACGGGATGTTTGCATTGACTACGTGCCTGAAGCCAGCGTCGGGGACTACTGCCTCGTGCACGTCGGCTTTGCCCTGAACCTGCTTTCGACGGCCGAGGCCGAGGAAACACTTTCCATGCTGAACGAAATTGCCCGGCTCCAGCAGGAAACGCCGGGCGAACCCTGATCCACTTGCAGGAAGTATGCAGGCACGCCTCGTGGATAATCCGGACATGACATCCGCATCCGGGTATCGCAGCGCAGATCGCGTCGCGCGGATCATGGACGACATTCGCCGTACGGTCACGCGCCCATGGACGCTAATGGAGATCTGCGGCGGGCAGACCCACTCCATTGTCCGCTATGGCTTGGATCAGTTGTTGCCGCCAGAGATTGAATTGGTGCACGGCCCGGGCTGCCCTGTCTGCGTAACGCCCTTGGAGCTGATAGACAAAGCGCTGGCGATTGCCTCGCTTCCTGGGGTCATCTTCTGCTCGTACGGCGATATGCTGAGGGTGCCGGGGAGCGGGCGTGACCTGTTCACGGTGAAAGCGGCCGGTGGGGATGTCCGGGTGGTTTACTCGCCCCTGGATGCGGTCGAACTCGCGCGGGCTCATCCGGACAAACAGGTCGTGTTCTTCGCCATCGGATTTGAGACGACGGCGCCGGCGAATGTCATGAGCGTCCTGCACGCACGCGCTCTGGGCCTATCCAACTACTCTGTTCTCGTGTCACACGTGCGGGTTCCCCCCGCAATGGATGCGATCCTGTCGGACCCGTCCTGCCGCGTCCAGGGGTTTCTGCTCGCCGGTCATGTGTGCGCCGTCATGGGGTATCACGAGTATCCCAGGCTCCTGGAGAAGTACCACATTCCCATGGTGGTAACCGGCTTTGAACCTGTCGACTTGGCCCGCGGTATCCTCGAAGCGGTCCAACTACTGGAAGACGGCAAGGTCGAGATCCGCAACGCCTACTCGCGGGCCGTAAGTATGGCTGGAAATCCTGAGGCGCAACGCCTGATTCTCGAAGTGTTCGAAGAGTGTGACCGAGCCTGGCGCGGAATTGGAGTCATTCCGGCAAGCGGCTGGCGCTTGCGCGCCTCCTTTGCCGCCTTCAATGCGGAAGCCCGCTTTGACGTGGCAGCGATAACGGCACGGGAATCGCCGCTTTGCATTGCAGGGCAGATACTGCAGGGCCATAAGAAGCCCCACGATTGCTCGGCGTTTGGCGGCCAGTGCCTGCCTGAGCATCCCTTGGGGGCCACCATGGTCTCCTCCGAGGGAGCCTGCGCCGCCTACTATCGCTACGGTCGCGTTACAATCTCCGGATGATCAGAGATCAAAAGTGGTATGCCCTCGCCGCACTTCTCATCTTGGTGTGCGGCCTGATGGCGTTCGTGGCGGTGTTTGGCCCGGGCTTGTATCGCATCCTGACCGGTTTCGCCGTCTCCACACCGGACTATGAGGCGACGCTTCAAGGGCTCATAGTTGAATCGACGGCGTCCGCACCCGTCCCTTCGGCCGGCCCAAACCAACAACTCGGCGAACCCAGCGGCAAAATCGTCTTCACGTGCCAGGTCTACAAGTTCACATCCTCCGAGCAGATCTGCGTAATGAACGCCGATGGCAGTGGACAGCGCCAGCTAACCCAGGAAGCAGACACCCGGCACTTCTATCCATCACTCTCGCCGGACGGGCGCGCCGTTGTGTATTCAGAGTACCGTGAAGACGAGTATTACGAGATTATGGAATTGGACCTGACGTCTGGTTCGCCCCGGCGTCTCACCGACCGGCTTGGAGCCCTCACGGGGCCCGAAATCTCGCCGGATGGTGCGGCCATAGTGTTCATGCGCTCGCCCGTCGCCTCGGATGCCTACCAGCTTTGGCTGATGGATCGTGACGGGGGAAACCCACACCGCCTCTTCGAGGCCAGCGGTTGGGATCCAACCTGGTCGCCGGACGGTCAGCAGATTCTTTTCGCATCAGATCGAGACGGGCCTATTCAACTGTATTCTGCCAATCTCGATGGAACGGATATGCGCCGCCTGACCGACTTGCCCGCGATTCGAGGCCGAAGTGATTGGTCCCCGCAGGGCCTTATCACCACCTACTCCGGGGAGTCATGGAAGCGCGAGATTTTTCTCATGCAGTCCGACGGCTCGAACCTGCGACAGGTCTCGCCGCAAGGTGGCAATAGCCAGGGGCCCAGTTTTTCACCAGACGGCGGCTGGATCGCATTCACGGCGTATTTCGACAAGATGAATGATATCAACGGCTGCGAGATCTACATCATGCGCGTTGATGGAAGCGACTTGCGCCGTCTTACGAACAACGACTACTGCGACTACCAGCCGCGCTGGGGCCCGTAACCCCCGCCGTTTCCGTCTCTGCCTGTCCGCATTTCGCGCTACGATCTGAATTCTTGCCGCATTCCTCAGACCCGTGCGCCTGCCGGCTGCACGTCCTTCAGATTCAATTGGAGCGTGGTGCGGCCGTTGTACTCGTTCGAACTCCAGCACGTACGCGAGGTCCACGCGGGGTGGGAGCGTCTTCTGCATGCCTCCCAGTCGAAACCCGATGGCGTCCGTGGTCACGCCGCGCTCGTCCTGCAATATCAGCTTGAGGTGTCGGCCCTCCTGACCGACCGTCCGCGAGGAACGGACCTTCACGTCACGTGATACGAATACCGCCTCTGGGTTCCCATACCCGGTTGGCTCCAGCTGCGAAAGCTGCCCCAGCAGATCGAAGCTTAGCGACGAAAGAGGCAGCTCCTGGTCGGCAAGCAAAGTAGGTCTCAGGTCGTGTTGACCCAGTGATGCCTCGGCCAGGCTCTTTAGGCGTTCGATCAGGGCAGATAGGTTCTCATTCTTCACCGTGAAGCCGGCAGCCGCCGCATGCCCCCCATGCCGCACCAGCAGGTCGGCGCACTTATCCAGAGCATCCGTGATGTGGAACTCCGGGATGGACCGGCATGAGCCGCGCGTTTCGTCGGGTCCCTTGGCAGCCACGACTGCCGGTCGATAATGCGCCTCAACCAGCCTGGAAGCTGCCAGTCCAACAACGCCGGGATTGAAGTGCTCGTCGACCGCGAAAAGTAACGCCGGCTCTTCTCCGTCGGCTGTCGCCAACCGTTCAGCCTCGGCCTGGGTTTCCCGCGTCACCGCTTGCCGCTCCTGATTGCTGGCCTCGAGCTCCTGCGCCAGACTGCCCGCCGCGCAGCGGGTCGGCGGTCAGCAACAGTTCGAGCGCGGCCTTCGCGGACTTCAGCCGGCCCGCGGCATTGAGCCGCGGTCCCAGCATGAATCCGATGCTCGACGCAGTGGTGTTTTGGATCTTGAGCGATGCAACTTGCGCAAGAGAATACAGGCCCTGGCGCTGAGTATGTCGTATCTCATCCAGCCCACGCCGGACCAGGTGCCGGTTCTCGCCGACAAGCGGCGCCAGATCCGCGACCGTGCCCAATGCCACCAGGTCCAGTTGGTAGGCAGGTATGTGGGTGCCGACGAGGTGGTCTGTGAGCGCCCCTGCCAGCTTGTAGGCAATTCCAACGCCCGCCAGGTTCTTGTCCGCGTACTCATCACCTGCTTGTTTCAGGATTCACAATCGCAAGAGCTGGCGGAAGCGGCCCGTCCGCCGGGTGATGATGATCGGTGATGATCAAGTCCACCCCAATATCCAGGGCGTGCTGCGCCTCCATGGGTGAGCGGATGCCACAGTCGACCGTGATAACTAGCCGCGCCCCCTCGGTCTTGAGGTGATCGAGTGCTTCGGTGTTGAGTCCGTAGCCCTCATCGAAGCGGTTAGGTATGTATGGCCGCGCATGCGCGCCAAGTGCCTCGAGCACCTGGATCATTAGTGCGGTGGCCGTGACGCCATCGACGTCATAGTCGCCGTACACGACAATTGGCTCATCTCGACTGATGGCCGTTGCTATCCTCTCCACGGCCGCCTGCATGCCCTTCATACCCAATGGATCGGTATCGAAGCCTGCCTCGCACTTGACGAAGGACGCTGCCGCCTCGGCCGTGCTGATGCCGCGATTGAATAGCAGTTGCCGGAGAACAGGATGGTAAGCCTGAAGGTTGTGGTCGGCCTGGGCGGCGATTGGGTCGGCAATGTGCCATCGTTTCTGCATGATCGTCATTGCTCCGGGGCGCGCCAGAGGAGTATAAGCGCACGACCCCGGAGTCGCTAGGGTAGGACGAATGATGGACTGCCCGTCAGCGACCAGTGGCTATAATCCGAATACCGCACGTGAAAATGGTCAACGGACCTCGCTGAAGCGGCACAAGGACGTACATGAAAAGACTGATCGACCTCTTCTTATTGCTTTGCCTGGTGGGTGCCCTTGGTTACCTGCTGATTGCGGCCGTCCGCGATGGGACTCTGGAGGTGAGCACCGCCCCCACCGCGACGCCATCCCCAACTTCCACGCCGACTTCCACATTCACGCCAACCGCCTCTCCCACGGCAACGCCGACATTCACATCGACCGTAACGCCTTCACCCACGCCTAGCGCCACGCCGAGTCTGACTCAAACCGCACTTCCCTCATCCACCGCCACCCCACTTCCCTCTGTCTCCGAATCCGCCCCCCCACCCGGAACTCCTCTGCCCACGGCCTCTCCGCAAGCAACCACCATTGTCCGGGCAGCGATCCGGGCCGGCACATCCGGGCTGCGAGCATGATCAAACGCGCGTGACCCCATGCGAGATTCAAAGAAGCCCTTAGCTTGCGCTTGGGCCATGCCTTGCCTGCGTCTCGCCGGTGCTGACGTCCAAGGCCCCAGATGAATCAGGCCCGTGGGTCCGCTGCGCTTATAATCGCTCCGATGTTCGAATTCAGGGTCGCGGCGACAAGCGGTAAGGCCCGCGCGGGGACCTTCCAAACCCCCCACGGCGAGTTGTGCACGCCCCTGTTTGCCCCGGTCGGGACTCAGGCTGCTGTGAAGGCGTTGACCCCCGCACAGGTTGAGGACACGGGCGCAACTCTGGTTCTCGCGAATACGTATCACTTGCATCTGCGCCCGGGCGATGATGTCATTCGCGAGTTGGGCGGGCTGCACCAATTCATGAACTGGACGCGTCCCATCCTGACCGACTCGGGTGGGTTCCAGGTGTTTTCCCTGGCCAAGACTCGTCGAGTGGATGCGGACGGAGTCACATTCAGAAGTCACATCGATGGCTCTGAACGCCGCCTGACGCCGGAAGCCTCGATCAGAATCCAGGAAAATCTCGGCGCCGACATCATCATGGCCTTTGATGAGTGCTCCGATCCGGCTGATCGAGCGTACATTGCTCAAGCCACTGAGCGCACCCACCAGTGGGCCGAACGCAGCCTGCGCGCAAAGTCCCGGGCGGATCAAGCGTTGTTCGCCATCGTCCAGGGCGGCGTCGACCTCTCTCTCCGCACCCGCTCTGCTGAGTTCATCGCCGGCTTGGGCACGCCGGGCATCGCCATCGGCGGCCTTTCGGTTGGCGAGAGCAAAGCCGACATGTACGGCGTGTTGGACGTGCTCGAACGGGTCTTGCCGGCAGACAGGCCGCGCTACCTGATGGGTGTGGGTACCCCAGAGGATCTTCTCGAGGGAATCGCCCGCGGCGTGGATGTTTTTGACTGTGTTTTGCCAACGCGCCTCGCCCGACATCACGCCGCCTTTTCGCGGACGGGTCGGCTGAACCTTATGAATGCGAGCTTTGCGCGGGATGAAGCGCCAATTGATCCGGATTGCGACTGCTACACATGCCGGAACTTCAGCAGAGCCTACCTGCGTCATCTCATCAGCGCGAGGGAATTGCTTGCCGGAACTCTGTTGTCCATGCACAATCTCCGCGCCCTCATCCGCCTGGTCGCCGAAGTCCGCGCCTCGATCCTGCAGGGTACTTTTGAGGCACGCCTTCCGACGTGGCTCTCGGCCTGGGGTGGCAACGCCGTCCGTCTGGAGAATTCCATCCGCGTCCCTGCGCTCGGCTCCGGCATGGCGAGAGAGGCCCCATGAGCATTTGGTATTCGATCTTGTTCGGCCTCGTAGAGGGATTGACGGAGTTCGTGCCGATCTCGAGCACTGCACACATGCTCCTGCTTCAGCGCGTCCTTGATATTCCGCCATCCGCGGACATGTTTTCGTATCTCGTGATCGTCCAGCTAGGTGCCATTGCAGCCCTGCTGGTCTACTTCCGCAAGGACTTCATCGCGCTCGCTACATCATTGTTGGCCCGGCCGTTTTCCTCAATGGTCAACCGGCAGGCGTGGTACGTCGTTTTAGCCACCGTGCCAGCCCTGGTTGCCGGATTCCTCCTTAAGGATCTCGTCCAAGGCTTGTTCGGTGACCCCTTGATGGAGGCCGGGATCAGATTCCTGACCGCCGCCGGCATCCTCTCGGTGGCGGAGTGGTTTGGCCGCCAGGACAGACGGCTCGACACGATGCGTTGGCTCAATTCAGTGGTGATCGGCGCCTTTCAAGTCCTGGCCGTGTTTCCCGGAGCGTCGCGCTCGGGCGCGGCCATTGGCGGCGGGATGCTGCGCAATTTCGATCGTTCCGGTGCCACCCGTTTCGCCTTCCTCATGTCAGCACCCGTGATGCTGGCCGCAGGCGCGTACGAGAACTCTGGGCGTGGTGCAGCGCGGCGCCCTGGGAGGCTTATTGCCCGTGCTGCCGTGGGGCCTATTGGCTGCCGCACTGGCCGGTTGGCTTTCCATCCGCTGGCTGATCGGGTTTGTCGGCCGCCATCGCTTGTACAGCTTCGCTGCCTACTGCCTGATCCTGGGCGTGACATGCTTTGTCCTGCGGTCCGTATAGGCAGATCGCCACATGCAGCGGCGCATCGCGCAAGTTGGGCTCTGGCTGGTGATTCTCTCGGCGTGCGCCCCGGGTGCGAACGAGACCCTGCTACCGTTGCGCGTGTATGCCACGGCCGCCGCCGTCCCCTGGTTACCGGCTGCCTATGACTGCGCCCCTTCTGGCTTCGCCATCGTTCTCTCGTCGCCGGCTGAAGCGGAAGTAGTCCTGCGCCTCACTGAGCCACGATCACTTACGGTGCCTGCGTACCAGGTTGGAATCGACGACCTTCTCGTAGTGACGCACCCTGAAGCATTCGCTGGCCAGCTTTCGACGACCCAGGTGGAGGCGCTCTTCTCCGGACAGTTAAGCAATTGGCGCGATGTGGGCGGCGCCGATCATGAGGTCCAGGTGTGGACCTACGCGCCGACCGTCGATATCCAGGACTTCTTCGATCGAACCGTGCTGCACGGCCGTCCAATCAGCTCTTTGGCCCGGCTGGCCGTATCTGCGCAGGATATGTCGGACTCGGTGGGCGCAGTCGGTGGTTCCGTTGGCCTCCTGCCGCGGCGCTGGAAGTCAGAGAGCACGCGTGAGGCGTTGATGCTGGCGTCGGTGCCGGTCTTGGCCTTGACGGACAAGTCTCCGCAAGGCGAGGCAGCCAGCCTGATCGGCTGTATGCAGAAGCAGCCGTGAGGCTCAGGCCCCTGCCAATATCGCCGTTGATATGAGCAAAGAGCCCCGCCCACGCGTTCCACTCTGGCGCCCAAACGCCGATCGCGTGCGTGACGCAAACCTCACGCACTTCATCCAGCACGTAAACCGTACCCATCAGCTGGGTCTTCGCTCCTACCGCGATTTGTATGACTGGTCGGTCATGGAGATAGCGGATTTCTGGGCAGTGATGTGGGACTTCGCCGACATCCGGGCGAGCCAAAGTTATGAGTCGGTGATCGACGATATTTCTCATTTCCCTGGAGCACGCTGGTTCACCGGTGCCCGCTTGAATTTTGCTGAGAACCTGCTGCGGTTCCGCGACGACAGACCAGCCTTCGTCTTCCGGAGCGAAGGGCCGCGATCCGCCAGCTTGACCTATGCTCAGCTATATGAACTGGTAGGCCGCCTCGCGGAATCCTTGCGCCGGGCCGGCGTTCGCCCCGGCGATCGGGTGGTGGCCTACATGCCGAACCTCATCGAAACGGCCGTCGCTATGCTGGCTGCCACCAGTGTCGGAGCGGTCTGGTCATCGTGTGCCACAGACATCGGCGCAGCCGCCGCAACGGAGCGCCTCGGGCAGGTGGAGCCGAAGGTCCTCTTCACAGCGGACGGATACTTTTACAAGGGCCGGCTGTTCGATACCCTTCCCGCGGCCGCAGAGCTTGCACGGGGGTTACCGTCTTTGAAACGTGTCGTCGTCGTGCCTTTTGTGGGATCAAGCCCTGGTCTGGATCTTTTTCCCAATGCGATCCTTTGGGACGAGTTCCTCGCGTCGGCCCCCATCGAGCCGGTCTTCGAGCAACTGCCGTTCGACCATCCCCTTTTCATCATGTTCTCATCCGGCACAACTGGCAAGCCGAAATGCATGGTTCAGGGAGCCGGTGGGGTGCTACTCAATCACCTGAAGGAACTGATTCTGCACACGGACCTCAGCCGCGAGGACAAGATCTTCTACATCACGTCTTGCAGTTGGATGATGTGGAACTGGCTCCTCAGCTCCCTCGCTGTCGGTGCCTGCGTCGTGCTGTATGACGGTAGCCCCACGTACCCCGATACCGCAGCGATGTGGCGCCTCATCGAGGACGAGAGTGTTACGGTCTTTGGCTGCAGTGCAAGCTACCTCCATTTTCTACGCAAGGAAGGCTATTCGCCGCGTTTACATTTCAGCCTGTCCGCCCTGCGCGAGATCTCCCAGACGGGCTCGCCCCTCTCCGCCGAGGGCTTCGCCTACGTTTATAGGGACGTCAAAACGGATCTGCACTTCAATTCGATCTCAGGTGGCACAGACATCAATGGCTGTTTCGCCGCCGGGAGCCCGACGCTTCCTGTGTATGCCGGCGAACTCCAGGCGCCTGCTCTTGGCATGAAAGTCGCGCGCCTACGATCAGCGGGGACAGCCCGTGCTGGGCGTGGAGGCAGAACTCGTCTGTGAGGCTCCTTCACCCTCCATGCCGCTGTATTTCTGGAAGGATGCCGATGGCTCCAGATATCGCGCCGCGTACTTTGATACATACCCCGGCGTCTGGCGGCATGGTGATTTCGTGCTCATCCATCCGGACACGGGAGGTATCACCTTCTACGGCCGATCGGATGCGGTTCTGAAGCCATCGGGCGTTCGCATCGGCACGGCTGAGATATACGCACAGCTGGAGAAAGTGGATGAGGTGGCTGACTGCCTTGCAGTGGGCCAGGATTGGCACGATGATCAACGCGTGCTTCTTTTCGTAAAACTGGCTCCGGGAGCCTCGCTGACACCCGAGCTGGAGCAGAAGATCCGAACCACGCTGCGGGAGAAGGCTTCCCCGCGCCACGTGCCAGCCCTGATTCTCGAGACGCCGGTCATCCCGTATACACTGAACATGAAGAAGGTCGAGAGCGCTGTGGCCAATATCATGAATGGACGCCCCGTGATGAATGAGGATGCGCTGACTGACCCCTCTGCGCTCGATCACTTCCGGCAGATTGCCCGGCGACTGGGCACGTAGGTGGCTTGCCCGACCTCGGCGGGACATCTTCCGAGACCGGCGGATATAATGCCCTGAGTGAAAATCGGCCGACCTCAGGCTGGGCTCGCCCTCCTGGCTGCTCTCTTAACATCCTGCTCAGCCCCGCAGACCCCCGCACCTGTTACTCTGACGGCCCCGGCGGTGACAGCGACTCCGGAACCGGTCGTGCTTGTGCCGCCGGTGGAATTGGGTGCCTCGTTCGTGCATGCCGACGGCACCACGCTCGTGGCAGTTCCCCATGGGGAATTCGTCATGGGGCATGGCACGGCCGACAATCCGGAACACCGCGTGATCCTCAGTGACTTCTGGATCTACGCAACCGAGGTGACCAACCGGCAGTTCGGGCTATGCGTTGCCCAGGGCTGGTGCGCTCCTCCGAATTCTGATGACAACCGTGAATATGACGCCTTTGCCGCCACGCAGCGTCCGGTCGTGGGAGTCTCCTATGAACAAGCGCGGCTCTTATTGCGAATTCATGGGAGGTGATCTGCCGACCGAAGCCCAATGGGAGAAAGCCGCCCGCGGCGTGGATGCAAGGATCTACCCTTGGGGGGATGCCGCTCCGACATGCGACCTCGCGAACTCCGCCAACTGCCTGAAACACACAGACGATGTTCTCCGGCCGGAGGATGGCCGGAGCATATATGGTGCGCTCAATCTGGCTGGCAACGTCTACGAGTGGGTCGCGGATTGGTACGATCCCCTCTACTATGAAACCGGACCGTCGGGCGATCCTCCGGGGCCGCTGGAGGGCCGTGCACGGGTCATCAGGTCTTCCGGCTACCGAAGCACTCCCAGTCAACTTCTCTCCTACGGCAGGTCCTACGCGGACCCTGATGACCACCGCCCTGATCTTGGATTTCGCTGCGTGGTGAGCCAGCCCGCCGCGTTGGCTCCCGCCTGCAGCCTGACGCCCGTCATCCCCGAGAGTCGCACCGGCGGCGTATCCGTGACTTGTCCCAACCTCTCGATTGATGTGCAGGCCACAGCGTGTCGATATGGCGGTGGGGCTGTGGTCACCTTCCACAACGATCAGCCGCGCGATCCCAACGCCTCCTTTGGCGGTATTGTCGGCTGCACCATGCTCTCAGGCAGCCCCGGCTCGTACCCGATCGCCTATCAGTGTCGCAGGCCGTCAACGGCGGTGCTGAGCTCGCGCTGCATTTATCAGGATGTCCCCGAGGGGGACTGCCCCCTGGGTTATCAGCTGGACCCCGCTCGCGGGCAATGCGCGTGGAAGGGCGCGCACAGTCAGGGGATCGAGTGTCCCAGCGGGGAGTTCTATGATCCGGTGTCTCACTGTTGTGTCATCTCCGGCGGAAGCCCGGTTGACTTCCCGGTCTGTCCGGTGGGCTGGAGTTTCACGGAGATTGGAGAGGCGGAGTACTCGTGCTTGCCCGCGGATCTGGTCAAGACGCCGCCGGGAGTCTCCGAGGCCATCAACCCACCGGTCTGCGGCAACCTGTGCGAACTGACCGTGGAGCTCTGCAGCATTAGAAATCTGGTTTTCTGCCCCACCACCTGTTCGTGTCTGGCGGTCGGCCGTAAGTGCCCCGAGCCCTAGGTGCCTCGCCCTTCGGGTCGCCTAAGTCAGTTCCTGTGGGGCCCAGGGGGGCCAAGAGTGCCAGAAAGCTGCGGGGTATAATCTTCAGCCGTGAGGAGTGACCGAATGAAACTTCTTGGACTGATCATGATGGCGGTCGTTCTGGCCGCGGCTTGCGCACCGGCCGCCACAGCCACCCCGACGTCTCCGCCGCCGGCGCCCACGGAGCCACCACCGACCGAGGTGCCAGCTACGGAGAGGCCCACTCTGGCGCCAGCCGCACTGGCCGGTGTTCAGGCAGGCAGCTCAATGCTATGGATCGATGGCGCTGAGCTCCTGTACATTCCGGGCGGCGATTTTGCCATGGGCAATGATCAGGGCAGCACTCCTGTCAAGACCATCTACCTTGATCCATTCTGGATCTATTCCACGCCAGTGACCAACAAGATGTACACACAGTGTGCGGCCACGGGCAATTGCGCGCCTCCGGCGCAGGAGGTTGGCTCGCCGGTCTATTCCAATCCCCTCTACGGTGATTTTCCCGTCGTAGGCATCACTTGGGACATGGCGGCGAACTACTGTGGCTGGGCGCAGGGGCAGCTGCCTACGGAAGCACAGTGGGAAAAGGCGGCTCGAGGCGAAAGCGGAGCGGTTTATCCTTGGGGGCTTGCGGACCCGAGCTGCAGCTTGGCCAACTACAAAGGGTGCCTCAGTCACTCCAGTTCGGTGCTGGACTTCCCTGATGGTCGCAGCCCGTACGGCGCCTATGACATGGCCGGCAATGTGTTTCAGTGGGTGAATGACTTTTACGACGAGCATGCCTATGAACTCGATGGCTGCCCGTAATCCGACTGGTCCTGCATCCGGGAGTTCGCACGTGCTGCGGGGTTCAAGCTACGAGACTGAGAAACCGCTTCTGGCATCCGCCGTCCGCCACTTCGGCGCCTCGGCGTACCACAGCAGTGAGCTTGGTTTTCGTTGTGCTGTGCCGCAGCCTAGTGCACTGGCTCCATATTGCCAGCTCAGCTCATTCGTGCCAACCGGTGCGGGCGCCTCGGACAACACATGTGAGCTCCCCGCCGTGGGCACCCAGAACAACTACTGTACCGGGCGCAAGGGCTTTGCGACGATCACGATCCCCGATGCAGCGACCTATCGCATCACGT
Organism: uncultured Chloroflexia bacterium; assembly: GCA_963784915.1. Classification (GTDB taxonomy): domain Bacteria; phylum Chloroflexota; class Anaerolineae; order Anaerolineales; family Villigracilaceae; genus Fen-1038. The sequence goes on from CAWATK010000016.1 coordinate 162,311, forward strand.
CTCCCGGCTATGACTGCACTGATGCCGTTGTCAATGGCGAGAGACTGGTGACCTGCGCGGGGCCTGATCTGTCCAGCGGCAAGTTGACCGTGTGCAACCCATCTTGTTCCGGAGCACCCAGCGAGACTGGCGAGGCGGTCGCTTGCGATCCTGGCTACAGTCTGGATACTTCCACCTCAGCTTGCATCTATGCGCCGATAGACCGCGCGGCCGGTGTCGCGGGCTGCCCCTCGGGTTACAACCTGGTGGAACGCGGCGAGACCAAGATCTGCGCCCTTGGGCTCAGTCAGAATGGCCAGTGCGCGCCAGGGACGTACTTTGACGGGCAGTATGGAGCCTGCGTTTCGCCCGCGGCTGGCGCCGACGCTCCCTATGGCATCACCGATCCTGAATTGGCCGCGCAGACCTTCCAGGGTTGCGTCGCCGGCTACTCCTACGATTCGGCTTACCAGTGCTGTCAGGCGAATGCCGGCGGTGTGTATCCAGGCTGCCCAGTGGGCTTTGCGTTCGACACGGACAAGAACACCTGCATTCCCCACGAGATCAGCCTGAGCGCACCTGGCTGCATGACCGTCACTCTGAACATTCCGCGCTGTGCACAAATCCCTGAGGATACCTGCAGCGTCATCACCAACGAGGCCATCTGCAAGATCAACCCGTTGTGCGAGTGGCAGGAGCGCCAGGGATCTGTCGCCCAAGTAATGGCCTTGTGGTGAAGGCCCTGCTCAAATGTGTGACCGCGCCTCTCACAATACGGCGGGGAGATGCGCCGCCCAGTTCATCTCTCGCTCGTAGCTGCGCGCCGCTTGTAGCAGCGCTCGTTCTTGCCAGGGTCCGCTCACCAGTTGTAACCCGATCGGCATTCCGCTCGGGCTGAAGCCGCCTGGGATTGAGATCGCCGGCAGGCCCGTAAGGTTGAACGGTGCCGTGAATCGCGTCAGCCTCCGCGCCTGTTCAACGGCGTTGCTGCCCTCAATTGGTGGAGCGGTGATGGGTGTGCTCGGCAGCAGGATGACCGCGTACTCTGTGATCAGCTGCTGCAAGCGGTGCCGGAGTTCCGTCTGGGTCCGGCGAGCGGTGACGTAGTCCGCGGTCGGAACATCGCGGCCAGTTTCCAGTCTCAGTCTGACATCTGCGCCAAATAGCTGCGGCTGCGAGGCCAGCCGCTCCCTATGGACTGTCGCCGCATCAGCTTGGGTCATGAGGGCGTTGGCCAGGGCCGCCTCCCGAAGGAAGGATAGGTCCCGCTGCTCAACACGAGCGCCCATCCGTTCAAACACGGCGGCCGCCTCATGCACGGCGCGAAGAACATCGGCATCGCAGTCCTCAACATACTCTCCGCCCGCGAGCAACACGCGCCATCCCTGTATGCCGGCGTTAAGGTGCTTCCCGGGAATTTCCAGGGGAGCATCCACCGACGTCGGATCGCCTTCATCCCGACCGGCGAGGATTTCTAGCATCAGGCCCGCGTCTTCGACGCTTCGCGTGAGCGGACCAACGTGGTCCAGATTCCAGGAGAGTGGGATTACCCCGCGCAGGCTAACGCGTCCGAAGGTCGGCTTAAGACCAACCACACCGCACAACGCAGCCGGAATGCGTATGGACCCTCCTGTGTCCGTTCCCAGGGCAGCCAGTGCCATGCCAGTCGAGACTGCCACCGCCGAGCCACCAGATGATCCGCCGGAAACGCGATCCGTGTTCCACGGATTCCGGCACGCGCCGAAATGGGGATTGACGGTGGTAACTCCCAGGGCGATCTCATGCGTGTTGGTCTTGCCGATCACCCTTCCGCCGGCTGCACGAACTCTTGCGACTGCTGTGGCGTCCTGTGCGGGGATGAAGGCCTTAAAGAAAAGCGATCCCGCGGTGGTCCGAACACCCTCGGTTTCGAACAGGTCCTTGATCGCGATGGGTGCGCCCGCCAAGGCTTGCTCGGACATGGCAACTTCGGCGCGCGTATCCATGGTGGATGTACCTTCTAGGTCCAGCCGCGTGATGAAAGCGTTCAGCAAAGGGTTCAGTCGCTCGATCTGATTGGAGCATGCACGCCAGATCTCCGATGGGCTTGTTTCACCGGACCGGACTCTCGCTACGTACTCGGTTAGTGTAGGCGGCTTCGTTGCATTCATCCGCTCAATTATAATGTTTGCCAATGTTTGACAATGGTCGTCTCGACGTGCGCTATCGGGTCTTTCTCGTGTGCACGGCGCTGACTGGCATAATCTTCGCAATGATCGCGACCTCGCGCTATGGCGCGGGCGTGTCCTCGGATGCGGCGAGAAACCTCTCCACGGCCGACAGCCTGTTGGCCGGCAGAGGCTTCGTCGACATGGTTGGCTCGCCGTTGGTGCTTTGGCCGCCCCTGTATCCCATACTTATTGCCGGAGTGAGTTGGGCCAGCGGCCTGAGTACGTTTCAGGCGGCCTGGTTCCTGAACGTTGCGCTCTTCGGCATCAATATCTGGCTGGCCGGTTCATGGCTTTTTGCGGTGTTCGGCAACTCACCCATATATGCAGTAGCGGGGTCGCTGATCCTGCTCTTCTCTCGCTCACTACTTCGGATCCACGCCAACGTCGCCTCGGAGCCGCTTTTCGAGGCGCTCCTTTTCGTATTTCTGCTGACTGCCGCGGACTACCTTCGGTCCGGCAGCCGCCGCGCCCTCTGGATTCTGTGCGCTGCCGCGGGCCTTGCAACACTTCAGCGTTATCTCGGAATTGTGCTGTTCTGTGTGGCTGGAATCGTTGTTCTGCGACGTCTGGGTTGGCGGGCACTCAGGCAGGGCGCCGTGCCCTGGCTGGTTTCGGCCGTCCCTATCACCGCCTGGGTGGTCCTGCACAATATGCCGATTAGCGGCGGCCCGTTTGGGCCCCGCGAATTGGGCGCCATGCTGCCTCTGCAGAACATCGGCCTGTCGCTCACGAAGATCCTGTGGTGGTTTGTGCCGCGTTGGGGGCCCCTGGATTGGCTGATCCTTCGTCCGTGGCTGCCGCTCTCAGTGCTGGTCCTGCTCCTGGCGTTCCTGAACCGACGCCGGCACTGGGCCGCTTGGTTGCACCAGATTGGCTCAGACATGCTCTGGCCCGGGCTCGTCTTTGCGGCCGTGTACTTCATTCTGATGGCCTTCACCGTTGTCACGGCCGATCACTTGGACCTCACGTCCGATCGCTACTATGTCATCTTGCTCCCGATTGTGGTTGCATTGTTGTTCTCGGTCCTGCATGCCTTGGTGCTGCCACACCTCGGCGGATTGTCCGGCAGAACCCAATGGGCGCTTTCTGCGGTATTCGTGGTGTGGGCCGCTTACCCTGTGTACGCCGTGCACTCCTACCTGCAGCAAGCCCTCGTTCAAGGCGAGCCGACCAACTACAATATCGCCAACTCCGCACAATTTCGTGAGATGAGTGTCGTCAAGGCGGCTGAAAAGATGCTTGCCCACGACCCCGGCGCAGTTGTGTATAGCAACTATGTCAATATTGTGTGGTTCATCTTCGCGCATCCCGTCCTGCCATTGCCATTTGTGGATCAAACGCTATCCCACGCTGAGAGGGCGGCTGCCGTCGGGCGGCTCGAGTCGGTATGGCCCGAGCGGCCTGGCTATCTGGTTTGGTTCACTCCGAACCAATACCATCATATCGTTGCCCCGGATGAACTTGCACAGATTGCGGACCTGCATCTCTTGTTCGAAGACGAGACAGGCCAGATATTCTCCGTTGGTCTACCCCCACATTAGGCTCAGCTAAGTCTTTGAGCCGCCAGGCCACGGCGTTGCCCGCCGCCGCAGCAGCCGCCGATGAATAAGGCGAAGCGGTTGACGAATCACGCCTGTCTGCCGCGGGTAGGACATATCTCCTATTTGCACGGCGGCCGTAAACTGATATCAACTACCCTGAATACATCATGGACCCATACAAGGAGAAGCAAATGAAGATGAAACAAAGTGTATTGGTGGCTGCGGCCTGTTTGACCATTGTGGTGGCCGCGGCCTGCGCCCCAACAGCGGTTGCTCCGACCCAACCCCCCAGCGGAGCTGTCGGCCAGCCTGTGGCGGCCGTGGAGTTTGCGCCCGTGTGCCAGACCGGAGCGGCGTGCCAGGTTCCGACGGCGGAACAAAACCAGATCGACTGCGTCAACAAGATGCCTTACACGAACGTGCTCGTTCCGACGGGAACCTCGTTTGAAGTCCTGGACAAATCTGGCGATTTCACCTGCAACGACAGCGGTGCGGTCGTAGATGGCAAGTCCGTCATCACCTGCTTCGGCAAGGAACTCTACCGCTTTGACCTCAAGCTCACCAACACGGCTTGTGGAGGTTCCAACCTGCAGACTGGCACGGGCCAGTGCCAGGACGGATTCGGCTTCGATGCCGCCCAACAATGTTGCGCGCCGATTGGTGGCAATTCGGCCGGCTCCGGCGTCGTGACCGTTGAATTGGGCGCTTGTCCGCTGCCTCAGGTGCTTACCCCCAACTAGGTCCCGCACGAAAGCAGCCCCCGCTACGGCGGGGGCTGCCAGTTAACAGAGGGTGGGCGCGGCGCCTAGAATAGGCCTACTACCTTCCCCGTCTTGAGATCCAAGTCCACGTCGTAGAAAACTGGCCGAGTGGGCAGTCCCGGCATGGTGCTCATCTTTCCAAGTAGCGGATAAATGAACCCAGCGCCTACGGACGCGCGCACCTCGCGCACACTGACGCGGAATCCGGTTGGGGCTCCCTTAATGGCTGCATCCGCGGTGAAGGAAAGATGCGTCTTGGCCATGCAGATTGGCAACTTGTCGAAGCCAAGCCGGTTGTAGCGGGCTATCTGCTCCTCTGCCTCTGGACTGTAGTCCACCCCGTCGGCGCGATAGATCTCCCGGGCTATGGTCTCGATCTTCTCCTTGATAGGCATTTCCACGGGGTATAGGAAGCGGAAGTTGCTCGGCTTGTTCGCTGCTTTGACAACCGCCTCCGCCAACCGGATGGCGCCTTTTCCGCCGTCCGCCCAGTGCGTTGAGACCACGGCGTCCATCGCGCCAAACTCCAATGCGGCCTTTCGCACGAGCTCCACTTCCGCGGGCGTATCAGCGGAGAATGAGTTCACGGCCACCACCACGTTCACTCCGTACTTGAGTGCATTCTGAACATGCCGTTCAAGGTTGGGCAGGCCCTTGCGGAGTAGGTCGAGGTTTTCGTCCGTGTACTCGGCCGCCAACGGCTTTCCCGCCACGACCTTTGGACCACCGCCGTGCATCTTCAGCGCGCGCACCGTGGCGACCAGCACCACGACCTGTGGGATGAGCCCGCTGAACCGGCACTTGATGTCGAAGAATTTCTCCATGCCGATGTCGGCTCCAAAGCCCGATTCCGTGATCACGTAGTCAGCCAGCTTCAAAGCGATCTTGTCGGCCAGGATGGAGCTGTTGCCGTGGGCGATGTTGGCGAACGGTCCGGCGTGGACGAAGGCCGGCGTTCCCTCCAACGTCTGCATCAAGTTCGGCTTGATCGCATCCTTCATGAGCACGGTCAGGGCACCGGCGACGCCCAGATCCTCGGCAGTGACGGCTTCGCCACGCTTATTGGTGGCCAGCACCATTGCTCCCAGGCGATCGCGCATATCGGCGATCCCCGTTGTCAACGCAAGAATCGCCATGATCTCGCTGGCCACGGCGATGTCATAGCCGGAGCGGTGCTCAAATCCTTTTTCATCCGGACCCAAGCCGACTTCGACCTGCCGCAGCATCCTATCGTTGACGTCGATTACACGCCGCCATGTGATTGTGGCTGGGTCGATGTCCAACCGGGCGAAGCGCGTCCGCTCCTCGGGCGTCAACATCTCAGGATCGGTCTTGTTGATGCCCAGCTTCTTCAGCCTCCTCAGCATGCTTGGCGAGAACCGACGGATACCCTTCTTATTCGGTGGGCACAAGGCATCAAAGAGCTTGGCATCGTCCTGCAGCAACTCATGCATTACACGGGCGTCCAATGCCGCCGCGCACAGGTTGTGAGCCGCCGTTATGGCATGGATGTCGCCGGTTAGATGCAGATTGAAGTCCTCCATCGGGATTACCTGGGCGTAGCCGCCGCCGGCCGCGCCGCCCTTGATGCCAAAAGTCGGTCCCTGGGAGGGCTGACGAATCGCCGTCATGACCCTCTTGCCAAGGTGCGCGCCGAGCGCCTGTGAAAGCCCGACCGTTGTTGTCGTTTTGCCTTCGCCGAGTGGAGTTGGCGTAATGGCCGTCACGTCAATGTACTTCCCATTGGGTCGGCCCTTCAAACGTTCCAGTATTTCCAGTTTCACCTTTGCTTTGAACGGCCCAAAGAGCTCCAACTCAGATTCCCGGATGCCGAGCTCCCGAGCGACCTGGAGGATTGGTTTCAGCTTCGCTTCTTGAGCGATCTCGATGTCGGAGGGGACGGGTCGTCTCAGCTTCAGCCGGGTTGGCGCGAAGGTAGCCACCCGGGCCGCGCCTGCCGTTCGTCTGCTCTTGCCGCTGGCCCGCTTCTTCGCAGCCGTTGTTCTGGCTTTTTGGGGTTTGATTGCCATGTGAGCTCCTTTGCCCCCAATTCTAGCCTATTATGGAAAATTTTCACAATGCCAAATATCCATGCCCGAAGGCACTTCAGTCACGGGTGACTAAGGTTCCGACCACCTCTCCGCTCAATGTCCGCCGGAGATTTCCCGCAATTTCCCCCGAAAAGATCTGCACCGTGAGACCGGGCACTGCCTGCACCAGGGAAAGCATCTCCTCCACTTTTGACTTCATGCCCCCAGTCACGTCTGTCCCGTCACTGGCCCCGATCTTCGCGGACACAGTCCCTATGTTTTCGGGAGTAATTCGGCGAATCGGAATCGACCGGCCGGGAAAATCGGACCATACCGCCTCCTCCAGGCCGGCCAACAGGATTCGGGCTGGCCTCAACTCGAGCGCCAGGTGCCTCATCAAGACTTCTGTGGAAAGCACCTTGCCTCCCTGGATGGGGTCAAACACAATGTCTCCAAAGATCACAGGCAGCAGCCCGGAACTCAAAGCCGCCTGTAGCGGCCCGATCTCCCAGCGCGAGATCATCCCATCGTTTGTTGTCGCGGCTGCAGACGGTGCCAAAGAGACCGCAGGGACGCCGGCCTCACGGAGTGCATCCATTACATGTCGATTGAGCTGAGATGCCCGATACCAAACCTCGGCCACGCCACTCCAATAGGCTGCCTCCGTTCGGGGCCTTGCGCGCGTGGATGTAGGGTACACGGCAGGATTCAGGTGTTCAATGAAGGCGAAATGGCCGAAAGATCCGGAACCATGCCCAAGGACAAGCTTCAGTTCATCCGCCTGGTCCAAGGCAGCGCGGATTTCCCGAGCCAGGGCAAGCAACTTCTCTGGCCGAGGGACATAGCGTTTCGTCTTCTCGGTGATCAAAGACCCACCCAGCTTAAGGAAAACCAGTTCATCCATGATGGCTATTCTACCGTGCGTGAATTCCGGCGGCCATGAGCAAGCCGGCAAGAACCGGCCGAAGGAGTGTTGACGCGTTGCAGGCAGTATAATGCCGGCTGTGGACCTCCAGGCCGGAACCATCGCGCTGGTGCTTGTGTTCGTCCTGTTCGCGATCTTGAGTGTGCGCGGTGGGATTCGGACGATCCAGGCCGCGCGCAGAATGACGTTTTACCACCTAAGAAAGCAGCGCGAGGCTGCTGGCTGGCGCCGGTTGGGTTTCGCCGTTATCCTGCTCCTGATTGGGGTGGCTGTTCCAATCTACGGGCTTCCGGTCGCGTATCAGTACTTCCCGCCCTCGCCGACTCCGTCTCTCACGCCGTCCATCACCCCCGTTCCTTCGATCACGCTCTCGCCGACCATTACCCTCACTCCCACCATAACCGACACTCCCATCGAATCACCCACGCCGACCGCCAGCGCGACGCCCTATATTCCCGAGACCATTCAGGCACTCTTCCAAAGCACGGTCACGCCCAATCCGGACGTCGTCTTCTCGCCGTTGGAGTTCACACTCTCTGGCGGTGACTATCCTGCGGTCAAGCCCAACACAGTATTCCAAAACCCTGTGGGGCATATGTACGGGATCTTCACCTACGATGGCATGCTTCCGGGTGTTCAATGGACTGCCTTGTGGATGCGAGAAGGGGAACTGGTGAGTTATGAGAGCTACCCGTGGAACGGCGGTACGGGTGGAGCGTATTTCACAGAATGGAATCCGCCGCCCGAACAATGGAAGCCGGGGATCTACGCGGTCCAGTTATTTGTGGGCCAGGAATTTGTCGTGAGCGGTCGTTTCCTGGTTGAGGGCCTCCCACCGACCGCAATCGCCACTCCGACGTCGCTCCTCCCTGCCCCGGGCACGGCATCGACCGGCGGTCAGCCGGCGCCATCTGCACCACCTGCTGCCCTTCCTGCGCCCACGAACACGGTGGTTGTCACGCCATGACTGAGAGATCGTTCCAGGACTACTATCCGGACCACCTTGCCCACTGCTACGGGTGTGGTCGTCTTAACCAGGCTGGGCACCAGATCAAGAGCTACTGGGATGGGGACGAATCCATTTGCGTATTCCAGCCGGATCCAAAGTACATTTCCATTCCCGGCTATGTCTACGGCGGTCTCCTCGCCTCTCTGGTCGATTGTCATGGAACCGGCACCGCGGCCGCGGCGGCGTACCGTGCTGAAGGGCGGCCCATGAACTCGGAACCGGCCCTGCGCTACCTGACCGCGTCGTTGAGAGTGGATTATGTGAAACCCACGCCCCTGGGGATTCTGCTTCAGTTGCGCGGGCGAGTCAAAGCCGTCAACGGACGCAAGGTCGTTGTCGAAGAGTGGATAACCGCCAACGGTGAACTTACAGTCCGCGGTGAAGTAGTCGCGGTCCAGGTCCCTGAGAATCTGGTTACGGACTTGTTGCGCTCACCCCAAAGCTAGGCGCTTACACGGAACGTCTCACTTGCCAAAGTACTGCTGCATGGGAGTGAAGTACCACTCCTTCCCAGCCCGCTCTGTAGCTTTCAGCCTGGCCCGCCGGAATGTTCGTGTGCACGAGTGTCAGTCGGGTCCCATTCTTGGTGGCTTCCAGACTGATTTCCAATCTCGAATCAGGATCCGACTTCCGCGAATTCGCCTGATCGCCAGGCTTGCACGATCCGGGAATAGGGCTTGAGTTCCAGCGTCGAGCCTGTAATATACCCGTCCCACACGCTGAATGTGCCACCGACACGAGGTTCCACCTTCGCAGGACTGCCTGTCATGGCACTGTGGCCGTCGCTCGATAGCCAGGCCTTGAACACCTTTTCGGGTGTGGCCGGCAATTCTGCCGTAAGCTTGAATTCGTTTTTCATGCGCTTTTGGTCTCCTGTCCTATGGTGTCCTTGCTGACGCGGCCGCAATCTCGCCTCCAAGCCTGGCATTGTTTACAAGCAGTGTGCAGTTGGCCTCGATCGTCTTTCCCGCGCTGATCTCGCCAATTCGGCGAAGCAGGAACGGAGTGAGCACCTGTCCGCGTACCCCTTGTGCCTGAGCCTCCGCAGATGCCTGTTCAAGCCAAACCGCAAGTTCATCACGCGAGATTGCATTAGGTTCAGGGATGGGATTGACCACGAGGACGGCGGTCTCCAATCCAAGAGCGCAATGCCGTGCCCAGTACTGCTCCACGGCTTCAACGGAGTTCGCCCGGGCACTGGTGCGTAGGCCGCTCTCCCTGGAATAGAACCCCGGGAATTCGTCCGTGCCGAAGCCGAGAACGGGAACGCCCAGGGTCTCAAGCATCTCCAGCGTCGCGGCCAGATCCAGGATCGCCTTGGCGCCGGCACAGATCACGATCATTCGCGTGTGCGCAAGCGCCGCGAGGTCGTTGGATACATCATGCCCATCTTCCTTGTGGACGCCGCCGATCCCACCCGTCGCAAATACGCTTACGCCCGCCCGCTGTGCTGCGAACATCGTGGCCGCTACGGTAGTGCCTCCACTGGCCCCCTGCATGGCCGCGCCAACAAGATCGCGGACTCCGATTTTGAGATTGCCCCTCGAGTGAGCCAGCGCTTGGATGTCTGCCTCCGTCAGGCCCATTCGAAGATCGCCGCCAACAACGGCGACGGTCGCCGGTACCGCGCCACCCGCAGCAACGGCCGCCTGCATCTCCAGAGCGACCTTCAGGTTCTGCGGATAGGGCAGGCCGTGTGTGATTACGGCAAATTCGAGTGCAACGACGGGTCGACCGTCGAGTAGGGCGCGTCGCACCTCCGGGGCAAGAACCACCACGTCGTTAGCCGTTGTTGGCCTCACGCCCGTGGCGCTCAAATCGCTTGACGATGCGAGCGATCAGCTTTTCGCGGTCCAGGTCTGCGTGGCGGCGCTTCTCGTTGGCAATCATGGCCTCAGCCACCCGATAGTCCCCCTTGAGCTTGCCGAGCAAGGCCTGGTATTGCTGCGCCTCGGCCCTCGAGGCTGGGGCTGGAGGGCCCTCGAGAACTTCCGGTCCCATTCCTCGTGCTTGCGGATCCGGCTCGCCATTCCTCCACCGACGACATGACCGATTTGCGGGACGCTCAGCAACTGCTCAACTTTCGCAACGGCCTCTTCCAGCTCGTCGAGCGCCCTCGACGGCATTCCAGACCGATAATGCACGTCAAGTGCGTCACCCAGTTGTTCCCAATAGTCCTGCAAAAGGCATTCCATCAGAACAAGCTTGTCCGAATATCGTGTCTGGTTTCGGGCATGCCTTGCGAGCGGAACTTCTCGAATCAATCTCAGCTTGTGCTCCAAGAGGGCTAACTCGGTGACTTGTTCCAGGGCCCGAGTCTGCGCCCGCGTTGCGTTCTCGTGATTCAGGCGCCAGGCCTCGATCTGCTTGGCGCTCACAGTATCCTGGCTGTCCTCATCCGGCATGTTCCATGTTCCAACGCCGATCCAGTGGAGCTCCATTCCAAGTTCTTGGGCTCTCGTCGAGAATTCGCTGCCATATTTGCGAAACTTGGCACTCAATTCAGTTCGCGGCCGGAATCGAGGCGTCTGACCGGACCCCTCGGAGAGCGACCCGGGAGCCCCCGTGGAGAGCTGCAGCGTTCTTGCCAGGACACTGTCTGCACGGAAATCCGATTGTTCGACCTCGTTGGCTCCCACTCCAGCCAGGAAGTCGGCCAGGCGGTTGGATGCCATGAACTCCCGGAGCGAGTCGCGGATGAGCCCCCGCATGGCAGAGGTCCAGTCTCCTGGAGTGCCGGAGGCGTATTCCAGCGATGTCAGCACCGGAACCGATTGCTGGTAGATCAGGTTCTCGATATCACGCGGGCTAAATGCAAAGTGATGCTCAACTGGATCCGTAGACCCCGCAGGTCGCAATGGGCGCCGCACGCTGAACACACCGCGCACGTCCGCAACGCTGATTGGCAGCCCGTCCAGGCTTCGCCCCACCACCGTCAGCGGATCGCCAGATGGATTTCCGATGTACTGGTCACGTAAGCTGATCAACGGCTCTCGAAGCCGCTCAAATCCCTCCAGCTCAACCGCCGCCGGAGCCCGGCTTCGACCGCCGCCTGCTGGATCCCATGCCCCCGCAACATGCGGGGTGCCATCCGGCTTTTCAAAAAGCACTGCAAAGTCGTCGTCGACAACAACGCGACCGGGACCGCCGATTTGGATGACCGTAGATTTCCGGTTTTCATCGGTTAACCGACCCTCTCGAATGTGGAGCACATCGGCTTGGGTGCCTGCGGCCAAGCGCTCGATATACTTCCAGGCAACTCGAGCATCACTCAACTCGAAGATGTCCGCAAGGAACAAGCCGGCAAAGTGGACCGCCAAAGAGATCGAAATTCCAAGCAACAAGAGAATCCGCCATCCGATCAACAGGGCATCCGCTGTTGACAAACTTGGCTCCGATGCCGGTAACTGCGAACGCCCCGATCCTCCAGCGCACGAGTTCATGGACGCCGTAGGCCGCAGCGAACAGTAGCAGTCCGCCAAAGAGCGCTTGAGTGCGCCGCCTAGCCGCTCCAGCCGCGGAAAACTCAAACGATCGATCTAGTTGCAGTGAGACGCTTTCAGCAATCAGGTTCAGAAGCCGGCCGAGCTCAGCGCCCGCACTGGAAGAAGAGACAGGGTGGCTGCCGGTTGCCTTAGGCATCGTTCGCTGAGTCGACCCACTTGGTCAGTGCCGAAATGGCCCGCAGCTCATCGCTGCCACTGCCATGCAGCCGCTTGTCCGTTAGAATCTCATCGTGCGAAGCGCGCAGCAACGCTTGGAGGGCAGCGGCCACGGAAACCCTGGCTTCGGCCCGCAGGGCGCTGCCCAGCGCGTTGGCATGATCCAACAGGGCATGCTGGCGGCCTGACTCGGCGGCGAGGACCTCCAATTGCTCCACCGTGGTCCGTTCGCCGGCAGCATGCTCGAGCCAAGCTGATCTCCACTGGTGCACCATTTGCTGCTCGACCGCCGGGGCCAAACGGAAGCCGCTCAATGTCACATCCAGCACTTGCAGCCCACGTTCGTGTAGGCGCTTGTACTCCTCGCTGAGTACGTGGCCCGTGCCATAGCGACCGGACTCGTCTAGCGTTGGGACGGCCGCTTGGGCCATTCGCGCCCAGACCATGTGGGCGATTACCTGAAGCGCTGTGTATTCCCTTCCCGGCAGCATTGCCTGGCTTGGCGCGGACCGCCGTCTTGCCGAGGGCGCGTGCGAACCCACCGTCCGTTCGTCCCCTCTGCGAATCAATGCTCCGTTGCAGCCGGCCGTTCATCAGCCACAACACACGGGCGGTCCTTCCGTGTGGCGCACGTTGCAACTCAGCATGATTCTCACCAGCTTGCACCGGTAGCTCAGGCTGCAGGACTTCCGGAACCGGATCAAAACGTGCGCTGAACAGGTCATCCAGCGTGTACTTCGCCAGGTATTCGCGCCAAAGATCGACCGCGATCAGGCCAGGCAGCTGATTCCAGGCAACTTGCACGCGACGCGAGGTTGCAGGATCGACCGTAATTCCCTCACTACGCGCCGCGCGTTCGACCGCCTCCAGCGAGAATCCGAATCGGGAACCCGGCTGCCCGGTGGGGGCAGGCTGACCATCCAGCCTGAACGTGACCCTGATTTCAGGCACAACTTCATGGCCGTCACGCGTTAGGCCGCTGGCTGCCCGGCGTCTCGCCTGCGCGGCCTCGTGGCGTGCTCGCTGCTCCCCTCCTGCATCCTCTGGAGGCTTGTCGAAGATGGGCTCCTCTTGGCTTGGTCCCATTGAGCAAGTCTGCGTGTGGAGGCTGAGTGTCTTCTCAATCTGCTCGTCACTGTCTGTGAAGTGTATGCCGGGGCCTAGAACGCGCCGAGGACCACTCTCGACGCGAGTCACGACCGCGCTGGCCGTGTCCACCCAGATCAGGCCAGGCCCCACCCGCCCAGCCCCACCTCGGCGTTCGACCTTCCGACCGTTTTGCACGAAGATTGCCGCACCGTGAGCGCCCCACGCATGCAGCCACAGGCGACCTGCAATGCGCAGCCTGTTTCGAATCGTTGTGACTGGTAGAACGAACTGGGAGAATACAAGAAAGCCGATAGAGCCAAGAATTACCAGGAGCGCCAGGTCGAGCCCAGCGGAATAGATTCCGGCCTGCCCGTCGCCCCTCCATAAGTAGTCGTAGATCCATGTGGCGAGCAGGAGCACCAGAAGCACCACAGTGTGAAACCCAAGCCGACTACGAACCGGCAGGCGACTCATCCAAACAGATTGTATTAGAAAAGCCCTATTCGGGCAACATCGCTGAGTTAGAATGCTTGCCGTGATCAGAGTCGAATTTCACTGCCACACGGTTTGGTCCAAGGACTGCCTGGTGCCGCCGCAGCGTCTGGTCCAGTGCGCCGTTGGCAGGAACATCGATCGCGTCGTGATCACGGACCACAATACGATCTCGGGTGCGCTGATCGCTCGGGAGAAGGATCCCACTCGGGTGATTGTCGGCGAGGAGATCATGACAACCAAAGGGGAGCTCCTGGCCGCCTTCGTCAGCACCGAGGTCCCGCCCGGACTCGCGCCCATGGAGGCCATCTTGCGAACTCAGAGCTCAGGGAGCCTTCATCAGCGTCTCACATCCTTTTGATATCCATCGTAAGGGCGCATGGCTGGAAGCGGACTTGGTGGACATCCTGCCATTTGTGGATGCCATCGAGGTCTACAATTCCAGGTGCATTGAGGCCCGCCACAATCTCGAGGCCCGCCGATTCGCCGAACGACATGCCATCGCTGGGACGGTCGGTTCGGACGCCCACACCTGCTGGGAGCTAGGACGATCCACGCAGCTGCTTCCCGATTTCAGCACGGCGGATGAGCTGCGCCAAGTCATTCGGCAGGCTGCGTATCTCACCCGTTCATCACCGCCCTGGATCCACCTTGCATCTCGCTATGCGGTATGGAACAAGCGCATCCATCGGTTACTTGACACTCCCCACTCCACATGATAATCTTGCGGCCGCCTCCCGTGCCCGTCGCAGGCTGAGAGCGGGCCATCATTTCATGCAGGAGTATCTGGAAATGTCAGAACGTTTCATTGGCACAGTCAAGTGGTTCAACGCGGCCAAGGGCTACGGGTTCATCGGCCGCGAGCAAGCCGAGGATGTGTTTGTGCACTTCTCAGCGCTGCAGATGGAGGGCTATCGCAAGCTGGAGCCCGAGCAGAAAGTCGAATTCTCAATTGAAGAGGGACCCAGGGGCCAGCAGGCGGCCAATGTAGTTCTGGTGGCGTAATCGGGGACGTGTCGCGAACGGTCAAACAGGGTTGCAGGCCTGCAACCCCGTTTCTCTCTCTTGCGGTTCTTCTCGGAGCCTCCGCCTTACTTGCCGAGCGCTTTCTTGAATGCCTCGGTCATTGCGGGCACCATTTCAAAAAGGTCACCGACGACGCCGTAACGTGCCACCTTGAAGATCGGCGCCTCGGCATCCTTGTTGATCGCTACCACCAGCTTCGATGCCCGAATACCTACGATGTGCTGTATTGCGCCTGAGATTCCGCAGGCAATGTACAGATCCGGGGCGATCACGCGGCCAGTCTGCCCGACTTGGTGGCTGTACGGCACGTACCCGCCATCCACCGCCGCACGGCTGGCGCCGACAGCGCCGCCCAACACCGTGGCCAGCTCGCCGATCAACTTGAAGCCCTGCTGAGCCCGCCAGATTTCCGCTGCCCGTTCATCCAGACCGGCCGGCGGCGTTAGCGCGGGATTGTTGGATGCACCGCGTCCGCCTGACACTACGACGCTGGCATCGGAGACGTTGAGCGCCTGCTCCGCCACCTCGTAGCCTACAACAGACGTCTGCGATTCTGCTTTGGCGGCAACTTTCGTTGGAGTACCTCCGCGCGAGGCATCTCGGGGGGGGCGAGGGAATGCCCGCCCGCGCAGCGTGGCTATGATGGGCTTCCCCGAACAGATCACCTGCTCTTCAAGCTTGCCCTCGTAGATCGGCCTCGTTGCCACAAGCTTGCCAGCGTCGTTTGCTAACCCCGTGAGGTCAACCAGGACCCCGGTATCTAGGTCGATCGCTGCCATGGCCGCCAGCTCGCGAGTGCGTGTGGTCGTTGGCAAGAGCACCAGATCAGGGTTCTGCGCTGCGCAGATGCCGGCCAGCGTGCTGCTGAATGCTTCTGCCCGATAGTCGGTCAGGCCGACATCATCCGCCAACAACACTTGATCCGCGCCCATCTCGAAGGCGGTCCTGCAGGCGTCCTCCGTACCGGGACCGAGCACTAGGGCGATCGCCGTGCCGAAGGATTTTGCAAGGCCCAGGGCCTCCCAGGACGCCGACTGAACCGCACCCTTGAAGTGATCGATGTACACCAGGGTCTTCATAGCACCTTCTCCGCCAGAATCTTCTCGACCAGCAACTGCGCTATGGTAGCAGGCGATTCACCGGAGATCAACTCGCAGCTCACTTCGTGCGCCGGCGGCGTGATCAAGGCCGAGCGCTTGACCTGTCTCGCTGGAGCCGCGACGTTCAGTTCTGAGATGGTCCACACAGGGATCACGGCTTTGGCGGCCTTGCGGATGCCGATAAAGGACGGATACCGGGGCTCGCCAATGCTCTGCACAATCGTCAGGATCGCCGGCAGTGGGGCCTTGACGTTCTGCCGCCCTTCCTCGATGATCCGTGCGACTTTGATGGCCGGGCCCTCCAGCTCAATGTGACCGACATACCCGAGCATCGGCCACCCGAGCACACGGGCGGTCTGTGCCGCCGTCAAGCCCGAGCCATCATCCAGCGTCTGCCGCCCGAACATCACCAGCTCCACGTCGCCGATCTTCTGGATGGCCGCGGCCAGAACTCGGGCGGCATCCTGGGTGTCAATGTTTTCCAGGCCCTTATCGCTGACCAGAATCGCATCATCGGCGCCCATTGCCAGTGCATGCTTGAGGGCTTCCTTCCCTGCATCCGGGCCGATGCACAGAGCTGTGACGGTTCCGCCGTGGGCTTCTCGCTGTAGCAGCGCCCCCTCGACCGCGTACTCGTCAAAAGGATTGATCACCAGCGGCGATTCACCCCACGAAATCCGGTCTCCGCTAGCAGAAACCTTGGCCTCGGAATCCGGCACCTGTTTTACGCAGGCAACGATCTTCACAACTCACCTCCACGCGAAGGGATGCCTTTTTTCTTGGAGCCCCCGATGCTATTCCGGGGATACTCTCCGTCTTTCTTACGCCTCGACGAGCGCACCCAAACCGCTGAGCTAACGCCGCACTGGGCGAGACCCTAACCTCGTGGCGTCCTGGCTCTGTTCAGGCAGCATGCACGCCGGTTCAACTGCCGGGCGCCATTATAAGAGGAGCGGGCCGTCAAGGCACACGACGGAAGGCACTCTTTGGGGGAAAATTCGTCCTAATGTGATCGGGGAGCCCATCCCCTGCATTTTCGACCGGCAAACGTGACTGTCGAAGCGCCCGCGCGTGCCGTCTACTTGAATGCGATCATGCTGAGAAGCTTCCCCGATTTCAGGTCGATCTCGCAAGCGTGGCGGCCTGTTGTGTACGCGGAAAGTGATCGCCCATCCTCATTCAAGCGCACCCGGATGTAGTGCGCATCCGGAGCCGGTCGCTCCGCCTCCCACAGCACCTCTCCGCCGGGCGCCACGAAGTACAGATTGGACTCCGCCAGCGGAAACCGCGCATACTCCTCCAGGATAGCCCTGCCTGCGCCCACTTCAATGATCGTGGCAATCTTGGTTCGCCGTGGCTCTATCTCTGAAAACACCGTTGCCTCCGTCTACTGCCACGCCGCTGCATCATACGCCGGCAGTTCGCAGCGAAGCCGGCGGTCCGCGCGACTTCCCAAGCGCGTACCCCGCCTGGATCAGAGTTTGTATTTCCGAGCTGCCTTCATAGATCATGGCGCCTCGCGCGTTTCGAAGGTATCGCTCCACGTCATACTCGTCGCTGTACCCGTAGGCCCCGTGGACTTGGATCGCTTCATTGGCGGCCGAAAAAGAGGCTTCTGTGGCGAACTTCTTGGCGTAGGAGATCTTGAGCGTGCAACGCCGGCCCATGTTTTGGAGCCACCCGGCCTGCATGTACAGCAATCGGGCCACCTCATAGTCCTGCGACATGCGGGCGATCTTCTCCTGGATTAGCTGGTGATCGGCCAGAGGCTTGCTGAATGCCGTGCGTGTCTTGGCGTAGTGGGTGCTGGCGTCCAGACACGCGCGGATGATTCCGGTTGCTCCGGAGGCCACGGTGTACCGTCCGTGGTCAAATGCGGACATCGTGATCTTGAAGCCCTCGCCCTCTTCGCCCAGGCGGTTCTCGACCGGCACGTGCACATCCTGGAAGCTGATCCAACCCGTGCTGCCGGCGCGCACACCCAACTTGCCGTGAATATCTCCGCGTGTAACGCCCGCGGAGGCAAGGTCGACAACGAAAGTGCTTAGCCCATCAGACGCCCGCTTGGCCCCGGTATCCGTCTTGACAGTTACCAGCACAAAATCCGCTCTCGAGGCCAACGAGATCCACATCTTTTCGCCATTCAGGACGTACTGACCGCCCTCGCGTCTTGCCGAGGTGCGCATGGCGGCCACGTCGGAGCCCATTCCGGGCTCGGTAAACGCACCGCATCCCAACTTGCGTCCCTGCGCCAGCGGCACGAGGAATTCCTGCTTCTGTGCCTCCGTGCCCCACTGGAATATTGACATGGCGCACAGGCCCACGTGGACGGACATGGCCACTCTGAGAT
Organism: uncultured Chloroflexia bacterium; assembly: GCA_963784915.1. GTDB lineage: Bacteria > Chloroflexota > Anaerolineae > Anaerolineales > Villigracilaceae > Fen-1038. Next base: position 180,485 of record CAWATK010000016.1, read on the forward strand.
GGGTGTCAACTGCCTCCAGCTCCTCGCAGGCCAGCCCCAGGCTTATGTAGTCCATTCCCTGGCCCCCATAGCGGACCGGGAAGGGCAGGCCCAATATGCCCAGTTCCCCCATTCGGCCTAAGACCCACTCCAGCGGTTCCTGGCGGCGGTCGGCGTCCTTGATCACCGGCGCCACTTCCTTGCGCGCGAAATCCTTTACGGTCTTTGCTGTGAGTTCCTGTTCCTCATTGAGGGAGAAGTCCATGCTCGGATTATATCGTAGGGAGCTACGTGGATGGCCGCGTGCCTGGGCCATGGCTAGATCTTCAGGCCAACAGCAATGAAATCCGGCGAGCCAGGGCTCGCCGGGATATGGGTCACGCTGGGGACAGGCGCGTCTAGGGCTCTAGGCCCATCTCGGACAACTCATCCTTACTTATCCCGGAGACCCATAGATCTGCTGAAGCCAGAGCTATCAGCACTACGGAGGCGACCAGCGTCAGCAAGGTGATCATGGGAGGCACCTTATACAGCGTCCTGTATGTATAACGTCGGAGTCGCTGAAAAGTTTCCCGGATTCCCAGCCGCCCTTTCCCGATGTCTAGCAGCGACTGCAATGAGTGCCTGGTCAACACCGTTGACACCCGGATTGTTTGGGATAAAATACCTGACATTGGCCGAAGTGGCGGAATTGGCAGACGCGCTACGTTCAGGGCGTAGTGAGGTTACCCTCATGTGGGTTCAAGTCCCACCTTCGGCACCACGATCGCGGTTGCACCTGAGTTGATTCTAAGTTCCATACGATAAGCGGGCCCGGAGACCCCGGCGGGGGATCGGGCCCGCTCTCGTTTGATGTCCTCCAACCTTGGCGTCGGTGGACTTCCGCCACTGCGAAGCGCCCATCGATCTTGACGGGGATTGCCGCCTTGCCCATTGGCCGCCCTCTCGAGTCTCAAAAGAGCGCGTCGGCCGGGTTGCCATGAATGCGCATAGGCCGGCCGCACGGCCGCTCGGATGGTATAATCCATCTATCGCCAATTGGCCCTACATTTAACGCGACACGAAGTCAGCAGCTGGATGTCTTCGTGTCTTTTTATGCCCAAAATCAGGGAATCCCATGGATATCGGCACAATTGAGCACGTAGACATCGACGCCCAGATGCGCTCCGCTTACCTCGACTACGCCATGAGCGTCATCGTCGCCCGGGCGCTTCCTGATGCTCGAGACGGCTTAAAGCCCGTGCATCGGCGCATTCTTTACGCTATGCAGGACATGGGTATTCGGGCGAATACGAGCTTCAAGAAGTCTGCCCGCATCGTAGGCGAGGTCCTGGGCAAGTACCACCCGCATGGTGACGCTGCCGTCTATGACAGCATGGCGCGCATGGCGCAGAACTTCTCGATGCGCTACATGCTCGTGGACGGGCAGGGGAATTTCGGCTCCGTCGACGGAGACGCCCCAGCCGCCATGCGGTACACCGAGGCCAGGCTCCATCGGTTGGCGGAGGAGATGCTGGCCGATATCGACAAGGCCACGGTTGACTTCGGGCCCAACTTCGACGAATTGCTGGAGGAGCCGCTCGTGCTCCCATCCCGCGTCCCGAACCTGCTGATGAACGGCGCAACAGGCATTGCCGTCGGCATGGCGACCAACATCCCGCCCCACAATCTGCGCGAGCTGGCCGCCGCCATCGACTTCATGATCGCGAACTACGATCGCGTCGACGAGATCTCCGTCGAGGATCTGATGCGGCACGTTCCGGGCCCCGATTTTCCGACCGGCGGCATCATCGTTGGGCGTGAGGGGATCGATGCTGCCTATGCCACGGGCCGCGGCCGCCTCGTCGTCCGGGGCACCGCGCACATCGAGGAAGGCAAGAGCGGCCGCCACGAGATCATCATCACGGAGATTCCTTATCAGGTCAACAAGTCCAGCCTGATCGAGCGCATTGCTGAGCTGGTGCGTCAGGACAAGATCGATCAGATCGCCGACCTGCGGGATGAGTCCGACCAACGCGGCATGAGCATCGTCATCGAACTCAAGCGTGCCGCGCAGCCGCGCAAAGTGCTCAATCAGCTGTACAAGTACACCGCGCTGCAATCCACGTTCGGCGTGCAGATGTTGGCTCTCGTGGATGGCGAACCGCGCACCCTGCCGCTGAAACGCGCCCTGCAGATCTTCATCGAGCACCGGCAGACGGTGGTCGTGCGTCGCTCCAACTTCGAGCTTGCGAAAGCCCGGGCGCGACAGCACATCCTCGACGGATACCTCATCGCCCTCGGGCACCTGGATGCCGTGATCAAGACCATCCGGGAGTCTGCAAGATGCCGAAGAGGGCGCGACAACTTGATGAAGCGTTTCAAGCTCAGTGAATTGCAGGCCCAGGCGATCCTGGACATGCAGCTCAGGCGGCTGGCCGCTCTTGAACGAAAGAAGATCGAGGATGAGCATAAGCAGGTCACCGACCAGATCGCCTACCTGGAAGACCTGCTCGCAAATCCCAAGAAGATTCTGGCTCTGATTCAGAACGATATCAAGGAGCTCTCAGAGAAGTATGGCGACGATCGGCGCACGCGTATCGCTGCGGAAGCGCGCGAGGAGCTGAGTGAGGCTGACCTGGTCCAGGATGAGGCTGTGCTCATCAGCCTGACAGAGCGCGGCTATGTGAAGCGCGTCGCCGCGTCAGTCTTCAGGCAGCAGAGTCGGGGCGGCAGGGGCGTCATGGGCCACAGCACCAAGGAAGAGGATGAGGTGATGATGCTCATCCCTGCCCGCAGTCTGGACTCGATGCTGTTCTTCTCCGACCGGGGAAAGGTCTACTCGGAAAAGGTCTATCAGATCCCCGATTCGGATCGCGCGGCACGGGGCATCCCGCTTGTCAATGTTCTGTCAATGGCGGCCGACGAACGCGTGACGGCTGCCATCGCCGTTTCGGACTTCACACAACATGGCTTCTGCCTCCTGGCCACCGCCCGCGGCAAGGTCAAGCGTGTCAACATGCACGAATTCGCCGACGTAAGGCCGTCCGGTCTGATCGCCATGAGCCTGGAAGAAGGGGATACCCTCGGTTGGGCTCATCCCACATCAGGCAAGGATGAGATCATTCTGGTCACGGAGAAGGGCCAGGCCCTGCGCTTCAGCGAGAAGCTGGTGCGGGCCATGGGCCGCCAGGCCGCCGGCGTTAGGGGCATTCGGCTCCAGAAGGGCGACTCAGTCACCAGTGTCGACATCGTGGATAAGAAGGCCGCCCTTCTGGTTGTCACGACAGGCGGCTACGGCAAGCAGACGCTCCTCAAGGAATACACGCCGAAGGGTCGCGGCACCGGCGGGGTCTCGACGATCGACAAGAAAGCCCTAAAGGAAATTGGCAAGATCGCCGCGGCCCGGGTGGTCCAACGCGATGATGACCTGACGATCATTACTGCCAACGGAGTAGCACTGCGACTCAAGGTGAGCGCGGTCAAGGAGGCTGGGCGGGCCACGAAAGGCGTTCACCTCATCAAGCCTCAGGCTGGTGATTACGTAGCTTCGGTGGCGCGCATCGCCTTTGAGGATTTGAAAAAGGCCGGCGCGGACAGCGCTGGCCCTTCGGACGAAACTTCGGATCAGAACGCGAAGCCCGCGCCGCCGAACGGATGAACTAGAAAGCGCTTATCCGCCCGGTGATCAGCAAGCACATCGACCCGAGCACGCACACCGCCAACAGCATCAGTAGAGCAAGGACAAAGCGCTGCGGCGCAGAAAGTCCCAGGAATCCCCGAACGGGCCGGGGTTGGGCTGCGGGCACGGAGGCCCTGCTCGCAGGTGTGCCCAGGCCCAGAGCGTCCTGGAAAGACTGTTGATCCTTCTCCGGTTCGCGCAGGTCGTCGAACATCGGTCATCTGCCTTTCAATGGATTGTATCATCGGCGGCAGCCAGGTGCAGTTCGCCCATGGCGAAGCGGCGAGTGCCTTCCGCCGTCAACAGCCGGAGACTTCCGTCAGCCTCCAGGCCGTCCAGTTCTCCGCGAATCGATTCGCTGGCTTCCCCGCTCAGGATCACGCTCCGCCCCTGAAAGGCCAGCCGCTCGCGCCATGCCTGAATGAAGGCCTCGCGTCGCCAACAGGCCGCGCCAGCGCAGCATTGCGCCGACAATGAGTCGCAAGACCTCGAGCCGATCCGGTGGCCGAGTTCAGGCACTCCTCCAGGCTCGTTGCAGGATAGCGGACAGATTCTACCGGTGGGGTGGAGGCAGCCAACACGTTGACTCCGACGCCGACAACTGCCGCTTCCAACGCGGTGCCGCTCCACAGCGCTTCCACCAGCACTCCCGCAACTTTTCGATCCCGCAGCAGGACGTCGTTGGGCCATTTGATGCTCGCAGCCAGCCCAAGAGTGCCGCACGCGTCCGCAACGGCGAGTGCGCCCAGGCCGGTGAGGCGGGTCGCGGATGCTTCCCATGCCGCTCCGCCGCGGAGGATCAGGCTGAGCGCCAGCGCACTCCCAGGTGGAGTCGACCATCGGCGCCCGGCGCGTCCGCGGCCCGCAGTCTGCTCATCGGCCACCACGAGCGACAGGTCCGGCGCGCCAATAGAAGCCCAGGCGAGGGCCTCGTCATTGGTTGAGCTCACGGACTGGAATACACGAAGGCCGCCCAGAGGTACCCGGCTCAGGGCGGCCTGGATGGCTTCGAGATCGAAACCTACTGAACGATGCTCCACGGATTCATATTGACATTTCCCTGGCGCACTTCGAAGTGCAAGTGAACGCCGGTGGAGTTGCCGGTACTGCCCGCCATGCCGATTACCTGCCCGCCATATACCACCTGACATTGGCTTACGTTGATCTGGCTAAGGTGGCCGTAGACCGTAGCGAACCCGTCCATGTGATCGATCTGAACCACGTTGCCGTAGCCGTACTGGCTGAAGCCAGCGAAAACCACCACGCCTCCGCCAGAAGCCAGAACCGCCGTGCTGGTTGACGCAGTGATGTCGATGCCAAGGTGGCTGCCGGAGTAGTTATTGCCGGACAATGTGTGCGGACCATCGGTTGGCCAAATACCTGGCGGCGAGCCGGGACCAGCGGCACAGGCACCGCCGCCGAGCTCGGAAGTCGCCGTGCTTCCGTTGCGGTTGATCGTCGGAACGAACTCAAGCCACGAAACCAACTCGCGTTTTCCACCCGGAACCATTATTTGCTGGCCCACTTTCACCGAAGGATTGGTCAGGTCCAGGTCGTTGCTGGGCCAGCTGACTATGGCTTCGCGCAGCAGAGAGGCGTCCTTTTCGTCGAGGGTTTTGTCTTCATTGAGGTCGCTCTTGAACTTGTCTGCCACGGCCTCAAGCGTATCGCCTTCCTTCCAGGAGTAGGTCAACCCATCCACCGGCGGAATGATGAGTTCCATGCCGGGCGTCAGATTGGATGGGTTGTCATTGAGCGTGGCTTCATTGCTATACAGAATGGTATCGGGCTTGATGTTGTATTGCTTGGCGATCGCGAACAGGGAATCGCCCTGCATCACGCGGTAGGTAATGGGGGCGGTGTGAGCCAGGCCGGTGACTGAGGTCTTGAGCGCCAATCCACGCGGGATGCTGTCGCTCACAACTTGGGCTCCCCCAGTGGCCGGCAGAGGAAATCCAGCCGGCGCGCCTGAGCTGGCCGCCGGCGCTGACGGTGCAGTTCCACCGGTCCCGGCTCCTTGCCGAATCCAAAGCGCAGTGGACGCTGCCAGCGCGACAACGATCACGCAGGTCAGCGCCCACGAGACTACCGTGAATCGATTCTTATTGACGGTCTCGATGAAATTCTGCTCATACTGTCTTCAGCGATCCAGTGCGGCCACCTCCCGGGCACCAAGCACCGCGCTTGGCAGACGCCCTCGGGGGCCGGGATCGTCGGATTCTACTACTACGTATCTTCCGTCAATGTTTCGAGGAAATGCTGATTGTTCTTGGCCCGATCCAGCCGCGTGAGGATCGCCTCGGTAGCGACCGTGTGATCCATGCCTGCCCCCGCCGGGGGCGGGCTGACCATCTGCGCATACATGCGTCGCATCAACCACACGCGCTGTAGGATATCGGGTCCCAGGAGCAGATCCTCGCGGCGCGTGGATGATCGCTCAATGTCGACGGCGGGGAAGATGCGGCGTTCCTGCAGCTTGCGCGAGAGCAGCAATTCCATGTTGCCGGTGCCCTTGAACTCCTCGTACACCACATCGTCCAGCCGCGAGCCGGTGTCGACCAGGCATGTGGCAATGATGGTCAAGCGAGCCGCCTTCCTCGATGTTGCGTGCGGCCCCGAAGAAGCGCTTGGGTGGGTAAGAGCGCGGATGGATCCATGCCGCCCGAAAGCGTCCGACCGGATGGGTTCACCACTAGGTTGTAGGCGCGCGCCAGCCGGGTGATCGAATCCATCAGGATCACGACATGGCGCCCGATTTCAACCATTCGTTTGGCGCGGTCCAGCGCGATCTCGGCGGTGCGGACATGGGACGTCACAGGTTCATCGAAGGTCGAGGCCACCACATCCGCGTCGACCGATCGATCCATGTCGGTGACTTCCTCGGGCCGCTCGCCAATGAGCGCCACCATCAAATGCACATCCGGGTACTTGGTGGATATGGAGTTGGCGATGTGCTTTAGGATGGTCGTCTTTCCGGCCTTGGGAGGCGAGACGATCAGGCCGCGCTGGCCGCGTCCTATGGGCGCGACGAGATTGATCAGTCGCGACGACAGCGTATCATGGTCGATCTCGAGGTCGAATCGCGTCTCCGGAAAGATCGGCGTAAGGTTCTCAAAGACCGGTCGGCGAGCCGCCTCTTCTGGATCCAGACCGTTGACACTCTCCACCTTGAGCAGACCGTAGTGACGCTCCAACTCACGCGGCGGGCGCACATGCCCGATCACCAGGTCGCCGGCGCGCAGCTCGTACCGTCGAAGTTGCGCCTGTGAAACGTACACATCCTGATCGCTGATACGGTAGTTGGCGGCTCGAAGAAAGCCGATGCCCTCGCTCATGATCTCAAGCACGCCGCCGCGCAGCTCCACACCTTCCTTCTGCGCCTCGGCCTGTCGGATCTGGACGATGAGGGCCTCTTTCTTGAGGCGGTTGAAGTTCCGTACGTTCAGGTCATTGGCTACAGAACGCAGTCTTGCCAGAGGTTCGTTTTCGAGCTCCAGTATCTTCATGTTGTCAGTTGCCTTCTTGGGAAATGGGATGAAGCGTGCCCCCGGCGCGCGCGTGCACCCGGCTGGGCGCGCCCGGGCTCAATTCAAGGTCAAAGTACATGCTGAAACGGCGGTTGGCCGCGACGTGCTCAATATGCTGTTTCCAAGCGGGGAGGTTGTCGTCATTATAGCACCTTCAGTGGCGGCTGGCAAGTCAGTATGAAGCTGGGCCGCCCCGCCTGTTTTGCCAGGACCAGAGGTGGGCGTACGGACCATCCGCGGACATGAGGCTCCCATGCGATCCTTCCTCCTGAATGGCCCCGTGATCCATGACGAGGATCCGGTCAAAGCGCTCCATCCGGCGCAGGCGGTGTGTGATGAATAGGCAGGTCCTTCCGGATGCAAACTCGAACAGGCTATCCAGGATCGTGGCCTCAGTCAGGGCATCCAGGTTCGCGGTTGGTTCGTCAAGGATCAAGAGCGGCGCCCCCTTGAGGATCACCCTCGCGATTCCGAGGCGCTGCCGCTCACCGGCGCTCAGGCTCGCGCCGTGTTCGCCGACCAGCGTGCCATAGCCATCGGGAAGGGACTGGATGTAGTCGTGGAGGGCTGCCGTTCGCGCCGCCCGCTCCACATCCGCGCGGCTGAGGCCTTGGTTTGCCAGGCGGATGTTCTCGAAGATTGATGTATCAAACACATATGGATGCTGATGGACATATCCAATGGTGGCTCGGACGTCATCCGCATGTGGGTTCCGCAGGGACTGACCGCGCAGCAGGATTTCGCCGGCGCCGAACTCCCAAAAGCGCAACAGAAGCTGAGCCAGGGTTGATTTGCCTGCGCCGCTCGGTCCGACCACGGCCACACACTCGTGCTGCCGAATGACAAAGGTGACTTCACGGAGGGCCGGTTGACTTCGCCCGGGATACTGAAAACTCACTTCTCGAAATTCCAATGTGGGCGCGGAGGGGTCCCGCCGCAGATTCGACGTTGAGTACAGAGGAAGGGTGGAGGGCTCTTCAACGACGGCCGGCTCAATGGACGCGATATCCAACAACTCGCGTGCCGCCGCCGCAGTCGCCGGCCACAACTGTCCAGCCTGGGGCAACCCCGCAACTGCCTCAAATGATGCCAGCACGATGAGTGCCAATGGAGCCAGGAGCAAGCCACTCGCTGATCCATTGGCGACCCGTGGGATCCATGCCCAAAGCGCCGACCACATGGCCACATGGATCACGACCAGCGAGAGCCCCGCCTGGAGGCTGCTGATGCGGGCCATTCTCCTCTGTACCACGGCATACTCATTGCCCGTAGTGCGGAGGCGACGTGAGCGATCACCAATTCTCCCAAAAGCAACCAGGTCTGCCATGCCCTGGATCGCATCCACCATCTGTGACCTAAGCTGGCCGCGGAGTGCGATCAGCCGTGACCCTGGCACGCGGGCAAGTTTCATGGATAGCACCGGCACTCCGAACCCGACCAGGACGAAGCCCGCGCCGCAAATCGCGGCGATCGTTGCTGCGCCCTGCGACCAAAGAAATATGCATACCAACGTCCCCGTCACGATGGCTGTCATTGCCGGCAGCAGGACTCGTACGTACAAGTTCTCAAGCGTCTCCACGTCAGCGACGGCGCGATTCACGAGGTCTCCGGCGTGGTAGTCCATCAATCGGGCCGGGGCTAACGGCTCCAGGCGGGCATAGAACCATACGCGGATATTTCGGAGCATTCGAAAGGTGACTCCATGCGATACCAGCCTCTCGAAATACCGGAACACGGCACGCGCGATCCCGAAAAGTCGCACGCCGACGATGGCCACCTGCAGGGTCGCGATGCTGGGGTGCAATGCCGCCGCGGAGATCAGCCACGCGGAGCTACCCATCAGCGCCACGCTGCTTGCGATGGCAAGCGCAGCCAGAAGCACTGACACGGCAACGCGCCTCCACGAACCATGCAGGAAGCCAAGGAGGCGACGAAGCACTGCATGTCCGGGCCCCACAGCCGCCACCGATTGAGGCGCCGGCAGATCCTCATAGCTTCCACCGCGCGGTGAGCCCGGGATGGCCGGCCGCACGTGCGGAGTCGCGGGAGCGGGGTGCGAGGCCGGTTGAACCATTCGCCTGAAGCAGCCTCTGATAACTTCCGCCGGAGGCGAGTAGCTCCGAGTGGGTGCCGCGTTCAACGATCCTGCCGCGGTCCAGCACGATGATCTGATCGGCGCGTTCGATCGTGTTCAGACGATGTGCGATCGTTATGACGGTCCGGCCCGCGCCGAGCTGCCGAAGCGAGTCGTCGAGATCTGCCTCGCTGCCCGGATCGAGGCTGGAACTCGGCTCATCCAGGACGAGGATGGGCGCGTCAACCAGGAACGCCCGGGCGAGCGCCAGCCGCTGAGCCTCACCGCTTGAAAGCCGCGCGCCGCCTTCGCCCACGATAGTCTCCAAACCCGCTGGAAGCGATTCGATAAATCCGTCCAAATGAGCCAGTCGCGACGCCCGCAGCAGGTCTTCAACGCTGGGCGTCCGGCTTGCCCAGGCGTATGTTGTCCGCTATTGATGTGTGAAACAGGTGCGGCGCCTGTGGCACCCATCCGACGCGAACTCCACCTGGCTCTGCCCCCGGATCGCCGCCCTCGTCCAGGGCGATCCGAACTTCGCCGGCGCCGGGGTGGATGAACCCCAGCAGCAAAGCAGCCAGCGTGCTCTTCCCGGCGCCACTGGCTCCCACGATTGCGATGTGGGATCCCGCGGCAACGTCGAGATTGATGCAATCCAAAGCCGGCTCTTCTCTACCCGGGTACGTGTAGCTCACATTCCTGAAGGCTATCGAAATCGGGTAATCGTTATGCCGCCTGGGGGACACACCCTGGATCAAGGTTCGGGGCGGATCTTGCAGATTCGGGAGCGGTGTATCCAGGACCTGAAAGATGCGCTGGGCAGCCGCCGTTCCGGACATCCCGGCGTGAAACCGCGCCCCAAGAATGCGCAGCGGGCCATAGAACTCCGGAGTAACGATGAGCAAGAACAGAGCTGGCTGGAAGGCCATGTGGCCGTACAGCAGTCGTAGTCCCACCTCCACCGCAATTATGGCGGTGCTCAGGGTCGCGATCAGTTCCAGGGCAAAAGCCGACATGAAGGAAACCTGCAGGACTTTGAGCGTGACTTCACGGAATCTATCGGCAACGCGAGCGATGTTGGCAGCTTGGGCGGTTGCCTGGCCAAATAACTTGAGCGTCGCCAAGCCCTGTATGCTATCCAGCAGGTGCGATGACATCCGGCCCAGCGTAGCGTACTGCCGCGTCGTCGCGGCCTCCGCTGTGCGCCCGATCATGTACATGAAGAAAGGGATGATGGGGGCGGTTACCAGCAGTATGGCGCCCGAAAGTGGGTCCATCGGAAAGACCAGGACCAGAATCGTCAGCGGAACCAGGGCGCTAATGACGAGCTGGGGAAGGTATTGGCTGTAATATGCGTCCAGGGCCTCGATGCCGTCCACAGCGGCTGTCGTCAGTTCGCCCGTTCTCTGGCTGCCGACGTAGGTGGGCCCCAGCCTCAGAATGTGAGCGAACAGTTCGGAACGCACCTCGAGTTTGACTCGGATGGCCACCTCGGATGCAGCGAAATCCTGCAGCCACACGAGCATGCCCCGTGCCGCAATCACGGCCAGCATGAACAGCAGCCCGTGCCACACGCCAGCCAGATTCGAGCCGCCAAGGAATACCCGGTCTACGGTGACGCTGACCAGGTATGCCTGTGCCACGCCGCACAGTCCCGCGCTCACCCCTCCTGCCAGGCCAAGAAGGAGAGGTCGCACTGCCGACTGGGCGCGCTGAAATCAACCTGAGATGCATATGCACGAGCCCCCTGCGGATTCTGGGCGCGGCTGCGCTCTAACCCGTAACGACCTCGGAGCCGCAAGGTGACGGCGCGGCGCCGCTAGTAGATCAGCGTAGCCTTCCTTGCCGAAATGCGCTTGCGGAATACGTAGTAAGTCCAACCCTGATAAGCCAGCACGATCGGCACGAAGATCAAGGCGACGATGCTCATGACGCCGAGAGTGTACTGCGAAGAGGATGCATTGTAGATCGTCAGGCTCCAGTCCGCATTGGTGCTGGAGATCATCACGCGGGGAAACATCAGAGTGAAGAACGCGATCTGTGTCAGGACGATGTGCAGACCGGTGAACGCAAAGGCCCAACCCTCACGACGTCGATCGATGAAATAGATGGTGATTAGCAGCACGGCGAGCGAGGCGATGGGGGTGATGCCGGGATCGATACCGATCTTGGTGCGGATATCAGTGAAGACATACGTCGTAATGGCCAGCAAGACCACCGTGAAAGCGGCCACCCAGTAGATGCGCCTGGCCGCGTTGTGCGCTCTCTGGCGAAGGTCGCCCTCGAGCTTGAGACTCAGGAAGTTCGCTCCATGAAGCAGGAAGACCGACACCATAGTCACGCCTCCGATCAGCCCATACGGATTGAGCAGCGTGAACAAGTTTCCGGTAAAGACCATCTTCTCGTTGATCGGCACGCCCTGGGCCAGGTTGGCAAAGGCCGTGCCAAAGAGCAGAGGGGGCAGGAAGGAACCGACGGCGATCATCCAGTCGAAGGTCCGCCGCCAGCGCGGACTGGGGTCCTTGGAACGGTACTCAAAGGCGATGCCGCGCACGATCAGGCCAACCAACAAGAGAAACAGCGCCAGGTAGAAGCCGCTGAACATCGTGGCATACCAATTTGGAAACGCCGCAAAGGTTGCGCCGCCGGCGGTCAGGAGCCAGACCTCATTTCCGTCCCAGGATGGTCCAATGGTGTTGATGATGGCGCGGCGTTCTTCATCCTTCTTGCCAAGGAATGGAAGGAGCATGCCAACACCAAAATCAAAGCCCTCGAGGAAATAGAAGCCGATCCACAGGACCGCGATCAGGATGAACCAAATGATCTGAAGGGTTTCATGCGACATGCCGACCTCCGACCTGGTCCTGCGAACCGATTACCACTGCGGCCACGTCCACCGATTCATGGATCGCCGCGTCCGGACCCGCGACGGCGTACTTACGCATCAAGTACACGTTCGCGGCCGCCAGGCTGCCGTAGAGCAGGAGATAGCCCAGCAGGCTGATAAAGAGATCGGTCGTTGTCAGATTCGGCGAGACGCCCTCTCTGACAGTAAGGAGACCCTGAACGATCCAGGGTTGGCGGCCCATCTCGGTGAGGATCCAGCCGCTGGCGTTGCCAATGTAAGGAAGGACGATCACCCATGGAACATATTTCAACCACGGCGTGCGTTCGATCTTGCCCCGCAGCGCCCAGAGGAAGAACGCTGCCAGGAGCATCATCAGAAGACCGGCGGTCATCATCAGGCGGAAGCCCCAGTACGTGACCACCATCAGGGGCACGTAGTCGCCCGGTCCGTACTTAACCGCGTACTCGCCCTGAATATCATTGACGCCGCGGACCTCGCACAAGAGGTCGTTGCAGGCCAGGAAACTCGTCAATGCTGGCAACCGCCATGACCAGACCTCACGTTTGCCGCTGAGGTCTCCAATGGTGAGAATCGAGAATGAGGCGGGCTGCTCACTGTTCCACAGGGCCTCGATGGAAGCCATCTTCATCGGCTGCGTGCGGTAGACGAACTGACCCTGGGTATGCCCACCCAGGAACACCAACACACCGGCGATCAGTCCCACAACGGCAGCCATCTGGAAAGACCGCCGGAAGAGCTTCAGGTGCTTGCGGCGCGCCATGTGATAGGCGCTGACCCCAAGGATCAAGAAACTGGCAGTCGCGAAACCGGCCGCAATCGTGTGCCAGAAGAAGATCCAGCCTTTTTCGTTCGTGATGAGCGCCAGGAAGCTGTTCAGCATGGGCCGACCCGAAATTGGATCGAGCACGTAACCCACCGGGTGCTGCATCCAACCGTTGGCCAGCAGTATCCAGAGCGCCGACAGGTTCGAGCCTACGGCGACCAGCCAGATGGAAGCCAGGTGCACCCTTTCCGGGACCTTGCCTTCACCGAAGATCCAAACGCCCAGGAAGGTGGACTCGAGGAAGAAGGCCGTGAGCGCCTCAATTGCCAGTGGGGCGCCGAAGATGTCGCCGACGAAACGGGAGTACTCCGACCAGTTCATGCCGAACTGGAATTCCTGCACGATGCCCGTCACGACACCGATTGCGAAGTTGATCAGGAACAACTTCCCCCAGAACTTCGCCATCTTGTGGTAAGTGTCGTCGCGCGTCTGGTAGTAGCGCGTCTGCATGAAAGCCACAAACCAGCCCAGGCCAAGCGTCAGTGGAACGAAGAAGAAGTGATACACGGTGGTCAGCCCGAACTGCCACCGAGACAGCAAGAGCGGATCCATGAGCCCTCCTCAAACCGACCTCACCCCGAGTGCTCGCCGGTTAGAGCTTCCCATCTGGCCGCGCCCGGCAAGCCCTTGCAACCATCGCGCAACCGACGATGTTCGTGAAGGATTGCGCAATCGCCGCTATTTTACCTTGATTCCCAGCCACCCCGAAAGCCGAGTGACGGAGAGCGCCCCTGCCTAGGTTCCCAGCCGTTTCAGGCTGGCTTTCACCCACTTAGGGTCCATGCGCATCAAGCGGCTCTTGCCAAGGTTCTGCTTGAGCATCCAACGGATGTCGGGATCTTCGGTCTTGAGCCACTTCTCGAGCAGCTTTTTCCCCTCAGTCGGCGAAGCGGCCACGGCGACGCTCCAGCAGTACGCCATGCCCTGGCGAAGCGTGCGGAAGGCCTCATCGGAACGATCCTCGACACGCTGCATGGAGCCGGTGATCCGATCAAGAAGTTGAAGGGTGCTTCGGGCTGCGCTTGCAGATTTCAGCAGGCGGGGCTCACACAACGCGGCCGCCGCAGCGCGTTTTTCGTACCAGTTGCCGCCGGCCCACTTGCTGACCTCCCGAATGAGGGCATCGATCTTCTGATCACCTACCAGCTGAAGGCCCATGGCGACGGCTTCACGGATCCGCCAACGAGGATCCGACGCGCAGCGCCTCAACTGGGCGAAATGGGAGATCTCCCCATCGACAACAAGTCTCCCCAGGCCCATCACACCGCACACGGCCAGAAACGCCTGCGCCGTGTTCTCGGGTGCCTGGTCCGGCCCAAGGCCAGCCAGTTCAAGAATCTGGCTTCTTGGAGGCCTCCAGGCAGAATGCGTGGGCAAGCTCCAGGTTGCCGCGCGGCCCGGGTAGGCCCGACGCCTTAAGCAGGAAAGGCTTCCAGTCCTTTAGTCCGCGAAGTTGTGTGCGATATTCGTCGATCTTGGCCATCGGATCCCTCCCTTCACTGACCGACAGATGCTCATTGGAGAAAAAGACGGCAGCCTCAGCCACCGACAACGATCTGCATGTAGAACGCATCTCCGAAAGGCGTGCCATCAGGATTCGCGGCCTGCCATTGACACTGATAGGTGCCCGGTTCCTGCGGCGCCGTGAATAGGATTTGCAGCGTTGCCTCGGCGCCCGCCCGCGCCGGGGTACAGCGGCACGGAGCCGTCCGAGCCCATGGCGTCCCCGCTGATCAGGCGCAGGCTGTATCGTTGGTCCCAATTGCATGAGCCGCTGTTGCGGACCTGCCATCGCTTGTCAATGGTCTGACCCGGCGCCATGACGGATCCGTCGGGAATGGTCAGGTCCTGCAGGTAGTCGAGGTCATCCGAGCAGGCCGGCGGCGGTGAGGGGGACGCTTCTATCGGAGGGGCGGAGGGCGGCGCAGCTGGGCTCGCAGTTGGCTCCACGGGACTCGCGGACTGCTCGGCCAGCGCGGCGCCCCGAGTGGGAGGTACGAAGTACGTAGGCGAAGCGATCGGCGAGCATGCGGCCAATAGGAGCGCGATCAGCGGGGCTTCGAGAAGCAAACCCCGCCGAGTGCGCCGAGACGTCGTCTCCCCGTGCACCAATTCCCCTGCCTTGGATGTAGTCGGCCTGTTACTCCTGGGCGGCTTCGGTGCCGGAAGAGTCATCCGACCCATCTGTGCCCATGTCGAGCGGCAGAGCGACCTCGCCGCTGAGGGCCTTCTGACGGATGACGGCCTCGATCTCAGCCAGCAGTTCCGGATTCTGCCGGATGTACTCCTTGGCGTTTTCGCGGCCCTGTCCGAGGCGGGTCTCGCCGTAGGAGAAGAAGGCACCGCGCTTCTGTACGATCTCGAACTGGGCTGGCCAGGTCGAGCACATCACCGGACTTCGAAATGCCCTCGTTGTACATGATGTCGAACTCGGCCGTGCGGAAGGGCGGCGCGACCTTGTTCTTGACGACCTTCACACGCGTGCGGTTGCCGATGATCTCCGCGCCGAGCTTGATGGCCTGAATGCGGCGGACGTCCAGGCGGATGGAGGCATAGAACTTGAGCGCCTGACCGCCGGTCGTGGTCTCCGGATTGCCGAACATGACGCCGATCTTCTGGCGCAGCTGATTTGTGAAGACCACGGTGGTCTTGGTCTGGTTGATGGCGCCGGAGAGTTTGCGCAGCGCCTGCGACATGAGCCGGGCCTGCTGGCCCATCGTCGGATCGCCCATGTCGCCCTCGATCTCGGCCCGCGGCACCAGGGCCGCCACCGAATCGATCACGACCACGTCCACTCCGCCGGAGCGAACCAGCGTCTCGGTGATCTCCAGGGCCTGATCACCGGTGTCGGGCTGGGAGATCAGCAGGTTGTCGATGTCCACGCCGCACTTCGCCGCATAGCCTGGATCGAGCGCGTGCTCCATGTCGATGTAGGCGGCGGTGCCGCCGCGGCGCTGCGACTCGGCGACGATGTGCTGGCAGATGGTGGTCTTGCCGGATGCCTCGGGTCCGAAGATCTCGGTGATGCGCCCGCGCGGCACGCCGCCGACGCCCAGGGCAATGTCCAGCGAGAGCGAGCCGGTGGAGATCGAATCGGTGGTGAGCATGTTCTGGGCTTCGCCGAGCTTCATGATGGAACCCTCGCCGTAGCGTTTGATGATATCGCCGACAGCCTTATCCAGCACCAGGCGCTTGGCGCTGTCCGGCTCAACACTGGCGGTTTCCGTGGACTTCACAGAGCTTGTCTTTCGTGGTGCCATCTGGACTCTCCCAATATTGGCTTCGCTCGATGGGTTCCGGGAAGGCAACTCCCTGCGGCGCTAAGTGCCCCGCGCCTCTAAGGCGATCTGCGGCGACCGAATTATCCCGCGAAACAAAGAGGAACAAATCCCGCATCCGTCGTTGGGGCTGCCAGCCTGGTTACGTTGGTTTTCAACAGTATAGCACAGATGTTCAGTTCGTCAAGAGCATGCCCATGAGGCTTTCCAATTGGCACGCGGGCCACGGTGTATCATTTCCTGCAACGCAGCCCGGACAGCGGAGGTGAGCAGCATGCACGTCGTCATCGTGTCTATCAGCGTCAAACATGATCGGATCGATAAGTTTCTGGCGGCGACCTTGCACAACGTGCGGGAGACGCTTAGAGAGCCGGGCGTACGGCGCTTTGATCTCCTACGGGAAGCTGCTGAACTCGAACCAGTTTCTCCTGATTGAGGTCTATCGGCGCCCCGAAGATCACAGCGCCCACAAGGAAACCGCGCACTACCGGCGCTGGGCGGACGAGGTAGAGCCCCTGCTCGCGAAGCCCAGATCCCGTAGCCTGTACGACAGCTGCTTTCCGCATGAATTGGGGTGGGAGTAATCCTGCGTGCGCTTCGAGTTCAGCACCTCCAATCGGATCATCTTCGGCGAGGGCACCACTTCGGAGCTTCCAGCCGCGGCCCGGACGCTTGGAACCCGGGCCCTGCTCGTCACCGGAGCCTCGGCGGATCGATCGAGCCCGCATCGAAAGGCATTGAACGATGCCGGCGTACCCACGGATGTTTTCCGCACGAGCGGAGAGCCAACTGTCGACACCATTCGTGACGGCTTGGCCGCAGCCCGCACCATGGACTGCGACCTCGTCATCGCCCTCGGAGGCGGAAGCGCCATCGACGCCGGCAAGGCGATCGCCGGTCTGATGCCCAATGAAGGCGAAGTCTACGACTACCTGGAGGTTGTCGGAGCTGGAAACCCTCTGCCTCGACCCGGATTGCCGGTTATCGCAGTCCCCACCACAGCAGGGACGGGTTCCGAGGTAACGCGAAACGCGGTCCTGGCCGTTCCCGAGCGGCGCGTGAAGGTCAGCCTGAGGCACGCATCCATGCTGCCAAGGGTGGCGATCGTCGATCCCCGAATGACTTACGAACTGCCTCGTGAAGTGACGGCGTCCGCGGGATTGGACGCCCTGGTGCAGTTGATCGAGCCGTGGTTGTCGTTGGCCGCGAACCCACTGGTGGATTCGATTTGTCGGGAAGGCATCCTTCGCATCGCGCGTTCCCTGCGCGCCGCCTGGATGGACGGCTCGAACGCCGCAGCCCGCGCGGACATGTCGCTGGCGGCGCTCTTCAGCGGGATGGCTCTTTCCAATGCCCGGCTGGGCGCCGTTCATGGCTTTGCCGGACCGATCGGTGGAAGTTACCCCGCACCGCATGGCGCCATCTGCGGCCGGTTGCTTCCGATCGTCCTGAGGGTGAACCTGAATGCCTTGCGGGCGAGAGCCCCACAATCCGCGACGATCCACCGCTTCGACGAGTTGGGTATTCTGCTGACCGGCTCGGGTTCCGGTGGCGCCGAGGCCGCCATTGCATGGCTGACCGAATTGTGCAACGAACTTCACGTGCCGCCGCTCGGCACATACGGAATGCGACCCGTGGATTTTCCGTCTCTGATCGAGGCAGCCGGAGCCTCCAGCAGTATGAAGGGCAATCCGATCGTGCTGGAACAGGATGAGCTTATGTCTGTACTGCAGGCGGCGCTGTAGCGCGGGGCGATCAGGGAGTCTCGCTGGGCACCCAGTCTACGGCCGGAGTTGGGGGAGGGCCCTGTTTGAAGCCGTGCTTCTCATTGAATGTGAAGTACGTGACCTGTCCAGGAAGAATCCGCATCCATTCCTGTTGTTCCTCTTTGTGCCATTCGAATGAAACTTTGTACAACCCGCCAGGCAGGTCGCTCAGGACCAGGTTTTCGCGATAGTAGGGATCGGAGTTCACGGCTCCGCCACCGTATGTCCGGACGATGCGAGTCGCCCCGGTCACGGTGTCTTGCACCTGCACGTCCAGCAAGCGCTCGAGGTCACCACTCGCATCGGTCAACCGCCCGACCAGGACGCCCCAGCCTTCCGGCGGGACCATCCATAGTTCGGGGTTGTAGGTGTGATGAAACGAGTTGTCGGCCCAGCGAACCTCAAAGTGAACGTGCGGGCCGGTTGTTGCGCCGGTGCTACCAACGAGCCCCAATACGTCGCCGGTTTCGACGCGCTGAGCCCGAATTGCTTTGATCTCGCTCATGTGGGCATACACGGTGTAAAGCGGCTCACCCCTGTAACCGAAGTCCATTCGCACCACAACAGCCATCCCATACGGATCTTCAATCGCTCCGGGGGTTTCGAGGAAGAGCCCCCAGTCCGCCCAGACCACCGTTCCCGGACCGGCCGCCAGGATGGGTGTACCGTACGGGGCGTCTATATCGACGCCGGTGTGAACCACATTCTCAAAGAAAACACCACCGTAACGATAGCTGGCCAGTGGCCAGTTGATCTCATCCGCCGCGATTGGCCGGGCGAAGTAGAAGTGATCGTACGGTGCAATCGCCCATGGTATGGGATACAGTGGAGGGCGCCAATCCGTCACTGGCGGCGCGCCGTGTGCCGGCAACTCAATCTGGAATGGCCCGGGAGTCGGGGTTGGCACTACGGTGAGCGGTTCCGCGCGCGCGCTGGGCCCCGCGAACAGCGGCGTGGGGGTCAGCAAGGCCGGCGCAGGTACGCACGCCGATAACAGCAGCGCGACGAAACGCGAGCATCAAGCCGTGCTGGCGTAAGCAATTCGGTGTCCCGGCGGGCGTGATGCGCATGGCCTTGCGGAGGCGATGCCGCCACCCGAGCTCAAGCCGTGTGCAATGGGCGCTCACGGCGTGGGTGTCGGGAAGGTCGGTATGACCGTCGGCGGCGTGGACGTGGGTGGTGGTGTATCCGTGGGCGGTCGCGGAGTGGCGGTGAGGCTCGCCGTGGGGGTCTTGCTGGCGGTGGCCGTGAGGCTCGGAGTCAGCGTGTCCCGAGGGGTCGAGGTGGGTGGTGGAGTGGCGGTCGGACGCGGCGTGCGCGACGGCGTGATCGTGGGCGGCAAGACCGCGGTCGGTGTGATCAGGGCGTCCGCGGGATAGAGCTCGAGCATCGCGGTGTACCAATCCAGGCCGCCCGAGTTCACGAACTCGGTAAAACGCGCCCCGGTGTAGTACGTGCGCCATGACGGAATGGCCGGCAGCCGCTCCCAGCCATAAATCTGTGCCAGGGCGGTAAGGTCCAGCCAATATCCGGACGGCACCGGCCCGTAGCTGCCACCGGCCTCGTATGCCTTCGCATCCAGTTGATAGCGCGTGTTCAGGTCCCACGGAGGATCGACCAGCGGAATTCCCTGCGATCCGTCCTGATTGCGGACGCGAATGTAGACGCGCCAGTAGGTCTGATCGCCCAGGTCCTCGCGCAAAACCGACATCCAGCCGGCATTCAACATCAGCGTGTTCAAGGCGAAGGCGCGGCCGGTGTACAGCCAGTCTCGCTCCAACCCCGGCTCGAGCGGAGTCGTGAACGGCACAAATGTATTTTCCAGGCTGGCCAACGGGTCCCAGCCGGTTTCCAGGATCACGCGTTGGCGCAACTGCTTGAACGAGGGCTCGACCAAGGCGTGTA
Source organism: uncultured Chloroflexia bacterium (assembly GCA_963784915.1). Taxonomy (GTDB): domain Bacteria; phylum Chloroflexota; class Anaerolineae; order Anaerolineales; family Villigracilaceae; genus Fen-1038. The sequence goes on from CAWATK010000016.1 coordinate 200,367, forward strand.
GCGCCGCCGATGCAACCTGCACATCCTCCAGCGGAACGACGTGCCAGCGTTCGGAGGGGACGTCTGGCAGCGCTGCGACACTGGCGGGCGCGACGGATGGCACTGGGCTCCGCGCAGCAGCCTGGAATGCCTGCGGCAATGGTTCGGGGAGAGGCTGCGTGGGCCAGATCAGCCCCCGAACGACGCCCGGAACTGTTGACGGGAGTGTGAGGGGCACCCCGTAAGGCATGAACGCACTGATTAGCTGCTGGGTCGGCGCTTCGAGTACCGCTGCCATCCGCTCACCACTTTCATCCCACGCGGGCCATGAACCGTTTCCGACCCAGTTGGCGGCGACGATCGAGCGCGTGGTATCCCACACGTAGATTCCGCTGACGCCGGGGCTCTGGGATCTGGACGCCCATGCAAGCTGTGAACCATTGTGGCTCCACGCAGGATGAGACTCCGCCGACTCGGGCGTGTGACTGACGTTCGTGAACCGGTCTGCAGTCCGGTCCAGATCAGCCATCCACACATCTGCATCCCCGGTCCGATTGGAAATGAAGGCGATTCGACGCCCATCCGGCGACCACGCCGGCGAGTGATCCGAGGCGGGATCGGTCGTCAGGAAAACCGGCTCCAAACTGGAGTCCGTCATTGAACGCATGCTCACGTCCAACTGCCCTGCGTTGACGGTCTCGTAGGCAAGCCAGGCCATGTCGGGCGACCAGGCAGGTGCGCCGTCGTACTCCGGCGTGTTGGTGAGCCGTGTCGTTGATCCTTTGCGCAGATCCAAGATGTACAGATCCCAGAAGCCATCGCGGTCTGAGGCGAAGGCAACCGTGTTTCCGTCTGCAGCGATGGCGGGCGCGATGTCGTTCTGGTCACCGGCGGTCAGGCGCGTGAGGCCGGCCGTGGCAAGGTCGAAGGCAAAGATGTGCGCGTAGCCATTCTCCTCCACAGAGAGGAGCAGCCACTGTCCGGCGAGTCCGGTGTCCGGTCTCGGCGTCGGGCTGGGCTCGGCGGATGGCGGCGCTGATCACGACCGTCGGTGCCAGCGTTGGAGCGGCTCTGGAGGGACTGGCGCAGGCGGACAACGCAAATACGGCCGCGGATGCAGCAGGCAGGAGCCAGGGATGTCGCGGGCGCCTACGAACAACACTCATGCTGAGGATTGTGCCGCAACGTTGAAAATCCTTACGACGGGCTCGTTGGTGGGGCCATCGGGGTAGAACAGGCGCGCCTCGAGTTCGAAACGGACTCGCAGAGGCGCCGCGCAAATGCATTGTCAACTCCAGCCTGGGCGTGATCGGCTCCACGATGCTGGCGGTAGCTACCTCGTTGTCCGTCGCGTCCGTCAGGACCAACTCGATGTGCGGTCGTACCTGGAAGGGCGTAATGTGTATCTGCACGCGCACGCGTTCGCCGTCGGGGTAGGGGCCGGCTTCCAGAGAAAGGATGCGAGTTTCTTCAGGCGGAAACCGGTGCAGATCCTCCTGCGGAAAGAAGGAATCCATGTTGTCATTATAATCAAGCCAAAATGCGCACGGTGCCAGCGCGCCGTGCGCATTTTTGACCATTTATGGAGCAGGCAGGCGGCTGGCTCCGCGCCGGATCAGCCGTTTTTCTTCTGGAACTCGCGCATGAAGCCCGTGAGCGCCTCAGCGGCCTTGAGGTCGAGGGCGTTGTACAGGGAGGCACGCATTCCGCCAACGGAGCGATGGCCCTTGAGGCCGATCAGACCGCTCTTCTTGGACTTCGGATGCGAAGGCCTCTTCCATCTGTTCATTCGGAAGCCGGAATGGGATGTTCATCACGGAGCGGGCTCCGGGCTTCGCATGGCCCCGGTAAAAACCGCCGCTCTCATCGATGGTCTTGTACACCAAAGCTGCCTTATCCTGGTTGCGTTTCGCGATTCCAGCGAGCCCGCCCAATCCCTTCGCCCACTTCAGCACCAGGCTGGTAATGTAGATGGCGTAGCAGGGAGGGGTGTTGTGAAGCGAGCCGCTGGCAGCCAGTGCCTTGTAGTCCAACAGGGTCGGTAAGTTGGCCGGCACCTTCTCCAGGAGATCGTCGCGGGCGATGACGATCACGACGCCGGCAGGCCCCGCGTTCTTCTGGGCTCCGGCATAGATCAAGGCGTACTTGGAAACATCGACGGGTCGGCTGATGAAATCCGATGAGGAGTCACAGATGAGCGGTACGCCCGCGGGTGCTTCGGGTTCACGCTTGAACTCGACTCCGTGGATCGTCTCGTTGGAGGTGAAATGCAGGTACGCGGCTTTCGGATCGCAATCCAGCTTGGCGGGCAGGTCGTTGAAGCCCTCGGACTCCATGTTGGCCGCGAAATGCGTGCTGCCGAGCTTGGCTGCTTCCTTGGCGCCGGTCTTGCTCCAGGTGCCCGTAACCACGTAATCAGCAGAGGCCCCGGCCGGCCGGAAGTTCATCGGGATCATGGCGAATTGAAGGGAGGCGCCCCCCTGCAGGAACATGACCTTGTAGTTCGCCGGGATGCCCAGGAGCTCACGCAGATCGGCCTCGGCTCCCTGGATGACGGATTCGAATTCCTTCGACCGGTGACTGATCTCCATCACGGACATTCCCGTGCCGCGGAAATCCAGCATCTCCGCCTGCGCCTGTTCCAGCACTTCCAGCGGCAGCGCGGCAGGGCCCGGATTGAAATTGAACACACGATGGACATTGGCAGACATCGATGGGCCTCCTCGTTCAGGCACGGCAGGCCGCGAGTTGACCTGCCGCGGCAGAACCCCCTCCAATCGCAGCTTCCAGGCTTTCATTATAGCGGCGCCTCGGCGCCCTCCGCCGTAACAATCGACACGATTCCTGCCTGAAGAATGTCGTTGACACCCACTGGACCGATCATTAGAATGCCTCTCGTATCGAGCAACTCCCATGGGACAGGAACCGGACGGCGGGGTGCCTGTCGGCGTTTTGCGTGCTGACCAGGAGGGTCAAGATGAAGATTCTTGTTTGCGACAAAACCGAGAAAGAAGCCATAGAACAGATGCGTGCGGCGGGGCTGCAGGTGGACGTGCGCGATGACATCACGCCGGAAGAACTGCCCAAGGTGCTGCCGGCCTATGACGGCATGGTCGTCCGCTCCCGCACCAAGGTCCGCCAGCCGCTGATCGATGTTTGTCCAAACCTGAAAGTGATCGTGCGAGGCGGCGTAGGATTGGATACCATCGACGCTGAGTATGCCCGGTCCAAGGGCATCACCGTCATGAATACGCCATTGGCCAGCTCTGCCTCTGTCGCCGAACTGACGATCGGGTACATGTTCGCTCTGGCGCGGTCCATCCATCTGGCAAGCACGTCGATGAAATCTGAGAAGTGGGAGAAGAAGCAGTTTGAGGGCGTGGAACTTGGGGGCAAGATCCTGGGCCTGATCGGCATCGGCAACATCGGCAGAGAGGTGGCCCGACGCGCCGGCGCCCTGGGCATGCGCGTACTGGCCTACGATCCATACGTGAAATCGGCTGAGGGCGTCAAGCTGGTTGAACTGAACGAATTGCTAAGGCAAGCTGATTACATCAGCCTACATCTGCCCAAGACCAAGGATTCGACCGGGATGCTGGGAGCGGATGCCTTTGCCCAGATGAAGGCCGGAGTGCGCATCATCAACTGCGCCCGCGGCGGCATCATCGACGAGGCAGCGCTCCTGGAAGCCCTGAACAGCGGGAAGGTGGCCGGCGCGGCGTTGGATGTTTTCGCCGAGGAGCCGCCGACAGACTGGAAACTCGTCAAGCACCCGAACGTGATCGCCTCACCCCATATCGGGGCTGCCACCAAAGAGGCGCAGGGGCGCGTCGGCGCGGAAGTGGCGCAGCTGCTGATCGAGTTCGCCAGGAAGATGCAGCCCGCCTGATCCCGTTGGGACTAATTCCGGCGGCCGGCCATCACATTCCCTGGTGATCGCCGGTCGCTGTCGCGAGGTAACGGTATGAAGATCTACGATGACATTGGTGTTGGCGTCCCGGAGATCCTGCTCCCCAAGGCGGGCGTGGACCTCGCCAAGTGGGCGGTCATAGCCTGCGATCAGTTCACTTCCGAGCCTGAATACTGGAGACAGGTGGCCGAACAAGTCGCAGATGCTCCCTCCACGCTGCGCATGGTGTTTCCGGAGATCGAGCTCGATGCGCCGGGCAAAGAAGAACGCGTCCGTGCGATCCAACACACAATGCACCAATACCTGCATGCCGGGCTCCTGGAGCCTCGCCCAGGCATGATCTACGTGGAGCGTCGCGTCGGGGGCCGGCTCCGCAAGGGGCTCCTGCTGTGCCTCGACCTGGAGCGCTACGACTATTCCAAGGGCTCGTCCAGTCTGATCCGCGCGACCGAGGGCACCATCGTTGAACGGTTGCCGCCGCGCATGGCCATCCGGGAGGGCGCGGCCCTTGAGCTTCCGCACATCCTGGTGCTCATCGATGATCCCGGACGAACCGTCATTGAACCCTTGCAGACCGCTGTGTCCGGGAAGAGCCCGCTGTACGACTTCGAACTCATGCTGGGCAGCGGTCACCTTACCGGATACGGGCTCGAGCCGGACGCAGCTGATTCCGCGATCTCCGCATTGCGAAGCCTGGGCAGGCCGGAGTTGTTCCGCCAACGGTATGGCTTGACGGACAGCGCACCCGTATTGCTCTTCGCCATGGGGGATGGCAATCATTCCCTTGCGACCGCCAAGGCGGTGTGGGAGAAGATGAAGGCGCGGGTCGGGATGCAGCACCCCGCCCGCTTCGCACTGGTGGAGGTCGAGAATGTGCACGACGAGGGCCTCGAGTTTTCGCCCATTCATCGCGTGCTGTTTGGGCTCAAGGTCGACCTCATGCAAGCCATGCGCCGGCGCTTCCCAGAGGGCGTGACCTCCACAACAGTGCGATCATTTGATGCGCTCGTCAAGAGCGTGGAGGCAGCCGCTGAGGCCGGACAAAGCCTCGGATTGGTCCAGGGCCAAGGCGGGGATAAGTACGGACTGATTCAGATCGCCAGGCCGACGTCCAACCTGCCGGTAGGGACACTTCAGGCATTCCTCGATGCCTTCATCAAAGAAGGCGGCGCCGAGCGCATCGACTACGTACACGGGAACGAGGTGGTCGATCGGCTGGGGCAGCAACCCGGGAATGCCGGTTTCCTCCTGCCCCGCATGGGCAAGTCATCGCTCTTTAAGACGGTGATCCTGGATGGAGCGCTTCCCCGCAAGACATTCTCAATGGGTGAGGCGCGCGAGAAGCGCTTCTACATGGAAGCTCGAAAGATCGCCTGAGGCAGATCCGGCCCGGTGAAAGATTCCGCAGCGCACGGCATCAAGCCGTGCGCTGTTCTTTCGGTCGTTTGCTGCGGCCGCGGAGCGCACCCAGCGCCGATTCAAAATCCTCAGGATGCGGCGCGCTGAACGTCAGCGGTGAGCCCGACTGTGGATCCATGAACGTCAATGAGAGCGCATGCAGCGCGGGTCGGGCGATGACCTCTGTGGGCGGTGCGCCGTACAAGATGTCACCCAGGAGCGGAAGGTGCAGCCCCGCGGCGTGGGCGCGCACCTGGTGCGTGCGGCCCGTCAGCGGGCGCACCTCCAGCAGGGTGTGCTCCTGCATGCGTTCCAGCACGAGAAACGTGGTTGCGGATGGCTTCCCTTTGGACTGATCGATGGCAGTCCGGTGCTTGTGGCCGACGTTGACCCGCAGGGGATTCCTGGTGGTGCGCTCTTCCCAGGCGGGGGAGCCGCAGGCGATGGCATGATAGATCTTGATCGCCTCGTGCTTCTCGAATTGCCGGCTAAGCATCCGGTGAGCCTGCTTCAGTCCGCGCCAGTGCCAGAACCCCACTCGTGCCCTTATCCAATCGATGGACCACCCAAACGCGGCCGTATTCTGCTTCCATAAGCCGCGTGACGTGGACTGAATCCGTTTCCCATCCGTCGGCGAGAACCGATATCCCGGCTGGTTTATTTATCACGAGTAGGTTGGCGTCAACGTACAGTATTTCCATGCCACACATTTAACCATGTTCGCACCAGGATGCGGCCCGATCATCGCCTGCCCAGGACGTGATTTGGGCGACGCGCCCTTTTTCCTCGGATAAGATCATGCGCCACCGCTTAACTCGGTTGCTAAGATTTCCGAAAAAAGCGCGGCGAGGAAGGGGCTTGACGCATCCGCGAGTCGGCGCCACCCTTGACATTGACGTTACGTTAGGGTTTATAGTCGGTGCATGCACGGGCAGTACACGGTCAAGGGACTTGCTACGCTCGCAGGTGTGACGGTTCGCACGCTGCATCACTACGACCAGATCGGCCTGTTGAAGCCAAGCTCGGTCGGCCCGAACGGCTATCGCTACTACGGTGCTGAGGCGGTGTATCGCCTTCAGCAGATTCTCTTCTATCGCGAGCTGGATGTGCCACTTGACGACATCCGCCACATGCTGGAGAGCCCGGGTTTTGACATCTTGAACGCGCTGGAGGCGCATCGCTCCGCGCTGCAGTCGGAAATCCTTCGGATCAAAAGGCTCGTCGAGACTATCGACCTTACAACACAAAGGCTGAAAGGACAAAAGACCATGAGCGACAAGCAGCTCTTTCGAGGCTTCACCGAAGAGGAGCAGGAGAGACTGGCGGCTGAGGCCGAGCGACGCTGGGATTCCAAGACAGTGCGCGAATCCAACGCCCGCTGGAAGAAATATGCGCCGGAGGAGAAGCAGCGCATCCTGGACGAGGGCAATTCCATCTACACCGACATGATCGCACTCATGTCAGAGGATCCGGCCGCCGCGCCGGTGCAAGCTGTGGTCAGGCGCTGGCATGATCACATGCAGTACTTCTGGTCACCCAACGATGAACAACTCCTGGCTCTGGCCGATGGATACAATGAAGACCCGCGCTTTCTTGCCAACTTCGAAGCAATGCAGCCGGGGCTTGCGGCCTTCATGCGCCAGGCAGTCGGTGTCTACGTGCGAAATCGAAAATAGACTCGCCGTGAGGCACATGGAAATGGCCAATGGCACGGTTCTCGGCGAGAGAGGCGATGCTTTTATGTAACGGCGGTTCGCTGCAGGAGATACTTCTCGAAAAGCCGATCGGTGACCGAGCGACGGATTTATCGATCGCCTGCCAAACATCCTCGAAAGAAACATACAGGGGAGCGAATCCCAGCCGGATGTTATCGGGCTCGCGAAAATCCGGGATCGTCTTCAGTTCTTCTATCAAGGCGCGATTGATTCGATAGCCCTCGGGGTGCCGCAAGCTTATCTGGGAGCCGCGACGTTTGGCGTCGCGCGGTGAACCGAGAGTGAAACCCAGCGGCGTCAACCAGGCATCGCTGAGCGCCACGGCATATTCCGTGAGTCTGATCGACTTGTCACGGATGGCGCCTATGCCGGCCTGCGCGACAACCGCCAGCGTGGGCTCGAGCGCCAGGAGCGAAAGCATGGGGGCGGTGCCCGTCGCAAAGCGCTGAATGCCGATCGCCGGCTGGTAATCCAGGTCGAAATCGAACGGGCGTGTCTGCCCCCACCAACCCCAGATCGGCGATTGCGCTTCGGGCTGAAGGCGACGATTTACATAGAGGAAGGCCGGAGAGCCAGGCCCGCCGTTGAGGTACTTGTAGGTGCAGCCGATCGCCATATCCACGTCCCAGTCATCCAGCGAGATCGGCACCGCGCCCGCGGCATGACTCAAATCCCAGAGCACGAGTGCGCCGACTCGATGTGCGCGTTCCATGATGGTCGGCACATCATACAGGTAGCCGCTCTTGAATGCCACTTGAGAGAGAGCCACGAGGGCCGTGTTCTCATCAATGGCACTTATCAGCGCCTCGAGGTTGGGTGTGATGCCGCCGTCCACCGAATCGATACGCACGATCTGATGTCGGCCGCCGAGCAGATCGGCGGCTCCCTGCAGAATGTATAGATCCGATGGAAAATTCAACGTGTCGGTGACGATGCGCGTCCGGTCCCGGCGCAATCGCATTCCGCTGACGGACAGCTTGAACAAGTTCAGCGAGGTCTGGTCGCTGATGATCACCTGTCCCGGACCCGCGCCAAGCAAAGGAGCAGAGACTCTCGCCGATGCGGGCGGGGGCCTCCCACCAGCCCTCATTCCAGGAGCGGATCAGGCGGTCGCCCCACTCTGTGCTGAGTACATCCTGCACTCGTTGCAGGACGCCATGGGTGAGGCGCCCCAGCGAGTTGCCGTCCAGATAGATCAAATCTGGATCCGCGACGACGAACGACGCACGGAAGTGCCTGAGAGGGTCTGCCGCGTCCAACTCAGCGGCATGATTTCGGGTGCTGTCTTGGAATGGCTGCATGACGTCCTGCTCCCCCTTCACCAGGTGTTTCCGCTCGATCGATCCATCCTCAAGGCGCGTAGGTGAAGAAGCCCCGTCCGCTCTTTCTGCCCAGGTAACCCGCGTCCACCATGCGCTGCAACAGCGGCGCCGGGCGGTACTTGTCCTCTCCGAGATCGCGTTGGAGCACCTGCATGATGAACAGCACGACATCCAGTCCGATCAGATCTGCCAGGGCCAGCGGGCCCATGGGGTGGTTCATGCCCAGTTTCATCACCGTGTCGATCGCTTCTGCGCTGCCAACCCCCTCCTGCAGGGCAAACACGGCCTCGTTGATCATCGGGCACAGGATGCGGTTGGAGATGAAGCCGGGCGCGTCGTTGACCTGCACTGGCTCTTTGCCCATCGTGCGGCTGGCTGCCAGAATCGCATCCACGGTTTCGTCCGATGTTCCCAGGCCGCGGATGATCTCCACCAGACGCATAACGGGGACCGGATTCATGAAGTGCATGCCGATCACCCGTTCCGGTCGGCGCGTGGCGGCCGCGATCCTCGTAATGGAGATGGAAGATGTGTTGCTGGCCAAAATGGCGTTGGACGGCGCGGTCGCATCCAGTTCCCGGAAGATCTTGAGCTTGAGATCCGGGTTTTCTGTGGCGGCCTCGATCACGAGATCAGCCCTGGCTGCGGATTCCAAGTCCGGGGCATACGTGATCTGGTCTGCGCCTGACTTCTGTTCCGGGGTGAGCACACCCTTATCGACCAGTTTGGACGTTGACATGGCGATTGCCTGTCGGGCTCGCTCGAGCACCTGCGGCATCACATCCATGCAGGTCACTTGATGGCCAGACGTCGCCGCCACCTGGGCAATGCCGTGTCCCATGGTCCCCGCCCCGACCACCAGAATGTTCTTGATACTCATGGCCTTGGTTCCCTCAGTCGTCAGCGTTTTTTCCAGGCCTCAAACGCGCGCTGGATCTGATCTACGTGGTCCGGGATATGCCGGGCGTAGATTCCCAGCCACGTGTCAAAGGTGTAAGGCTCGGTCATCTCCGGATGTGTCACCGAGTACTCAAACACAGCATCCGGAAGTGTCTTGAGGAGCCGATATGTCGTCTGCCGCGCGTACCTGATGATCTGCAACGAGTCTTCCACGTCCTGGCGCGAATAGTCAAGCGCCGGCGCCCACTTAGATTCCTCGTAGGCCATCAGAGTGCTTCCCGGTTCGACGATGAGCTTGCGAATTCGCAGCGCGGCCATCGACTCGCTGTCCCCCATGTGCACGATGATCTCGTGAACAGACCAGTCCTGCGCGGACGGCTTGAAACTCCAGGCCTCTTTTGGGATGCTCGCCAGGGCCGCCTCCAAGTGGGCGAATCCACGACCATATTCCTCGATCTTGGTCCTTCGCTCTTCAGCGTGCATGCTTCAACCCTTCTTTCGGCGGGAGGCCGATGGTGGTTCGGCGTCCGAGATCCTACTCGAGTTCAATTGCCATGGCGACGGCCTCGCCGCCCCCCAGGCAGAGCGTGGCAATGCCCCGTCGCAGGCCGCGATCCTTGAGTGCGAAGACGAGAGTGGTAAGGACGCGCGCCCCGCTGGCTCCCAAGGGATGCCCCAGTGCGATGGCGCCGCCATTGACATTCACCTTGTCCCAGTCCCAGCCTTGATCAGCCAGGGCATATCCATCCGCCAGCACCTGGGCCGCGAAGGCTTCGTTGATCTCGATGAGGTCAACCTCCGAGAGCCGCCAACCGATCTTCTTAAGAAGCTTTGGAACCGCGTGCGCCGGGGCCGAGAAGATGTATTTGGGTTCGACGGCGGACTGGGCATAGCCGATCACGTGGGCCAGCGCCTTGAGCCCGTGTTCGTGCGCGTAGCGCTCCGAAGAAATGACGACCGCCGCCGCGCCATCGTTCATCGGCGAGGCATTGCCCGGTGTTACCTTGCCGTCCGGCTTGAAGGACGGCTTCAACTTGGAAAGTGACTCAAGCGAGCTATCTTTGCGCGGGCCCTCGTCGATCTCAATAGAGAGCGATTCGCCCTTTCGCCCGGCGCTCTGTACGGCCACCAGCTCGGCGCGGAACTTGCCCGCTTCCTGCGCCGCAATCGCCCTTTGATGGCTTTGCAGCGCGAAGCGATCCATCGCCTCGCGCGTTACCTCGTACTCGTCGGCGATGAATTCCGCGGCCAGGCCCATGCTCCAGTTTTCGAACGGATCCCACAGGCCGTCGAGAAGCAATGCATCGCGTAGTTCCTGGTTGCCAAATTTGAGTTCTCCAGACCGCCCCGCAAGGAGGAACGGCGCACGGCTCATCAACTCAAAGCCGCCGGCCGCCAGGAGCTCGGCATCACCCGCGCGCACTGCTTGCGCCGCCAACATGGCTGCCTTGAGGCCTGAACCGCACACCTTGTTGACAGTGGTGGCGCCAACGGATGCAGGCAGCCCTGCCCAGATGGCGGCCTGCCTCGCGGGAGCCTGACCCTCCCCAGCCTGCACGACGCTGCCTAAGATGACTTCGTCGATATCGGCGGGATCTGCACCTGCCCGATCGACGGCCGCCTTTAGCGCGATCGCGCCCAGGCGGGTGGCCGGTATGCCACTCAGACTGCCCTGGAACCTGCCGATAGGCGTCCGCGCCGCGCTCAGGATGACGGCCTCTCCATCCCTGCCCATCACAACTCCCTTCTGGAATTCACCGGGCCATTATAGTACGCGGCCGTCGCTGTTCACCTGGCGCCCGCAGGGGCCACAAACGTCAGTCGCCACTTGCCATCCGAGGCGGCTTGCAGGACGGATTCAGGCGTGACGACGATCACCCAGGTATGCCCGGGTTTCAGCGGAGCCGGCTCCCCGTTCTTCTGGAGGAACTGAATGGGTCGACCCGCCCCGGCCTCGTCGTCCCGTGGATTTAGCCAATCGATGTTGAGACTTTGCCCATCCCGAAAGAGCACTGCCTTCCCGGACTTGCCGGCATCCAGCCGAATGTCCAGGTTGGTGGGGGAGATGACATCATGCTTGGCGAACATCACAATCAGGTTCTGGACACTCAACTGACGACCCGTGAGCCGGTCGGTTTCGGGATGCAGGATGCCGGCTTGCTCCATCTCGGAGGTGTCCACGTAGCGCAAGTAGGACTGGCCGATGGAATCGTAGTACCAGCCCGATTGGTTCTGATATGAGATGTAGACTCGCACTTCCTCCGCCCGCGTCCCCCCTTGGACCGGCGCCGCACTGAATACATACGAGCCGTAATCGATTTCGCCCCTGGATTTGCGCTGGTTGTCGCGTGCCACTGACCAGAGTTCTTCGAGGTCCAGCATAAAACCTCCGCCCTGGATCTGGTGAAAGACGACCGCACAGTGTGGTAGGCGGCTCAAAACCTCGGGCGAAGCCGAGGCGTAGATCAGGCAGCTGTCTTGAAATGTGCGTGCCAGGTGCCGATAGATCAATCGACCTGAACGGATCGGCCCGACTTGCGCGAGCGGCAGCGTGATGTCCGGAGCATCCGAACCGGAATCACCGGTCTCCAGCGCAAAACCCGCGTCCACGCTGAGGTCGTCGCTCGTGAGATCGACCTGCACCTGGCCTGAGGCCGGATCCGCATCGCTGTCCACATCGTCCGGGCCCGCATCCGGCTGCACCAGGTTCAGATGCTCAGGGCTGACGAATTGCACTGTGTACGCGCCGGGCGCTGTATCGAACCCATAGAATCCGTTGGTGTCGCTGACGGTCTGGGCCACCGGGCGTCCGGCTGCGTCCAGGAGATTGATGCACATGCCGGCAATGCCACCTTCACCGGGGCCCTGGATGCCGTCCTCATTCGAATCCAACCAAACGCGGTTCCCGATCAGTGTGCTCATGTGTGCGAGCGGTCCCCAACGCGGTTCGCAGCCGCCCCTCACCGGGATCTCGGGAGCCGGCCATTCGCCGTGGAAAACCGTCAGGAATCGCGTGGCGCCTTCAGTGATGTAGAACTCGAAGACAAAAGGAGCGAAGCTCAAACCTGCTTGCGGCCGGGCCGTTGCTGGAAAATGTGAGATCGAAACCAACACAGCCGGCATCTTGAGTAGTTTTGCATCTGCTGCTTCGAGGCCGGTGAGGGGATTGATCAAGGGGCTGCGCGTGGCCGCGACCGTCGCAACTGGAGCCTGGCTGGGTGCCGGGCTGGGCGTTGGATCGGGTCTGCCCCACGGCAGAGCGACGCAGCCGGCCAGCAACAGGGCCAACGGTCCGCTCATCGCGTGGGCTGCATGCAAGCCGGGCCACTTCATGAGGTGATTATAGTAGTGGACCGACGCGGCGGTTCAACTCCCCAAAGGTCCGAGGAACTGTTCGTAGGGCAATTGTGGGGATGCAGTACTACTGAGCTTCGCCAGCCGGCGGAGCATACCTGATCTTGAAACCGCCTTGGGTCTCAGTTTCGAAGTAGCTGAACGGGGTCACGAGGATCACCCAGGTATGCCCCGGCCTGAGCGGCGCTGGCGTGCCGTCGACATTCAGGAATTGCATCGGGCGCCGCACGCCGGTCCTCTTTTCATACGCGCCGCCGCGCGTGCTCCACCGGATGTCGTACACACGGCCATCGCGAAACAGCTTTGCGAGGCCACTGTTGCCGCCATCCAGGTGAATATCCAGGTTGGTACGCGACACCACATCCGTGTCCACCATCGCTATGATCACGTTCTCGAAGTGCAATTGCCGCCCCGTGAGTCGATCCGCGTCTGCATGCAGGACGCCGACCGCCGCCAGGTCCGCGGTGTCAACCTGGCGCAGGTACGCTCGGTATAAAGGATCATAGATCCATGCCGATTGGTTAATGCGGCTGAAGTACACGTCCAGCCGGGTGGCTCGGAGGCCGCCGGACGCGGGCTCGACCGAGTATGCATTGCTGGCGTACATGAACGGCTGGTCCGCGGTGTGGCGCATGTTGTCCTCGGCAACCGCCCGCATGCGCTCAATAGAGATCATCTGTCCGCCGTTGGCGTCTTCGTGTGAGACAAAGGCGCAGTGCGGCAGCTTAGCCAGGATCGTTGGATCCGCGAAGGCATAGATAAGACAACTGTCGGTGTACGCTGCTCCCAGATGGGCATACAGCAGTCGGCCGGAACGGACTGGTCCAACCTCGGCGGCCGGCAATTGCGTGGATGCCGGTGCCCCGGCCCCCGTTGCGCTGTCCAAACTCATGCCTGCATCCCAGTTCAAGCTGACAGAGTCGCTGTCGATCGGGCCGCTGGCCGCCGTTAGGGGATCGACGTCGCTATCCAGGTCTTCGAAGCCCTGGTTCGCCTTCGTAAACTTCAGGTATGACGGCTGAAGGAACCCGAGGCTGTAGCTTTGTCCGGGTTCAACGTTGAATCCGTATATGCCGTTAGTGTCCGTCGTGGTTCTCTGCATCACGCCACCGTGAGCATCTCGAAGCTCCACGCAAATCCCAGGGATACCTTCTTCACCGGGATCCTGAGTTCCGTCTGAGTCAGAAGTCGAGCCACACCCGGTTGCCCAGGACTTCAGAAGTCGCCGCAAATGCGCCAGTGCGCACTGAGCACTCACCAGATAGTGGGAGCTGCGCCTCCGGGAATCGCCCATGGAACGCAGCCAGGAACCGCGTCTCGCCAGCCGTTATCGAGAACTCGTATACGAACGGCGCAAAAGACAGCCCTGCCTGTGGCCGGCCCGATGGCGGAAAATGCGAGATGGAGACGAGCACCGCCGGGATCTTCAGCAGTTCGGGATCTGCCTCAGGCAGGCCCGTCAGGGGATTGATACCGGCCGGGAATTGCTCGGCGTCCGGCCCGTAGACCACAGGGGCGGCTGTAGGCTGCGGTGTTACGACTGCGGTAGCAGAAGGCGCCTCGGTCAACGCGGGATTGGCCGAGTCCGGGGCGGTCGAGCGCGGCCCCGCCTCGTTCGGCGACTGAGGCCGACGCACGCAGGCGCCAAGGCATATCACAGCCAGGAAGATTGCTAAAAGGTTTCTTCTCAACATGGATGGGGATTCCGCGGGATGCCGTTGTGCTCCATCCCTGGTCAGTCTCGTCTGGAGCACTTGAGCATGCGTGTTGCTCAAGCATACTGCTAGCTCAGGGGGCCACCGGGCCACAAGGCTTACAGTTCTGGAAGTCGGCGACGCTTGGATGGAATACGCTGGCGCCTAGTGTACCTCTGGGTCGGAAAACCCCTGCAGGATTCGCTTCCACGTGTCCTCGAGCGTTTCGGGAAGAACCCTCGTCGCGGCCAGTGTGGACATGAAATTGGTGTCGCCGACCCAGCGCGGTACAACGTGCACGTGGACGTGTTCCTTGACCCCGGCGCCCGCGGCCTCGCCGATATTCATGCCAACGTTGAAGGACGCGGTCTGATACAAGTGCCGCAGAACCGCTGTCGCCCGCGAGGTCAGTTCCATCATTTCGGCGCGCTCGACCGCACCCAGGGATTCCAGATCCGGTTCGTGTCGCATCGGCACGACCATCACGTGGCCGCTGGTGTAGGGATAGCGATTGAGGATCACGAATGCGTGCTGGCCTCGAAAGACGATTAGGTTGCCCGGCCCGTCCGCCAAGGCCAGTGCCTTGCAGAAGACACACTCTTTTTCCTTGCCGTGATTCTCGATGTATTCCATGCGCCAGGGTGACCAGATGTGTTTCATGTGGCTCGCTCGTTCATATATTCTAACATCCGAGCCAATTTCAGGGCGCGTCCCGGCTCGGTGGCCCGGACAGCGTCCTTGAGCAAGGCTGCGGTCGTTGACATTCCCGCCTCCATTGTGTATGCTAATCGCAAATGCAGCCAACGCTGTTTTCCAACACCCAGTGGACTGTAACAAGCCTGACTCGCCGTATCCGGGACGCATTGGAATCCGACGTTGTCCTGCAGGACATCTGGGTCGAGGGCGAGATCTCGAACGTCTCCCGGCCCGCATCCGGGCATGTGTACTTCACACTGAAGGATGCCGGGGCGGCGCTGCGCTGCGTCATGTGGAAATCCAGTGCCGGGCGCTTGGATCTGACCCTCGGAGATGGCCTGGCCGTTGCATGTCACGGCAAGATCGGCGTGTACGAGGTCAGCGGGCAATATCAACTCTACGTGGATCGGATCACGCCCGCTGGCGAGGGTGCTCTGTATCAGGAGTTCCTCCGGCTCAAGGCGGAACTGGAGGCGGATGGCCTCTTCGATGCAGCCCGCAAGAAACCGATCCCGCCCCAACCTCGCCGAATTGGAGTCGTCACCTCACAAAGCGGCGCAGCTCTGCGGGACGTCTTGAACACTTTGCGCCGCCGGTTGCCGCTCGCCGAGGTCATCTTGTCGCCCTCCGCCGTTCAGGGCGACGAGGCGCCTCGTCAGCTGGTGCAGGCGCTCCAGCGCCTGAATGACCTCTCACCGCAGCCGGACGTGATGCTTCTGGTTCGTGGCGGCGGATCCATCGAGGACCTCTGGGCGTTCAACGACCCTCTTGTTGTGCGTGCGGTCGCGGCTTCGCGCATCCCGATCATCGCGGGTGTGGGCCACGAGACGGATTTCACCATTACGGATTTCGCAGCCGACCTCCGTGCGCCGACACCCACGGCCGCGGCCGAGCTGGCCACACCGATCACTTCGCTCGACCTGCTGGAACGCCTCCGCCTGAATGGCGCCAGGCTCGCTGAGGCTTGCCTGAGCCTCTTGAGACTTCGCGGGAGTGAAGTCAACGAGTTGGCGGCAGACCTGCGCTACCGATCGCCCGAACGACGAATACAGATCGACCGCCAACGACTGGACGATTTCGCCCGAAGATTGCGCGCTGCCCAGGCGCATCGACTGGCCATGCGGGGTAGCGAACTGCAGGGTTGGCAAAGCCGCTTGCAGGCATTGAGCCCGCTGCAGGTGCTCAATCGCGGCTTCGCAGTCGTAACGCTTCGCGCCAGCGGCGCCGTCGTCCGCAGCGTCAAGCAAGCCACGGGCGGAATCCATGTTCGTGTTTCCGATGGCGGTTTCGATGCCGAAGTGAGCAAGCCCGCGCCCTGAGCTTGCACCGCAGGCGCGAACCCAGAATCGAGGAACTCATCATGGCCAGGACTACCGCACCGAAGCCCGTGGAAGAGCTCAGTTACGAGGCCGCATTCGCGGAACTGGAGCAGATCGTGTCCACGCTCGAGGCCGAACCGGCCTCGCTCGAGCAGGCCATGTCGCTCTTTGAACGCGGTCAGGGACTGGCGCGGCGCTGCACTCAGCTGTTGGAAGAGGCGGAACTAAAGGTCAAACGGCTTGGTGCTGCGGGGCTGGTGGACCTGGAGGAGGACTGAAGTGCCGCTTTCGGGTCTGCTTGCAAACCAGGTTCTCATCTGCGCCTTCGTGGCATGGGCCTCCGCCCAGATTCTCAAGGTCCCCGTCGAGTACTTCCGGACGCGGCGCTGGCGATTGAGTTGGTTGCTGGCGACCGGAGGCATGCCCAGTTCTCACACGGCCCTGATCGTCGGCGTGGCCAATTCCATCGGCCTGTACCAGGGCTACGACACGCCCATGTTTGCGCTGGCAGTTGCCATCTCCATGATCGTGACCTACGATGCCGCCGGAGTCCGGCGTCAGGCCGGCATGCACGCCGAGCGCATCAATCTGCTCTTTGATGAGCTGCTTCAGGGCCACCTGTGGAACGATGAGGAGCTACGCGAGGTACTCGGTCACACGCCGTTCGAAGTGCTGGGCGGCACGCTTTGGGGCGTGCTGGTCACCACGTTGATGTGGTGGTTGTGGCACTAGCGGCGCAGCCGCTGCTGGATTGCAGAACCGGCGGCCGCCAGCTCAGGAACGCGCAAGAGTTCCAGCACAGCCAGATACACTCCGCCACCGAGGATCACGCCCGCCGCCGTCGCTGCCCACGCGGATGTGGCGATTCTGTTAAGCGCCATGATCGCTGCGCACATGGCTGTCACACCCAGGCCCGAGCAGAGCGCAGCCGAAGCCAGCCTGCGTGAATTCAATCCACCCAGTCTCTTCGAGACCAACACGAGCAGGGTTCCCATCTCCAACGCCGTGGCGAGTGAGTTGGCCAGTGCCAGCCCGCCGTGGGGCATCCACCCTATGCGTCTGAAAAAGCTCGACAGCCCTATGCTGAGAACCACGTTCAGTGCCATCGCCGAGGCCCCGACGATGACCGGGGTTCGAGTGTCCCGTTGGGCGTAGAACGCCCGCGTCAGCACCTCCAGCATGGAGTGGCCCACGAGGCCAGCTGCAAACCAGAGAAGCGCCCAGGTCACCAGGGCCGTCATGCGTTCGTCGAACTGCGCCCTCTGATACAGAACGGTGACGATCGGTTGACGCAGGAGCATGAGGCCCGCCGAGGCCGGAGCTGCCAGGAGCAGAACCCCGCGCAAGGCAGCCGTCAGCGATGCTCGCAGCTCGTCATGCCTGCCCAGAGCATGCTGCGCCGAAAAGGTCGGCATGGCGGCGATGGCCACCGACTGCGCGATGGCGGCCTGCGCCATCAGCATCAAAGAAAAGCCATACTGTAGCCCGGCGACGCTCCCGCTCTGCATCAGCGAGGCCATCCAGGTGTTCACCCAAAAATTCAGCTGCACGACGCCGATGCCAGCTATTCTGGGCAGCATGAGTCGCAGGACCTCGCGAACCGCAGCATCCTTCAACCCCAATGTTCGCGTGTACGCTGGCGCGCCGTTCTCCACGGTGGCCGCTTGGCCCAATCGAAACAGCGCGGGCAGCTGCAGGAGCAGGTAGAGTGCAGCGCCAATGACGACGCCCCACGCCAGCCCTCGGATCCCCAGTCGCGGCCCCAGGACCAGCACACCGAAGATCAAGCCCAGCTGATACATGCTGGGAGTGAGCGCTGGCACGAAGAACACTTGGTGCGCGTTCAGCATGCCGACGATCAGCCCGCCCAGACCGAACAGGACCACGGACGCAAGCTGCACGCGCAGCAACTGCACGGTCAGCTCGAACTGAGCAGCATCGGCTGAGAAGCCGGGCGCCAACAGATAGCGCACGATGGAAGGCGCAAAGATCGCGGCCAGGATCGCCAGCCCGCTTAGGATCAGGAGGATCAGGTTGGCCAGGGCAGAGGCCAGGCGCCAGGCGGCTCTGCGATCTCCCTGGGCCAGCATGCCGGTGAACGTTGGAATGAACGCGGAACCCAGCGCCCCCGCCGCGATCAAGACGAAGAGTGTTTCCGACACGCGATTCGCCGCGAAGAATGCGTCCAGTTCCGCGGCCGGGAACGCGCGTGCCACCAGGATGCCTCGGATCAGGCCCAGCACCTGACCCAGGACGATCGCTGCCATCACCGTGCCGGCCGCGCGGGCGATCTGTCGATTGGCGCGCGATGAATTGCCTTCAGCGTTCATTCGGGGCGCGCGCATTATACTGCCTGTGCCTCGGCCCTCTCGGAACGCCCCGAGGGCGACCGAATGCTATAATCTCGTCCGGGCCCCCATGCAACACCACAAGACACCGATTTTGCTTGCCCTCGGACTGATGACGATGGCCTGCATGATCGTGCCCGCGCGCAAGCTCGATCAGCAACCCACGGCCACCTCGGATGCCGCCGCGACCGCTCGCTCCGCACCGCCAACCATCGGCGCCACCTCGGTTACCCCGATAGACTTGCACGTTGGCCGCGGCGTCCGCGGATCCTGGTTCGAACTGTATTTCACCGATCCCGCGGACCCCGCTGGCCGCCAGTCTACGGGCGGCTTGGATGAGCGGCTGGTGCTGGCCATGGATGCCGCCCGCCTGTCGATTCACATCGCCATGTACAACCTGAGTCTGAACAACGTGCGCGCAGCTCTCATCCGCGCGCATCGGCGCGGCGTCGATGTGCGCCTTGTAACGGAAAGCGACAACCTGGACGGAAACGACCTGCAGGCCCTGATCGAAGCGGGAATTCCGGTCTTGGGCGATCGCCGGGAAGGCACTATGCACGATAAGTTCATGGTCATCGATGGCTTGGAGGTGTGGACCGGTTCCATGAACTACACGGGCACCGGTGTGTATGCCGACGACAACTGCCTCATGCGCATTTTTTCGGATGCGATGGCCCTTGCGTACGAGGCCGAGTTCGAAGAGATGTTCACCGATGATCAATTTGGACCCCCGGCAGGGAGCACGGAGGCCTTCCCGACGATGGATATCCAGGGAACTCCGGTGGACGTGCTGTTCGCTCCCGACGACCGCCCCGAGGCCGACCTGGTCAATCTCCTGGATACGGCACGGCACAGTGTCGAGTTCCTGGCTTTTTCGTTCACCTCCAATCCCCTGGGTGATGCGCTCATTCGCGCGCACGAGGCCGAGGTGCAGGTCCGCGGCGTGATGGATGAAGAGCAGGCAGGATCCAACATCGGTAGCGAGTGGATTGAATTTCGTTCCGCCGGGCTGGATGTCCGTCTGGATGGCAACCCCGGCCAGATGCATGAGAAGGTCATGATTATCGATGGTGAGGTCGTGGTGATGGGTTCCTACAATTTCTCCCGAAGCGCCAACGAAAGCAACGACGAAAACCTCCTGGTGATCCACAGCCGCCTCATCGCTCGGCAGTTCTCTGAGGAGGTTTCCCGCGTCTATGCGGCCGCGCAGCCCTGAGCGGCACAGTTCTGGCTTGCCCTTGGCCCAGCATGCGTCCGCCCGGGGTTCTGGAGCTCGTCCGATGCATCTCCGAGCCGTCAAAACTGGACAGGATGGGTGCTTTCCGATATCATTGGGTTGATTGTTACGGACGACACAACCCACCCGGATGGCAACATTATCCGGGTGTGCGTACGTAATGGCGGGGTAGGGCGGCGCACGGGCTATAGAGTTGGCGGTGGAGGCTGAATGGCAGACCTGATCAAGCAAATCACATCCGATCTGCGGGACCAGATTCAGGCATTTGAGCCGCAGATCGGAATCAGTGACGTCGGCTCGGTGATGGACGCGGGCGACGGAATTGCCCGACTGCACGGCTTGCCCAATGTTCGCTCCCAGGAACTGGTGGAGTTCGCCAATGGCATGATGGGCATCGCCTTCAACCTGGAGAAGGAAAGCGTCGGCGTGATCATCATGGGCGAGTATTCCGGCATCACCGAGGGCATGACCGCCCGCGGCACCGGCCGGATCGCCTCCGTTCCAGTCGGCGATGCCCTGATCGGCCGCGTCGTCAATGCCCTGGGTCAGCCGATTGATGGCAAGGGTCCCATCAATTCGTCCCAGCTTCCGGCCGATTGAGCGCATCGCGCCCGGCGTGGTGCATCGCCAGGACGTGGATACGCCGGTGCAGACCGGCATCAAGACCATCGATGCCATGATCCCGGTGGGTCGCGGTCAGCGCGAACTCATCATCGGTGATCGCCAGACCGGCAAGACCGCCCTGGCCATCGATGCCATCATCAATCAGAAGGGCAAGGATCTCATCTGCATCTACGTGGCCATCGGCCAGAAGAAGGCAGCCGTCGCACGCACCGTTGGCATCCTGCAGCGCCATGGCGCCATGGAGCACACCATCGTGGTGGTGGCTGCCGCGGACGAATCGGCTGCGCTGCAGTACATCGTTCCGTACGCCGGCTGCGCCATCGGCGAGGAGTTCATGGAGACCGGCCGGGACGCGCTGATCATCTACGATGATCTTTCGAAGCACGCCTGGGCCTATCGCCAGGTCTCGCTGCTGCTGCGCCGGCCGCCCGGCCGTGAGGCCTATCCGGGCGACGTCTTCTACCTGCACTCCCGGCTGCTGGAGCGTGCCGCCCGGCTGGCCAACAAGTACGTGATCACGCCGGCCTCCTTCGCGGAGACCTTGCCACTCCGCAGGATGCCGTTGAATGGCAAGATCTATGGCGGGCCGACGTCCAGGGACGATGTCGCCGGCGTGATCAAGTCCATGAAGGACTCGGAAAAGTACAAGGCCGTCAAGCTCCAGGGCTCAGGCGGCTCGCTGACCGCATTGCCCATCATCGAGACTCTGCTGGGCGACGTCTCTGCCTACATCCCGACCAACGTCATCTCCATCACCGACGGGCAGATCTACCTGGAGTCCAACCTGTTCAATGCCGGCATCCGCCCGGCGGTCAACGTGGGCATCTCGGTTTCCCGCGTGGGCGGCGACGCACAGTCCAAGGCCATGAAGCAGGTGGCCGGTCGGCTGCGACTGGACATGGCCTCCTATCGCGAGCTGGCCGCCTTTGCCCTGATGTCATCCGACCTGGACAAGACCACCCAGCAGCAGCTCGGCCGCGGGCAGCGCATGCAGGAGATCCTCAAGCAGCCGCAGTACTCGCCCATGTCGCTGGCCGATCAGGTCATCGTGATCTTCGCCGGCACCAATGGCTTTGCCGATCAGGTGCCGGTCGAGCACATGGTGGCCTGGCAGACGGAATTGCTGAGGTACATGGAGTCTCGTCGTACCCGGAGATCGGCAGGGAGATCTCTGAAAAGAAGATCATCACGGACGACAACCGTGACCGCCTGAAGCAGGCGCTGCAAACCTTCAACGACACCTGGAGGCCGTAGGGAATGGCTTCCGCCCGCGAGATGCGGCTGCGCATCCGCAGCGTCAAGAACATCTCGCAGGTCACGCGGGCGCTGGAGGCCGTCAGCGCGGCGAAGGTGCGCAAGTCGGTGCAGGCCGTCGGCGCCACGCGGCCGTACGCCACCAAGGCCTGGCAGGTGCTGACCCACGTCGCAGCGCAGCCGGGCCGCCAGAGCCTGCATCCGCTTCTGACCGAGCGCCCCAATCCAAAGTCGGCCCTGGCCATCGTGATCACGAGCGATCGCGGCCTCGCCGGCGCCTACAACACGAACATCATCCGCTTCATCGCCCAGCGGTTTGACGCACTCCCGCATGCCCGTCAAGTACATCGCCGTCGGCCGCAAGGGCCGCGACCTGCTGGTGCGGCGCCGCAAGGACTTGCTGGCCGATTTCAGCAATCTGCCGGCCGCGCCCACCTTCGCCGATGTCTCCGCCATTGGACACCTGGCCGTGACGGAGTTCGAGTCGGGCCGAGACCGACGAGGTCTTCCTCGTCTACACGGATTTCATCAATATGGCGCGCCAGATGGCCACCATGAAGAAGCTGCTGCCGCTGGAGCTTGAAGCGGGCAGGCAGGTCATGGACCTGCAAAGGGGCAGCGCCGGCGGCAGCCTACGAGTACGAGCCGGACCTGCGCGAGCTGCTGGACGAGATCATCCCGCGCTTCACGGCGCTGCAGGTCTACCAGGCCATCCTCGAATCGCAGGCCAGCGAGCATGCCGCCCGCATGGTGGCCATGCACAGCGCCACCGACAATGCCCGGGAGCTGGCCGGCGGCCTACGAGCTGCAGTACAACAAGATGCGCCAGCAGACCATCACCAACGACATCCTGGACATCGTGGGCGGCGCCGAGGCGCTGGCCGCGGCCTGATGCAGTGCGTGGGCCGGGTGAGGCGCCTGAACTGCCGAATGCATCGTGGAACGCCGGACCTATTCGATGCGGTCAGGCGCGTTGAAGCTGGAGGGTATTGATCGTGGCAGATGCAACCGGTCGAGTGGTGCAGATCCTGGGCGGCGTGGTGGACGTCGAGTTCCCGGAAGGGCGAATTCCCGATCTCTTCGAGGCCATCGAGGTCGCAGCGCAGCGGACAAGGCGCCCTGATCCTGGAGGTGCAGAAGGATCTCGGCAACAACTGGGTGCGCACCGTGGCCATGGATGCCACGGATGGGCTGCAGCGCGGCGCGCCGGCAACGCGCCACGGGCTCGCCCATCATGGTTCCCGTCGGGCCAGGGCACGCTGGGCCGCATCTTCAACGTGCTCGGCCAGCCCGTGGATGACAAGGGCGACGTGCAGGCCGTCGGCGTACTACGCCATTCACCGCCCCGCGCCGACCTTCGCCGATCAGGCCACGCGCGTCGACGTCTTCGAGACCGGCATCAAGGTCATCGACCTGATTGCGCCGTTCACCAAGGGCGGCAAGACCGGCATTTTTGGCGGCGCCGGCACCGGCAAGACCGTCATCATCATGGAGCTCATCCGCTCGGTGGCCAGCGAGCACCAGGGCAATTCCGTGTTTGCCGGCGTGGGCGAGCGCACGCGCGAGGGCACGCAGCTCTATCGCGAGATGCTCGAATCCGGCGTCATGAAGGACACCGTGATGGTCTACGGCCAGATGAACGAGCCGGCCGGCGTGCGCCTGCGGGTGGCGCTGACGGCCCTCTCCATGGCCGAGTACTTCCGCGACCAGGGCCGGGATGTGCTGCTCTTCATCGACAACATCTTCCGCTTCTCGATGTCGGGCTCGGAGGTCTCCGCCCTGCTCGGACGCATGCCCTCTGCGGTCGGCTACCAGCCGACGCTGGCCACCGAGATGGGCGAGCTGCAGGAACGCATCACCTCGACGCGCACCGGCTCCATCACCTCCATGCAGGCCGTCTACGTGCCGGCCGACGACTACTCCGATCCGGCGCCGGTGGCCACCTTTACGCACCTGGACGCCACCATCGCCCTCGAGCGCTCCATCGTGGAGAAGGGCATCTACCCGGCCGTCGATCCGCTGACCTCCACCTCCCGCATCCTCGATCCCAACATCGTCGGCCTGGAGCACTACAAGACCGCCCGCGAGGTGCAGCGTGTCCTGCAGCGCTACAAGGACCTTCAGGACATCATCGCCATTCTTGGCATTGACGAACTTAGCGAAGATGATAAACTGATTGTGGCACGGGCCCGCAAGATCGAGCGCTTCTTCTCGCAGCCGTTCTTCGTGGCCGAGCGCTTCACGGGCATCCAGGGCCGATACGTGCCGCTGAAGGAAACGGTGCGCGGCTTCCGGGAGATCCTGGATGGCCGCTGCGATGATCTGCCCGAGCAGGCCTTCATGATGGCCGGCACGATCGAAGACGTCCGCGAGAAGGCCGACAAGTTGGAGAAGACCACCTGATTCGGACTGGCGCGGAGCTCCTGCGCCGATCCGCATTCACGGGGTCGCAATCATCATGCCAATCCGCTGCGAGATCGTCTCACAGGACCGCATCGTCTTCCAGGGCGAGGCCGACATGGTGATCCTTCCTGGCGCGGCCGGGCGAGATGGGCATCTTGCCGCACCACGCGCCCGTCCTGACGACCCTGAAATTTGGCGTGGTGAAGGTCCGCCGAGCTGGGAATGAGCAGGTCTTTGCCGTGGCCGGCGGCGTGGCCGAGGTCCAGCCGGACCTCGTCACGGTGCTTGGCGGATGCGGCCGAGAACGTGGAAGAGATCGACGTCCGCCGCGCCGAATTCGCCCGGAAGCGCGCCGAGGAAGCCCTGGCGAAGGGCCCGCCGCATGGCATCGGATGCCCTGCTGAACATCGAAGCCGCCTTGCGCCGCTCCAACCTGCGCCTCGACGTCGTTCGGCGCTACCGCAAGTCCCAAAACCGCTTTCCAGGACAATAGACATCGTGGCTCTCTTCTCGAAGGACCTCGGCATTGATCTCGGCACCATGTTCATGCGCCTGGCAGACAGCACGCAGGTGCTGATGCAGGAGCCGACCATCGTTGCCATCGAGGTGGAAGAGCAGAAGATGGTGGCGGTCGGCCGCGAGGCGCTCGACATGTCCGGCCGCGTGCCGGACAACATCGAGGTCGCCCGGCCCCTGCGGCACGGCGTGATCGCCGACTACGAGATCACCGAGACGCTGCTTTCCTACATGCTGCAGCGCGTCAGCGGCTCGCTGCGCGTGTTCCGCCCGCGCGTGATGATCTCGGTGCCCTACGGCGTGACCAGCGTGGAGCGCCGCGCCGTGTATGAGGCGGTCATGGAGGCCGGCGCCCGCGAGGCCACCCTGATTCAGCAATCGCTGGCGGCCGCCCTGGGCATCGATCTGCCCATCGGCTCACCCTCGGGCAACATGGTGATCTGCCTGGGCGGCGGCTGCACCGAAGCCTCCATCATGGCCATGTACAGCATCGTCGCCGCCGATACGCTGCGCAAGGGCGGCCTGGATCTGGATGATGCCATCGTCAGCTACGTGCGCCGCAAGTACGGCGTGGTCATCGGCCAGCTCACGGCCGAACAACTCAAGTTCAAGATCGGCGCGGCTGTGCCGCAGGATACCGAGAACACCATGGAAGTCCAGGGGCAGGATCAGGTCACCGGCCTGCCGCGACCGGTCACGCTGACGACCGGCGAGATCGTCGAGGCCCTGCAGGATCCCCTGCACGACGTCACCGAAACCTGCCGGCGCGTGCTGGAGCGGACTCCGCCCGAACTGGTGGCGGATATCATCGACCGCGGCGTGGCTTGTGCGGCGGGGGAGCGCTGCTGCGCGGCATCGACAAGCTGCTGACCAAGACGCTGGGCATTCCGGCCTATCTGGTGGACAACCCCATGACCTGCGTCGTGGAAGGCGCCATCCGCGGCCTGGGCATGATGAATATTCTGCGCCGCAATCTGCCTCAGGTCTAGCGCTGCCTTCAGGAAATCAAGAGCGTGCGAGAGACTTCTCGCACGCTCTTTGTTTGTCTGTCTGGTCCGTTGGGCGGGCCTACTCCAGGTAGAAGGTCATCCGCTGCAGATGCGTGGACGGATCGATGTTCTGCACGTGCACGCTGTCTGGCACGCTCAGCGCTGTGGGCGCGTAGTTCAGGATCGCTCGCACCCCGGCCTGCACCAGCTTGTCGGCCACATCCTGTGCCGCCGTCGGCCGGCACCGCCATCATGGCCAGCTTGATCTTGCAGCCGCGAACGCGCTCCACCAGTTGGGCCGCGTCTTCGATCACGAAGTCGCCGACCTTCTGCCCGATCTTGGTGGGATCGACATCGAAGATCAATGCGACGCGGAAGCCGCGTTCTGCAAAGCCCCCGTAGCGCGCCAGGGCATGTCCCATGTCCCCCAGTCCCACGATGACCACATCCCACAGTCCGATTGACTTTGAGGATCTCGCGCAGCTTGTCGGTCAGGAACGGGATTGAGTAGCCGGTTCCCTGCTTGCCGAATTCGCCGAACTGGGAAATGTCCTTGCGGATCTGGGCCGCCGAGATGCCCACGTATTCGCCGAGCTCCTGCGAGGAGGTGGTCTTCATCCCTTGGTCGGACATGCGCTGCAGAGCCCGCAGGTAGATGGGGAGCCGCCCGACAATGATGTCGGGAATCTTGTCTGCATTCATGATTTCCCTACCCCTTTCCCATTCCGTTCAATCTACCACAGAAGGCACTTTTGTGCAATTCAACACAAGTAAACTCGACGCGAACAGTGCCATGTCGCACCAGTGGCGCGTCACGCGCACTAATAAGCTGGGAGCGCAGATATTCAAGGCTGTAACTGAGGTATGTCTGCGCGGAGCCGTCTGGAACAAGCCAAAGGTGCAGCAGGTAAGGTCGTCCGGATTGCAGGGCAAACGCCTGGTTGAAACCGCACGCGATCAGCGGCGCGCCCGCAGCCGCGACTCCCTCGTGCAGGATCTCTGATGCCAGGGTGCCGCTGCCCTCGCAATCCAGCCTGATCTGTATCGAGTTGTAGTATGGAGTGAATCGCATCCAGTCGGAACTGTCGCCGGTGGGTGCCGAGAGTTCATTCGAATAGAAAACCGAACCGACCCCTCCGGGCGAAAACCTTGCCTCGAGCCCCGGCTCGGCAGCGCTGTCCTGATCATCTGCCGCAGTCGCCGGTGCTGGCGTGGGGGACGGTGCCCGCGGCGACGGCGTGCTCGTGCCCAGCACCTCGCCGCTCTCCGCCACGATGGGAAGGCCGTCTGTCGCGCCCGTTTCGAGGAAGGATGCCGCCACCCAGCCTTTGCCGTCTGGGCCCGCAGGATATGCGATCTGCAGCCATGCGCCGCCAGCGTCTTTGCCGGTCAGGGTAACGACATCCCGCGGGCTCAACAGACCCACTGCATCAAACTGCGTGCCTGGCCCGCTGCGGACGTTGATCTGCTCGCGCACGGATGCCAGCGGGCCCGCGCTCACAGTTGGAACGGCCGCAGCGTCCGCAACACTCACGTACTGCGAGGACACCCATCCCATGCCGTCGTTCCCCGCCTCGTAGGCGATCTAGGTACCAGTTGCCCGCCGGGTCCCGGCCATGGATTTGCACTGTCGCCGAAGCCGCCAGCGTGCCCAGAACCCGGCCGGATGCCAGGGGCTCCTGTCGGACATTCACCTGTGTCGTCGTGGTTCCCGGGATGGGTGTCGCAGTCGCAGTGCCCGCGGCCTCAGCAGGCGGTGTTCCAGTTGGCTCGGTGTGGCCGGCCAACGTGGCCGTCACAAACGCCGGGCTGGGAGAGGCGGGAGCAACCTCCGGGCCGGGTGCACAGCCGACCAATAGGGCCGCGATGACCCCTGGAGCCAACCTGCCGACACTCACCCGACAATTGTAATCTTCACCCTGCGCAGGAACGCGGCCGGCGATTCCCTCGCACCGCCCGTCGCGCCATCGGAAATGATAACGGACCACCGTCAGGTGATCCGCAGTTATTCTGAGCACCCCTGGAGAGACTCGAACTCTCGCTTTCGGCTCCGGAGGCCGACGCTCTATCCACTGAGCTACAGGGGTGAACGCCGCGATTCTATCATATGCCGGCAGTCTCCCTTCGTCGCGCCGGGCGGCCGCATCAATAGTCTGACTCTCTGCTCAAGATCAGCAGGGTCAGATAGGTCGCACGTCCAACCTCGCGCAACTTGGTCGGATCGATCAGCGCCAACTTGTCTTCGGGTGTGTGCGCCTTGTCGTCCGATCCGTCCCACGAGAGCGAGAGGGTGGTCGCCTTCCGGCCGCCGAACATCGATAGGACTGGCAAGTCATAGTGGGGAGCCCGGCCCAGCGTGGTCGTCGGTGCGTTGTAGCGTTTGGCCGCCTGCTGGAACAACTGCACCAGGCGATAGCTGCTGTCATTGCCGATCGAAATGGCGTCGCCTGTGCCGTATCCCACGCCCGAAATCTCGATCACCGTCTCCACGGTCAGGTCCGCCGCGCCCGGGCGCGCATTCATGATGTTGGTTGTGCTCAGGCCTTCCTGTCGTTCGCCGCCGGTCCAGGCCGCAAAGAGCACGGTCTTGTCCGGCTGGAAAGAACTCGTCTTGAGCAGTCGCGCCAACTCCAGCATCGTGGCCACGCCGCTGGCATTGTCGTTGGCGCCCGGATAAACGACGCCCAGCGGATCGGTGCCCACTCCATCGTAGTACGCGCCCACAATGATCACCTGCGAATCCGCGCCCTGCATGTACCCCTCACCCGGAATCACGCCCAGCACATTTGTGTAGGCTTCGTCCAGCATGTTCTCTGCCCGCTCTGCCCTGACAGAGATCTCCACCCGGGTGCCCTCGCCGGTGAGCTGCATGCCTCCGGGTGCGAGCCCCGATCGAGCTCTGTCAAGCTCCGCCAGGCTGCTCCCAGCTGATTTCAATAGCTCATCTGCGGCTTCTGCTGAGATTCTCAGAATAGGTCGCGGCGCGTCGTTACGCAGCATTACATACGGGTAGACATCCCGCCGCTCCAAGTCAGAGGTCTTGTCCGCCACCATCAATACCGCGGCCACATGCGATGTCGTGACCTTGTCCAGATCCTGCGCCCGGACGATGATCACATGATCCACGGCCGGGCTGTTCCCCAGTCCGAATTGCGCGTTCGTTTCGCCCTCCAGCATCGGCCCATATGCGACACCCATGATCGCGGCTTGGGCCTCTCCTCGGGACTGCGTCTGACTTGCCAGCTCCGCGAAATCCTTGCGGTATTCGAACTCACGCGCCGGGCCGCCGTTGGCGTCGAGGCTACGAAAGCGGGGGAGTTCCAGAAGGTGCGTGCGCGGCTGAACCAGGCGCTGGTAGTAGCCGTTGTGCTCGCCCGCCGGCGCCAGGCCGATCTCCGCCATGCGTTGGGCAATGTAGATCGCCGCAAGGTCCGCGCCGCCCGTCCCCGTTTCCCGGCCCTGCAGTCGGTCGTCCGAGAGCACCTGGATGTCCCGCACCACGCGCGCTTCCTCGAAGCGCGTTCCTTCCTGTCGATACAGGTTCAACGGCATGGAGGACCGCAGTGTCAGGGAAAAGACCACTGCAATGCCGGTCGCCGCCAGGAACGTGTAGCGATTCAGAAGGCGTCCAACGGCGATTGCGTTGTCTTCCAGGAACCGCCGCAGCCCCTCCCCGAACAGGTTGAACGCCATGATCGATCCGAAGATGGCCACTCCCGGGTACAGCGCCATCCACGTGTAGCTGCGCCAGTACTGCCGCACGTTGGCGATCAACGCGGACCACTCCGGCACGTCGGAGTACGTGGCCACGATCGGCACCATGCCTCCCGCCTCGCCGATGACCGCGCGGAATCCGCCGCCCATGAAGATGTTCAGGAACCCCAGCTCCGCCAGCAGCATCAGGATGCCGCCCATCTCAAGCGCGGCCAGGACGCTGATCGGGTTGGCCAGGTTGGGCAGTATGTGTCGCGTCAGCATCTGGTCCGCCCGCGCGCCGATGGCGCGCGCGGATTCCATGAATGCCTGCGGCTTCAGCGTGATCACGTGCGCGCGCACGATCTGCGCCACTTCGCCCCATCCCACAAACGAGATCGCCACTACGAACACCCACATCCCCTGCTGAATGCCGAGCGCCTGGATCACGATCATCGCGAATAAAGTCGCTGGGAACGCCGCCCACACACCCATGGCGCTGGTGACCAGCCGGTCAAACCAGCTGTTTCGCTGCCAGCCAGCCAGCAGCCCAAGCGTCGTGCCCAACCAGCATGCGGCCCAGCATCCCAAACAGAACCAGACTCAACGTGCGTCCGGCGCCGGCGATCACCAGGGATCGAATATCCCTGCCGATGTGGTCCGAACCCCACGGGAACTCCGGTGACGGCTTGAATGGCGGCGCTGCATACTCGCCGCCCACCGACATCACCCCGTGGATCTGGTACGGATCCACGTTGGGGAGGCGCTCGCCGAACAGCGCCACGGCTGCCAGACCGATCAGCAGAAGGCCCCCCAAGAGGAAGGCCGGATTTCGCAGCGTGTTGCGCAGCACCGAGCTTCGCCGCGGTGGAAGCTCCGCCTCGAGTTTCCGTTTTCCCCAGGCCGCCGCCGATGGAAGCGGAGGCAGACTTGGACGTCCACCGGGTTGTATCCGCCGCCTCAAGCCCTCCAACCAGGAAATGAGCATGTCCCAGGCTTGACGCGCCCAGTCCAGCATGCTGCCCGTATCGGTTCGCAGCGCCTCCTCCGCCTCTGATCGAAGCCGGGGATCGATGACCGGGAAGGAGAATTCGATCAGCAGGTTCACCAACAGGAAGAACAGGCCCAGCGAAAGGATCAGGTCGATCACCAGCGCCGATGTGCCCAGGCCGATGGCATCCAGCAGTCGCATGCCCACGCCCGGCCACTGAAAGAAGACCTCCACGATCGGGCAGGCTGGCCAACGAGTAGCGCAGCGAAGCCCCCAGCGTGTTCAGGATCGGGATCAGTACGTTCGGCAGCAGGTGCACGTTTTGAACGGCCCGCCAGGTGAGCCCCTTCGAATGCGCCGTGCGAACATAGTCCTGTCCGAGCGCCTCGCGCACCGAGATGTATGTGATCTGCGCCACCTGCGCGATCGGCCTCATGGCCAGCACCAGCACCGGCATGATCACGTGCGCGTCCCACCCAAATCCTGTCGCCGGCAGCACCTTGATGTTGAAGGTCCTGTGCACCCAGATGTTGACGGCCCACAGGATCATGCCCACCAGGAAGCTGGGCGTCGAGGCGCCGGCCACCGAGAGCAACACGATCAGCGACGACCCGGGCCCGCGTGCGGCTCCGGGCGGCCGCCATACCAAGCGGAAAGCCCACGATGATCGCCGCGGTCATGGAAAGCAGCAGCAGACCCGCGCTGTGGCCCAGTGTCTCGCCCACCAGCTTGAACCACGGCACGTCGTTCTTCGCCCAGAAGTAGCTGGCCGGATGGTTAATGATGTACTGCGCAGTCTGGCCCAATGCCTGCCAGGCCGCCTTCAGTGGTTCTATCGGAAGGTGCTGTCGTCCGTACTCCGCCAGGATCAGTCCCCATGACGTCAAGTACGCAATGGCCAGCAGGATCAGCAGGCTGCCTGCCAGTCGACGCCCGATCAGTCGGATTTCCTCCAGCCCGAGGGAGGCTCTGGGCTCGGCTTTCGGACTCTGCGTCGCCACTTGGACTGGCCGAATCTGCGCTGGGCGGCAGTTCCACTGCGGTGGGTGGCGCTGCAACCTGCGCCAGCGGTTCTCGCGGCGGGCCTGGGGGCAGGTCGGCCCCCGCACTCAATTCCGGTACTCCTATGATTGCGGCTTCCTCTATGGGGCCTTCGATTGCCGCGGGTTGTTCCCAACCCAGATCGCGCAGCGCCGACGTGATCTGCTCCCACAGCCCAGAGGGCGAGCCGCCGCTGCGCAGCACGAGATCTGCCCCGTATTCTCCCAGCGGCCGCTCTGGGCTCGATCGCACCACTTGCGCCGCCAGGCTTCGTCCGCCACCCGTATTGGTCGACGAGATTTTCGGATCCTCTGCTCCGGTGTGGCCGAGAACAGCCAGACCGCATTCGCAGCGCCCCGCGCGTCGTAAGCATCTGGGTCGTGGATCTTGATGAAGACGAAAGCCGTCGTCGACTCCGCGATCCGCCTCTGGAGTTCGGCCCGCACAAGCGGATAGACAATGGCGCGGAGGGCCGCGCTCTCTCGGGGATTCGCTCGTACGGCACGGTTCAACCTCAACCGGTCGATTTCACCGTTCTTCGCCGAGAAAATCACTGCCAAAACGACCCACGGATGCTGCGCGTGGCCGGGTTGACCCGGCAGGACCACTTGGTGAGCCAGCTCGTCGGCATCAAGAATGGTGTGACCAGCGTTCCGCGAGCCTCCGCAGCGCAGCCGCGCCTCCCGACCCGACAGGCCCGGTTATGAGGATGACTCTCTTCATGATTGTTGGTGTGCCTGACTACCGCCCCAGTGATTTACCCACCTGGCGTTGCGCATATAGCGCAGGTGCCGGCAGGCAGCGCTTCGATTATACAGAAAAAGACGGCGAGCCCGGGCGGGGCCATCCTCTGGTGGCTTTTGTGCTACTGCACCCGCGGCCCAAGCGCCGCCAAGCTCGCCGCGCAGAGTGCCGTGATCGCGGCGGTATTCCCCTGCTCGTCGCCCAGCCGCATCATCTGTTCCTTCTTGTGCGCCAGTTCGCCGCACAGGCGATAGAAGCGTGCCGCCGCCGGTCCGCCTCTCAGGAAGAGCCAGGGACATGGTCCAGGGCGAGAGCGCCCTGCTGTATTGGGTCTCCGACATGACGCCCAGCGGCACCTCATCCCTGAGCTGCCTTTGCAGCAGGCCCCGCTCGCGCGCGATCATGAACAGGATGAAGATCCCCATCAGCAACCATCCAAACCAGTCGATCAGGCTGCCCAAGCGCGAATCCCTCCAGGCCCCCCAACGAAACTGCTGAAGCTGTTGTGGAATGCATGCGTGAAAACCGCCACCGCGTAGCCGGTCGCCAGGGCCACGAGTCTTTACGAAGACGTTCTTCTGCAAGCGTGCGACCGCCAGCCCGATGCCCGTGAACGACGTGTAGAACGGATGCTGCCAGGCGACGACGAGGACCCGAATGAATGCCAGTTGCCAGAAGCCCTCCCAGCCGCCGCCCAGGTATCCGTGCTCATAGATGTATTGGACATTCTCGGTGGCGGCGAAGCCCAGGGCCGTCACGCCGGCATAGATGATGCCGTCCAGGATCGAATCGAACTCCCTGCGAAAGGCCAGGAAGATGACCAGCAGCGCGCCCGCCTTCAGCGCCTCCTCCACGAACGGCGCCACCAGCGAGGCCGTGGCTTGGTCGGCAACATCCCCCGACCCGGTCAGAGCGTAGATGCCGATCCCAAACACGGTGTTGAGCACGAAGGCTCCGCCGGCTGCCACGACCGCGCCCCACACGAAGGCGGCCCCCAGCATGATCAGCGGCTCCTTCTCGTACCGATCGAGCCAGTAGATGAACGCGGCCATCAGGAACGCCGGGACAAATGCCAGCAGCAGTGCACCGAGGAATGCCATTCTGTCACCCCGTGAGCGATGCGACCGGGACTGCGTCCGCTTTGAAGTGCAGAGCCGTCCGCTCGATGCGAGCACGTTCTCACGCGCGATTCCCAGCGCCAGCAAGCACCTCATCGGGCCGGCCCGTGGCGCCTTCCTGCGCCTTCAATCGCATTTCCAGGATGGCGCCGTCCGCGTTCCGGCACTGCCGCGCACTTCCAGCCGCTCGATCAGCGGGCGCAGGTCGTACTCGCGGTCACGGCGCTGACGCGGCAGGCTCGCGGCCGCTCAGCATCGCATCCACCTGCTCGCTCAGACTGACCCAGATCGACCGGACCGCGTACATTCGACCTCATAATCCGCAGAAAGGACCTGCGTTTGCACCGCCGGCGCCTTGTCGTCGATCTCATGCGACCTCCAGCACTCGGATGTCCGCCGGCAGCGCGGCATTCAGGCGCTCGCACAGCTCGGCGCACTGCCACGGCCTCGTTGCAGGCGCATGTCCAGCACCTCGCAGCGCGACGAGTAGCCCAGGGGCAGCGGCGCGGCGAAGTGGATCTTGGGTTGTGGATGAAAGCCCTGTGAGTACGCCAGCGGCAGGCCGGCCCGGCGGGCCGCCCGCTCCCATAGGGTGTACAGGTCTAGATTGCCGATGTAGATCAGTGCGCCCGATCTTGCGTGAAGGTCACGCGAATCCGCATGCTTCGACCGTCTGCGTCGAGAATATATCGTGCTGGCTCGGGCCGGATCGAGTTCAGTCCCCCGCCACCGGCAGTTGGATCGCGGTCTGCCACTGGGAGCTTCGTTCGGCTCGGGCTCTTGACGTCCGGGCATTTCCACCCCTCGCCCGGATGCGTCGCGTCGCAGATCGGAAAACGTCGGCAGGATGCCGCACGCAAAGCAATTCAGCCGGCAGTCCACGCGGATCTGACCCTCCAGGGATTGCCGGAAATCCTGGAACAGGAAGTTCTTGCGCACCGCCGCCGTGATGTGATCCCACGGGAAAACCTCATCCGTTCGGCGCGGCCGATGCGTGTAGAATGCCGGATCCAGCCCATGTTCGGCAAAGGCCTCGGCCCACAGTCCGGCCTTGTGCTTGTCGTTCCAGGCATCGAATCTTCGCCCCCTTGCGCCACGCCGAGTAGATGACCTCCGCCATGCGCCGGTCGCCGCGCGAAAGCCAGGCCTCCAGCAGC
The DNA here is from genome assembly GCA_963784915.1 of uncultured Chloroflexia bacterium. Lineage (GTDB taxonomy): Bacteria > Chloroflexota > Anaerolineae > Anaerolineales > Villigracilaceae > Fen-1038. The sequence continues at coordinate 234,769 of CAWATK010000016.1, forward strand.
GTGTCGTCCGGCTCGGTCCAGCTCAGCTTGATGTTGGGATCGCGCAGTTCGCGCTTCAGCAGCGCTTGCTTGGCGACGATGCTCTCGCGTCGATCCACGGCCACCCACTGGAACGGGGTTTGCGGCTTCGGCACGAACGTGCCCACTCCGGCGTGCAGCTTGATCTTCCAGCTGGCCACCTTGCGGCCCTCATCGATCACCCGCTTGCACAGGTCCGCGATCGCCTGCACATCTTCCAGGGTCTCCGATGGATGACCGATCATGAAATACAGCTTGAGCGTCGTCCAGCCCCGGCGGTAGATCTCGCGCGCCGTGTCGATCAGATCCTCATCCGAGATGTACTTGTTGATGATGCGCCGCATCCGCTCCGTGGCGGCTTCTGGCGCCAGCGTGAAGCCGCCGGAGTAGTGCTCGCGCAGCTTGTCCATCAGGTCGATCGACACCGATTCGATCCGCAGGGACGGCAGCGAGATCGTGAGCTTGCGGCCCTTGAAGCGCTCGCTGACCCGGCTTGTCAGTTCCACGATCCGGCCGAAGTCGGAGGAGGACAGGGAGAGCAGCGCCAGCTCTTCGAAGCCCGTGGCATTCACTGCCTCTTCCGCCGCCTGCACGATCTCCTCCACGCTCCGCTCGCGCACCGGGCGCGTGATCATGCCCGGCCTGGCAGAAGCGGCAGCCGCGCGTGCAGCCGCGCATGATCTCCACCGATACCCGGTTGTGAACCGTCTCGATGTTCGGCACGATGAAGCGGGTCGGAGGCGGAGGCAGCTGCGCCACGATGCGCTTCACGACCGGGATTGGCAATGCCCTCCATCAGCGTCTCGACATTCTCCACCGTCCCATCCTCCAGGTAGTTCACGCTGTAGAACCGCGGCACGTACACGCCCGGTAAGACGTGCGAGCGCCTCGAGCAGCGCCGTCCGGGAGCGGAACTCGGCGCTCCAGTGCCACCGCGACCTTGTGTGCACGCCACGAGCATCCAGGATTTCGTGGATGACTTCCTCGCCTTCGCCGATCACGAAGGCATCCACGAACGCGTGCATCGGCTCCGGATTGGTGGCTGCATGCCCGCCCGCGATCACGATCGGGTCGTTGTCCCCTCGCTGCCTCGGAGCGAACGGGGATTCCCGCAAGGTCCAGCAGGTTCAGCGTGTTCGTGTAGAGGGTCTCGTACGGCAGGGAGAAACCGATGAGATCGAACTCCGCCATCGCGATGCTTCGATTCGAGCGAATACAGCGGGATGCCGTGCGCGCGCATGAGCGCTTCCATGTCCGTCCAGGGCGCGTAGGCCCGCTCCGCCAGCGCATCCGGCCGCTGATTGATCTGGTCGTACAGGATCTTCAGGCCGACGTTGGAGATCGCCGATATCGTAGATGTCGGGAAATATCAGTGCACTGCGTATGCGGGGTTTCCGGCCACGGCTTGTTGACCGTGTTGAGCTCGCCGCCCACGTATCGGCCGGGCTTCTGCACTTGCAGCAGCACCTCGTCCAGGCCGCGCTCGATTTGATCGGGCTCGATCATGAAGTGATTATAACTGAAGGAGACAAGATCTATCGAATATCCGGCGCCGCGACGCTGGACCTATGCCCCTTCCGTACCCCTCCCATTGCAGCGCCACAGGCCTCATGATGGACATCTGGTGCTGCGGCCTGCTGATCCGCAGACAATGCCGGCGGCCGCCGGTTGCTTATCTCGAGGAAGGAGACGTTCATGAAACGAGTTTTGCTTCTGTTCTTCGCCTCTCGCACTCGTGGGCTGTGCCGCCCTCCCTGGCCGCATCCTCCACCGGGCCGACGCCCTCGCCCGTTGTGATCGTCCAAACCGTGCTGGTGACGCCTGTTCCAACGCAGGCCGCCCCGCAGCCCACCTCCTTGCCGCCGACGGCGTGGCGGCTTCTCCGCAGGTGATCGTGGTCACGGCAACATCCGCATCCTCCCGAAAGCCACTCCGCTCGCGACGCTGTCGCCCGTCTTGTTTGAGCCGACCTCGCCGCTGCCCTGCGGATCCCGGTGGAGGCATCTTCACCAACATGACGCGCTCCGGTGACAAGTTCTCGTTGCGCTGCCAGCCCGATGTCCTGAGCTTCGGAGTCTCTACCGCCAATCCTTACGTCACGGGCGTGGACATCTACTATCGCATCCAGGATCGCCTGAGCGTGTCGATCAGCAACTGGGCATTTGGGGGCTCGATGGAATCCGACAAGCACGGCAACTTCACCATGGCATTTCCCGCCTCGCGGGTCGATCAGGATCTGCGCAGCCATCGGGCTTGGTTCGACTATCAATTCGTGGCCGTCAACAAGATCGCCGACGCACTTGGGCGTAGCGCCAAGATCGCCAAGCAGGTGACCTACACCATCGATTGCGCTGATTAGTACCGCCGGCTTACCGGCCAGCTACCTCAATGAACAAGGGGCACGGTCGACTACCGACCGTGCCCCTAGCAATTCGGGCATGTGGGCCCAGTGCCTGTTGTCGCGGCCTCAGGCTGCGGCAGGCGCCTTCTTCTGCAGTCGGGGACGCAGCCACAGCCACATGGTCCCCAGCCCGAACAGGATGATCACGAAGTTGAGCAGTCCACCCAGAAAACCCGGAACGAGCGGGAACGTAAGCAGGGCGATCACCAGCACCGTCAACGCCACGCCGATCACCATCGGCCAGTATCGTGTGTTCTGCCAGGGGCGACTGTGCTTTGGTGAGCAGCCATTGCCCGAGGGTCATGCCAAAGACGATCTTCGCTACGAATGCGGTCGCGAGCACGAATCCCAGGATCAAGGCGAACAGCACCAGCAGGCCACCCCAGAAGATGGTGGCACTAAGTCCGCCGAGGGTTAGGAGCCCAAACAGGATCGCGCCCAGCAGTCATCACAAAGACGGTCAGCAGGACCAGGAAGAAGAAGCCCGCGTAGGCAACCACGCCCCAGCCCAGGCTCGGCCATGGTCGGCTGGTGAGTTCAGCCGCAAGGTCGCGCATGAAGCCCGGTAACACCAGCAGCAGGACGAGCCCGATCAGGATCAGGGTGATCGCTGTGCGCAGTGACTCGAGCGCCCACTTTCCTGCTCGCTCGCCCACCGTCGGCTCACGGTACGCCGCGGCCGGCGCCCTCGGGTTGCGCCACGCGTGTCACGCGACCCGCTACGACCCCCGCCGGAAATGAGAGCTCGCTGTTCTGCGTGTATTCCAGGTCTCCGAGGATTTCGCGCGCCCTGGTCAATCGTCAAGCCCTGCTGGACGACCGGTACCGGAATGCTGTTCTGCGGCATGAATACGGTCGGGGGCGGTCCCGCCTGGACTGCGCCGGCCTCCCCAACGGCCGCCTGCACGTCTCCGCCGACCTTGCCCGCGATTTCGAGCGCTGGCGTTCCGCTCTTCATGTTCCGGCTCACATTCGCAGCCATCAGGATCTGACCGGCCGCCAGACACCGCGTCACGCCCGATCACCGCGCCCTTCTGGAACTCGAGGCTGTAGCCGGCTGCAACAACGTCTCCGCCGATCGAAGCGTTCTCGCCGATCAGCACGATGGACCCGGCTGCCACCACGTCGCCTGTCACGGTCCCGTTGACTTGGACCGTCTGTCCGCCCGCGATCAGATTGCCGTTCACGGTCCCATTGATCGTCAGCTTCTGGCCGGCTGAGATCAAGTCGCCGTTTATGGTCCCATCCAGCACGAACTCATTTGCACCCACGTAAAGGTCGTCGTCGACCACCTCGCTTGCGGCGACTGTGACCTTGTCGCCGCCGCGGCCGTCGAACGCGTACGCCGGGGCCACTGCGGTCAGCAATAGAACCGAAAGAACGGTCGTGGTGCTCAGTAATTTCAAGAATCTGGACATTGCGCCCTCCTGGGAATTGATTTCTCTGACACCCCCTATACGCTGCCGGAAGGCTGCAGGTTGCAGGACCCGCCGAGCACGACGGATGGCCGCGCGAGCCGTCCGTCCCGTTGCCGTTGTGCTTGCTGGAGCGCCTCAGGCACCCGGCGCACTGATCACACTCTCAAAGAACCGCTCGGCAGGTCGCGTTTGCGCCCGGATGGCGCCGCGTCACATCAGGCTGAATTTCCCGTTGCGATAGAAGACTTCGCCATCCACCTTGATCTCGGAGTCCGCCATGTCGCACAGCATGTCCCAGTGCAGTCCGGACTCATTCGTGCCGCCGCACTCCGGAAAGCTCGCGCCCAGGGCCAGGTGGATCGTGCCGCCGATCTTCTCGTCGAACAGCATGTTGCGGCTGAAGCGGGTGATCCCGTAGTTCGTGCCGATGCCCCATTCGCCCAGCCGCCGTGCGCCGTCATCGGTGTCCAGCAGGGAGGTCAGCAACTTCTGGTTCTTGCTCGCCTTCTCCCGCACCACACGCCCGCCCTCGAACCACAGCTCAATATCCTCCACCTCCTGGCCCTCATAGATGCCCGGATACTTGAAGCGCACCCAGCCTCTCGCCGTGCCATCCACCGGACTCGTGAAGATCTCGCCGTCGGGAAAGTTGTACAGCCCGTCCGATTTCTCAAACGTCCGTCCCTGGATTGAGAATTCAAGGTCGATGTTGGCGCCCTTGAGTACCGCTATCTTTCGCCCCTTCAGCCACGCGATCAGCTTCTCTTGTTTCTTGCCCTCCGCCCGCCAGAAAGCCACGGGGTCCGGTTCGCTCAGCATCCCCGCTCCATAGACGAAGTCAGCGTAGTCGGCCAGGCTCATGTTGGCGTCCTGCGCCATTCCCGGCGTTGGGTGAACCGTGACGCACCATCGATACGCTCCCGTTGCGGACCGCTGCATCACGGTCTTGAAGAGCCCGGCGCCCGCCTTCCGGCCACGGGCCATCCGGGTCGGGTCCACACCGGCCAGCGCGCGCGTGTTCTCGTCCGACCACACGCGCAGCGAGGCGTCGAAGGTCTCCATCACCAGCTTCCGGTACGGAGGCACGAAGTCCAGTTGGGCATCGGACGCAAACTTGTAGTAAACCTCTTCGGCCCCTGGGATGGATTGATCCACCAGCACATACGCGCCGGCCCGCACGGCCTTCTCGTAGAATGCCAGGTTAAATTCCTGCGCCACCGGGCTGGTGCGCAGCCAGACCTGCTGCCCCGGCTTCAGTTCCAGGGAATAGTCGACCATGATTTCGGCAAGTTTCAGCACGCGCGGATCAGGCATTGTCCATCCTTCATCACAGGTCGAGGGGATCGGGTCACGCGTGCCCCGGCGGAACAGCCGCCGTCTTGCAGGCGTCATTCGCCGATGATCTTGATCAGGACCCGCTTCGTGCGCCGCCCGTCGAACTCCCCGTAGAAGATTTGTTCCCAGGTCCCCAGGTCAAGCCGGCCCTTGGTCACGGCCACCACCACCTCGCGGCCCATCACTTGGCGCTTCAGATGTGCATCTGCGTTGTCTTCACCGGTGCGATTGTGCTCATAGGCCGACGTGGGCTCATGCGGGGCCAGGTTCTCCAGCCACCGGTCGTAGTCCTGGTGCAGGCCGGATTCGTCGTCGTTGATGAATACCGAAGCCGTGATGTGCATCGGGTTCACCAGGCACAAGCCCTCGCGTATCCCGCTTTCTTGCATCGCCCTTTCGACCTCGGGCGTGATGTTAACGAATCCGCGCCGCGAGTCGGCAATGAAACATCAGCTCCCGACGAAAGGACTTCATCTGATTGGCGCTCGTTGCCCCCGCAACTGCCCCGGCGGACATGGCTATCCCGTGAACTGTCCTTCTCCACCACGACCGTGGCCTCGGTGACCAGCGCCGCCAGGGCTCCGACCGCCGCCAGGATCGGCGCGATGAGCGCTCCTACCACCCCCACCGTCAGCGGGATCTCCATGAACGTCCCGCCGTCCTTGTGCTTGATGACGATTCGGCGGATGTTCCCCTCGTGCACAAGTTCTTTGATCTTTGCCAGCAGTTCCTCGCCGCTGACCTTGAATTCCTCAGTTCGGAAGTCTTGCGATGACATTCCATCTCCTTGTGGCGCTCTGCGCCGGCAACTGTGGTCCAGATTCGTGGTAGATTGTCCGGCACGCTGCGCCTCAAATGGCGGACTACCCGTGCGTGCTTGCCGTCTGCCGACGCTCGGAACACGCCTTCGCTTGCGCTAACTGTTTCGCGGCCGAGCCGCGCCGCGTCCAGCGGCGGCCACTCATCCGACTGATCCGCCTGCTCCTTCCAGTTCTCCTTGCCGCTCCAGGATTCGATCTGCAGTGCGTACACGGTCGTGCGCTTGAGTTCCTGCTCTGTCACGGGCCGGTATTCCCTGCCCGGCGCCATGTTGGGAAGTACTTGGAGATCAGAGCGTGCAGTACCTGCCGCTGTTCGTCCACGTCCGTGATGCAGCCTCGCCGTCCCGAACACCATCACGGACCGGTATTGCAGCGAGAACTCAAGCGCGACATTGGATGGCAGCGGCCGGCCGACTTCGCTCACCTCCGCGCTGACGCGCGCGTGGCGTTCGATGTTGGCGCGCAGTCGTCCAACAATGTTGGAATGAAATATCAGCCGGTGAGCCGCCTCGTCGAACCAGTAGTTGGTCGGCGTGACGAACGGCTGGTCGTCCCAGCGCGTCCCAATGTGCGCGACCTGGCCACGGCGCAGACAGGTCCGGATCCAATCTTCGTCCCGGACGTAGTTCGGGCGGCGCTGGCCCGCTGTGGGTGACTTGCCATCCAATGAGTAGTCTTGTGCAATGGGATCTCCCGGTGCGCTGCGCTTCTAACTGTGCCAATTATCACACAACCCGGGGAGCAGGCGTGGGGCGACCGCGGCCCTTGTCCGTGCTTCACGTTGCCGCGCCCGCGTCCAGCCTCCGGTGGCCGGCCCTGGAGAGCATTAGATATCCTGCAGCCAGCACCACACCCAGTATGCCGCATCCGATCCAAAGCACATCCGGTGAGAACCGCTCAAACGCCCAGGTCCCCACGATGGGACCAATGAAGAAGGATAGTCCCCAGGCCGATCCAAACACGCCTTGGTACAGCCCCCGTCGTTCAACGGGAGCGAGGTTGGCGATGATCGTGGGTGCGACCGCCGCGCCGATGATTTCGCCCACGGTCCACACTATCACGGCGATCACATACGCAGGCAGCGTCGAGGCCCAGACATTCATGCCGAATCCTGCGCCCAGGGCCAGCGCTGAGAGCGCCATGGCTGCAAATGGCGGCCATCTTGCGATCAAGCCGCTCAGTTGGATCGTCACCAGAACGATCAGGATCCCGTTGGCGGCGCTGGCCAGGCCGTAGTCCGATGGTCCCAGATCCATGATTCTGCATGTCCAGCGGCAAGGTCACCATCCCCTGCATGTAGATCAAGCCGAACAGCAGCGTCAGGAAGGTGAACGCCAGCAGTACCGGTTCCTTCCCCACTTGCGCCATCCTATTCTTGATCGGAATGTGGGCCGCGTGGCCGGCTTCGGACGGCCGGGTCTCCCGGATCCGGATCAGGACGATCAGACCGTACACCAGCGTCGTGACCGCGTCGCCGACGAATAGCAACAGGTAGTTGATGTGCGCCATAAATCCGGCAACCACTGGCGCCACGGCCGCCCCCAGGTTGATGGCCCAGTACATGTAGCCAAACGCTCTGGGCCTCGAATCAGCTCGGCACCAGGTCGGAGACGGCCGCGTTGACCGCTGGCCGATACAGGTCCGTGAAGAATCCAAGTACGCCGTCAGGACGCCGATGAGCGCCAGGTTGTGGGAAAGACCCAGCGCCAGCGTCAGAGGCGGCGCGCCCAGAAGGCTCATCAGAAGCACTGGTCGCCGACCCAGCCGGTCCGCCAGCTCGCCGCCAACCAACTGCGCCGCAAAGGAGCCAGCGCCGAATAGCGCCACGATCAATCCTGCCCGGCCAACAGGCACGCCCCGCTGCGAGGTCAGGTACAGGCTCAGGAATGGGACAACGAAGCCACCCAGGCGGTTGACGATGGTCCCCATCCACAGGAACCAGAATTCCTGGGGCAGCCCGGCCCTGAACCGCTCCACATCCAGCGCTCGGTCCGAACATCCGGCGAAGGATACTCGATATCCTCGCGCTCGGCAACGGCATGCCGCCTCGCGTCGCCACGAGCCCGCGCTCGTCGACGCGCGGGGGCGTTGTGATATATATGATGAGATGGGCAGGACACTCTCTCGAGGAGGCAGGGCATGCTGAGCATCGAGAAGGTGGATACCAACGACAAAGGCCAGACCAGGCGCTTCGTGCAGTTCTACTACGACCTCTACAAGGACTGTCCCCAGTTTGTTCCTCCGCCGTTCGGCGATGCGTACTTGCCTCTGAATCGAAAGAAGCACCCCTTCTTTGAGCACTCCTCGGCCGATTTCTTCGTGGCGGTGCGCGATGGCAAGGTGGTCGGGCGCATCTGCGTTGCCGACAATCGCCCGTTCAACGATTACCACAAGACCAGGAAGGCTCATTTCTTCCAGTTCGATGCGATCGACGACCTGGAGGTCGCCCGGCTGCTCTTCGACACGGCCTTCGAGTGGTCCCGTGGCCCGCGGCCTCGATACGATGATTGGGCCGAAGGGCCTCTCGCCCGTTCGATGGCTACGGCATCCAGGTCGAAGGCTTCGAGCATCGCCAGATGATGACGATGATGAACTACAACTATGACTACTATCCGAAGCTGATGGAGGCCCTCGGCTTTGAAAAGGAAGTCGACTTCGTCTCCTGTTATCTCCCGTCCGAAGCCTTCAGGGTTCCCGAGCGCGTCCAGCGTATTGCCGACCGCGCAGCCCAGCGCGGCAACCTCAAGGTCAAGAACTTCAAGAGCAAGGGAGAGCTGCTGCAAGTGGGCCTGGCGCATCGGCGAGGCCTACAACAAGACCTTCATACACAACTGGGAGTACTACCCGTTCACGAAAGGGGACATTCAGTACGCCGTCGACAACGTCATCATGTTCGCCGATCATCGCCTGATCAAGGTCGTTACCCACGATGAGGATATCGTCGGCTTCTGTTTCGCCTTTCCGGATGTGTCCGCCGCCATGCAGCGGGCCAAGGGACATCTGTTTCCGTTCGGCATCCTCGATATCCTCCTCGATACCGTCCGCACCCGCACGGTCTCCGGAAACGGCATGGGCATCCTGCCCGAATTCCAGGGCACTGGCGGCAATGCCCTGCTCTACAACGAATTGGGCAAGACCGCTCTGGGCTTCCGTGTTTCTCCTCTGGCCTTCCTGTGGGGGGACTTCGGCGCGTTCCTCCGCCGCGAGCCGCAGTTCAAGCATGTCGAGATGACCCAGGTGGCCGAGACCACACGCCAGATGCGTGCCGACCTCAAGAACCTCAACGGGATCGAATACAAGAACCACCGGGTCTATCGCCGCGCCATCTAGTACCTCGCATCCTGGCTCAGCCGGCAACAAAAAACCCCCGTCCATTGGACGGGGGTTTCGTTGGCAAGTGGGTGTGATTAGAGCGGCATTACGTTGGCGGCCTGGGGTCCCTTGGGGCCCTGCTCCACCGTGAACTCAACCTTCTGGCCTTCCACGAGCTTGCGGAACCCTTCGCTCTGGATCGCCGAGTAGTGGACAAATACGTCAGGACCACCATCCCGAGAGATGAAGCCGTAGCCCTTCTCCGCATTGAACCACTTGACGGTTCCGACGATACGTTCGGACATTGCATTGCCTCCTTCTGGCAACAAAGAAAAGAAATTTGCAGTGATGTCGCACGTTCGTCGGTCCGTCAAAACGAAATGACCCGGCTAAAAGCCCTCGGGTCACCTGATTCTGGCTACAAACGATAACGCACTGGCATCTACCGGCCGCATAATACAGGCATTCTCCCCGTCTAGTCAAGGTTTTAATGCTGCTCTCAGGCGGCAGATTCTGCCAGCGTAGGGGCTTCCTGGCTGGTGCCTCGACGCCCACGAGCCAACTCCGTCGGCCACCAGTCCCAGCACGTGCACTGACCGGAGTCCAAGTGCTGCCGGCCCGGCCGCCGGCCATTCGCCGGACGGGGAATTCGCCCTGGCGTCGGCCTCTCAGCCCAGGCGGGCGCTTAGGGGATATCATAGGCGGGGGCTGGGCCAGACGGTCAGGTACGCGCCTGACCGGCTGACCGGCGTTTGCCCAGAACCGCATCGGTGCGGACCGCCAGCGCCCATCTTCGGCCCAGGAGAACATGCCTCGACACGCGAACTGCAAGGCCCCGAGTCATTCGCCACGTGCCCGACTACCGCGGTGAACCTGCACACGGCGCGCTACAGCGATGACCGGCAGTGGATGCCGGAGCTGGTGCTGATCGCCAAGAACACCTACGTGTGGCTGGATCAGCTCTCTCGCAAGTACGGCCGCCCCGTCATCACGCTCGCCGATATTCCCGACGAAGAGCTGGACCTGCTGGCACGCCGGGGCCTGACGGGCCTATGGCTGATCGGCATCTGGGAGCGCAGTCCCGCCTCGCGCCGCCTCAAGCAGCGCATGGGTCAGCCGGACGCCGCCGCTTCGGCCTACTCCATCTACGACTACCAGGTCGCCGCGGACCTTGGCGGCGAGCCGGCCGTGGCCGATCTGCAGAAGCGGGCGATCCAGCGCGGCATCCGGCTCTCGGCCGACATGGTGCCAAATCACATGGGGATCGATTCCCGGTGGGTCATTGAGCATCCAGAGTGGTTCATCTCCGCTCGATCGAGCCGCCCTTTGCCGTGTACTCCTTCACGCACGAGAACCTGTCCGAAGATCCGCGCGCCGAGATCTACCTGGAAGACCACTACTACGACCAGACGGAGACCTCGGTCGTGTTCAAGCGTGTGGACACGGCCACGGGCAGCATGCGCTACATCTATCATGGCAACGACGGCACCTCGTTCGCCTGGAATGACACCGCGCAACTGGACTATCTCGCGCCCGACGTGCGCGAGGCCGTGACGCAGACCATCCTGCGCCGTGGCGCGCAAGTTCCCGATCATCCGGTTCGATGCCGCCATGACGCTGGCCCGGGAGCACATCCACCGCCTGTGGTTCCCCGAGACGGACCGAAAAGATGCCATCCCGTCACGCTTCGGGCACGGCATGACGCCGCCTCGAATTCGATGCGGCGGTTCCCCACGAGTTCTGGCGGGACGTGGTGGATCGCGTGGCGGTCGATGCGCCCGACACCTTGCTCCTCGCCGAGGCCTTCTGGATGATGGAAGGCTACTTCGTGCGCACGCTGGGCATGCATCGCGTATACAACTCAGCCTTCATGCACATGCTGCGGGACGAGGAGACCGGCAAGTACCGCCAGTTGATCCGGAACACGCTGGAGTTCGATCCGCAGATCCTCAAGCGGCACGTCAACTTCATGAGCAATCCGGACGAGGAGACTGCCATCGATCAATTCGGCACCGGTGAAAAGTACTTTGGCGTTTGCACGGTGCTGGCAACACTGCCGGGCCTGCCCATGTTTGCGCACGGGCAGATGGACGGCCTGCGCGAGCGCTACGGCATGGAATATCGCCGCGCCGAAGCTGGATGAGCGGCCGGATCAGGCCGTCGTGAATCTGCATGAGCAGCGCATCTTCCCGCTGCTGCGCAATCGCGGCCTGCTTCGCGGGCGTGGAGCACTTTCATCTATTCGATTTCGCCGGGCCCGGCGGCAAGGTCAACGAGAACGTCCTGGCATACTCCAACCGCCGCGGCAGCGAGCGCGCCCTGGTGCTGTATCACAACAAGCGCGCTTCGTGCCCGGGGCTGGGTGCGCACCGCGAGCACCAGCTCTCGAACGGCGCTCGGGAAAGGCCCGGCAACGCGTCCTGGCTGAGGCGCTGGATCTGCCGCGCACGGGATTTGTCGTTTTCAGGGATCATGTGACCGGCCGTGAATACATCCGCGCTTGCGCCGAGCTGTGGGAGAAGGGCCTGCAGGCCGAACTGTCCGCCTACCAACATCAGGTCTTCCTGGACTGGAGCGTCGTGCACGGCGCAGAGTGGGAAGCCGTGTGCCGGGCGCTGAAGGGCGCCGGAGTGGAGTCGGTGGGGGGCATGCGGGAAGGCATGAGCCTGGGCGCATCGGTAGGCGGTAAGAGCCGCACTGCAAAGCCCAGAAAGCAAGCACCCGGTAAGGGAGCGAGCAAAGCCACGCCGAGGAAGAAACTCCCGGCGAAGAAATCGTCACGCAAGTCGACGCCCCGAACGCGAACAGAGAAGCGCAGGGCCGCTTGAGGCGCTGGGTGTATCTCTCTCCTCACTTCGACGACGCCGCGCTGTGCGCCGGTGGACTGATCTATGACCAGTATCAGGCTGGCGAGAGCGTGGAGATCTGGACGATCATGTCCGGCATCCCGCGTGGCGAACAGCTCACGCCGTATGCACAAGTCATGCACCAGCGCTGGTCGACGACCTCCGCGCAGCAGACCGTGCAATTGCGCAGGGAGGAGGACCGCGCGCGGCGGGCCATCCTGGGCGCGACGACCTTCCATCTGGGTTTTCTGGATGCGATCTATCGTACGACCGCCGCGGGTGAGCCACTGTACGGGGATCCAGTCGGAGCGCCGCTGCATCCACAGGACGAGGCGTTGGTGGACACCATCGCCGCCGAGGTGCGCAGGCGGCTTGAACCTGAGGACCGTGTCGTGAGTCTGCTCGCCATCGGGAATCATGCGGATCACGTGCTCGTCCGCCGCGCCGCCGAGGCCGCTGGTTGCGACCTGCATTACGTGGCGGACTTTCCCTACGTGATCAATTATCCAGAGACAGTCGCCTCCAGCTTGAATGGCCTCGAACCCATGATGTTGGCCGTCTCCGAGAGCGGCGTGGCCGCCTGGATCGATGCCGTGCAGGCCTATGCGTCGCAATTGGGGGCGGTGTTTGGTGAGACCCTGCCCGGCCGAATTGATTCGGCGCTACTGGGAGCCTCAGCAGGGCTTACAGATGTGGAAGCAGGCTCCGGCAACCCCCACCACCCCGGGCCCGCCGTAAGTGCCGCGCCGCACAAAGCGGCAAGGGGGGCCAAAAGAGATCCAACCCCACGTTTTGCGCGGGCATCCCGGCCACACACCGGGAACTCCGGCGGCGGGACCCGCCCGTAGCTGACGGCTGCGACCCCACTTGATTCCGGACCCGAAGCGTGATATAGTGTCGCGGCCTTTGAACGTTTTGGAGGCACTACATTGCATCCCGGATGGGATGCAAATTCTTCTATAGTAGGACACGCGTGATGGCAACGAAATTCCTCACCAAGGAAGGCTTTCAGAAGCTTCAGGAGGAGCTCGACCACCTGAAGACGGTCAAGCGGCAGGAAGTCGCCGACCGCCTGCACGAGGCCATGGAAGGCGGCGAACTTATCGAGAATGCCGAGTACGAGGCCGCCAAGAACGAGCAGGCCTTCGTCGAGGGCCGCATCCAGGAGCTGGACATGCTCCTGGCCACGGCGCGCGTCATCGAGCCGGAGACCAGCCGCCCAGCCCGACGGCATCGTGGTGCGTTGGTTCGACGGTCACCATCCAGGAGCAGGGCTTCGAGGCGGAGACGTACACGATCGTCGGCGCCGCCGAGGCCAATCCGCGCGAGGGCAAGATCTCGAACGAGTCGCCCATCGGCAAGGCCATCCTGAATCACGAGGTCGGCGAAGACGGTCGCCGTGGAGACGCCCGAGCGGCATGTACAAGGTGAAGATCATCAAGGTGAAGTAAGGGCGCCTGGGCTGTGCCGACACGTCAGACTGGCTCCGCGCACCTTCGCGCCTGGACGAGGGCAGGACGCGGGGCCGTTTTCTTTGCGGAGCATGAGCCCTCACGCACAACCGGCTCCCGGATCGCGCAGTCCCAGGCAAGGTAGGCGGGCCAAGCAGGGTAGGAGTCGGGCATGAAGGACGAGGCCGATGACTGACTACACATCCCTGGAGAAGATCCGCCTCGAGAAGATCGAGGAGCTTCGGGCGCGAGGGTGTGAGCCGTATCCCACCCGCGCCAGGCGTACCCACACCAGCGTCGAGGCGATCGCCAGCCTTCGAGCTGGCCGAGAAGTCCGGCGCGGAGCTGCGCGTCACGCTGGCCGGTCGCATCCGCGCCACGCGTCCGATGGGCAAGCTCTCCTTCGCCCACATCGAGGATGGCGCAGGCAAGGTGCAGCTCTTCCTGCGCGCCAGACGAAGTGGGGCCCGAGAACGCGTCGACTTCTTCAACCGCATGTTGGATATCGGGGACTTCGTGCAGGCCTCCGGCGTCATGATGCGCACCAAGACCGGCGAGGTCACGCTCCAGGTGCACGACTTCAAGCTGCTCGCCAAGGCCGTCAGCCCGCTGCCGGCCGCCAAGGACGAGACGCTGCCGGACGGCACGCGTGGTCCGGCATGCCGGCACTGGAAGATCCCGAACTGCGCGCCCGCCAGCGCTACGCCGACCTGGCCGTCAACCCCGACGTCCGGGAGGTATTCCGTCGCCGCGCGGCCGCCATCAAGGCCCTGCGCGAGTTCCTGGACGAGCCAGGGATTCCTCGAAGTCGAGACGCCCGATCCTGCAGCCGATCTACGGCGGCGCGGCGGCCCGGCCATTCACGACGCATCACAACGAGCTGGAGCAGGACATGTACCTGCGCATCTCGTTCGAGCTGTATCTCAAGCGCCTGCTGGTCGGCAATTTGGAACGGGTCTACGAGATCGGGCGCGACTTTCGCAACGAGGGCGTGTCCTTCAAGCACAACCCGGAGTTCACGCAGCTGGAGTTCTACTGGGCCTACGCCGACTACCTGCAGGTCATGGAGCTCACCGAGCAGATGGTCGTCGCACGCGGCCCAGAGCGTGCTGGGCACGCAGCAAGATTGACATACCAGGGACACGACACTCGACTTCACGCCGCCGTGGAAGCGCCTGGAGCTGCGCGCCGGGCTTGATCGAGAGCCAGCGGCATCGACATCGCCGAGCATCCCACGGCGAGAGCTCTGCTGCACGAGGCCCTGCACGAAGGCGGGCAAGGCGGCGGACCCGAAGGCCACCCGCGGCAAGCTGATCGACTTCATGCTCAGCGAGTTCCTCGAGCCCACGCTGATCCAGCCCACGTTCCTGTATGACTATCCGCGCGACATTTCGCCGCTGGCGAAGTCCAAGCCGGGCGACCCGATGACCGTGGAGCGCTTCGAGGCCTACGTCGCGGGCTTTGAGTTGTGCAATGCCTTCACGGAGCTCAACGATCCGCTCGACCAGGAACAGCGCTTCCTCGAAATGGGCCGGGACTATGCCGCGGATGACGAAGAGAAACACCCGATGGATGAGGACTACCTGCGCGCCATGCGCTACGGCATGCCGCCCAGCGGCGGCTTCGGCATGGGCGTGGATCGCCTGGTCATGCTGTTCACGGACAAGCATTCCATCCGCGAAGTGCTGCTGTTCCCGGCGCTGAGGCGGGAGTAGGCCAGACCCCACACCCAGCCCCTCCCCCAAAGGGAGGAGAGAAGAACAACACAAAACGAAGGGCCGGTATTGCACCGGCCCTTCGTTTTCTGCGGACTGGCCATTCGTAAAGGCAGCTCTCGCTACCTGGCGATCATGACATGTTTGGTGACCAGGTAATCGCCAACGGCTTCTGCCGAGAGGTCCTTGCCAAACCCGGATTGTTTGAAGCCTCCGTGCGGCGTCTCGGAAGCCAGCGGGATATGATCGTTAACCCAGACGGTTCCGAATTCCAGATCTTTCGGAGACGCGCATGGCGCGCCCAACGTCCTTCGTGAATACCGACGACGCAAGTCCATACACAACATCGTTCCCGAGATAGATGGCCTCGGCTTCATCCTTGAATGAGTTGATCGTGATCACCGGTCCAAAGACCTCGCTCTGGATGATCTCGGACTTCTGGTCAGCGTCGGCAATGACCGTCGGTTCGTAGTAATAACCCTGCGGGAAATCCTTCGGGATACGTCCACCGGTCAAAACCTTGGCGCCATCCTTCCTGGCACGCTCCACAAAGCCGCTCACCGATTCGCGCTGTCCGGCTGAAATCATCGGCCCGATCAACGTGTCATCCGTCAAACGGATCACCGATCTTCGTGTTGCGGACTGCTTCCACCAGCGCCTCTTCGACCTTCTTGCGCAGACCGCTCTGCCACATACACTCGGGTTGCGGCGGTGCAATCCTGACCGGAGTTGATCGTGCCCGCCAAGCGCAACTTTCGCGGCGACCAGATCCACATCAGCATCTTCAAAGACCAGCACGGGGGCCTTGCCGCCCAATTCCAGATGGAGGCGCTTTACAGTATTCGCCGCTGTGCGCATGATGGTCTGCCCAACTTCTGTTGAGCCGGTCACGCTGATCATGCGAATGTCAGGATGTTCGACCAGCAGACTGCCGGCCTTGCGTCCGGTGATGATGTTGACCACTCCGTCCGGTATGCCGGCTTCTTTGATGATATCGGCCAGCATGAGGCTCGTCAGGGGAGTGATCGAAGCGGGTTTGAAGACCGTGGTGCAGCCTGCCGCAAGGGCCGGGCCGATCTTCCAGATTCCCATCATCAGTGGATAGTTCCACGGCGCAATCTGACCCGACGACGTCCCACCGGGCTCACGGCGATAGATGGAGGTGTAACCCGGCCAGTATTCGCCGGCATGTGAACCGTGCGTATCGCGCGCCGCGCCTGCAAAGAAACGCAGGTTATCGATCGAGAACATCAAATCCGCGCCAAGGCTGACGAACTTGTACGGCTTGCCGGTATTCTCCAATTCCAGCTTCGCGAATTCTTCGGCATGTTTTTCGAGCAGGTCGGCCAGCTTCCAGATCGCTTTTGAGCGCTCCGCAGGGGCGAGCCTCGACCAGCGTCCATCACAAAATGCGTTCTTCGCCGCCTGCACAGCCAGATTGACGTCCTCCGGGCTCGCGCAAAAACGGCCTCGTCGCCGTTGTCGTAGATACTTGGAGCTCTTCTATAGCGTGCCGAAGTTCGTCCCATCTGCAACTTATCTGCAACTGCAATGGCAGTTGGATGAGGAAAGGCAACTCGTGGGCCCGGGACGCGTGGTCGCTATAGGTGCTGTAACCATTCGGCGGTTGCATCCAGTCTGATCGTCAAAGAAGCCTCGGCACGGCACCCATTACCGCGAAAAGAAACGGCCCAACGCAGAGCAAGGCGAAGAAGGCCAGGATTGCCGCAAGCGCAACGGCCACTATTGATTGCCAGAGTTTCAAATTCGTGATTGCCCTGAAGGCAATGACAGTGAGTATCAACGAGTAGAAGAATGCTGCGCTGTCCATAGCACGCCCAACCGCGGGGATCAACGCCGTATAGGCAGCTAACAACGGCAAAGGGAACGAAGTTGCCCACGACGAGATAGAGGAGTTCGTCGTAATGGTCCTCCGCCCTGGAGAATACCCGCCGGTATACGAACTGGAGACAGAAGACGAAGAGTAGGATTGCCAGGGGAAGAAGCAATATGGCGACGAGCGTTAGGGGCACTGAGAATGCCTGGTCGCCGAGCAGGGACCCATTGACCTGAAGCACAATTGCGTAGAAGACCATCCAGGCGACGGCGCTTGGGAACTTGCCGTTCGACTTTGCCGCCTCGGACACGTAGGTGCGCGCCAATGGCCTGACGATGATCATTCCGAAGGTAATCAGCCAGTCACGAAGAGTCTGCATCCGGTCTCAACAGGCGCTCCGCCGCCGTATTCGATTGCATGCTCGCCCGTATCTGGCGCCCGAGCCGCATGCTGCGGCCCTCGCAGGACGCCAATCAAATATCTCCAAGCGGGCGCACGCATTCCTTGTGCGACCTAGCCCGTGTTCTGCTCTGCGCGCCGCCGGGATCTCAAGATCGTGTGCAAGATCACGAACGTGATGAGGGCGCCGCAGACGACTCCTGGGAGCAGGTACCAGCGGACCGAAAGCAGGACGCTCCAGCCTTCTTGAAATCCACTTTCCCGTGCTGCGGCCCAGAAAGCCACGATGCTGGCCAGGGAGATCGTGCCTCCGGCCAGGAGCGCCACAATCCGCAGGAGCAGCTTGTGGCTCCGTCCCATGCCAAGGGCCCAATAGATCACGCCCACTTCAGGCAGCAGGAGCAGGAGTATTGATATCAGGATTCGAGTGCGCGTTGAGTGCTTTTGAATAATCCACAGGTCGAATAGCGCCGTTCCGAGGATGACGGACAGGCCGAGTATGACGAACAGGGCCGGAACACCAAAGCAGGTGAGACCATCCATGGCAGGTTATGCACTCCGACAAGCTTGCGTGACACGCCCCAAAACTATTGCAGAGGCGACGTACGGAGTATAAAGCCGGCCCTGTGGCGTTGTGCAATTGTCGACCATGCGTGCGCCCAAAGGCCGGGGCCTGGGCCGCCTTCCCGTAAATCACTCCAAAACTTTACCAGTTTTACACTTTTCCTCTTGCCAGCAGAACATCTGTCGGTAGCCTTGGTGCATGACCGCAGAACACAGCCCTCGCCTTCCCTGTTGCTCCGGGGAAGTCGCGCCTCTACCGCCAGTACTTCACCCCCGAAGAGATCCGCCGCCTCGACGCCACCCCTCGGGATAGCGCCGCCGACGATATCCACCTGCTGCGCATCCTGCTCCGGCGCGTGCTTGCCGTCTCAGGCGAGGGAGCGTCAAGCGACCATCGCCGATCCTTGTCGAAGATCCGGCCGACTTCTGCCGGGCGCCAAGGGGCGCAAGGAAAGCTCACCCTCAAGCAGCGTCTCTCCATGCTCACCGCCTTCTGCCAGTCCGCCCTCGTCCTGGCCTCCCTCGTCCGCATCCACTGGAAGTCCATCGATCACGACCGGGACAGCGATCCTCTCCTGGCTGCCATGGCCGTCAACGATGTATCCGAACTATGACGTTGCATCCATACCATCTCACCGCGGAGCCGGACCCATTCCACTCACGTCCCGCCCAGACTGCGCTGAGTGCCACAAACATGGAGGATCGAATGACCGCGAAAAGCCAACAAGAAAAGGGGAGGCCAGCCCGGCAACCACAACGCCTACAAGCACGGCTTCTACTCGCACCTCTTCCGTGAACGCGAGCGCCGCATCCTCGACGAGCAGCCGCTGACCGACCTCTCCGCCGAGATCGAGCTCCTGCACGTCACCACCGCCCGTTTCCTGGAAGCTCTGGAAGCCTCCAACCGCACCACAGACTACGAATCCAGCATCACCGCCCTTCGCCTCGTCAACCTCAGCGCCCAGTCCATCGCCACGCTCGTCCGCGTCCAGGCGCTCACCGGCGCGGTCGAGAGGGATGCTCAGGAAGCCCTTCGGGCACTCGAATCCCTCCACGACATGGGAGTTCATGATGACCAAGCCGCCCGGGACGCGTCTCGGAACACTCCGTGAATTTCTTTCTCCCCTAGATTCGCCCTACAAGGTTTCGTGCCCGTGGCACAACTTGTGGGCGCATCAGGGAGCCTGCGCCGCGATAGCTGGCGCAGGCTGCACGCAGTGCCAGAGGGGGCCTCTTGAAATCCTCGATTCGCAATGCATTCGTTCCTCTTCGTTACGCGGAAACCAATCCGCCCTCAGGAAAGAGATTACACTTTGGGCAGGGATCTGACGACGGGAGGGACATGAAGATGGACAAGGCATTGCAGGCACAGGCACTCGCAAGCCTGGACGATGAGCTCAACGGCGCATACCTCTATGACGCGCTGGCCAGGGCGGAGAAGGACACGCGCCTCGCCGAGGTCTATCACCGCATGGCTGAAGCCGAGCGCAAGCATGCCGCCTCGTGGACCAAGCGTCTGCGTGACGCCGGCAAGCCCATCCCCGCGCACAGGACGGGATGGCGCACCGTGGTCTTGGCGTGGTGTGCCCGCCGCTTCGGTCCTTCCTCCGTGCTGCCCACGATCCGGGGCATGGAGCAGAAGGACTTGCGCAAATATGACGGCACGCCGGGCGCCTCCGACATGGCCGTGGACGAACGCTCGCACGCGCGTCTGCTGCAGCATGCGGCCGGCACCATGCAGGGCGGCATGCACGGCGTCGAGCTGGCGCAGTTGGAAGGCCGTCACCGCGCCGGCGGAGGCAACGCGCTGCGAGCCGCGGTACTGGGCGCCAATGATGGCCTGGTCTCCAACCTCAGCCTCGTGATGGGCGTGGCGGGCGCGGAGTTGAGCAACAGTTCGATATTGATCACCGGTCTTGCGGGCCTGCTCGCCGGAGCGTTCTCGATGGCGCTGGGCGAGTGGCTTTCCGTGCAGAGCTCGCGCGAGTTGTATCAGCATCAGATCCAGATCGAGAAGGCGGAGATCCTCGCCTCACCCGAGGAAGAAGAGGCGGAGTTGGCGCTGATCTATGAAGCGCGCGGGCTCTCACTGGAAGAGGCGCGCAACTCGCGGCGCAGATCAGCCACGACCCGACCGCGACGCTTGAGACGTTGGCGCGCGAGGAACTGAACGTGGATCCGGCGGAACTGGGCGGATCGGCGTGGGTCGCGGCGCTCACGTCCTTCTTCCTCTTTTCGGTGGGGGCCATCATCCCGGTTGTGCCGTTCATGTTCGTGCACGGCATGCAGGCCGTCTCGGCCAGTCTCGCGTTCAGTGCCGTGGGTTTGTTTGTGATCGGAGCGGGAATCACGCTCTTCACGGGCCGCAATCTGCTGTACTCGGGCGCCCGCCAGGTGTTGTTTGGCCTCATCGCGGCAGCCGCGACGTTCGGCATCGGCCGCCTGATCGGCGTGAACCTGGGCGGATAGGCTTCGCCGTCGTTGGACATCCATGTTGCGAACGCCGATCGTGAAAGATGATCATGGCATGCGACGCACGATGATCATGCGGGCTGCGCGCATGGCGCTGGCTGGGACGCTTGTGGTCCTTGGCGCCCTCGCCTGCGGCACGTCAGATCTCGAGGCGTTTGTTCCGACCCAGACTCCAACGGCCACCAGTACCTACCGCCCCACACCAACGTTCACGCCCGCCCCAACCGTCACGCCGACGCTCGCTCCGTACGTCCCCGCGTGGCCCATACTAAAACACGGAGACGGCGGGCTGGCGGAAGTGTTCGCGTTGCAGCGATTGTTGCGCTACCGAGGCCGCACTGTCATTGCGGACGGCAGGTTTGGCGCGCAGACGCTGAGTGCCGTGAAAGACCTGCAGACCGAATTGGGCGAGCCCGTCGACGGACTGGTGGGACCCGTCACGTGGAGTGCCCTGGTGGAGGGCTTGAGGCTCCAGGCCGGCGACACGGGTGAGGCTGTCAAGGCCGCGCAATACCTGCTCAACAAGTTCAGAGATCCCGTCACGATCGACGGTGACTTTGGACCGCAGGACATGGCTGCCCTGACGGTCTTTGAAGGCGCCGTGGGGTTGCAGCCCGACGGTGTGATCGACGAACTCACCTGGCAGGCGCTCGCAGCCTTCAAGCCCTCCGTCGAGCCATCTTTGAGCTACCCGTAGGGCTAGGGAGCAACAGCTTGGACGCTCTATATCAGCTCGGACTCGCATGCACGGCTTTTCTCCAGTCGTTTGGTTGGCTGGATATGCCCATGCGTTTCTTCACCTTTCTTGGCACAAAGGAATTCTTCATCTTCGTGCTGCCCGCGATCTACTGGTGTGTGGATGCCCGTCTGGGCATTCGGGTTGCGTTCATCTTGTTGATCGGGACTGCGTTCAACGAGATGCTCAAGCTCGCCTTTCAGGGTCCCCGGCCGTATTGGATCAGCACCGGCGTGAAGGCGCTCTCCGCCGAAGCCTCTTTCGGGATTCCCTCCGGGCACGCGCAGACTGCTGCCGGGCTGTGGGGCATGTTGGCTGCGATTCTGCGCCGTCGTTGGATCTCCATTTGTGCCGTGGCCCTCATCGTGTTGATCGGCGTGTCGCGGATCTACCTCGGCGTCCATTTTCCGCAGGATGTGCTCGCGGGCTGGCTGCTGGGTGGTCTGACACTGTGGGCGTTCATCGCCTTATGGGAGCCCGTCGCCGGGTGGTTGAAGCGCCGCTCACCCGCGGAAAAAGTTGTGCTGTCTGTGGCCGTGCCACTCCTCAGTCTGCTCCCCGCCACAGCGCTGTTGAGCGCGCTGAGTTCCTATCAACTTCCGGCGGAATGGATGGCGAACGCTCTGCGCAGCCGGTGAACCGTATCCCGCGCCGATTGGGCTCGAGTTGTCCCTCACGCCGATGGGTGGCCTGTGCGGCTTTGCGCTCGGCCTTGTCGCCATGCAGCGCCTCGGCGAATTCTCCCCGACGGGTCCGGCGTGGAAGCGGGCGCTTTGTTTTCTGGTGGGAATTGTCGGCATCGCCGTGCTCTATCTGGGCCTGAAAGCGATCCTTCCGGACGGCGATGACCTGCTCGGCTCGAGCCTGCGCTTCGGTCGCTACGCCGCCCTCGGATTCTGGGTCAGCGCCGGCGCGCCGTGGGCTTTCCGGCTCCTCCAGCTGAGCCCCAAGCCTTCGACTTTGTGAGCATTAGGGAGTGCATATGCCAACACATCAACGACTTTCAGCTAGGCGTGGCGCCCGCCATACGGGCCAGGGCAGAGTTCCGCCTCATGTGGATCGCACTGGCAGTGGTACTGGTCATCGCCGCCGCGATCCTGCTGCTGCGATCGCAGAACGTTCTGCCTGCCGAGGTGGATGTTGCGCGTGCCTACCAGATGTACGGAGCCGGTGCGCTGATGCTGGATGTGCGTACGCAGGCGGAATTCGATGCGCAGCGCGATTCCGGGCAGCCAGCTTATTCCGTTGGACGAATTGCCGAATCGCCTGGACGCGCTTCCGAGGGACAAGGATATTGTCGTGGTTTGCCGATCCGGAAATCGCAGCAAGGAAGGCACGACGATCCTGCGCCAGGCGGGTTTCTCTCGCGCCACCTGTATGAGCGGCGGACTGAAAGCCTGGGCGGCGGCCGGTTATCCCGTGGAGCCGTGATCGCTCGGGTATCCGGTGCACGCGGACCATCGTGCGCGCGTGATGCAGAATCCGCACGAGACGCGTGCGTCCGACGCTGCAAGCCCTCGAATCCCTGCGTGATACAATGCGCCCGATGGACGAAATCGCCCTGATTAACGAAGCACAACGCGGCGACCTGGACGCGTTCAACACGCTCGTGCTTCATTATCAAGACACGCTCTTCAACACCGCGCGCCGCATCCTGGGCGACGATGATGTAGCTGCGGATGCAACGCAGGAGGCTTTTCTCTCCGCATTTCGCGGACTGAAGACCTTTCGTGGCGGGTCATTCAAAGCCTGGCTCATGCGCACGGTGACGAACGCGGCTTATGACGAGCTGCGCCGCAAGAAGCGCCGGCCCACCACTCCGCTGGAGCCCGACACGGACGATCCGGACGCGGCGGAGGAGCCGCGCTGGATGGCCGATCCGAACCTCTCGCCGGAACAGACCGCCGAGGCCCGTGAGTTGGAGCACGCCATGGAGCATTGCCTCGACGGCCTTCCGTTCGACTATCGCACGGTGGTCGTAATGGCCGACATCGAAGGCCTCGACTACAACGAGGTGGCTGCAGCCGTGCGAGTGCCGTTGGGCACGGTGAAATCCCGGCTGGCGCGGGCGCGCCTTCGTCTGCGCGAGTGCCTCAGCGGCTTCGAGGAACTTTTGCCGGCGGTATTCCGTCTACAACACGAGCCGACCCCGCAGCCCCCATGAATTTCCGTGATGCCCAACTCCTGTCCGCGTACCTTGACGGGCAGCTCGTCGCCAACGAAGCTGCCCGCCTTGAGGCGCGGCTGGCTGTGGACGCGGGCCTGCGCCAACTCCTCGATGACCTGCGCGTGGCGCGCGGGCTGCTAAAGCGAACGCCGCGCCGCAAGGCGCCTCGCAACTTCACGCTGCGTCCAACGGATGTGCGCGTGCCGTGCGCCGCGGCCTCTCGCTCGTGCCTGTGTTGCGCTATGCTGGCGCGCTCGCCTCGGTGTTGTTCCTGGTCTCGGTGGCCACCAATACGTTGGCTCCGGTCATGGCTCGGACGGCGGCTTCGGCCCCCCTGGCGTACGGCCTCGGAGGCGGCAGTGGGGGAGGCGGTGACGGTGGTGAGCCGGAGATTCCTCCTGCCCCGATGGCCATCGCGCCGCAAAGCCCGTTGGCCGAATCAGGTCCGGCTGCTCCACAGGATAGCGCCGCACCGACGGCGGAGGCGTTTGCCAAGGTCGCGCCCCCTCAGACCGCGGGCACATCACCCGAGCGCCAACAGGTTGTGTCTCCGATCCCCATGGTCTGGATGCTGACCTTTGCGGTCCTGGCTCTGCTGATGGTCGGGCTTTCGTTCTACGTTGACACTCTCACGCGCCGCAAGATTCCGCAGTCGCTTCCTCGAAAAATGATCTGCATCGAAATCGGGCGCACCGCGGCACTGGGCGCGTTGCCATCCCTGTACCGCGCGCCTCGCATCCCACGCACGCTCATGCCGCTGCGAGACCGGAATGCATGAGCCCCGCTATTGCCCGGACTGTGGAACGCGCCTATCGGCCGCGCCGCACTTCGGGAAGCTCCATCCCACGTGTCCCAACTGCGGATGGGTGTACTTCGCGGATCCCAAGGTCGCCGCGGGTCGTCGTCCTGACCAACGGGGGGCGGGTGCTGCTGGTACGGCGTGTCAACGAACCTTATCGCGGACGTTGGACGCTGCCGGCGGGTTTTGTCGACGCCGGTGAGGATCCTCGGCGCGCCGCGGAGCGTGAGTGTCTGGAAGAGACCGGGCTCACGGTGCGCGCCGGCCGCGTCATGGATGTCATCGCTGGCCGGGAACATCCACGCGGCGCCGATTTTGTCATTGTCTTTGAGGCGCAGGTTCTTTCCGGCTCGGTCGCCGCAGGCGATGATGCCGATCGCGCTGAATGGTTCGAGTTGACCGCCCTGCCGCCCCTCGCGTTTCGCGCCACCGAGGAGGTCATGCGAATTATCACAAGCAATTCGGATCTTCCCGGCTAGTTTGCCTTGTCAGGCCGAGGGCTCTTCCGTATAATCCCGCCACAAATCCGCGGGACACCGTATCGAAGGAGAGAGAGGACGATGAAGACGCGCACGCTTCCTTATTGGATTGGACTTTTCGCGCTGCCGCTTGCAGTGGGACTGGCTTGCGGGTCTCCCGCGCCAACGGCCACGCCTGCACCTACAGAGGCGCCGGCTGCCACTGAAGCCTCCAGCGCGGCCACGACGGGCAGCGAGTTGGTGACCTTCACAGACCAATCCAACTATCTTGAGTTTGATGCGCCGGCTGACTGGGAGCACACCCAGACTGTCGATACCGATACCAACCACTGGTACTGGGACGTACTGACCTCGCCCGATGGGCACGCACGCATCGATAGCATTGTCTACGATGATGGCACGCCGTTCGTCGGCACACAGAGCGGCAAGACCGCCCTGCAGTGGCTGCATCAAAACTACAGCCAGACCGGGGCAGAGGGCGACATACGAATAAGCAACGATAGCATTCAGAAGGACGGCAGCGAGCGCCTGACCTGGAAATCCAAGGGAGGCAAATACTCCGGCATCTCGTTCTTTGAGATTCGCAAGCCGACCGCCATGCTGATGTTCACCGTCTGGTGGGATGACGACTACGAGCAGCAGTATGGAGATATCCTCAACAGCGTGATCGAAAGCTATCGCATCCCCTAAGGCCCTTGCGATGCACACAGAGACCGGCGGAAGCCGGTCTCTGTGTGCATCGCTCAGTCGCCGTCCGCTCGAGTTTGGTGAGTTGACACCGACCAGCCTTCCAAGGTTCCTTCCAGGGCAATGGGCCACGGGCATGCCCATTCCTTATGCTAGAATTTGCCCATGGCGCTCGAGGTTCGTCGCAGCCCGATCGCGGGCACCTGGTACGAAGGCGATCCCAAGGCCCTGGCACGCGAGGTGGACGGGTACATGGAGTCCGCCCATTTGCCTGCCTTGGAAGGAGAAATCCTGGGGATCATCGCGCCGCATGCCGGGTACTATTATTCCGGTCCGGTGGCGGGGTATGCGTTTGCGGCCGTACGCGGCGCCACGCCCGATCTGGTGGTTGTGCTGTCACCCTACCACCAGTACCACCATGCTCCGCTCCTGACCGCCGATCACAACGGCTATTCAACGCCGCTTGGCACCGTGTCCATTAGCCAGGGCACGCTGGGGGAGCTCGAGGGCAGGCTGGTTGCTTTGGGCGGCCCGCCCATCAGCCGGATCTCAAATGACCAGGAGCATTCCCTGGAAATTGAGTTGCCTTTCCTGCAGCGGGCGCTCAAGTCCAAGTGGGAGCTGCTGCCGGTTATGGTGAGCACTCACGACGCGCCGACATGCCGGATCCTTGCCAAGGCGCTGGCGGATGTGCTGAGGGCATCGCCGCGCCCTGTTGGTAGCCAGCACTGATCTCTCCCACTACAACGAACAGCAGGTGGCCTTGAGCCTCGATCGGGCGTTATTGGCCCGCGTCGAGGCATACGAGACGGAGACGCTTTTTGATCTGGAGCGCAGCGGGCGGGGCTCGGCTTGCGGCTTGGGAGCCATGGCTGCGGTGATGTGGGCGGCGCAGGATCTGGGCGCCAACAAGATCGAGATACTCCGGCACGCGACCTCCGGAGACATGCGGGGTGACTTCTCCAAGGTCGTGGGCTACGGCGCGGCGGCAATCCTGCGGACGAATTGAGCCCTCATGGCGCGCTACGTACGCACCGCGGTTAACGTCCCGTCTCTGACGGGCGTTTTTGTTGAAAGAGAGCGGAGTGGGGAGCCGCCAGGACGGCTCACATTTGATTACGACGTGCCGGCCGCCCTCCACGATGCAAACCTGGTGGGGCATCTGGTCCTGGTTCCGTTCGGCAGTCGAACCCTGCAGGCCGTTGTGCTGCAAGATGTGGAGACAGCGGCCGTTGCGAAAACGCGGTCCATCCTGCAGCTCGTCGATCCGGAACCAGTGATGACCCTGTCGCAGATCGCTTTGGCTGAATGGATGTCTGCGCGAACCCTGGCGCCCATCAGCAGCATGATCGGATTGTTCCTGCCTCCCGGGCTGGCCCAGCAGGCTGACACCCTGTTCAAGCTGCGAGCCGAGACGCCCGGGAGCGCTGAAGGCTCCCTCGAGAAGCGCATCATTGCGGCGCTGCGTTCCCGCGGACCATTGCGCGGCCGTCAGATCGATCGATTGCTGCCCGGCCTGGACTGGCGGCGTGTTGCCAGATCTCTTCAACGCCGCGGATTCCTGGATGCCGAACTCGGTGCTTCCGCCCGCAGCCGTGCGCCCGAAGTTCGTTCGGACCGCCGAGCTCGGGCTAGCGCCTGGGGCCGCACGGTCTGCGCTGGACACCCTGGGTGCCACGCAGGCCACACGGGCGCGCCGAGGCAAAGCCCTGGAATTCCTCATTGAACGACCAGGAGCGATTAACGTTTCCTGGATCTATGCGGCCAGTGGATGCACCCTTCCGGATCTCCAGGCCCTGGCGGACCGCGAGTTGATCGTTCTGCGAGAGGAGGAGATCTGGAGGGATCCGCTGGGTCGCCGGCCCACTGAGTTACCGCCTGAGGATGGCGCGGCGGAAGGCAAGGTTGTCCTCACGAATGAGCAGAGCGAGGCCTGGGCAGCCATTGAGGCCGGACGAGCTGCGGGCATGCAAAGCGAACCCAACTTACCGTTTCTTCTAGAGGGCGTTACGGGGTCGGGCAAGACCGAACTCTATCTGCGGACGGCCAGCGAAGTGGTAGCGTCGGGACGACAGGTGATCATGCTCGTGCCTGAGATCGCCCTGACACCGCAGACGGTGGATCGCTTTCTGCGGAGATTTCCCGGGCCGGGTGGGTCTGGTGCACTCGAAGCTCTCCGACGGCGAACGCTATGATACATGGCGCAGGGCACGCGCGGGCGCATTGCAGGTGATCATCGGACCTCGCAGCGCGCTGTTCGCGCCCCTGCCTCGGCCCGGGCTGATCGTACTGGATGAATGCCACGACAGCTCCTATCATCAGGTTGAGCCGCCGTTCTACGACGCGGTCGAGGCCGCGAAGGCGTACGCGCGCATCTGCGGCGCGGTTTGCATTCTGGGTTCCGCGACGCCCAGCGTCGTGCAGAGATATTCTGCGGACACGGGCAGCCTCATCCCGCTACAGCTGACGCGCCGCATCGCTTCCGATGTCAAGACCACTCCCTCGCTGGAACTTGACCTGCCGGCGGTGCAGGTTGTGGATCTTCGCCTCGAGCTCAAGTCAGGGAATCGCAGCGCGTTCAGCAATGAACTGCGCGCCGCCATCGCTCGCGTTCTGGAACACGGCGAGCAGGCAATCCTCTTTCTGAACCGGCGGGGAACGGCGACGCACGTTTTCTGCCGCAATTGCGGGACCGTGGTGCGCTGCCCACGGTGCGAGACGCCGTTGACATTCCATGTCGGCGCCGGAGAGCGACTGTTGTGCCACCGGTGCGGATACGAGCGTGGGATGCCATCGACGTGCGCCGAGTGCGGATCGGCCGAGATACGGGCCTATGGACTGGGTACCGAGAAGATCGAGCGAGAGCTGCTGGAGGCCTTTCCGAAGGCACGCCCGCTGCGATGGGATTCGGATTCCACGCGCAAGAAGGGAGCCCACGACCTGATCCTGCACCACTTCGCTGCCGGGAATGCGGACATTCTCATCGGAACGCAGATGCTCGCCAAGGGCCTCGACCTGCCGCGGGTCACGCTGGTCGGCGTCGTGATGGCGGATGTGGGGCTATTCCTCCCAGATCCATTCTCCCCCGAACGCGTCTTCCAATTGTTGACCCAAGTGGCGGGCCGCGCCGGCCGCTCCACGCGCGGGGGCCGAGTGGTGCTGCAGACGTTCGCACCGGATCACTATGCCATTCAGGCCGCCAGCCGCCATGATGTTCGCGGTTTTCATCAGCTCGAGTTGGCCCAACGACGGCGCCTTGGCTTTCCACCATACACGCGCTTGCTGCGGTTGGAGTACAGGCACACCGACCCGATCAAAGCCGAGGAGCAGGCGCGCGCACTTGCCGCAACCCTAGTTCAGAGACTAACGAGTGGGACAAGCCCCATGCCGCCTCTGATCGGGCCGGCGCCGTGCTTCTTTCCCCGACAGGAGGGTCGCTATCGTTGGCAGATCGTACTGCGCGGTGCGAACCCAGCTGAGCTCTTGCAGGGCCTGCGCCTGGAGGATTGGCGCGTTGAGATGGATCCGATCACTTTGCTATAATCCACAGACGCGTATCGCTGGCCGGCTTACCCAATCTGGGAACGCTTCGCCTAGCCACACCAGGAAGAAGAACGAGCGGGACACATGCCATCTCATCCACCTGAAAAACGCAGCGAACTCGTCACCTGGCAAGAGGTGGACCGGCTAATCGATCATTTGCTGCCCCAGTTTCAGCGCGAATTCACGGCCATGGTAATCATCACTCGCGGCGGCATTGTCCCGGGAGGCATGCTGGCTGAGGCGATGAACATCACACATATCCTCACGGCGGCCGTGGACTTTCCGGCTCAATCCAGCCATGAACGATCCGCGCTCATGGCGTGGCCGGAGTTCATACAGTTTCCGTCCGATGACAAGTTGCGCGGTCGCCCGACGCTGATCGTGGATGATGTATGGGGTTCAGGGCGCACCATTACTGCGGTGAAGAATCGCGTTTCGGCGGCCGGCGGCTTTCCTGAGACCTGCGTGCTGCACTACAACCCGCATCGGAGCCTGTTTGGCACTGTCCGACCGGACTATTATGCAGCCATCACGGATGCATTCATTTTGTATCCATGGGAGGTCGATCGCGGCGTCGACCGGCTCATGCTCGGCGGTAACCCGCCCTAGATCACCGCGTCGCAAATACCGCAGGCCCGGACAAGAGCGGGCGTCAGGACACTCGCAGCGCGCTACCGTGCTCGGTCTTCTCCACCTCAATCCGCGTGGGGAAGGCGTCCTTCAGTTCATCCAAGTGTGAGATGAGCAGGATCTTGGCAAAATCCGGGCGGATGACATTGATGGTCTCGATCAGCCGCTGAATGCCCTGCGCGTCCTGTGAGCCAAAGCCCTCATCCACCACGAGCGTCTGCAGCCGGGCACCTGTGCGCCCCGCCAGAACCTGCGACAGTGCGAGGCGGATGGCGAAGTTGACACGGAAGGCCTCGCCGCCGGAGTACATCTCATAGGCGCGTTGGCCCGCACCGTCACTGATCTTGATGTCCAGGGTCTCTCGCAAATCATCGCGCTTTCGGTCGCGGTATGCCGTCTGGGTCTCGAAGTGCACCGACATGCGGCCGTCGCTCAGCCGGTCCAGCAGTTCATTGGCGTGCGACCTCAACCTCCGGCAGCGCCTGCTCGATGAGAAGCGCGGGCACGCCGTCCTTCCCAAAGGCTGCCTCCAAGGTCTTGTGTCTGCCGATGATGAGCGCCAGTGCCTGGCGCCTTGCCTGAAGCTCGAGATTGCGTGCTTTGAGGTCGCCCAGGATGCCGACCTTTTGACGCGCCGCACCGACTTCCTGATTCATTCGGTTTTCCTGTTCTTGCAGGTCAAAGAGGAGGCGCTCGGCCTCGGCCAGATCCGGCGATTGCGCGGCGAGCTCATCAAAAGCCCGCTGCCGCGTCTGCCGCCTGGCGCGATCGATGGTCGAGGGCGCTTTGCCGCTGGTGGATCTGCTGTTCCAGATTGCGTACCTCGTTTTCGAGTGGTTCCAGCGCAGCGCGCGCCGGACTGAAGCTGCGCGTGAGTCCGCTCTGACATGCGCAATCCAGCCTCGCGCTTGCGAAGCGCGTCGTGCGCGGCCGCGTCGTATCCCAGAGCGGCCAGGTCGGCGTCCACTGCTGCCAGTTTTCGTCGTGCAGGCTCTGCGAAGAGATCCTTGACCAGAGCGCTGGCTATCTCCGCCAACCGCTTTTCTCCTCCGACATCCCATTCAGCGATGTCATGACGCAACGCTTCCATGCGCTCGGTGAGGGCGGCCACTTCCCTGGAAAACTGCACCCGGTCCGCGTCGGTGTCGGCCTGGCCAGCGAGGCGGCCTTGCATGTCCTCCGCCGAACTGCGTAGATCCTGCATTTGGGCCGTGTTGGCGCGATAGCGATCGCCGAGGTCACGACCTTCGCCCTGAAGCCGTTGGATCGTGGAGCGCCTATGCTCGACGGTCAATTCCTGGCCGCACAGCGGGCACGTGGCATCGGCTGATGCATCCAACGTCTCGATGCGACGCTTCAGATCGTCCATCTTCTCCTTGAGGTTTCGGTTCTCAGCCGACTTGCCAGCCAGCTCCTCGCGCGCTGAAGCCAACAATGCCTGAAGCGCCGACTGCTCCTGCGCGCGCTCTTCGGCGAGCGAAAGCGCGGCCTCGGCGGCCCTGAGTTCCTGCTGCAATGTGCCCTGCCGTTGACGAGCTTGTAGAACGCGAGCTCGAGTGGCCTCCAGCTGAGCTTGCTCCTGCTGCAGGCGCGCCTGTTCAGCCGCGATCTCTTGCAGCATGGGCGCCCGCTTGTGTTCATGATCCCGGAAAGTCCGGGCGATGGCCTCCCAGCGTTCCAGTTCGACCAGTGCCTCGCGCCAAGCGGCATAGTCGGCTTCGATCTGGGTGGCAGTGCTGGTCAAGGCGGCGGTCTGATGCTGAGCAGCCTGACGGTCAAGCAGTCGGGACTGTAGAGCGTCCACATCGCTGCGCAAGGCGTGCAATCCAGCCGTCTGCTCGGCCAGCAATGCTTGCTGCTTCTCGAGCAATGCACGCGACTGACGCAGACTACCGAGCGAGGACGCCTGCGCCTTGCGGGCTGTCACCAGGCGACTCAGTTCGGCTTCAAGCTCAGCCAGGCGTTCCTGTCTCTTAGGCGCCTCGGCGAGCTCCGCTTCCACTTCGGTGATCATCGTGGTAACGGCAGCCAGATCCGACTCCCTTACGCGGCGGAGCTCTGCCGCACGGGCCTTGTGGACCTCCCAGATCTCCAGGCCCAGGATGCTTCCCAGAACCTCCTTGCGCCGCGCCGGCGTTTGCTGGGCGAACAGGTCGGCCTTGCCTTGAAGGAAGAACGAGGCGTTGATGAACGTGTCAAAGTCCAGGCGGAGAATGTTCTCGATGCGGGCCTGAAGTTCCGCGTTGAGAACGCTCCGTCAACGGCTTCCATTCCAACGGAACGGCCGCGCCGTCGGCGTTGTCTGGCAGAGGTCGCACCTGCAGTTCGAGAACCGCGGGCTTGCCCCTGCGAAGACTCCGCAGAACACGATAGTCAGCGTTCTCATAGCGGAAGGTGAAGGTCACCTCCGCAGAATCTGATTGCAGATTGATCAGGGCCTCGTCGCGGCGGCGCGCCTGGCCGAACAACGCCCATGTAATCGCGTCCAACAGAGTCGATTTTCCGGCGCCATTCGCTCCGGAGATGCACGCGAGATCGAATCCGGTGAAGTCCAACTCGGCCGGTTCGCGATACGAAAGAAAGCCCGTGAGCTTCAGATGCAGGGGAATCACCGTGCGGATTATACCGTTGGGTCCGCATGTAACGCACCATACGGCGCGCCACCGTCGAACATGCCGCGCTGCGCATCCCACGCGAGGCACTGTGATATCATGACACGGATGTTCGAGGCGGAGGACGCACGAGGGCGCCGGCGAATAATCCTGGCAGCAATCTCGCTAGCCACCCTGCCATGTTATTGCATGGGCGCAATCGCTCTCACTTTCGCACCGGAACCCGGCACCGCAGCGCCGACGGTGACGAGCACGGAAGGCCCCACGGCGACATACACACTTAGCCCATCACCGAGTCCAACGCCTTCGATGACCGCCTCGGCCACGCCAAGCACCACTCCGAGCCCGACGAGCTCTGCGACGGCGTTTGTGCCGCCCACCGCGACTTATACGTCAACAGCGACTCCCACGGATACGCCGACCCCAAGCGCGACACCGTCAGATACGGCGACGGTGACGCCCAGCGCGACCGACACACCTCCATCGCCGACACCGTGAGGCCAAGCCTGCTCACGATCGCATCGATGAGCGTGCGCCGTGCCCCCAACTCATCTGCCACAGGTATCCATGACCGACATCCTGCCATTCCTGAAGTCGCTCATCTCAGTCGCGGGGCTTTCCGGCCACGAAGAGCCCGTAATGAAACTCATCCGCAAGGAGTGGACTCCATTGGTGGACGAGATCACCACCAGCCGTCTGGGTTCCCTTCAAGCGCTGAAGCGCGGCCGCGGCCGCACGGCGACGCCCGGCCATCATGGTCGCCACACACATGGATGCGATCGGCCTGATGGTATCCAGGGTGGTGGAGGGTCTCTTGCACGTCGAGGAGGTGGGCGGCGTCGACCCCCGCATCCTGCCGGGCACTCCGGTGATGGTGCACGGGCGCAGGGATTTGCCGGGTGTCATGGCGCTACCGCCCGCGTCTGACCCTGCCGGAGGACAAGCGCAAGGGCGCGCCCGGCCTGGGCCACATGATGGTCGACGTGGGGCTCCCGCCCCAGACGTGTCAAGAACCTGGTGCGAGTCGGAGATCTGGTCTCGTTCGACACCCAGCCAATGGATCTGGCTGGCGAGACTCTTAGCGGGCACACCCTCGACAACCGAGCGTCGGTTGCCGCCTTAACGGTGTGTTTGCAGGAGCTGCAACGTTTGCAGCACTCCTGGGATGTGTGGGCTGTGGCCACGGTTCAAGAGGAGGAAACGCTGGGCGGCGCTGCGACTTCTGCATTTCAACTGGACCCCGCGCTGGCCGTGGCCGTGGACGTAACCCATGCGAAGGGTCCCGGTGCGGACACATGGCAGATGGTGGGACTGGGCAAAGGGCCGGCTCTCGGCTGGGGGGCCAACCTGCATCCCTTCCTGCACAAGCGCATGGAGGAACTCGCTCGCAAACTGGAAATTCCTTTCTGCAGGATCTCGCCCCCGAGCATTCAGGTACGGATGCGTATGCCATGCAGGTGGCGCGTGACGGCATCCCAACCATGTTGGTGAGCATCCCACTGCGGTACATGCACACGCCGGTGGAGCTGATAGCGATCAAAGATGTCCAGCGCGTGGGGAGACTCCTGGCGGAGTTCATTGCCGGGCTGGAGCAGGACTTTGTCGCCAAGATCCAATGGGAGGACGCGGATGCCGACGACTAAGCGCGGCTCGACGGGCCCCAGCCTGGCTCTGCTGCGCCGACTGTGCGAGGCTGTTGGCGCGCCGGGGGATGAGGGCGAGGTCCGCCAAATCATCATGAAAGAGCTGAAGGGGGCTGCGGCAGATGTGAGTGTGGACGCGCTCGGCAATGTGCTGGTGGCACGGACGAGGCCCGCCGGCAAGCGGCTGCGCGTCATGCTCGACGCTCACATGGATGAGGTGGGATTCATGCTGGTGGCGGAGGGCAGCGACGGGCTGTATGAGTTCACCACTCTGGGCGGGATGGACCGCCGCGGAATCGCGGGCAAGGCGGTCGTTGTGGGGCGCAAACACACACCGGGGATTGTCGGCGCCCGGGCGATCCATCTAATGACGGATGAGGACCTGAAGCGCCCGATCACGCTGGAGTCACTGCGCGTCGACCTGGGTCCGGGCGGCAAGGCTACGGTCGGCGAGCGCGGCAGCTATGCTCCGAACTTCCGCCGTGTAGGGCCATCGTTCATGTCGAAGGCCCTGGACAATCGCATGGGAGTCGCCATCGTCCTGGAGCTGATCAAGCACGCCAGCCGAAATGTGGATCTGCTGGCGGCCTTCACGGTTCAGGAGGAGATCGGCATCCGCGGGGCGCAGGTGGCAGCCAGCTTCTTCAGGCCGGACCTGGCGATCGTGGTGGATGCCACGCCTGCGAATGACCTGCCGATGCAGCGCGAGGGCGAGAACACGTTCTACAATTCCCAACTCGGACTGGGACCGGCGATCTACGTGCGTAACTCCAGCGCCATCGACGACCCGCGACTGGTGAAGTTCTTTGTGAATACGGCCACCCGGGCGCGAATCCCGTTTCAGGTCAGACAGCCCGGCGGGGGCGGAACCGACGCGGGCGCGATCCAGCGCTCGGTCGATGGGGTTCCGGTGATCTCAGTTTCTGTGCCGCACCGTTATCCGCACACGGCGATGAGCGTGGCGCGCAGCGAGGACTTCAGGAACACGTATGAGCTGATTCACGCGGCACTCGGGCGGCTCACGCCGCAAATCCTGCGTGCCGGGCGAAGGGTCCAAGCGACTTGATGCGAGCGATGAGCCAGCTCTGATCGATGAGGCCGTCCAGGAGGCAAGAGCAATCCATGAAGCAACTCATCCAAAGACTTACTGACACATTCGGCCCATCGGGGCATGAGGACGCGGTTCGCGATCTCGTCCGCAAGGAAGTGCGGGGATTGGCCGATGAAATCCGGACGGACGCATTGGGAAATCTGATCGTCCGCAAGCTTCCGGCGGCGAAGCCGGAGGTCGGCAAGTGGCGCGCAAGGTCATGATCGCGGCCCACATGGACGAGATCGGCCTTGCGGTGACTCATGTGGATGCTCGTGGGTTCGCACGGTTCACGTCGGTGGGTGGCATCTATCCGCGTAACCTGCCGGGCTCCAGAGTGCGTTTCCTCAACGGCACGGCCGGGGTGATCGGCCTGGAAGCCACGGAGACGACCTCGGAGGTTCCGTCCATGGACCGGATGTACATTGACGTGGGCGCGACATCAAACCGAGACTGCCCCGTGAAGACAGGCGACGTGGCAGCCTTTGAGCGGCCGTTCCTGGACCTGGGCGGGCGGGTTGTGGCGAAGTCAATGGATGATCGAATTGGCTGCGCCGTGGCGATCGAGGCGCTGCGCAAGCTTCGAACGACGCCAAACGATGTGTATTTCGTTTTCACGACCCAGGAGGAGGTGGGCACAAGGGGCGCGCAGACCTCAGCCTACGGCATCGATCCCGACCTGGGATTCTCGATCGACGTGACCGGCTGGGGAGACACGCCCGGCGTACGCAATTTTGACGTGAGCCTGGGCAAAGGACCTGCGATCAAGATCCGCGATGGAGGAATGCTCTCGGACCCCCGTATCGTGAAGTGGATGACGCGGACCGCCGAGCGAAACAGAATTCCCCACCAGCGCGAAGTGCTGGTGGGTGGGACAACAGATGCGCGGGCGATGCAGTTGGTGCGAGGGGGCGTACCGGTGGGTTGCGTATCGATCCCTTGCCGCTATGTACACACGGCGTCCGAGATGGTTGATATGCGCGACGTGGAGGGCGCCGCACGACTGGTGGCGGCGCTGTTGCGGGCACCAGCCAAGCTGGATTGAATCGCCTGGGCCGCAACCCAGCTTGCGAGTAAGGAAAGAGACCGGCGCTCCCGTGCGCCGGTCTCCACGTTCTTATAGGAAGGCCCAGAGAAGCCAAAGCAGGACGATAAGGCCGCCGATAGCGAAAACGGCTGCGAATGCCCAGCCCCAAGCGACCATGTAGAGGCGGGCCAATTCGAGGCCCAGCTTGCGATCATGGAGGCGCCGGGCCTCGGCTGCGTAGAGGGTTAGGGGCGACGCGAGGATGCCGATGAGGGGCGTGAAGAACACGCTTGCCACCAGCCCGGCGCCCATTGCCAGTCCGATGGAAATCCACGGTATGTGGTGCCCACGCATCTTGCGTGCAATGATGATGTTATCCACGATGCCGCCGCCGACGGCCAGCAAGGAGATCACAGCAAACAGAGTCCAGTCGACCCAGTTCATGCGGCCGGCAGCCTGCTGCACCAAGGCGTACAGCAGAGTCGCCAGCCACATGATCACGAGACCGGGGAAGACCGGGATCAGCAGCCCGGCCCACGAAATCAGCAACACGGCGAGCGTGATGCCCTGAAGGACGACCAGCGTCCAAAATGCAGGATCGGTCAGCATAGGATCCGTCGCACCTGACCTAGATGTGGATTCAGGCGAGCCTGGGTAGGGCGGTGATGAGCCCCTGGCCGCCCATCCATGGCCGGAGCGCCTCCGGCACGACAATGGAGCCATCCGGCTGCTGGTAGTTTTCCATGACCGCGATCAATGTACGCGGCAGACCGAGCCCCGAGCCGTTGAGAGTATGCACGAAGCGGGACTTCCCCTTTTCGGCCGTGCGATACTTGATATTCGCACGGCGTGCCTGGAAGTCGCGGACATTGGACACGGAGGAGACCTCCAACCATTCTCCGCAGCCCGGCGCCCAGACCTCTATGTCGTACGTGATGGCTGCGCCGAAGCCGATGCTGCCGGTGCAGAGCTGCTTGACCCGGTAGGCGAGCCCAAGGGCGGCGCAGGTCGCCTCTGCGTCGGCCAGCATTCGTTCCAAGCCATTCATCCGATTCTTCCGGCCTGCAGAAGATGTACATCTCGACCTTGTCGAACTGATGGCCGCGCTTGATGCCGCGCACGTCGCGGCCGGCGCTCATCTTTTCGCGGCGGAAGCACGGCGTGTAGGCCATGTAGCGCCGAGGCAGGCTGGCCTCATCGAGGATCTCATCCATGTGCAGGCCTGTCAGCGGGACCTCGGCAGTTGGCACCATGTACAGGTCTTCCTCATGGTCCTTGTAGAGGTTATCGGCGAACTTGGGCAGTTGACCCGCGCCGAAGACCGTCTGCGTCCTGACCATGAAGGGTAGATAGCGCTCCTGGTAGCCCTGGCGGCCGTGCAAATCGAGCATGAAGGCGATCAGAGCGCGTTGGAGCCGCGCGCCCGGCCCATTCAAAACGTAGAAGCGTGAGCCGGTGATCTTGGTGCCCCGTTCGAAGTCAATGATGCCGAGCGCCGGCCCCAGATCCCAATGAGGGATGGGTTTGAAGGTGAACTGCCGCGGTTCGCCGACAGCCTTGAGCAGCACGTCATCATCATCACCGGCCCCGAGAGGCGTGCGCGCATCGGGGATGTTCGGGACGGTGGCGGCGGCGGCGCCGAGTTCGGCATCCACCGCGCTGACCTGCCGGTCCATGGCCGCGATTTCATCACCCAGCCTGCGCATCGCCTCAATCCTTGCCTGACGATCAGCGCCGTCTTTGAGTTGGCCGATCTCCTTGGAGGCCACGTTACGCTCGGCTTTGAGCTTCTCGACCTGGGTGAGCACCAAGCGGCGTTTTTCATCGAGCGCAAGGATGGAATCGACGACGCCAGCATCCATCTGGCGGTCGCGCATAGATTTGCGGACCAAATCCGGGTGATCGCGAATGAGATTGAGATCCAACATCTTGCACCTCCCGATGCGGCCGGCGGCGGTGCCCGGCGGCAATATAAGACGCCCCAATCCGATCGCAGGACGAGGGGCGTCTCGTGGTGCCACCTGCTTTTGTGCCTCTGCATGCCAGCCGGGACGGCTTGGCCAGAGCACCTTGGTGTGCGCGCTAACGGGCGCTGCCGGCCCTCTTACGATGCATCACTTCGACGGTGCATCCCTGCGAGGACGACGTGGCGAAGGGGAGGGTGCCGGTTTGCCGGCCGCCTTGCACCAACACGCGGCTCGCTGGGCGGCAAAACAAGGGTAACCTGGCTTCGCGCCGTCTTGTAGCCGGATTATACGCGCTGCCGGACGGGCGTCAATCCTTGTTGCCCGTGAAGTAGCCGCGGGTGGCCTCGCCCGGCTGATTGATGCCCTCGCGGGTGAGGACCTTCCAAGCCGTCAGAAGGAGGATGCGCGCATCCAGCCAGAACGACTGATGGTCAACGTACCAAACGTCCAGCTTGAAGCGGTCCTGCCAACTGATGACGTTGCGGCCGTTGACCTGCGCCCAGCCGGTGAGGCCGGGGGTGACTTCATGTCGCCGCATTTGCTCGGGTGAGTAGAGCGGCAGGTATTCCATGAGCAACGGGCGGGGCCCGACGAAGCTCATCTCGCCGCGCAGGATGTTGTAGAGCTCGGGCAGCTCATCCAGGCTCGCGGACCTCAGCCAGCGCCCAAATGGCGTCAATCGCTCGGCGTCCGGCAGCGAGACGCTGTCCGCATCGAGTGCCTCATTCATCGTGCGGAACTTGACAATATGAAACGGCCGGCCCTTGTAACCCGGACGTTCCTGCCAGAAGAGCACGGGTTTCCCGATAATGAGTCGCACGAGCAGCGCGAGCAGCAGCAACACCGGCGACAATACGAGGATGCTCAACGCGCTCAGCATGACATCAAACACGCGCTTACCCAGAACCATGAAGGCATTCTACCAAATGTGGTATTATCGATTCACGGAGCGAGGGCCATGAACGAGCGAATCCTGATCATTGAAGATGACCAGGCGATCTTGAAACTTCTGCAGAGGGGCCTGGCATACGAAGGATATACCGTCGATACGGCCACGGATGGCCGAACCGGCTTGATCCTTGCACGCGATCACACCCCGGACATCGTCATATTGGATTGGATGCTTCCCGGCATGGATGGCCTGGAGGTCTGCCACCGCTTGCGGCAGGGCGGATCGATCCCGATCCTGATGCTGACGGCGAAGGACACTGTGCAGGACCGCATTCAGGGCCTGGATGCGGGCGCGGACGACTACATGGTCAAGCCGTTCAACCTGGATGAGCTGCTGGCTCGCGTGCGCGCACTTTTGCGCCGAACCCAGCCCGAACGGGTGCCCGTGCTCAAGTTCGCGGACCTCACGCTCGACACCGGCTCGCGGCAGGCGGCGCGCGGCAGCCGCCTGATCCCGTTGACGGCGAAAGAGTATGAGCTGCTGGAGCTTTTCATGCGTCACCCCAAACAGGTGTTGACGCGCGAGATCATCTTCGACCGGGTATGGGGCTACGATTTTGGGGGCGAAAGCAACGTGCTCGAGGTCTACATCCGCTACTTGCGCCAGAAGCTCGAGGCTGACGGCGAGACGCGCCTGATCCACACGGTGCGCGGCGTCGGCTACGTGTTGCGCGAGAACCCCTAAGCCGGGCCAATCGCCCGATCTTCGTTCGCCGGCGTGTCGCTTCGCCTTCGACTCACACTGCTGTACTCCACGCTGGTCGGCGGCATACTGCTGGTATTCGGGACAGCAGTCTACATTCTTATCAGCGTGATCCTGCTCAACCAGGTGGATAACGTCCTGGCGGCCACCGCACGGGACATCATCGAGGTGACCACCGTCGACCGCGCCGGCCAGGTCAGCGCCATCAGTGTTCCGCTGCTGGACATGACGGCGAACACCTACGTGCAAGTGTGGGGCCGCGACGGCAAGCTCAAGTCCAACTCGCCGGCCATCGCCGCATTGCGCGAAGCGCTGGACCCGGTGGGCCTGGAGACGCGCGACCCCGTCTATCGCGAGAACACCATCAACAATGTGCGGCTGCGCGTGCTGAGCGTGCCGCTGCAGTTGGGAGATCACAGGGTGGCGGTGCTGCAAGTGGCGGCCAGCCTCACGGTGGTGGACGCCGCCCGAGCCAACCTAGTAAACGTGCTGCTGGCTTCCGCGTTGGTGAGCGCGGCGCTGGCTGCACTCGGATCCTGGATCGTGTTGGGTCGATCGCTATCGCCACTGAGAAGCGTGACGGAGACTGCCCAGGCGATTAACCGCGCCGACGATCTCTCGCGGCGCATTCCGTACTCGGGGCCGGTGGACGACGAGATCGGAAGCCTGATTGAGTCCTTCAATCAAACGCTCGAGCGATTGGAGACGCTATTCATGTCGCAGCGGCGGCTGCTGGCGGATGTGAGTCACGAACTGCGCACTCCCCTGACGGTGATCAAGGGCAGCGCGGACTTGATGCGCAGGATGGGCAAGCTGGACGACAAGTCGCTGACGAGCATCAACCTGGAGGCTGGGCGACTGACCCGGCTGGTGGGCGGGTTGCTGCTGTTGGCACAAGCCGAGTCGGGCAAGCTGAGTCTAGATTTGAAACCGGTGGAGCTCGACA
This sequence comes from uncultured Chloroflexia bacterium, assembly GCA_963784915.1. Lineage (GTDB taxonomy): Bacteria > Chloroflexota > Anaerolineae > Anaerolineales > Villigracilaceae > Fen-1038. The sequence goes on from CAWATK010000016.1 coordinate 275,338, forward strand.
CGTTGGTGCTGGAGGTCTTCCAGGAGATGCGTGTGCTGGCGGGGGAGAAGGTACGGCTCACGCTTTCCAACATCGACCAGATGCAGCTATTGGGAGATCGCGATCGGTTGAAGCAAGTGCTGCTCAACGTGGCGGCGAATGCGATCCAATACACGCCGCAGGGCGGCGAGGTACTGCTTAGTCTCTCGCGGGTGGGCGAGCAGGCGCGCATCATCATCCACGACACGGGGCCGGGAATTCCGAAGGAAGACCTGCCCTACATCTTTGAGCGATTCTATCGGGCGGAGAAGGCGCGCACGCGCAGCCGCGTCAGCGGATTTGGCCTGGGGCTTTCGATCTCGCAGTGGATCGTGGAGAATCACGACGGGACAATCAAGGTGGAGTCGGAGCCGGGGCAGGGGACTACTTTTGCGATCTGGTTGCCGTTATTGGCATCCGCGAAATCAAACCATATTGTGCCGATGGAGGAAGACTGATCCGGCTCACCGAGGGAGTCCCAATCGTAAGGCGGCCACGCGGCACAGGCTTGCGCCGGCCACCGAATGCCATTCCTGCAATCGAGGGGATGTAACCAGGCCCATGCTGGCCTCGGAATAGATGCCGCTCCCCCAGTAGGCATAGCGCACAGTTTCTTCCGGCCAGGACCATTCTCCGCGGCCGATGACGCCGATGCCCCCGTTGTAGCCCGCAAATGCCAGGCGCGCATCTCCGTGCGCCGCGTCGAGGGAGCGCCTCAGGTAGTCAAGCCCGCGGGCGGCGTTAACATCGGGTGAGAATGGCTGCTCTGAGGCAGCGAAGTGATAGGGCATCACTTGAAAGAGGCCGATGGCTCCGGCGCGCGAAAGGGCGCGCGGATCGCCACAGGACTCGATCTGCATCACGGTCGCGGCCAGGTTGGGATCGAGGCCGGCGGCCGCGGCCCAGGGGCGGATGGCCGTGGCCCAGTGCTGCACCTCGGGAGTGAACACGGCCGAGATGGACGCACCGGATTCGGATGCGAGCGGGGCGGCTGAGGCGTCAAGTGCCCAGTCCGGTGACCGGAAGGCGAGTGTCACGGCGCCCACGGCGATGAGCAGCACGACCAGCGGCGGCAAGATGTATGTTGAGCAGCAGCCCGCGCCGCCGAAGCGGTGTTCGTCGTTCGGATTGAAGTCGGCTTCAGTGTGGGTCATTGGGCTCTCGTTGAATCGCGTGCAGAAGACTCGGACACGAATACTCGCGTATCTCTCACCCCCCGCCCCTCTCCCACAGGGAGAGGGGCGCGAGTCCAGGAATGAAAGGGTTGGGAAGGGCGCCCAACCCTTTCATTCCTGGGAGCTGGAGCATGGCTGTGGTTGGCGTAGGCAAGGACGCATTGAGGTTCGCGGTGAATCTCGCACGCATAGAACAAGAACTCGCGGCTTGAGAGGAAAAGACGGCCGCCGAACACGGCGACCGTCTTTTCGTTCTTAAGGGGCAAGGGTTATTGCAGCCGCCGCTCAAAGCCAGTTTCCGATGCAGATGCATCCAGGGCGACGTTCTGGTAAGTCGGCTCCATTCGGTCAAATGCCGCGGCGGCGGAAGGCTTGGGAGCCGTTCGCAGCGTGGAGACAGACGTGCGCGGCATGGCGGAGACGGGCCGCAATGGGGAGGAGGGCACAGGCGTGCGGCCGGACGAGGGCGCATAGGCGCGCTGCCCGGAGGCGGGAGCGTTGCCGGTTGAGAACATCCGGTCGCCGGCGATCGAGAAGGTGCCGATGATGAGGACGCGGATCAGCCATACCATTACCGCCACGAATACCGGCACGACCTGCGTGAGTTCCTCCGCTCATGAGCAAGCTGGTGCTGGTGTTTGCCTGCCGGGCGATGGCGACCGAGACGCCCCACCAAGTCAACGTGGCGTTGAAACCCGCAGCCAGCAGCCAGGCGCCGAACAGGTACCAGACCTCTGCGGGTTCGTCCCGACCCCGCTCGGGTGTGAAGATGCGGGCGATGCCGGCGAAATCCATGGCACAGAACGCGATGGCGAGGACGATCGACCAACGCAGTCCGACGAACGCCAGGTCGCCGAGAACATCCCGCAGGGCGAACTCGGTGGTGCTGAAGTTGAAGATCTCGAAGGCGGCCAGGGCGCCGACGATCATCAGGCCCCAGGCTGCGCCGCGGGTGAGGCGGCGGCCGCCGAGCAGGCCGCGCCAGAGTGCCGCAAGACCATCGCCAATGCCGTGCATGGAACGGACGCTGTTCATTTGTGCCTCCTTAGAACTAATGTGCTAGGAGTCTAGAATAGATGTTCTAGTTTGTCAAGAGGGGAGTTTTGCGTTGGGAGGGCGCCGGTCGCTGGGATCCCCAAGTGGACCCGCGATAGGCGATGCTCGCACAACCCCCACCCCTAACCCCTCCCTCGAGGGCGGCGGAGGGGAATCAGATTCCGAAAAGGAAGGGGTGGGCGTCCTGCCCGCCCCCTCCTTTTCGGGAGGCTGGTGGGATGCGGCGTGGATCGCGCAACGGTGGAATGGGGTCATGGGGCTTGCAGGGCGCTCGGCCGGCCAGCGGGATGCGGCGGGGCTGGCGCAACGGTGGTGGAGAGAAGCGATCGTGGCGTCGACGGACTGGGGGGTTACAATCGAGCGGCAAAGTGGAGAGGGTCAGACTCCTGAAGAGTTGCGGACGTTACAGACTTGCCTAAACCGGCGGTGGCACCGTCCTGTCAGAATCGCCTTCGCGTGCGCGCTGACCCGAGCACGCGCCTCGCGCCGTCGGAGGTAGAGGCGTGAGTAGCGCTAGACGATCATTGGCGGGCGTGAGCGAAGTGCTGGGCAGCCTGGCGCTTTTTTCAAGCCTCAGCGAACGGTCCGCCCAGACGCTGGCGGAGACGTGCCGGCTGCGATCGATCGTCAAGGGGGAGATCCTGTTCTTTCAACAGGATCCGCCGGAGGCGGCTTACGTGCTGCGTTCCGGACGGATGTCCATGCTTGTAAGCAATGTGGATGGACGCTTCCTGGTGTTGGATGACATGCACCCGGGCGACCTATTCGGCGAGCTAGGACCGCTGACGAGCCAGCCGCATTCCGCGAGCGCGCTGGCACGGGCGGATAGCGAAGTGCTGGTGATTCCCCGGGCGATATTTCTCAAGCTCGTTCAAGACGAGCCGCGGCTGGCACGCAGGGTGCTCGAGATCACGGCGGGCCGGCTGCATCGCAGCGTGCAGCGCGCGGCAGGGGCTGGCGTTCATGAATGCCCAGGCGCGGCTGGCGCGACACTTGCTGGCGCTCGAGGAGCAGGAGGGGGAAAGGGTTATGTCACGGCATCGCAGGAGGATCTGGCGGGCAGCACAGGGCTGATCCGCCAGACGGTGGCGAAGGCGCTGGGCGCGTGGCGGCGCGACGGCTGGCTGAAGACCTCACGCGGTCGCATCCTGATCTTGAATCGGGGAGCCCTGGAGGCGGCCGAAAAGGGCTGATCGGGTTTGGGTTGTGTCGCCAAGGCGACAGACAAGCGTGGGGGAATCGCGTACACTGTGGCCAAGATCCCGACCGAGTCACCACCTCAAAGGAGCCGGAATGAAGGTTGCGAAGGTACAGATTTCCCCGAAAGCACTCAGGAAGTTGTCGGCCGTGCCGGTGGTGATTCCAAGGATCGAAAATGAATATGTGGATGTGATCGTGCTGGAGGAAGTCACCGCCCACAAGTTACAAACGAAAGTCGGATCCAAGTCGCAGGGCAAGACACAGGTCAAAGCCCACAAGTTCCACACCCAGGCCGTCGGCAAGTCCGCCGGTAAGACAGAGGTGAAGGCAAACATGTTGAAGACAAAGGCTCTCGGCAAGGTAGCTGGCAAGGTTCAGGTGAAAGCCCATAAGCTCAACACCAAGTCGATCGGGAAGGCCAAGGGCAAGGTCCAGGTCAAGGCGCACAAGTTCAATACCAAGGCCGCTGGCAAGGCCAAGGGCAAAGTCCAGGTGAAGGCGCACAAGTTCGGCAAGGCTCTTCCGAAGGCCAAGGGCAAGGCGCAAACCAAGGCGCACAAGTTCGGCAAGGCCTTAGGGCAAGGCGCAGCCAAGGCGACAAGTTCGGCAAGGCTCTTCCGAAGGCCAAGGGCAAGGCGCAGACCAAGGCGCACAAGTTCGGCAAGGCTCTTCCGAAGGCCAAGGGCAAAGTCCAGGTGAAGGCGCACAAGTTCGGCAAGGCTCTTCCGAAGGCCAAGGGCAAGGCGCAGACCAAGGCGCACAAGTTCGGCAAGGCTCTTCCGAAGGCCAAGGGCAAGGCGCAGACCAAGGCACACAAGTTCAATACCAAGGCCGCTGGCAAAGCCAAGGGCAAAGTCCAGGTGAAGGCGCACAAGTTCGGCAAGGCTCTTCCGAAGGCCAAGGGCAAGGCCCAGACCAAGGCGCATCGACTGCCGATCCAGCTTCCGCTCGAGACCAGCGACAGCGTCGTCACTGAGCCGATCGTCACGCCCGTCGTCATGGATCCCAATCCCTCCAACAATCAGCCGCTCAACCAGTAAGCGCTAGTCAGATCCATCAAGACCAACCGGGCGGGTTTTCTGCAGTCACTTTGATTGCGGAAAACCCGCTTTTTGGCATATACTCGGCGTCTTGGGAGGAGAGATGGCTGACAGGGCTCAGCACGATGAAGAGAAATTATCCCAACAGTTGAGGCGCCTGCTCGTTTCGATCGAAGCCAGCGGCCAAACGGTCCTCTCTGGATCGAACGATGCACTGCTGCATTCAATCGTCGAGGCCGCGGCGCAGATCTTCGGCGCGGGCGCGGCATCGATCCTGCTGGTAAACGAAACCGAGCAGGTGCTGGAGTTCAAAGTGGCCTGGGGGCCAGTGGGCAAGGACCTGGTTGGCAAGAAGTACCCGCTCGACAAGGGGATCGCCGGCTACGTGGTGATGACGGGGCAACCGATCGCGACCTCGGATGTGGAGGCGGACGCGCGCTTCGACCGCAAGTTCGCCGAAAGCACGGGCTACGTGCCCAAGTCCATCCTGGCGACGCCGCTGCTCTCCGGCGATCGGATCATCGGCGTGATGGAGGTGCTGGACAAGCTCAATGCGGCATCCTTCGGCATACAGGATATGGAACTGCTGGGCATGTTCGCGCGGCAGGCGGCCCTGGCCATCGACCAAGCCCAACAGGTCGGGCGCATCGAAGAGGCGCTGATCCTCGGCCTGAAACGGCTGGCATCATCAGATCTTTCGCAGGATTCAGCAGAGATGCTCTCGGTGCTGGAGGAGGGCCTGCACGACCGGGGCGCGATGCCCGACCTGCTGGAGCTGGCGCACCTGTTTGGCGAGATCAGCGAACTGGGTGAGGCGGAGCGGCGCGTGTGCCTGGAGGTCCTGGAGGCCTTTGCCGGCTATCGGCGTTCCAGCACACGCAGGTTCGGACAGCGATGACCGAGGAGACGCTGCGACCGGCCTGGTCACAGAGTTTCACCGCGGAAGCCATCGAACACCTGGTGGCCGAGGGGCCCTTCGGGAAAATCACACCAGAATGGGCCTGGGGGGGCAGCACAGGGAAGGGAGTGCGGGTCGCGGTCGTCGACAGCGGAATCGAACACGACCACCCGGCGGTGGGAAAGAGCGTGAAGGGCGGCGTGATCGTAGAATACGACTCACGCGCCAAAGACTACCACCGCATCCGTCCGGATGATCGAGCCGATGGACGTATCGGGTCACGGCACGGCCTGCGCGGGGATCATTCACGCCATTGCGCCGCCAAGCCGAACTGCTCAGCGTGCGGGTGCTGGGTCGCAGTATGAGCGGACGGGCGATTCAGTTTGCGGCGGGGTTGGACTGGGCCATCGAACACGACATCCAGGTGGTCAACCTGAGCCTGAGTACGTCGCTGGAGGAGTTCTTTGGCATCTTCCACGACCTGGCGGACCAAGCGTATTTCAAGAACATGAACCTGGTATCTGCGGTGAACAACATCCCCGAGCCGAGCTATCCTTCACTGTATTCCTCCGTGATCTCAGTGGCTGCGCATGATGGGCAGGACCCATTCACGTATTACTACAATCCGCACCCGCCGGTGGAGTTTGGTGCCCCGGGTATCGACGTCAAAGTGGCATGGCTCCAGAAGCAATACCTGGTGTGCACCGGCAACAGCTTCGCCGCGCCTCACATCGCCGGCATCACGACCCTGATCCGGGCAAAGCATCCACACTTGACGCCGTTTCAGGTCAAGGCGGTGCTGATGGCGTGCGCGGCGAACACGCGCCATAAGGGGAATTCCTCAAGGGAGAAGAATTGATGGCGGATGATTCAATCCCGCGCTGGTCGCTTGCGGATCTACTGCAGGAACCCGTCGAGAAATCGCTGGAGCAGGCGCTTTCAAAGCTGGAGCAAGCCGTGGTGGACTTCGAGGGCATGAGGGCGGCGCTCGAGGGCGGACCCTCGACGGCCCAGTTCATGGCGGCGTTGAAGCAGCTCGAGTTGCTCGCCAACCTAAAGAGCCGGGTGGAGGGCTACGCGGATCTGTGGTTCACGGAGGACACGCAGAATCCGGCCGCCCTGAATCTGCGGGACCGCGTGGATCAGGTCCTGACGGACATGGCCAACCGCTGCCTGTTTTTCGACCTGTGGTTCAAGGAAGTGCCGGACGACGAAGCCAGCAGCCTGATGGCCGGAAGCGGGGACCTGCGCTACTATCTCGAGACGCTGAGGCGCTTCAAGCCGTACACGCTCTCAGAGGCCGAGGAGCAGATCATCAACTCGAAGGACGTGAACGGCATCGACGCGCTGGTTGGGCTGTACGAGATGGTCACCAATGGCTTTGAGTTCAAGCTGGCGGTGGACGGCGAGAGCAAGACGTTGACACGGGATGAACTTGCGGCCCACTTCCAAAATCCTTCGGCGACCATACGCAAGGCGGCGTACCAAGAACTGTTCCGAGTTTATTCAGCCAACTCCACAGTGCTGGCGCAGATGTACATTCATCGCGCCCGAGACTGGCATTCGGAGGGCGTGGAACTGCGCGGCTACAAGTCGCCGGTGGCGGCGCGCAACCTCGAGAACGACCTGCCCGACGAGGTGGTGGAGACCCTGCTGTCGGTTTGTCGGCAGAATGCTCCGCTTTTCCAGGAGTACTTCACGCTCAAGGCGAAGTGGCTGGGGCTGGACAAGTTCACGCGTTACGACATCTATGCTCCGCTCACGCCCTCGGACAAGAAGTTCGCGTGGACGGAGGCCAAACGTACAGTCTTCGAAAGCTACGCTGCGTTCTCACCGGAGGTCGCCGCGCTGGCTAAGCGCGTGTTCGATCAGAACCACCTGGATGCGCAGATCCGCACCGGCAAGCGCGGCGGGGCGTTCTGCTACACCGCCATGCCCGGCGTGACTCCATGGGTGCTGGTCAACTACCAGGAACGCGCCCGGGATATCGCCACGCTGGCGCACGAGTTGGGACACGCGGTGCATGCCATGCTGGCTGACGGCCATTCGGTGCTCACGCAACTCTCATCACTGCCGCTGGCAGAGACAGCTTCCGTCTTCGGTGAGATGCTGCTCACGGACCGGCTGCTGGCACACGAGACCGACAAGTCTGTGCGGCGCGAGCTGCTGGCCAACGCGCTGGACGATGCCTACATCACCGTCTTGCGCCAGGCATACTTTACGATCTTCGAGAAAGAAGCCCACGGCATGATCGTGAGCGGCGCCACGCTGGATGAACTGACCGAGCACTATCTGATGAATTTGAGGGAGCAGTTCGGCGGTGCGGTGCAGGTGCCCGAGGAGTTCAAATGGGAGTGGATCGGCGTACCGCACTTCTATAATTCCCCGTTCTACACGTACGCCTACTCCTTCGGTCAGCTGTTGGTGCTGGCCCTGTATCAGACGTACAAGCAGGAGGGAGAGGCGTTCCTGCCGAAGTACTTGCGGATGTTGAGGTATGGCGGATCTGAAGCCCCCCTGAAGGTACTGAGCGAGGCGGGCCTGGATGTCACCGCGCCCGCGTTCTGGCAGGGGGGCTTTGACTTCCTGCGCGCGATGCTCGAGGATCTGAAGAAACTGTCCTGAGGAGTAAGCAGCATGGCCGAGACAGCCCGCGTGTTCCCCGTACGCGATCTTCAGAAACCGCAATTTCAGCCTGATGTGGACCGGTCAGCTGGTCTCGACCATGGGCTCGGCCCTGACATCACTGGCCGCTTCCATCTATGTGTTCCGCCTGACCCACTCGGCCATGAGCGTCGGCTTGATGCTGATGGCGACGGCCGCGCCCAGCCTGCTGGTGGGCCTGTTTGCGGGCGTTTTTGTCGACCGCTACGATCGCCGCGTGATCATGGTTGTGAGCGATGGACTGCGAGCCGTGTTGATCTTCCTGATCCCGTTCCTGGTGCCGCTCAATGTGATCTGGCTGTACATCATCGTCATGCTCACCAGCGCCATTGGGCAGTTCTATGACCCCGCGCACGAAAGCGTGCTGCCGGAGGTCGCCTCGGAGGAGGAGCTGTCTGCCGCCAACGCGCTGATCGCCATCGCGTCCTTCGGATCCACGGCGATCGGCTTCGCCGCCTCCGGGCTGATCGCGTCCGCGGCCAGCATCGACTGGGCGTTCTACGCCGATTCGATCACGTTCCTGATCTCCGCACTCTGCATCCTGATGATCCGGATCGAGAAGATCGTGTCCGATGAGAAGACCAGCGTGGCGGTGGTGGTCAGCAACCTGAAGGCCGGCGTGCAGCAGCTCTTCCGCACACCGATCCTGCGCTCGCTGTTCGTGGCACTCGTGCCGGTGATGATCGCATTTGGCCTCGAGAACACGCTGCTGCTGCCATTCGCCATCCGTGCGCTTGGCGCAACAGAGTTTGAGTACGGCCTGCAGGAGGGGTTGACCTCGCTCGGGTTTTGTGGCCGGCAGCCTGCTGATGGCCAGCGCATTTGACCGCATACGAGAGGGAGTGTGGCTGGGGGTCAGCTTCCTGGGCATGGCCCTGGCCGGCATCGTCTATTCGTTCGTGCATTCCATCCCGCTGGCAATCATGATCGTGACAATCTCGGGATTCTTCAACGCGCCATCGGCCATTGCACGCCGGGTGGTGGTGCAGCGCAATACGCCGCGTGACATGCGCGGGCGGGTCAATAGCGTGTTCTTTGTTTCCCGGGACGTATTGTTCCTTGTCGGCATGGGAATGGCGGGCCTGGCGGACACGATCGATGTGCGCCTGATGTTCCTAGGCAGTTCGATCATCCTGCTGGCGGGCGCGGGGCTCGTCATGGCGCTTCCGGGCCTGAGGCAGGAGGCGGCGGAGTGGAGACTGTCACTTGGGTTGCTGCGGGCCGCTCGAAGCGCCCCCGGCGTTGGGAGCGGCCGCGCCGCCGTTCCGGCAGACTTCGACCTGCTGGTTGGCCTCGTGCCCACGCTCTCGGTCCTGGCTGAAAAGGAGCGCGCAGCCATCGTGAAGGCGGCTAAAGTGGTGGAGGTGCCTGCCGGCACGGCGATACTGCGTCGAGGCGAGGCGGGAGACACGGCTTACTTCATCCTTTCGGGTCGCGTAGCGGCTGGACTCACCGAGGAAGGCGGCGACTACCACTCACTGGAGTCGATGCTGGATGGCGATCTGTTCGGCGAGATCGCGGCGCTGACCGGCTCGACGCGCCGGGCGGATGTAGTTGCCACGGATGACTCGACCCTGTTCAAGATCCCCGCCGAGGTGCTGCGCAGTCTCATGAGCAAGCCAGCGCTGAACAGCATGGTGCTATCCAAGATGACCGAGCGGCTGAGCATCTCGAGTCCGTACGAGCTGCCGCGTTTCGCGGGTATGGATCAGAAGACCCTGCGCGAGCTGCGGACCGCCCCGGCGGAGGAGTAGGGCGCCTTGCCTGCATTCTCCGAAGATGCCCGGCCGCAGAGCCAGGCGAGCCGCGCCTGAGGCGAATCTTGGATCGCGCACTTGTTGCGACCTGCCGATTCTCGGCCTGAGGCATCCGTGCAGGACCAACCTGTGGTCCCCCTTGCCATATTCGCCGGAGCGATTGTGCTCTACTCAATGCAGCTTTGGACCAACCCCCGCAGGTACCTTCGGAGACGGCGCAGCCAGCGCGAGTGGCTCTACAAATCTCCCATTGGTTTTCTTGCGCGTAGTCCCTGGAACAGAGGCTTGGACCGGCATCCAGGGCGGGAGCTCTTGGTCGCGCGTGGCACGAGCCTGGATATGCTCTTCTTGCTGGCCCTCGTAGGCTTCACCACACTGCGCAGCTCACTCAGCTGAACGTGCTCGGCCAAATCTCCAAAACGATTCGTGCGTGGTCTGGCTAGCGCCATCCTTGAGCCACATAGTGCCTCGCCCGCCGCCAATTGTTCCTCGAGGCGGTAACCGCCACATTTGGTGGTGTTGGGGCAGGCGTGCACGAATCACTGGCACATATATGCACGCAATGGATTGATCCCCATTGTTTCGGCAGCGGCGCGGTTTTTTGCCCGCAGCTGGCTGCGGCGGGGGAGGCCATCGCTCGTTGAAGGGAAAAGAAAAGGGCGACCATCAAGGTCGCCCTTACTCGATCTCGGTCACGAAATTGCGTGCCTTTACTTGGCGTACTCGGTTGAGCGCGTCTCGCGGATAACCGTCACCTTGATCTGACCGGGGTACTGCAGGCTTTCTTCGATCTTCTTGGCGATGTCTCGCGCCAGGCGGGCGGAGGCCAGGTCGTCGATATTCTCCGGCTTGACGATGACGCGCACCTCGCGGCCGGCCTGGATGGCGAAGGCCTGTCCCACGCCCTCGAATGACATGGAGAGATCCTCGAGGGTGCGGATGCGCTTGATGTAAGCTTCCAGGTCCTCACGGCGGGCGCCGGGGCGCGCACCCGAGATGGCATCGGCCAATTCAGCGATGACCGCCTCGACGGTCTCCTGGTCCACCTCATGGTGGTGGAACTCGATCGCGTTCACCACGATGGGGTTCACGCCGTAGCGCTTGCAGTATTCGGCGCCCAGCTTGGCATGCGTGCCATCCTGGTTGTGATCCATGGCCTTGCCGATGTCGTGCAGGAAGCCACCCTGCTTGGATATCTCGATGTTGGCACCGAGCTCAGCTGCCAGGATGCCAGCAAGCTTGGAGACTTCGACGGCATGTGCGAGCTGATTCTGGCCATAGGATGTACGGAACTTGAGGCGGCCCATCATGCGCAGCACCTCTGGGTGCAGGCCGGTGATGCCGGCCTCAAAGGCCGCCTGGTCGCCGGCCTCGGCGATGACGCGGTCGACTGCCTTGCGCTCCTCTTCCAGGATTTTCTCAATGTGTGCGGGATGGATCCGGCCGTCCACCGTCAGTCGCGCCAGAGCGCGGCGGGCGATCTCCCGCCGCACCGAGTCGAAGCACGATATGGTGACCGCCTCCGGCGTGTCGTCCACAATCACATCCACGCCCGCGGCCTGTTCGAAGGCCTTGATGTTGCGGCCGTTGCGGCCCACAATGCGCCCCTTCATCTCCTCATTGGGCAGAGGCACCAGTGAGGATGTGACCTCGGCCACGTGCTCGGATGCGACGCGCTGGATGGCGTCGGCGATAAGCTTCCGCGCCCGCTTCTCGCCTTCCTCGCGAGCGGTAGCCTCGATCTGGCGATAGATGCGAGCCATGTCGGCGCGAGACTCCTTCTCGACCGCGGCCAACAGCTCCTTCTTGGCTTCGTCCTGTGTCATCTGCCCGATCTGCTCGAGGCGCTTGACCTGATCCTCGTAGAGCTTGTCCATCTCGTTGGCGCGCTTGTCCACGGCGCTCTGGCGCTTGCTGAGGGTTTGATCGCGCTGTTCCAGCTTCTCCGCGCGCCCATCGAGCTCTGTGCGTCGCTTGTCCTGGCGCTCAGCTTCCTTGCTCAGCTCAATGCGCCTTTCCTTGATCTCGGTCTCCGAGGCCTGGATGATCTTGGTGGCGCTCTCGCGCGCCTGGGCGTCGATCAGGCGGGCTTGCTCGTTGGCCATGCGCAGGATGTTGTCGGCCTTGTCCTGCTGACCACGCAGCGTGCGTTCGGTCTGCAGTCGGTGCAACAGGTAACCAATCACAGCGCCGACGATCAGCGCGGCTATTCCGACGATCACAACGATGATGGGATTCATGAGATGTCCTCTTCAGTGGTGGAGCCTTGCCGGGGGTGCGCCTCGCTCCAGAGCTGCGAGACGGTGGGCCCAATGGTGCCGGAGGGAAAACCCCGACGGGCAAGGTATGCGGATACTTTCAGGCGAAATTCCGGCCAGTCAGACGAACTGAGCTGGCGAGCCTTCTTGAGGCCCGCCTGGTAGGCAAGCGCGGAATTCGTCGATCTGGGCGAGGGCAGTCGCGGCCACCTCATTCGGCACGCCCTTGCGCTGCAACTCCCAAGCCAGTGCCCGGCGGCCGCGTGGTCGAAATGTGCTGCGATTCTCCACCCAAGTGCGGGCGAATACGGCATCGTCGGCATGACGGTGCTCACGCAGGCGCACAAGCGTGCGCTCCAAGACATCCTCGGGTGTCTTGTGCTTACGCAGGTATAGGCGGAGTTCGGCTTCGGAACGCTGCCGAAGGCTGATCAGCCGGAGCGCACGCTGGAAGGCCGCTTCGTCAGCATCGTGCCGCTGGAGCGCGGCGATGTGCTCGACGTCAAGGCTTGCGCCGACTTTGAGCCCCGCAGCCAGGATGGCATCCAAGCTGAAGGCATACTCGCCGTCCAGATCGATGTTGACCCGATCCGGCCGGCGCTTCTGGGTTTCGATCGCAGTGATGGTTGCCATTAAAGCACACGCAGCCTAGAGCCTGCTCATGCGGCCCTGGCTGCGTGCAAATTTCGGATTGCCGAAAATGGCCCCGGGTCGCTTAAGGCTGACGCTGAAACCCGGGAGGAAGAGCGTGATGCGCCAAAATCACGCCAGTAGGCGGCTGAATCCCTTGATCGGTTTGCTCACTCTATTCCGTTGGAACACCGACGACTACTTGCAACTCCTGAAGCCAGGATTTCGCGCAGATCCAGTTTTTTGTAGGCAAGCCAGGCCGCCTGAGGCGGCAATATCCAGCAAGAATCCCTTTGGATTCCCCCGTATTATACACGAAATCTTAAGGCGGACTCTGGGGTGATGAGGCGCCACAATCCAAGGCGGCAGGGGGTGTAACATTCATCAGGCAGCATGGAAGGGTGACAAAAGCAACTGGCACAGGCGGCGGCTCCATGCGATAATTTTCACTGAAAACAGACCCCGCGAATGGGTGCAGCTGTGGGCTGCTCCCCGAATTGGTTCTTGGAGGACCACATGGCATCTGTCACACGCGAAGAGGCGCTGGAATACCATCACCTGAAGGGCAAGCCCGGCAAGATCGAAGTCATTCCCACCAAGCCGATGGACACCCAGCGCGACCTGAGCCTGGCATACACGCCAGGCGTGGCGGAGCCCGTGCTGGACATCGAGAAGGATCCGGAACTGGCTTACGAGTACACCTCCAAGGGCAACCTGGTGGCGGTGGTGACCAATGGGACGGCGATCCTGGGGCTGGGCGACCGCGGGGCCCTGGCCAGCAAGCCCGTGATGGAGGGGAAGGGTGTGCTTTTCAAGAAGTTCGCGGATGTCGACGTGTTCGACATCGAGGTGAACTCGCATGACCCGGATGAGATCATCCGTGTGGTGGCGGCGATCTCGCCGACATTCGGCGGCATCAACCTGGAGGACATCAAGGCGCCGGAGTGCTTCTACATCGAAGAAGAGCTGAAGAAGATGCTGGACATCCCGGTGTTCCACGATGACCAGCATGGGACGGCCATCATCTCGTCGGCGGGGCTGGCGAATGCGCTGGCCATCGTTGGGAAGAAGCACAGCGAAGTGCGGCTGACGATCTCCGGCGCGGGCGCTTCGGCGATATCGTGTGCAGAACTTGCCATTCGGTGGGGCGTCAAGCGCGAGAACATCATGCTGGTGGACTCCAAGGGAGTGGTGTACAAGGGCCGCACCGAGGGCATGAACAAGTACAAGGAGCGCTTCCTGGTAGACACGGACGCCCGCACGCTGGCCGACGCAGTGCGGGGGTGTGATGTCTTTTACGGGCTCTCGGTCGCGAATGTGATGTCCAAAGAGATGGTGAAGTCCATGGCGAAGGAGCCCATCGTCTTCGCGATGGCCAACCCATACCCCGAGATCAGCCCCGAGGACGCCAAGGAAGCTCGCAAGGACGTGATCATTGCCACCGGCCGCTCGGACTACCCCAACCAGATCAACAACGTGCTGGGCTTCCCATTCATCTTCCGCGGTGCGCTGGACGTGCGCGCCAAGGCGATCAATGAAGAGATGAAGTTCGCGGCCTCGCAGTCGCTGGCCGCGCTGACCAAGGAGGACGTGCCGGATTCGGTGCTGCGCGCGTATGGGAGCGACAGCATCAAGTACGGGCGCGAGTACATCATTCCCAAACCGCTGGACCCACGCGTGCTGTTGTGGGAAGCGCCGGCCGTGGCGGAAATGGCCATCAAGACCGGCGTGGCGCGCAAGACGATCGACATGAACGAGTACCGCCAACAGCTGTCATACCGGCAGGGGCTGGGCGCCCAGGTGCGGTACTTCATCATGAACAAGGCGCGTTCCACCGGCGGCACCAAGCGCATTGCCTTTGCGGAGGGCGAGGAGCCGAAGGTCATCCGCGCGGCCTACCAGATCCTGGATGAGAAGATCGGCATTCCAGTGCTGATCGGGCGGCGCAGCGTGATCGAAGGGCAACTCAAATCGCTTGGGCTGGAGTTCAAGCCCGAGGTCGTCGACCCGGCCGAATTCAAGGACATCGACAAGTACGCACAAGAGTACTATGGGCTGCGCAACCGCAAGGGCCTATCGCATGGCGATGCTCTCGTTAAGGTGCGCGAGCCGAACGTGTTCGGACCGCTGATGGTGAAGATGAAGGCCGCGGATGCGTTCGTGTCGGGCCTGACCTATGACTATCCCGAAGTGATCCGACCCTCGCTACAGATCCACCACACACGCCCTGGCGTAGCGAGAGCCGCCGGCGTATACCTGATGATCATCGAGGACCGCGTCTATCTGTTCACGGATGCCACTGTCAACATAGACCCGACGGCGCAGGACCTGGCAGAGATCGGCGAACTGGCGGCGGACTTCGCCCATCAGCTGGAGATCGAGCCGCGGGTGGCATTCCTGTCGTTCTCGAATTTCGGTTCCACGCCGCACCCGCAGTCCGAAAAGGTGCGTCAAGCGGTGCAGCTACTCAAAGAGCGACGGCCCGATCTGGCGGTGGACGGCGAAATGCAAGCCGATACCGCTGTGGTGCCCGAGATCGTCGAGACGCGCTATCCCTTCAGCGCTGTGAAGGATGCCAACGTACTGGTGTTCCCATCGCTTGAGTCCGCCAACATGGCGTACAAGTTGCTCGCCCGGCTGGGCAAGGCGAAGGCGATCGGCCCGATACTGTTGGGCATGGGCGCGCCGATGCACGTGCTGCAGACCGGCGACGAGGTGAACAACATCGTCCAAATCGCGGCTGTGGCCGTCATGGACGCGGTGGGCAGGGACAAGCCCAAGAAGAAGTAGGGGAAACGAAATAACGATGGGGCCCGGGAGCGCAATGCGCCCCGGGCCCCTTTTTTTGATTTGGTGCAGGCTAGAGCTAGTCCTGCCAATCCAGTTCGTAGTCGCCGATGGCGACGGTGTCACCTTCCTGGATGCCGGACTTTCGCAGGGCCTCGTCGACACCTATGGATTCCATAAGCTTCTGAAACCTGCGAACAGAGCCTTCATGCTCCCAGTACGTCATGGCCGCGGCCCGTTCCAGTGCCGCGCCGGTCAGGCGCCAGCGGCCTTCGGATTCCTGGGCAACGTGAAAAGCGCGCGGGTCCTCAGTCGGTCGATAGACCGGCACCGGTGCTTCAATCGGCTCCGGGGGCGGAGCGTCGGCCAACAACCGCATGGCGCGTTGGAGCAATTCCACAACATTGGTGCGGGCCAAGGCGGAAACGGGCATCACGCTGATGCCGTGGGACTTCATCGCGGCCTGGATCGAAGGCAAGCGCTCTTTGACCTGAGGGTCGTCAATCTTGTTCAAAGCGACGACCTGCGGTTTCTGCGCCAGCCTTGGGTCGAAAAGGGCGAGTTCAGCGTTTATCTGGCCGAAGTCGGCCAGAGGGTCGCTCGATTGACCATCCAGGAGGTGGATGAGGACACGCGTGCGCTGGATATGGCGGAGAAAGTCATGACCGAGGCCGGCACCCTGTGAAGCACCCTCGATCAGTCCGGGGATATCAGCCAGAACCACTGCGGTGTCATCGTCGACGCGTGCGACGCCGAGATTGGGCTCCAATGTGGTGAAGGGATAGGGCGCGATCTTCGGGCGCGCGTTCGTGAGTGCGGCGAGCAGGGTCGATTTACCGGCATTGGGCACACCGATCAGGCCGATATCGGCAATAAGCTTGAGTTCCAGGCGCAGGTGCTTCTCCTGACCGGGCTCGCCCTTCTCGGCCGTTCGAGGCGCCTGATTGCGAGGCGTAGCGAAGTGCTGGTTGCCGCGCCCGCCGCGGCCGCCCTTGCACACCACGAGCGAATCGCCCTCAGCCGTAAGATCACCCAGCTGTTCACCGCCGGTGGCGTCGTACACGATCGTCCCAGGCGGCACCTCAATGACTAGAGGCTCGGCTGCCTTGCCTGACATGTTGTTCGGGCCGCCCCCGCGACCATCTTCGGCCTTGTAGCGCCTTGCGTGTCGCAGGGCATACAGTGTGCTGAGTCCCGGCCGCACTTGCACGAAAACGTCGCCCCCGCGCCCGCCGTCACCACCGTCGGGACCGCCGCGGGGCACGTACTTCTCGCGATGGAAGTGCACCATGCCGTTTCCACCCGCGCCCGAACGCACAATGATCTCAACTTCATCAACCAGCATGGGTGGGTTCCATTCTCTATTCTTGAGTCCAGGGCGTTGCGGCTGGGAGGGATTATAGTCTGCCGCCGCGCCCACGAAAGGAAAGTACAGTCCTCGGGCGGTAAGGCTCCAGGTGCAGGTGCTACCCGCGGTCGAATCAGCGCTTCAGGTCGTCATCCAAGCCTGCGTGGTACAATCCGACGCCCCTCTGGAGGAGAGTTGTTAAGTCTGCTTGTCGGCCTGGCCGTCTTCTTTGCGTTTTTCAATGCATACCGCGATTCATCCAGCATCCTGGCGGGCGTGCTGGCATCGCGCGCATTGCGGCCGCGGCTGGCACTGTACATGGTGGGCGTGGCCGAGCTGGTGGCACCGTTCATTGTTGGGTCAGCTGTGGCCCGGGCAGTGACCACTGGATTGTTGAATGCGACATCCATCTCGCTAAGCATGCTGGTTATCGCCATGGCGGCGGCCACGGTGTGGAGCCTGTTGTGCTGGTGGCTTGGCATACCGTCATCCTCCACGCATGCATTGATCGGCGGGCTGGTGGGCGCCGCATGGATCATGCATGGGCCAGGCGCTGTAGTCGGATCCGGATTGTTGTGGGTTGTGCTGCCGCTGATGGCGGCTCCGTTCGTGGGGTTCGCGGCTGGCTTTCTGCTGATGGGTCTCCTGCTGATGGTGCTAAGCGGCGCCACGCCGCGGGTCAACACCCTATTCCGCAGGCTGCAGGTCGTGACGGCGGTGTTGCTGGCCATGTCCAACAGCGCCAATGACTCACAGAAATCCGCCGGAATCATCGCGCTGGGCCTGGTGTTGGCTGGCCGAGCGGCAGCCTTCGAGATTCCACTCTGGGCGTTGGCGGCGTGCGCGCTGGCGATGGCGCTGGGAGCTTCACGGGGGGACTGGCGACAGATCCGCAACCTAGGCGGCCGGGTGTTCCGCATACGGCCGCTGAATGCGCTGGCATCGCAGGGCGCGTCTGCGGCGGTTGTGCTGACGGCGTCGGCCCTGGGCATGCCCGTGAGCACGTCGCATATCATCAGCACGGCGCTGATGGGGTCGGGCGCCTCGGAACGAGTCAACAAGGTGCGCTGGCACGTGGCGGCCGAAATGGCGACGGCGTGGGTTCTGACCATTCCAGCCACGATGGCCGTGGCCATGCTGATCTTCCTGGCTTCGGAACGAGTGCAGGTATTGAGCGGAGGCCTGGCGCATTTGTGGGGACCGTGACGGAGAGCTCCTCCGACCACAACACAACGGTGGGCGCGGCGATGGGGCATCCACGTGGAAATCAAAGGCGCGACCCAAAGGGTCGCGCCTTTCTTGATGCTGCGACGGGTGGCGCTACTTCTTTCGGCCGAATTTCTGTGTGAGTAGATCCGTCAGCGTCGGAACGCCCAGCTCTTGGAGCTCATAGCGCACACGCTGATATGGCTTGGTGAGCTTGATGACGCGGGTCAGGTCGATGGGCGTGCCGACCACGACGAGGTCGACATTTGAGTTGTTAATGGTGGCTTCCAGGTCGCGCATCTGCGCGTCGCCGTAGCCCATAGCCGGAAGGATCGGCCCAGTCTTGGGGTACTTCTTGTAGGTGGCAGCAATGGACTTGACGGCGAACGGCCGCGGGTCGACGATCTCGGCCGCGCCGAAGCGCCGGGCGGCGACGTAGCCGGCGCCATACGCCATCTCGCCGTGAGTAAGCGTGGGGCCGTCTTCCACGACCAATACGCGCTTGCCGCGAATGGCGGAGGGGTCATCGACGAACAATGGGGAGGCAGCCTCGACCTGAATGGCAGTGGGATTCAGACGATACAAGTTCTCGCGAACAGCGAGGACCTTTTCCGGATCGGCGGTATCGACCTTATTGATCACGAACACGTCGGCCAGGCGCACATTGGTCTCACCGGGATAGTAGGTTGATTCGTGTCCGGGTCGATGCGGGTCGGCCACCACTATCTGGTAATCCGGCACGTAGAACGGCAGGTCGTTGTTGCCTCCGTCCCACAGAATGATGTCAACCTCCTTCTCCGCGGCGCGAACGATCTTCTCGTAGTCTACGCCGGCGAAGACGAGCACGCCGTTGTCGATGTGCGGCTCGTACTCTTCACGCTCTTCGATGGTGGTCTCGTGCTCGTCCAAGTCATCGTAATCGGCGAAGCGCTGCACTTCCTGACGGATGAGGTTGCCGTATGGCATGGGGTGCCGGATCGCGGCGACCTTGTAGCCGAGGTCGCGCAGGATGGTCGACACGCGCCGGGTGGTCTGGCTCTTGCCGGAGCCAGTGCGCACGGCGCAGATGGAGACCACGGGCTTGGTGGACTTTACTTGCGTGTTACGAGTGCCCATGAGCCGGAAATCCGCGCCCAGGGAGTTGACCAAGGCTGCCTTGTGCATCACGTACTCATAGTGTCACGTCCGAATAGGCAAATATCACCTGTTCGGCCTTGTGGGTGCGGATCAGGTCGGCAAGTTCCTCTTCGGCGCGGATGGGAATGCCCTTGGGGTACTGATTGCCGGCCAATTCGGGTGGGAAGAGGCGGCCCTCAATGTCCGGGATCTGCGTGGCTGTGAAGGCCACCACCTCGTAGTCCTTATTGCCTCGGAAGAACGTAATGAAGTTGTGAAAGTCACGCCCGGCGGCGCCCATGATAATCGTCTTGACCGGCATATCCTATTCTCCTTGTTTCCCGCGGCAAGCGCCACGTGGATGATACAAGCGGCTCGCGCCGCTTGATGAAGCCAAATCCAGCTGGTTGATTCGCTACATGACCTCCGGCGCCTGGATATCCAGGAGCCGCAACGAGTTGGCTAGAGTCTGACGGGCGGCCGCGACGAGCCGCAGGCGCGCATCACGGACGCCGCTGCCCTCGGCTTGAAGCACCGGAGTGGCATGATAGAACGAATGGAAAGCGTTTGCCAGATCGTAGGCATACGCCGCCATCACCAATGGGCGATAGTCGGCTGCTGCGCGTTCGACATGTTCCGGGAACTGCGAGATGAGCTCCACCAGTTGCAGCTCACTGGAGTTCATCTCATGGTCAAACGAAGCCTGATCGGGAAACGGGCCGGCCTTCTTGAGAATGCTGTTGGCGCGGACGTGCGCGTTCTGAATGTACGGTCCGGTATGTCCTTCGAATGACAGGGCCGAGTCGATATCGAAGACAATATCACGGCCGATATCGACCGAAAGCATTGAGTAGGCCATGGCGCCCAGGCCGATCTGCTGTGCCACCCGGATGCGCTGTTCATCCGACATGTCGGGGGTGCGTTCAGATTCGAGGGCCAACACGCGGCGAACAGCCTCATCCATCACATTCTTGAAGAGCTCCACCTTGCCGCGGCGGGCCGACATGGCGCCGTCCGGCAATGTGACGAAACCGTAGCCGAGGTGATAGCACTTCTCCGCCTGTGGGAAGCCCCACAGTCTCAGAATGGCAAATGCCTGCTGCAGGTGCATGGATTGACGGATGTCCACCACATAGATCGATCGGTCGACGTGGTACTTTTCGAACTTCTGCTTGGCGAGGGCGAGGTCCTTGGTCAGGTACAGCGTGGTGCCGTCCGAGCGCAGGATCACGTTGGTGCGGTACTTCTCCTTCTTGAGGCCGAGCTTCTCATCGATCTTCACGATGACCGCGCCGCCCTGAGGGCGTTCGTCGTCGGCGATATGGCGTTGGATCAGCTCGTCGACGATCTCCTTGGCCGGCGCGTCGGCATCGGATTCGAAGAACCACACATCGATCTTCACGTCGAGGAGGCGCAGGATGTCGTTGAGCTCGTCCAGGCTCCACTGGCGCGTCCGCAGCCAAAGTTCGCGCACCTGTGGATCAGCGGCATCCCAACGTCGATAAAAATCGCGCCGGTCGGCGTCAAAGCCTTCGCGGCGCGCCTTTTCGGCGGGCGTCTCGCCCTCACGAGGTTCCAGCAGGGCGGTGGCCTCGACGTAGAGCTTGAGCAACCACTGACCGCGCTCATGGATGCCCTGCGGTTCCTGGCCGCGATGGAACGTATCGTAGGCCCACAGGACGGTAACGACGCCCAGGCCGATATCACCGGGGTACGAGGCGCGAATCGTCTCGAAGCCGGCAAACTCGACGATGCGCGCAAGCGATTCGCCCAGCAGTGTGTTGCGGTGGTGCCCCATGTGGAACGAATGGTGGGTATTGGGCTGCGCGTACTCGACCATGATGCGCTCGCGTTTGTCCGGGCCGCGGCCGAAATCCGCGCCGCGCTCCAGGACTTCGTCGACAACTCGGCGCGAATACTCAGAGGCTGTGTAGTAGAGATTGAGGTAACCCTTTATGGCCTCCGTGCGACTGAACGCGCTTGATTCGAAGATCTGTCTTACCCGCTCCGCGATTTCCTGGGCGCGCTCAGGAACTGGACGTGATGAGCCCTGACGCGCTTCCATTGCTGCCGTTCCCAAGAACGAGGTCGACAATCCCCATTCGCCTGAGAAGGGGATTGAAGACCATTTGAGTTCTGTAAGGGGGATGCGCTCGCGCTGAAAGAAGTCTTGTATCTTTGCTTCAACGAGTTTGCGTTCAGTCTCGAACATCGCGGCGGATTATAACATTCGCATCTCGTTTTCCGGCGAAACCGTGAGCGATCTTCATCACGCGCGTCATCACGCGAGGCACGCAAGGGGCGCGGAGCGGGATGGACGGCGTCCGCTGAATGGCATTTCGCGTCAAGGCGCCCGGAGACGGCACAAGCACGTGACTGGAAGAACGCGAGAGCGGGAGCCGCAGGCTCCCGCTTGAATGCTCAATGCACTTTGAGACGTCTATTTCTTGGTCGTTTTCTTTGCCGGCGACTTCTTGGCTGCAGCCTTCGTGGTGGTCTTCCTGGCTTTGGGCTCCGCCACCTTCTCCTCGGTCGCCTTTGAAGGCGCCGGGGTGCGCTTCGCCGGCGCGGACACCGGCATGCCGCCTAGTGCCGAGAGTCTCTTGACAAGCCGGCCCTTCCGGCGGGCCGCGTTGCGCTGATGGATGGCGCCCTTCTGGGCGGCCTTGTCCAGGGCGCGGATGGCAAGCGCCACCGCGGCCTGTGAATCCTGGCCGGTCGAAATTGCCGTTAGCGCGTCCTTGACGGCTGTGCGCGCGGCGCCGCGGAAATCCCGGTTGCGCAGGCGCCGTTTTTCGTTCTGGCGGTTGCGCTTGATCTGTGACTGGATGTTCGCCAAAGTCGTTCCTCCAAATGAATTCGCGTTCGCGTGCTCAAGAATGATCTAGCGTCTGTGGATTCCCCGCTGCAATTCAGTTGTGTGCCCTGTGCGCCCACCCGGCAGCAAGTTCCGATCACGCGGTCGATAATTGTACATGAGCGCACTGCATTTGTCCAGCAGTGACCGTGGTGCTCATGAAAGCCGCCCGCGTCTTACGCGGGACGGGCGGGCCGACGGCGCCGTGCTCGCTGGGAAAATCGGATGCCAAAGCGTGCGCAGGACAGCACAGGGCAAGGTCGATCGTGCGACTGCACCCCAGGGGACGGCTTCACGAGGAGTCGTTGGTATTCAGGGGACTCGTCCTGGTGTTACCCCTCACCCCCTGCTCCTCGCTCAGAGGCCGGGGGAAAGAGAGCGATATGGACGGGATGGGAAGAATTCCCATCCCGTCCATTTCGCCAGGCATGCGCAACCGACTAGACCTGCAATTTGGGGATCCCTAGATCCAGCCTGAAAGGGGTGACTCAGCGGAAGCGCAGGTAGTGGAGTGGCTTACCCCGCGGTTGGAGTTCCGGGAGGCAATGGAGTGCGCGGCGTGCTGGTGGGCGGTCGGGTTGCGGTTGGCGTGACGAGGTTCACGTGGATCTGGAGGCTCTGCCCGATGAAGATGGAGTTGGCATCCGGCAGCTTATTGAATTCGACAATATCCTCAACCGTGCTGTTGTACAGACCCGCGACCCCGGCCAGCGAATCCCCAGCCTGCACAACGTAACTCACGGTCGTGCCGCGCGGCAAGTTGGATGGGATGGGTGTGGAGGTTGGCATTTTCAGATCGGGATTTGGGATGAAGATCTGCTGCCCCGGGTAGACGATTTGCGTGGCCGGGTCGATACCGGTCCCGGCATCCTCGCTGAATGGATTGAGCAGCAGGATCAATGGAATGCCGTCATCCCCGAGGGTGAATTTCTCCGCAATCGCCGCAAGCGAATCTCCCTCTTGGACCGTGTAGACGAAGGGGGCCGAGGGCGTAGCGGTCGCCGTTAGGGAAGCCGTGGCGGTGATGGTCGGCGTTTCGGTGGGTGTGGAGGTCACCGTAGGCGTGAAGGTAAGGGTGGGGGTGGGCGTGTCAGTCGCGAACAGGGCGCTAAGGGGCTGGCTCGGGCCGGTGAGCCAAAGAACCAGAAGACCCAGTCCCGCGACCACGAGCAAGCCGGCGGTGCCGTAGACAAAGATGATATTGCCCTGCTGCTTACGGCGTCGATAGCCGGCGATCACATCACCCGTGGAGCCTTTGTTATCCATTTGCCTGCCTTTTCCGAACTGCGACACATGGCCGCAATGAGATTCTACTTGACTTGGGGGATTCGGGGGAAGGCGACCAGCCGCGAGGACATGACCATTGGGTGGAGGCCGTTGGGATGTGGCGCAGGCTCGGCGCTAGTTGGCACGCGTCGCCCGAAGATGTCTTAAGTGCGCTTTGAGAAACTGGCCCGTGTAGGATGCGGCTGATTTCATCACCTCTTCGGGAGTACCTTCGGCTACGAGGCGACCACCGCCTTCGCCTCCTTCAGGGCCGAGATCGATGAGCCAATCCGCGATCTTGATGATGTCCAGATTGTGTTCGATGATCAAGACCGAGTTGCCCGCATCCACGAGCCGCTGAAGCACCTCGATCAGTTTGTGCACGTCGGCGGCATGGAGTCCCACGGATGGCTCGTCGAGCACATACAGCGTTCGGCCGGTGGCCCGACGGGAGAGCTCTTTGGCAAGTTTCACTCGCTGGGCCTCGCCACCGCTCAAGGTCGTGGCCGGCTGCCCGACGCGAATGTAACCCAAGCCGACTTCCTGGAGCAGCGCGAGCCGGCTCTGCATGGCTGGAAAGGCCGAAAACTCCGTGAGGGCGTGGTCAACGGTCATGTCCAGCACGTCGGCTATGCTGTGACCCTTGAACTCAACCTGAAGGGTTTCCCGATTGAAACGGCGGCCGTGGCACACGTCGCAGGGTACGTACACGTCCGGCAGGAACTGCATCTCGATGCGCAATTCGCCCTGGCCCTGGCAGGCCTCACAGCGGCCGCCATGCACGTTAAATGAGAAGCGACCCGGCTTGTAGCCGCGCACCTTGCTCTCCGGCAGTTCGGCGAACAGCTTTCGGATCTCATCGAACATGCCAGTATAGGTGCCCGGATTGGAACGCGGTGTGCGTCCGATGGGGGATTGGTCGATGTTGATGATCTTGTCGAGGTGCTCGATACCGTCGATGCGCTTGTGTTCACCCGGCATGCTGCGGGAACCCATGAGCTTGTTTGACAGGGTGTTGTACACGACCTCGGTCATGAGCGTGGACTTGCCGCTGCCCGACACACCGGTGATGCAGACGAGCCGACCCAAGGGAATTTTGACCGTCAGATCCTTGAGGTTATTGGCGTGCGCCTCGACGACCATGAGACTCTTGCCGCTACCCTGGCGGCGCTGCTTGGGGACCGGTATCTGCTTTCTGCCTGAAAGGTACTGCCCGGTCAGGGAGTGCGGTGCCGCCAGGATGGACTTGAGGGGTCCCTCGGCGATGATGCGGCCGCCGTGCTCGCCGGCGCCGGGGCCCAAATCCACGATCCAATCGGCTTCGCGAATTGTCTCGTCGTCGTGTTCGACTACGAGCACCGTATTGCCCAGGTCACGCAGACCCTTGAGCGTGTTGAGCAGCCGAGTATTGTCGCGAGGATGCAAGCCAATGGAGGGCTCATCCAGCACATAGAGAACGCCCACGAGCCGCGAACCCACCTGAGTGGCCAGGCGAATCCGCTGGGCTTCTCCGCCCGACAACGAGCCGGCCGAGCGGTTGAGCGTGAGGTAGTCGAGGCCCACATCCACCAGGAAGCCGAGGCGAGAACGGGTCTCCTTGATGACGCGCTCAGCGATGGCAAGCTGGCGACGCGTGAGGACCGACTTCTTTCCGCCTAGATCGTTGATCCACTCCAATGTGCGGCGGATGGGCCAGGACGTGACCTCGATGATATTGGCGCCGGCCACCGTGACGGCAATCGCCTCGGGGCGCAGACGCTTCCCTTGACAGGTTGGACAGGGTTTGTCTGACATGAACTCGGTGATGCGTTCGCGCATGTATTCCGAGTTGGTCTCGCGGTAGCGTCTTTCCAGATTGCCGACAACGCCCTCGAACTCGCGGGCGAAGGTGAATTCGTGCCCGCGGGCGCTCTTGTACTTGATGGGGATTTCCTTGCCGCGCGTGCCGTGCAACACGATGTCCAACTGCTCAGCGGTCAGGTTTTTCACCGGCTTGTCGAGGTCCACACCAAAGTACTTGGCAGCGGCTTGCAGCGTTTGCCAGTAGTAGCCGCCCTCTTCGCGGGCCGCCCCATTCCATTGCCACGATGGCGCCGTCGTTCAGCGCGAGTTCCTTGTCCGGAATGAGCAGATCGGGGTCGATCTCCAGCTTGTTGCCCAGACCCTGGCAATCCGGGCAGGCCCCATGAGGGGTATTGAAGGAGAATGTGCGTGGCTCGATCTCTGGAAGGCTGATGCCGTGCACCGGGCATGAGAGGTTCTCGGAGAAGTGCAAGTCAGCGAAGCCGGCTGACTTGTCGTTGACCTCGGCCTTACGCCTGGAAGCTTCCGGTTTGCGCCCGTCGGCTTGCGAGATGGTGAGGAAGCCTTCTCCGAACTTCAGCGCCGTCTCAACCGAGTCGGTGAGGCGCGAGCGCGCCGATTTCAGATCCTCGGCAGCGCCCGCGTGGGCGATCACAAGTCGGTCCACGACCGCGTCGATATCGTGCTGCTTGTAGCGATCGAGGGTGATCTCGTCGTCCAGTGAATGCACCGTGCCGTCGACGCGGGCGCGTACGAAGCCGGCCTTGCGGATCTCCTCGAACACGGCCTGGTAAGTGCCCTTGCGGCCGCGTACGACCGGGGCCAGCACGAGAATGCGGCTGCCGTCCGGCATGGCTTCAATTGCGTCGACGATCTCCTGGGCCGATTGGCGCACGACCTCGCGGCCGCAGATGGGGCAGTGGGGGATGCCGGCGCGAGCGAACAGCAGACGCAGATAATCGTATATCTCGGTTACCGTGCCGACGGTCGAGCGGGGGTTATGGGAGGTGCCCTTCTGGTCGATGGAAACGGCCGGCGACAAACCATCGATGTAGTCGACATCCGGCTTGTCCATCTGGCCCAGGAACTGGCGCGCATAGGCGGAAAGAGACTCGACATAGCGCCGCTGGCCCTCGGCGAAGATGGTGTCGAATGCAAGCGAGGACTTGCCGGAACCGGACAAGCCCGTGATGACCACGAGCTTGTCGCGCGGGATCTCGACGGTGATGTTCTTGAGATTGTGGACGCGGGCGCCCACGACGCGAATCACATTGGGAGACATGGCTCGATGCGCACGGGTCCTATCCTGAGTCCGATGCAGACGACGGTTCTGATCGCCGCGGGAAAGCGAGGGCGTCTTGACATCCAAGGCGCCGCCGATTGTAGCACATTTGTTTCAATTATGGCTTTATTGCAAAACTTGAGTATACACCTGCCAAACTAACGGCAGGCAATGGAGGGCGCATGTGAGATCGTGCGGCCATGGTCGCTTTCAATCGGCGCGGACTCAGTCTCCCGACGCCCGCATTCAGGGCTATTGGGCAGTGCCCGCGACTTTGATCACGACCGTGAGGATGCTGCCGAATGGCTTGTCGTCGGGATCGTGGAGCTCCCAGCGACCGTAGAAGCTGCCGATGTCGTCGGGCGCCTCGAGATCGGCGGTGACATCAGTCTGTTGGCCGGGCGGCACGCTGATCTGGACGAACTCATCCGTGCCAGCCATGTCCGAACCGTCCTTGAATTGCAGCGTGTACTTGGTGCTCCATGTACAAGTACCGATATTTTGTACGCGCCAGGTCTTCTTGAAGTCTTCGCCGGGCGTGAATATTGTGCCGTCGGGGACCGTGACATCCGCGATCCAGGTCGAGTCATTCTCGCAGCCCGCCGCGCCACCGGCTGGCAGCGCCGGGGTAGAGCTGGCAAACGTGAAGCCGGGTTGCGTGGCGATGGCAGCCAAAGTAGGGAATGGACTGGGCGACGGCAGAGGCTGCGCCGTGAAAGTTGGAGTGACCGCGGCCTTTTCGGTCGCCATTTGCGCGGAGAAGGTTTCGAAGGCGGAGGTGAAGATAGCCTCCGGAGCAATAGTGGGTTCAGCATTGCCGGGGCCGCAGCCGCCAAGGACCAAGACGCCAAGCAAGCCGAGGCTCAAGAACCAGAAGAAGTAACTATTACGATCAGTCTTCATTTTCGATGTGCTCGTCGATCCACAAATGTGAAATCTTCACGGTGGGCACGATGGAACTGCGGGTCAGGTGCCATGAAGGGGCAGTATACCGCGAGGCGGGCGGCGCAACGCGCCGCCCGTTTGCAGACGGATCGCCGGCAGCGCGTCTCCTAGTGCGTTGCAGTGAAGTCCAAGCCGGACATGTCTGCCGTCACGTCGTCAATGGCGCCAAACTGCGGGGTGAAGACGTAGTTCCCCTTAACTGGATCGATGGTGCCCGCCCAGTGATTGGGAACAATGCATGAGTAGTTGCCATCATTGTCCACGCTCGCCTCAACCGTGGGCTTTTGTCCCGATCCGTGGCAAGTCACCGTGAGTTCCGCTCCCTACACCGGCATTGCCCGAAAGCGTGTAGCCCGAACTGCCTGTCGGGCTTGGCCCGCCCGTCGGGCTCGGACCAGGAGTCACCGTGCTGCCTGCGCCGACCTTGATCTCCACATAGATCACGTTACCGAATGGCTGTCCCTGGTCATTCTGCATGCGCCAGTTGCCTTTGAATGTCCCGTTGGTTGTGGGCGCTGTAAGAGCAACCGATATGTCGGCCTGGGAACCGGCAGGGACTGCCGAAGGCGGTGCGGTGGAGGCGCCGCCCATCGAATCCCCGCTGACAAAATTGAGCCGGTAGCTCGTTGACCACGCGCACGAGCCGGAGTTGTATAGCCGCCAGGTCTTGGTGAACTTCTCGCCGGGTTTCATCGTGGTGCCGTCCGGAATGGTCAGGTCGGACACGAAGGCAGAGTTGTTGCACTGGCTTGCACCGCCGCCGGGGGTGCTACTGGCGAATGCAAAGGTTGCAGCAGGTGACGGAGGCGGCAGCGTGGGGAAGGGTGAGGGCGAGGGCGTGTTGGTGGGCGGCGTAAGCGCCAATGCGGTGGCTTGCTGGGCTTGCAGGGTCTGGGCTGCGGCAGTAAAGATGGCGTCCACACTCAACGTTGGTGTGGCGTCCGCGTTTGCCGAGCCGCATGCGGTCAAGAGGACTATCAGCAAGAGTGAGGGCAGCAGGAACTGGCGCCCAGTGTTTGACTGTACGGTGCGCATAGACCTATCTCCTTATTTAGCGGGCCTTGATTATAACTGCTGCCGCATGCATCGAACTGCTGTCCGAGGCCAAAGCGGCATTCGCGAGGGTAAACAGCGGTGTTTCGTAGGTGAATCGATGGGAGAACGCATTTGCAATGGCGCGGTGAAACGCGCTCTTGACGCCGAGCAGCGTCACTTTGGAGGCGCATGTTATACTGACCGCGAAGAGAGACCGAACTCGTGCAACTTCCTTCAAAGGGCGGGGTTATGCTCAGTGAGCCTCGCCGGCGGGATCAGCCTTTGCCGGAAACCGAAAATAACGAAGAGGAGATGCTGGTGCGCGCGGCGCGGGGCGACCGCGAGGCATTCGGCTCACTGTACGAGGTCTACGTTGAGCGCATCTACAACTACGTCTATTACCGCACGGGCAATCTGCACGATGCGGAGGACCTGACTGCCCGTGTTTTCCAGCGGGCGATGAACCACATCCACAACTATACAGACCGGGGCGTGCCATTCTCCGCCTGGCTGTATCGGATCGCCCACAATCTGGTCGCCAACTGGCACCGGGATCGAAGCCGCAAGCAGGAGATTCCGCTCAGCGACCTGCCAGTGGTGGTTTCCAAGGAAGAGCGACCGGAGGCCCGGCTGGTCAGAAGCCAGGATCAAGAGTGGCTCATGCGGCTCATCCGCCAGCTTACCCCTGAACGGCAGACGCTTCTAATCCTTAAATTCGTGGAGGAGTTGTCGAACGCAGAGATCGGTCAGATCATGGGGCGCAGCGAAGGGGCCGTCAAGAGCCTATATCACCGCACGCTGCTCTCCCTGCGGGACGAACTGGGCGATCGTTTTGGTGACCTCGAAGGAGATTGAGCCATGCTTCGAATTGTGACCGACGGCGCGGCTGACATGCCGCCGGCCTGGGAGAAGGAATTCGACCTCCAGGTCATCCCGGTAAACATCCTGTTCGGCGACCAGACCTACTTGCAGGGGGTGGAACTCGACAATGAGGGCTTCTACCGCAAGGTGAATGAGACGCGGACCATCCCCAAGACCAGCCAGCCGTCTCCGCATCAGTTCGTTGAGTTCTACAAGAAGCTGGCACAGCCCGGTGATACCATCCTCTCCATCCATATCACGAGCAAACTCTCGGGGACCTACGCGTCGTCTGTGCAGGCGGCAGAAGAGCTCAAGGGCGTCTACAACGTGATCCCCTTTGACTCAATGGTTGGCTCGCTGGCGATCGGCTTCATGTGCCGGGAGGCGCGCAAGATGGAGCGGTCCGGAAGGACGGTTGAGCAAATCGTGAAGGAGCTGGAGGCCGTCCGCGGTCGAATCCGTGTCTATCTGACACTGGACACGCTGGAGTATGCCCGGATGAGCGGACGAGTGGGCGCCATGCAGGCGGCCCTGGCGTCCCTGATGAACGTCAAACCCATCGCAGTGCTGACGGACGGCGTCTTGAACATGACCGAGAAGGTGCGGACACGCAAAGCCTCCATCAACCGGCTGATCGCCATGGCCGTCCACGATTTCGGCAAGACGCCAGTGTTCCTGGGCGTGGTGCAGGCCAATGACCGCCAGTCCGGAAAGGCCTTGATGGACCAGGCGCACCCGCATTTCAAGGCAGTAGAGGCGCCGACGCTGACGGACCTTTCAATATCGGTAGCGGCAAATCTCGGACCCGGAACGGTGGGTTTGGTGTTGTATCCAGCAGGGTGAAGTGAGCAGATGCTCCAACTGTGATCTGGAAATGATAGGTGTGAAGTCGATGAGTGCACGCATCGGACATTTGGACGGCTACGAGGATTTGAACGACCTGGAGCGGCGGCTGCGAGGCACGTTGCGACCCGTGGTGCCGCCGAGGGATCTCCTGAGCCGATTGCAGGATCGGATCCATTTCCCGGACGCCGCAGAGTTGACAGCGCACTTGAGGGAATGGCGAACGCTGTGGCTCGTGCTGGCTGGCGTCCTATCCATTGCCTTGATGATCCTCACGGTGGCACGTGCGCTGTTCCACTTGATGGGACGGCGCGGCTCGGGTTAGAGCCCGGAGCCGGACCGCGCGACACATAGAAAAGAAACGCCCCGCCGACGGCGGGGCGCCTTAGTTTCATGCAATCAGAGTGAGAGAAGCAATAGATCAGGGAGGCGTCGCGCCTCGGCGATCAGGTCCACGCCAGGCGGGAGTTGGAAGTCGGAGTTGACCTGCATGACCAGGCTTTCCACGGCGGGCAGGGCAGCAGCCGGCACCGAGTCATCCGTGAGCAGGTCACGCAGGAGGTCGAGGGCGCTTCCGGTGCTGGCGTGCAGACCGCGGCGTGCATGATACTCGGCCGCAGCAATTCCGGCGGCGCGCCGGGCACACACGCGGGCCTGGCCCTCGTTTCCGCGAGCGCGAGCCAGTTCAGCATTGCGCAACTCATGTTGAAAGTGCTCGGCCCAATCCACAGGGGGATTATAGCGTTGCAGGACTCGGAGCCCCGAAGACAACCACCCTGGGCCAGGATGCCGATGTGGCTCCTCGCGGGAGCACGGCGGAGACCCAGAGTTATAATCCTGCGACGCTTGCGCCGCCCCGAATGCGGTGAGGCCGTGGAGGCACAGATGAAACACGAAGAAGCGAGCATCGCGGCTGGCGCACTGGTGCTGGTCCTAGCAATCACGGCGTGCGCCGCGGCGAGCCCGGGCTCTTCCGTGTCACTGCCGGCGCTCCAGGATGGCCCCACCACCATCACGGGCAAGGTGACGTACACCAATTCGTTCTTCACGGGTGGAGTGGCGGAGCCGATCATAATCCTGGAAGACCAAAGCGGCTTCGTCCAACGCAATCGGGACTTCGTCATCCCCGCGGAATCGCAAGTCCTCGGCAAGATCACCTCAGACTTCTACACGTCGCCATTCACGTATACGCTCTCTCTTCCCATTGCGCCCAGCGGCGGCACCAATGACGTTGATCATGACGGGCAAGACGATACGGGCGTGATGATATTCGCGGTGGCCTACTGGACGAACACATGGGGCGATCCCTATCTTGAGCGCCGCGACCAGGGCGGGGGCGGCTGGTCCACAGCGTACGCATCCACACGGGTGAGCCAGGCGAGCGATAGTTACCTGGAGGTCAAGGGCGGCAAGTACCTGGTCTACGCCCCGGATGAAAAGCAGGAGTTCCCGTCCGGCTTCGGCGCGGACCAGAAGCTCTTCACAGATGACGATCCGCTTCTCGCTCTGCCGGCGGGTTGGTCGGAGGTCGACCTTGATCAAAGTCCCTTCCGCCTGGTCCGATCGCAGAAACTCAGCATCGACCTGATCGAGGGCGAAGGTTCCGAACAGGATGACTTCTCCGGCATGAGTTACACCGAGGCGTTCGACGCCATGCTGGACAAGTTCCGCCGGGAGTATGCGTTCACTGAATTCAAAGGCATCGACTGGGACAAGAAAGCTGCGGAGTTTCGGCCGCTCTTCCGCGCTGCCGAGCAACAGCGCAGTTCGCACGCCTATGCGCTGGCACTCCGCGACTTCATGTGGTCGATTCCGGATACGCATGTCGGATTCGATCAGTCCCTGATCAACGGGGATTTCCGGAACGCCGTGGAAGGCGGCCTGGGGCTCGGGATCCGCGAAACGGACGATGGGCGAATCATCGCAAGCTACATTCAGAAGGACGGTCCAGCGGACCGGGCCGGGATGCAGTGGGGCGCGCAGGTGCTCACATTCGATGGAACGCCCGTGGCCAGCGCGGTGGCGGCCAATGTTCCGTGGTCCTCGCCCTTCAGCAACCCAATCATCAAGCATCTGCAACAACTGCGCTATTCCACGCGCTTTCCGTTGAACAAGGGTGTAGTGCAGGTCGAGTTCCAGAACGAGGGCGAATCACCTCAGAAGAAGAGCATCCCCGTGGTCAGCGAGGTCGAGAGCTTCAACCAGGCGTCATTCACGGTCGGCGAGGCTGCCACGCTGCCGGTCGAGTACCGGGTCCTGCCGGAAGGTCCCGGGTACCTGCAAATCAGCAGCTTCCTGGACAACGATGTTCTCTCAATTCAGGTGTGGGAGCGAGCCATTCGCGAATTCAAGAAGGAGCAGGTCACAAGTCTGATCATCGACATGCGCCAGAACTCGGGCGGCAGCGGCTGGCTCGCGAATCAGATGGCGGCCTACTTCTTCGACAAGGAGACCGTCGTCGGCAAGACCATGCACTACGACAAGGCCACGGGCAGTTTCTACCTGGATCCGCAGGACGACTCGATCATGATCCCACCGCCCGAGGGGCTGCGATACGAGGGTCGTGTGGCTGTGCTGGTTGGACCGGCCTGCGCGAGTGCATGTGAGTTCTTTTCCTATGCAATGACCATCAACGACCGGGCCGTCATCGTGGGGCAGTATCCGTCTGAAGGCGCTGGAGGCAGCGTGGAAGCTTTCTACATGCCTGAAGGGATCTACTGCCAGTTGACCACAGGCCGCGCGTTGGACGCGAACGGGAAGATCCACTTGGAAGGCAGGGGCGTGGCGCCATCGATCAAGGTACCGGTCACGCTCGAGACCCTTCGGCAACAAGCAGACGGCGTTGACGTGGTGCTGCAGGCTGCCATCGAGGCTCTGCGAAGGTAGGCCGGCCAGGGAACGCCCACCTGCACCGCCACAATGCAAATGTCCGCAGCCAAACGGCTGCGGACTTCTTTGTGGCAGGATCTCTCGAGCTAATCCACGAAGCGATACTTGAGTAGAGTCCAGACCGCGGCGAAAGCGTCGGGCAGCTTGATCTTCTTGCCCTGGGAGTAGTCCCGCGGATTGAACGAAATGGGCACCTCAAAGATGCGGTAGTGTCGCTTGAGCACCTTGGCCGTGAACTCCGGCTCGAATTCGAAGCCGCGCGAGCGCAGGATCATGTCCGCGACGACCTCCCGTTTGAAGACCTTGTAGCCGGTCTCCATGTCAGTCAGGATCGTGTTGTACAGGACGTTGGTCATCAACGTCAAGAGCTGATTGGCGATCATGTGCCAGAACATGACGGCACGCCGGGGGCCGCCCATGAAGCGCGATCCATAGACCACGTCGGCGACGTCGTCGACGATGGGCTGCAGCAGAGCGGTGAAGTCGCGCGGGTGATACTCCAGATCGGCGTCCTGGATCAGGATCACATCTCCAGCCGCCGCATGGATGCCAGTCCTGACCGCAGCGCCCTTGCCCTGATTGTGCTCGTGCAGCAACACCTGGAGGCCCTTGCGGCGTTTCAGCTTGGCCAGGATGTCGCGACTGCCATCCACGGACCCGTCATCGACAACGATGACCTCGGAGGCCAGGCCCGTGGCCTGCACCCGCTTAAGAATCTCCGCAATATTATCGACTTCGTTATATACGGGGATCACGACGGAGAGCTTCATGGCTGGCACATTATACCTGCCGGGTTCCCGCGGTCTAGTTTCTTCCAGCGGCAGGCGCTGGCAGAGCCAGGCTCAGGGCGCAGGGGCAAGGGAATTCGAAATGTCTTTGTCAGGCGGCGTTTTGGGGCCGAATGCTATAATCCGCCCGCTCCATAGTGGGCGCCGACATCCAAAAGGGCAAACCGCATGGCGACTCCAACTGCACGGATTGCACAGGCCCCGGCTCCGACCGGCTTCGTTCCGCCGCAAGTCAACACGGTTGAGGATACGAAGCTCTCTGCCCTGTGGCTCCAAGACCTGATCATCAAGGTGCTGTACTCGCACGGCTACATGACTGGCTTTCGCATTGCGGAGGCGGTGGCGTTGCCGTTTGCAGGCGTCACGGACCTCCTGCTCATGACACTCAAGCAGGAGAAGTTGATCGAGGTGAAGTCGTCGCAGGGCGGCCTGGGAGAGGGCGCGTACACGTATGGCATCACGGGCGCGGGCAACCTGCGGGCCCGGGAGGCACTTGAGCGCAGCCAGTACGCCGGGCCGGCGCCGGTCCAATTCGAGGTCTACAACGAGGCCATCCGCCTGCAGAAGAGTGGACGGCTGACGCTTACCGCCCGCACCATGCGGCAGATCCTGTCGCAACTTGTAATCTCCGAAGCGACGTTCCAGCGCCTGGGGCCGGCGTTGAACTCCGGCACCTCCGTTTTCCTGTACGGCCCACCCGGAAACGGCAAGACGAGCGTCGCCCGGGCATACGGAAACCTGGCCCTCAGCCAGTCGATGTACATTCCGTACGCTCTGTACCTGGATGGGCAGGTGATCAAGCTGTACGACGCCGTAAGTCATCAGTTGGATTCCGAGGGAGACGAGAATGGTGGCTCCCGATCGGCGACGCGGCGGGATCCACGTTGGGTGAAGATCCGTCGACCGTTCATCAGCACCGGCGGCGAGCTCACGCTGGAGGGATTGGACCTTGTATTTGACGATACGCACAAGTTCTACGAAGCGCCGTTCCAGGTCAAGGCCAACGGTGGCATCCTGCTGATCGACGATTTTGGCCGTCAAATCGCGCGGCCACGCGACCTTCTCAACCGCTGGATCGTGCCGCTGGAGAGTCGAGTCGACTATCTGCGGCTGCACACGGGCCGCAAAGTGGAAGTGCCGTTCGAGGTACTGGTAATATTCGCAACCAACTTGCCGCCGAAGGATCTGGTGGATGAGGCGTTCCTGCGCCGGCTGCGCCACAAGGTTGAGATCGGCGATCCCAACTACGAGGAGTACCGGGAGATCTTTCGACGTGTCGCAGCCGACAAGAAGGTCGAGTACGATGACCAGGCCCTCGCCTATCTATTGCAGGAGTGGTACATCAAGCGCAACCGTAAGCTGCGCGCTTCACATCCGCGCGATCTGTGTGACCAAATCCTGGATATCGCGGCATACATGTCAACGCCGGCGGCCATGACACCGGACATGATCGATCGCGCAGCGCAAGCGTTCTTCGTGGAGATGTAGAGCCGTCTTCTTCTTTGGGGGACCGCGGTGACGGCGCAGGGGGAAGATAGGCCGTATTGTATAATGCGAAGATGTTTCGTGAGCTGGCATGTCCCGCCATCATCGCGCACCGCGGTGCGTCGGCGCGTGCACCGGAAAACACGATGGCGGCCTTCGAGCTGGCGGCGGTAGAGGGCGCCGACGCGATCGAACTGGACGCGCAGTTAACGGCCGACGATCACCTGGTTGTATTCCATGACGTGGGGCTGTCACGCTCGACGAACGGCGAAGGCCGCGTGGCGCGCAAGTCACTCGCAGAACTGCGCGAGCTGGAGGCCCGAGGCCAGTTTGGACCGGAGTTTCGCGGCCAAGGCATCCCGCTACTGCACGATGTTCTCGACCTGCTGGGACGCAAGCTGCTCATCAATGTGCACATTAAGAGCTACCCCGGCGCCAGGCCTGGTCTGATCCAGCACGTCTGCGACCTGATCCGGCAGCTTGGCCTGCAACAGCGCATATTCCTTTCGTCATTTAGTCCCGGCGACCTCGTCGAGGCGGCCCGGCTGGTGCCAGAAGTACCGCGTTGCCTGCTTGCCGCGCGGGGCTGGCTCGGCGCGTGGGCACGCTCATTTGGATTCACCTTCGGCGGCTACGCTGCCCTGCATCCGAATCTGACGGATGTGACTCCGCACCAAATCCGCCGAGTCCATCGACTGGGAAGACGCCTGCACGCCTGGACTGTCAATGATCCATCCGACGTGGCGAGGCTGGCGGCGTGGGGCGTTGACGGGATTCTGACGGACGATCCCGGAGCGGCGCGGCGCGCCTTGGGGGCAAGGGCGTGATACCGTTTGATTGGCTCGAGCGCGCCCGCGAGCGCATCCAACCGCACATCGTGCGCACACCGCTCACATACGATTCCGGGAACGACTTGTACCTCAAATGGGAAAACCACCAGATTACAGGTTCATTCAAGGCACGCGGCGCCCTAAACAAAGTGCTGGCGTTGGAAGAATGGGAGCGACAGGCGGGCCTCGTGGCGGCCTCGGCGGGGAACCATGGCCAGGGTGTGGCCCTGGCGGCCAAGCTAACCAATGCCCGAGTCGAGGTCTTCGTTCCGGCCAATGCCGTCCGAGCCAAAGTGGACGCGATCAAAGCACTGGGCGGGGAAGTTGTCTTCATCGACGGCGGCTGGGGGGAAACCGAACAGGCAGCCAAGGAGCATGCCACGATTCAGGGGAAGGTGTTCATCTCGCCATACAACGACGGACAGATTATTGCCGGCCAAGGCACCGTGGCGTTGGAGATCGTTGAGCAGCTGCGCGAACAACATCGGGTGAACCCTCAAGGAATCCTCAGCTGGATCGTGCCCACAGGCGGAGGCGGCCTGGTCAGCGGCTGCGGCGCGGCCCTAGCGGCGGTCGGGCTGAAGACCCAACTGGTTGGTGTGCAGCCTGAAGCGTCCGCGTTCACTTACAACCTAATCAAGCGCGGGACTCAAGACGGCGTCACGGATGGCGCCACGTTGGCGGATGGGCTTAGCGGAGCGATCGACGGGACTTCCATCACCATCCCGATGATGCGAGCACTTATGCAGGAAATCCTTACTGTCTCGGAGGATTCAATCGAGCGGGCAATCGCGCATGCCTGGTGGACGCATGGCGAGAAGATCGAGGGGTCGGCCGGCGCAGCGATGGCGGTGGCGCTCGAGGGGGCCGGGATACAGCGCCCGGCTATGGTCATCCTCACAGGGGGCAACGTCGACGAGACGGCGTTTGCCGGCATCATCGATCGAAACCGCCAGGGGGCACAAGCGTGAGGCGAGTGCTTCCCTTTCTGATCGCGTGCAGCCTGGTGCTCGCTGGCCCGGCCGGAGCAGCGTGGGCCCAGGGCACGCCCGAGCCGGGCACACCCGCGGCGGTGCAGGATCTCTTTGACGTCATGTCACCCGAGGAACGCGTCGGCCAGCTCTTCCTGGTGAACTTCACTGGAACAGACACGAGCGAAACAACCCAGGTATACGACCTGGTAGTGAATCAGCATGTCGGTGGAGTCGTCCTGCTAGCGGCCGACGACAACTTTGTGGCAGCGCCGAATACCGTTGCGGAGGGCGCGCGACCTCATCCAGCAGCTACAGCAGATTGAATGGAACAGCTCGGTCAGGCCACCGAATGATCCCAATACTGGCCGGCCGATCTCGCGTGCGTATGTGCCGCTGTTCGTCGCGACAATGCAGGATGGCGATGGCCCGCCCGGGGATCAGATCCTGAGCGGGCTGACCCCCCAGCCGTCGGCGATGGCCGTGGGCGCAACGTGGAGCCCGGATCTTGCACGACAGGTGGGCGTCATCGCAGGTAGTGAGCTTGCCGGCGTAGGCTTCAACATGTACTTCGGGCCGTCGCTGGACGTCCTCGAGAACCTGAACGCCATGTCTGCGAATGACCCCGGAACTGACGTTTTCGGGGGCGATCCGTTCTGGGTCAGCATGCTGGGCAGTGCATACGTGGGCGGACTTCACGACGGATCCCAAGGTCGTCTGCTGGTGATCCCAAAGCACTTCCCGGGCCGCGGCAGTTCTGACCGCTTGGGCGAAAAGGAAGTTGCCACGGTCCGCAAGAGCTTTGAGGAACTACAACAGGTAGAACTTGCGCCCTTCTTTGCGGTCACTGGAAAGTCTGCGGGCATCAGCAGCGCGGCAGACGGGTTGCTGGTTTCCCACATTCGCTACCAGGGCTTTCAGGGCAACATACGCGCCACAACGAAGCCGGTGAGCTTTGATGCGCAGGCACTGTCGGTTATCCTAGCCCTTCCGGATTTTGCCAGTTGGCGTGACGCCGGCGGGCTAATCATCGGGGACAACCTGGGAACCGACGCGGTGCGCCATTTCTACGCATCAGGAACGGAGTTCACAGCAAGAACAGTGGCCAGGGATGCTTTTGTGGCAGGAAATGACGTTCTCTACCTTGGGAGACATCCAGTCGAGCGGCGCAGTCGACAACTACTCCACTGTGTTGGACATCCTCGACTTCTTTGTCCGCAAATACACGGAAGACCCGGGTTTCGCTCAGCGCGTGGACGCGGCCGCACTGCGCGTCCTATCCACGAAATACCGCCTGTACGGACGCTTTGGTCTCAGTTCAGTGTTGCAGCGGCCGATATCGGCCGACGAATTTACCACCCTGACGAATGTGGGCTTCGAGGTGGCCAGCCGGGGTGCGACCCTGCTCAGCCCCGCGCCACAGGACCTGGCGACCGTGCTGCAGACGCCGCCACAGGTCCGGGATCGGATCGTGTTCTTTACTGACGCGGCGACATACAAGCAATGCAGTCTGTGCGCGGAGGCTCCGGGCCTGGCCGTCGACGCCCTGCAGCGTGCCGTGATCACAATGTACGGTCCAGAGGCCGGAAACCAGACATCGTCATTTCGTCTTTCCTCCTACGCGCTGGACGCGACGTCCAAATTCTCCGCAGGAGAAAGTCCGCCATATCTTGCAGAAGATCTAAAGTCGGCGGCCTGGGTGGTCTTTGCCATAGCCGACAACAGCCAGGGACAGGCGCGCCAAGTCAGCAGTTTTCTTGCGGAGCAGCAGGACCTGCTGCGCGACAAACGCATCATCCTATTCACTTTTGGGGCGCCGACCTACCTAGACGCTACCGACATCTCGCGGTTGACTGCATATTATGCGCTGTATAGCAGGCAACAACCGTTCATTGAAGTGGCCGCGCGCCTGCTGTTCCAGGAGATCACTCCCGTCGGGGCGTCGCCCGTGTCTATTGCGGGACTTGGCTATGATATTCGGAGCGTCACGTCTCCGGACCCCGGCCAAATAATCAGCCTAGCCTTGGACCTGCCGACAACGGCGGCGCCGCCGGGCGAGCCCACGCCGGCGGCCACGCCCGTTCCACTATTTCGAATCGGCGACACAATCGGAATCCGGACGGGCACGATCCGCGACCACAATGGACATGCGGTCCCGGATGGAACGGTGGTGACATTCACCATGGAGCTGCGAGGCGAGGGGGGCAGCATCCTGCAACAGCAAGATGCGATCACAGCCCAGGGAATCGCGAGGGTCTCATTCGGGCTCGATAAGCCGGGCCTGCTTGAGATTCGAGCGACTTCGGATCCGGCCCGCGTATCCCAGGTGCTTCAACTCGACGTGGGAAGCAGCGGGCAAGCGGCAGCGGTCACAGTCATCGTGCCGGAACTGACTGAATTGGTCGAGGCGCCGCCGGGCTCAACCCCGATCGCGGACGAGGATGATTTTGTCGCACGGTCTGGTGCGTTGCGCTTTTCCGCGTGGATGACCACAATCCTACTGCTGCTAGCTTGCAGCGCCGCCATAGGTTTCGCTGGATGGCGGGCAGCGAATTGTCAATGGGGAGTGCGGTGGGGGCTTGCGGCGTTGGCAGGCGGCCTGCTGCCCTACAACTACATCGCGCTCGGTTTGCCGGGCGGCGCCGGATTTGCCCTGCGCTCGGGGATTGGTGGGATCATCCTGCTCAGCGCCACGGGTTTGTTGGCGGGCTGGTGGGCTGGCTGGTGGTGGTGGCGCCAATCTACCAAACGACGCGTGTCTGGGACTTCGGAGGCGCGAGACCGGAACAAGGGCTGAGCCAGTCGCCACCGGTCCTCCGGGGACTAGCGCGCCGAAGGGATGACGCGTACGGCGGGCGTGCCCTCGAGATAGTCTGCCACACCAGCCAAATCCTGAAACACGTAGTCGGGCTTGAAGGGGGATTCCTGCAAATCGCCCGGCGTCGTCTCGCCACTGAGCACCAGTACGGTGGCGATGCCGCTCGACTGACCCAGGGCAATGTCCGTGTACAGACGGTCCCCAATCATCGCCAACTGCTCGACAGCAAGCTTCAGCTTGATCGCGGCGGCATCAACAATGATGCGATTAGGTTTGCCCACCACGAGGTCGGGCTCGCGGCCCGTGGCGGCCTTCACAAAAGCGATCATTGCGCCGACGTCCGGCATCCAACCTGTTTCAGTGGGGCAGTTGAAATCCGGATGAGTAGCGATGTAGGGCACCCCGGCGCGAACATGGTCGCACAGGGTCCAAAGTTTGCGGTAGGTCAGTGTAGTGTCGAAGCCAAGAACGACGAGATCCGGATCCTTTTGCACAAGCTGGAAGCCGTGCTGACGAAACTCATCCTCCAGAGGGGGAGTGCCGACGAGAAAGACGGCTGCGCCAGGGTGCGTGTCGCGCAAGTGACGCGGCAGCTGCTTCACCGGAGGTGAAGACGAGCTCCTCCGAAATAGGGAGCCCGAGGCGAGTGATCTTCTCGGCGTACTGCCGGCGATGCTTGGATGAATTGTTGGTGAGGAACAGGAAGGTCTTGTCCTGGCGGCGCAGCACCTCGATGAAACGCAATGCGCCCTGGAGCAGACGGTCGCTCAAATAGAAGGTGCCATCCATGTCCAGCAGGAAGCCCTTGGCACTTCGCAGCCTATCCATTTGGCTCATTGTTGGATCTCGCCTGGGGTTTATGGAGTATGAAGGATGGCGACTACGCGCCGAGCGGTACACGGCGTCCCGGACGCACGAGAACCCCACGATTGTACCAGTCGGTGCGACGACGATCGATCCCAGGAAGCCTTCCCGGTGAGAGTTCCACCGCGCGACTTAGGCTTAGCGCGTTGGTCTTGGGTGCATTGCGGGGCGCGATGGGATGTGGGCAATGAGGCGAAGGGCCTATTGCGATTCCGCTTGTCATGATTGCAGCGATGCCTGTGATAGGATTGACGACTGACAACTGCGGGCGAGGAATCCGATGTTGAAAACATGGATCGTGGCAGCGACCGAGGCGATTCGGCAACTGAAGGACTCGAACGAAAACTCAATTCAAGTCTTTCATCACAACGATGCCGATGGCCTGACTTCCGGAGCCATCCTCACGCGGGCACTCGGAAGGCAGGGTTATGCTGTGCGACGCTACTGCCTGGAAAAGCCCTATCCCGCAGTCTTGAAAAAGGTCTTTGAGCAAGAGGGCAAAGCCCTGATCTTCGCGGATTTTGCCGGGCGCATCGCGCCACTCATATCGGACCTCAACCGCGGAAGGAACCTAGTTCTAATCCTGGACCACCACGTGGCGGAGCCAGCCACGGATGTGCGAGTCCACAATCTCGATCCCGACCTCTTTGGCCTAAAGGGAGACCGTGACATCTCAGCCTCCACCACGTGCTATCTTTTTGGACTGGAGCTGGACGGGGTCAATCGCGACCTTGCCACGCTTGCTGCCGTGGGCGCAGTGGCGGACGGATTCTTTGTGGATGGGGCGTTGGTGAGCGAGAACCGAGAAGCGGCCCTGGAGGCCGTGCGGCAGGGCAAGATGGAGATTCGTCCGGCGCAACGAGGCGAGCAGTACCTCTTGCCCGGCTCCGAGGGTGCGAAGGCGTGCCTGGAACTGGGAGACTATCTTGATCTCCTGGGCGGAGTGGGCTACTACCAAGGTGGTCCGGACATGGGGGTCGCTGTCTGCCTGGAGGGCAGTTCGGTTGAATCCGAACGAATGGCCGAAGAACTCAGGGCGACCAGGACCCGCATCTTCAGTGAGGAGATGGCAACGTTGAAGTCCGGCGGCCTCAGGCACACGCCACACATCCAGTGGTTCCATGTTGAGAAACGCTTTTTTCCCATGGGCGTGAAAATGATCGGTGCGTTCTGCGACATGCGATCAAGGATACGGATCTGGTGGACCCTCGGAAGTACCTTGCCGGATTCCAGATCATCCCGGACCAGATTCCGGGCTTTGGCGAGATTCGATTTGGTGAAGTGAAGGTCTCGATGAGGGTAGCCGCCCCGATGGAGGACGAGATTCGGTCGGGAAAGGCGATGGGCTTGAACGTGCTGTTGCCGGAGGCGACCAGCAGGCTGGGGGGATTCTCGGACGCATGCCATAGCTTGACCGCTGCAACCACAGTGGGAATCGGCAAGGAAGCAGCAACTCATCGAAGAAATGGAGAAGATCATGAAAGGAGATGGCGGTGGGTAAGGGAACGGGCTATGGGAAGACCATACTGATCGGGGATCAGTTCGTCCTGGACGAGGTGCCGGCGATCGTGTCGTCGATTTCATACGAGACTGAGGCGACCGTCGAAAGAATCGACGGAAGCGGCTGGGTCCTCCAGGACAACCGCATCGAGGTGCCCGGCTACAAGGAGAAGAAGAAGGATCAGCAGGCGAAGTCGATCGACCGGGTGCTGGAGGTGATGAAGATCGATGTCACGGAAAACGCCGATCAAAATCACCTTTGGCGGAAGCCTGCTGGCCGGGAGCGGCGTGGGCGCGAGCGCGGCCAGCTGCGTCTCACTGGCACGCGCGTTGAACGAGGAGTTCAAGCTGGGCTACTCAATCGAGGCGATCAACCGGACAGCGTGGCAGGGTGAGTTCCCGTATCATGGGGTGGCAAGCGGCGTGGACAATACCGCGTCGACTTACGGCGGATTGATCCGCTTCTGGCTCGAAGGCGGAGACCAGCATTTCGAGCGCATTTCCACTCCGAAGCCTTTCGAAATCGTCCTGGCCAACAGCGGCATCACGGCGAATACCGCGGCTCTGGATGAGTTCATCGAAAAACAGAAGAAGGCGGATCCCGAGCGCTTCAAGGGGCGACTGCAAGTCATTATCGGCCAGGGCCAGGAGATGAAGAAGGCTCTCGAGGTCGGCGACCTGCCCAAGGTGGGAAGGATCATGACCGAGAACCACAAGCTGCTGATCGACATGGACATGTCGCATGAGACTCTGGATCGCATGTGCAAGACGGCAACGGACAACGGCGCGCTGGGCGCCAAGGTTACCGGCGGCGGTCGGGGCGGCTACATGGTCTCGCTGACCCCGGGCAAGGAACTGCAAGACAAGGTCGCC
Organism: uncultured Chloroflexia bacterium; assembly: GCA_963784915.1. Lineage (GTDB taxonomy): Bacteria > Chloroflexota > Anaerolineae > Anaerolineales > Villigracilaceae > Fen-1038. The sequence continues at coordinate 318,401 of CAWATK010000016.1, forward strand.
TCCAACTTCGAGAAGGAAGGCTTCAAAGTCATCCGCGCCGTTATCGGTGGGCACTGAGAGTCGCGCGTCAAGATCCGTTGACTCCAGCTTCCGTGATCGAAGACACGCCCAACAACACAGCCGGGTCGGGGCTCGTGGCGATGCCTCGGGCTGCGCACCCGGCCCCATGAGTTTGAAGGGTCAGTGGATCAGGGTAGCCGAGGAGGCTGAGGAGGAGTAGGCTGGCCGCGGCCCAGGCGAGAAGGGCGTCAGAGCGGGAGCGGACAAGTGCGGTTGGTTGGCGGGACAAGCCGCGCCAGAGAAGTCGGCAGACGGGGTGCATTCGTGCCACCCTCAAAGAGGAAGTTCGACAATTCCTCCATGGTCGCGGGCCGATCGTCAGGATGCAGAGCCAGCGCCCAAAGGATAGCCTGCTCAGTTCGCGGGGAGACGGCCGGATTGATCTGGCGCGGAGGCACGAGGCTCGCCGGTCGGATGAAGCGGCGGCGGGCATCCACTGGCGGCTCGTTGGTCGACAGGTGATAGAAGGTGGCGCCGAAAGAGTAGACGTCGGAGCGGGCGTCCGTGTGGATCTCGTCACTGCCGTATTGCTCGAGGGGTGTGTAGAGCGCCGTGCCCACGCCTTGAATCACGGTGATGGTCATTTCCTGATCCGGAGCCATGATCTTCACGAGTCCAAAATCGACCAGCTTCAGCAGACCGCTTGGCGTGATCTTCAAATTGCTTGGCTTGATATCGCGATGCACGACGGAAGGATCCTGCCTGTGCAGATACGACAACGCGTCGGCCAGCTGCCTGGCCCAACCCAGGACCTGGTCCTGCGGAAGGAAGACACCTGAACGGCGCGCCTCCAGCATGATGGCCCGAAGATCATCGCCAGGAACGTAGTCCATGACGAGGTAATCCCGCGGACCGTTGGAGAAAAAGTCGGATACCTTGGGCAGGTTTGGGTGGTCAAAGCGCGCGAGGATGGTAGCCTCACGCATGAACTGATCGCGCGCCTCCTGGCGCGTCTTTTCGGGGAGGAGACGATCGTATTCCACCTCTTTGAGCGCGCAGAGACGACCTTCCAGCCGCAGGTCGTCTGCAAGGTAGATGGAACCTGCACCGCCCTGCCCGATCCGTTCGCGGATCTGGTAGCGCTCGCGCAGGACCTCGCCCAATTTAATTGCACGCGGCATGTGGTGCCTCATTGTTCCGTGAAGTGAGTGTGGCGGCCCAGCGGCAGTTCCCAACGCAGCAGGGGCGCCGATCGCGCGCAAACGTTCGCCACTTGACTCGTCGCTGCGCACTCACAACAACGGCCGTGCCATCATGCACTATGTCTCGGCGTGGAATCTGCATGAAGGCCAAATCTATGCTATATTATAAATGAGTTTGTTAAGGAACGATGGGAATTGCGGAGGTTGCAGGGAAAATGGCAGGGCCCCGTGCAAACATGCCTGTGCCGTATGGTGGCGGGAGTTCGCCAAGAACGTTCCGGTTTGACGCAGCCTGCATGATGGTCCGCTGAAGGGAACGCGGGCCGATACTAATCCATGCCTCAAAGCAAAGAATATCCCATGCTGGTGGCCGATGACGGTCCGCTGAAGGGTCAGCGTTGGGCGGTGAGCCGGCCCCTGGTGCTGGGGCGCGAAGCCAGCTGTGATGTGGTCATCCCTGACCGACAAGTCTCGCGTTTTCATGCCCGGGTCACTCCGACGCCCGACGGGCATCATTCTGGAGGACCTGGGCAGCAAGAACGGGACACATCACAATGGCAACGCGCTGACGGCGCCGGTCATGCTGCAAGATGGGGACGCCATCCAGATCAGCTTCGTGCAGGGCCTCCTGTTCTTCACATCGGATGCGACCGTCCCGCTGAATGAAGGATCGGGGCGGCCCGGGCAGACTCGTGCTGGACGAGAAATCGAGGCGCGTCTGGGTGAATCAGATCCAAGTCGTGCCGCCGCTATCTGCACAGCAATTTCGCCTGCTTTCGCTGCTGTACGAGAGTGAGGGCCAGGTGATAAGCCGCATGGAGTTGGTAACTGCCGTGTGGGGAGAAGACCAGGCAGCCGGCGTGTCCGACCAGGCGCTGGATGCCCTGATCCGTCGTCTGCGTGAGCGCTTGAGCGCTTTGGACGCAGATCAACAGTACATCGACACAGTGCGCGGTCATGGCGTCCGACTGGATAACCCGGCTACTTAGAGTCATGGGAATCCGGCGAGCGGGGCATGCGCGCCCGGACGGCGTTCGCGAGAATCCGGCTGAAAGGATCGCCACCGGCGCGGTCCAGCGCGCCGTGGAACGCGTGTTGCTGGGCCCGCACCTGCCGATCGGCGATGTGCTGGTGGGAGACTGCCTCGAGATCCTGCCCAAGATCCCGGCCAAGTCGCTGGACCTGATCTTCGCCGACCCTCCATACAATCTGCAGCTCTCGCACGACCTCTATCGTCCCAACATGACTCGGGTGGATGGAGTGGACGAAGACTGGGATCACTTCCGGAGCGTCGAGGAGTACGACGCCTTTACCCGGCGCTGGCTGACGGAATGCCGGCGCGTACTAAAAGACACAGGTACGCTTTGGGTAATCGGCTCCTACCACAACATCTATCGCGTGGGAGCCATCATGCAGGACCTCGGGTTTTGGTTTCTGAATGACATTGCCTGGATCAAGTCCAATCCCATGCCCAACTTCCGCGGCGTGCGCTTCACCAATGCGCATGAGACCCTGCTCTGGGCGCAGAAGAACAAGGGCGCGCGCTACACCTTCAACCACCATGCCATGAAGGCCCTGAACGACGACCTGCAAATGCGGAGTGACTGGCAGCTGCCGGTGTGCAGCGGCCGCGAGAGACTGCGCGTACACGGACAGAAGGCGCACCCAACCCAAAAGCCGGAAGCGCTGCTTTACCGGGTGATTCTCTCCAGCTCGAATCCAGGGGACGTGGTCCTGGATCCGTTCTTTGGAACGGGCACGACCGGGCGCAGTCGCGAAGAAACTTCAACGGCGATGGATCGGAATTGAGCGCGAGGCGGCCTACGCGGAGCTGGCGCGCGAGCGGATCGAGGCTGTGGAGGACGGGCTGTTTGCGGAAGGAACGTTTGTTTTTCCTTCACGCCGGATGCGACCGCGCGTGCCGTTTGGCAGCCTGGTAGAGGCCGGCCTGCTGCAACCGAACCAGCTACTATACTTTGGCGGCAAGGACGCGATCAAAGCGCGCATTCGAGCCGATGGTGCGATAGTCCACGATGAAATTGCGGGGTCGATCCACCAGGTGGGCAGCAAGATCACAAATGCGCCCTGCAACGGGTGGGAACACTGGTACTACGAGGATCAGACGGGGCAGCGGCGTCCGATCAACGACCTGCGGGAAGCGTACCTGGGGATCCAAACGCCGGGCTGACGCGGCGAGTCAGTTACTTCGCCGGGCCCGTGGCCATTTCGTGCCGGACGGCATGATACAGACTCTCGGCCTTGAGATCGCTCAGGGCAAAGCACTGCGCCTTGAGGTGCTGCGCCAGCAACTGGGCGAGACCCTGGTCGAAGGCGGCGTGCTCCATGTTGATCACCACGCTGCGGACCTTTTCCGCAGCGATCAGTTCGGCAAAGCGATAGGCTTCCTCTTGCGGGGCCAGTGTCCCGATCGAAACATTGCCGGCACCATCGGTGAGCACAATGAGCAACGGTTCGACATCCGGATGCGCGTGCTTCTCGTGTTGCAGGACGTCGGCGGCCAGAAGCAGACCGGCCGAAAGAGGCGTCTTGCCACCGACGGGGATATCCACCAGGGCACGTTGGGCAAGTTGGATCGAGTTGGTAGGTGGCAGCACCAGCGTGGCCCGGTCCTTCTGGAAGACGACCAGTCCCACGCGGTCACGGCGCTGATAGGCGTCCGTAAGCAGCGACAGGATGGCGCCCTTGGTGGCGTTCATGCGCTCCGCGACGGCCATGGACCAGGAGGCGTCCACCAGGAAGAGCACGAGATTGGCGACGCGCTTGACGCGCACCTTGCGCTGCAGGTCGGATCGCTCGATGGCGAAGGCCAGGCGCTTGCGCTTTTCGGTCGCGGCGCTTCTGGATACGGCGCGGCCGCCCGAAACGTGGCATCGAAGGCAATGTCGTCGATCTTGTCGTTGGCCGGGCGGGCCTTGATGTAGCGGCCGTGCTTGCGCTCGGTCTTGGTCAGCGAACGGCGGCCGGCCTGCTTGCGGGCCAGCTTGTCGAGCGGCGTGTTCAGCCGGCGCGGCCGGAATGTCTCGCCGGCACTTGATCTTTTGGCCGCCTTCCCACCACTTGGCGTCGCTGTGCGCGAAGACGTCCTGCGGCATGGGCTCAGGTGGCGCCTGTTCCCCCTGTTCGCTGGACCTCATCTTCGAGCTTTAAGTTTTTTTTTCCTGCGACTGGGCTTCCTGCGGTTGGCGCTCTTCATCGGCCTCGCTCGGCACGCTTTGGCCGGCCAGCTGCTCGATGCGCTCCTGCAGTTGCTCGGAGGTGATCTCAGCCTGCTGGAAGGGCGTGCGCTTGATGCGGTGCGGCAGGGCCAGTTCGGCCGCCAGGGCAATGTCGTGATCGTTGATCTGTGTACGGCCTTCGTAGGCGGCCTGCGCACGAGCGGCCTTGAGGATGACCAGGTCGGCGCGATGCCCATCGACATTCAGCGAGGCGGTCAGCGCGGCGATGGAGAGCAGGTCGCGGCTGGTATGGGTGACCTGGTCCAAGTAGTTCCTGGGCGCGCTCGATCTGTCTGGAGACCTCTGTTTCCTTGGGGAGCCAGTCCTTGCGGAAGGCCTCGGGATCCGCCTCAAAGGCAAGGTTGCGTTCCATGATCATCACGCGTTCGCGGGCGTCGCGGATGCCGACGATATCGACGGAGAGGGCGAACCGATCGAGCAGCTGCGGCCGCAGTTCGCCTTCCTCCGGGTTCATGGTGCCGACGAGGATGAAGCGGGCCGGATGCGAGAAGGAAATACCTTCGCGCTCCACGACATTAACGCCCATGGCGGCCGAGTCGAGCAGCACGTCAACGACGTGATCGTCCAGAAGGTTGACCTCGTCGATGTACAGGAGACCACGATTGGCCTTGGCAAGCACGCCGGGCTCGAAGTGGCGCTCGCCCTTCTGGATGGCCTGTTCGATATCAAGGGTCCCGACGACGCGGTCTTCGGTGGCGCTGACGGGCAGGTTGACAAAGGGCGTGGTGCGGGCGTGAGAGGGAGGTTGCGCTTGCTTTCGGCGAAACGCTCTTTGCACTCCGTGCACCAGGTGCCGGGTTTGTCTGGATCGCAGCCGAAGCGGCAATCATCCACGACCCGAACCTGCGGCAAGAGAGCAGCCAAGGCGCGGGCCGCTGTGGACTTGGCCGTGCCGCGCTCGCCGCGGATCAGGACGCCGCCGATGCGTGTGTCCACGGCATTCAGGATCAGCGCCCGGCGCATGCGTTCCTGGCCGACGATGGCAGTAAATGGATAGATTGCGGGCATCGGTACTCCGGCGGTGATTATATCGCGCAGGTCAGCCGAATCAAGGGGTGCAAGCGTTCGCGGGGGCGTACGGTCCCGGCATCGGTTGAGCGTTTGGGGGCTGTTTGCGGATGCACAAGCTCCACGAGCACGCGCATCGGCGTGAAAGCGCCGGGGCGCCAGTCCGCGAAGGCGGCTGGATGCGTGGGTTGTCAAGTTCGGCAATCGCCTTTATAATCGACTGACATTCTTGTGACCGGAGTCTACACGTGATGGATCAGAATCAGACCCTGCCGCCTCAGGGGAGCGATACCGATGAGCAGGGTGACCAGAACACTCAGAGCATGGAGTCCCTGCTTGCCAACGAAGAACTCAATGTGGATATGCCGCAGGCGGGGGAAATCCGCACTGGAACGATCGCCAGCATCAGCTCTTCTCAGGTCCTGGTCAGCATTGGCGCCAAATCCGAAGGAGTAATCTCCGCCAGAGAGTTGGATCAACTCTCTGCGTCTGAACGCGAGGCCCTTCAGGTCGGCGCAGAAATTCCGGTGTACGTGCAGAACCCGGAAGACGAGAACGGGAACGTGGTTCTCTCCTTGCGACGCGCGCAAGAGCAGATCTCGTGGGAAAACGTCGAGAAGATGCTGGAAGAGGACCGCGTCTACGAGAGCAAGATCGTGGGATTCAACAAGGGCGGTCTGATCGCAATGGTGGGCGGCCTGCGCGGCTTCGTGCCTTCTTCGCAGATCAGCGGATCGCGACGGGCCCAGGCCACGGGCGACACACCGGAGCAGCGCTGGCAGAAGATGGTTGCGCAGCCGATCACGGTGCGCATCATCGAGGTGGATCGAGAACGCCGGCGCCTCATTCTGTCGGAACGCGCGGCTTCGAGCGAATCGCGACAATCGATCAAGGAACGCGTGATTGACGAGCTGGAGGTGGGCAAGACCTACACCGGCCGCGTAACGAGCCTCTCGGATTTCGGCGCTTTTGTCAACATCAATGGGGCCGACGGCCTAGTTCACCTTTCCGAGCTCTCGTGGGATCGAGTGCAGCATCCCCGGGATGTGCTGGAGGTCGGGCAGGAAGTCAAAGTCAAAGTCATCAACATCGACCGCGAGAAGAAGCGCATTGGACTGTCTCTGCGGGCTCTGGCCGATGATCCGTGGAAGTCCCGCGTAGAGAAGTTCGCCGTGGGCCAACTGGTGGAGGGCGTAATCACCCGCCTCACGAAATTCGGGGCGTTCGCCCGCCTGGAAGGCGACATCGAGGGCCTGATCCACATCTCTGAGATGGCCGATCACCGCATTGAGCATCCCAAGGAAGTGCTGAAGGACGGCGAAGTGCGCACGCTGCGTATCGTGCGCATCGATCCGGAGCAGCACCGGATTGGGCTCAGCCTGAGGAAGGTGGACTTGGGGGCCTATGCCGACAAGGACTACAAGAAGCTGATCGAGGAATTCGGTCAGAGCCCGCCGGACGACGAACCGGACCAGGAAGAATAGCCAGGCCTGAAACATGGAGCGCACCGGGGGGTGCGCTCTTTGATGCCCATGCCACTCATCATTGATGCGCACTGCGACCTCGCCTGGAACATGCAGTGTTTCGGCCGCGACTATACGCTGCCGGTGAGCGAGACGCGCCGACGGGAAGAAGGAAGCCCGACGGTACAGGTCAACGACGACACGCTGATCGGATACCCAGAGTATCAGCAGGGCCAAGTATCCATCGTTTTTGGGACGCTTTTTGCGTCGCCCAAACGGCACAACGAGGGGGGCTGGGACAAGCTTATCTACTCCACGCCGGACGAGGCGCATCGTCTGTATTGGGAACAGGTGGATACCTACGACAGATTGTGCGAATCACACCCGGACGAATTCGTGCTTATCCGATCCAAGGTCGAGTTGGAAGGGCATTTGGATGTGCGGATCGACGGAGCCCGGACAAAGCGAGCGGTGGGCGTGGTTGTCCTGATGGAAGGCGCGGACGGCATCAGGAGCGTGGACGAGTTACCCGAGTGGCACAGTCGTGGAGTCCGCCTGATCGGCCTTGCCTGGGCCGGCACGCGATACAGCGGGGGCACGCGGGAACCGGGACCGATCACAGTCGAGGGGCGTGCCCTGCTGAATGGAATGACCGAGCTGGGATTTATTCTCGACCTAAGCCACATGGATGAGTTGGCGGCGCTGGAAGCCCTGGATCGGTACGAGGGCACGCTGGTTGCGAGCCATGTGAACTGCCTCGAGTTGCTGCCGGCGTTCCCGACGAACAGGCATTTCTCTGATTCCGTGCTGCGGAGGATCATCGAGCGCGGCGGTGTGATCGGCAACATGCCGGTGAACAGCTTTCTCAAATCCGGTTGGTCACGCAAACAAGGCTCACGGCGTGAAGAGGTGCCCCTCGACACCTACGTAGCGCATCTCGATCATGTCTGCCAACTGGCCGGCGACGCTTTGCACGCAGGGATTGGATCGGACTTTGACGGCGGCTTCGGGCTGCAATCGGTTCCGCCAGAGATCAATTCGGTCGCCGACCTGCAGAAGGTCGCGCCATTGCTCGAGCAGCGCGGCTATAGCCACACAGATGTCGCGAATATCATGGGCATGAATTGGGCGCGGGTTTTGCGCGCAGGTCTGCCGGCGACAGCATGACAAGAATGCCGGGAGAGACCGCGGCGATGATCCCGACGCCCACGCAGCCAAGTGCCGCCCAGCCATCTGGACAGAGATTGCGGGCGAGCATGATCACTTGCCTTCTCGGGCTTTTCATGTTCGCGGTTGGCGCCAAGCCGGACTGGTTTGGCTGGGACCGCAGTCCCGTCGTTGGATTCGTCCAGATCGCGGTTCTGCTCGCCGGACTCGGCCTCATTTGCCTGGGGGGCTACCTCGGCCTGCTGGGCCTATGGAAAGGGCAGGCTCGCACGATCGTCGCCGACCTGGGTCTGCGCCTCGTGAGCACAGGATACGTGATCGCCATCTTCGCCGGCCTGGCCGACATCGCCGGCATGGGTTCGCAGCCTCTTCCGGGGGTGCCTTACTTTGGCCCGTGGCAGGCAACCGGCGTGGTGATCGGTGAGGTTGTGATAGGTCTCGGCTTCCTAATGCTGATTCCGTATGGGAGGCTGGGTTCGGGTCACTAGATCGGAGCCCGGACGGCAGCATGCGCCGTGCCCTGGAACGCAAGAAGAAACCCGCCGATACAGGCGGGTTCTTCATAAGGTAGTGCCCCCATGGAGATTCGAACTCCAGTTTTGACCTTGAAAGGGTCGCGTCCTAGTCCCCTAGACGATGGGGGCAATCAGATGATTCTCTACGGCAAGCGCCGGGATTGTAACACCCGCAGACAACAGGGTCAAGCAAAGGCCACATTGTCCACCCACGCAATGGAAGAACCGCGTTTGAGCGGCAATGAGCAGGCGTCTACGACTGAGGTGAGGGATGCGATGCTGGTGGTCGGTCACGGAGCGGCGAGGATGGCCGCGGCTTCGTCGGTTTGCCGGCGTCGGGATTCAGCAGCATACTTAGCCAGGCAATGGATTTTTCATCGTAGTCCCGGCGGCCACACACATCGCAAACCCAGGCCGGAAAATTCGGCACCATCACGAGTTCGTCGCCCAGCCAGGTAAAGTACGTAATGAAATGGAGATGCTTCAATCCCGCCTGACATTCATCGCAAGGGGCCGGGACTGAGGCTTGTTCAGGAGCGGCTGATTCGGGCATGTTGACCTCTAAGGTGCTGCAACGGCGACATTCACATGGTTGATCATCGCCCAATGAGGCGGGGGCCAGTAGATGAGGATGGCCTTGCCAATCACGTTTTCTTCGGGAAGGAGGCCCCAGGCGTGCGAATCCGAAGAGTCGTTGCGGTTATCGCCAAGAACGAACAAGTATCCTTCGGGGACGCTCCACTCGCCACTATAGCGTGGATCTGCGTTGATGTACGGCTCGATCAGTGTGACGCCATTAACCTTCACGTGCCCGTCGGCGATGATGAGCTCATCACCGGGCACGCCAATGATCCGTTTGATCAGGTCCAGATCCAACTGCGTCGTGGAGCGGAAGACAATGATGTCGCCCCTGGCTGGTCGGCCAAGCCTGTACGCCATGCGATTCACGAGGACGAACTCGCCGTTGTTGAGAGTTGGAAGCATCGACTGGCCATCCACGCGAACACGGGCCGATACCGTGTTGATGATGAGAAACAGCACCAATGCCAGGACAACCGTCTCAACGAGGTCGACCAGCATGCGTTTCCATTCCGTCGGGGCAGAGGCGGAGGATGAAGGCGAGGGGGTCAGGTCAATCGGCGCGGATTCCAAATTTGTCTCCGGAAAGACGAGCCCGATCATTATACCTGAGCGTGCACGAAGAACGTCGGAACGTACAGTATGCGCTCGCCTGACTGCCGCGCCCGCATGTCCAGTTGTTCCAGGCTATCGAGTTCAGAATCTGATAGCCGTCCGGACAGATCCTCGCGCAGCACCAGCCACTCAGCGTTGGCTTCTGCGGCGTCATATGCGCCGCGGTCTCGCGACGCGATCGTGCCGGCTTCCACGATCTTGAGCCCGGCGCGGTCGAATAGGCCGGCAATCCGCGAGCCGATCGATGGATCCGCACCCTGGTCCTTCAGCGCCCGCGTCTGAAGCCTTCCGATCTCGGCCAGCGACGATGGGAGGTCCGAGCGTTTGCTGTAGTCAGGTTCAGCGAAAGCAAGAACATGCCCCGCCCGCCGAGTCACGCGCCGCATCTCACGGATTGCGAGCAAGGGGTCCGACAACCACAACAGCAGAAAGTGGCAGCAAGTCAGGTCGAAACTCGCGTCCTCGTATGGCAGGTTGTGCGCATCTCCGCGCGTGAGGATGGCCCTGGGGGCGTGCTGTCCAGCGCTGGACAAATTCGAGGCCTGGTTGTCCAGACCGTGCACGCGGATCTGAGGGTATCGAGCCTGATCGTCACTCTTGCCAAACTCAAGCAGGATCGCCCCGGTGCCGCAGCCCACTTCGAGCAGACTGCCGCCGCGCCGAATCCCTGCTTGGTCTAGCAGGTGCTCTCGAAGCTCCCGCGTCCAAGCTGCTTGTTGAATGTAGCGAGTGTGCCAATCCATGGGAAGTGCGGTTTCGCCGCCTATGGTCACAAGGAGTCTACCCAGTTGGGAGCAACCTGCTGCATGCATGCCGGAGCAGGTCTCCGCCCGGATCGTATCCGGCGAGAAAGCATCGGCACAGGCGCTCATACGTGGGCAGTGCTTGGCGGCGAGCCCGGATGAGCCTGACCTGAGCCGGTGGGTCGGCGCGCCTGGTGCCGCTATGTCGGGTAGATCTTTTCCCAGGAATCGCGAAGTATGTTGCCGAGCACTCGGGAGCCCAATCCCTGTGCTGGAAGCACATCGCCGTCCGGTTCGATGTAGAGCCAGGTTCTGCCGGCGCCATCGCTTATTCCATCGCTGGCAGTCTCCCGCGCCACTGGGTTATCCGCCGAGTAGGGGACAGGCAGATCATGCTTCAGAGTCAACCCCAGGGATGCGGCCTGATTGGCGAGATCCACTCCCGGGAGATCCGGGTCGGTGAAGGACAGAGACAGGGCCTTGACACCCATCCCTGCCAGCCGGCCCAGATCCGCGGCGGCCGTGCCGGCATTCTCGCGGTTGACCGTAAGGTGAACGGTAACGAAGATATCCTCGCGCAATATGGCTTCGAGGGCCGCCCAAGATTCCGGCATTCCACGGTGCAGGATCATCAGGATGTGGTCGAGGCCGCTCATCAGCAGCTCGTTGAGGTAATCGCGATCGGCAAGCTTGAGTGCATCGGTGAGCAGCCCGCAAACCTGGCCCGATCGCCTCCGAATGCCGAATGAGCTCCATCAAGTCCTGGCGCAGCGTGGGCTCGCCGCCTGTGAAGGTAATGTGCGGCACACCGATCTGCCACAGTTTGTCCAGGATCTGAATCCATTCGGAGGTGTTGAGCTCGCGCTCCACGCGCCTGGTTGGAGCAGCTGCCAGGTCGACGCCCTTGGGCAAACGGTAGGTGAGGGCGCAATCCACGCGCAACGGAGCGGTCAATGACTCGGAGTGGGGTGATACGCGCTCGAAGTTGAGGTACGCCACCGGATCAACATCTTGACTCGAGAGCAGCGTCTGGATGCGATCGGCGAATTCATTGAAATCTCTGAGGGCCGTGTTTCTTGAGACCCGATATCGGGACGCGACTTCCCGGGCTGCTGCCGAGGAGTCGGTGCCCTTGATGAAATGGTAGGCATATTCCGCGGCCGTCGGATTCAGATACATCACGTTGGCGGCGTTCAGCACCAGGACGCCGGAGCCATCCGGCTGCAACCTGAGGTGAATTCTATACGGAGGCTGATCGCTGGGCGCGGACTGCCGATGGTAGACGCCGGCGGGAATGGGCTGGACCCTGGTGGGGCGAAAGAGACGGTTCATGGCTCCCTCCTGCGAACTCGTTACGAGCGGACGAAGTGTGGCAACACGGCAGGCAGTTCGAAGGCCAATTCCACCAGCCCGGCGAATTCGCCGTCGAGGTACCACGGCGCCTGGAATATGAGCTTCCTGACGCCGCGCTTCTCAATGGTGTAGACATTGGTGCCATGGGACTCGAGCAGGCTTTGGGTCTTGCTGCGCGCCGGCTCCGGGTGACAATCCAGCAAATTGCGCCCAATCAGCTCGAGTCCGCCATCCGATAGCAAAGCCGTCGGCCGCACGATCGTTCATTTCCAGCAGCACTCCCTGCCGATCGCAGACCGTGATGGAGGCAGGGAACTGCTGTGTCCACTTCACTGAGGTCATCGCGACTCCGATCTTGATTGGGCCAACAGTTGTGAGGCGTCCGACGGGGCGGCAATCAGGGGACAGCCGCCACCGCAGGCGGGCAGCATTGCACAACCGGAACACTTCCCTGCAAGCTGCCTTCGTTCGCGCAGCGACTGCGCGAGCGGATGATTCCAGATGTTGTCCCAATCGTCCTTCAACAGATTGCCCAATGGCTGGTAATAGGATTGACAGGCCAGAACATCGGCATTCGGCTCCACGCACATGCTGTACAGTGCCGCGGTGCATCCCTTCACTCCCAGCCCGTGAAGCGTCGGGTCAAACTCGCAATACTGCGTGGGTGTGTACCAGATCAGGCGCTGGCCGTGCTGATCTGTCCTGGCCGCCGCAAGGTCAAGCAGGGGAGAGAGCTCCGATTCCCGCAGCCCAGTCCCGACAGTGACGCCCCGACCAGAATATATGAGGGCGTTGAGGCCGACCGTTGGCACGCCCAGCTCGGCGAGATAGTCCAGAGTGGCCGGCAGTGTGTGGACATTCGTGCTCAACATCGTTGTGTTCGTCATTACGAAAAGGGAGGCCGCCAGGGCGTTGCGCAGGCCGCGCTCGGTCTGAACGAACGCCGAGTTGGAGCCCACCATCTGGTTATGAATGGCCGCCTCGTTCGAACTCAATGGTTATCTGAACGTGATCGAGGCCAGCACCGACTAGCTGATCCACAAAGGCAGGATCCGACAGGCGCCGGCCGTTGGTGTTGAGGCCCGTGATCTGGCCCAGCGCCTCGGCATGGGCGATCAGGTCAGGCAGATCGGTTCGCAACGTGGGCTCGCCGCCGGTGAATACAACGTGGGGCACTCCAAGTTTCCAGAGCCGGTCGAGCACGTTTTTCCACGAAACCGTATCGAGCTCTGCGAAATCCCGTGGTCGGGCGTTATAGCAGTGGGCGCAATCATTGTTGCAGCGATACGTCAGCGCGAGGTCCATGCGATACGGCGCGCTGGGTCGGGCAGTGAACGGCATGTCCACCGTAAGGCCGAGCTCGTGAACAGGGCATGCGCCATCGGGCTTGACCAGCTCGTCCAGGTCTCGACGGAGCACGGCTGCATCGGATTGGGCTTGACGGGCGGAGGTCCGAAATCCAGACGCCAGAGCTCGACCGATCTCGGAGTCCGTCCGATCGTTCAAGAGCATGAGAGCCATCGCTGTGGCGGTGGAATTCAGATGGAGAACCCGATCGGCGTTCACGATCAAGGTTCCCTCCCCGGATGCGTCGATGCGCAGATGGATGCGGGTTTTGTCCGCGCCTTGCTGCCGCACGAAATGATGGAGTCCCGGTGCGGGCCGAAATGTTGCGCCTGAGGCGCCTGCACGAATCTGCTCCAGGATGCTCATGGGGGTGGGCTTATGCCGGCGTGCAGCTGTCGCGCCGTCATCGGCCGCCCCCAGCGCAGGCGCAGGCGCAGCCCGCGCAAGCACAGGCACAGGCGCAACTATGCCCGCCGCCTCCGCCGCTTCGATAGGTCGATGTCGAAGGTGGAGGTGGTGGATTGGTCGCGTTCGTGACCCGACTGGTGAAAGTGTTCAGATCGCCCAGGACCTTGTTGGAAAAGCCCTGGACGCCGCCTACAACGGAAGCTGCCAGATTTTGTCCCTGCAGCGGCGAGCCTGCGCCCATGGAGGCAGTTGCGGGACGGGCGCCGCCAGCCGTCGACGTTGAACCAGGATGCCACGTGGGATCATAGTTGCCCCACCAGCGCGGCGCGTAGATGGGCCCGCTGAACGCCCGGCGCGACCGATCATCATAGTCCTTGTCCAGCATGGTCCACTCGATGTTCTCGTCCAGTTGTTGCCCTTTGACCTCCGGGGTCTGTGCGGCCTCCACCTGAGCCCATGCCTTCTCGGTGATCGCCTTGTAGTAGTCCTGTGTTTCCTTTCTGCTGAAGCCTTTCATCTTCTCTGCAACCGACTTGACCAGGGCAATCACCATGTCCTGCAACGCCTTCCGCTGCTCGCGGAGTCCGGATTGCTTGAAGGCCGCGAGGAAGTCCTTCTCGTATTCACGCAAGCCCTCGGGCACTGGGGAAGCCACCTCGATGTTGAGCGGATCCCGGGAGAGTACCGTCGCCGCGGCCTTCTTGATGACGCCGAACAAAGTCATCGTGAGCACCTTGTCCAAGGGCTGCTCAAGCAGGATGGCGGCCTCAACGGCCGTGAGGCCGCGCTTGATACCGTGTCCTTCGATGGAGATCTTTGGGGGCAGGTACTGTAGCTTTCGTCTCTGACCCTGGATCACACCAAGGATGGGGATGCCGATGAACATGAGAGCGAAGATGCCGATACACCCGATGGGCAGGAGCATGCTCAGGACGCCGGTAATGATGGCTCCGATGTCGAACGCCGGGGTAGTCGCAATCGCATCGGATGGCACGTAGGACTTGGGGAAGGATGCACCAAAGGTGTATTTCTGCGAGGCACTCGCCGCGGCGGAATTCCACGAGTAGATGACGCGACCCTGGTCATCGATGCCAGCTGAGGGCTCTGCCGCCCCGGGCCAGTTCTGGGGTGGATGATAGCGAGGTTCGTCAGGCTTCACGCCCGGCGGCAAATGAAAGGCCACGGTCATATCCGTGCTGCCCGTGACATACTGGGATCCGAAGAATGTGGGCTCGAATACCGCGCTGGCGTAGTTGACGTCTTCGGAGTCTTCGTGCAAGACACCAGTCACGCGCCCGACAAAGACATGTACCGTGGCGCTTTGTCCCGGCTGAATGGCGCGCGAGCCCAGCACGACGGCGAATCCGGAGCCACTACCCTGGTATTCGCCTTTCGAGACCGAAACCGGTGCGCCATCTACGTCGGCCGTGGCCGTTGATAAGTCGAACGAACTGAGCGGCATGCCAACATCGACGAAATCGATGATGTGGGCGCCCGGCTGGTTTATGAAGTGATAGGTGTATCCGATGGAAGATGTGCCGTCGGCATTCCAATACACATCGACGGTTGCGGTGTCAACGCCGAAGAGGTAGTCCTGGGCAAAGGCGGTGCCTGGCAGAAGCAGGGCAATGACAAGGACGAGGATGGCTGCGCGGAGTCTCCGAAGCATAGGCCCTCCCTGTGGACCGCACGAGTTGTTCAGCCGCTATTCGATCATGGACTCCCGAAGACCTCTAAAGCGCATTACTCCATACGAATGGATCACCACTTGGGTTCCTCGGTAAGTTGATACGTCGTTCCACAAAATGGGCACTCGACCATGGGCGCCCCAGCAACCATCTTGATATTCTCGGGCTTCAGGGTGCCCCCGCAGTTGCGACAGGTTACCGCTGAGATCTTGGTGTTGCCAGGGAGGTCGACATTCATGGTGACCTGCTGAACGACCTCGGTCTTTTGACCGCGCATGGCTCCGTACACCAGGCCCGCACCGCCGGCGACGAAGATGATTGCCAGGATGCCCAGGATCACCCCGGTCGTCGCGCTACCGCCGACGGAGGAGGCGGCAGTGAAGTACACAAATCCGAAGAACAAGAGAACGAGGCCGATCAAGAAGAAAATCGACGGCCCCAATGTAGAGCATTACCTTACCAGTCATCTGGCAGATCTCCTGTTCAAGGTTTGGACAAGTGTAGCATTCGCAGGCTGGGCGGGCAAATGACTTTCGTCCCGAAAACCGGTTATTGTTTGTCGGCTTTGTCCACGGCGCCGTCGCTCAAGGCGCTTTGCAGCGCGCCCAGCACTGAGGTGAGCAACGGGTAATCATCCCGCAACACGACGATGATCTCCCTGACAGCACTCGAGGTCCAGTGATCCGGATCGGGATGCGCCATGCGTGCTTGCTGGAGGTGCGCGGCAAGCAACTCGCCGAGTGGAAGCTCGGGCGAGCGGAGCAAATGGCGGAAGTAGCCGAACTTCTCGTCAGCCGTGAAGCGCCGGGTTGTGTTGGGATCGCACGGGAAGACCTGATCCAGGCTGAGCGGCGGTCGCGGAGGAAGCTGGTGACGGATCCCGCCAGCCTGCTCCCAGCCAACAACCACGACGGACATTTCGATTGGAACAATGCGTCGTTCGCGGTTATCGCGAATGACCTCCTCGCTTATGCCTTCGGCCGTGACGAGCTGACGCACCAGGCCATCGTCTTCGATGCGAATGTCGTAGATCAGGCCAAATACCTGGTAGTCAACTCCAGCCGGCGCCCTCACAAGCGCCCCGAATGCCGGGACGCTCGAGGCACCGACGCGGCAGCCCGCAACGAAGTGGGATGCGTCCGCGCGCAGCAGGCGACCAATTTCAATCCCTGAGTTCATCGAGAGACTCCCTCGGCGTCATGAAACGCCCTTGGCTGAGGACTTGGGGGATGCGGATTCCGGTTCGAGACCCCGGGCGCGCATCTCCAAAAGTAGCTGAAGCTTGATCTGTTGCCTCTCTTGCATGGAGATGCGCGCGGTCTCATGGGCCCTATGCAGAATATAGGGGTATGGCCGCGCGGCCAGTAGTTGGCACTGGTCAAGAAGCGTTCGATGCAGCACGCGAACGCGGTCCGGGTCCACGGCCACCCACTTCGGGATCTCGACGCGAGCGATGAAGGGGTGCGACTCGTCGCCGGCATTCAGATAGAAGAAGTGCAGCGCCAAGTCGCCGGCATATCGGAGCCGTGATGCCGAGACCAGCTCAAACACCGCTGAACGGCAACCCGGGCCAAGCACTCTGCCAAACAGGTGGCGGTCTGACGCACCGCGCAATCCCCCGCCGCTGGACGCCGGAGTGGAATTGGCCGCACGAGCGGCCACCTCCAGCATGCGAATCACCAGATCCGCACCGGGCTTGTCAACATATCCCGCGAGTGTCAGCTCGCGGCGTCGGGCCCCACCGAGCTGCCGGATGTATTCTTGGAGCGCCCGATCGAAAGCTCGTGGGTCCGATGGATCTTTCGGTCCCCAGAGTTCCAGCGGCCCATCCGTCAGGGCGATCGAGCCCGGAGACAGACTGTGCTGCAGCAGGCTTCGGCGCTCTGCCGCGTCGCGTTGAAGTGAGAAGTCGCCCTCCGAAAGAAAGCGATCGGAGCTCGTTCGCAGCTCACTTCCAAACAGAAGCGTTGTCTCGGAGGTGACCATCGGGGCGGCACCGGAGCCCGGGACGATAAGAACCGCCCCAATGTTTATGAGCCCAAAAAGGATCTCCTCGTGCCGATCCGGAAGGATCTGTGAGCCATCCACGGCGAGCAGCGCTGGAGGCGGTGCCGCTTTCTCGCATAGGAACCCGGATGCGAATCCGGCTTCGAAGGGCCTTGCGCAGCGGAGCCCCTCGTCAGAGGCCGCGGCGGCGTCAACCCAGGCACCCACCTCTTCGGGTCTCTCGGCCGCCCTTTGAAGCAAGAGCCATGCTGATTCCCTGGCGGCCCGGTCGGCCGCCTGCGAGGCGGCCAGACCCATTCCAAATTCCCGAATGCGCTCCAGGAGTTGTTGCGGATTGGCAGGCATGAGCTTCGGGTAGTTGTATTCAAATAAGGGCGCCGCGTCAAGTAGAATCGGCGCGCGCCAACGGCAAGGAAGCAGGGTGGACCGGGAACTTTCCGGCCGGATCCGTCGTCCTTTGGCCAACACCAAATCAAAGGAGTCGAGTATGAAACGAATGTCTTTCTTGGTCGTGGGAATGATGCTGGCTGCGCTCGTACTGGGCGCATGTGCCCCATCGACCGTCGTAGCCAACGCGGCGCCGCCGCAGCGGCTTTTGAACGTCACCGGCACGGGCACCGTGTACCTTCAGCCGGACGTTGCCTACATAAACATCGGAGTGCACACCGAACTCGCAACCGCGGCTGAGGCCGTTGCAGACAACAACAAGCAGACACAGCAAGTCATCGAGGCGCTTAAGACGTTTGGCCTGAAGGAGACGGATATCCGAACCGCGTACTTCAGCATCTATCCCAGTGTCCAGTACGATCCGCAGACGAGCGAGCGGCGCGGTACGACCTACGTCGTGGACAACAGCGTGTACGTGACGGTGCGGGAAATCGACAAGCTGGGCGACCTGTTGGACGCGACCCTTTCGGCTGGCGCGAACAGCGTCAACAGCATCCAGTTCGACGTGGAGGACAAGTCCGCGGCCACCAAGGAAGCCCGGGACGCGGCCGTGAAGGATGCGGCGCAGCAGGCGAATGAGTTGGCCACCGCGGCGGGCATCAAGCTCGGAGAACTGCAAAGGATCGATTTCTATAGCAGCGTGCCGCCGCAGGTCTTCTCCGCCTACGGCAAGGGCGGCGGTGGGGGTGCCGAGGCCGCATCCGTTCCGATCCAGACCGGTCAGCTCACTATCACGGCGACCGTGAGTGTAAGCTACGAGATCAAGTAACACGCTTCGACCTCGCGGCCCGGCACAGACACTGTGCCGGGCCGTTTGTTCTCGCGGAGAGTGAGAGCCCCTTCGAACTCAGAGATCCCCGGCCCCGCTGTTCCCTCGAGATCTCAATGATGCTCGCCGCGTGCGTGCGCCGTATAATGTGCCGCACCGCGCCCGATGGCGCAAGGAGCCGTGATGCTTAGAGTCGGATACATCGGTCTGGGCCTGATGGGGAAGTCAATCGCGCGCAACATCCTCAAGGCGGGATTTCCGCTGGTTGTGCACAACCGTTCGCGTGCGGCCGTGGAGCAGCTTGTGGCCGAAGGCGCACTGCCTGCGAGTTCGCCAGCCGTGGTTGCCGCCCAGGTGGACATCGTGTTCACGAACCTGCCTGACTCTCCGGACGTGGAGCAAGTGGTACTTGGAGCCAAAGGGATCGTCGATGGGGCGCATGACGGCTTGATCCACATCGACAACTCGACCATCAAGCCGACCAGCGCCAGATTGATCGCGGACAAGCTCGCCGCGCGGGGCGTGCTTTCGCTGGACGCGCCCGTCTCAGGCGGCGACATCGGTGCACGCGACGCGACACTGACCGTCATGGTTGGCGGCCCACTTGCGGCCCTGGAACGAAGCATGCCTGTTCTGCAGGCCATGAGCAAGTCGGTCACGCACGTGGGAGATGCAGGCGCGGGCCAGGTAGCCAAGGCGGCCAACCAGATCATGGTCGCGGCTCAGATGGTGGCGATGGCTGAGCTCCTAATCTTCGCACGAAAGGCGGGCGTTGATCCCATCAAGGTGGTGGACGCGATCCGAGGCGGCGCGGCTCAATGCTGGACCCTGGACGTGAAGCCGGCGCGCCTCTTTGCGGGAAATCGCGCGCCCGGCTTCAAGGCCCGCATGCAACTCAAGGATCTGCACATCATCATGGACACAGCAAGCGAATACAGCATGCCATTGCCCACGACCCAGGAGAACTGCCGGCTGTATGAGCGAATGATCGAAATCGGGATGGGGGAACTGGATAACTCAGCCGTCCTGGGCGTGATCGAGGCAATGGCGCAAACGCAATTGCTCGAACCGAGCTGACGGCATGACGCTGAGGCAGCGGGAGCTTCGTCGAGGCTAGTGCTTGAGTCTGTAGCCCAGCTGCTCGAGGACACTCTCCCGGTTGCGCCAGCCCTTCTCGACCTTGACTCGCAATTCGAGGAACGCCTTTCGGCCGGTCATGGCCTCAATTTGCTGGCGGGCCGCCGTGCCGATCTGCTTCATCATTTTGCCGCCGCGTCCAATCACGATGGCCTTTTGTGACTCGCGTTCGACCAGAAGCGTTGCCCGCATGTAGTCCACGCCGGTCTCGCGTTCTTTGTACTCATCAACTCGCACCCCGAGGCCGTGCGGCACCTCATCACGCAGCGCCAGCAGCGCGGATTCGCGCACAAGATCGGCGGCGATTTCCCTGACGTACAGGTCGGTTATCTGTTGCTCATCGTATTCAGGCGGCCGATTGGGGCAGATGCGGGCGAGAATATCGACCAGTTGTTCCAGTCCCTGGCCGCCAGTGGCGGAGATCAGGAGTTGATCGGTGGCGTTTGGAAGCAGAGCTCTGTAGGAATCCAGCCTTGTCTTGGCCAGGCCCGGCTCGAGGAGATCGACCTTGTTTCCCGCCAGGACAATCGGAGGGCTGCGCCTGAGCCGTCGCAGTATGTCGGCCAGGCGGGTGTCGTCTTCGAGCGGCTCGGACGTGAGGTCCGCCACAAACAGGATCACATCGACGCCCTCCAATGATGCTTCGGCTTCCTGATTCATGTATTCGCCAAGCTTGTGGTGCGGCGCATGTACACCCGGGGTGTCGACGAAGACCAATTGAAGCTTCGGTCGTGTCAGGATGCCCAGCTGGCGCTTGCGAGTCGTCTGCGGGCGTGGTGAGACAGCCGCGACCTTTTGGCCGAGCAAGCCGTTGACGAGAGTGGACTTACCCACATTGGGTCGCCCAATGACCGCCACAAACCCGGATCGATGCCCGCTCTGATCGACGGCCATCACGTCTTCACGCTTCTTGCCTTTGCGCAGCAGGGTGAAGATTCGCGACTGCTAAACTCGCAATGATCAGCAGGCCCCCGGCAATCAACTGCCAGGTCAATTGCTCGCCGAGGAAACCCACGCCGAGCAATACGCCTCCGAGGGGAAAGAGGTAGGTCACCATTGTGGTTTTGGTCGGTCCGATGGCATGGATCAGGTAGTAAGAGAGGATGAAGGCGAAGCCGGATCCGAGGATACCCAGCCAAAGCAAAGCCACCCACGTGATAGGGAGCTGTGGAATCCGAAGCGGCGCCTCCGCGATTGGCGCGGCCAGCCACATGATGACGGTGGATGAGAGCAATGGTCCGACGCTTCGCAGAATGCCGTGTGTGGATTGGGTGTGCAAGCGGGCGTAGACCGAACCCCCGGCATAGAAGATGCATGCAACCACGACGGCTGCCTGACCGAGGAGCGAGCCGGCCGGAGCGCCGAGGTCCTTGCTCATCAGGACTACGACGCCAAGAAAGCCCAACAGCAAGCCGGCGACCTTTGGGAGTGTGATCTTATCGTCGTGCAGGCTGAGATGCGCGATCACGATCGCAAACAATGGGACTGTGGCATCCAAAATGGCAGCGACGGCTAAGTCGATTGACTGTTCGCCCCATGAGATAAGAAAGAACGGGATTGCCACGTTGATGATGCCCAGGAGAAGCAACGGCATCCAATCTGACCAGCGCCGTGGCAACTGGACTCGGCCAAACAGCACCACGGCAACACCAAAGAGGAGTCCAAAGAGGACCCGAAACGCAACGAGGGTGATTGGGCCAATCTCCTGCACGGCGATCTTGATCCACAGGAAAGATGAACTCCAGATGCCGCCCAGAAGCAGGAAGATCAGCCAGTCCTTGACTTTCATGCGCATGCCCTCTCAACAGTGCAAGCTGTGTGGAGTACCCCCCAAGGATTGAAACACACCATCCAGAACCTGAGCGTGCTCGCCTGCTCGGATCCCGATATCTCCGGACGGCTGGACGGCCCGATCCCTTACGGGAAGCCGCCAATCCCGTGTGCATCCCTCTCAAAACCGAAAGGGGCCGCAAATGCAGGACAATCGTAGGGCAAGCGTAGGTTTGCCGTCAAGTGCAATCCGGGTCCCGGTGTTAAGATCG
This sequence comes from uncultured Chloroflexia bacterium, assembly GCA_963784915.1. GTDB lineage: Bacteria > Chloroflexota > Anaerolineae > Anaerolineales > Villigracilaceae > Fen-1038. Next base: position 340,148 of record CAWATK010000016.1, read on the forward strand.
ACGCCGTAAGGTGATTTCTCTTCTCCTCCTTTCAAGTGAGAGCCGCGGTCGGCGTCCGCGGCTCTCGAAATTTAAGACCTGGACAGATGTGAGACGTTGCCTGGTCTCGGGTTTGCCCAGCGGCAAGGCATACAGCCCCCGATTCATTCGCATAAGTGGCACGAGTATAATCCACTGAACCAGCGAGAGGAACGGAATGACAACTACCGTCGGAATTATCGGACTGGGGCAAGTCGGCGCCTCCATTGGACTGGCGCTCAAGGCAAAGCGCGCTGTAGATCGGGTCTTGGGCTCGACCCGGGATTCGGACGACGGGCGAGCGGCCTCGGCGATGCAGGCTATCGACGCCAGCGTGGGATTGAAGGAACTCGTTCGTGATTCGGATGTCCTGTTCCTGTGCGTCCCGCTCGCCGAGATGCGTCCCGTGCTGGAGAAGATCCGTCCGTGGCTCAAAGAGCGTGCCGTGCTGGTGGACACTGCGCCCAGTCGGAGCCTGGTGAACGAGTGGGTACAGGAATTGCTGCCCCCCGATGCGATTCACATAGGCCTCGTGCCGGCGCCAAATCCCTCCCTGCTGGTCACGACTGAGTGGGGCACCAAAGCCGCAAGTCCGGAGTTCTTCCATCGATCGACCATCATGATCGTGTCGTCGCCGCGCTCGAACGGCCCTGTCGAGGAGCTGGCTCTCAATGTTGTGAGAACTCCTGGGTGCTAAACCGATGCTGGCCGATCCAGCCGAGTCCGACGGCATTATGACCACCGCGCATTTACTACCACAGCTCGCCTCATCTGCGCTAGTTGAAGCGAGCATTGGCACGGCAGGCTGGCTGGAGGCCCGAAAGCTGGCCGGTAGACCGTACGCTGCTGTGACCGGGGGTATGGCTTACTTTGACGATCCGGCTTCCATTGAGGCCGCGGCGCTGGCGAACTCCGGCCGGGTGGTGCATGGCCTGGATGTGCTGATCGCGGCGCTCCGTGGTATGAGGGACGAAATCGAAAGACAAGATGGTGCTGAACTTGGCGAACGATTACGCCATAGCTATCAGGCGCGGGAGCACTGGCTGGATGAAAGAAATGCGGCCGAATGGCTGATGGAGGGCGATGAACCCGTGGACCTGCCGGGGCTGGGAGAGCACCTAACCAAGTTGTTCTTTGGCGGCAAAATCGCTGAAGCCACGCGGCTCTCGTCTGAGAAACGCGTTTCCCGGAAATAGCAGGACGAGGTCAGGTGCCACGGAAGAAAGCACTGCCGTGCTACTGCTACATCGTTCAGTGCATCGATGGCAGCTTCTACACGGGCTGGACCACCGATCCGGAGAGGCGCCTGCACGCCCATAACGCCGGGCGAGGCGCCCGATACACCCGCTCGCGCAGACCTGTGCGCCTGGTGCACGTGGAGAGGCAGACCAGTCGCAGCAACGCGATGAAACGGGAAAAGGCGATCAAGAATCTGAAGCGCGCGGCCAAGATGCGGCTGATCGCCTCTGGGCCGCGGTCGGAAGCGAGCTCTAACTAGCTTGCACTAATCGGTGAAGAGGGGGAGATGGCCGAGAGCAATGATCTGTTCCCACCTGGAGCGCTCGCCCTCGGTGAGGATGGCGGCCTCCTTTACGATAGAGGCGCCCGCACGTTCCATCAGAATGCGCATGCCCTGAAGAGTTGAGCCGGTACTGATAACGTCATCCAGCAACACCACCTTCTTGCCGGCGAGCAAAGAGCGGTCTTTTTCATCCAGGACGAGAAGCTGCGGCTGACCCGTTGTAATGGAAAGAGTCTCAGCGCGAAGGGCATCACCCATGTATGGTTTGTAGGTCTTGCGCAGGATCACGTATGGTTTGTGGATCTCGGCTGAGAGAGCATGCGCAAGCGGGATCGACTTGGCTTCCGCCGTGACGAGCACATCAAAGGTCAGCGCCTTGAGCCGCTTTCCCAACTCCGCCGCGCATGCTTGAACAAGTTCCGTATCTCCGAGGATGTTGAGGATTGCGATGCGGAGACCCGGCTTTATCTCGAACAGCCGCAGATGACGCTCCAAGCCTGCGATCTTGATGGTGTAGGCTTCGCGTTCGCTCATGCTTTCCCTCCCAAATCGCCTGCGCTTGGCGCCAGTGTAACACAGGCCAGAGGCCGCGGCGACTGCGTGCCACGGTTATAATTCACGCGGCTTTGCGGGCGAGGGCCAGGATGAGCCTGCAGAGGAAACCCCATCATGCTCACGGATCTGCAACTCAATGACCTCCTGCGCCTGCGCAAACCGCATCCCTGCGGGTCATTCGAGTGGAGGGTGGTGCGATTGGGGGCAGACATCGGCCTGGAATGCACGACCTGCAAGCGTCGAGTAATGTTGACCCGCCGCGAATTGGCGAAGCGCCTGAAGTTGAATCTGACCCGGAAAGGTGCCGGGGCCGATGCCTGAGAAGGCGCGTGTGGTGTTCTTCTTCTCCGATACAGGCGGCGGGCATCGATCTGCGGCCGAGGCCATCATCGAGGCGATGGAGAAGGAGTTCGGCGAGCTCATGGTCGCCGAGATGGTCGACTTTTTCAAGGGCTTTGGACCAGGTCCCATGCGGAGTATGCCGCGGTTGTATCCGGAAATGGTCAAAGCCCGGCGGCTGTGGCAGGCATCGTTCTATGCCACCAACGGCCGCGCCCAAGCGCGGGTGCTCACCGCCTCCTTGTGGCCCTTAATGAAGCGGACGATGGAGAAGTTGGTGGATCAGCATCCGGCTGACCTGTACGTGAGCGTGCATCCATTGGCGACCACTGCGGCTCTCAAGGCTCTAGGGCCAAAGCGTCCTCCGTTGTACACTGTCGTCACCGATCTGGTGACGACCCATGCGCTGTGGTTCGATGCGCGAGCTGATCGCATCCTAGTACCCACGGAGACAGCCCGACAGCATGCCATTGCCTATCACACCCCGCCGGATAAGCTGGAGGTTGTGGGCCTGCCAGTGGGGGAGCGCTACTGTGCACCTCCCGGGAATAAGGCGGCCCTTCGCCGACGCCTGGGTTGGCCAGCGGATCTTCCCATGGTGCTGATGGTTGGTGGCGGGGACGGAATGGGACCGCTGTCCAAGACGGCTCGCACAGTCGACGAATGTGGACTGCGCCTGGGACTGGCGGTGATCTGCGGTAGAAACCGCAAGTTGCAGGAGTCGCTGCTCGCCCGTCGATGGGACAACCCGACGTTTATCTACGGGTTCACCAGGGACATGGCCGATTTCATGCGGGCGGCTGACATCATTGTAACCAAGGCGGGGCCTGGCACGATCACGGAAGCTTTGAACGCCAATCTGCCCATCATCATGTATGCGAAGATCGCCGGTCAAGAAGATGGAAACGTCGCTTACGTGGAGGCCGAAGGGGCTGGGGTGTGGGCACCCAAACCGCAAATCGTTGTGCGGACTTTTAACCCGCTGGCTGAGTCGGCCGGATGAAAGGCGCATAGTCGCAGAGGCAGCCCGGCGGGCAGCCAGGCCCGAGTCTGCACAGCGTGTAGCACGACTACTTGGTGAGCGCATCCGACTGACGCAACAAATGGCTCTGCCGTATCCTTCGGCCTGAGGGACTTCTCGGGCACGAACCGCGTCGATGCATGCGGGCGGGAGACTTGAGGTAGCAGTCGCTGGGTTGATGGCGTTCAGGCGCTGACGTATAATCTCCGCGTGCCCATCCTGGATCAACACACATTCGACTTCTTCAGTCGCAGCGCTGAGCAAACAAGGCGCATCGGAGCTCGCGTGGGGCGGGGCCTCGAGCGCGGCGATCTGATTTGCCTGCAAGGGGAACTGGGCGCAGGCAAAACGACCTTTGTACAAGGCGTGGCCCAGGGCTGGGGATCGTTGGACGGGGCGACCAGCCCGACGTTCGTGCTGGTCAATGAGTACAGAAGGCCGGATGCGGCCATGCTTTTCCACCTGGATGCCTATCGTCTGGAGTCGGCCCAAGAAGCGGAGGAGTTGGACGTGGACCGGCTGTTGAGCGAGGGCGCACTCGTGATCGAGTGGCCAGAGCGCATGCAATCGGCGCTACCCCAAGAAGAGCTGCGCGTGGTACTTGAATACATCGAAGAGGAGCAACGGCGGATTCAGTTTACAGCCCGGGGGGCACGCTATGAACAACTGCGCGAACGACTTCAGCAGGAAATGTTTGGGGTGGGCTGATGCTGCTCTCGATCGATACGTCCACGGCGCAGGTCGGAATCGCCCTGCTGGATTCGGGGCAGTTAGTTGTAGAGTCGCTTTGGAACAGCCGCGTGCATCACACGGTGGAATTGGCCCCGGCGGTAGCTCAACTGCTCGAAAGGGCAGGGGTAAAGACGACGGACCTCCGGGTGATCGCTGTGGCCATTGGGCCGGGCTCGTTCACTGCGTTGCGCGTCGGTCTGGCGTTCGCCAAGGGGCTGGCGTTGGCCAGACAACTGCCCCTGATTGGTGTGCCCACGCTGGACATTCTGGCCTCCGCGCAACCGCCGAGCGAGCTTCCGCTCGCGGCTGTGTTACAGGCCGGTCGAGGTCGCATCGCAGTCAACTGGTACAAGTTCACGCCGGCAAGTCCGGAACACTCGCCCTCCTTCCGGGGTGAGGTTGAAGGGGCATGGATGGCAGCGACAACGCCCCAGGTTACAACGGTGGACCAGCTTGCCAAGGCGATCACCAAGACCTCGATCGTGGCCGGTGAGCTTACGCCGGATGAACGCCAGCGGCTGGCGCGTAAGCGAGCACGCGTGGTTGTTGCACCGCTTCATCTGTGTGTCCGGAGGCCGTCGGTGCTCGCAGAGATCGGCTGGGGGCGCTACGAGAATGCTCAGGTTGATGACGCTGCCGCACTGGCGCCGCTGTACCTGCACACGGGTGAGCCGATTCCCGCATGACCGCAACCGTGCGTCAGATGGTCTTGACTGATATTCCGGCCGTCGTGGATATTGATCAGCAATCATTTAGTCTCCCCTGGCCCGAGACCAGCTACCGATACGAATTGGAGAGGAAACCCGGCGTCGCGCTGCCTGGTGGCGGAAAGCGACGGCCGCACTGTCGTGGCGATGATCGTCTCATGGCTGATCGTTGACGAGCTCCACATCGCGACGATCGCCACGCACCCAACCCACAGGCGACGTGGGATCGGCAGCCTGCTTCTGAGGGAGGCACTGAAGGATGCCCAATCTGCGGGTGCACGGCGCGCTTTCCTCGAGGTGCGCGCAGGCAACGAAGACGCGCAAGCAATGTATCGTAAGTTCGGCTTTGGCATCACGGGACGAAGGACGGCGTACTACCGTGACAACGGGGAGGATGCCATCCTGATGACGCTAGAGCCGCTGGAGGCCCCGTGAATTCCCAACAGGAGCTCGAGCTTATTGCGGCGCAGGTCGCCATATGCGTAAAGTGCCCTCTGCAGCATTCGCGAAAACTGGCCGTCCCCGGCGAGGGGCCGGCCGATTCTGAGATCATGTGCATCGGCGAGGGACCCGGGTTTCACGAAAACGAACAGGGCCGACCGTTTGTTGGAGCGGCAGGCAAGTTTCTGGATGAATTGCTTGCCGCAGCCGGTCTGAGGCGATCCCAAGTGTGGATTGGGAATGTGGTGAAGTGCCGGCCTCCGGGCAATCGCGACCCGCTACCTGAGGAACTCGCTGCGTGCAATGAGTACCTGGCGCGGCAGATCGAGGCGATCAATCCGAGCATCATCATTACGTTGGGCCGATTCTCCATGACCAGGTTTCTTCCGGGGGCCAAGATCAGCGCAGTGCACGGTCAGATGAAGAAAGTTGGTGGGCGTTACGTGGTTGCCATGTTTCACCCGGCGGCTGCCCTACACCAGGCGTCCCTGAAGCCATCGATCATTGCAGACTTCAACAAGCTTCCGCAGCTCTTGGAGCAGGCCCGACGCGGACTGGGTCGTCCGACACCGGAGACGCTCGCGCCCACGACGGCCCCTGAAGACGAGCCCAAGCAGATGAGCATGTTCTGATAGACTGGAGGCCCTGCGCGGGGGTGGAGGGTCCAAGTGGGGCGGGTGAACACAGCCTGCCGAAAACGTGCGCCTCGGAGCCAAGATGACGGTAAAAGACGAGCTGTTGAGCAAGCTTGGAGACAAGTCGGCGAAGGTGGCCGTGCTCGGAATGGGTTACGTCGGCATGCCGCTGGCGGTTGCCTTTGCTGAGGCGGGGTATCACGTCACAGGTATTGATCCGGATGCCACGAAGGTGGCGAGATTCCACCGAGGGGAGTCCTACATTCAAGACGTTTCGGACGCGACAATACAGCAATTGAGCAAATCCGGCAGATTGCAGATGACCAGTGAATTCGCTGACCTGAAATCCGCGGATGCAGTGAGCATCTGCGTGCCGACGCCCTTGCGGAAGACCGGCGATCCCGACATGTCCTATATCCTGTCGGCCGTGGAACAACTGGCGCTGTATGCGCACGCCGGCATGGTGATCGTCCTGGAATCAACAACGTATCCTGGAACGACGCGCGAGGTGCTGGTACCCAAGATCCGGGACTTGACGGGGCTCGAGGTGGGCCGCGACATCTTCGTTTGTTTCTCGCCTGAGCGCGTGGACCCAGGCCGGCGGGACTGGACCACCGTAAACACGCCGAAGGTCATCGGCGGAATCACGCCTGACTGTACCGAAGTGGCAAGTGCCTGGTACGCGGGCGCCATCCGCACCGTAGTTCCCGTCTCGAGCGCGGAGGCGGCCGAGATGACCAAACTGCTGGAAAACACATTTCGAATGATCAACATCGCGCTGGTGAACGAGCTGGCCATAATGTGCGAGCGCCTTGAGATGAACGTATGGGAGGTGATCGAGGCGGCCTCCACGAAACCGTTCGGTTTCATGAAGTTCTCGCCGGGACCCGGCCTGGGCGGCCACTGCATACCGATCGACCCCATGTATCTCTCATGGAAGATGAAAGAGATGAATTACAACGCACGGTTCATCGAGCTGGCGTCCGAGATCAACACCAACATGCCGCGATACGTGGTGGGCAGGATTCTGGAGGCGATGAACGACCGCGGCAAGGTATTGCGGGGTTCCAAGGTGCTGGTTCTCGGAGCCGCGTACAAGCCGGATATCGATGACGTACGCGAGTCGCCCGCGCTGGACGTGATCGCCCTGCTGAAGAAGAAGGGCGCCGAAGTTCGGTATCATGATCCCTACATACCTGAGATCCACCACGATACCGAAGGCTGGAAAATGACCACGGTGCCCGATGTCATGAATGCCGTAGCGGAGGCCGACGCCGTCGTGATCGTGACCAACCACGCCGTCTATGACTATCCTTCCATCCTTGAAGAAGGCATCCTTTGTGTTCGACACGCGAAATGCCTTCGGCAAGATCGAAGACGCTGGGCGAAAAGTGGTGAGACTGTGAGCCTTAGAAGCGTGCGCCCGAGAGGCAGGGCATGATCGGCGGCAGTCGGCACCCATACGGCCATCGACAATTCTGAAGTGTCTTGAGGCAGCATGTCATACTACCTGATCACCGGTGCGGCCGGTTTCATTGGGTCCCGAACAGCAACGATGCTGGCGGCGGACGGGCACACAGTGCTCGGCGTCGACAACCTAAATGATGCCTACGATGTGCGGATGAAGGAGCATCGTCTGGGCCTGCTTAGCGGCGCCTCGCGGGTCCAATTTCGAAAACTTGACATCTCCAGCAGGCGCGAAGTGGAGGATCTGTCTGGAGAGCAATTCGACGCCGTCATCCACTTGGCGGCGCGGGCGGGTGTGCGCGCCAGCGTTGAAAATCCCGAACAATTCTACGAAACGAACGTGATGGGAACGCTGCACCTGCTCGAGCTATGCCTCAAGACGGGGATACCGAAGTTCATTCTGGCATCCACATCGAGCATCTACGGGGCTGAGCCACCCTACCCCACGCCCGAGACCGCCTCGAGCAGCGAACCCCTTCAGCCGTACGCGGCCAGCAAGAAGGCAGCCGAGGTTCTGGCCCATGCGTATCACTACCTTCACGGTCTGGACGTCAGTGTCCTGCGGTATTTCACGGTTTACGGCCCCGCCGGCCGGCCAGACCTGGCGATGTTCCGATTCTGCCAGTGGATCCACGAGGGCAGGTCCGTGCGAGTGAATGGGACGGGGGAGCAATCACGCGGTTTCACTTACCTGGACGACATCGCGCGAGGCACGATCCTGGCCCTCAAGCCGCTCGGTTACGAGATCATTAATCTCGGAGGGCATGATGTGATAACCATCAATGCCCTTATCAAAATGATGGAGGGCGTGATCGAAAAGAAGGCCCGTGTCGAATACGGTCCGCCTAATATGGCGGATATGTTCTCCAACTGGGCGGATGTCTCCAAGGCCGGTCGCCTGCTGGGTTGGGAGCCGCGGATTACCTTGAGCGAAGGCGTTCGGCTGCTGGTCGATTGGTACTCGAAGGAACGGCACTGGGCGAAGGACATCGTCACTGCATGAAGCGGGTTCCATCATTGTTCCAAGACGAACTGCTCGGACGGGTCGTGCGAAACAGCGCACACCTTTTCAGCAGCAATGCCGCCGGACTGGCCCTGAGCGTACTTCAGGGCATTCTGGCGGCCCGAATGTTGGGCGCCGCCGGATACGGCCTGATCGCCGTGGTGATGAGCTACACGTCGACCATCAATGGATTGCTTTCGTTTCGGATGAGGGAGCTGGTTGTGCGATATGGGGGGGAATATCTCGAGCGGAACGAGAAAGCGAAAGCGGCGGCGCTATTGAAGGTATCCGGCTTTGGCAGAGGCGACCGTCTCAGTGTTGGCGTTCTGTATGGTCGCAGCGAGCGGCGGGCTGGCGGCACGATTTGTGACGAAGACCCCCGACACGGAATGGATGTTTGCGATCTACGCGGCGGGACTGCTCTTCAACTTCAACGCCGAGACAGCCACTGGCGTTCTGCAAATCACGAATCAGATCCGTGTGCGCGGAACGATCAATTTCATCCAGGCGCTTTGTTCGGCGGCTATCATTGCGGCAACGTACATCTGGCTCCGTGGTCACTCGGCTCCCACGACGACCGTGCTATTCGCCGTGCTCGGCGCCTTCCTGGTGGGGAAGGCCATCTTGGGCATCGGCCTTTTCGTGGCGGCCTGGAGGGCAGCCGATCGGGCCCTGGGCGCGGATGGCGCGCTGCCAAGCGTTCCGAACTGCCCTCGTTCCGGGAGCTGCTTGGGTTTGCCGTCAGCTCCAACTTGAGCGCCACTGCGATCCTGGTCTTTCGCGAGAGTGAGGTTCTCTGGGTGGGGCTCCTGCTGAATAATGAAGCGGCCGGATTGTACAAAGTGGCGTACACGATCGTGGGACTCCTGTCGGTTCCTGCGGATCCGCTGATCTTGAGCGTGTATCCGGAGGCAAACCGGCTTGTGGTGCAGCGGGCCTGGGGGAGGTTGCGGAGCTTCCTCAAAGCCATCACGGGCCTGGCCTTTTTCTACAATGCCGTGCTCGCCATGGCATTCATCGTGCCTCGGTCACTGGCTGCTTTCGATGTTTGGCGCGGAATTTAGCGCGGCCTATCCGGCAATGCTCGCACTGTTGGCGGGCTTCGTGTTTCAACTACACCCTCTTTTGGAACCGACCTCTGCTGCTCTCTCTTGGCCTGCAGCGCTTCGCCCTGGGCGCAGTCGTACTTGCTGGCGTGCTCAAGCTGGCATTGGCTGTTCCCCTGGTTCCCGTTTTCGGATACGTGATGGAGGCTGCGCTGCTCTCTGGTTACTACCTGCTTTCGGTCGGATTGATTGCTGGACGCGGCCTGCGGGAGGTCAATCGGCGAGTGAAGGGTCTGAGCGCGGCGCAAGCCAAGGGAATGTAACGTCGTTTGAGACCGTGGTCGCTCGGGGCCACTGCAGTGGAGCACGGCGGAACCACGAAAGACTCATTCGGGGAGCTTATGCCCCGATCTTGGATTGGAAACAGTGATGCGAATTGCGGCCATCTCGAATTCCCGTGTCCCCTCGGTGACAGCCAACTCGATTCAAGCCATGAAGGTTTGCGACGCCTTGGTGCAGCTGGGGCACGAGGTCCGCCTGTTCGTGCCGGCGGAGGTCAGCGCCGGTTGGATTGACCGAACTCCAGGCACACTATGGGCTTTCTCAGGTGCTTGCGGTCGAGTGGCTACCATCGCGGCGGCGGGATGCGCCGCCTGGATTTCGTCTGGCGCGCCAGCCAGCGGGCGAGGCAGAATCGAGCTGAGCTCGATCTACACGTGGCTCCCACAGACGGCCGCGCTTGCGGCGTTGGCAGCGCCATCCAACAGTCCTCGAAATGCACGCGGACGTGGCGGGACGCCTGGGCGTGCAATGGTTGCGGCAGGCGATGCGCTCGCCGCGAACCCGACTCCTTGTGACCACTGCGGCGCTGCGACTCGCGCTGGAACGCTCCACGGGCGCGATTTTTCCGAGTCGGCCATACAAGTAGCTCCCAACGGGGTTGACCTTGAGCGCTACGAGAACCTACCGTCTTCCGCTGCCGCCCGCGCCGCGCTGGGATTGCCCGAGGGATTCACGATCGGGTTCACCGGTCACTTCTACGCGGGCGCGGAATTGACATGATGTTGGAATTGGCCAGGGGACTACCCGAATTTCGCTTCCTTCTGGTCGGCGGAACCGCCGAGGCCGTGAGTGAGTGGAACGGAAAGCTGAAGGAGGCGGGCCTGTCCAACGCGCTCCTAACGGGATTCATTGAGAACAGCCGACTCCCGATGTATCAAGCCGCCGCTGACATATTGGTGATGCCCTACAAGGCCTCCGTGGCGGCGAGCAGCGGCCAGGAAATTGCCGAGGTGATCAACCCGATGAAGATGTTCGAGTACATGGCTGCGCGACGGCCGATCATCTCCAGCTGACCTACCTGTGATCCGAGAGGTTCTGGACGAAAGCCAGGCGGCGTTTTGTGCTCCGGGCGATCTGGAGGCATGGCGCAAGTCGATCGAGGCGATGGCCAACAATGGTGAACTGCGACGTCAGCTTGCGCAGAACGCCAGGGCGAAAGTGGAGCAACATACCTGGATTCAGAGGGCACGCCGAGCGCTTGCGGGTCTGGAACTACGATGAAATTCGCCGTGCCGAAAGGCGTAATCTGGATCGCGCCGACGGCGGCCGTACTGGGTGCAATTCTGGCGGCGCTCCAACCTGGCTCCTTTTGGACCGGCTGGTGGGCCTTCGGATGTCTCCTTCTCCTTGGCCTGCTGGCGCTGCGATGGTGTGTGGTTTGGGCGGGTGGCGGACGGACTCTCGCGATCATGGCTGGGCTCGCCCTAGGACTGCGGGTCGTGGTGGGAGCAGCCCTGTACGTGGTCCTCCCCCTGGACGGTTATGACGACCCGGACGATCGGGCAGGCCATGTGTTTACGGATGCCCATCGACGTGACGACCAGGCCTGGGCATTGGCTGACTCGACTTCGCCCATTTGGGCTGCTTTCGACCGGAGCTACTACACTGACCAATACGGTGGATTGCTAGCGGCGAGCGCGCTAACTTACCGTGTGCTTTCTCCGGACGCTCACCGGCCACTGCTAGTAACGACGCTTGCCGCGTTGGCCTTTGCGCTCGGAGTGCCCTTCTTCCTCCGGGCCTCATCCCGCATCTGGGACAACCGCCTGGCAGCGTTCTCATGCTGGCTGTACTGTCTCTATCCCGAGTCCGTGCTCACCGGCGGTGCACCAATGCGGGAGCCGTTTCTGCTGACCTTCATTGCTGTGTCGCTCTGGGGATTCGCGGAGTTGTTGGAGCAGCGTGGCCGCGCGGCCGTCACGTGGATCTTGGTCGGTCTGCTTGGGCTCGCGGCAGTCTCGCCGGGGATTGCGCTGGCGACAGTTGTCCTGCTCGCAGTGTGGCTCGGCATCCGGGGCGCGACAGCCAGGTTGAAGGCACCCATCTGGATCGGCGCCGTAATCTTAGGCGCGGCTGCGCTCCTCTTACTTGCTTGGAGTCTCCGAACATCGAGTCCGACTGGAGGAACCCCAATCGAGGTCGTGGCAACGTGGTTCCAGGATTCGGTGACATGGGTGATCTACCAACTGGAACGCGGCTCTGGCCAAATTCAGAACGTGTTCTCACGGCTCTTTCCAGCGGCTCAGTTCCTATTCGTGGTCGCGTACGGAATCACCCAGCCGTTGCTGCCGCCAGCAATCCTTGAGCCGACTACGGCGACCTGGCATGCGATCGGAATCCTGCGTTCCGCCGGATGGTACGCCGTCTTGCCCGTGCTGGCTTACGCGCCGTTGAGTATCTGGATGGTTGAAAGGAACTCCGAGCGCCGTTCATGGCTGTGGCTCGCAGCCTTCAGTTGGCTATGGATACTCATCTGCGCAGTCCGCGCCGGTGGTGATCAGTGGGACAATCCGCGCTATCGCCTGATCTTCTTCGGCATTCAAGCTCTGGTGGTGGGAAAGGCATGGCTCTCCTGGCGGGCCGGCCGTGACCCGTGGTTGCCTCGAGTGCTGGCCGCGGAGTTGGTGTGCCTTCTGCTTTTCGGACAGTGGTACCTGGCCCGCTACTACTTGATCGGAATCCACTTCCCGATCATGGTGGTCATCAGCCTGTGCATCGCCAGCGTGCTCTTGATCATCTTGATTGGTGCGTGGTGGGACAGGGCGATTGCCTCAGGGGGCAAGCCCTAGGTGCGGTTTCGCCCAATGGGCCAAGAATACAGGATACAATCGAGCGTCGGCTCGTCGCACGTAGTGCTGCGTCCGCCGGCGACTATCTCGACTGCAAGGAGCGCACGTGCGCACAGCTCTCATAACAGGCATCACCGGCCAGGATGGCTCGTACCTCGCCGAACTTCTGCTGGAAAAGGGGTACCGCGTGATCGGCATGGCGCGGCGGGCGAGCACCGTAACCTATGAGCGCATCCAGCACATACTAGATGACATCGTTGTTATCCCTGGCGACCTGACGGACCAAGGATCGCTGCTGTCGCTGTTCGAACAGTATCAACCGGCCGAGGTGTACAACCTGGCGGCGCAATCCTTCGTACCGACGTCGTGGAGCCAGCCCGCGCTCACGGGCGACGTGACCGCCCTCGGCGTCACGCGAATGCTCGAAGCCATCCGTTTCGTCGATCCGAAGATACGCTTCTACCAGGCGTCGTCGAGCGAAATGTTCGGCAAGGTGCAAGAGGTGCCGCAGCGGGAGACGACGCCGTTCTACCCTCGCAGCCCGTACGGAGTGGCGAAGGTGTATGGTCACTGGATCACCGTGAATTACCGCGAGTCCTTTGGCCTTTTTGCCGTGTCTGGAATACTGTTTAATCATGAGAGCCCAAGGCGAGGGATGGAATTCGTAACCCGCAAGATCAGTGACGGAGTTGCGCGGATCAAACATGGCCTGGCGAAGGAACTTCGGCTCGGAAATCTGGACGCCCGCCGGGACTGGGGTTTTGCCGGCGATTACGTGGTCGGAATGTGGATGATGCTGCAACAAGAAAAGGCCGATAACTTCGTGATCGGCAGTGGAGAGACTCACTCCGTGAGGGAGTTCTGTGACGTAGCCTTTCGGCGCGCAGGCCTCAACTACCAGGACCACGTTGTGCAGGACCCGGCATTCTACCGACCGGCCGAGGTGGACCTGCTGGTTTCGGATCCGCATAAGGCAAGTGCTGAGCTGGGATGGGAGCCTGCCACTGGTTTCGAGGATTTGGTGCACATGATGGTTGATTTTGACCTGGCGCGCTCGCGAAGAAGTAGTTCAGGGATGGGCTTAGCCGCAGCGGGGCCGGTCTGCGAGAATCTTTCATGCGGCGGACACTTACAGTCGGTCGTCTAGCGACCCGCTTCGGGCGCCTGTTGCTCGCGGTCCTCCTTGGAGTGACCGCGGCCCTTTTTGTTAGCGGTTACTGGTTGATCGACCTGTTCCCGGCGGACAGCCGGTTGCTCATAGCCGTCAGTGGGCTGGCGGGTGCGGCCGCGGCCACGGCCTACTACTTTGCAATTCTGAAAGTGGGTCGCACGCCGGGGCGCGTTCGCACGTGGAAAACGCTTTGGCTGGTCCTGCTCGGTGCACCTCTGGCAGGTTTCCTGTTCTTTGCTGGTACGAGCGGATGGCAAGCACCGGGCAGGTATGTGGGCTTCCTCCTCCCGCGCCAAGAGTTCACAGTCGTTTCTTCGGGTGCGCCTTCGGGTACCGCAATCGTTTGGATCAATTCCTCCCTGGGCGACATTTCCTACGACACGCTGAAATACGTTGGGTGGGATCGTCGCGGCGACCAGCTGATTCTTACTGATCCACTGCACAATTCCATGGAGTGGCGCGGCAAGGTCGGTGAGCGCATGGAGATTGTGTTCACGAGCCCGGAAGGTGGTGGCGACTTCCAGATCCGTTGGGGGGATCTCCAGGAGCGGATTCACCTCAGCTCGGGCAAGGCCAGCTACGAACGAATTTTCAATGTCCCATCCATTGCATCGCGGAACTTCGTGCTCACTCTTGGATTTATGCACTTCTGGGTGCTGGCCGTCCTGGGATTGTGGGGTGCGGGTGAATCGATCCTCAGGGTCAGCCATACCACCCGTCCGACAGGCGACTGGAGAACCGATGGGGAAGACATCAGGAGAGAACTCCCCATATTGGGCGCGATCATGATCCTGGCGTTGCTCCTGAGAGTGTTCAACCTGGGCGCGGTGTATCCGGCGGTGGATGAATACTATCATCTGATCGCGGCAGATCAGCTCCTGAGCGGAGCGCAGCTAAGCTCGGTCTATCCGCGCGGCCTTTGGATTGTGACGTTTCCGGTGGCAGCAGCCTTGGGTGCGTTGGGGCACGAGGTGTGGGTTGCCCGCGCCATCGGCGTGGCGTTCAACGTACTTGCGGAAATCCCTCTCTATGCGCTGATGCGGAAAGTCAGCAAGCCCGCCGCCATCACGACCGGCCTCATGTTTGCCAGCAGTCCGTGGATCATTACGTTTGCCCGTGTGGCGAGGGAGTACGCATATTACCCTCTGTACTTCTACTTGATCGCTCTGGCGATGGTCTCCTTTATTGAGGCCATCCCTCCGTCCTTTGTTGCGGTGCGGCAGTGGAAAGCAATGTTGCGGCCACGCGTCCTTCTCCTGGCGCTCGGGCTCTTGGCGCCGCCGGTGTTTGCATTGCGGATCGATTGGCTCTCAACGTTTCGGACGATCCTCATCGCGTACTTGGTGTTCGGGGCATTCATCTTGATGCGTTTCGATTGGCGGGCAAAGTCCAACGGGCCAGTCCTGGGCGCCGCCGCGATCGGGCTTGCATGGTGCGCCTGGTATTTCTATCATGAACAACTCACGAAGTTGCTGCTTCTACCGAGGGTCAATCCAGTCCCGCTGAACTACTTCTTTCCGAATCCACCTCAGCAGTGGTATTTTGACCGGGCCGGGTTGGTGGTGGCGACCGCGGTTGTGATAGGCGCGATGATTGCCCTTGCGGAACGCCGACATGCCGTTGTGCCCTTATTCCTTGCCTCTCTTTTTGGTACCTACCTCGCGGTGTTTGCGCTATTCTCGAGGACCTTTTTTCACACCAGACACCTGATATCCACGCAATTCTGGTATATCGGCCTGGTTGGAATCGGGCTGTCCTGGCTGTGGGAATGGATGCGGCGCGCAATGCCCTGGAAGGGCCCAGCCACGGGTCCGGTGCTCGCCCTGGGTCTTTCGCTGCTGATCTTGAATCCGGCCCAGGTTTTGTTGCCAACTCTATCGCGGGATCCGGATATGCCCATTTCGGAAGACTACCTGCATGACATGTCCGCTGTCCAAGCATACATGGTGAAGCATGTAGTCGAGGGAGATGCGCTCATATCGACGGTCTACGGCTTGTATGCTACGTGGGAGGCAACCCCAAGGTTCGGCGAACAATACCGCATCAATTCGGGGACATCCGCCGAGGAAATCAAAGCGCTTGTGGCGAAGCACAAGGCAGGCTGGATCGTAATCGACGCTATTCGCCTTGAGGCTTCGTTGATCACAACGCGATCGCTCACCGACATACCGCAAATGGAGTATATTGGTAGCTTCGGCGACGAGAGTGTTTGGCGATGGGGGCGGCCCCTGGCGGGATCACCGGCCAGCGAATTCTGACGCGATCCATGGATCTCTCACTGATCATCCCTGTCTACAATGAGGAAGAGAATCTTCCGGCGCTTTTTGATGCTATCTGTCGTGCTGTGAAGCCGTTGGATCGCAGCTGGGAAGTGGTGTTCGTGGACGACGGGAGCACGGACTCGAGCCTGGGCATCCTCCGAAAGATCGCAGCCCAAGAACCGGAGCACGTGAGCGTGATCGTATTTCGTCGTAATTTTGGCCAGACGGCTGCCATCTCGGCCGGGTTGGATCACTCCCGCGGGGAAATCATGGTGTTGATGGACGCGGACCTGCAGAATGACCCGGAGGATATCCCGGTGCTATTGAGCAAGCTGGATGAGGGTTACGATGTCGTGAGCGGCTGGCGAAAGCTGCGGAAGGACAACGCCTTTACCCGGACTGTACCGTCGGTCATCGCGAACGCGTTGATTTCGGCGGTCACAGGAGTGCACCTGCATGACTACGGCTGCACGCTAAAAGCGTACCGACGAAATGCCCTGGAGGGATTTCGGCTGTACGGCGAAATGCACCGGTTCATCCCGGTGTTTGCCTCCTCGATCGGGGCGCGGATCACGGAGATGCCGGTTCGGCATCACCCCCGCGTGCACGGCAAGACCAAGTACGGCCTGGATCGCACCCTAAAGGTGATCCTGGACCTGATGACCGCCAAGTTCCTGCTGAGTTATTCGAACAAGCCGATGCGGCTTTTTGGGGGAGTGGGGATGGGCTTGGGCTTTTCCGGCTCGGCACTGCTGCTCTACCTGTTTGTGCGGCGGTTTGCGTATGGTGTTCCTGTCCTGGGGTCGCCGGTGTTCCAAATCGCGATCATGCTTCTGATCCTGGGTTCACAATCAGTCCTGATGGGACTGATGGCGGAACTGCTGGCAAGGACGTATCACGAATCTCAGAAGAAGTTGACCTATACGGTTCGGGAGACAATCCCACCCGGACGGCTGAATGATCAAGTGGCTCACCAATAACCGCAGGCTGCTGCTGCGGCTTGTCGGCACGATCATGGCAATCGTGCTTATTGTCGTGCTTGTGCGCGGGGAGGCATGGAGCGAGGTTCTCGGCGCGCTGAAGCAGTTATCCTGGGCGCGGGTGGCAACGGCGCTGGCTTTGGTGGTGGTCTCCCGACTGTTCGTGGCCGCCCGTTGGTATGTCCTGCTGCGCTCCGGTGGCGTGGGCATCTCGGTCCGCCGAGCCGTTGCACTGACTTTCACCGGCCTTTTTTCCAACAACTTCCTACCGACCACGATCGGCGGAGATGTGGTTCGCTTGGCAGGGGCGATGCAGCTTGGATATGACCGGGCGGTCTGCCTGGCCTCAATCGCGGCGGACAGGCTCATTGGCATGTTGGGGATGCTTTTCACGCTCCCCCTGGGCTTGATTCCAACACTCCAAGACCTGGGGCCGGGTGTTGCGCAAGCGTGGACATTGGGCGGACTCGTGGAACGCGGGATCACCTTCGCGCGTCGAACTCTGCTCACGTTTTCAATCTGGTTCGAGCACCCGTTTGCCCTCCTGGCCGCACTGAGTTGCACGTGGGGGCACATGGCGAGCACTTTCGCGACCATGTACATCCTGATCCAGGCGTTGGGCGGTCACGTGAGTCTTGAGCTTGATTGCCGGATTGTGGAGTGTGGCTTATTTCGTCACTCTCGTGCCAATCTCGATCAATGGCTACGGAGTGCAGGAACTCTCATTGACATTCCTGTTCTCGACTATTGCCGGATTGAGCACGCCCACCAGCTTGACCGTGGCCGTTCTTATGAGGACGCTGTATGTGGTGGTCAGCCTTGCCGGAGCCATCTACCTGCCAGGGATCCTGGCGACCGTGGAAGACCCCGAACCGGCAGGGGCACCTCTCGACTAGGGTTTCTCTCAGGTCGTCGAACCAGATCCATGATGAAAAAGGCGAACCGCATCGGCAGCTTCGTGAGGACGTATTTTGCTGTAGGGGCAGCCATTTGCCTGCTCGCCATTATTCAAACTCAGGTTCAGACACAGGCTCTGCAGAAGCTGCGGACGCGTTACAAGTGGGCGCTGCTGATGGTGCTGTTCGCCGTCAACCTGGGAGTTGGATTGTATATTGCTGCCCGGAAGCCGCGGACCACATCCCGCTGGGAGTTGCCCGTCGCAGCCCAGCTCAATCGCGCCGTTGCGTTGATAGCAGGGGTGGTCCTCATTGTCCTGCCAGTGCCCGTGTTCCTGCTCGCCAGGCAGGATTTCTTCGGACGCGGTCTGGAAGGTTTCTTTCGGCTTCTTTGGTTGTTCTGGTGGCTGGTCCTGGCCCAGGCGGCCGGGATTCGGATGACCGCCGGGTGGGGGTGGGAACGAGCGATGGCTGCGGCCATGCTCGTGAGTGGCGTGGCGGCCGAGCTCTTTACATTGGGAACAGGCAGTCAGTGCTTATCCGTTTTCGATCGGGTGGTCGGAGGCAAGCCGCTACTACTACGGCTCTCTGGTCTTCTCCAAGACCTTCTACGGTGAATTCGTGCCGCTCTCTGTGATGCATGGCACCCGGTACCTGCTTGCAGTCGATTCCATTCCGGCGGGCACGATCCCCTTGTGGGCAGCGCGCTTGTGGCAAGTGTTGCTCTGGATAGGGCTCACCTCGCTCTCGGCTTGGGCGATGGTTCGTCGGCTGCGCATCCGCAGTCGGATCACTGCAGCGCTCGTCGGCGGATGGCTCTTTCTTTTCTTCTTTCAGGGAGCTGTGTACTACCACCTTCAGGTGTGTGTTTTGGTGGTGATGCTTGGCGTGAGCATGACGCATCGACGGCGTTCGCTGGCTGCCGTGATCGCGGCGTCGGTTTGGGCCGGGATGAGCCGCGTGAACTGGTTTCCGGTGCCGGCGATGCTGGCGATCGCGCTGTACCTGCTGGAAACGCCGTACGTTCGTGAACGGCATCTGTGGCGATATCTGCGCGTCCCATCGCTGTGGGGCGTCGTGGGCGTGGCGTCGGCGATCGGTGGCCAGGCGCTGTACGTGGCCATCTCCGGCAACACGCAACTTGGAAGCATTTGCATCCAGCTTCACATCGGCGCTGCTTTGGTACCGCTGGTGGCCAAGTGCGACCAATGCAATTGGCATCATACCCGGGGTGCTGATTGTCTCTTTTCCCGTTATTGGCCCTCATCATCTGGAGAGGACAAGCACTTCTCGGCGGGATTCACTGGCTGCGCCAAGCCGCACTTGCCGGACTGCTTGTGGTGCTCCTTGTGGGGGGGTTAGTGGTGAGCACCAAGATCGGGGGCGGCGGCGACCTGCATAACATGGACGCCTATCTCGTTCTATTGGCGCTGCTCGGGGCGTATAGCCTAAAGGGAAGTGCGCATGAGGAGGGCGCCAGTGCCGACGGAGCGCCCGGTCGCGCCATGGTCGATCTTGGCCTTGATAGTTCTGGTGCCCGTGGCATTTGCGCTCCTGCGGCTGGGCGGACGATTTGCGTATGATCCACTCAGGGCTGGGGCGGACCTGAGCACGCTCGGACAAGAAGTTCGGCAGATATGCGGTCGCAGAGGAGACTTGCTGTTCATGTACGAACGTCACCTCCAGACCTTTGGAATGGTGCCTCGGGTTCAGTTGGTGCCCGAGTACGAAGTGGTCACGCTCATGGAGATGGCAATCTCTCGGACAACGAGAAGTACCTTGCGCAGTTCTATAGAGGACCTGCAGGACCATCGTTTCGCGGCCATCGTGGCGCATCCTCAGAAATCTTGGGAGTGGAGACCGGCGACTTCATCGAGGAAAACGATGCCTGGAATCAATGGGTCGCGAAACCCCTACTCTGCCAATACAAGCCAGCCATGACTTTCGAGTATTCCAAGATACAAATCCTAGTGCCGCGAGAACGCCCATGTGCGGATTTTCCGCCCTCTTCTTACGGGACCCTGATGGCAGCGCTGGAGTCCATCGAGCGACGTTGTGTTGCCGTCCATGGCGATCGGAAGCGTCTTCCGCGGCAGTGTCCAAGGGGGAGCGCCTGGGATGAAGGTCCTGATCCTCAACAGCGAGTATCCGCCCATTGGCGCAGGCGCAGGCAATGCGAGCGCGCACATCGCCGGCGAATTTGTGCGCCATGGACACCGAGTGGCGGTGGTGACAGCAGCGCACGCGGATCTGCCCGAGGAGGAGACGCTCAACGGGGTGAGGATCTTGCGCGGACCGGCCGTGCGTCGACGGGTGGATCGTTCAACGGCACTGGAGCAGGTGATATTCATGCTGGGCGCGACGGCTCGGTGCCTGTCACTTATGAGGGAGAGCCGACCGGACGTCGTCGTGGCCTTTTTTGGTCTTCCATCTGGAGGTGTGGCGTGGACCTTGAAGGTTCTGTTCAAGATACCGTACATCGTTTCCCTCCGAGGCGGCGACGTCCCTGGATTTCGCCCCTATGATTTCTGGCTCTATCATCGACTTGCGGTGCCATTCTTGCGCGCTATCTGGCATGATGCCGCCGCCGTCGTGGCCAACAGCCAGGGCCTGAGGGACCTCGCCTTGGCGTTCAGTTCCAAGACAAGAATCGAGGTCATTTCGAACGGAGTTGACGCAGACCGTTTTTGGGATCCGGCCAGGCGATATGCAGATCCCCGACTGCTTTCGGTAGGCCGAATCGTGTACCAGAAGGGACTGGATATTGCGCTGCAAGCACTGGGTGGCATGATGGATGTGGCATGGGATTGGCGGATTGCCGGGGATGGCCCCCAGCTTGACGAGTTGCGGAAAGAAGTGGACCTCAAGCGGCTGCAGGAGCGCGTGCAGCTTCTCGGTTGGATGGCTCCGGAGGCCCTGATCCGGGAGTACCAGGCGGCCAGCGTATTCGTCTTTCCATCCAGACATGAGGGCATGCCCAACGCTGTCCTGGAAGCCATGGCGAGCGGTCTGCCGGTGATCGCCACTCGGATCGCGGGCAACGAGGAGCTTGTGGTGGATGGCGAGACGGGTCGACTCGTGCCGCCAGGAGATGCCGATGCACTCCGCCTGTCCCTACGCGAGCTCTTGGGCGATGAGGCGATGCGTTCGCGAATGGGAATGGCTGCTCGAAAGCGTGCCGTGGAAGACTACGGGTGGCAGGCAACAGCGAAACGATACCTGGAAATCATGAATGAGGTTCTACGCTAATGTGCGGCATTTGCGGCATCGTCGGCTCGGATGACAGCCTGGTAGACCGCGAGTTGCTGCGCACGATGAGCGAGGGAATCCGACATCGAGGCCCCGATAGCGAAGGTACATACCTCTCCGCGGGAATCGGGATGGCCATGCGGCGCCTGGCCATTATTGATGTGAAAGGAGGCGACCAGCCCATCTCGAACGAGGATGACACCACGTGGATCATGCTTAACGGGGAGATCTACAACTACCCTCAGATGCGATTGGCGCTCGAGGCACGTGGTCATCGGTTCAAGACAAAGAGCGATACCGAATGCATCCTGCACTATTACGATGATGAGGGCGACGGCTGTGTGCAGCGTCTCCGAGGTATGTTCGCTTTCGCGTTGTGGGATGTGAGGCGTCGCCGCCTTCTGCTCGCCCGAGACCGGCTGGGGAAGAAGCCGATCTACTACGCTGTCCAGGATGACCGGCTGTACTTCTGCTCCGAACTCGGCGCCCTCGTGCGTGCCCTTCCGGTGCGACCTGAGGTTGATCTCGGAGCAATTGATCTGTACTTGAGCCTCCAGTACATACCGGAGCCGCGCAGCGTGTACCAGGGTGTTTTCAAACTGCCCGCCGGGCACGTTCTGACCTGGGAGGCGGGGAATCTGGAGATCAGCTCATATTGGGACTACAGCGCCGAACCCAAGATCACCGCCGCTGAAGCGGAGTTGGTTGAAGAGCTGCGAGAGCGCCTGCGCGAGGCCGTTCGCATTCGACTGATGAGCGAGGTACCGTTGGGAGCCCACCTGAGCGGCGGCCTCGACTCCAGCATTGTTGTGTCCCTCATGGCGGAGCTGAGCGACGCGCCGGTCAAGACCTTTTCAGTCGGCTTCGAAGAACAGGGCTACAACGAATTGCCGCTTGCGCGGGCGGTTGCAGAGATGTACGGCACCGAGCATCACGAGTTCATGCTGAAGTACGAGGATCTGCCAGCCACGCTCGACGTGCTGGCTCGGCACTTTGGCGAACCCTTCGGAGATGCCTCTGCCATACCGCTGTATCATCTTTCACGGATGACGCGCCAGAGCGTCACGGTCGCCCTGAACGGGGACGGCGGTGATGAGGCATTCGCTGGCTATCAGCGCTACTGGCTGGATCCGCTTGCGAATGCCTACCTGCGATCACCTGATTGGGTGACGCGGCGTCTGGTCCCCGCGGTGACGCAGGGCCTGCGGGACGAAATGAAGAGACCAACGGGGCAGGGCATCGTCGACGGCTTGAAAAGGCTGGGGCGCCTGCCTGAGGTGGATGGCCGGGCAAGCATCCTGCGTTGGAGCTCCCAGTTCTCGGACGGGCAGCGGCGGACCCTTTGGAAGGAAGGGATCTGGGGGACGTTTGCGGTTGGCGCTGCCCAACAACTCCTGGTGGACGCGTATGAACGGTCGAAAGGAAGCATGCTGGACCGCACGCTCTACGCCGACGTCCACACGTACCTTCCCGGAGATCTCCTGGTCAAGGCCGACAGGATGACGATGGCAGCATCGCTGGAGGCGCGGTCGCCATTTCTCGATCAGGAGATTATTGCCTGGACCGCGAGATTGCCAGATGCAATGAAGGTTCGGAACGGGCGGGGCAAGTACCTGCTGCGCAAGGCATTTGGCAAGTCATTGCCAAGGGAAGTGCAGCGGCACCCCAAGCAGGGTTTTGGAATACCATTGGGGAGTTGGTTCCGCGGACCGCTGCGCGATTGGTCGGGCCAACTCCTGCTGGGGGAGCGAGGGCCGCTCTCGCGGTGGTTCAATGCTGAGCCGATCCAGGCGATGTTGGATGAGCACCTTGCAGGCCGAGCAGATCATGGAAAGCGCCTGTACAGCCTGGTGACGTTGGCGGTTTGGGCGCAAGACATCCAGAACTAGCGCAGCACCAGATTCAGGCGGTGCGGGAGGACGATTGGTGGGATCACCCAAAGATGCGGACCATGGCATACGCCGGATCGATGGTGGTCTCACGATCGCGCTATTGCTCATCCTGGCGGCTCGGCTGCTTCTTGCTTCGCTGGTGTATGCACATCCGGAGTTGGCGATCGCCAATGATTCGGATCGGTATATTCCCATCGCGAATTCGATTCTGAAGGGAACGGCCTACACGTGGAACACGGAACGTCCGGGAGAGCTGCTAAACACTGTCGGCTACCCGCTCTTCCTTGCCTCGGTGTTTGCTCTTCTTGGCTCCGGGGCGGGGGATATTGCACTGGCTCAATTGCTGTTGAGCGGCGTCCTGGCATTTGGACTTTATGCGCTTCTGGCGCGGCGAATCGGTGCGACGGCTGCCTTCGCGGGCGCGGTGCTGCTTGCACTGGATCCGCTCACGGCGCTTTGGTCGATGACAGTTCTCACTGAAACGCTGTTTGCCGCAGCATTAGGTTTGGCTGCAGGATTCCTAGTAGCGTGGACGCACGATCAGAAGCTGCCATTGCTAGCGCTCGCAGGATTGTTCGGGGGCCTGGCATGCCTAGTGAGGCCGATCGCATTGCTGGTTGCGGTCTTGTGGGTTGCATGCGTTGTTCTCTTCCCGCAAAGAGCAGGCCAACCGCGGCGCAGGCGGTACTTGGATGCGATTCGGCGTGCAATCGTGTTCAGTCTGCCGATCTTGCTGCTGGTTGTGCCGTGGTATGTACGGAATTATCAACTCTGGAACTGCGCGGCGCTCTCCTCCGTGGACCGTGTTACGCTGCGCGACTACATGGTTGCCAAAGTCCTAGGCGAGGTCGAGCACGTTCCCTTGGAAGAGGCCCAATCCCGGCTACAGGCGTCTGATCCGGGCGTGTGTCCACAGCAGACCGGGAAGTATTGGGGCATCCTCCTGGCAAATCCGGCCATTTACGCTCGACTTCACGTCGCCGGAACGGTCCCTATCTTGATTGCTACCAATTTCGATCGGTGGCTGCAGTACCTGGGGCAGGAATACAGCCTGCCGGATCTTTGGCGCCCGTTAATGGATGGTGGCCTGAATGGGCTCGGACGCGTGATCTTGGCGCAGGCGGCGGAATTCCCGTCGGCAATCGTCCTGATGTTTGCTCTTACAGCGTTTCAGATCGTCCTTTACTTCCTTGCCCTCGCGGGAGCGATCGCGACCTTCCGGCGGTCTGAGACCCAGTTCAAATGGATCGTAGTGACGCTCGCGACCACGATTGCGATCCTGGTCTTGACCCCTGGCCAGAGCGGGCATGAGCGATTCCGGGTTCCCGTGCAACCGATGTTGGCAATTCTAATCAGCTATGGAGCGGCGGCCACTGGCGGCCTGAATGCGTGGCGAAGGAGAGGCGCCGACCGAGCTTCTACGTCGGTGCCACAAACCGTATAGGCAGCATGGTACCCTTGGACGTAGTCAGGTCGTCCCGTACCGTCGTTTGTCCTGGCAGTTGGCGCAAGGTCGCCTGCCGAAGATCGGGCGGCGATGCCTGCGAACGGAGAAGAGCGCTCCCCGACGCAAGTGGCGAGGGGTCCGGGACGCCGGAACTGAGGCATGGGGAGTGATCTCCAGAATCGGAGCGCCATGGGCATAGAGAATGTAACTTGCGACGGAGAAACGCTGGCGATCATCGTCCGTCATGACTTCGCGGCCGAGGGTGTCCACTTCTTTACACCCGGCGAGTTCTCCCAGCAGCTGGGTTTCATGAAGCACCCAGGTGGCAAGGTCATCCAACCCCACATCCACTCGCCCGTGCAGAGGGAGGTGACCTATACACAAGAGGTCCTCTTCATCCGACGAGGTAAGCTGCGGGTGGACTTCTACAGCCGGGCGCAAGGCTACTTGGAAAGTCGTATCCTGCAAGAAGGTGACGTCATACTTCTTGCATCCGCGGGACACGGGTTCGAAGTTGTTGAAGATGTGGAAATGTTTGAGGTCAAGCAGGGACCGTACGCGGAGCAAGCGGACAAGGTCCGTTTTGATGGCGTTTCGCAGGATCAGACCGTCATCCCAGAGGATCCTCGCTGAACATGGATGAGTTCGTTCCGGTGAACCAGCCCGTTTTGGACGGTCGCGAGAAAGAATACCTGATTCGCTGCATTGAAACGGGCTGGATCTCGTCGGAGGGCCCAGCCGTTCAGGAGTTCGAGGAGAAGATGGCCGCAAGGGTTTCGCGGCTGCATGGTATTGCCGTTTCCAATGGTTCGACTGCCCTGGAGCTCGCAGTCCGGGCGCTGCAGCTTCCCGAAGGCAGCGAAGTGATCATGCCGGCGTTTACGATCATCTCCTGCGCGGCGGCGATTGTTCGGGCGGGACTCAAACCTGTTTTGGTGGACGCCGATCCACGAACCTGGAATCTGGATGTAAGTCAATTGGCCGCGAAGATCTCGGGCAAGACCCGGGCGATCATGGTCGTGCACATCTACGGTCTGCCCACAGACATGGATCCGGTCCTCGAACTGGCACAGCGCCACGGGCTTCGAATCGTGGAGGATGCGGCCGAGATGCATGGTCAGACGTACCGCGGCAAACCCTGCGGAAGCTTTGGGGATGTGAGCGTTTTCAGCTTCTATCCGAACAAGCATATTACGACTGGCGAAGGTGGGATGGTCCTGACAGACGATGCCGAGATTGATGAGCGGTGCCGACTGCTCCGAAATCTCTCCCACAGCCCTGAACGACGCTTTGTGCATGAGGAACTCGGATTCAACTACCGATTGACCAATCTGCAAGCGGCGCTGGGCATTGCCCAACTGGAAAAACTGGACGAGTCAGTTGCCAAGAAGCGAAAGATGGGCCGGCTCTACAACGAGACGTTTTCCACGATGCCGGCCCTGGAAGTTCCGCCTGCGAGGACCGACTACGCCGAGAACATCTACTGGGTGTACGGCATGGTTCTGGCCGACAATGTGCCGATGGACGCCGCAGAGATGATCTCCAGGCTGGCAATGCTCAAGATTGGCACGCGACCGTTCTTTTGGGGGATGCATGAGCAACCAGTGTTTCAGAAGATGGGCTGGTACCAGAATGAAAGATATCCTGTGACCGAGAGAATCGCGCGTCGCGGATTTTACGTGCCCAGCGGCCTGGGGCTGAAGACCGACCAACAACTTCGGGTAATTGCGGCCGTGCAACAAGTGCTGGATTCGGCGCGGTGAATCCGCCTGAAGCATTAGAGATCCGCCGGCTTGCCCCCGAGATGATTGAGGAAGTCGTCCGCATCCACATGGGTGGAATGGGGTACACGCTGAATGCGCGACTCGGCACAGAGCATCTCAATTACCTATATGCCAGGATGTCGGTGGATCCGAATTGCTACACGGGGGTGGCGTTGGCCGACGGCCGCGTGGCAGGGGTGGTGAGCGGTTCCATCGACGCCGCCGCGTTCGCCTCACGCCTCACAAGCACCATGCCTGCGGCGCGCCTGGTGCGGACAGGAATGCAGATGCTCGCGAGCCCCAAGAAGCTCTGGCTCTGGCTGCAGGGCAACTGGATCGCACGGCCTGTGCGGACCGACCGCGGCGAGGTGCGTGCGGTTCTGACTGCAATCGTGGTTGATAACAGATCTCAGGGCCGCGGAATTGGACGCGCTTTGGTGACCGCGTTCGAGTCGTTCTTGCGGGCCGGCGGCGTTCCAGAGTACCGGCTGGATACGCAGATCACAAATCGGCGTGCGGCCCAGTTCTATGAAGACCTTGGCTTCGTGGAGGTGACACGGCGGGCCGACAGCATAGTCTTTGTGCAGGAGGTTGGAGACGTGAAACCCCGGACCTTTTCCGGTGTGTCGGTCGTCATGCCGACCTACAACGAGGCCGGCCATATCCAGGACCTCATTCGAGACACCGCGGCCAGTCTGGAGGCGGAGGCTCAGAGCCAGTTCGAGATCCTGGTTGTCGATGATGATTCGCCGGATCTTACGTGGAAAAAGGCGCAAGACACTCCAGGCGTGGATGCCCAACGGCTCAAAGTGATTCGCCGTCAACGCGACCGCGGCCTGACGGCGTCATTGCGTGAGGGCATCCATGCGGCGCGGTTCGATGTGGTCGTTTGGATGGACTGCGATTTTTCGCATCCACCCGCCAAGATTGGGCAAATGCTCTACATGCTGGATCAAGGCTATGACGTGGTGGTGAACTCGCGTTATGCGATCGGAGGCGGGGAGGACAGGGTGGGCAAGGGCGGCGCCACGCAGTTGGTCTTGAGCCGAGTGCTCAACTGGGGAATCCGTTTCATGCTCAAGCCTTCGTTCTCGGACTACACCAGCGGCTTCGTGGCGGTGAGGAGGACGGTCCTAGCTAAGCACGAATTGAAGGGCGACTATGGAGAGTACTTCATTGATTTCATCTACACGGTCCTGCGTGACCGGCAGTTCCGTGTATGTGAAATGCCATACATAGCGCCGCCCAGGCGAAGCGGCGAGTCAAAGACCGGCACATCGCTGGGACAGTACCTCAACCGCGGTAGCAAGTATCTCTGGACCGTGGTCCGCCTGAGGCTGAGCGGTCCGCACAACTAAGCTTTTGGGGCGGTCGCCGGGGGGAAACACGCTGTGAGGATAGGGCGCCCCCTGGGCCTGCCTCCATCAGAACACCCTTGACAGACCGCCCGGCGTATGCGAGAATTCAGAAACTGAATGCTCGCATGGCCGAAATCAAGCAGCACGAGTACACGCTTCTAAACGAAATCGCCCGGGATCCCATGGTGACCCAAGCCGGGCTGTCCGCACAGCTTGGCATTGCCGTGGGGAGTGTCAACTGGTACATCAAGCGTCTGGTGCAGCGAGGCTGGGTTAAGGTTTCACACCTGGATCGAACTCGGCTTAAGTATGACCTGACCACCCAGGGTCTGCAGGTGTTCACACAGCGCGCCGTGCTGTACGCCCGGGATTCCCTTAAGGTCTACCGGGAGTTTCGGAACAAGGCTCTCGAGACCGCGACACAACTCGGGGAACGGGGCGTGACGGAGGTCTACCTACCGGGTGACGATGACATGACCGACATCATGCGCCTGACCTGCATCGAAAGCGGCATCACAGTTCGGACAACGCCGGGTGGCGTGATCGTCAGAGTCGCCGGGACCGGATTTGAGGTCTCAGACAACTCGACTGAGCTACCGGCGGGGGCCCTAGAATGAGCACCGGGGACGAACGATGGGATCTCATAATACGTCCGCATCGACCATGGCTCGATCTACGCCTGGATGAGCTGTGGAAGGCCCGCGACCTGATCCTGCTCTTCGTGTGGCGCGACTTCATTTCCGTTAACAAGCAGACCATTCTTGGCCCTGCATGGTACGTGATCCAGCCGATACTTACGCCCCTCATATTCACCGTGGTGTTTGGCCAGATCGCGAAACTCCCGACCGACCAGATGCCAGGTTTTGTATTCTACATGGCCGGCAGTGTGGTCTGGACGTACTTCTCCCAGAGCCTGATCAAGACCTCCGACACCTTCATCGGAAACGCAGGCCTCTTTGGAAAGGTGTACTTTCCAAGGCTCTCTGTTCCCATATCGCTGCTGATTTCCAATCTCATCACCTTCGCGATTCAGCTCGGCGTGTTCGCTGTTTTCCTCGTGGGATTCGCATTGGCGGGCGCTGAAATCAGGCCCACTTGGGCCGCGTTGCTGCTCCCAGTGTTGATCCTGATCATGGCTGGCCTGGGACTGGGTGGCGGCATCACGATATCTGCCTTGACGACGAGATATCGCGACTTGCGGCTGATGGTGTCGTTCGGCATGCAGCTCTTCATGTACGCGACGCCGGTGGTGTATCCGCTCTCCTCGACAACCGGCATTCTGCGCATGTTTCTGATGGCCAATCCCATGACGGCCGTGGTCGAGACGTTTCGGTACGGGTTGTTGGGATCAGGGAGCTTCTTACCCTGGAATCTCGCATATAGCTTGGCGGTGATGGTCTTGCTCCTGTTTGCGGGCATGCTGCTCTTCAATCGGGTCGAAGCCACCTTCATGGATACAGTATGAGCACCGCCGTCCTCGTTGAAGCTGTTTCAAAGCAGTACCGCCTCGGGACGCTGAGCGGCTCAACCGCGCTCGCGGACGTGCGGCGCTGGTGGACGCGAGTACGCGGCCGTCCCGGCTCCGCGGTTTCCCCCGCATCCGGAAATGCGAGGCAACTCCACGCCGTCGAAAAGGAAGTAGGTGTCACGCGTCCGGACGAATACATTTGGGCGTTGCGGGATGTCTCATTCGCTGTGCCGCAGGGTGAGGCCGTCGGGATCATCGGTCGAAATGGGGCAGGCAAGAGCACACTCCTAAAGATCCTTTCGCGAGTGACCGCACCCACCAGTGGCATCATCAAAGCCAAGGGCCGAATAGCAAGTCTGCTTGAGGTGGGCACCGGCTTTCACCCGGAACTGACGGGTCGGGAGAACGCATTCCTAAATGGGGCAATCCTGGGGATGTCGCGGGCGGAAGTCCGACGCAAGTTCGATGAAATCGTGGCCTTTTCCGGCGTGGAGCAGTTTATCGACACACCGGTGAAGCGTTACTCAAGCGGAATGTATGTGCGGTTGGCTTTTGCAGTGGCGGCGCATCTTGAACCCGAGATTCTTGTGGTCGATGAAGTGCTGGCCGTCGGGGATACCGAGTTTCAGAAGAAGTGCCTTGGCAAGATGGATGAAGTGGCCCATGGCGGACGCACTGTTCTGTTCGTCAGCCACAACATGAGTGCCGTGGTCGGGCTTTGCAAGACGGCCATCTGGCTTGACAAGGGGCGCGTGGCGCTGGAGGGCGCCGCCGCGCAAACGGTGGCGTCGTATCTCGAAAAGCACACTCAACCCCGCAAGTGCCGGCGCTGGGACGATATGAGCACGGCGCCTGGCAATGAGACCGTCCGTATGCTGGCTGCCGAAGTTCGAGCAGCGCCTGGACACGACCCGAACTATTGGACGGTCGAGACGCCGTTGGAACTCGCATTCCGAATACGCAATCAGCGCCCCGACGTACCTTTGTATCTTTAACTTCCAGCTCTACAACAAGGAGCGCGTATGCGGTTTTCAATACGGCGTCCCGCATGGAACGATGCCCCGGCGGCGCCGTTGAGGGCCGTTGCCACATACCGGGCGACTTGCTCAATGACAATTCGTACACGGTGACCTTTTCGGCCAACTATGCAAACCTGCCTGGCGTGGCGGTCGAAGACGTGCTGGCCTTCGAAATCAATGACGTGGCCCGCGACAGTATCGACTATCGTGGCAAGTGGATGGGAGCGACGCGGCCCAAGCTTGAGTGGCATGTCGGCATTGTCCCGGAACACGGTCGAAAGCTCAGCGGCGCGAACGCCATGAACTCACCACTCAAGGCCAGGCTCCTGCGGATGCGCTGGCAGATCGTTCACTTCAATCGACAACAACAATGCGTCAGGTGATACGAAATTCTGAGGCCAGCAAGCTATCCGTACGTCACCGGAGACGGATTTCGGCGGCTGGCGCGCCATGTGTATGACGAGACCAATCAGGGACTGAGGCCGGAAGCTGTGCGGACGGGCGACGTGGTCTTCGTGTCCACGGATTACGTGCGCGGTTCTTCCGGGAAGTGGAGCCCGGAATCATGTTTCCCTTCAAGCTGATCTCACACAACTCCGACCTGCCAGTTGACGGCGAGCTCACGGCCCTCTGCACCGACAAGATCCAGGCGTGGTTTGCGCAGAACAATACGCACGTGCACGAGAAGGTGGTTCCCATTCCGATCGGTCTGGAGAATCTGCGCTACTACAAGGCCGGAATTCCAAGACTGTACGACGCACTGCGCACTTCAACGGGCCCAAGAAAGGACCGAATCCTCTTCGGTTTCAGCATGACGCATCCCGTCGAGCGGGCGGAGGCGCTCGAAAACGCCCAGAGGGCGCCCTGTAGCAGAGGGTCTGCCGAGGCGCCTTGACCAGCCCGAATACCTGCAGACCCTTGTAACGTACAAGTTTGTGCTTTCACCGCCCGGCAATGGCCTGGAGGCGCATCGAACTTGGGAGGCGATGTATCTGGGAGTCGTTCCTATCGTGAAGGACTCGCCCGCGATGCGAGCGTTCAACTCCCTCGGGCTGCCGCTTTGGAGGCTCCAGAACTGGGCTGACCTACTTGCCATCACGGAACGTGACTTGGAGCTAAAGTACGCGGAACTTCGCCATCGATTCGATTCTCCCGCACTATTCATGCCGTACTGGGCAGGACTGATCAACGGCGAGCACGAGACGATCGGGTCTCCAACAGCCCGGCATGCAAGCCGGATTCCAGCTGAGCCGAAAGCGCGATAGTTTGGCATTCTATCTCAACTGCAAGTCGAGCCGTGTGGTGCAGCTGAAGGAACCGTCCCAATGACCAAGCTATCGATTATTGTGCCCTGCTTCAACTGTGAGAACACGGTGGAGCAGGCCGTCGAGTCGATCTTCCGCCAGGAGTCACAGCTCCCGTTTGATGTCACGATGGTCGATGACGGCTCCACCGATCATACGTATGTGGTACTGGATAAGATCAAGGCGCAGTACCCAAATATCAAGCTTGTCCGGCATCCATCCAATCGAGGCGGCGGAGCTGCGCGGCAACACCGCCGGTTGCCAACTGCGACGGGGAGATCATACTCTGCCTTGACAGTGACAACATGCTCGGGCCCGACTTCTTGAGAAACATTACAGGCTTCTGGCTTGAGAAGCAATGCGACGCGGTGGGTATCAGCACGTCCGTCAAGTTCAGAGGCTCGGACATTCGGAACGTGGTCTACACACATGAATTTGAAAACCCCGGGCAAGCGGTTAGTCTGGAATCGCTTTTCGATGGCGCGCGGTGCCCGCTGTACTCGACGTTGCTATACACAAGGCAGGGCTTCTTGCGCCTCGGTGGGTATCCGACGGATCACGGCTTTGACACGCAAGGTCTGGCCATTCGCTTTATGTACAACGGCCTGACGGCCTACACATGCCCGGAGAACGCTAGAGTACCACCGGGTTGGCTCCCCCGCAAGTTATTACACCCGAGAGGACCGAGCAGGGCGGGCTCACTGGAACATGTTCAGGATCTTCGACGAGTTCCTGTACCTGTTCAGGGACGACCTCAAGGCCGAGATCCTGGACTACGACACGTTCCCAGATCACGCCCAGAGTCTGCTCATGGACCAGCTCTACGCTGCGCAACAGAAAGGGAGCATCTATCGCGAGGGTTATCCAACGCTCATGAGACTCGGGCGCGCCGGAGCGGCCGAGGCGCTGAGAGACAGTACGAGCAAGTACGACCGCTACTGGCTTGGAACGTATTACCTTTCTGCGGGGCGTGTAGCCGAGGCGCTTGAGTGCTTCCGAGAAGCAATCGTGGCTGGATTCAATCATCCTATCATGTACTGTGTCTTGCTCGAGGCGGCCGTCAGGGTATCCCGCTGTGAAGATCCTGTCACGGTATCAATCGGCAATTTGGTTTATCACATAGGACGGAACCGCAGCCATGCCGAATCTGGAGCAGCGCCGCTGTCGCCTTATATCCGGTTAGAGAACCGCCTCTTCGCGACAGACGTCGTTGGCTCTGCTGGTCAAGGCTGCTCCGGGGCACCCGACGACTCCTCCGCCGCGTTAGGGAGATGCTCGGGTG
Source organism: uncultured Chloroflexia bacterium (assembly GCA_963784915.1). Lineage (GTDB taxonomy): Bacteria > Chloroflexota > Anaerolineae > Anaerolineales > Villigracilaceae > Fen-1038. Next base: position 372,855 of record CAWATK010000016.1, read on the forward strand.
GAAGTAGATTCGGTATCGATTGACTCGCGACAGGCACGATCTGGCCCAGGCGAGCCCACTCGTCCGAACGTCCGCCGAGGTGACACCGCGTGCGGCCTGCCCGCCTCGGCGGCTCTGTTCATGGATTGCTGGAGGGACCTTGTCCGGGCACTACCGTGGGACACGAGGGCGGGTGATCGGATGCAGAGGGGGCGGCAGGCATGGGGGCCCAGCCCAACTTTGCCCTGGCTCGCAACGATTTCGTAGCTTGAAGACAGATGAACCCCGAACTCAAGGAGAAGCTGCTCCGCATGCGCTGGTGGGTTTTCCATCTGAACCGCCGTGAGATCCGAAGGTGGATCTACCAAGTTACGCGCCCCGGGGAGCGATCCGTACATAACTGGTGATGGTTTCAGGCGCCTGGCGCAATACGTGTACGACGAAACCAATCGACGCATCCCAACGGGGAAGATCAAGGACGGAGATATCATCTTTGTCAGCACCGACTACGCCAGGGAGTTCATGGCGCGAATTGCTCCCAGTGTCCAGGGCAGGTTCAAGCTTATCACGCACAACTCGATCGTTCCCGTTGACGAGGAATTGGTTAGTCTCATGCCGGAAAAAGCGATAGCCTGGTTCGCCAAGAACAACACGTTTCGACACGAGAAGGTGGTACCGATTCCGCTGGGACTTGAGAATCTCTACAAATACAGTGTCGGAATACCCAGGGATTACACGGAGCTGAGAGACTACTCCGGCCCGCGGAAGGGCCGAATCCTTGCTGGATTCACGATTGCGACGAATCCGTCCGAGCGTCAGCCCGTGCATGACATCGCAGCCGCGGCTCCGTGTGTGGATCGGTTGCCCGCTAGAATGAGCCAGCGGGACTATCTCCGGACTCTCATATCCTATAAATTCGTGCTCTCCCCCCCGGGAAGCGGCATCGATGCAAACCGGACCTGGGAGGCCATGTATCTGGGTGTCGTCCCGATCGTCAAAGACTCGGTCGCGACGCGATACTTCGCTGATCTGGGCTTGCCGATGTGGATCGTGGGGAGCTGGGATGAGGTCCGTTCGCTGAACGCTACCGATCTAGACTCGAAATATGAGGAGCTCAAAGCAGGATTTACCTCGAACGCGTTGTCTATGGATTATTGGCGGAAGCTGGTCCGCGGAACCGGCGGACCTCCGGAACGGGCGCCACGAGACTGAACATGGTGCCTGGCGAAACGTCTAAGGATTCCGGAGAGCGCCATAAGGCCGCAATTGCCCATCCTGTGGATTGTCGAGAGAGCTTTGCGAGTAGCCCAGGATGACGACGCTTTCGGTCATTATCCCCTGCTACAACTGCGAAGGAACGCTGCAGGAGGCCGTGGACTCCGTCTATCGCCAGAGCTCTCCGATTCCGTTCGACATCACGATGGTAGATGATGGCTCTACGGACGGAACGTATGCGGTCATGAGACGACTGGCGGCACAGCACCCGGATATCAAGCTCGTGCGCCATACTGAAAATCTTGGAGGTGGAGCGACGCGCAATACCGCCGTGGCGAATTCAATGGGCGACCTCATCTTTTGCCTCGACAGTGATGACATGATGGGTCATGGCTTTCTACACAACATGGTCGGCTTCTGGATGGATAAGCGTTGTGATGCAGTAGGGACTGGCGTCTCGATCAAGTTCAAGAAACGGGATATCAACGATGTGGCCTACGTCACGAAGTTCGCCAGACCTGGATTGCAGGTCCCTTTCGAGTCGCTGCTGGACGGATCCGAGTGCTCGTTGATGTCCACTTTCCTAATCACTCGCGAAGCCTTCAACCAAATCGGTGGCTATCCGGCCGAACATGGCTTCGACACTCAGGGGATTGCGTGGAGATTCCTGGCTAATGGCCTCACCGCATATACTTGTCCGGACGCGTTGTACCATCACCGGGTGCAGTTTCATCAGAGTTACTACCTCAGAGAAGACCGCGTGCGTCGGCATAACTGGAACTGGCTGCTGATCCTCACGGAGTTTCTGTACGTGTTCAACCAGGAGACCAAGGAGTTGATCCTCGGAAGGGATTTGGTTTGTGCTGAGGCCGCGCCCACTTTGGAGGCCGCCGTACGAACGGCGGCCGCGGACCATTCCGTCTACGCCCCAAGGCATGCAGAATTGGTCCGAATGGGGCGCGATCAGGTGGCACTTGTGCTCAGGGATTCGATGGACAAGTTCGACCAGTACTGGCTAGGCGAGTACTTGCTCTCCATAGGCAAGGCGGGGTTGGCGGCCGAGCTCTATCAGCGGGCTCTGCAGGCCGGGTTCTCGTACTGGATCCTCCACTGCCGGATAATGCAAGCGGCGCTGCAGCTAAGCGACTCATCGCTGTCGGTCGACTTTCCGCTCGAGAGGATGCACGTGCGTGCCACAAAGCGCGGGCTCAGGTTTGAGGCTGCAGTGCCGCCCGTCTCGGCGTATCAGCGACTGGAAAACTGGCTCCTGCGGCGCAGGGGTTCCCGCGGGGTTGGGGTGTTCCTCAAGGGCGCTCGGATGGCACGCAAGAAGAAGCTGCTCTCAGGATGATCCAGCCATGATTGCTACACCTAAGTCGGCCCTGTTGGCCGCTGCGGATCACACTCAAGGGCTCAGGCTGCCCATCAAGTCGGCGTGGTAGAAACCATGATTTCGGGTTCGGGAAACCGCACGAACACGACTCCAGTGGTTGTCATCCGACTCGGGGGTGGACTTGGCAATCAGTTGTTTCAATACGCATTTGGCCGCCGGATGTGCCTGGTAAATAGTGCGGAGCTGATTCTGGATGCAAGCGGCTACCAGAAGGTCAAAAAGTCGGACGCGAAGCTGGGCATTCGGGGATTGGGTCTGCAACATTTCAATATCCAGGGGACGATCGTAACCGAGACAACATCTGCATGGGCAGCGGCCGCGAGGCTGCCGGAGCGACCGTGGATCAAGCGCAAATACGTAAAGTGGAGCAGAATACTCGCGGGGTTTGTAGAGGCGCGCAAGCCCCTCAATCTACGAAGGGTTGTGAGAGAGCGGGAGAGCCGTCACTTCACTTTTGATCGCCAGGTATACAACCGCACCGTAAAGGCCATGGTGAGCTTCGAAGGCTATTGGCAGACCGAAAAGTATTTTGCCGAGATTGAACCCATTATCAGAAGCGAACTCACGGTCCGGGAGCCCCTCGACGAGAAGAACACGCGGCTGGCGACTGAAATCAGGTCCTGCAATTCCGTAGCGATCCACGTTCGTCATGGTGACAACGCCAGCGGAGTTGAAACCGGCATGGGTGTGCTTCCAAGGTCCTTCTACGAACAGGCCATGAGCTTATTGAAGGGGCACGTGCAGAATCCACAGTTCTTCGTGTTCTCTGAGGACATGGATTGGGCCAAGTCCATGCTGAGACTTGGAAATGCGGCGACCTACGTCTCGCACAACGATGACGCGCACAACTACGAGGATTTACGCCTGATGAGCCTGTGCCGGCATCACATCGTTGCGAACAGCACCTTCAGTTGGTGGGGAGCCTGGCTGGGCAAGAAGGAGGGACAGATAGTGTACGCACCTCGTCGTTACTGGCAAAACGTCGACCGACCCAATCCCGATCTGTATCCTCCCGAGTGGCGCTTGCTATGACATCCGCGGTGGCACCTTTCTCCAGGTTCCCCTTGCAGCGCATGGGAGATCAGCGGCTCACCCTGGCGCTTCGCCTCCTCGCAGCAGGCAGCGGCGCACTGTGACAAGTCTGCGCTCCGCCTTGCGCCAGCTTGGAAAACTGAGCGTTCTTCGCGAGGGCATTCCAGAGCTGATTGACCGAACGGTATTCTACGTGGGTCTGATGAGGCTTCGGAGCGCGGTGCCCATCGACGTCGTGATCCCTGCCGCCGAGAAGGACGTAGGCGTGCTGCCCTACGCCATCGCTGGTATCCGGCGCAATGTCCGGCATCCAATCGCTCGCTTTTTCGTTGTCTCGCCAGAGTCGCCGCGAATTCGGCAGCTCTGCAAAGAACATCGATGTGAGCACGTTCCCGAGCAGGATCTGGTGTCCATCGATCCCAAGGCAATTCATCTGGTGGTACAAGGGGAGGATCGATCTCGATGGATCTACCAGCAGTTTCTGAAGCTTAGCGCCGACAGCATCGTGACGCAGCCCAGTTACCTGGTGGTTGATGCTGACACTGTGATGATCCGGCCCCAAGTGTACGAACGCGACGGTCGGGTGGTCTTTAACTACAGCGACGAGTACTATCAGCCGTATTTTGAGATGTATCACCGATTGCTGGGGGAGCAGGTTCTCTGCCCTGTCTCCTTTACCAGCCATCAGATGCTGTTTTCCGTGGACATATTGCGCGAACTGAAGGCAAGCATTGAGCGGCGACATGGCCGCCCCTGGACAGATGCGATCCTCAGCAACCTGGATCGGGGGGAGAAGTCGGCGTGCTCGGACTATGATACGTACGGGCAATTCGCATTCCTGCATCATGCTGACCGCGTCGCCATTGAGTACTGGTCCAATCTAGTTTTGCACGACGCAACCTCCATGCGCTGCCATTGCTGGAGCTGAAGTATGGCGGCAAGTACAAGTCACTATCGTTTCACAGCTATCGAGAGTAGAAGACCTACGCGACCCGCGCCCCTGCGGGCACACGAGTGCGGGCTTGAAATCACTGCATTGAGGCCGTACCGGGCCGGCGCGAACACGTAGAAACACGGTGGCGTCCATGACAGATCTTACAGTGCCTATCAAAGTGCCAGTGCTCCTGGTTGTGTTCAATCGGCCTGAGACCACGGCGGCGGTGATGGAGCGTATCAGGGCGGCTCGGCCCCCTGCGCTCTACGTCGCGGCCGATGGACCTCGTCCCGGCGTTTTCGGGGAGCCCGAACGGTGCGAGGCCGCGAGGCGTGTGGCGACGACGGTTGACTGGAGCTGTGAGGTCCGGACGCAGGTTAGCGACCGAAATCTCGGCTGCGCGGAGAACACAAGCTCGGGTATCAGCTGGTTCTTTCGAGAGGCAGCCGCAGGTATCATTCTTGATGATGATTGTGTGCCCAGCGGCTCTTTTTTCCGATTCTGCCAGGAGCTGTTGACCTATTACCGAGACCAGCCGCAAATCATGCACATCGCCGGTAACAGCCATCAATATGGGCGGCGGCGCGGATCGGCTTCATACTATTTCTCGAGATATGCCAACTTCTGGGGATGGGCAAGTTGGAGTCGTGCATGGGCGCACTTCGATGGGAACCTCAGGCCCACGTGGGAACTGAGGGATGACTGGTCCGCGCCGTGGCAACTTTCGATTGAACGGGCTGGCGGGATTGCAGTTGTCCCCAATGTGAATCTGGTCAGGAATATCGGGTTCGGTGCGGGGGCGACACACACGACGGGAATGGAACCAGGGGCGTTCGTTGAGGCGAATGAGATGTCGTTTCCTCTACTCCATCCTCAGACGATGAAGACGAACCGTCAGGCGGATCTCTTCACTTATTATGCCCATCACCGCATGGTTCGACACCATCGCCTCGTCTGGCTATATTGGCTCAGAGACCAGGTTTACCTCTGGCTAAAGCCCGTCAAGCGCTTTCTGACTGGCGTGATCGTTCGCTGTCTGTCCCAGGTGAGCCGAAGGCGCGCCCCGTGAAGCGGAGATTCCAGGATTCGGTCGTCACTTGGGCGCTGGGCGTTTGCCAGGCTTCCAAGATGCGTCGCACTCTCTCCGAGCCGACCCGAAAGCGCCCACCGTGAGCGCGCACCTCCGAGTGCTCTTTGTGGGGCAGGCGGTGAGCATTCATACGGCCCGCTGGATCAGTCAGCTCAGGGATCAGGGCTGGGATCTTCACCTATTCGACATGCTTGGGGGCCTGCCGCACGCGGAGCTTCAAGGGGTGACAGAGTACTCGATGCTGCGACCGCGTCGCCTGGAGATCTCCCCCGGTGCGCCCTCTTACGGCCATCCTTTCTTCCTGAAGCACGGTTGGGATCCCTTTCCGCTTTCTTTGGTGGGCTTTGTCGTGCGACGGCTGTTTCGCGGACGGACAGCCCGGCTTGCGCGCCTGATTCGGTCATTGCGGCCAGATGTAATCCACTCATTCGAGTTGCAAACCGAGAGTTACCATTTGTTGGCCGCGACGGAGATGCTGGGAGGCAGCCTGGGAGCGCCGTGGATCGTTACGACATGGGGTAGCGACATCTTCTACTTCCAGCAATTCCCGGAGCATCTCGACCGGATACAGCGGCTGCTGCGGACTTGCGATTATCTGATTCCGGACTGTCGCCGGGATGTGGCCCTGGCCAGAAGCTATGGATTCCGAGGTGAGGTGCCGCTGATCCTTCCAGGCGCCGGCGGCTATCACGTCGATGCGATGCGCGAGCGAATGGCGCCCGGCCGCGCCTCAGAACGTCGCCTTCTGCTCCTGAAAGGGTACCAGGGCTGGGCCGGCCGAGCACTGGATGCACTGCGGGGACTGGAGCTAATGGCTGACCAACTCCTCGACTATGAGGTTGCGGTGTTCGGCGCCTCCCCCACCGTCGAAGCCGAGGTGAATGCGCTGCGCGGGCGGGGCAAACTGCGAATCCGCTGCGTCTCGAGGATGCCACATCGCGATCTGCTAAGTCTATTCGGCAGGGCAAGGGTATCCATCGGTGTCAACGCCACGGATGGCGTTCCCAACGCGATGTTAGAGGCCATGACCATGGGGGCCTTCCCGATCCAGTCCGACACGGAATCGACCGGCGAGTGGATCACGCATGGCAAGAATGGACTTCTGGTTGAGCCCGGGAACCCGCAGCGAATTGCCGACGCGGTCAAACGCGCGATCACCGATGATGCCCTGGTGAACGCGGCCGCGGACTACAATCATCGACTGATCCGCGAGAAGTTGGATATCGACGTAGTTCTTCCCAGGGTCATCGACATGTACGTTCAGAGCGGCTGCCGCTGGAAAGCCGACTTCGAGATGAGAGTCGCACTTGTGTCTCTGGCGAGGCGCGGGGGCATGGTACATTTTCTGGCGGAGATCGCGAACGGGGTCGCCTCAATTGCACACGTTGCTGCCATTGTGTCGGCGGAGGCAGAGACCGACTACCTGGATCCGAGGATCGACCGAGTGCGTGTGCAGACAGGGCGCAGCCGCCTTGAGAGCGTCGTCAGGTTCCTGTCCCCGGCAACGTGGCTACGACTCGCCGTGTTGATCAAGGGATTGCGTGCCGACGTCGTGCACATTGCGGGTGTGCACGAATGGAATCCACTTATTGCGATTCTGTGCAAGCTGCAGACCATCCCCCTCGTCTATACGGTGCACGATCCGGAGGCACATCCGGGATCGCCGTGGGCAATCCGACTCGCAGATCGGCTGACCGCTCGGTTGGCCGACAAGTTGGTGGCATTGACGAGAGCGCGGTCGACAGCAGTTGCTTGCAGGCGGGAGAGGCCCCGGTGAGACCGCCGTGTGCCGCTTCCCATGTACAGCTTGTTTCGGCGTTGGCAGACTTCGTTCGACTACGGCCTGAGAAGATCATCTTGTTTATCGGGAGGCTGGAGGCGTACAAGGGCCTGGACCTGCTGGTTGAGGCCTTCCAGGCTGTGAGGCCCTCACTTCCAGATTGGAGGCTGATCGTGGCCGGCAGCGGCCCGCTGCCCGCTATCGCTGGGTGCGAGCCGACAGGCTGATATCGAAGTGATCAACAAGTACCTGCCCGACCAGGAGAGTCGCGCATCTGATGAGCCGATGCTCGATCGTTGCCCTGCCATACATTTCCGCGACGCAGTCCGGCGTCGTGGCGCTGGCACAGGCGTTTGACCGCCCCGTGATTGCCACCCGGGTCGGCGGTCTGGAAGAGATGGTTCTTCATGGCCGGACGGGCATCCTGGTGCGGCCGGGGGATCCAGTGGCGTTTGCTCGAGCGCTGCGTGGCCTAGCGATGGATGCCCCTCGGCGCGCGAAGGATGCGGCGGGAGATCCACAGGGTGGCAAACGCCAGGTGGGGAGTTCGGGTGGTCGCCGAGATGTATGTCCGCGTTTACTCGAGTGCCGTGCGCGCCAAGAGGTCCACGTGAGCAGCCCGCCGCGGCATGATTCCATTTCTGTCGTGATCGGGTCGTTCAATGCCGCGGCGTGGCTTGGGAAGACCCTCGAAAGCGTACTCTCACAGACGCATCCGGTCGATGAAGTCATCGTAGTCGACGACGGGTCAACGGATCAGACCGTCGAGATCGCCGAATCTTACGGCTCCAAGATCCGGTTCATTCAAGAGGAGCACCGCGGCCGGCCGCATCGGAACCGCGGCATTGAGGCTTCGAGTAGCGCCCTCATTGCCTTCATTGATGCGGACGACTACTGGCATCCAACGAAACTGGAGCGCCAGTTGGTTAGGATGCACGCGCAACGAACGGAGTGGGTCGTCTGCGACGCAGAGTGGCTGGATTCGGTCACGGGACGCACGTTTGCCGCCGTCGGAATGACTCTCAGGGAAGGCGATATACTTGAGGCTCTGTTCGAGAAGAACTTCATCGTGGCGTCCACCCCCATCGTCTCGAGGCGAGTACTGGAGGGCGTTGGCGCCTTCGATGAGAGTCCGGACCTGGCACCGGTGGAGGACTGGGATCTATGGTTGCGGATCGCGGCGCGGTATCCGTTGGCATGCGAGCGGGAGCGATTGGCAACGCTGCGCCTGCATGGTGACAGCTTCCTCGCATCTACTCCGCTGTCGAGACGAGTGCTCAGTATCGAGAACGTCGTCGCTAGGGCCTATGCCCGAGAGCCCGTGAGACTGGGACCGCTACGCCGAGTTCGCGCTGCACAATTCCTATTTCGCGGCAGGCGTCGAGGCCTATCGTCAACGTCGCGCATCGGAGGCTCGCGGTTTTTTTTCCAGGGCCTGGCAGCAGCGACCAGGCGACTTAGCCGCCCTGGCGTATGCGGGACTCAGTTGGGTGCCCCCGCGGAGCGCCGCACGCCTTCGAGAACTTACGCGGCAGATGGTGCATGGTCGCCGAACCAAGTCGCGGAGATGACCGCCTATCTCACGACAAGCGCAGAACAGTCAAGTCGCCATGACTGCACCCACTGATCGACTCGAGGCCAGCCCTCAGGACCGGCCGCTTTCCATTCTGCTGGTAGGCACCCAAATGGCCCTTGGGGGCGCCCAGCGTCTTCTCCTCGATCAAGCTCACTGGTTCCAGACGCACGGTCACCGGGTCGCCGCGGCATTCTTCTACGACAAGCAGGGACTGTCCAAGACTTGGGGCGAGGCCGCCGCGTATCCGCTGTTCACGCTAAGTCGAATCGGTGCCAGCGGTGACTGGTTGGCCCGAGCCGTGGGTCTGCTAACCGCCATGGGTAGCCTGTGGAAGCGGCTGCGAAACGAGAAATTCGATGTCGTAGAGACCTTCACTTACGATAGCAATCTCCTGGCGCTGCCTCTGGCATGGCTTGCCGGTGTGCCCGTCAGGATCGCGACGCACCACGGAATCATCGAAGGATTTCCGCGGCTGCTTGAACGCCTGCACTCAAGTTTGGTCAACGTCGGCGTTGCCAGCATTCTCGTGAATGTGTCGCGCAAAGTCCTGGAGCAGGCCGCGGCCGCGGGCATCCGCCGGGAACACATGACCGTTATCCCGAACGGCATTCCAACTACTGAAGCGAACCCGAACCAGCGGGTGGCGACACGCAGGGAGTTCGGGCTGGCAGATGACGCCGTGCTGGTCATTTCAGTGGGGCGGCTGGTGTACCAGAAGGGGCACGAGTACCTGATCCAGGCAATGCCTGCGGTGGTCACCCGCTTTCCCACCGTGCAGGTGCTGATCTGCGGTGAGGGTCCGCTCCGAAGTCAGCTCGAAATTCAAATTGCCCGCCTGGATCTGGGCGCCCACGTGCACCTGCTCGGCAACCGACTCGATATCGCACGTTTCCTCGCCGCGGCGGACATCTTCGTGCTTCCATCCAGGTGGGAAGGTCTACCCGTGGCGCTCCTGGAGGCCATGGACGCTGGGCTACCCGTTGTGGCGACGGGCGTGGAGGGCGTGGAAGAGGTGATCAATAAGGATAGCCAGGGCATGCTCATTGCTCCGGAAGACGCCCGTTCCCTGGCCGATTCCATGATTGAGTTTGATCGAGGATCCCGAACGAAGAAAGCGCATGGGGGCTGCAGCGCGAACCCGGGTGCGCTCCTCCTACACGACCGACATCATGTGTGAGAAGTACCTGTCTCTCATGCAGAACCTCCTATCGCACAAGGCGCGATGAGTAACCATTCGCCCCGATCCGCGTTTTCAATGCCAGAACCCATCAGAAGGGCGGCGACTCGGCGCCTGGGTTTAGCAGGGTTTGCCCTCCTGGTCGTGCTGCTCCTGGGATCGGTGTGGGAATTCAACAATATCGCATCCGGTACAGGACAATGGTATGCGGCCATGTCGCAAAAGTGGTTCGTGGCCCTGCTGGCTTTCAGTGCCGCGAGCGCCACGCTCCTTATGGCCTTCCTGGTAGCGCCGTGGCGCAGATCCGGCTCCAGGGCGCTGATTCGTATTCGCGAGCGACTGGGAGTGCTGCGCGTCGTGATTGCCGTGATCCTGATCGTTGTCCCGATCCTACTCCTGCAATATACCCCGTGGGGTGTGGTCGCGCAGGGGCCATACTTGCGCGGGCTGCTTTGGGCGATCTGCGCGGGGGGAGTGGCATGGACAATCAATGGAGATCGTGCCTCCGTAGTCACCGTGAGGTCCGTGTTAGCCTCGGCATTATTGTCAGGGTCAGCACTCGTCATCGCCAACGCGTTCACCTACGTAACGAGCTACCCATTTTCGCTCGGTTGGTCCGAAGGGAATAGGCTTTGGGATTACTCCTTGATGTTCGGGAAGTCCCGCTACGCATTGGAGGCCGGCCATGCGGCGGTTGCATATCTGGACGTCGGCCGTCAACTCATTGGAGGTCTGCCATTTCTCCTTCCAGGCGTCTCCATAGGGACTGTCAGAGCGTGGCTGGCCACGGTGGCGACGTTGCCATACATCCTGGTCGGACTGCTGGCGTTCTACCCCCGGCGGTCTCCGCCGACTCGTGCGTGGATCGTCGCGAGCCTCTTCGGTCTGCTGTTCCTGAGTCAGGGCCCAATCCACGCCCCTCTCGTGATCTGTGCGCTACTTGTGCTCCTGGCATGGCGCTTGCCGGTGTTTTTGGGCGCTGTCCTGCTGGCCGTGGCAGGCTACTTTGCGGAGGCCAGCCGCTTCACATGGATGTTTGCGCCCGCAATGTGGGCGGTGGTACTCGAGCTGGCCGGAGCCGTCGTGCGGCAAGAGCGCATTTCGGCGGAGGCATGGCTACGGGCTGTTGTCCTGGGTGCAGCCGGTCTTCTCGGGAGCGCCCTGGCCTTCAGTGGTGTGCTTCCGTGGATGGATACCAGCATCGGATCCAGCGCGTCGGTTTCCACGTCCCAGGCTCTGCTCTGGTACCGCTTACTTCCCAACGCCACGTACAGGGACGGGGTCCTGCTGGCCCTGATCAAAGCCACTGGGCCGGCTCTCATCGTGATAGTCTTCACGTGGCAAAGATACTGGCATCGAACCCGCTTCCAGACTGTTGTGATTCTGTTGGCGGTCGTGGCGTCTCTCATCGTTGGCCTTGTAGTCAGCACGAAGATCGGCGGCGGTGGTGACTTGCACAATCTGGACATGTTTCTCATCGGCATCTTCCTGACGGCGGCGCTCATTTGGCAGGATGCCGGCGATAAGTGGCTCAAGGACCTGGGCCAAATGCCGGCGTCGCTCATCGGGGCGACCATGCTGAGCCTGATCATACCGGCGTCTGGCGCACTCCTGGCGCTGCGGCCGCTGAGCTTCGCAGCGGACACGAATTGGATCAGCGTGCTTGCCGGCGCGGAGCGCCCCCGAGACCTGGGATCGCTGCCCGACGAGACTAGTATCAAGGCAAGCCTCGATCAAATCCGGGCGGCTGTTGCAGAGGCCGAGGCACAGCGGCCCGGTGTTGTTCATGGACCAGCGGCAGCTGCTCACGTTTGGCTATCTTGGCGGCGTGACTCTCCTCCCAGACTACGAAAAGAAGCGGCTCATGGATGAGGCGCTGAGCGGTAACCGAGCCTACTTTGCCCCGTTCTACGATGATCTGTCAAACAGGCGTTTCGCACTGATCGTCAGCAGTCCGCTCAGGACGCCGATCAAGGATAGTGAATACGGTTTCGGTGAAGAGAACAACGCCTGGGTGCAGTGGGTTGCAAGACCCGTTCTGTGCTATTACGAGGAGCTGAACACACTCAACGAAGTCAAGGTGGAGCTGCTCGTGCCCAGAGAGGCAGCGTCAGCTTGCGCCTCCGCGCTGCCAGGCGGCCTGCCATGAGCCTGGCGTATATAGTGCCGCGCGTGATTCGACATTTCATGCCGGAACGGCTTGCGCGTTTCATGTTGATGCGCTCCATGATCATCAGGCCAGGATTGGAGACAGTGGATCCGGTCGGCGCCGTGCGACGATACCTGGAAGTGCTGCAGTCCAGGCAGATGGGCATCCAGGGCAGGCGTGTACTGGTCTTTGGGTACGGGGGAAGGTTCGACATCGGCGTGGGCCTTCTCGAGGCGGGCGCGGCCCACGTGGCCCTATGTGAGAGGTTCGCCCGGCCTGACGATCGGCACAATCTCTCCCTGCAGCGACGATACGCGAAGTACATCTGTACAGTTCGGGGAGCCCCACGGCCCAACCCCGTCCACATGCGACTGATCGAGGCAGACGTGCGCAGGCTCCCATCCCCGGAGTCCAGTGAGGGCTTTGATCTTGTTGTCAGCAACTCGGTGTATGAGCACGTGGATGATGTGGCCGGGGTAACGAAGGCACTCGCCGGCTGGACCAGGGCAGGCGGGATCCAAATTCACTTTGTCGACCTGCGCGATCACTACTTCAAGTATCCATTCGAAATGCTGACCTTTTCTGAACGCAATTGGCAACGTTTCCTGAATCCAACCAGCAACCACAATCGGCTGCGCATGTGGGATTATCGTCGTATCTTCGAGGCCAACTTTTCGGAAGTGAATGTCGATGTCTTCGCCCGGGATGAGAGCGCGTTCGCGCGAGTCCGGCGCCGCTTGAGACCAGAATTCGTGAGCGGCGACGTAGCGGAGGACTCGGTTACTCTGATTTGGGTCACGGCAGCGAAGCCGATAAGATGAGGACCAATTGGATCAAATGCTGACCGGACTGATGCTGGCGGGATGGGCAGTTCCGTGGATGGTTGGCGGAATGCTGCTGACGCTGGGCGTTTTTCGGCTTCGGCAGAGCGAGGAAGCTCTGGTCGGCTTCTCGATCGGCCTGGTCCTGGAGATCTGCCTGGCAAACTGGCTGGCCCAGATCGTGAGCGTTCCACTCGCCTTCTGGATGGCTTCCGCCGGGGTTCTGGTCGCGGGAATTGCCGTGCAGGCCGCGCAAAGAAACTGGAAGATGCCGGCCTTCAATCCTTGGACGTGGCTGACCCTGGCAGCACTGGGTCTGCTCTTCACTGCGATTGGACGGGGCCTCGGTATTTTTGACGATTATCAGAATCTGCCGACGGTTTCCCTTCTGGCGGCGGGTGATGTGCCGCCGCATTTTGCCTTGGATCCATCTCTTCGATTCGGATACCACTACCTGCTGCTCCTTCTGGCCGCGCAGTTGATGCGGTTGGGCGATATGCTTCCGTGGAGCGCGTTGGACCTGGCGCGTGGACTGAGCCTGGCCCTGCCGCTTCTGCTAGGCGCCCATTGGGCATACCGGTTCACGCGCAGATGGCTGGCTGCGTGCCTGAGCGCGTTCGTGCTGGCATTCGCGGGCGGGGCCCGCTGGTTGCTCTTGCTCCTGCCTGCATCGTGGATGACCCGAGCGTCAAGCGAAGTCAACCTGATAGGTTCGGCCTCGACATCGGCGCCCAACCTGGCGCAGGCGATGATTTCTCCTTGGAAAATTGACGGTGCTGGCCCGATCCCATTCCCATTCGCCTTCTACAGCGGCATCAACCAGCCGTACATCATGCTGTACACGGGGATAGCAGGTTCCGGGGTATTGATCCTGTTGTTGCTTCTGCTAACTGCCACTCGTTGGCGCAATCGAGGAGCGCCAATCGTCACAGCTGTGCTGATGGCCGGTCTGGCGATGGCTAACGAGGTAGCCTTTCTGCTGCTCGGAATCGGCTTGGTTCTGACTGGCTCAATTGCCGCGGCCATGCTCGCCAGACGTCCGCGGTCACGAAGCATTCTTACCTGGTTGGCTATTTCGTTGGCGGCACTTGTGATCGCCGCGCTACAAGGCGGAATGGTCACTGAGATGGTGAGATCAGCTGGCAGCCGCGCCGCATCCGTAACAAGCTACTTTGATCCAACGCCCAGCCCCATATGGCCACCCGCACTGGTGTCTGCGCATTTGGGGGCGCTTTCCCTGGCGAAACCGTGGCATCTGTTGCTGGCGTTTCTTGAGATTGGGCCAATTGTGCTCATTACCCCGGCAGTGCTGGCGCGCTGGCTGGTCCTCCATCCGTCGCGGCCGCTGGCTGAGAGTTCGGCGTCATTGCCAGCTCGGTGGGATTGCTGGGGGCAATGCTCCTTACATTCCGCGGACCCCTTTTCACAGCCGGACCCCGCCTGCTCAGTGGCTGGCTCCTTGCCTGCAATCTGTACTTTGTGCCATTGATGTGGTCGTGGGCCAGTCGGCGTCGGGATGCCGCTGCAATCGCGGCGCTTGCCGTTGGCGCGATTGGGTGTCTCGGTGGTCTGGTCCTGTTCGCGACGCAACTTCCCGCCATTCAGCGGCCAGTCTTCAGCACGTTCGTCACGCAGTTGGACGCGAGCATGGCGGAACGGCACTGGAACAGACTTGAGCCCGACGCCCTGGTGTTTGACCCTCTGGTGTATCGGGCGCCCACATTGCTAGGAAGACCCACGCATTCGTCGCTGTCCTGGTACACGCGGTCCGACGCATGGGAACAACTGCGGAACAACGCCAGTCCGGCGGCGCTTCGGAAAGCCGGTTTCACGCACATGTACGTCGATCGTGCATTCTGGGATGGACTGGACACAGACCAACAAAGAGGACTTGGCGATGCCTGCGTCCGCACGATCGATCGAATGGACGGAATCAGAAGTGAGACAGACTACACTAAGGACTTCCGTCTGCTCCTGGACATCCGGGGCTGTGGGTGATTCTGGGGGAGCCGAATGGCCCGGCCGCGGTTGGGTTGGCTCGCGCGATCTAGACGAATTTCAGGCGTAATGCCGCGATCCCGACCATCCGGAAGAGCAGGGCGCCGTGCCTCCAGCGCGAGATATTCGTCGATCCGTAGGTGCGTTCGCGGTACCGGATGGGCAGATCCAAGATCTTGCGATTGAGTTTGGCCGCCCCAAAGATGAGATCGTAGTCGCCAAAAGGATCGAATTCTCCAAAGTAGCCGCGGTTGGCTGCGATGAGTTCATAGTCGGCGCGCCATAGCACTTTGGTGCCGCACAAGGTGTCTTTGAGTGGTTGACCCAGGATCCACGAAAAGGCAAGGCTGAACAGCTTGTTGCCGAGGAAATTGAGAGTGCGCATGGCCTCTTTCTCCATGGGATAAACCAGCCGCACCCCATTGATGAACTCCCCATGCCTCTCGCAAAGGGCCTCGTAAAAGCGCGGTAGATCCTCGGGGCGCACCGTTAGGTCCGCATCCAAGACCATTAGGATCTCGCCACGGGCCCGGGCGAAACCGAGGCGCACGGCGTCGGCCTTGCCGACACCCGTCTGCCGCAGCAGCAGTGCCTCGGTCGCGGGGTGGGCCGCCATCTCCTGTTGTATCCTATCGTACGTATCATCGCGCGAATGGCCCTCAACGAAGATCACCTGTACGTCAGATCCAAGTGAGGGCATGCGCGCGAAGATTGGGGCAATATTGCCTGCCTCGTTTCTTGCCGGAACAATGATCGAGACACTTGGCTTGTGGTCCACGCGCGCCGACTGCGGGCGGGCGATGATGAAATTGGCCAGAGCCATTTGGGTAAATGGCCAAAGACGCACAAGCACCTTGTTGAAGAGGCCGGCAAGCGGGAGCGGCATCAGAATCTCGTGCCAGATCCGGATCGCCTCAAAACCGCCCAGCCGCAGCATCCCTTGCGCGTCGACCGGAGTGAGCCAGTTCTGCGGCAGCATTGGTGCCGCAAGGCCCAGGGTCTGGGCGATTGTGAGAGGCAGCTGCCACAGGCCACTATGGAAGTTGATGATCAGGCGCGTTCCGGGGTGGCAAAGCCGGCGAATTTGTTCGAGGGCGACTTCGACGTCCCAGATGTCGTTCACCAGGTCGGACAAGATGATGACGTCGAATTCCTCGTCCAAGCCTGAGAGGTCATGGGCGTCGGCCCGTCTGAAATCGAGGCCGGAATGCTGAGCACGAGCCCGCTCCAACATCTGTCCGGAGAAATCCACCCCAACTCCATGGCTCGGCGCGAGTGAGGCCAGCAGAGCGCCCTGTCCGCACCCCACTTCAAGTATCCGGAGGCCGGGGACCGTCAGAAAGGCATATATCTCGGCGAGCCGAGCATGGTAGGCACCACCCCAGCCTCGCCACTTGTCCCGCCGGGCGGCGACTCGGTCCCAGTGCCGGATCCGGGCCTCGCGATACTTTTCGCCGGCAAGGTCTGAGGAGCCCATGTCCGCCATATGGGTCCATTCTAAGCTTAGGGGCGAGGCTTGCACAGGGCTGTGTTATAATTCAAAACTTGAATTTTGAGCCATGGAAACCCAAAAAGAGACGACCCGAGAACTCACCCTGCTGGAACACGTTGAGAACGATCCGGACGTGAACCAGTCGACGCTTGCCAGCCAATTGGGTGTGGCGGTGGGGACCGTAAATTGGCATCTGAAGCGGCTCGTGGCAAAGGGATACGTCAAGGTCCAGAGGGCCGAGCGGAAGAAGCTGCGCTATATCATCACGCCCGAGGGAATCGCGCTGCGCGCCCGCCTGACCGTCGATTACATCGAACGTTCATTTGAACTCTATCGGCGGACCCGTGCCCGGATCAAAGAGCAGTTGGATTCCATCCGTACGAGCGGGCACACGCGAGTGAAGATCGTCGGTGAGGGCGATGTCGCCGACATATGCCGGCTGACCTGCCTGGAACAGGGTTTCTCAATCGGCGGTGATTCCACGTGCCCCGCCCTGGTGGTGAGGGGCTGGAAGGTGATCCTCGAACCAGGGGGTGAATCTTGAACGAGCCCAAACATGTGGTCATCACCGGCGGCGCGGGCTACATCGGTTCGCTCCTGACTTCCGAGCTCCTGCGAGCCGGCGACTGGGTCACGGTAGTGGACAACCTGCTTTTTGGTGGAGAATCTCTCGTGGCCTTCCTGCCACATCCCAGGTTTCGCTTTGTCAAAGGGGACGTGACCGATAGCCGGGCGCTGAGGGATGGCTTGAGGAACGACCAGGTAACCAAAGACCCTTCGCCGCCGCCGTCCGCAATCATCCACCTGGCTGCCATCGTGGGCTTCCCGGCTTGTCAGGCGGTGGGTCGCCAGGTGGCTTGGCGCTACAACGTGGAGGCCACCAAGCTTGTGCTGCAGCAGGCGAACGATCTTGGCGCTGAGCGCATGCTCTTCTCCTCAACATATAGCAACTACGGCATGGCAGTGGACGGCAAGCCCGTGACGGAAGAGTCGCCGCTGAATCCACAGTCTCTCTACGCCGAGACCAAGGTAGCAGCGGAGGAGGTTCTGCTCGGCCAGGGCACCTCTGGCACCGCGACCGTGGTCTTGCGGCTTGCCACCCTCTACGGGCTCTCGCCCCGCACGCGCTTTGATTTAATCGTCAACCAGTTTGTTCTGGACGCCTACACAAAGCACCAATTGCTGATCTATCAGCGGGGGTACTCCCGGTCATTTGTCCACGTCCGGGATGTCGTGCGCGGCATGATGCTGGCATTGCAAGCGCCATTGGACGGTGTGCGCTCTCAGACTTTCAATCTGGGCGCGGAAGATGGAAACTACACTAAGGACCAGGTCGTGAATCTGGTGCTCAGGCGCCTTCCGCAGACGGTTGTCGAATATCGGGACCTGACCTTCGGTGGCGACATGCGTGACATCGCGGTGTCCTTCAGCAAGATCCGGCAGGTATTGGGTTTTAGGGCCGAATGCAGCGTAGATGATGGCATTCGGGATCTGCTGTATGCCCTGAAATCCGGGCTCATTCGAGATCCGCAAGACGCGCGATATCGCAACGCGCAGTTCATTGTGCAGTAGGAGCCGGCCATGATTCAGGCGCACTGGAAGGGAAAACACGTGATCGTGACGGGCGGCGCAGGCTTTCTGGGCCGGCATGTGACGACACGCCTCCAAAACGGGGGCGCAGAGGACATCTTCATCCCGCGGATCGAGGATTACAACCTCGTGGACGGCCGGGACATCGACCGCATGTACGGGGATGCCCTTCGAGAGGCCGATCCGGGCAGTACGACCGTGATTCATCTGGCCGCAAACGTCGGTGGGATCGGCGCCAACCTCGAACACCCAGCGGATTTCTTCTACGACAACCTGATGATGGGCGTGCAGCTAATGCATCAGGCATACAAGCGGGGAATTGCAAAATTCGTTGCCATCGGGACCGTCTGCGCGTATCCGAAGTTCACTCCAACACCATTCAAAGAGGACGATTTGTGGCTGGGCTATCCGGAAGAGACCAATGCGCCCTATGGCCTGGCGAAAAAGATGATGTTGGTCCAGGCGCAGGCGTACAGACAGCAATATGGATTCGACGCGATATTCCTGCTTCCAGTGAATCTTTATGGGCCGGGCGACAACTTCAACCTGCAGACATCGCACGTCATCCCAGCATTGATCCGGAAAGCCGTGCAGGCCAAGGAGACTGGCGCGAAGACCCTCTCGCTCTGGGGCGACGGCTCACCGACGCGGGAGTTCTTGTACGTCGAAGATGCCGCGGACGGGATCGTCTCCGCCGCTGAGAAGTACGACGGTCCCGATCCTGTGAATCTTGGCTCGGGGCACGAGATTTCCATTCGCGATTTGGCATCACTGATCGCGCGGCTGACAGGCTTCACCGGTGCGCTCGAATGGGAGATCGACAAGCCCAATGGCCAGCCGCGCCGCGCCCTGGATGTGAGTTCGCGCAAAGCGGTACTTCAACTGGCAGGCGACGACGCCATTTGAGGAAGGCATGCGCCGCACAATTGACTGGTTCCAGGCAAATAGGGCGTCAATTCCGCAAAGCAAATGATCGTCCCCGCCCAAGAAGCGAAGTCTCCTGAAACCGTCTTGATTCGGCCCTCTGCGGGCCTTGCTGCGCTCAATCTCGGAGATCTGTGGATCTACAGAGAGCTGATCCTCTTCATGATTTGGCGGGATATCAAGGTGCGTTACAAGCAGACGCTCCTGGGTGCCGCCTGGGCCGTGATCCAGCCGGTCTTGACGATGCTGGTCTTCAACTTCGTGTTCGGAACGGTCGCAAAGGTACCGACGGACGGCGTGCCGTATCCGATTTTCTCGTACACGGCGCTCCTTCCATGGGGCCTCTTCACGACAGCACTCAATACAGCGAGCCGATCGCTCACCGCGAACCAAAACATGATCACCAAGATCTACTTCCCCAGGCTGGTGCTGCCCATCGCGTCGGTTTTGGGCGGCGTGGTGGATTTTGGCATTGCTTTCCTGATTCTCATAGTCATGCTCGTCTTCTACAAGGTGACCCCCACGCCAGCGATATGGACCCTACCGTTGTTCCTGCTCCTGGCGCTCATCACGGCGCTGGGTACGGCGCTCTGGCTTTCTGCCATCAACGTGCAGTACCGTGACGTCAACTATGTGCTTCCGTTCCTGACCCAATTCTGGCTTTTCCTGACCCCCGTGGCCTACTCGGCCAAGGTCATATCGGAGAAGTGGCAAATCGTCTACTCATTAAACCCCATGGCCGGAGTGGTAAACGGGTTTCGCTGGGCGCTGCTCGGCACCGACACCGGCCCAGGGCTGACCATGGGGATCTCCGCAGGCATTGCCCTGGTCGTGCTGGTCAGCGGTCTCTTCTACTTCCGTTCAATGGAACGCACATTCGCAGACACCATCTAGAATGAACTACGCTGTTCGAGCAGAGCACATCGGAAAACGATATCGCATTGGGATGGCGGAGACTCGCTTTCGCTATGGTCTGCTGCGGGATGTCGTCGCCGACGTGGTTCAGACCCCCGTACGTTTTCTTAAGACCCTCGCCGCGCGCCGCAAGCCTTCTCGGGATACCTCTGCATACATTTGGGCGTTAGATGACGTCTCATTCGAGGTGGAACAAGGCAAGGTGCTTGGGATCGTGGGCCGTAACGGGGCTGGAAAGAGCACCCTGCTCAAGGTGCTTTCGCGGGTGACGGAACCCACGCGTGGCCAGGTGCTGGTGCGCGGACGGGTAGGATCGCTGCTGGAGGTAGGGACTGGCTTTCATCCTGAGCTCACCGGCCGCGAGAACATATACATGAACGGGGCAGTGCTGGGCATGAAACGCGCCGAGATCCAGAACAAGTTCGATGAGATCGTGGCGTTTTCGGAAGTGGAACAATTCGTCGATACTCCTGTGAAGCGCTATTCATCGGGCATGTATCTGCGGCTGGCTTTTGCGGTGGCCGCGCATCTGGAGCCGGAGATACTCGTTGTGGACGAGGTGCTGGCGGTCGGGGACGCCGAGTTCCAGAAGAAGTGCCTTGGAAAGATGGGCGACGTCGCGCAACAGGGACGAACCGTGCTCTTCGTGAGCCACAACATGTCCGCAATCCTCCGGCTCACGCAGGAAACAATCGTGCTCAAGAAAGGTCGGTTGATCAAGCGCGCACCCACGCAAGAGGCAGTGGACTTCTACCTGGCCTCCGGTCTTGCAGAAACAGGGGAAAGACTGTGGGAACCCGACGAGATACCCGTGAACGCCGCCCCCTTCCGGCCGATTGCATTGAGGATCAGAGATCGCCAGGGACGAATCGTGGACACGATTCGCTCTACCGAGTCATTTACGGTGGAATGGGAGTATGTTCTGGAAGCCCCCATCACTGGGCTGCGCGTGGGCATGTACCTAAGCACCATGCGGGGTGAGTACGTTTTCACGGCTTTTGATGTGGACGACGCCGGGCAGTACGAGCAGTTCGCCTCCCGCACCGCTGGACACTTCATCAGTCGGTGCAGCGTGCCGGCAGATGTCCTGAACGAGGGTCGCTACTCGTTGGGTGTAAACGCGAGCTCATTTGGCGTTCGACGGTACTTCATGGATGAGGCTGCACTCTCGTTCAACGTGGATATATCGGGCGCGCCGGGAACTCAGTGGCCCGAGGTGCGGCATGGGTTAGTTAGGCCGCGCCTTGCATGGATCATCGAAAGGGTCGGATAGGTGGGCATGAATTCACGCCTGAAACAGGCATTGGGGCATGTCCCCGCCGCCGCGGCCGTCTACACTGCCCTGCGCCCGCGGCGGCCTCGGACTCGATACAACCTTGACCAACTCGCTGCGCGCCTGCCTCGGGCCATCGCGGCGGTCCGTGCTCATGGACACGGAATCGCGGCCGGAAGAACGCTGATTCTGTTTGCGACGCTGCACTACTGGATCGAGCAGGCGGTCATGGTGGGCTTGGTCCTGCGAGCGATGGGCCATGACGTGACCGTGGCTTACCTCCCGTACGGCGATTGGCAGACGTCAACGAATCGCTTTGATCTTCAGCGCCAGGATCTGTACACGCGCAGAGTGCTCGCGCCCCTTGCCGGCCTGGTCAAAGTGGCTTCGCTTCTCGAACAACGATCAGCGGGCGGGCTGCCGGATGCGCTCGCAGCGGAGGCTGAGCGAGCCTCGGACTATGACGTGATGTACTCGCTGCAGGCCGAAGATGTGGATCGCGAAAGCGGGCTGTACCGGCTCAGGATCGAACGCAATCGGCACGCTGGCGAGACCGCCTTATCCCTGCTCGGGCAGAGTCACCCGGACACAGTTCTGGTTCCCAATGGTTTGGTGACGGAGCTGGGCATGTTCTTTCAAGCCGCCCGCTCGCTCGGGGTTCCCACAGTGACGTACGAGTTCAATGACCAACGCGAACAGATCTGGTTGGCGCAGGACGACGTCGTCATGCATCAGAACACGGACGAACTCTGGCGGGCTCGAGGCAGCCGGCCTCTGACCGAGGCGCAACTCAAGCGGATCCAAGATTTTGAGGCGGCTCGCAGCAGCGCCAGTACCTACGGGAAGGGAACGCGCCGATGGCAGGACGTGCCCAGTCAAGGCGCGGACGCTCTTCGTGCGCAACTGGGACTGGACGATCGCCCGGTGGTGTTGTTGGCGACGAATGTCCTGGGCGACAGCCTTACGCTCGGCCGTCATGTCTTTGCAAGGAGCATGGCAGAGTGGATTGAAAGAACAATTCTCCATCTAGCCAGCCATCGGGAAATCCAAGTGGTCATTAGGGTGCATCCCGGGGAGCGGCTGAACCATGGTCCGTCCATGTCAGCTGTCATCCAGAGTGCCCTGCCCGTCATCCCGCCCCACATTCACATGATCGGCCCCCGCGATCCCACCAACACCTACGACTTGATGGAGCTGGCAAGCCTGGGCTTGGTGTACACAACGACGGTCGGGATGGAGATGGCCATGCGAGCCGTGCCGGTGATCGTGGCTGGGCAGACCCATTTCAGGGGTCGCGGGTTCACCCTTGATCCCACCTCGTGGGACGAGTATTTTCGGATGCTGGATGCGGTCCTCAGCGATCCAACCAAGTGGCGACTTGGGCAGGAGCAAGTGCGGACTGCCTGGAACTATGCTTACCGCTTTGTTTTCGAATACCCCCGCGATTTTCCATGGCGCCTGATGCATCTCTGGAAAGACCTCGACGAATGGCCACTATCCAGGGTGCTCTCGGAGGAAGGGGAATCGGCGTTTGGTCAGACCTTTCGCTACATGGCCGGCGAAAGGATCACTTGGTAGAAAGGCCATGTCGCGCGCGATGCGTTTGAGGCGACTCGCGGATCTGGAAGCCGCCCGCAACGGGTCGACTGATTTTTCGGTTTGAATGCCGTAGGTTTATGGACAAGACGAAACAGCACGTTCGGGAATTCTATGACGAGATAGGTTGGGCCCAGGAGGCTGAGGGTCTATTCCAGAACGCGCGCTTTGAGGATCTTCGCCCGGTTGTGAGCGAGTACATTCACGGGTGCCATTTGCGCGTAAATCGGCACATCTCCGCATCCGGCGGGTTGTTGCTCGACGCTGGATCTGGCCCGGTGCAGTGGCCGGAGTACCTGACCTACTCGGCCGGCTATCTACACCGAGTCTGTGTTGACATTTCGATGACTGCGCTTCGGAGCGCAGCGCAGAAACTGGGCACACACGCGCTGTGTGTGGTTGCGGATATTGCCAGTCTGCCGTTTCAAGCGGATGCATTTGACGGGATTGTCTCCATCCACGCCATCCACCATCTGCCCGCCAATGAGCACGCCACGGCGTACAAAGAGCTGCTGCGCGTATTGAGACCAGGACGGAGCGCCGTCGCCATAAACGGCTGGTATCGGCCGCTGTTGATGAGGCTGGCTGAGCCGCTGATCGGTCTCGGAAGGCTGCTCTCCGGCCGCGATCGAAAAAGCAGAAAACGGGATGGCGTGGGCGAAAGTGCGCAGGAAGTGACATTCGTGCAGAAGATGACCCCGGCTCGACTTCGTTCCGAGTTGAGGGACACTCTGGCCTACGAGGTGTTTGTCTGGAGGAGCCTCAGCCCCCGATTTATGCAGTGGTTCGTTCGGGAGCGATTCGGTGGTCGTGGTCTGCTGCGGCTGGTCTTCCGAATGGAGGAGATGTTCCCCCGATTCTTCGGGCTCCACGGGCAATACCCCATGATCGTGATCCGGAAGCCGGCGACCGCCGGGGGGCCGCTCGACGAGCTCCCGGTCTCGACGGCGCCTGAAGGGGACTTGAGGATGAGGCAATGATGAACTGGACGGAACAGGTCGTGTTGGTAACTGGGGGAACCGGATCGTTCGGGAAGAAGTTCGTCGATATCATGCTGCGCGAGTGCCGTCCGCAGAAGCTGATCGTGTTCAGCCGAGACGAGCTTAAGCAGCATGAGATGCGCTCTCTCGGCTACGACGGAGAGAGCATGCGTTACTTCATCGGCGACATTCGAGATCGAGAACGTCTGCTGCGAGCCATGCATGGGGTTCATGTCGTGGTTCACGCGGCGGCTCTGAAGCAGGTGCCGGCGTGCGAGTACAACCCGATGGAGGCCGTGAAGACGAACATATTTGGGACCAGCAACGTCGTCGAAGCAGCGCTGGACGCGGGAGTCCGCCAGGTCCTGGCCCTGAGCACAGACAAGGCCGTGAATCCCGTCAACCTGTACGGCGCCACCAAACTTGCTGCAGAGAAGCTTACGGTGCAGAGCAACAACTACGCTTCCGGAAGCTCCACTCGCTACGCATGCGTGCGATATGGAAATGTGGTTGGCAGCCGAGGCTCGGTGGTGCCTGTCTTCCTCAAGCAGCGCGATAGCGGTCGCCTGACGATCACGGATGAACGCATGACTCGCTTCTGGCTGTCGCTGGAGGAAGGTGTTCGGTTTGTGATCGCCTGCATCGAGGGCATGCATGGGGGTGAGGTGTTCGTGCCACGAATCCCGAGCATGAAAGTTGTGGATTTGGCTAAGGCGATCGCACCGAAGGCAAAGCTCGAGTTCGTAGGTATTCGCCCCGGCGAGAAGCTGCATGAGGTGCTGGTGTCGGAAGATGAGTCACGCAATACCATTGAGCGTGATCAAATGTACGTCGTGAAGCCGCCTGAGACGCTTTGGGAAAGGGCATTGAACTACGAAGGTATGCCACTCGCCGAAGGCTTCAAGTACTCCAGCGACACGAACTCGCGGTGGCTGGACCTGGATGGCATTCAAAAGCTCGTCGAACCATTCGAGCGCCTGTTTTCGCAAGGTAAGCTGAACGTCTGACAAGGGCCCTGGCAGCACGGACGGATGATGAGGCTACTTATTACGGGCGCAGGCGGTCTCCTGGGGATGAATCTCGCCCTCGGCTCGCAAAGCACGCATGCCGTGTTCGGAGTGGATCGTGGCTCCTTGCGAGGCACGCCTTTCGAGATGCTTAAGCTGGATCTATCTGACTCCGGGGCCTTCGAAGAAGCTCTGAGCATTTCGCGGCCCGATGCCGTGGTCCATTGCGCCGCGGTTGCAGACGTGGACGTCTGCGAGCGCGATCCAGACGCAGCGTGGCGAGTCAACACGGCGCTGCCTGTGCAGATCGCCCGGGCCTGTCACCGCATCGGCGTTAAGATGATCCACATTTCCACAGACGCGGTATTCGACGGCACCGCCCCATCACCATATTCTGAGACTGATCGGCCGAATCCGACTAGCGTGTATGCAAGGACAAAGCTGGAGGCCGAAGAAGGGGTGTTGGACGCCCACCCAAGAGCCATCGTGGCCAGAGTCAACTTCTATGGATGGTCGCCTACTGGTCGGCGAAGTCTGGCTGAGTTCTTCTTCAACAGCCTTGCCGCGCATGCTCCCGTACGAGGGTTCACGGACGTGACGTTCTGTCCCATGTTCGTGGCGGACCTGTGTGTCATGCTCTTGGAAATGCTCAGATTGGAATTGAGCGGTCTTTACCATGCCGTTGGACCAGATGCAATGACCAAATATGCGTTCGGCGTGGCGATCGCCCGGCAGTTCGGCCTGGATGCCAGCCTAATCACGCCGGAATCTGTGGAAGCCGCGGGCTTGGCAGCTACGCGTGCACACAACCTATGTCTGTCTGTCCACAAGCTATCCACAGCGCTGGGCGAGCCTCTCCCCCGTTTCTCCACAGGCTTGGAGGGGTTTCACCGGCAGTTCAAAGAGAGTTATCCACAGCTGGTCCGAGGTTTTCAACAACGTTCCCCAGCCGCCGATCGCGGAGCGTCTGGTAGGGACACAGAAATCGACTCCGGATCGCAGTAGAGGTCCCATGGAAATCCGAATTGGCAATCGCCTGATAGGGAACAACCATCCAACGTACTTCATTGCGGACATCGCCGCCAACCACGATGGCGACCTCGAGCGCGCCAAGCTCCTCATACGGCTCGCACGGGAGTCGGGCGCGGATGCAGCGAAGTTCCAGAATTTCCGGGCACCCCAGATCGTATCCGACTACGGCTTCCGGCAGATGGACTCGCAGGTTTCGCATCAAGCCAGCTGGAAGAAATCGGTCTTCGAGGTGTACCAAGGAGCATCCATCCCCTTTGAATGGACTCCGATCCTGAAACACGAGTGCGAAATGGTGGGAATTGACTACCTCACCTCGCCATATGACGTCGAGGCGATTGATCATGTGGCGCCATTTGTACCGGCGTTCAAGGTCGGGTCCGGCGAGATCGATTGGCTTGAGGCACTTGAACATATGGCCGGCAAGGGCAAGCCGATCTTCCTGGCGACTGGAGCGGCGGATATTGCCGACGTACAGCGGGCGGTGCACGCAATCCTCAGGCTCAATGGGGAGCTCGTGCTGATGCAGTGCAACACCAACTACACTGCGGACCCCGGCAACTATGACCATATACACCTTAATGTGCTGAGGACCTACGGCGTCATGTTTCCCGGTGTCATCCTGGGTTTGTCGGACCATACTCACGGGAATGCGACCGTGCTGGGTGCCGTGACTCTGGGCGCCCGGGTGGTCGAGCGGCATTTTACGGATGACAACGCTCGTGAAGGACCGGATCACAAGTTCGCATTGGATCCGGCAGACTGGGCTCACATGGTTGAGGAAACGCGCCAACTTGAGCGGGCTCTCGGTTCGGCTGACAAATTCATTGCGGGCAATGAGCAGGAAACCAAGATCATTCAGCGCAGGTGCCTTCGAGCTGCCCGGGACATTCGCGTTGGGGAGGTGATCACCCGCGAGCATATTGTTGTTCTCCGGCCGGCTACACCGGGTGCCATCAGGCCGTACGAAATTCCCTCGGTTATTGGCACGCACGCACTGAAGGCCATCCCCAAGGACTCAGAACTCCGTTGGACAGATCTGGGAAGATAGAGCATCGGTTTCGCAGGCGTGCGGCATGAGAATTCTCTATTTCTCCAATGAATACGGGCCACACGATCGACGTTTCCTGGCATCCCTTGCCAGGACGCGTCACGACGTGTACTTCCTGCGACTCATGAGGCCCAGCACGGGTTTTGGGGGCGACCACCTTCCGTCGCGCATTCACCGTTTGGATTGGGCCGGATTGCGCAGGCCTTTCCGCTGGAGGGATGCTCCCGCCCTGGCAATGGATCTCAGCCGACTCGTCAGAGAGTTGCAGCCGGACCTCATTCACGCCGGGCCGGTTCAGACCTGTGCATTCGTGGCCATACTCTCGGGCTTTCGTCCAGTGCTGACCATGTCATGGGGGTTCGATCTCATGCAAGATGCCGAACGCGACCTCGTCTGGCGCTGGGCAACGCGTTACACGTTGCAGAGGAGCTCCTATTTCGTAAGCGATGCCTATGTGACAAGAGACCGTGCCGTGGCCTACGGGATGCCGAGGAAACGGACTGCCGTGTTTCCCTGGGGAGTGGATCTGAAGCAGTTTCATCCTGGAGCTCGGCGTAATCGACCAGTGTCCCGTATAGCAACTCGGAGTCCAATTCAGCATGCGTTTCCTGGACCCCGATCACAAGCGCTGGTCATTCTGTGCAACCGCAGTTGGGAACCGCGCTACGGCGTGGATGTGATGGCGCGCGCCTTCGTAATGGCCGCGCCGGCCCTGCCGGAGGCTACCTTGATACTGCTTGGAGCCGGCTCCCAGGGCGCGAAGATCCGATCGATCCTGGAGCGCGGCGGACTGATGGGACGGGTGGAGTTCGGCGGGCACGTCCAGCAATCTGAGATTCGCCGGTGGTACAGGAAGGCCGACTTGTTCGTATCGCCGTCGCACGTGGATGGCTCGTCGGTCTCGTTGATGGAGGCCATGGCAAGCGGCACGCCTCCGGTGGTTTCGGATATCCCAGCCAATCGCGAGTGGGTGAAACACGATGTGAACGGATGGCTGTTCCGCGACGATGACCCTGAAGACCTGGCACAACGCCTGATCTGGATCGCCGCACGGAGGCCGGCTCTCCGAAGAATTGGTCGAGCCGCTAGAAAGACCGCCGAACAACGCGCAGACTGGACCCGCAACTTCAAGGTTCTACTGGCATCATATGAGTATGTTGCGGCCCGACGGAAGGACTTGTGAAGAGAGGCGCTGCCAAGCTCGTCAATCGGAGTCTTGGTTGGGGACTCACCTTGGGCGACCGTCATCCGCGCGAACCGGTTATCGCCACAACAAGAGAGGGTCCGAGGAAGCGATCTGAAGCATGGCCGATATCGTAGCTGCGATCGTGCAAGCGCGGATGGCATCCTCCCGGCTTCGGGGCAAGGTCCTGATGGACATTAACGGGACCGCCATGCTGGGCCTGGTGGTTGATCGCACCCGCCTCGCCACGAGCGTTACTGACACGTTGGTCGCGACGACAACCGATGCGAGCGATGATGCCATTGAGGCATACTGTCGCCAGCATGCCATCACAGTCTTCCGCGGCAGCCACTTTGATGTCCTAGACCGCTATCATGCCGCGGCGGAGGCCGCAGGCGCCAAGACGGTGGTGCGGATCACGGCTGACTGCCCGCTGATCGATCCCGGCCTTATCGACCTGACCGTGGCCGCGCTGGGACCCCTCGAAGGCCGCAGTTTCGACTTTGCAGCAACGCGTCTGCCCCCGCCGTGGGGGCGCACCTTTCCGATTGGGCTCGACGTGGAAGCTTGCACAATGACGGCGCTCGAGCGAGCATGGAAGGAAGCGAGTGAACCGGAGGAGCGCGAACACGTGATGCCGTACCTGTACAAAGGGGTGAGGCTGTCTTCAACCGGGCCGCTTCGCTGCGAAGGCGCCTCCGACACCGGGATGCGCATAACCATTTTGGACTGCCCAGAGAACTTGGGCGGGCAAAGATGGACCGTCGATACCAAGGAGGATCTGGATTTTGTGCGGCAGGTCTATGAGGCATTCCCCGGTCGCCGTGGTTTTTCATGGTTAGAGGTGCGCGAGCTCGTGCGATCGCGCCCAGAACTCCTCCTGATCAATGCGGGCATCAGACATAAAGATCTCGGGGAAGTGGATTCTCGGGCAGGCAACGGCGGCGGTCTGTGACTCGCATGACGGTGTTTTCCGCGCCAAAGCCCTTTGTGGCGCCACGGATCGCCACAATACAATCCAACGCCTTGGGATCGTGGTCGCGCCTCGAAGATGTCGATATTCTCATACTTGGAAATGCGATCGGTGTGGCAGAGGCGGCGCAGGCGATTCACGCCAAGCATCTGCCGGACGTCCGCACCAACGCAAGTGGCACACCGTTGATCTCATCGATGCTGGACCTGGCACGCCAACATGCCCAAAGCGACTTACTTTGCATCATCAATGCGGACATGATTGCGTTTAACGACCTCCCGGCTACGGCCCTGGCGGTTCGCGCACGGATGAGGCAATTCCTGTTGCTTGGCCGACGATGGGACTTGAAAGTGGAGGAGGCCCTAGATTTCTCCGAGGGATGGGAGGGCCGCCTTCGAAAGCGCGTAACCGAAGTCGGCACGTTGCACAGGCCAGCAGGAAGTGACTATTTCATCTTTCCGAGTGAGCTCTACGCCGATGTCCCAGAGTTCGCAGTGGGAAGGGCAGGCTGGGACAACTGGATGATCTTCGAGGCCCGCAGGCGCAGAATGGCTGTGGTCGACTGCACGGCATCGGCGTTGCTCGTGCATCAGGCCCACGACTACGCCCACCTTCCCGGCGGAGTGCCTCACTACTCGCTGCCGGAAACAGATGAGAATATCCGGCTCGCAGGCGGGACGGCCGCGACTCGCTACACCATTCTGGATGCAACGCACGTTTTTCGTAGTGGCCGACTGCGACGACCCCCGATCTCCTGGGCTCGAAGCATGCGGGCATATGAGTTGGTCTTGCGACGGTCACTCCACTTCCTGCCAGAAAATCTCGTGGAGGCCGTTGTGCGACCGAAACGATGGCAGAAGCGCTGGCGGCGGCTCACGCGAGGTTCTACGCGTGATGCACAGGGTCCCAGAGGCTGAGAAGGACGGGAACAGAAGACGGCGGAGACAGATGAGAAAAGGCCAGAATCCCGCTAAATTCATGAACACCGTGAGCAAGCCACAGCGCATAACGGCTGCTGTGCTGAGCTACATTCCTTTCCTGAGCGGCTACTACGCGGACTCCCTGGAAGTCCTGCGGGCCTGCCTGGACTCTATGAAGAGGGAGGCGGGGCTGCCGTTTGATACGCTGGTCTTCGACAACGGTTCCTGCCGTGAGGTGCGCGAATACCTGCTGGATGCGCACGATGGTGGCAGCGTCCAATACCTGGTGCTGTCCGAGCGGAATGTCGGCAAAGGGGGTGCCTGGAACATGATTCTGGCAGGTGCACCCGGCGAGATTCTGGCCTATTGCGACAGCGACGTCCTGTTCTCCCCTAACTGGTTGCTCCGATCGGTCGAGGTCCTGGAGACTTTTCCGAATGTAGGTATGGTCACCGCACGCCCCTTCCGAACGCCGCCAGACTTCTACTCCGCGACCTTGAAATGGGGTAAGGAGCAGGCGACGCTGACTAACGGCCAGTTCATCCCCTGGAAGGACTTTCTGGAGTTCAATCTCTCGCTGGGCCAGACCGAGGTGGAAAACAAGCGGGTTTTTGCAGAGACATCTGACTGGAAGATCAGCTACAACGGAGTCGAGGCGTTGGCGGGCGCTTCGCACTGGCAATTCGCAGCGTGGAAAAGTAGCTTGCAGCGATTCCTGCCGTTTGAGATGGATAGACCCATGGGAGAGGTCCGCGAGCTCGACCGTCGCGTCAATGAGGCGGGCCTGCTGCGCCTGATGCTGACAGAGCCCTTCGCCATGAATCTGAGCAATTCCACGGACTATTTACGAGGAGAAATTCGAGAGCGCCCCAGCCGCGGATCGCCGACTTTGGCGAAGCGAATTTTGAATCTCACTCTGGTGCGAAGACTCCTCTTGGCTGCCTACAACCGAATCTTTCGCTGGTACTATGCGTGAAGCCATTGGGCCACAGCAGTCACGGCACGTGATCGTCTCGGCAGATCATGGCACCGCAATCATCTACTTCCTGGAAAGCGATGTTGTCCCCGCTCTTCTTGAGGCTGGCGTGGAGGTGACGATCCTCACCGATGCGGCCACGCAGGCTCAGATCGCAGCCCGCTTCACCAGACCCGGCCTGCATTTCGAGAGCCTGCGTTTGGCTCAGGCCGCCGAGTTTGCCCGGACCTACCGACCCCGATTGCAATGGCTTATGGCCTACTTGCGGCGGGTCGGCGGCTCCTGGCGAATCAATACAGAGGCGATGGACAGCCACATTTGGGAGGTCTGGAAAGAGAACGGATGGAGATTTCGCATTGGCGTATGGATACCTGCGGCCGCGGCAATCTTGGTCTTGCGTCTCTCCCGCATTACACGCAAAGCCCTGGTCCGCCTGCAGATGCCCTATGTTCGCAACCCCGGAATCTACGAAGACCTACTGGACAGACTAGAACCCGACCTTGTTATCGCTTCTACTCCGGGTTGGCGGTTGGATCGATACTTGTTGCGCGAGGCCAGGATGCGTGGAATTCCGACAGCCGCCGCAATCGTCGGATGGGACAATCCTTCAAGCTATGCGATTCCAGGGGCCATGGTCGACTGGGCCACGTGCTGGTCCAGTGCCCAGAAGAGTGAGCTGGTACTAGGTTCTGATTGGGATGCGGACCGCGTTCACGTTGGTGGCATCCCGTCTTATGACGGCTACTTGCGACGGTCCTGGTTAATTCCGAGAGAGGCCTACTTCAGGCGGCACGGACTTGATCCCACTCGACGGCTAATCTCCTACGCGAGCAGCTTTGTCCACTTTGCGCCCAACTTACCGAACATCGAGGCGTTGGCGCGCATGGTTTCGGAAGATGAGCTGGAAGAACCTGCTCAACTGCTGATACGCCTGCACCCGAGCCACTTTCAGGACAAACCCCGCATCTTCGGCGAGGAGCGCCACCGTATCGAGGAGCTTGAAGCCAGGTACCCGCGCGTGCACGTTGTGCAGCCGGTGCCGTTGGGCGGCTCATTGGGATATTATGGCGGGGAGGACATGGACGAGAAAGCCTCCATGATGGCTTACTCGGATGTCCTGGTAACCGTATATTCAACCATGTTGGTTGAAACTGCGATCCATGACACGCCGATGATCTCTGCTACGCTCGATACTCCCGGCGGCTGGAATGAGCCGGGCAAGTACTCGTTGGCTCTCAAGGCAATCGGAAACTGGCCGACCCACAAGCGGTTCCGTCGGGCGGGCGCGGGCCGAGTAGCTTCCACCGAAGATGATCTTCGGCGCTGGCTCAACGCCTACCTGAAGACCCCTGGCTTGGACCGGGCGGAGCGCCGCCAGTTTGTGGCTGATGAGATAACGTTCACAGATGGAAGCGCCGGGCAGCGAACGGCGCAGTACTTCCTGGAGCTCTTGCGTCGTGTCTGATTCGGCGACCGCGCAATCGCCGGTACGGCTCGGCAGGCCGCCGGGCAGGGCGTTATTGAATGGTGACCCCAAGGCGTTGGGGCACGCTTGCCATGCGGATCTCCGGACTCCTTAGGTATTGCTTTGGGGAGACCAACGCCTATCCAATGCGAAGCAAGACGATGATGAGGCCACGAAGCATGACATACTATCTTTCAATCTCGTTGGCCATTCTGGCAAGCGCCGTGTATCATTTTAGCCAAAAAGCTACACCGAAAGGGGTCAACGCACCGGTGTCCCTGATGGTTACTTACGCAACAGCGCTTTGCCTGACCGCGGTGCTCCTATGTTTTATGCCTACAAAAGGCGGATTCTGGTTGGAGGTTCGACGGCTCAATTGGGCCAGCTACCTGTTGGCCATAGCCATCGTGGGGCTGGAGGTAGGCTTCCTGCTGGTGTACAGATCGGGATGGAACATGGGCTTGGCAGCGGTGCTCGTCAATGTGGTCGCCTCGCTGCTCCTGGTACCCCTCGCCATACTCGTTTTCAAGGAACGGTTGAACTGGGTGAACATCGCCGGAATCATCGCTTGCCTTATTGGCCTAATCATGTTGAATTGGAGGCGCTGAGAATCTCATGAGCCTGCGAAGTCGCATCATGGCGGCCGCCCGGGTTCTGCGGCGCGGTGAGGCACGGCCGCGACGAACGACCTCAATTCCGCCTATCACGCAGGAGGACCTTGAGGACTTCCATCGCTTCTTTCCGCGCGGCAAATTCTTCATCTTCGGTCACGCACGGTCGGGCACCACATTGCTCATGCGCCTGCTGCGGCTGCACCGTGAAGTGCATTGCGACTACCAGGCTCACTTTTTCACAAGGCGACCTCTGCTGAAGTCCCTGGTGGAATCACGTGAAGTGGAGGAGTGGCTCACCAGGAAATCGAATCGCTGGAATCATGGGAAGGACCTGTCGCCGATCGTGCTGCGCTGCACCGCCGAGTACCTCATGGAGCGGGATGCGGCCCGCCTCGGAAAACGCATCGTGGGGGACAAGAGTTCCATCATCGACCATTCACGGAGAATTGGTTCGTGGGCTCCACGATATTTTCCCAGACGCCAGGCTGATCTTCATCGTGCGTGACGGCAGGGACGTTGCCATATCAGAGCGATTCAGGAACTTCGTGGAGGATTCTCGATTCTTGAGCCGCGGAGACCGACAGATCCTCGCGCAGCTGCGACGGAATCCAGAGAATTTTGTCGGCGGAACACAATCGTTGTTCACGGAGGCCATGCTGCGCCGAGCGGCAGGCGGCTGGGCGACCAACCTGGACGAGATCGATGCGGAGGGCAGGCGGCTGTTTGGACGGAGGTATGCGGTGGTGCGCTACGAGAGCTTGGTGGCGGAGCCATTCCGCGAGCTGAACCGCCTATGGAGATTCCTGGGTGTGAAAAGCGTTCCGCGCGGATTGTCGGCAAAGGTTCGATCGGAGATGCATTCAAATCCAGACGAGGAGTGGCAAGCCCGTCGAGGGCAGAATTTAGCCAGCTTTCTTGCGAAGGGCAAGTCGGGCAATTGGCGCGCGCTCTTCACTCGGAAGGATTGCGAGATTTTCAAAGACGCCACAGGCGACACTCTGGTGCGGTGGAAGTACGAGCGAACCGCAGATTGGTAGCGGATCCGCCAAGCAGGGCCCGATCCCTGCCCCAAGCGCGTGCCGTGATTAGGGTTACCGAAGGCGATCCAGGCATCGACGGGCGAGAACCGCGGCGGCCTCCATGCGGTAGCTGGCCGAGCCCCATGCGTCGTTCGCGTCGCTCAGGGCCGTGCGAACCGCAGGCTCCACACCCCCGTCATCAGCTCCATCCAGGGCAAGCAGCGGCGACGCTCCCCATCCGCCTACAGCGGCGCGGGTGCGGCCGGATGGCCAACGAGCCACGCCGATGTCAACGATCGGACGATCGGCCGGTGTGCGCGCCACGTAGTCGAATTCCAAAGCCGCGCCAAGCGGCCACTCGATGGCGGTGATCAGATATCCAGGCCCGAGCTGGGCGCGCCGGGGCAGATACTCACCAAGAGACATGCTCGCCGAGGCGGTCAGCTTCAGCGCGAGCCTGGCATCCAGAGCCAGGAGAACCGTTGCGAGCGTTGAGCGACCATCTGCGACCACCAATGTGCCCCCAAGGCTTGACGAATGGCGAAGATTGAGCGGAGCCTCCAAGCGGAGGGCAGTTACCAATCCGGGGGGACATGCGGGCATATCGAGCAACTGCTGCAAGGTAACCATCGCGCCGACCTCGAGCACGTTCCCGTGCTCGGAGATCCGGTTCATCCCAAGCGCCTGAAGGTCGACGACCTCAATATCTTGGCCGCGATGATGCGAAAGAACCGTGCCACCACCCAACGGCATGGTGATGGGAGTCGGCCGAGACAAGAGGGCTAGCGCCTCGTCCAGTGAACTGGGTCGATGATAGGAGGTGATCAAGGCAGTATCGAGCTGATTGGCCTGACGCCATTATACAGGATGCGCGAGTCCGACGATTCTGGGGAGTCCACGCATGGGAGCGCCCGGGCTCGATGTCAGTCCGGGTAGACCTTCCAACCAAGCTCATCCAGCCTGGTCTGGTCGAACTGGGATTGTGGCACGTCGATCAGCAATGAATTGCCCTCAGCCAGCAGATCGCCGGTCCTGGCAAGATAGATTTCCCCCCAGGCTTCGGCGGACTTGGCTCGCGACCGTCCCGCCTTGCCAACGATTCGAAGGAGCTCGCCGACTGGAACGTTCTGCCGATACTTGATTTCCAGGCGGGCCGTGAACATGAAGCGCGGAGTATCGACATCCGAGCCCATATGGGTTCGAGCAGAAACTTCATCGATGATTGCGCCAACAATGCCGCCGTGCAAGATGCCCGGATAGCCCTGGAAATGTGGAGGCGCGGTGTATGTAGCTTCGACCGTACCCCGCACCGTTTCGTAGATGTGTAAATGCAAACCGACGGGGTTTTCCAGGCCGCAGATGAAGCACATTCTGGAATTCGGTTGTTTGATGGGATGCATGTTTGGAATCCTGTCAAAGTGCAAGCATGAGCGCTACGTCATTGACGTTCGTGCCCGTGTAACCCGGCTTCAAGAGATCACCGAGGGCGCCAAAGAAAGTGTTTGAATCGTGCCGATCCAAGAAGTCACGCGGGCTCATGCCCATCCCTCGAGCTCGGGCCACCGTTTCGCCGGTTACAACTGCCCCGGCCGCGTCCGTGGGCCCGTCCTCGCCGTCGGTGGCCATTGTGATCAACATGCAGTTCTCGACGGATCCGAGCTGCTCAACGGCCGCCAGGGCAAGCTCCTGGTTCCGTCCTCCAAGGCCATGCGGGCCCGAAATCGTGACTGTGCATTCTCCTGTCGCAATGAGGCACGTGGGGTGCTGCCGCGTTCGGCTTAGTGCCGTAAGCTGGCCGCCAAATTCCTGACCCATCAACTGTGCCTCCCCACTGAATGCGCCATCGAGAATCTCGGCCGCGAATCCTTCAAGTCTTGCCTCCTGGAGGGCGCCTTCTGCGGCGGTCCTGGCATTTCCCACAATTACATTGCGGATTCGATCGCCGGGACCTTGACCGGAGCAAAGGGTCGCGGCCTCCAAAGCGCGCCTCACGGCGCCGGGCGGCTCAATAGACATCTTCTCAAGCAGGCGGATCGCTCTCATGGCATCGGATTGGCTTGCCACCGTTGGCCCCGACGCAATTGACTCCAAAGGATCACCGATCACGTCGGAAAGGATCACGGCGAGTACCTGTGCGCGTGTGGAGGCTGCCAGCCCGCCGCCCTTCAGTCGGTCCAAGCAGCGCCGCAGGTTGTTGATGTCTCGGATGTCAGCGCCGCAATTCAGGGCTGCCGATGTGATGGTCTGCACATCTTCGAGCGAAACGCCCTTCACGGGGGCGGTCGCGAGCGCTGATCCTCCGCCTGACACGAGGCAGATGAGCAAGTCCCGGGGCTCGAGCTGGGAGACGAACGCCAAGGCCGCCTCGCCCGCGGCAACGCTGCGCACGTCCGGCACTGGGTGCCCGGCTTCGATCACCGTGAACCTAGCAGGAGGTTGTGATACCTGGCGTTTGGTGACGACAAGCGCCGTTTCATAGGCTTGAAGAGCCTCAGCCGCGCCCGGTCATTGCCTCAGCTGCCTTCCCTAACCCAAGCAGAAAGCAGCGCGAGTGTGGTGGAATCTGGCTGGAGGTGAGGAAGCGACGTACCAGCATCGAGGGCTCCACCGCGTCAATGGCAGCTTCGAGGATTCGAACAACACGAGGATCCCTAAGGCTGACGGTCGTGAATCGATCCGATTGCATGCCCGGAGTATACTGGACGGATGCCTCGACCAAGCGTGTTCGTCACACGACGCCTGCCGGAAAGGGGTCTGCAACTTGTGATCGAACACTGCGCTGCCGAGGTCTGGTCTCTTGAGACTCCCCCATCGCGTGCTGAGCTGCTGTCGGCTGTTTTGGGCAAGCACGGATTGCTTTGCCTGCTGACGGACAATATCGACGCCGAGATCATTGCTGCCGGCGCAAATCTGAAGGTCATAAGCAATTGCGCCGTAGGCGTAGACAATATCGACCTCAATGCGGCTTCGGCCCGAGGCATTCCAGTAGGCAACACGCCTGACGTCCTTACTGACGCCACGGCCGACCTGACCTTTGGCTTGCTTCTGTGTGCTGCGCGCCGAATTGTCGAAGGCGTTGAGTACGTGCGGGCCGGCAAGTGGAAGACGTGGGATCCGCGCTTGCTTCTGGGAGCTGACCTCGCGAGTAGGACCTTGGGAATAGTTGGGTTTGGGCGAATAGGCCAGGCGGTCGCCAAACGTGCGGCAGGATTCGGGATGCACGTCATGTACTGCGATTTGGACGTGGCCTCGCAAAGCGAGGTCGCCAGTAGGGTGGCGTTCGATGACCTCCTCAGGCAGTCGGACTTCATCTCCCTGCACGTGCCCCTAAACCCGGCGACACAACACCTGATCAACGATGCCACGCTGTCCAGGATGAAGCCCACAGCGGTCCTGATCAATACGTCTCGTGGCCCGGTCGTCGACCTCGATGCACTCTACCGCGCCCTCAAGGAGGGGCGGCTCTTCGCTGCAGGCTTGGATGTAACCGAGCCTGAGCCGCTTCCGGCTGACAGTCCGCTGCTGGAGCTGCCCAATTGTGTGGTGGTGCCGCACCTCGGCAGCGCCAGCGTGTGGACCAGGGAGCACATGGCTATCCTGGCGGCTGAGAACTTAATTGCTGGTCTGCAGGGTCTACGCCTTCCACATTGTGTCAACCCCGAGGTGTACACGAGGGGACTGCTGCGCGGGGCCCGCGGCGATCTTGATGGGACGCCACCATGAGATTCAATCGTCTCGGAGTCCTGCAGGACCTGGGCATGATCTATGGCAAGACGGATGCGCCCGCTATCTTGGTGCGAATCGAGGACTTGGTTCAAACGGACTCACGGAATGAGAACGGCGAAAACGTGCACCGGCTCTCCGAATCAGACGTGCTGCTTA
This sequence comes from uncultured Chloroflexia bacterium, assembly GCA_963784915.1. GTDB lineage: Bacteria > Chloroflexota > Anaerolineae > Anaerolineales > Villigracilaceae > Fen-1038. The sequence goes on from CAWATK010000016.1 coordinate 410,888, forward strand.
TCACCTACCCCGATCAGGTGCGAACGCCAGGGGAAAGGCCGCTTCGGACTCTTGCCGTTGTGGCGGACGAATACCTCGCTGGGCTGGTCGACACTATTCACATTCTTCCGTTCTTTCCTTCTTCCTCCGACGACGGCTTTGCGGTGATTGACTATCAATCCGTAGATCCCGGTTACGGAGATTGGGGCGAGATCCAGAGGCTTGGCCGGCGCTTCAGGCTTATGTTCGACGCGGTCATCAACCATGCATCGGTCCAAGGCGGTTGGTTTCTGGGTTTCTTGCGTGGTGACAGAGCATTCGCCGATTTCTTTGTTGAGATACATGGGAAGCCGGATCTCTCGTCGGTGGTCAGGCCCAGGACGACGCCGTTGGTATCGGATGTTGCCGCCACGGAGGGTCCGCGCCGTATCTGGACGACATTCAGCACCGATCAGGCTGACTTGAACTATCACAACCCGGAAGTGTTGCTGCGGATTCTCAAAACGCTCCTGTTCTATGTCCGACAAGGTGCCCGCATCATTCGATTGGATGCCGTAGCCTACATCTGGAAGGAGATGGGAACGCCGTGCATCCACCTGCCGCAGGCTCACTCGATCGTGAAGGTGATCCGTGCTGTGCTGGAGGCGGCCGCCCCGCAGACGATGCTCCTAACCGAGACGAACGTGGAGCAATCCGAAAACCTGCGCTATCTTGGTGGCGGCGAGCCAGAGGCTCATTTGGCTTACAACTTCGCGCTGCCGCCGCTCTTGCTGCATGCCTTCCATGCCGCTCAGGCAACAAAGCTGACTGAGTGGGCAGCCGCGTCTTCCGCCACTCCCGGACGGCACCGCACTGGTAAATGTTCTGGCAACTCATGACGGAATTGGGCTCAACGGATGCCGCGAGCTCTTGACCGAGCGAGAGATAGATGATCTGGCCCACTCCATTGAGGGAGCCGGCGGGCACGTATCCCGACGTGCCAATCCGAGTGGCGGGTCCGATCCCTATGAACTCAATATCAACTATCTGGATGCCCTGGACGCCGTGGCAACGGCAGTGGATGATGCCCAGTCAATCCGACGATTTATTACGGCGCACGCGGTGATGCTGAGCCTCAAGGGGGTGCCAGCCATCTACTTCCACAGTCTTTTCGGATCACGGGGATGGCCTTCTGGCGTCGAACGAACCGGACACCTTCGCAGCATCAACCGCGAAAAGCTGGAATACTCCGATTTTCGCGACCAGCTTGCAGATCCCACGTCGGTTCGTTCGAAGGTCTATGCGGGTCTGGCTCGGCTGCTGATCTCCCGAAGGGCCTGCCCCGCGTTCTCGCCGTTCGCAGGCCAGGAGGTGCTGCGCGTAGGCCCCGGCATATTCGCTCTCCTCCGTGGCGAGGGGGACGTTGGCCGCCAAATCCTTTGTATCCACAACTTGACGCCCCGATCGCAGGAGTTTGACTGCAGCCTGTGGAGGGCCATGCTCACGTCCACGAGTGTTGTCGACGATGTTGGCGGTCAGCAGATCCAGCTTCCCAGAGACGGCAAGATCCAACTGGCTCCGTTCGAGTCTTTCTGGCTTAGAATTGTCGACGGCGATGGGCGTCGGGGAGCATCGCCGTAGGCATTTTCACGGTAAAGCCAGCACAAGTTAAGATCCTGTTGCGCGGATGGTCAGCGATGGCCTGAGGTCCGCCTTCGACGGGGCCGGCATGTTTGTCTCTTGGGAGCCTACCAGCATTGACTATTCTGGCGTGTGCACGCAGCGACTCCAAGAACCTGGCGCACAGCGTCCTGCTGCCCGCGTTCCGAAAGGTAGCTTGCCTTGAAGGCAAAATGATCAATCCCGGGGACAAGGCTTGAAAGTCGCACTGCTGCATTACGCGGCACAGCCAGTGGTTGGGGGAGTGGAAAGCGTAATGCGGGTACACAGCCGCCTCATGACCAAGGCAGGACACCAAGTCTGCATTATCGCTGGACGCGGGGCGAAAGTGGATCCTGAGGTGGAGTTCACCCGGGTTCCACTAATGGATTCCCTCGCGCCCGAAATACTGAAATTGAAGGCCGCACTTGACGCCGGGACAATCCCACCGAACTTTCAGGAGCTCTCCAAGGAGATCGAACATGAGCTCCGGGACAAGCTGGCTGGATTCGATTGGCTGATCGTCCACAATGTGTGTTCACTCAACATGAATCTTGCGGCAACGGACGCACTGAGACGCATGGCCGCTGACGCCCGGCCACGGTTCGCGATCTGGCATCACGATCTAGCCTGGGCCGCGCCGCGCTGACCGCCAGCAACTACACGACGGCGAGCCGTGGGATCTCCTCAGGAGGGACTGGCCGACCGCAATTCAGGTTACGATCTCGAGGGCCAGGCAGGCTGAGCTAGCGGACCTGATGGAAGTACCGCTCGAACGCATTCACGTGATCCCGAACGGCGTCGATCCTCTGCAATTCCTTGGCATAGGTCCTGAGGCTGGCGGTCTCGCGAAGCAGTTTAGCCTCCTCGAAGGGGATCCTCTACTTCTGCTGCCGGCCCGAGTGACGCCCCGCAAGAACATTGAACTGGCCCTGCAGGTCGTTGCTGACCTTCGTGGAACTTGGCCGCGCGCCATGCTCTTGGTCACCGGTCCCATCGGTGCACACAGCAGCGACAATCGCCAGTATCTGGAATTTCTCGTGCGCTTGAGTCAGTCGCTGGGGATTGAGGATCGGACTGTGTTCCTTGCATTGCTGGCCAACGCGGCTCTGTCGGATGATGCCATGAGGCAGATCTACCGATTGGCGGACGTGCTGTTGCTGCCGAGCAGGGACGAAGGGTTTGGTATTCCCATCCTTGAGGCCGGCCTGGCAAGAATCCCTGTTGTTTGTTCGGCGATTCCGTCGCTAATGGAATTGGGTGGGGAGAATGCGATCTACTTTGACCTGGACACCAAGGCGGTAGAGGTCGCGGACAGGATCAGCGCGGTTCTAGGCGCGGACAAGGTCTACCGCCTTCGAAAGCACGTCCTGCACGAACATACCTGGGATCACATCTACGAGGGGCTCCTGGCACCCATCCTGGAGCTAGAGCTGCCATGACGCGGCGCTACTCCAGAAGTCTCTTTCGCAAGGTCCTCGTGCCGGTAGTCGAGGGAGCCCCGGCGGCGACGGCCCTCACCGTGGCCAGGATGATCTCGGATGAGGCACGCATTGTCCTTACGGGCATCGTTGCCATACCAGGTGACCAGACACTAAGCGCGGCTGCGCTACCGGCGCGCAGGCTTCGTGCGATCTTGCGGGAGCTCGAAGAGTTGACCCGGCTCACGGCAATCGGCCGTGCGCGCGTATCCCATCGACCCTGGATCGAAGTCCGGCAAGTCGTTGCGGAGGAGAGCCCCGACCTGTTGGTGGTCAGCGAGGATCAGCTTGGACAACTGCAAGTCACGGCCGGCGAGGCGCTTAGCAATCCGCCATGCGACATTATCCTGGCGCGTGGCCCCTTCCCCGAGCAGCCAAGGAGCGTGATGTTTGCTCTGCGCGGTGGCCCGTCAGCTGAGCTTGCCCTTCGGCTGGGATTGGCCATTGGGGACACGACGTCGGCGCGCCTGACGGCACTTCACGTCGCGGCGGCCGACGCGGATGCTCGCATTGAAGCGGCCTACAAGGGAGTAGAGCGAGTACTGCGCAACCTGCCAGACGTGCTCCGAAAATCCGTCGCTACCGATGATGCCGCGCAAGGCATCCTGGACGCTGCGGCCGAATCGGATGTTCTCGTTCTTGGGGCAACTGCCCGACCAGTCGATAGCGCCATCTCGATCGGACCCGTGGCAGATGCCGTCCTGCGGAGGAGGCCCGGCGGCGTTCTGGTCGTCAAGTCAAGCCGCCCGATGCCCCCGGATATGGGCAGCGAGATAGCAGGCCGCACAGCCATCTCCGTGCTGGTCGATAAGTGGTTTGGGGAAAACACCTACCATTCTGACGAATTCGAAGACTGTCAGAGCCTGCTTCAAGCCAAGACACGACAGAAACTGTCAGTGAGCATCGCGCTGCCGGCACTGAATGAGGAGCAGACAGTGGGCGCCGTCATCGCCACGATCAAGGCCGAGTTCATGACCCTGGTTCCGCTGGTGGATGAGGTGGTTTTGATTGACTCGGACTCTAACGGACCGAACGCGCGAAGTGGCACGCGGATTGGGTATCCCTGTTCACGTGCACCAACACGTGCTGGCTGACCTCGGAACGCGTGCCGGAAAAGGGGAGGCGCTGTGGAAGAGCTTGATGGTCACACGCGGCGACATTCTGATCTGGTTGGACACCGACATCGTTAACTTTCACCCGCGGTTCGTCTATGGTCTATTGGGACCGTTGATCACCCACCCTGAGATCCAATTCGTGAAGGGATTCTACCGCCGGCCACTCAGAGTTGGACAAAAGCTTCAAGCTGGAGGCGGCGGTCGAGTGACCGAACTCACGGCACGGCCCTTGCTCAATCTCTTCTTTCCGGAGCTCTCGGGGATAATTCAACCGCTGTCCGGTGAGTATGGGGGACGCCGCGTGGCTCTACAACAACTCCCCTTTTCGTCCGGCTACGGCGTGGAGATCGGTCTGCTGATCGATCTGTTTGAACGGTTCGGCCTGGATGCCATCGCACAGGTGGACCTCCAAGAACGCATACACCACAATCAACCCCTGGAGTCCTTGAGCAAGATGTCATTTGCCATCATCCAGACGGTGATGCGTCGCATCGAGCGACGATACGGAATTCAGATGCTTGAGGACGTTAACAAGACCATGAAGCTGATCCGGTACGGCGAACGACGTCTTCTGCTTGATGTTGACGAGATCGCCGAGCTGGAGCGGCCGCCAATGCTCGAGATTGAGGAGTATCGGCGTCTCATGGCCCACGAGCACCGATAGCTCCAAGACGCCTGCGCCTTGCCTTAGGCCTGGGCGAAGGTGTCTATGAGTAGCTTGAAGTTGCCGCCGGCTGGGTACAGGATGGGGCACGTGGTGCCATGCCGCCTGTACTCTGCCACCTTCTTGCGCGCTTCTTCGGGCGTCCCTGACGCCGTGATACGTTCCACAAGAGAGTCGGGCACCAAGTACTTGGCCTGATCGATCTGCTCGCGCGTGGCAGGCCAGCCAAGGATGGACTGGATCTTCTGTATCACTTCGGCCGTCACGCCCGAGGCCTTGGCGATATGTGGTTGTTGCGCAAGGTACTGGCACAGCAACATCTTCGTGTGATCAATCGCGCGATCATGCTCCTGGTGCACTGAGCAAACAACCAGTTGAGGCCGGTCCAGTTGATCGAGAGTTCTCCCGGATTTCCGGAGGCCCTTGTCCAGCAGTTCCAGGGCGTTGTCGTTGTACTCGGGCGGCACGCAGTAGTTGAGGACCGCACCGTCCGCGATCTCTCCGGTGAGTTCCATCATGAGATCCCCGGTTGCGCCGATCATGATGGGAATGTTGCGCGGTTCGCGCCGACCGTGCACGACATCCAGTTCGATGCCCTCGACGTTATGAAACTCCCCATGAAACGTCACCCGCTCCATTCGCAGAAGCCGCCGCATCACGTCCACAGTCTCTCGCATCGCGGTCGCCGGCTTTCGCCTTTGAACACCGACATTGCTGGCGAGCGGATCCCACCAGGCTCCGATGCCGCAAATGATCCGGTTGGGCGCGAGGTCATCCAGAGTGAGGAAAGTGGCTGCGAGCAATCCGATGTTCCGGGTCCAGTTGTTGATGACCCCGGATCCCACCTTGATGGTCTTGGTCACGGCCGCGTAAGCCGCCATCGGAACTATGGCATCACGGACCAGCCTGGATTCGGCCTGCCAGACTGCCTCAAAGCCTCTTTCCTCGGCATACTTGGCATACTCGAGCCCATCACGAAGCTCGTGCGAGTCCTGCAGGTAGAGCGCTATGCGTTCCAAGTGTCCCTTTCCTGGGCATGGTCTCGTGTTAGCCCCAAAATGCCTGTGCGCCCGCTTTCAGAGGGCGAATCGGATAAACCTTCCAATCTTGGTGGCAATCCGGATTATACCTGAGGCATGGTGAGCCGCCGCCGCATCGACGCACTTCGGTCCTTACGGAGGTCTTTGGGGAACAACTGCGCTCAGGTGGGGGAGACATGTCACTTGGTGCGGGCAGTGCGCCGCCCATATACTTTGACAAGCAAGACGAGTTGCCGATGCGTCGGTGGCAATGCGTGAGAGGAGCAGCAATGTCGACCCTTCGAAAGCCACTTACGAAATCGACCAAGCCCAGAGCGCCGGAGTGCGTAACTGTGGACCTCGGCCTGGAAGGTTTCAGCGAATGCCCACAGATTGGCCCGAGTACATGTGATTTTGCTGTCCCATTCGGTTATGCATTCCTGTGCCGGCACCCCGGCACCGGCGAAAGAGATCAAAACGCCGGGACCGAAGGATCGACCACGCAGCCCGCGGAGAACCAATCAAAAAGCACATAAACGAAGCCGGTTCAACTGAAGAAAACGTATTCCCCGATCGTGTGATCGGGGAATACGTTACTTGTGGCGGGCACTACCGGCTACGCGGCCGCCTGGAGTCGCTTCCACATGATGGGTGCCAACTCTCGGGAACGGGCGCTAATGCGCGCCTCGTCAAGCCCGAGGATTTGCTTGTTGCGCATCAGAATCCTGCCGCGGCACACCGTCGTATCAACGACTGCGTCCACCAGTCCGAAAATCAGATGGCCAAGGAAATTCTCTGCCGTGAGGGGCGTAGGCGGCTCGTAATCCAGAATCGCGAGATCGGCTGGTAGACCTGCAGCCAGCTCACCCAAGGGTACCCCGAACTGCCTTCGGGCAATTGCGGCGTTGTTGCCCAACAAGAGTTTTGGCGCCTCCGCAAACGCAACCCGCGGGTCATGATTGGCGAGTCGATGCAGCAGGTACGCACAACGCATTTGTGCCAGCATGTCGGAGCTCATGCCGTCTGTTCCCAAGCCCACCAAGACGCCCTTCTGCAGCAGGGCCAGCAGAGGCGTGACTCCGACCGCGTTGTTCATATTGGATTCCGGATTGTGGACTACGGCAGTGTCTGTGCCGACAATCCGGTCCATCTCACCTTCATCGATGTGAACGCAATGGATGAAGAGGGACTTGGCGCCGGCCACGCCCAGTTTCTCAAGGCGAGTCACGGTCGGCACGCCAAACTTCGAAATCGAGTCTTCCCGATCCGCGGCGTCTTCCGCGACATGAATATGGCACCCAACGCCTGCGTCTGTGGCAATGCCCACGCACTTGTCGAGGGTTTCATCCGAAAGCGTGAATGAGGCATGTAGCCCCATCATGGCCGCGATCTGACCGTCGCCCTTTCCGATCTTCTTGATGAACCGTCGATTTTCCTCGATGCCGCCCCCAAGGGCATTGCGGTCGGACACCTCGTAACACAGCGACGCCCTGATCCCTGCCTGCCGCACGGCAGCCTCAATGAGATCCAGAGATCCTTCCCGGCTGCCTGGAGAGGCATGATGATCGATGACGGTCGTTGTTCCGTTGCGGATGCACTCGATGAGCGGGATCTGTGCCGAGAGGGTCACGTCCTCATCCAGCAGTGCACGGTCAAGTCGCCACCACAAGCGTTCCAGGATCTCCACAAAATTGGACGCCGGCGTTCCGGGGATGGACATGCCGCGCGCCATCGTGGAATAGAAGTGGTGGTGGGTGCATATAAAGCCTGGAAGGATGAGCTTTCCCGCGCAATCCACGGACTCCGCGCCGGGAAAGTTCTTGCGAAGCTCCGGCGCCCGACCGACCGCGGCGATCAACTCTCCCTCCATGGCAACGCTGCCGTTCCAGATCACCTGGGAATGCTCGCCAAGCGTGACAACGATCCCGTTTTCAAGAAGGGTGGTCATGGCCTTGTGCCTCCAACCATGTCAATTCTCTCGGAGTGCAACGAGCTCTGCGGGTGTGCGCTGACGCATGCTGATCGCGCCGACCAGGCACTTCAGAGCGCAGATCGAACAACCAACGCACTTTGCAGGATCTGTGTGGAGATGGTGCTGCTCATCCAAGCCTATGGCGAGGTACGGACATCGGGTGCAGTTCCCGCACGCCACACACACGGCGCCATTGATTTCGGAGATCTTTTTGACCGGAGAAAGCGCCATGAAGTCCGTGATTGGATGAGGCTGGGCGACTCCGATCAGATCCCGCATGGAAGCGAAACCGCGCTCCTGCATGAGGTACGAGGTGCCGGTTTCGAGTTCGTTGACAATGCCGTACCCGTATTTTGTGGCAATAGTACAGAATTGGACCGTGCGGACTCCCAGCGCGAGAAAATCCATCGCAGCCTTGTAGGTCATTGGGCCAGCATTTCCGGAGATCTCGATGCCTTCGGGGACGGCTTGCGCAAGGGTCAGATTGGAAATCGGGGTTACGCCTTCACCGCTCATGCCAACGACTACGGCCTCATCCCAGGGCCGACCGGATGCCCCAGGGCGGAATGCCAGGGTGGGAAACGAGTTCGCCAGTGTCACGCCCGCCTTCTTGTCGGGATATGCATCAAGTACCTTTCGAATTGCGCGCAGTATCGGAACGATGCTTGTCACCGCGGCGCTCAGTTTGAAGAGCTTGGGGATCCCCGGGTCGCCGACTTGCATCACCCAGTCCACGATCTTCGAAGTAAGCGCTGCGTTCTGCGAGACGATATCCCCTTCGGTTCCATCGCCGCCTTGCGGGCAGGAGAGAGAGTATTCGATTCCCATCACCCCGGCTGACTCAAGCTTCGCGGTGTTGGACTGCCAGCCCTGGCGATCCACGTCATCGTGGCCAGATACGGGGCCGCCCGTCGACGCCATCGTCAGGCGGTCGGGCCAACGTTTGACCAGCGATTCCACCTCCCGGCAGATCCGATCCAACGGATGCCCCGAGACGTTATCCGCATTGGCGTACGTAGAGGGTCCGAAGGCGAACATGTACTCCGACGGGATGTGTATGGGTACATTGTCGAACGCGGTCTTCATGATGCCGCCCGCCCAGCCGCTTTCATAGGCCTGGTTCATCTGATCCAAACCATCGGTCAGGGGGGAGGCGGAAAGCAGATATGGCGAGCGGACCCGGCGGCCGAAGAAATCACTTTCTAGAGATACGGGCCTGCCCCGGTATCCAGGAAGGGCGAAATGCGACTTGGTGACTTTCTCGATTGTCGGAGGTGCAGCATGCTGCAACCAGGCGTCAATTTGAAGAGCAGCGTTCTTTCCGGCAGCAACTGCCTCGACTACGGTGGAGGGACCGTTGACGGTATCTCCGGAGTAGAACAATCCCTGCACCTCAAGCCTGGGCTGCTCTGCCCGCATGCCGATGGCGATAACGAGGCCGTCCACGTTCGCGATTTCGGATTCGGTTCCCGGTATGTCGAGCATGCTAGACGGCCTGAAGGGTTGGTCATCCGGAAGCGCGACCCTCCTGGTTTGGAGCCGCAGGAGTCCGGCCTGGTTCTTGCTGATACCGACGACGCGTGTCCGGCCGCGCAGCTCCACGTCATGGGCACGGAGATCCAGACGCTCTCGCGCCGTCAGCGGCATCTCCGAATACTTCTCCAGCATTACCATTTCGACATGTCGTGCCCCACGCGCCCGGGCGACTCAGCGCGCAGTCCAGTGCGGTGGCGCCCCCTCCCACTACCACGACTCTCCCCGAGAACTCATAGTTATTGGGGCGGCCCAGGAGGTCGACCATTCGAATTCCGAGGTCCTCGTTCTCGATCCCGAGGCGAATTGGAGACCAGAGTCCCGTGGCCACGCAGACGGCATCAAATCCAGACTTGAGCAACTTGGCCGGATCGTCAACGCGTTGGCCCGTCTTCGCCTGGATCGATCCCAGTGACAAGAGGAAGTCGATGTCCGTGTCCACCACACGCGAATCAAGTCTTTGGGCTGGAATAAGCCGTAGTGCGCCACCCAGGCGGTCGCGGCTCTCCAGGATCTCCACATGATGTCCCATCTGCGCCAAGGCCGCGGCCGTTCCCAGGCCGGCCGGACCCCCACCAATCACCGCGACCTTCTTGCCAGTGGGCGCTTTGTGATCGAACTGCGGGGCATTGCCACTCTTGCGCGCCATCTCAAGAATGGTTGCCTGAACGCGCGGGATGTCGATGGGCCCGTCAAAGTCATGCCGGGCGCAAGCTGCCATGCAGAATCGGTCAGGACACACCAAGCCGCAGACCTCGCCGAGCGGGTTGGCCCGCAGTATCTCGGCGGCGGATCGTTGGAAGTCGGATCCGTGGCCCCCCCGAGCGGCCATGATGAAATCAAAGGGAGAGCAGTTGGCGGGGCAGGCTGCCTTGCAGGGCCGGCTCTCGCAATACTCACAGCGTTGGAGCTCTGCCTGCAGCCTGTGCCAAGTCCAGAATGGCGAAGATGCCTGATCGCTTGTGTGCACGTCGCACCTCTTCTGCGCAGCAACGCCAACGAGACCAGCACGAATCCTGCGCCCATTCATTATAGCCAGCGCCCCCGTGCATCGGAGTGAAAAAGCTCCGAATTCCGGGGGCGTTATGTCACCTTGCGAACGGGACTAGGAGTGTGAGGTCTGCAGGTGCCGGACGAGTTCGAGATCCTCAGGCAGATCCAGATCCAGGCCCAAGGAAGGCAATTCCACGACCTCGAGCCTCGCCCCGGCCCGCTTGGCGCGCTCACAGTGGCGAACAAAGGAATTGCCGCCGAAGTCATATTCGATGACTTCCGCAGGCGAAAGCAGCAGGGCATTGGTGCCTCTGCGGCGGCGATCTGGAGCGATTACCACCACAGGGGGATCGGTGGCTCTATCGAGCACCGCCGAGACGTCGTGGGCTGTCAAGAAAGGCAGGTCGGCAGGGATCACGAGCACTCCCCGCGAGGCATAGACTTGTGCAATGACGGTGGCCCGCCGCAAGGCCGTGTTGAGCGATGGGGCGCCATCTTCTTGTACCGTGCGTGCCCCAAGATCACGTGCCAGCGCCAGGGCGGACGAATCTCTGCTGACGACCAAGACCTCATCGATCTGTGGAAGATCGATCAGAGTCTTGAGGGTGCGCTCAAGAAGTGTTTGATTGAGCTGGGTCCGCTCACCCGGATTCAAAGAGGCGGAGAGCCGAGATTTCCCCCGTCGAAGTGGTTTGACTGGCACGATGGCCCAAAGACTCATTGGCGATCAGCTTGTACGAAGTCTAGCACATCTTGTGCCAGGCGGCGACGATCCGTGACAGTCTTCATCACGGTGTCGCACATAAGAGTGCGCAGCCCGGACTTCTGGATCTTAGCATTCAGCAGAGCATCTTTGGCGTCAAAGACAAACGAACCGATCGATCCTGCGTAGTGCATTGCCACGGAGACAGCCGAGGCCTCCAGGCCCAACTCTTGGAACATCTTTGCTGCGGGACCTTTCAGCGCGCGTCCGCCCACAATTGGCGAGACTGCCGTCACGCGACGGGGCGTGAGAGCACGGGCCAGCCCGGGGACGGCGAGAATCGGATCAATACTGACCCAGGGATTGGATGGGCAGATGATAATCCCGTCTGCGGCCGTCAATGCGTCCACTACGCCAGGCCCGGGCCGGGACGCAGGAGCATCCCGAAATTCGATGGAAAGCACTCTGGGCCGGCAGCGTCGACGCACGAAATATTCTTGAAACTCCAGTTCGCCTTCATCGGTTTGAAGGATGGTCGCCACGCGGTCATCGGTCATGGGGATAACCCGGTGCATTACACCCCATCGCTCACAGAACGAGGTGACTACCTGGGTGAGCCGCTCTCCCCGATTCAGCCGACGTGTCCGTTCCAGATGGGTCGCCAAATCCCGATCGCCAATGCGAAACCAGTCCGGACCACCAAGCTCGCCAATCCCCGAGATAGCGTTCCAGGTTTCATCCGCTCGACCCCATCCCGTCTCCAGGTTGGCCAAGCCCGCCAAGGTGTAGCACACTGTGTCGAGGTCTGGACAGATTCGAAGTCCCAAGTGATCAAAATCATCAGCAGTATTGACTATGACTGTGAGCTCTTCCGGCGCCAAGATTGCGGCCAGACCGTGGACGAGTTTGGCGCCTCCGACGCCGCCAGCCAACGCCGCTATCTTCATTTGAACGCCACAACGTCGTTGATGTCCCGGCGAGCCCGGGGGGGTGGGATCGCGGCTGGTTGGCCAATCAACAAGAGTGCCTGAGGCTCCCATTCAGGTGGCAACTGCAGGGCGCGTGCAACAGCCTCCGGTGCAAACAAGGGTCCGCAGATCCAAACCCCAGCCAAACCCTCGGCATGGGCAGCCAGGAGCAAGGTGCAACCTGCATTGGCGACGGACTGGATCGCCATCGTCCGTTCTGCGGATGCGCGTCGTTCGTCCGGGTAGCTGTCCATGTCGACCATTGCCATGCACAGCAGGATGGCCACCGGGGCGGATGTGATGCGCCGACGTGATCGCTCTACGGCCACGTTTCTTTCGCTGGCTGGTTTTCCATCGGCATTGAGATCGCGGGCAAATTCGAGAGCCATCGCGTCCGCGAGTGCTGTTCTCATCCGGGGACTAGAGATCACCGCAAAACGCCAGGGCTGTCGATTGTGCGCGGAGGGAGCAAATGTCGCGGTCCTCAGAATGCGCTGGACCGTGCCCGGCTCGATCGCGTCAGGGGTGAATTGCCGGATAGACTGGCGACTTTGAATGAACTCCTGCAATCGATCGGATCGCATCATGAAACCGAGATGTGCTCGGATCGGATTCTGAAGATGACGCGCGTTTGCCCGTTTACCGGTTCCCAGGCTCGGCCCCGGTATTTCAGAGACAGGCGGCCAATGTGCTCCAGCGCGCCTTCTTCTTTGAATTCCGCGACTTGACCCCGAACCTGGACGTACCTGAGAGGATCCGCGGATCCGCAATGACCAAGGCGGTCCGCGGTCGAACACGCATATTGCGGTCCTTGACGCGACCGCGCGCCGTGTTAACCAAGATATCATCTCCATCCATATTGAACCAAACTGGTGTCACCTGCGGAGAACCATCTGGCATCAAGGTAGCTAGGTACGCATGTGCCTTGGTGCCATCATCCAGAAGATCAACATGCGATGCGGGAATCTTCATGCGCGAACAACTCCTTCAATGCTGGATTCCGTTCGGATCTCCATCGGGCAGTCGCATCGCGCCCGCTGTGCCGTCTATGCTGTCCCACGTAATAGGGGCCGCGGGATGCATTGCCCTCCGGCCGGGGATGATCATGATCGCATCGAGTGGACGGGCACGAACAAGGCCTTAGCGAAAGAGATCCTCATCTGAAGGGCGTATGAGTTGTGCGAGGGCGCCCTCCCGGAGCGGGAAAGGGAATCCTCGTACGTGAACGACGGGCGTGGCCTCCGCTGCCTGCCCCATCACCAAGGAGGCAGCCGCCGCCAACTCGTCTGCTGCCCCAACTATTGTTGCCTGCAGCCTGTAACCGAAAAGGTCGGTCCACCCTCGCTCATCCACGAGAGCTGGAATACCGCTCAGGCCGATGCAGACCCCCACCGTGCCCAGGCGCCAGGCTCGTCCGTGAAGTCGTTGATCAGAACGCCCAAGCGCCGACCGCTGCGCTTCTCCAAGTGCTCGCGAATCCCCGCTGCTGAGCGGTCGGGATCCTCGGGTAGCATGAGCACCCACTCCTGCGAGGGATCGTTGGCGTTGCCAACATTAGAGTGATCGATGCCAGCATTGGCACAAACAAAACCAAGGCGGTGTTCAACGATGATAACGCCCGGACGCATACGAACGATACGGGCACTCTCCCGCAGGATCAGCTCAACGAGGCGCGGATCCTTCTGAGTCTCCCTGGCGATGGAGAAAGCGCGCGGGCTGGGTTCAACCTGGGTCAGACTCGCGAATTCGGCTCTCGGCCTTGCTGACGATCTTCTGGCCAATTACCAGGATGTCACCATCCTGCAGGTCCAGACCGTTGGTTAGAAGTCCGTCAAGTATGGTTGCACCCAGATCATCGCCAGCGGCGACGAGAGGGATCCCCTGCAGGGCTGTCAGTATGAGCGGCATCAAGGCTGCTCGACGCCAGTGATGCGGATTCCCGCGTGCCGCGATCCGTATTTCTTGTTGATGTGAATGAGGAGGCTGGTCAGGCCCTCCGTGACGGAAGAATTCTCCAGGGCACCCGCATCCCAGCCACGGAGCCCTGCCGCTTTGACCAGTTCCAGGCACTTGCCGCGTGCCTCTGGACTTGTGCCTGTGACCAGCACGTCGCAATCGATTGCGTCATCTTTGAGCAGGTGCTCGTGCGAAATCGTGTGGAATGCCGCGGCAATTTCGGTAGCCTCACCCAGGACGTGTCTTGCCTCCTGCGCGGCGGATCCTGCTGCGGGCATGTGAACGCGTGTGGGCTTGCCCGGCTGTAACGGCACGGTGGCGTCAATAAGCAGCCGGCCTGGCAGGGCTGTCTTGAATGGATTCCAGGATCGTCAAATGAGCATCGCTCGGAACGGTGATGACAACGATTGCAGCATGCTGCGCGGCCTCAAGATTGGCCTCGCCGCGCACATGGACCTGGGTAAGCAACAGCTGCAATTCCTCTGCAGCCAATTCTGCTCTCTCCGACGATCTTGATCCTATGATCACCGGATAACCGGCTCTCGCAAGTCGATAGGCAAGGCCCCTGCCTTCCTTGCCGCTTCCGCCTATCACCGCGACAACGGGCAACTGATGATCAAGGGTCATTGCCGACGGTTTTCCTCAAAGCGTTTCCAAACGCGGGGCGCCAGCTCGCGGGCCCGGGCAGCCAACGAGGCTTCGTCCAAGGTAGTGAGATGGCGGTCCTTCATCAAGACCTTCCCGGCGACGATCGTCGTCGTGACCATTCCGGACTGCAGGCCAAACAACACATGCCATGGGAAGCTTTCGGCAGTGACGGGCGTGGGTGCGGGGTAGTCTACCAAGATGAGGTCTGCGGCCGCACCTTGTGTTACCTGTCCTATGCGCTCTCCGGGAAAGAACGCGCTGGCAAGATCGGCGCCGAATGCCATGGCCATCGTCATGATCTGCACTGCATCCATGCGTCGTGGATCACGGTTCGATGACTTGTGCAGCAAGTGAGCCGCCTTCCACTCCTGCCACATGCCGTCGGGGAAGCCATCGTTGCCGAGGCACACGCGGACACCAGCCCGCAACATCGACTCCACCGGCGCCGCCCCCACTGCATTGTTCATGTTGGAACGGGGCTGGTGGGTAACCCATGTGCGCGTCTCATTGAGCAAGGCCGTCTCCGCCGCGTCCACATGTACACAATGCGCGGCGATTGTGCGAGGGCCGAGGATGCCGTGATTGTGTAACCTCTCCACGACGCGCATCTCAGACTTTGCGAGGCTATCGTACTGATCCTGCTCGTGCTCCGCCACGTGAATGTGGAAGGCAGCCTCAGCCGGTGCCGCCGCTCGACAGGCCTGCAGTGTCCCGCCGGAGAGCGTGAGGCTTGCGTGCAGGCCGAACATGGCCGCCAGGCGCGGCCTCGGGTCCATTTCGAGGCGGCGCATAAAGCGCAGATTCTCGTGGATGCCCGCGTCTGCAGCCGAGGCCCCATTCCGGTCGGTCACTTCATAGCACAGAACCCCACGGACGCCAGCCTGTTCTACCGCGCCGGCGATCACGTCCAGCGAGCCGTCCACGAATCCAGCCGAGGCGTGGTGATCGAAAAGCGTCGTCGTGCCCTGCCGGATCGCATCTGCCATCGACAACAAGGCGCTCACGCGGATATCCTCTTCGGAGAGGGCGGCGTCGAGCGGCCACCAAAAGCGCTCAAGGATCTCCGGAAAATCACGCGGCGCCGGCAAGGGGATCCCCAGCCCGCGCGCGAAGAGCGCATAGAAATGAGTGTGAGCACAGATGGCACCGGGCATGAGTAGTTGCCCCGCAGCGTCGAGCCTCATTCCTTTGGGATGCGCTGCTTCCAGTTTCTTGGTTGGGCCGATGTCGTGGATGCGGCCCCCCGAGATCAGGACGGCTTGTTCCGGCAACACCTGGTTGGGTGTCTGCGCCGTCACCAACGTCGCATTTGTGATCAGCATCAGTTCAGTCCGTACTTTGAGGGATCCGGTAGCTTCAGTCCGGAGGCTCCCATTTCCCAGAGCACCTGGAACACGGCCTCGCGCAGTTCAGCATCCTCGCCGAACATGGCTTCGTACAGATCCTTCACCACCGCCTCCGCGGGCATCGTCTTCAGGTAGTCGACCGCGGCAAGCCGTTCGTCGCCATGCGGACTCTTAACAGCCGCTAGGAGCACCGAAGTTGCCGGCGCTCCCGGTGAAATACCCTGTCCCAAAGTCCCTGCAAACCGAATCAGCCACGGCGTCTGCGATGGCGCGCTCAGCGGGCGCGGTGCGCGTGGATCGAGCGTCCGCGTTTTGATTTCGATCATTTCGCTGGCGGCGTTGCGAACGATCCATTGCTCATCTTCCAGGCGCATCTTGTCCAGAATGTCCCACGCCCACGGTTCTCTGACGCGTCCCAGGCCATATGCCACCGCCCGCCGAAGGGGGATGTCCTCCATGCTAGCACCGTCTCTAAGCATCGCATGACCTTCACCACGGTCGTTCGCAAGCGCCTCTGCCGCAGATCGTCTCAGGTCGTCATCCGCTCGCAAGAGGGCGTGGCCAACGACCTCAAGGGCTTCGTTGGATCCAAGTGCCACCAGAGCCAGGCAGGCAGCACGCCGGGCGGCGATGTGGCTGGACAACAAGGCTCCTTTGAGCGCGGGGATGGCCTTGTGATCCAATACGACCCCGGCACCAAGCGCGCACAATTGCATGACCTCCGGCGAGTCGGCTCCAATAAGCCTCCGAAAGAGCATTGCCACAGAGGGGTCGTTCGAGGTGGCAAGTGCAGCGATCGCTTGTCCTCGGAGAGCCAGGGGAAGTCCAGGTTTTTGCACGACCGCCGCCAAGGCCGCCAGCACCATTGCACGCCAAGGTTGTGAGTGTGGCGCGTCCCGCAACCAGCGGGCGATTGTGAGCGTGGGTCGGTACATGGGCAGGCGCGACCAGCGAAGCATATTCTCCACGAGCTTGCTCGCATCCCCGTGCGCCGCAAAATAGTGCATTGTCAGGAGCTTGCCGATCCAATCCGGCTGATTGATGAGGGTTTCCTCGGCTCTGAAGCCGCTCAGCGCACGGCCAGCAAGGTAGCACCCTATGACGGGGTGCGCAAAGCGCATCCTGCTGCCGGCTACCTGCTGCAAGAGGCCCGAGGATGCGAGTTTCCCGAGTAAGCCTGGCGTCGTCGCATCCACTCGGGGCTTGCGCACCGCGCCTGAACGCTCCAGCTCCACGGGAGCGTCCTCAGGCGGAGCCGTTTCGCCCTGGAAGGATTCGCTGGCAGCTTCCTCCGGCAATTCAAATTCCTTAACCCAGCCTCGCGCTTTGCGTGGATCGAACATCGGCTGTGCCGTGAGCATGACTTGCATGGCCAGCGCCTCCAACGCGGCCGGAGGAACGGACGCAGGCGCCAATCTGCGCACATGGGACGCGATAGCGTCCAAGGAGCCCGCGCCTTGCCAGTCCCCCGCACATGCAGCCCAAACTTTGAGTGTCAACTCGAGCGGCGTGAGGATTTGGCATTCGCGGTCCAGCCAGTTTCCAAGGACCGTTGGTTCAAGCCCACCCGCGGAGCCGATGGCGGCGTGTCCCTTAACGGTGCCGGTCGACCAGAGGCTCACCCAATGCGCCATGAAGCGCAGCCGTCTTCGGCGGTTCCAGCCTGATACGGCCAGCGGCGCAAAACCCATACTCATGATCTCGCCGAGATACTCCGGCGCGCCTGTGATCACCACGCGAATCCGAGGAAACTCATCCAACACTTGACGAAGAAAGGACGTGATTTCCTGCTGGCCCTCTTCGGTCAGTTCGTCGAAACCATCAATCAGAAGGAGCAAGTGCCCGCCGCGCAAACACGACATTACAAATCCTTCGACCTTCTTAGCGTCAAAGGTGGTGACCTGATCAAGGGCGAGATCCATGAGGCGCCTGGACGCAGCCCGCTTCCCAGCGCCAAGACCCTGAAGTTCGGAAACGTGATGGAAGAATGGTACGTGATCCCGAAGTGGGCCGAGGTCCTCGCTTCTATTTGCTGCCAGCGTTGCCAAGTGTGCCAAAGCCACGGTCTTGCCCATTCCAGGCTGACCTATGACTACTAGATGGGCGCCGCCAGCCAACGCTGCCCCCATGCTAAGCGTGGGGGAGTCATATTCGGCAGCAAGCTCGGGCCACGCCGGAAGGTAGGGCACCGTCATCGTGACGGCATCTTCGGAAGCCACAATTCCATCCGGTTCAACTCGGGCCGGCGGTGCGAGAAGGGTTGGTTCCTCCAGGACATCCTGCAATGCGAACAGTGGGGCTGCGAGGTGCATAGACTGCGCCTTGCGCAGCGTCGCCCGGCGGTGGTCCAGCTCGATGTTGCTCATTTTGCGCTCACCCAAGACGCCGCGGCGGGAACGCATATTCTGGGCCAGTTGTTTGGCGAGAGGCCCAGCGCGGGCAATCACCCACCAGAGAACGGTGGCAATCGCAAGTCCGAAGACGAGGGATGTGAGATCCAGCGGCATCTAACAGTGAGTGATGGCTCGGCTTCGCTAATCGGCGTACAGGATTCTGCCGCAAGATGGGCAATGCACCAGCACCTGTGCATGCCGTACACTTTGTTGTGTGGCCGGTGTGAGGGCGGTCCCGCAAGCCGCACAAGCGCCATCCTCGACTGCCGCTACCGCAACACCCCGGCGAGTCTGTCTCAAGCCGTCGTACGTTTCCCGCCAAGCGCGCGTGACGGCAGCCGCGGTGGCAGCCCTTTCGCTTAGCAGGCTCTCCTTGAGCAGCAAGAGTTCAGATTGGCGGCGACGGAGTTGACCGTGCTCCGACTCTAACTTCAGAAGGACCTCTTCCAGTTGTCCGGTCGCCGCGCGGCAGTGAGTGTCGGCCGCCTCGAGCTTCTCCATCCAGGCAATCTCGTCTGCGTCAAGGCTACTCAGATGCTTCTTAAGGGAGGCAACCTCAGCCTGAAGATCTTGGAGTTCCTTGGGATTTCGAACAGTTCCCCCATACAAGGAGGCCTCAGCTTGCTGCAGCTTCGCACGAAGCAAACCGGTCTGTCTTTCGGCTCCCAAGCGGCCTTCTTCTGCGATCTTCTGCTCGTCCTCAGCCGAATCGAGCACCTGTTGCGCGGCCGCGGCCACGGAGTTACTAGCAAGTTCCGAAACGACCCGCCCAAGCTCGGCCTCCAGATGGTCGATTCGACTATCGACCTGTTGGAGACGGAGGAGACTCAGGGCGGCGCTCATCTCACTGATTATATTCGATAAGCCCAACAGGGCGCGTGCGCCGATCCTCCTTGTCCGCGGGCGGCCGAAGGGTGCGAAAGCCGCCTACGGCGCGGAAGTATTGAAGTAGTTGTAGACCGCCTGGGTTAGACTGGCAAAAAGCTGGTTGGCGTCATCGAAGACAAGCTGAACCGGATGATGGGCATAGATGCTCAATACGAAATTGCCGCCTGGGGAGTAGATGATGCCGGCGTCGCTGAAGTTGCGTACAACGCCGTCCGGATCGGGTACCCACCCGTGCTTGTGTGCTACTTGAGTTCCCTCCGGTACACCGGCCTCAAGTAGCACACCGATCTTATCGGCCACCAAATATGCAATGATCTTCTTGCAGACTTCTGCGTCCATCTTGTCCGGAAAGGCTGCTACAAGCGCACCGCCGCCCGTCTCCGCGCACTGGTAGATATCCTCGAGCAAAAGCCCCATCTCAGAGGCCGTCGTCTGATTGTAGATGTCAGGATCAGTGAAGACATCGGTGCGCTGATTCGAGTTCTGTTGAGAATTGCTGCAGCAGCGGAGATCCAGGTGCAAAAAACCCAGCCATGAATGTGTTTGCCAGGCCGAGCTTGCGCAGATACTCGGTCACCATCAATGGGCCGGTCTCGGGACTCAGCTCTGCCATTACGTCGTCCGAGGCGACGTTGTCGGACTTATGTATCATGTTCAGGATCTTGCGGTTGACATCTTCAGACACGGGCTCCGTGCCGTGCTGGATGAAGTAAGAAACCAAGATCGGGATCTTAATCGTGCTGGAGGCGGTGAAGGCCACGTCTGGACTAGTGCTCACATCCTGTCCGCCGTCCATCGCAAACTGGACTTCCTGGCCGGTTTGAAGGTCCAGCATGAAGACGCCAATCGTGCCCTCAAACCCTGATTGGCCTATGAGCTGCTTCATCAGGGTTTCCAGGTTGCCCACGGAGGCTCGCGCGACGCCGGCGCCCTCGGCTGAGGGCAGCGTTACCGAACGAACGACGGGGGAGCGAAGCGCGTCCTCGATGAGAGGGACTGCCGCCCCCACATCCAGAGCTTGTCCCGGTTTCCCGGTCGTGAAGGTTGTCGTACCGGGAACTGGCTGCGCCGGTGTGGCAGGTTCGTCGTATCGGGGGGCGATCTCCTGAACGAGATACGCGCGCAAGCGCTCTTCAGAGATGCTTGCGCGCAGCGGAACTGAGCTCGCCGATGGGCTGCGGTTCCACAAGTAATCCCAGAATCCGGTCCAGAATGGCCCACCGGTTCGGCTCAGGTCAGCCGCGGCCAACATCGAGTTCGATTTCGAGTTCGAATCCGAGGGTGCTTGGCTCCACCTGTATGAGGCCCGCCCCATAGCGGATTTCAACGGGGGAGGTATAGACCTGCAGGACTCGCTGGGAGGCCGCTTGTGGATCGAGTTCCGCCAACCGGAACGCCGGCGATAGTCATCCCGGCAGGGTAGTTGTTCCGTTGTCGACTGAAGTTGATGAGGGATGAGATGGTTAGAAAGGTCGCAATGATCAGCAGCAGTATCGCGGATCCGCGCAACCAAATACTTGCATTGCGGTTTCGCAACTGGCCTCCAAAAGGTGACTTTCGTCACAAAAAAGTATAACACAGGCGTGAATAACACATGTGCTACAATACCAAAAGCCGATTGTGAGAAGGGGAACATATGCTTCGATCCTTTCTAATCTACCTTTCAAAGGCAGCGTGGGCACAGCGGCTGGTGATGGGATGGGGACTTGCCTGGCGCGCGGCCTCTCGATTCATCGCTGGAACCGAGGTAGAAGACGCGGTTCGCGCGATCCGGGAACTTAATGCACGCGGAATCAATGTCACACTCGACCACCTGGGAGAACACACTAACACTGCTTCGGAGGCCTCCGAAGCCACACTGGCGATCATCACGAACTCTCGCGGCCATCAAGAAGTCGGGACTTTGCGCAAACGTTTCGATCAAGTTGTCCCAGATTGGGCTTGCCCTGGACGAACGAGTGTGCCGCCAGAATCTGGAGCGCATTCTAGCCAAGGCGAAGGAACTTGGCAATTTTGTGCGGGTCGATATGGAAGACACCCCGTACACGGACCAGACAATCGGCTTGGTCCAGCAGATGCGAAAAAAAGGCTACAAGAATGTGGGGATCGCGCCTGCAATCCTACCTCTATCGAACCGAGGCGGACGCGCGCATGCTTCTGGTCGACGCGACGCCGATTCGGCTCGTAAAGGGCGCCTACCAGGAGCCAGCCTCCAAGGCATTTCCTAGAAAAGCCGACGTCGATGCGAATTTTGACCTATTAGCGAAACTAACGATGGATGCCGCGGCGGCGCATCACAAGCCCCGCGCCGGCGCCGAGGACGGGTGTTTTCCGCCCATACCCGCTATCGGGACGCATGACGAGAAGCGCATCGAATTCGCGACACAGTACGCATCGAAGATCAAGCTCCCGAAATCGGCCTTCGAGTTCCAAATGCTGTACGGGATCCGACGGGACTTGCAGGAGCGGCTGCGGATCGAGGGCTACGGTGTGCGCGTCTACGTTCCTTTTGGCACGCATTGGTATCCCTATTTCATGCGGCGGCTGGCCGAGCGCCCCGCCAATATCTGGTTCTTTGTCTCAAATTTCTTCAGAAGGTAGCGGCCGCGGGCCCCGTGGGGTTTTGTGGTAAAACCTCTGCATGGCGTCCAAGCCACTCGCGCTGGTGACAGGCGCTGCTCACCGGCTGGGTAAGACATTTGCCACTGTCTTGGCCCGCGAGGGGTATGCGGTAGGCCTGCATTATTGGAAATCTCGGGGCGAGGCCCAGAGTGTTACCCTGGAGCTATCGGCGTTTGGGGCACCCGTCTTTCCTCTTCAAGCCGATCTTTCCGATCCCGATTCTATTCCGACGCTATTCGCTGAACTGGATGAAATTCCTCACCCGCTGAAAGTGCTGGTGAACTCGGCGGGCGTGTTTGGAGGCAACCATCCGCGGGACACCCGGCTGGAGGAGTGGAATCACACGCTGGATCTCAATCTGCGAGCACCGTTCTTCTGCGCGCAGCAGGCTGCTGCCCGCATGAACACGGGAGGGCTCATCGTAAACGTTACTGACGTGGGGGCACGGAAGGCCTGGAGCCACTTTCCGGCATACGTGGCTAGCAAGGCTGCCCTCGAGGCACTAACCGGTATTCTTGCGAGGGCGTATGCACCCGGGATCCGGGTGAATGCAATTGCCCCCGGCCTTTTCTTGCGCTCCGCTGGCACCACAGATCAGGATTGGCAGCGACTAATCGCGCGTCTTCCCATGGGCCGCGCCGGAAATGCCGAGGAGCTCGGCGCTGCTTTCCGATTTCTACTGCAAAACGACTACGTGACCGGACAGACGCTCGTAATTGATGGCGGATATGCATTGGTTGAATAAGGCACTCGCCGAGATACGCCGGCATCCCGACATCTGCGCTCTGGCGCTTCTACTGGCCGCCACGGGCGCGTATGCTGCATGGGCGGTGGATTTCGCCCGGCCGCCGTTCGAAGATGCGGCGATGCTCATGCGCTACGTCGAACACGTAGCGGGCGGCCAAGGCATCGTGTGGAACGTGAATGAGCCCCCTGTGGACGGCGCCACGGATTTTCTGTTCATGGTGAGCGCTGCGGGCCTCACAAACCTGGGCATTTCAACCGGACGTGCCGTGCGTACGCTCGGCCTCGGAGCGCATATTCTCACCGTGGTCCTTGTGTATGCGGCCAACCGGAAACTCTGGAATGCTGGCACGGCAGTCGCTCTCATTACCGGCTTGTACTTGGCATTTGGAACTGGTCTCTGGTACGTTGCCGCGTACTTCGGGACACCCTTCTTCGCCTTGTTTGCCAGCATGTCGTGGTGCCTGGCATTGCTGCTGATCCAAGCGGAATCTCCCGGCGATGTCCCAATCCTCGGGTTTGCGGTCTCTGCCTTGCTGACGGCGCTGATTCGACCAGAAGGCGCGCTGCTTTCGATCTTGATGCTCATCAGCATCGTCATACTGCGCGGGTGGAGGCGATCGCTTCGCATCGTCGGGCTGGTTACCGCCGTGATGCTGCTGGGCGGCGGATCCTACTTTGCGTGGCACTGGAGCTATTTTGGCCATCCACTTCCCAACCCCTACTACAAGAAGGGTGGCGGGTTGCTGCATTGGGATTCTTTCTGGGAGTCGCTCAGCTACCTCGTCCGATTCTCCGGGCCATTTGCGCTGGCATTCGTGCTTGGGCTGCGATCCAGGCAGACCATGCGGCTGGTTCTTGCGTTCGCCGTCACGCTCCTCGGTTTTGCGGCTCTGTTCGTGCTCGTCTCCAACGAAACGAATTACGGTGGGCGCTTTCAATATGCCCTTTTTCCAATGGTCTTACTTTGTTTCTATCCCCTTGTGAGCGGCCTGCGCCGAGAAGTAAGAATCCAACTGCGACCAGCCCGCAACTGGTTGAATTCTCTTGCTCGGGTGCTCACCTTTCTGGCTCTGGTATATGGCCTGCTTTCCTATGCAAGCGGCCTGGCGTGCCAACTAACGTCCCAACAGCAAACCTGCGGAGTCCCGTACGAGGCTGATGGTCGATATGATGTCGCACGAACTCTTGGCTGCCTACAGCGAACGCGGATACGTACTGGCCACTAGTGAGGCCGGCCTGCTGCCCCTGTACTCTGGCTGGAACGCCATCGATACATGGGGTCTGAATGACGCATGGATTGCGCGGAACGGCGAGGTCACTGCAGAGTACCTGGACAGATACCGGCCCGAGGTGATCGTGTTCCATGCGTATTTCTCACCGCTGGTGCCGCCGCACGAGAATCCGAAAGACCTCGCTAACGCCTGGCATCGAATGACGCTGGCGCTCAAGGCATACGCCGAGTCACGTAACTACCGGTTGGCAGCGGCATATGGCGACAGCCCCTACGAATCGCACTACTACTATGTGCGCTCGGATTTTGCCGATAGCGACAAGATCGTGCGCGACATCGTCAGAATCCGGGCTTATTACTGGTTCGGAACCGGCAAGAAGGCTATCAACTATGCTCCGGATGCACCGTAGTGGTGGCCCATGGATGATGCATCCGCATTGGCAAGCAAACTTCAGCAGGAGGGCGAGAAGTTCGCGACGTTCTTGCAGATACTCGACGAGAATCAGCGCCATGCGGCTGTCTATTCGGAAGGCGCGCTGTGGACTGTTCGGAGCGTGCTCGCGCATGTTATGTCGGCGGAGGGGGCATTCCTTCAACTTTTCAGGGAAATCCTGGAAGGCGGCGTTGGCGTCCATGCCGGGTTCGAAATCGACAGGTTCAACGCCAGCGAGCAGACCCGGCTTGAACCACTGAGTTGGGTCGAACTTCTGGCAGCGTTCCAGGTCGGCAGGGCGAGGATGGTTGAGTTTGTGAATACGCTTGCGTCGGAGGACCTGCATAGAGTGGGCCGGCATCCTTTCCTCGGGGTCACCAGCTTGGGCGACATGGTGAAGATGATCTATGTGCATGATCAGATGCACCTGCCGCGACATTCGCCGGGCCCTGGGATCGGGCTAGGAGCCCACCGTGCCGCTCATTGCAGCTATCGGCAAGCTCTCCGGCCCGCTCTACCTCATGTTGGCCACGCTCACGTACAGCATGGGAGCCAGCATTGCCAGGTACCTTGGCTATCCTCCACGGGCACGCGAGCTGAATTCTTGGTCTCCTCATTGCACTGCTTCTCCAAGCGTCGATGAATTGGTTGGCGGGCGCGTTCCTCCCCCCGCCAGAGCAACTCGCAGAGGAAGTGGGCCGCGAGTACCGGGCGCAATTCCGAAGGGCCGCCATGTCTGCGGCCAGCGCGGGACTAGCGGCGGCGGGAGTGTTGACCTTTTCTATCATCAAGGCAGGCGGTGAGTCGGCTGCGCCCGCCATCTGTCTTGGCCTCTCAGTCCTCGTGATCCTGTTCTACTCAACGCCGCCGATGCGGGCCACAAGCAGGGGGTTCGGGGAGTTGCTCCTCGCTGCGCAGATAGGTTACCTTACACCGACCCTGGGTTTTCTGCTCCAGGCCGGCGGTCTTCCTTGGCTGCTTGATTTGTGCACCGTAGCTCTAACACTCATGCTTGTAGCCATGTTCATCGCTTTTGAGCTGGCTTCATACGCCGACGACGACCGGCGGGAGCGCGCCACTCTCCTCACAACACTAGGCTGGGAACGCGGTCTGAAATTACATCATGCGATGATGTTGGCCTCGTACATGCTGTTGGCACTCTCAGTCCCGCTAGGGTTCTCGTTTGGTCTTATCGGGCCGGCGTTCCTCACGCTGCCCTTTGCAGTGCTGCAGGTCTTTCTGCTCGAAGGAATCGCCCGGGGAGCCAGGCCCATCTGGAAACTCATGCGGGCAAACGCACTGACGGTCTTTGGCCTGACAACTTACTTCCTGACGCTGAGTTTCTGGACTCGATAGATGCCCGAATTTCTCAAGCTCCTTCCACCGGACGAGGCGCGAACGCTCTTCTTGGCGAATATCGCCTCAGCGGGATCCCCCGGAGAGGCGGTAAATACGGCCGCGGCGCTTCACAGAATTGCCGCTGAGGCAGTCATCGCTCCGAACGCACTTCCAGAGTTCGCCCGCTCGACCGTCGACGGCTACGCACTCGTTGCCCGCGACACGTTCGGGGCCAGCGGCGCTCAACCTGCGTATCTGGCGGTGGTGGGCGAAGTGGCCATGGGTGCGGCCCCATCGTTGCAAGTAGTTTCGGGTACCTGTGCTCTGATCCATACGGGGGGAATGCTGCCGCCCGGTGCAGATGCTGTCATCATGCTGGAGGACACACAACGAATTGGCGCCTCCGGGATCAGCCCAGAGTCCGAACCCGAAATCGAGGTCCTGAAGACTGCTGCACCCGGCGAGAATTGCATCGCGGCGGGGGAGGACGTGGTTGCCGGTCAGACGGTGTTGGACGCCGGCCGAGAAATCCGTTCGCAGGAGATCGGTGGCCTAATGGCCCTCGGACTCGTCACGATCCGGGTGAAGAAGAAACCCCGCGTCGCGATCATTTCCACCGGGGACGAACTCGTAGAACCACATCAGCGGCCTCAACTTGGCCAGGTGCGCGACGTGAACGCACATTGCCTCGCAGCCATGGTCGTTGATGCCGGCGGCGATCCGATCCCATTCGGTATCGTCCCGGATCACCCGGGCCGGCTTGCCGAGGTGGCGCGTAGAGCATTGGCAGAATGCGACATGGTGGTGATCACCGCGGGATCATCTGCAAGCACCCGCGACCTGACCGCAGCCACAATTCAGTCTCTTGGGATGCCGGGCGTGTTGGTACATGGCATAAGCATCCGGCCAGGCAAGCCGACGATTCTGGGCGTGTGCGAAGGGAAACCGATGATTGGTCTCCCGGGAAATCCTGTCAGCGCGTTCGTCGTCGCCCGGCTGTTTGTCCTGCCCGCGATAGCGCATTTATTGGGCCGACGGCCCGCTGTCGCGCCGGCGACGATCACTGCCCGGCTTGCAGTCAACCTGGCCTCGCAGGCCGGAAGGGAGGACGGTGGCCCGTAAAGATACAAAGCGATCCAACGGACTCCGAGAACAGCGTGGCTGTTCCGGTCTTCGGACGTTCGAACCTGATCTTCAGCCTGGTTGCCGCTGATGGCCTGATCAGAGTCCCGCCTCAGGTCAACGGACTTGCTGCAGGAGACCCGGTTCAAGTGGAACCTTTTTAGTGACAAGAGCAGAATCCGGAACTGGAGCCCGAACAACTAGATGACGCGGCCGCGCCCTGGACCATATTTGGAAGACATTCCGCGAGCGGTGGCTCAAGAGCGGTTAATGTCCGCATTGTCGGCGGCTGGTCTCTGGCGGGTCCTCGGTGTGGAGTGGATTCCCCTTGATGAGCACTGTCTCGGTCGAGTGACAGCCGCCACGATCTGGGCGCGACGGTCTTCGCCTAACTTCGACTCGGCGGCCATGGACGGATTCGCGGTGGACTCCGGGGTTTCTCTCGGTGCGACTCCTGCAACGCCGGTCACGATTGCCATCGGACAGAACGCAACGGATAGCGCCCAGTACGTGGACACCGGAGATCCCATGCCGCCGTGGGCGGACGCCGTGATTCCGCTGGAGAACACCGAGCCGTTGGATTCTGGGGGGTTGCCGGATACGAATGTGCGTTCGCCGACTTCCATTCGAATTCGTGCTTCGGTCGCACCCTGGAGCCATGTCCGCCCAATGGGAGAGGACATAGTGGCCACTCAGCTCGTGGTGCCGGCTGGAAGCGCGTTAAGGGCAGTGGACCTGGGTGCGATCGCTGCTGCCGGTTTTGGTACGGTGGCAGTAGCGCGAAAGCCCAAGGTGGCAATCATCCCGACTGGATCCGAGCTTGTTCCGCTTGGCGCCGATCCGGGTCCTGCGGGCATCATCGAGTTCAACTCGCTCGTTCTGGCCGCCATGGTGAACTCCATGGGCTGCGTGTCCAGGCGCTTCGCGATCGTGCCCGACGACCCGGAGCTGCTTACAGCGGCCGTGAGCCGTGCAGCAAAGGACTACGACCTCATCCTCCTTAATGCCGGATCCTCTGCCGGCGCGGAGGATTTCACATCCGCGGTTGTGAGCGGCCTCGGAGACTTGTTGGTGCATGGGGTGGCCGTGAGGCCGGGGCATCCGGTGATCATGGGACTGTTGAGTTCGCAGGTCGCCGAATTGGGCTTAGGACGGACCATTATCGGAGTCCCCGGCTATCCAGTATCGGCTGCACTGACGGTGGAGATTTTCGTGGAGCCTCTGATCGCGACCTGGCTTGGCCGGCCGTTGCATGAACCCCTCAACACTCAAGCAACACTGACTCGCAAGCTCACGTCACCTGCAGGAGACGAGGAGCACGTTCGTGTGGCTCTCGGCAAAGTGGGGGAGCGACTCCTGGCTGCGCCGCTTCCGTCAGGCGCAGGCGTCTTCAGCTCGCTGGTGCGCGCCGACGGGATCGTGGTTGTCCCGAGTGGAACCCAGGGTATCGAAGCCGACGAAGCGGTGTCAGTGCGTCTATATCGCAGTCCCGCCGAGCTTGAGACGACCATATTCTGCATCGGCTCGCATGACGTCTCGCTTGACCTGATGGCTCAATTCTTGTCAAGCGCGCGGCGGCGTCTGGTCTCCACAAACGCTGGATCGCAGGCCGGGTTGATAGCGTTGAGTTGCGACCACGCGGACATTGCTGGCTGTCACCTGCTCGATCCGGAATCCGGTGACTACAATCTGCGGTATATCCGCCAATATGTGCCGGGGCGACGGATCAAGTCGGTGGCTTTGGCCCTGCGAGATCAGGGTCTAATCGTGAAGGCTGGGAATCCCAAGCACATTCTCGGGTTGGAGGACTTGCTGCGAACTGACGTCATGTTTGTGAACCGCCAGCGCGGAGCGGGAACACGTGTGTTGCTCGACCATCACCTGGCTCTCAAGGGGCTCTCGGCGCGGGGGATCCGTGGCTACGAATTGGAAATGTACACACACCTGGCAGTGGCGGCCGCGGTCGCAAGCGGTCGCGCCGACTGCGGCTTGGGCATAGCCGCCGCTGCGGCTGCCCTGGAGTTGGACTTCGTGCCCCTCTTCCAGGAGAGGTATGATTTGGTGATGGCGGCGGAGATTGCCAGTAGCGTATTACTTGCACCGTTGCTCGCGTTGCTGAATCCGGGGCCGTTCCGTGACCAGGTTGGCAAGCTCCCCGGGTATGACGTGAGCGTGATGGGCAGGACTGTCCTGGAGGACGCATGACGGAAGCCCTCATCATTGATGACAATCGTTCCACGGCCGACGCGCTTCTGCAGATGCTAGGTCTGCTGAAGGTGCCGGCGAGGGTAGCGTACGGCTCGAGTGCTGCACTGGCGCTCTTGGGCAGTTTCACCCCGGGTCTGATCCTATTGGACATCACAATGCCAGGAGTGGATGGCATCGAGGTGCTGGGCTTCTTGCGACGTGAACCTCGCTTGGCCCCTGTTCCGGTGCTGGTCATTACGCTGGACGACCAACCGGAGACCCGGGAGCGTGCTTTCAGAGGCGGCGCCAACGGGATGATCATCAAACCCGCGACTTTGGACGTACTCGAGGAGAATTTGCGTCGCCTCGGAGATGATAAAGACCTCGGACAAGCTGGGGGCGCTCGCTGCCAGCGACGGATCAACGCGCGCTCGAGCGACCGCGCCTGCCGCCGGAACGGTGCAAAATGCCCCCGAACCCATCCGTCCGGGCATGATGGCACCGGACTTTGAGCTCCAGGACGAAACCGGTGCGAAGCACCGGCTTTCCAAGTACCGAGGCAGGGCCGTGGTCCTGTATTTCTATCCAGCGGACGACACGCCAGGCTGCACCAGGGAAGCATGTGCATTTAGAGATGACTATTCAGCCTACAAGGATTCAGGGGCTTTGCTTCTGGGAGTAAGTCCCGACACTGTGCAGTCCCATGCCAAGTTCAAGACTAAGTACGGCCTGCCATTTCCGCTGTTGGCAGACACCGGGCATCGCGTCTGCTCGATCTACGGCGTCTGGGGGCAAAAGCGTTTCATGGGACGGACGTACGAGGGAGTGCTCCGCACGACATTCCTAATCGATAAGACCGGGCGCATTGGGCGGGTATTCGAACGGGTCCGGCCAGCGGAACACAGCCCCGAAGTCCTGTCCGCTCTGCAATCTCTGTAGCCAGGCAACACCGAACCGCCCATTCCCCGCACAATTCGGAGTCCTATCTCCAAAATAGGATGACAAATCTGGCAAAGTTTGGTACATTATGACGCATAGAACGCCTAAGTGACCCTTACGGGGCCGCCGCGGCTGCGCGTGATCATTGGTCCGTGATCAGCGAGCAGCACAACGGGCCCTTGTTTTGTGTCACGGAGAATGGCTGAGGGGCCAGGATTCCAGGAGAGAGCTCATGCGGCATTTTGTGATTGTCGGGGTATTGATCGCGCTCGTCACTCCGCTCATCTATTTTGGTATTGCGGCCAACAACGTCATGCCAATCCAGGCCAGTGCACAGGCACTGCCGGTGGATTGGATGTGGAACGTGGATGCGGCTGCAATGGCCTTCCTATTCTCATTGATCATGGTCCCGCTGATATATAGTCTCTTCGTGTTCCGGCGACGCAAGGGTGATACGGGCGACGCGGAGCACTCGGAGGGTAATACTCGGCTGGAGGTCACCTGGACCGTCGTTCCCCTTGTGGTCGTCAGCGTTTTTGCCTATCTGGGTGCATACACTCTAGGAGAAACCCGGACGGTGAGTCCGGATGCAATCGAGATTCGCGTGACGGCACTGCAGTGGGATTGGCGCTTTGAGTATCCTGATGGGTTTGCTTCCAACGAGCTGCATTTGCCTGTTAACCAGCAGGTCGTGCTGCGGATGCAATCACTGGACGTGATCCACTCCTTCTGGGTGCCCGAGTTTCGTCTTAAGCAGGACGTGCTGCCCGGGCGCTTCACGGAGTACCGCATCACTCCCATCCGGGTCGGTCAGTACAAGGTGCGCTGCGCCGAGATGTGCGGGGTGTCGCACTCTTACATGGAGCGACCCGTGATCGTCAGCTCACAAGCGGACTACACAGCGTGGGTGACACGGCAAGCGGCCGCGGCCGCGGCGCTCCTGGCGCAGGGTGGCCCTGAAGCGGGCAAGGCGATGGTCGCACAGAATGGCTGCCCTGCCTGCCACTCTGTGGATGGCACGGTCCTCACTGGGCCGACGTGGCGGGGGTTGTACGGCTCCAACGTGGAGTTCTCGGACGGGTCGTCGGCCGTTGCAGACGAGTTGTACCTGACCGAGTTTATCGCCGATCCATCTGCGAAGGTGGTGCAGGGATACCTGGCCGGCGTCATGCCGCAGTATGGCCTGACTGAAACCCAGATCCGCGACATTGTGGCCTACTTGGCCACCCTCAAGTAGAACGGCGAGGTCTTGATGCGAAAATTCGTTAATTCGGCCCTGGTTCATGGCCTGATCTGGCAATTGATAGGGTGGCTCCTTGGCGCCGGGGCCATCACAGGCATGCGTGCGATGCTCGGACTTAGTCCGATGGGTCCGTTCTTTTTCACGGAACCCGCGTGGGTCTTCGGGGGTCTGATCGGTGTATTCGGTTTCATCGGTGGCAGTGGAATTGCAGCTGACTGGCTGAGATGGGCCAGGGGCGAACAAACCCCCGAGCATCGGGAGGATCCTCCTGGTTGGGAAAAGTACGTCGGCGTCTCGCTCGATCACAAGGTCATCGGCATCCAGTACACGATCACGTCGCTCTTTCTTCTCGTTGTCGGCGGTTCTTTTGCCCTGGTCTTTCGGACGGAGTTGAGCGCTTCCGGGCTGCAATTCCTGTCATTGCAGTGGTACAACACGCTGATGTCGCTGCACGGAATCGGGATGATCATCGGCATCCTGCTAGGAGTGGCCGGGGTTATCAACTACCTCGTCCCGCTCTTGATCGGTGCTCAAGACATGGCATTTCCGCGGCTTAATGCGTTTTCATACTGGATCGCGGTGCCAGCCGTTGTGCTCCTGCTCTCCAGTCTCGCCCTGGGTGGTTTCGACACTGGTTGGACGGGGTATCCGCCGCTCTCGGCACGTGGACCCGTAGGCACGCAGATGTTCTTCCTGGGAGTGTTCACAGCTGGTTGGTCTTCGATCCTGGGCGGCCTGAACGTGATAGCCAGCGTCTTGCGCATGCGGGCAAAGGGCATGACAGCGTTCCGCATGCCTATCCTCGTGTGGGCTTCCCTGGCCACATCGCTGATTACGCTCACCGCCACGCAGCTCATCGGGCTCTCGTTTCAGTTGGTGATGTTCCAGCGGTTGCTGGGGATGGGATTCTTTGATCCAGCGAAGGGTGGAAATCCCATCCTGTTCCAGCATTTGTTCTGGTTCTACTCGCACCCGGCGGTGTACGTGTTCGTCCTGCCGGGTTTGGGAGTGATCTCCGAATTGCTGCCGGTCTTTGTCCGCAAGCCGCTCTACGGCTACCGCTGGATCGCGATGTCCTCGTTGGGTATAGCCCTGGTCGGCTTCCTGGTGTGGGCCCACCATATGTTCGCATCCGGCATGAACAGCTACCTTCAAGTCCCATTCATGTACAGCACTCTTCTGGTTGCCGTGCCAACCGGCGTGAAGTTCTTCTCGTGGATAGCGACTGTGTGGAAGGGCAAGATCGACTTGCCGACTCCTATGCTTTTTGTTCTCGGCGGCATCGTCGTGTTCCTTCTCGGTGGACTATCAGGCCCACCCAACGCCACCGTGGCGACGGACCTGCACTTGACCGACACCTACTTCATTGTCGGGCACTTCCATGACACCATCTTCGGCGGCTATGTCTTTCCTTTCTTCGCGGCGATCTATTACTGGTTTCCGAAGGCGACTGGACGGCGCATGGATGAGGGATTGGGAAAGATCCACTTCTGGTTGATGACGCCTTCCTTTCTGACGTTGACGCTGGTGATGATGAGAATTGGCCTGCTGGGGATGCGACGCCGAATCGCAGACTATGACCCGGCCCTCGGTTTTGATCCGTATCATGTCGTAATGACCGTCGCCGGTTACTTGATCGCCCTGTCCGTTGCACTATTCATCTACAACCTCATACGGAGCGCCAAACGGGGCGAGCGGGCGGAAGGTAACTTATGGAATTCACGCTCCCCGGAGTGGCAGGTTCCTTCGCCGATGCCGGCACACAACTATGATCGTGCGCTAGAGGTGATCGGCGAGCCTTATGACTATGGGCTGGCGGGTTCTCAATACACGCGCTTCATGTCCGGCGGGACGAAAAAGGATTCGCACTCATGAAGCACCAAGACAAGGGAACCGCTCTCCAGCAGGGCGCCGTGATCTTCGTCTTTCTGGCGATCCTCACGGCCCTTGAGTTTTTCATCGCGTTGGCGGTTGGATCCGTGGTCTTGTTGGTGGTGGTGGCTCTGGTAAAGGCGGGCCTTGTCCTGTATTACTACATGCACATCTACAAGCTGAACCAGGAGTTAAGTGGCGACCGTCTTGCGCCCGAGTACAAGATCGGCACCAGCCGCCTTGGACTCTGGCTCTTCCTGCTTTCGGATTTATTCGTTTTTGGAGGCCTGGCTGTCGCCCGCTTCAGCCTTCTGGGCTTCACGCGACCTCACCTGAGCCAAGCCCTGGGTCTTGCGGTCACTTCAGTGCTGCTCCTTTCTTCCTTCTTCATGAATCGCGCCGAGTTGTCAATCGCCCACGGGGATCGGGAAGCCTTTCGAGTTTCCATTCTGATCACGCTGTTCCTGGGCCTGGCGTTTGTTGCGGGCGTTCTTGGAGTGGAATGGCCGAACGCCATCGCAGAGGGAGTCACGCCATCTGTCAACGCGGGCGGCGCGATCTTCTTCATGATGACCGGCATGCATGCGCTACACGTGGTCACGGGACTGATCTTTCTCGGAATTGTGTGGCGCAACGGAACGCGCGGTAGATACTCGGAAGCAAGTCACTGGGGAGTCGAGGCTGCCGCCGTCTACTGGCATTTTGTAGACGTTGTGTGGATCTTCTTCTATCCAGCCCTGTACCTGATCGGCACGGTGGTCGGATCGTAAGTGACGCCCCTCACCTCGCCAAGAGGCAGCTCGCTCCGATTGGCGGGAGATTAATCAGGCTCCTCATGAGTAGTGACCCAACTGTGATGGATGCTGCTGTGGCTCTTCTGGTCGAGGCCCTACCGTGTCATGCGCGTGCTGCCGGAGACATCGGTCCAGTGATGAATTGCGGATACTCGCATGCAGCCGAGGGGCTGTCTTACATGAGCCGTCGCCTTGTTCTGACTCGGGCTCTGCTCGGCATGCTGGCGGGAATTGCTATTGGCGCGCTGATCAGCGAAGCAACCTACTTCTTTCTCCGCAGCGGCGACGAGCGGACGCCTCGGGTGATCGAGCTGGACATACCACTGGGTACGGCGATACGCGTGGAGGCGGGCGAGCCTGAGCCGTCGCTGCCGACTTCAATGACCTTTGTAGTTGGCGATGTGCTCACAGTGCGAAACAAGGACTCGGTGAGCCATGAGCTGGGACCCCTCTTCATTCCTGCGGGCGCCTCGGCCAGTCTGAAGCTCGAATCAGCACAGGCGTATGCAGCAGACTGTTCGTTCCAGCCGACGGGCTCTTTCGGAATTGAGGTCCAGCCCGCATTGACGCTCCAGACTCGAATCGTTGGCATCTTGCAGGCGGGCATTCCGCTGGGGTTCCTTTTCATATTGTACGGGGTGTTCGCGATCCCGTCGGCCAGGGCCAAGGGCACTTGATGCCCTGGGTTCTGCTTGCCAGGAGATGGTTGCCCTTGACGGTCCTCGTCTTCGCTGCCGGAGTGGTGTGTGCCCGCTTGGGTGTGTGGCAGCTGGATCGATTGGCGCAGCGCCGGGAATCCAATGCCCGGATTGCTCTTGTCGCCTCACTACCCGAGGCGGTTCTGCCGTCCAATGAGGATATGCGCGCCCAGGAGTACAGGGCCGTCAGTGCTAGAGGTACCTACGACCTGAAGAATCAGTTTGCTCTCCGGAACCAGGCTCGTCTGGGTGAGTACGGATTTCATCTGCTGACTCCCATGCAATTGTTGGGCAACGACGCGGCGGACGCGGAAAGCGCAGTTCTCGTGGATCGCGGCTGGATTCCGGCAGCTGGAAATA
Organism: uncultured Chloroflexia bacterium; assembly: GCA_963784915.1. GTDB lineage: Bacteria > Chloroflexota > Anaerolineae > Anaerolineales > Villigracilaceae > Fen-1038. The sequence goes on from CAWATK010000016.1 coordinate 445,770, forward strand.
ACGATCCATCTGATTGGCGGAAGTACGACGTGGCGGGTATCGTTCAGGTCGAGGGAGTGATCAGGGTCCCGCAAGCAGCGTTGGTCTCCGGCGCCGCGAACAGCGGGTCGGCGCCCGGGGATCAGCCAGTTGACAGGTTCGCGCTTGTAGTTGACCCGGTCGCTATCTCACGCCAGGTTGGATACTCAATGCCGGCATACTATATCCAGGCCACCGGAGGGCAGGACCGCAACGCCCTGCCCGTCGCGGAAGCCCCCGATCTTGATGCCGGCAATGGTCCGCACCTCGGATACGCCATTCAGTGGTTTGGATTTGCAGTCACCCTACTAGTTGGCTACGTGCTCTACGTTGCCCGGCACGAGGCTGGCCGAACATGAGACCGTCAGATCCCAATGTGTTAGTCCGCCTTTGCATCCTATTGCTCATCAATGCAGCGGTGATCAGCGTCGCAGGGCGGACGGGGGCCGACCACACTGCGGCCTCCCTTTGTGTTGGTTGGCCACTGTGTGTGCCCGGCTCGCTCCTCGGCTGGTGGAAGCTGGCTCATACGCTGCTGGTCGCGTCTGCCGCGGTCCTGGTTGTTTCGATCCTGTTCAGTGCATGGCGCCAACGACGAGACGACAAGGTCCTGTTGCCTCTCGCGACCATTGCCTTTGTGCTCTTCTTCGGACAATCATTCCTCGGCGCCGTAATGGTGTGGCGAGGCTTCACGCCGGACGTGGTGGTCTTGCATGCCGCCAACGCCGTCTCGTTCTGGGTTGCCCTGGTTGTGTTGACGATCGTGGCTTGGGGGCGTCCTGGCCCAATTGAGACGGTCCAGGGAACCCGGGGCCGCCGTAATTGGCGCGATTTTGTGGCCCTTAGCAAGCCGTGGATTGTTGCGCTCTTGCTCCTGACCACCTTGGGTGGCCTCGTCGCCGGGGGCCGGGCGCTACCGCCACTGGGCCTCACTCTGTGGACTCTGCTGGGAGGAGGACTTGCTGCAGCCGGATCCTCCGCGCTCAACCAATACATCGACCGCGATCTCGATCGAAATATGCAGCGGACCGCCCGGCGACCGCTGCCAGCCGGCCGGCTGACCCCTGCCGAGGCTCTTGCCTTTGGCCTGGCGCTGTGTTTGGCGGGCTACTACCTGCTCGCGGGGCTAGTCAACCTTACTGCGGCTCTGCTCGCTCTTGCCGGGATCGTGTATTACGTGATCTTCTACAGCATCCTTCTCAAGAAGGCCACAGTGCAGAACATCGTCGTGGGCGGCGGCGCGGGCGCCATCCCGCCGATGGTGGGTTGGGCAGCGGCTGCCGGGCAGTTGAGTTTGGGGGCATGGGTTCTATTCCTCATCATCTTCATGTGGACTCCGCCGCATTTCTGGGCGCTGGCGATTGTTCGCAAGAGAGACTATGAAAATGCAGGCGTGCCCATGCTGCCGGTGGTACGGGGGGACAGGTCCACCCGGAATCAGATCCTGATCTACACGGTTCTGCTCGTGGCAACGACCCTGGTTTTGCCCGCCATCGGAGGCGCCGGGAAGGTCTACGCCGTGGCAGCGGCTCTGTTGGGTGCAAGCATCCTCGTGGCGGCCTGGCGGGTTTGGACCGTGCCGGGCAATAAGGTTGCATGGGGAATGTACCGCTGGTCTAGCATGTACCTGGTGCTCATCTTTGTGGCGCTGATGGCTGACGCGCTCCTCTAGCTCTGTTCAGCCGTCGCCATGCCCCACCCATTCGTAGAGCGTCACGCCGTCAGCCGAGTAGACGAGGCGAAAACCACCATCTGAATCCAACGAACTCCTGCAGCGCGGTCCGGACACGCGAACTTGGGGCGCGGACGTACACATACTTAACAATTTCGATGCCAGAACTCTCCCAGTCCTTGATGCATTGCGCCTCCTGATTGGCGCAGTCTTGCAGCGCCCGATATCGCCCGAGCCCACTCGCGAAATCAAAACCCGGAATCCACTCCGCGCCAAAATAGGATGCGACGCTGCGGCGCCCAGCGATCGTGGGAAACCAGTCGGCTGTCGCGTCCAGCAGCGGCTCGCCTCCCGTGACAAGTGCGAATTTGTCACCCGTCGCGGTATTGTGCGAGATCCAGCCCATGGCTGCCACATCCCGTTCGGCGAGCGAGACCTCGCTTTGGAGTCGGAACGCGACGAAATACGCCGACACGGTCCCATAGAGAAAGAGGAAGAACAGAACGAGCGCCGTCGTTGGCGTGGCTGGCAACCACGCGTGGGTGGCTAACTTGCCGGAGGATCCTACGTCAGACGGGCTGGGCGCGACCCCTGGGCCAGACCGTAGGGCCGGCATCAAGACTGTGCCAATGAAGACACCGGCACAGAGCGCCAGCGGTATCATCATGAACAGGGATCCGCCACGAGGCTCAAGGAGATGCATCAGGCCGAGCCAAGCGGGCAGGAAGTAGCTGCGTCGTGCCAACTGGAGGACCACGCCCAGCAACCCTAATACACCAAAGAGGCGAAGGAACGGCTCGTCCGTGAAGTCGAACCGCACGAGGGCGACCAGGCCCCTCAGCGGATCGTACGTGTCCTGATGCGCCGCCATCACGCCGGCCGCCCAGGGATCCAAACCATGGCGCGCCAGCACATGCAACCACCATGGGGAGCTAATCAGAATGGTGGCTATCACAACGAGCAAGCTGCGAGCCAGGAGCGCGCGCGTCCGCCGTTGCCACGCGACCAGGAGCGCGGCGGTGATCACCGCGTGAACCAGTGCCTCAGGATGTGACACGAGCAGAAGCGTTGAAAAGAGGATGGTCGGAAGGACCGCGCTTCGATCACCCCGCGCGAAAAGCCGGAAGGCGTGCGCCGTGAACAGCAGAAAGAAGAGCAGGCCAAAGCTGCGTGTGATGCCTCCGCCCATGATCAGCCAGTCGAATGCGCGAGGGAGCATTGAGAAGACGAGGGTTGCCAGCAGCGCCAGGGGTGCTTCTGTCAGCATCTTCGACGCGAGGGCAAAGAAAGCCGGAATGGCCGCTGCACTGACAATCGCGGGCACGTAGTGCAAGAGATCTAGCACTGAAAGCCCCGACGTTAGGTGGAGTGCCGCGGTGACATAGAACGCCAGCGGTGGATAGACCAGCGGAATGCCCGCGCCGTTGTATGATGAGATATCCGGCAGGCGCATACCGTTGGCCAATAGATCGGAAGTGAAAGCGTAAAACAAGCCCCCGTCATTGACGGGAAGCGGTGCCATGGATACGGTGGTGAGGCGGACTGCCAGGCTCACCACCGTGAGGAAGCCAACGGTGGCCCATTCCATCGCAGGTCTACGGATCACATTGCCTCCGCTAGGATCTCCGTGCCTGCCTCGCTGCAACCGCGTCCTGAAGGACCGAGATTCGGGATCATCCCAATTCCCAGGTGCAGCGCCATTGGCCAATCGCTTCCCGGACCACCACAATCGGAAAAACCATTAATGAGTCGGGTGCGGCTGCACAGCTCCGTCGGTCAGTCATTGTCGGTTCCAGCTCGGGCGTCAACCTACGATTCCCTTGGGAGCCCGCAGTTGAAATGCGCACGGCGCAGGCGTAGAGTGTATCTGGACCTCGAGCTGGCGGGATTGCAGCTTGATACCAAGGCGGGAACGAGCCCCCCTCGAATCCTCCGATTGCACCAGCTCATCAGTGCGGCGGATTCGCCGTGAAGAGGTAGAGCGTAAGATCGTCCCATTGAACCGCCTCCGAAAGCCGATAGTTGAGCATCAGCCAGGTGAGCTGTGGGTGGCGCGGATAGCCCGCCTGCACGTACTCCTGGTTGGATTGCGTGAACAGGGCGAACCAAACGCGGGCTGCATTGCCGGCGGCTGCCTCGATATCCTGGGCTGCATGGATTCCCAGCACTGATTGCGTGCTGGCTGCCAACGTGTCAGTACTGGATCCCGGCGGATCCGCCACGTAGGTCGCCGGCAGATCGGGATCTAGGTACGCACTGGGCAGGAAGGACAACTTGCTGGAGTGAATGATTACATCGTCGACCAGGAGGCGCGTCCGCAAGTTGTTGTCCATTTCATCGTACGGAGCGTACGGGAATCCACGGTACGAAAGGTGCTGCCACAAGCCGATACCGAATGCCAGGACTGCTAACAGCGCCAGTGCCCAATTTGCCGGAGGCCGAAGATACTTACTCGTGAAGGCTGCGGCGAGCCAAATACAAAAAGTGATACCCGAGGCGATGAGGGCGCGATCCAGGTAGACGGGTATCCACAGGGAAAGAACGAATAGCAGCAGAGGGGGCGTGAATGACATGTACAGCAGCCAACGGGCGCCCCGGTTTCGTCTTGTCCCCGGCGTCCGCCCGCGCATGCCAGCCCACAGCGCGAGCGCCGTCACGCCCAGAGATGCAAACAGGGCTGTCCCGAGCAACTCGGGCTTCACGGGGAGGTTGGCCACGAATAACAGCGGAAGTGTCAGAAGGCGGTACGGGGCCGGTGCCCGGACCCAGTAGGCCCGACTCACCCTGGCAATCTGAGCCGGCAGGTGAATCATCCAGGGTAGGTAGAGAAGCAGCGCAACCAACCCCGCCAGCGCCATACGTACGAGCGATCTCCAATCGCGCGTGAAGAGCGGCCAAAGCGCAAGCGCAAGCAAGTAGGCGGCGGCCAGGTTGTGCGTGTATTGTGCCAGAGCTGCGCTCACAGAGAATCCCAGCCACCAGCGCAGGGCAGACGTGTCCACGGCGCGCGCGTAACAGTAGGCAGCCAGCGTCAGCCAGAGGCCCAGAAACGCGTACATTCGGATCTCCTGGCTATAGTGCACTTGGAACGGCGCCAGCGCCAGCACGCATAGCCGCGACCCAGGCAGTCCGGCGATCAAACAGACTCTGCGTGAGTCCGTGCGCCACAGCAATTGTGGCGAGACCGGCCAAAATCGAGAGGAGGCGAGCGATCACAACCGAGTCCCCAGAAAGCGGATCCAGATCCACAGAAGCGTGTAGTACCCGAGAGGATGGATGTCTGCGGCGCCGGCGCCGGGGACACCTACGGTCCCCACCAACATGGCCGCCGGGCCTTTAGAGCTGAACATCATCGCGAAGGCCTCGTCGTACCAGATCGGCCGCGCGATAACCCCTAAGAGCCGCGTCGCTGCGCCGATGGCGAGAGCCAGCGGCAGCCCGTCGCCGGAACGGATCGCCCTTGCGGCGATGCCCCATGCAAGATTTCCAAGGGATGCACGTCCGGACAGCAGCGTCCGGTGAAGGGTCGTCACAGGTGCCTGTCTCGACCATGAGGCTCTGCGTTGAGGTGAATCATCGCACAAGTACAACGGCAGTCGAGTCCTGAAAGGCAATGCTCCAATCCGCATCACCCATGAGCTGGATGGACAACGGAGCATCCGGTGGAAGGATTACCCTGGAAATCCCGAATCGACCCAGATCAGTCCGCCAGGTGTCAGCAGCCTGGTAAGTAGCCTCATACTGCCGGATGAACTGCTCCTGATAGAAATCGCTTTGACTATCGATGAAGACGCGATCCTTTGGCCACAGCCGGTATAGCATGTAGCCGCCCCAATTGATGTCGTTGAAGGTGGCACCCCTTGAATTGTGCGTGCTGATCCAGTCGACTGCTCTTACCGGAAAGCGGCTTGGGTCGAATTGGTACAGCGCTCGCACCCGCAAAGCCATGCCCCGCGAGTGCCAGAGTTGTTACCAGCAACGCTATGCTGGCCCAAAGGTATCCGCTCCCAGAGGAATCGATGGCTGATATGTTGGCTTCAAGGCGTTGCCAACGCGTGTCCGTTGAAAGATCGCCCGTCGCCCATCCACTCAGGATTGGAACTGCGGCGATGCAGAATAGCGGGATGTTCCGCATGATCCAGAATCCCAGAACAGCGGTGCCCAAAAGAAGCAGCACATGGGACACAACCACGCGACGGCCGCGGCCAATCGCCAAGACCGCTGCGAACAAAACCAACCCAAGGAAGGGCCACGTGCCCGCGGTGCTCAGGGTAACGGGCCGGGTTTCCGCTGTTCGGGAGAGCACATAGGAGCTCGCGTTGCCGACCACTGCACTCCAGTTGGCCCCGAGCCCGGGCGTAATGACGCTTGCGCCCACCGATGCAGCGCCCACGATGAGCCACGTTCTGAGGCCTGAGTGCGGTTCAGCCTGGCGTTGCTCGACGATTGAACCAAGCGCGTACGCCAGCCACGCCACAAGGCCAAAGACAAATCCACCGTGGAAGTTCGCCCACAGCAGCATGACCAGCGGGAGCTGCCATCGCGGCTGGCGCTCACCGCGCCTCATCCGATCCAGGAGGAGGATCCAGATCGATAGGAACAGGAACGAAATAACGTGCGGCCGGGTCAGCCAGTGCAGGCTAGATGCTGAGGCTGCCCAAATGGTCAGGCCCAGACTTGCCAGAGCCCCGCCGCCTCGTAGTCGGGCATCGACGAACACAACCAGGAAGGCACCGGCGATGGCGGTGGCGGTCAACAGAACAATGCCGTCCAGGCCCATGGCGCGTCGCAGTCAGGGCAAACGCCGCTTGGGAGAGCCACTCGTACGGCGGCCTGGGCTCACCGGCGCGGCTGAAGGAGAGAATGTCTCGGACGGGAATTTCACCCGACTCGAGAATGTGCTGACCCAGCGCCAGGTGACGGCCGAGGTCGCTGTCACCGTTAAGCATTCTCTGCCCAAGCAGAAGGCACGCCAGCATGATGAAAACGAAGATAGCATCCCCCAGACGCGGCACCCAGGCGAGCTTCATGCGGAGATTGTACACAAAAAGAAAGGCGACACTGAACAGTGCCGCCTCGGGGGAACGATCAGCCTGGTCTACTCGCCCAGGTAGTCTCGGAGCTTCCTTCGAATAGATGGATGCCGCAGACGGCTGAGCGCCTGCGCCTCAATCTGGCGAACACGCTCCCGGGTCACGCCCATCTTGCGCCCCACCTCCTCAAGCGTGTAAGCCTGGCCATCCAGCAGCCCATACCTCAACTGGAGGATTCTGACCTCACGCGGCGGCAGGCCGTTCAACACTTCGCCAAGGTGCTCACGCAGGAGGTTGTATGTAGCCGTGTCGTCCGGCGGAGGAGCTTCGTCATCTTCTATGAAGTCTCCCAAGACGGAGTCTTCTTCATCGTCAGTAGGGGTTTCCAATGACAGCGGCCTGCGCGCCACCTGGATCATGTTTTCCACCTTTTTCGGTGGCACATCCAGGGCACCGGCCAACTCCTCAACACTCGGCTCGCGGCCCAGACGCTGTGTGAGTTGATGCTGCACCCTGAGCAGTTTGTTGATCTGATCCCCCATGTGAACCGGGACCCGGATCGTTCTCCCCTGGTCCGCAATGGCTCGGGTGACAGCCTGCCGAATCCACCAGGTTGCGTACGTGGAGAACTTGTGGCCCCTGCGATAGTCGAATTTCTTGGTGGCCCGAATCAGGCCGATGTTGCCTTCCTGGATGAGGTCCAGAAAGGGTACGCCTCTGCCCATGTATTTCTTGGCAACGGAGATGACAAGTCGTGAGTTGGCCGTGATCAGATGCTCTCGAGCAGCCCAGCCGTCCTCGATCAGCCTCCGAAGCTCAGTCCGTCGTTTGATGCCGGCGTTGCCCTTGGCGAGTTCCTCTCTTGCCATGCGGCCCCGCTCGATGCGCTGCGCCAGCTCAACTTCTTGCACCGCTGTAAGCAACGGCACACGGCTGACTTCCTTAAGGTAGAGCCCGATGGTGTCATCCGTGTCGATGTTGGCCAGATAGTCATCCAGGGATAGATCCGGCTCGGGCTCGGCTTCGGCCTCCTCGACAGCCGCCAACTCGTCCTCAGTTGGCTCTCCGGGAGGCGTGTCTTCAACGAACGGGATGCCTGCGCTCAGCAGTGCCGAGAACGCCTCTTCCAGCTGCTCGACCTCTTGCTCGGCCTCGGGGAAGAAGTGCAGAATGTCGTCGAGCGTCACGTAGGATTTCTGGCGTCCCAACTCGATCAGGCGCGCGATCGCGGGGAACTCTTCTTCCTCGTCCACCATCAGGATCTTCTCTACATCCATTTGTTTTTCCACATCCCAGTTTCAGAATACACGTTTTCGTGTCCAATTACAATAGCCGCCCGAGCGAAACAGCCCTCACATCCTTGCGCGGCCCTGCCCATCCAAAACGATGATGCTCCTTGTAACCGGAATCTTACGGATGGATTTCCGCAACTAAGGCGACGCGGTTGCGGTGGCGGGAATCGGGGCAGCGGGTGGGCTCTCCGTGAGCTCCGTGGGCGACGACATTGGTGGCCCCGAGGTCACCGGCGTCGGAGTTGCCGGATACGGGGGTGCCCTGAGGAGGCCGATCAGCACGTCGAGGCCGGTCTTGTCGACCACCTGGAAGGCGCCGTTGTCCAACTGGGCGTAGTAGCCATCTTGAATCGGTGTCATGAATCCCACCAGCAGCCTGTGGGACGGCGCCCCGCCGGCAAAACCGATGCTCAGCGTGTACGCGGGGTTGTCCAGGCCGACAACGGCAGGAGCCAGTCTCACAGTTGACAGGGATCGCAGAGCGGCTGCCTGCGTGGCAGCCGCTTCTGCCGCGGCTTGGTCGGCGTCAGCCCGGCTCGGCGCATTGACGATCCACTTGCCGTCAGCAGATCGGGAAATCTCCACGGCGTCTCCAGCGGCATTCTCTATCCGGACGCTTGACGCGTCGGACGACTGCCCCTGAAAGAGCGGAATCATGGAGCTTGTGGCTGTTGGCGCAACCAGCTGACCATCCTTCTTCGTCTGCAGATACAGGCTGAGGCCAACCAGCCCGAGCAGCACAACGAGCAGGACCCAGGTGCTCTTGCGAACCATGTCAGCCCTGCCTGCGGCGTGCCAGCCAGCTCGAGACTCCGGCGACCAAGATCAGGCCAGGGAGCAGTATGACCGAGCCGAGCAGGATGATGATGAAGGGCAGCTGTCCAGGTGAGTTGAAGGTGCGCGTCACGGGAGTCTTCGGCGTGATGTTGATTAGGTCCGCTTCCTGGGCCGCCCAGTCAACGGCATTCACGAAGACATCGCCGTTCGCATAGGCATCAAAGCCTTCGTTCCGGGCAAAGAGGGAATTCCCGAAGACCACGACCCTGGCTTTTGTGGTCGCGTTCTCCGCAGACGCGGCGACGACAAGCGGTCCAGGAATGTCACTGGCCTGGTCGAATGCGATCTGTTTGGTTGACTGTAGTTGGGCAAGGTCGGTCTCGCCCCAGGACTGATTGGAGGTGAGGATCAGGGCGGTCAGGGTCACGTCCTTTGGCGCCGTCGTGCTGACTCCGAGGCTCCGAGCCTGGGGCATTAGTGTGAAGCTCGTCGTGTGCGACGTAATGGGGGAGACCGCGCTGTAGGAAGCCGACACGGCGCTGAGCGGCTGATTGCTCGTGAGATCAATGACCACGGTGTTCTGAAGCGTGATGCCCCATTCCTGCTCAAGGTATGTGGCCAACCCATCCGGGGCCGCGACAGCACTTTGAGATGTGAATGCGGACGGGTCGGCTAACACGATCAGGGAACCGCCACCGGTGAGGTACGTCCTCAGCAGTGCAACTTCCTGGTTTAGCAGAGGTTCGGTCGCGCCCGCCATGATGACAGCCTTGGCGTCGGAGGGTATCTTGTTTTCGGCTGCCAGGTTCAACGCCTGGACCGAATAGTTCTTGCCCTCAAGACTCTTCTTCGCCCTCTCAAGAGAAGTCGCGTCGGAAGCCTTCAGGTCTGGCTCGCCGTGCCCTGTTAGAAAGTAGATGACTCGTGCCTGCGGACTGATCAAGCGGATCATTGCCTGGGTAACCAGATTCTCATCGGCATACGAGACCGTCTCGGTGGCAGCACCCATCGTCAGCACGATCTTCCCATCGCCGGTAATGCCAAACTGGCGCGCAGTCACTGGATCGGCATTCGGATCCACAAACCGGAAATCGAACTTGCCGTTGGCGCTGCCCTTCAGGTCGGTGAACAGGGCCTGTGCAGTATCTCGTGGGTACTGGGAGGAGAAGAAGCCAATGGCAGTGACTGGTCGGGGCAGAGTGTTCAGGGCCTGGACGGTCTCCGGCGCAAGCGTGTGTTGCTTATCCTCCGTCAGATCGAACTTCTTTGGATTCTGGAAGGCCAGCCAGTTCAGTATGACCACGATGCCCAAGAATGCCATCGACATGATGAGCGCATTCGACCCGTATTTGGCCTGCCTGCCGGTGAAGAACCGACGGACACCCGCAGGATTCAGGATGCCGTAGACCGCCAAACCGACGATTAGCACGCCCACGGCGATGGCGATCCACTGTGTGAGTGATTGAGGTTTGGCAGGCGTGTACAGGCCCAGTGCGACCGAACCGCGCACCAGGCCCAGCATGCCGCTCGCCACGCAGCCGATGGCCGCGATGATGAGTCCCACGAAGGCGAAACGCGTCGACGAATTCCGTTTGCGCGCCATTATCCCCACCTCCGGACTTCCACCGCTGTGGATCCTGCGAACAGCCCCAGCGCTGTGAGGCTAATGAAATATACGAGGTCAGAAACGTTGATAACTCCCTGATTTAGGGAGTCATAGAAATGCGTCTTCATGTCCAGGTAGCTGAATAGACTACCGCCCGCGCCAACATAGCTGGCAGGGAAGCCCACCAGCCACCAAAGGAATACGAACACGCCCAGGGTAACGAAGAAAGCCGCGATCTGGTTGCTGAACATCGAGGACACGCCCACGCCGATGGCTAGGAGAGAGGCGGTCACCAGCGCGAGGCCCAGGTAGGATGACATCAATAGCTGTTGGTCCAGGCCCGGGGTTACGAGCGCGTTGAGCACAAAGGCGAAGATCAGGGTCGTGGCCATCAGCGTGAGCATGTACAGGTAGCCGCCCAACCACTTCCCGACGATCAGTTCCCAGTCACGCACGGGCGCCGTGAGCAGTAGCTCCATTGTCCCCATGCGATTCTCATCGGAGACCAGTCGCATCGTGATCGCCGGGAGCATGAGTATCAGCAGGAAGGCGAAGGTGCCAGTGATGCCGCTCATGTCGGGCGCTGTTGGAGCACCGTAACCTCCGCCAAGGGCGTTCTGCCGAAAGTAGAGGATGGTGATCGAGAACATGATGCCAAGCGTGAGAAGCATAACGAACGCTACCACGTAGGCGATCGGGCTGGCGAAGAATCGGTGGTATTCGCGTTTGGCGATCGTCCAGACATTACGCATGGTCATCCCTCTTTGCGTCGTGATTTCCCGTCATCGCGGGTCAGTTCGAGAAAGATCTCCTCCAGACTCATCCCGATCGGCCTGAGTTCGAGGAGTTCAAAACCCGCTCCAACAACGGCCTTCGCAACCTGTGGCCGCACGTCTTGGCCCGGGGAAAATTGAAATTCCAATACCCCGTCAGGCTGCGTCGAAATGTGGCGCACGCCCTTGACCTTCTGCACAATCTGTGTGAGTCCATCTGAGTCCCCGCGGACGCGCAGGCTTGCCCGCTCGGAACCGACAAGCCGGGACTGCAGATTTTGGGGCGTATCCTCGGCAATGATCCGGCCCTTGTTGATGATCAAGACGCGGTCACAGATTTGCTGGGCCTCTGAAAGGATGTGCGTGGACAACAAGACCGTTCGCTGCTTGCCCATGTTGCGGATCAGATTGCGGACCTCGACTACTTGGGCGGGATCCAAGCCAATTGTGGGTTCATCCAAGATCAGGACTTCCGGCTGATGGATGAGTGCCTGAGCCAACCCGATCCTTTGGCGCATGCCCTTCGAGAGGCTGCTAATGTAGCTGTTGGCTCGGCTCTCCATCCCAACAACCTCCAGGGTTTCATGGGCCCTGTCTGCGGAATCTGGAAGCTGACGGAGATCCGCCATGAAAGTGAGGTACTCAAGGGTTGTCATGTCCATGTACAGCGGAACCGTTTCAGGCAGGTAGCCGACGCGTTTGCGGACTTCAAGTGATTCCTCGACTACATCGAAACCGGCGACCTGCGCGCTGCCTTCGGTTGGTGGCATGTAGCCCGTCAGTATGCGCATCGTCGTGGTCTTGCCGGCCCCGTTCGGGCCGAGAAAACCCACAATCTCGCCCTGCTTGGCCTCGAAACTAAGATCGGCTACGGCCCTGCGGGGGCCGTAGTCCTTTGTAAGTCCCTCGACTCGGATCATGAGTTCTCCTGCATCACGCCATGATTGCGAAACAAAAGGCACAGCGCCGATGGGCGGCAGTGCCAGGGTAGTATCGCAAAATACTATACAATACTCCCAAGAACATAGTCAAGTGGGGCGCCGGATTCTAATCAAATGCTAATTTGCTCCGGCAGGACGCGCTCTGGATCTCCCCTTAACACGGCGCGCCGAGAGCAATTCGGAGGCAGGATGACTGAGCGCTTGTATCACGTCGACAGCTATGTACGAGAGTTTGACGCGGTGGTCGTCGAGGTGTTGCCGGACCAGGATGCAGTTGTGCTGAATCGCACCGCGTTCTATCCTGGCGGCGGGGGCCAGCCTTGCGACTTGGGCAGCCTGTCTGGCCTTGCTGTCAAAGCCGTGAGGCTCGTCTCGGGCAAGATCGCACATGTCCTGGCTGGAGATCCGGCCGCGCCCGGCACGGCGGTTCGAGGCGTTCTTGATTGGGAGCGTCGTTACAAACTCATGAGAACACACACCGCGATGCACGTGTTATGTGGGGTTGTGTTTCGTGACTATGGAGCACAGGTCACCGGGGGTGACATGGAACCGCTCAAGGGTCGCATGGATTTCGAGTTCGAGCGCCTGCAAAGCGGTCTCGTCAGCGAGATCCAAGCGGCGGTCAATGCCGAGGTCGCCGCCGGTAGAAACATCCGTGTCAAGGTCCTGCCTCGAGAAGAGGCTTTCCAAATCCCGGATCTCATTCGTACGAAGATCAATCTTCTTCCGGATGACATCCAGCAGGTGCGGATCGTGGAAATCGCCGGCCTAGACCTTCAAGCTGACGGAGGCACGCACGTTGCGAACACACGCGAAGTAGGCCACATTCGCATAGCCGACTACAAGAGCAAGGGGGCCATCAATAAGCGCATCTACGTCGAAGTGCTCGACCTCTAGGAGGAATCCGGCGGCCCGGGACTGCGTTCGATGTGTGGATTCTTCCCAGAGCTCATGAGGGTTTGACGATTGACCGCGACGCGAATCAAGGCCGACCTGGTGTTGTTGATCGTGGCCGTTCTCTGGGGCTCGGCGTTTGCGGCTCAACGCACCGCCGGCATGCTGGGCAGTGTGTATGTCTTCAACGTGGCGCGGTTCTTTCTGGCGGCGGCGCTGTTGTTGCCTTTTCTGACCAGATTTCGCCTGGCAACCGGACAGATCGGCTGGATGGCTGCGGCGGGTGTAGTCCTGTTCACCGCAAGCTCGCTGCAGCAGGTGGGCTTGACGACGACGACCGCCGCAAATGCCGGCTTCCTGACGAGCCTGTATGTGGTGCTTGTTCCGCTCATCATGTTCGTTGTCTGGAAGGAAAAGGCCCGCTTCACAACGGTGATTGCTGTGGCACTGGCTGCCTTAGGCGCGTACCTGCTGTCGGCTGCTGGCAGTCTCCGGGTTCGAGTGGGGGACTTGCTGGAACTTGGTGGGGCAGGCTTCTGGGCACTGCACGTGGTGTTGCTGGGGAAGTATGCATCGCGATATGAAGCCCTGTCGTTTTCAGCGGGGCAGATGCTGATCGCCGGTGCACTAAACTGGCTGGTGAGTTGTTTCGTTGAGCCCTTGGTATTGCCCATCTCAGGGGACTTGGTCACTTCCATTGTGTACACGGCAGTCGTGTCACTTGGACTCGGATACACGCTTCAAATCTGGGGACAAAAGCACGCTCCGCCGACAGACGCGGCGCTGATACTCAGCCTTGAATCGGTCTTTGCCGCCGTTTCCGGATACTTCTTGCTGCGTGAACGCCTCGGCTTGGTGCAGGTCCTGGGTTGCGCCGCAATCGTTGCGGCAGTCGTTGTCTCGCAACTGGGTGCGTGGGGTAGAATCGTTGAGCCGCAAACGAACGCGCACAATTTGTAGGTGGAGGCGCAAAGCGCACTGCCCATGACTTCGCTCTGAGAAGCCCGCGCAGCCGCCCACCTTGAATCTCGCTCGTTGCGCCGCAGGGACTGAGGCTTAGTGCGCGCCCCTCGCCGCCCGGTGCTTGCGCCACGCGACATAGGCATCCTCTTCGCCGGAGGCTTGGTTGCCCTCGTTATCGCGGGTGCGCTAATTGCCGCAAACACGCGTTGGAGTGCGATCCTTCCCGGCGGAGGCGGCTTCTATGCAAATTGGGCGGCGGCAAGAGAGTTCCTTATCAATAGGGCAGGCCCTTACGGCGACGCCGCGGCGGCGCATGCGCAACAGCTGGTACGTACGAGGGCGGCTCACCCGGACCAAAATCCGTATAGGTTGGACCTGCCGTTCTTCCTGATGCCGCTGTTCTTGCCATTTGGCTTGATCGCGGATCCCATACTGGCGCGCGGCGTTTGGGCTTCACTGGCCCAGATCTCCGTTGTTGTTGCCACATTGATTTGCGCCCGTTTGGTGGATTGGCATCCGCCTCGACCCCTGGCGGTTGCATTGCCCATACTTGCCGTTTTGAGCTATCCGACGGTTGCCGCCATCATGGATGGCAGCCTAGTGAGCGTGCTGCTATTGGTCTTGGCAGCGGTCGTGTGGTTCATCAAGACCGGTAACGATGAGCTGGCTGGTGGAATTGTAGTCCTGGCGCTCTGTAAATGGGAGGTGGGACTGCCCTTCTTGATCATCCTGACGCTGCGCGTGCTGCAACAACGGCGCTGGCGCATCGTCGCCGGTTTCGGTATGGCGCTGACGATACTGCTTGCCATCTCCTTCCTTTTGTATCCGGGATGGTTCATGCCGTTCCTGGTTAGCGCGGTGTCCATGATTCGTTCCGGGTATGGGGTCACCACTGAAGCTGCGCTCATGGAGCTATTGCCGAGGGTGTGGCCAGGATCCGCGCTGGCGCTGTCCGGCGTGATACTGGCATTGCTCGCCGTGGAGACATTAGGCGACCGGAGCCTTGGTTCGCGTCGCTTCGCGTGGACCGCGTGCGTGGCATTGGCGGCTGCCCCGCTCCTGGGATTGCGTTCGGAGATTGCGAACCTCGTTGGGGTAGTTCCCGGCCTGGTAGTGATCGCAGCTGGTGGGTCACAACGCCGGCCGCACGGCCCCTGGATTTCTTTGTGCCTGTTGGCAGCACTGTTTTGCGTGCCGTGGATTGTTGCGATGAACCCAGGCAATCTACCACCGGCGCGCGCGGAGGCGTTCATCTTCGTGTTCCTTCCCTCGGCTTGTCTGATCGGTATGTACTGGACCAGGTGGTGGTTCCTCAGGCCAACTCAGACCTGGATGGATCAAGTTCGTGACTCGCGCTGAGGGACAACCCCGAATGCCCGCCACCTCTCAACGCGCAGGCGGACGCTGGCGGCGATGAGCTGGAAGAGCTACGTCCTGTTGGGCGCGTTGGGCCTGGGGATGAGCCTGCTCGTCGCCCGCTTCCAGGAGTTTCCCGGGTACATGGATGCCGATTACTATTTCGCCGGCGGCGTCCAACTGGCCAACGGAAAGGGATTCACGGAGCCTTACGTCTGGAACTATCTGGATGATCCCGCAGCGTTGCCTCACGCCTCACACTCTTACTGGATGCCGCTGTCTTCGATCCTGTCTGCATTCGGAATGATGCTTACAGGGAGGCTGGATTATTCCTCAGGACGCCTCGCATTTATCGCGCTCGCTGCTATCGTCCCCGTGGTCACCACGCGACTAGCCTTCACGTTCACAAAAAAGGCCCTTCCTGCCTTCGTCTCCGGACTTCTGGCAGTCTTCTCGATCTACTACGCGCCATTCTTGCCGGTTCCCGATAACTATGGCATCTACCTCGTCCTGGGCGCCGCATTCATGCTAGCGGTTCGGTGGGATCGAACTCTCGGCAACCTCGCCCTGGGATTGATTGCGGGCATCATGACCCTGGCGCGCAGTGATGGAATGCTGTGGCTCCTGCTCGGGGTGGCTGCGAGTGCGACACAATCCACCATGGGCTTGAGCTCCAAAGGACCCATGTCGACGAGCGCGAGTCTCGCACGATCCCGCCGCTCCACCTGGGTTCGCGTTGGCGCGGTCGTGGTCGGTTTCGTCCTAGTCGTTGCGCCTTGGTTGATTCGGAATATTGAGGTCTATGGAGCGGCCCGGGCGCCAGGCGCCGACCGGCTTCTGTGGCTTACCAAATACGACGAGATATTTGCCTTTCCATCTGAGATGCTGACGCCCGAAAGATGGTTGCGCCAGGGGATCCCAGCTCTGGTTGCCGCGCGTTTTTCTGCACTCCGCTGGAATTTGCTCAACACGGTGGCGGCCCAGGGGGGCGTCTTCCTTGTACCTTTCATTCTCATGGGAGTCTGGCTGAATCGCCTCGACTTGAGAGTTCGATTGGCAGTGAGTGGCTGGGCCGCATTGCTGGTCCTAATGACTCTCGCGCTGCCAGCCGTGGGGGCCAGGGGAGGCTGGTTTCACTCAGGAGCCGGTTTTCAGGCCCTTTGGTGGTGCCTGGCACCGTTGGGATTGGAGCGAATCGTCGCGCTGGCAAGAAGCCGCGGACTCTTCAGCCCAAGAGCCCCTATGATCTTTGGGACCGCTATGGTGTGCGTTGCGGCGGCCATGACGGCCTACATTCTCTGGATTCGGGTACTACATGGTTGGGGAGAGGGTGAAGATACATATCCCCGCGTAGATCGACGGCTGGTTGCCGCTGGAGCTATTCCCGAGGATGTGGTGATGGTTCGAAACCCACCTGGCTACTACCTGATGACTGGTCGCTCAGCGATCGTCGTGCCCTATGGGGATGCATCTGCAATGCTTCAGGCCGCCAAACGATTCGGCGCCGATTTCCTGGTAATAGAGGACGCAGGTGCTTCCGGCCCGATCCGCACTGTCTATGATGACCTCCATAGCTCACGGCTTGAATACCTGGGAGAACAAGATGGCACGCGCCTCTTTCGCATCCGGCCCGAGCCTTAGCCCCCGGGATTTTGCCGCCATAGCGCTCGGGAGTCTTGTGGGAATGGCGGCGCTTCTGATTGCCGCTGGCCTTGCTCACCAATTCGGGTTCCCCCTCGACAATTCGTGAATTCACCTCACGTACGCCCGCAACCTGGCCTTGACTGGCAAATGGGTTTTTCGGCCGGGCATGTTGTCGGCTGGGTCCACATCTCCGTTGTGGACAGTCCTGCTGGTGCCGGGATTTTGGTTGGGCTTGGCCCCATTCTCGTGGAGTCACATCCTGGGCCTCATCTCGCTCGTCGCCCTGGGTGTGACTGTGGATATCGGTGTCCGCAAACTCAACGAAGACTACCGACCCCGATGGCCCTGGGCAGGCCTCCTGGTGTGCACCGAATGGCACTCACTCTGGGCATCCGTTTCAGGCATGGAGACGCTTCTGCATGGGGTGCTGCTCACGACTGTTCTGCTGATGCTTCTCAGTGGTAGCCGCAGGTACGCGGCGATGGGTTTGCTCACGGCGATTTCCATTTGGGTCAGGCCCGATGGATTGACTCTGGCACCCTTGGCTCTGCTGATACTCGGTTTCTCTGCGCCGGGCAAGGATGAACGACTTCGGGCCCTGTCATCGTACTTGTTGGGATTCGCCGCATTGTTGTTGCCCTACCTGGTATTCAATCTCAGGCTGGCTGGAACACCGTTTCCGAACACTTTCTATGCAAAACAGGCCGAGTACGTTGGGTGGCAAAGTCGCTCCATTTTGGAACGGCTTGTATCGGCCGTCTTGCAGGTTTCCGCTGGCCCAGCAGTTCTCTTATGGCCGGCCCTCCTTATTCAGGCGTTTCGGGCCGTCAAATCGCGGAACATGGCTGTCCTTGCAGGACTTGCCTGGTGCACCGCCTACATGGCTATGTACGTGCTGCGCCTTCCGCCTTATCAACACGGGCGGTACCTTCTCCCCGCAATGCCCTTCCTGCTTGCAATGGCATTTCTGGGCATGATTCATGTTCGCGAATTGAGATGGCCCGGCCGGAGGCATCCAAGGTTGGTCTGGGCTTGGAGCGCAGGAGTTGTTCTGACTCAACTCGGATTCCTCGTCCTTGGAGCACGCGCTTATGCAGAGGACGTGGAACTCATCCAGACCGAAATGGTAGGCACCGCGAGGTGGGTGGCACAGAACCTTGCGCCAGCCGCCGTGCTTGCAGCGCACGACATTGGAGCGCTGGGCTACTTCGACCGGCATGAACTGATTGACTTAGCCGGACTGGTGTCCCCAGAGGTGATTCCCTTCATCCGCGACGAAGACGCATTGGCGGCTTACCTTGACCGCACGGGAGTGACCTACCTGATTGCATTCCCAACACTGTACCCCCACTTGATTCGAGATCTGAAGCTGGTCCACGCCAGCGGTGGCAGGATCGCCCCTGCTCTCGGACAAGGCAACATGTCTGTCTATTGCTGGGATTGTCCGTAGCTAGCATCGCAGCAGAACTGCCCGGAGCCGTCCAACTATGGTGCCCTGGACCGGGCCGGATCGCCAGGTTTTCTTTCGTGCTATACTGATTTCAGGCGCCCCGCGCACACGAATGGACACGATTTCGATCCTGGTTATTGATGATCACCCGCTGTTTCGGCAGGGGGTGATTGACGCCATTTCCCTTGAGCCCGACATCAAAGTCATCGGTCAAGCCTCAACCGGGGAAAACGCGGTAGAGGCGATCCGTTCGCTCAAGCCTGATATCGTGCTGCTGGATGTGAACCTTCCGGTCATAAATGGGCAACAGATTGCGCACCAGGTATCCGGCGAGAAGCTGAGCGCGCGCATCATCCTCATGAGCGGCTATGACGACGTGGAGCAATCGCTGCATGCTGCCATGGCGGGCGCCGCGGCGTATTTTGCGAAGGAGATCGAGCCGAAGGCGTTGTTGCGGATCATACGTGAGGTGGCGGCGGGGAGTTATGTATTCGGCGCACAGACGATGAGTCGCCGCCAACTCCAGAAGTGGATCGAAGATCAAATTGAGGCGGCACCCCGGCCTTACAGCGAACCGGGCAGCCCATTTCACCCACTTTCTGGCCGTGAGATGCAGGTACTGGAATCGGTCGTTACCGGCCTCAGCAACAAGGAAATCGCCAGTCTACTGGGAATCAGTCATCAGACGGTGAAGAACCACGTAACCTCAATACTCCGCAAGTTCGGCGTGGAAGATCGTACGCAGGCAGTGGTCTACGCCTTGCAACACGGATGGGTGAGGCTCAAGACCTCCAGCGCGCGTTCTCCAGGAAGCGACTCATGAGCTCAGACACGCAGACATCTCTCGCCGCGACCGCTGACCCGCAGGCCGAATTGGCCGAGGTCCAGAGAGCGCAGCGCGAAATCACGCTGCTGATCGACCAGAGTCAGAATGAGGTAAACAAGCTTGCCCAGCGTAACGCGTCCATCAACGCGCATCTGCAGCAGGTACAGGCGAAGATCGACCAGGTTCCGGCTGCCGAGGTGCGGATGGCCTACGACGCGGCGCTGGACGCCCAGCAGAGGCTCTTTGTAATGCGGGGACAGCTTGAGAAGCTGAAGGGCGACAAGGATCACCTGGCAAAGTATCAGAGCGCCCTCGAACGCCTCAACCCCGTCGACGCAGACCGCTCCGCCGGCGACGTCCCCAAACCCAAGGGATCGGTCGCAGAGATCGAGATGGTCGTGAATGCGCAGGAGGCTGAGCGCCAGCGACTCTCCCGTCAGATGCATGACGGTCCCGCGCAGGCCATGTCCAACTTCATCCTGCAGACCGAGATCGCCATGCGCTTGATGGATATCGATCCCAAGAAGGCCAAGGACGAGTTGGTTAGCCTGAAGGGAGCCGCGCTGGGCACGTTTGAAAAACTGCGCAACTTCATCTTTGAGCTGCGGCCGATGATGCTGGATGACCTGGGTCTCGCGCCCACGATCAGAAAGTACATCGAAGCCTTCAAAGAACAGACGCAGCTGGACGCAAACCTTACTGTTACCGGCACAGAACGGCGCCTGGAGCCCTACCTCGAGGTCATGCTGTTTCGCGCCGTGCAGGAACTGCTGGGGAATGCGGCGCGCCACAGCCAGGCGGCGGGTGTCAAGGTCCAGCTGGACATGGGCAACGACGCGATCCGCGTGAGCGTGGATGACAATGGGCGCGGGTTCGATCCCGAAGCCGCACAGGGCAACTCCAGCTTGGGCCTGCGTCTGATCCGAGAACGCGTGGAAATGCTCGGAGGGGCCTTCAGTATCGACAGTGCGCTGGGGAAAGGTGCGCGGATACTCTTCACAGTGCCTGTCCATTCTTAGACGGCGCTGCGATTGCCTTGACGCTAGTGCGCGTCGCGAGCCGTGACCACCGAGGCAGAGATTGCCGCGACGTGAAGTGCTGTGGTTCCGCAGCATCCGCCTACTACCCTTGCGCCCAGTTGCACTGACGCACGCGCAAATTCGCCCATCTGCTCAGGCGTCACATCGTAGATCGTGCGGGAGCCTTCCAGTCGGGGCAGGCCTGCGTTGGGTTTCACCCAGACTGGGAGGGTTGGCGTTACGGCGCCGTACTCCTGCAACACCCGCAATGCGTTGTCCAGGCTAGTGCCGCAGTTAAGACCGATCATCGACGCGCCCAGTTTGGAGAACGTTGTGGCAGCTTCGGCGGGCTTGACGCCCATCATCGTGCGCGTGCCGCGGTCGTAACTAAACGAAACCACCACCGGAAGATCACAGACCGAGCGAACGGCATGAAACGCTGCCCGGGCCTCGTCCATCGAGAACTGGGTTTCGATGACTATGAGGTCGACGTAACCGCTGACCAGGCCATCGGCTTGTTCGGCGTAGGCAGCAACGGCTTCGGCTTGGCTCAGTGGCCCGAACGGTGTCAGCAGTTGGCCCAACGGTCCCATCGACCCCGCCACCATCACCGCAGCGCCTGAGCCGCCGGCTTCGCGCGCTAGCCTGGCGGCCTCGCGGTTGAGTTCTCCCACACGGGACGCGTACTTCGAGCCCTTCATGCGGATAGAGGTCGCCCCGAAGGTGCAAGTGAGGATAACCTCGGCCCCTGCCGCGACGAATGCTCTTTCAAGTTCCAGGATCCGCTCGGGGTGCTCCAGAACCCACGCTTCGCTGTGGCCGCCTGCCTCGAGCCCGACTTCCTGCAAGTTCGTCCCGGTGGCTCCATCCGAGACCAGGACGCCCTCTCGCATTCTTTCCAGGAAATTGCTCAAGGCTGCCTCAGACCGGGCCCCTGCGGCTCTGGAAATGCAAGCGCCTCAATGAACCGCCGCTGAAAGTCCGGATCGGCGGGCAGCTCGTGGCGCGTCAAGCGCCTGCGATCTCTACGGCTTCCCGGCGTTGATCGCGGTTGAGGAGTGCAATGCGGGCGCCCTCACCCGCGGCATTGCCTACTATGTACACACGGTCAAGATCCATCTCTGGCAGCATTCCAATTGCCATGGCGTTCTGCTTGTCCATGTACGATCCGAATGAGCCCGCCAGCAGAAGCTTATCGGGGTGGTTCAGCCCCATACGATCCAAAAGCGATCGTGCGGCCACGTAAAGGGCGCCCTTGGCAAGCTGCACCTGCCGAATGTCCTTCTGACTAAGACAGATGTCGTCCCTGGATAGCGCCAAATCCGCAGATACGATGACATACTCGAGGCCGAACTCCCCCAGCCGCATGCGGCCGTCTTGGCCGTGATCAGGGTGCAGCCTCCCGCTGCTATCCAGAAGGCCCACTCGAAGCAGTTCTGCGGTCGCATCGACCACCGCAGATCCGCACAATCCGCGGGGGTGTCCCGTATCCCATGATTCTTCACCGACCAGTTTCCAATGGGGTTCCATCGTAGCATCATCGATGCGAACGTGCTCGATAGCCCCGGGTGCTGCGCGCATACCATGTTCTATGTGGGCACCCTCAAGCGCCGGCCCCGTTGGCGTGGAGGTGCAGATCAATTGGCGTCGGCTCCCCAAGACGAGCTCTGCATTTGTACCGATGTCGATGATCAGCCAATCCTCGTCCTGTAGATGCGGCGCTTCGGCGACGAGTACCGCGGTGGTGTCGGCTCCGATAAACGAGGCGATTCCCGGAAGCACGTGTACATTGCCCGAGGGATTCATGAGTAGGCGCAGTTCCCTTGCCTTGATATCCATCGGGGCGGAGATGACCGGAGAAAACGGCGCGGCACCTAGGTGGGCGGGCGACACATTCAGGAAGAGATGCTGCATCGTCGTATTGCCAACCATCACCAACTCGAGCACGTCGTCTGTCGTGACTCCGGCGGCGGCCGCGCCGCGCAGAAGCAGTTGGTTCACCGCCTTGATGATTGTCTTGTGCAGTGACTCCAACCCGCCCGGATCTGCCAGGCAAAACTGGATCCGCGACATCACATCGCCGCCGAACTGCATCTGGGGATTGATGTCCGACTCAACCGCCAAGACGGCTCCAGTGGTGAGATCGCACACGTAGAGAGCGAGCGTCGTTGTGCCAACGTCTAACGCCGCGCCGACTAGCCGATCGCTCAGGCCGGGTTCGATGTGAATCACCTCGTTGTCCTGCCATACCGACGCCGTCACGCGCCAATTGGATTGACGCAGCTTCGCCGAAAGGCTCTGCAGGCAATCTCTGTCGATGGAGAGCTCGCGCGCCACCGGCAGGTCTGATTCGCCTGCGCGGACGAGTCCTATCGAAGTTGCGAGCCCGCTGGCCAGACGGTCCCAATCCGCCTTTGGATTGGCGAGCGACGGTGGCATCAGTTCGACCAGATACTTTCGAATACACGGTCGGATCTCGATGCTGCGAGTAGAGGCCGTCTTGCGGACTATTTGGCGATCTGTTCGAGTTTCTTCCGGAACCGTGACTACCAGGTCGCCTACGATCCTTGCCTGGCAGGCCAAGCGCACCTGATCCCGGCTCCAACCGCGCCTGGCCAGCAGCTCGCCGCGTTGAGCAAAATAGTCTAGCTCATCTGCTTTCGCCGGCGTCGCGTGCGCTGTGGATGATAGAACAGCAAACTCCTCGTATCTTCCCGACTCAACCAGGACCTTGCACTTCCCGCACGTGGCGTTCTCCGCGCAGAGCGACTCAATTCCGACGCCCATTGCACGGAGTGCCGTTCGCAGTGTGGTGCCATCTGCGACCTCCGCGCTCTTGCCGGAAGGCAGTGCCACCAGTTGGTGCGTTAGTGTCATGCCGGCGCTGGCCCCTTCTCTTTCTCGCGAAGCGCCTCGGCGGCACGAAAGCATTTGATGTATCGCATGGCGTGATCGTCTTTTCCGACCAGAACATCGCTGGCCCGGATGGCGGCCCCCAACCTAACGGGGTCGGTGATGGAACATGTAGCCCCGGCCTGGATCGCCATCGCGAGAAACGCCTGATTGACCGTTGGCCGGTCGGGCAGGCCAAAGGAAACGTTGCTTGCACCAAGATTGATATTGGCGCCGAGCTCTTTGCGCACAAGCTCTATGGTCCGGAGCGTCACAACGGCCGCGTGGCTGTCAGATCCAACTGTCATCACCAACGGATCGATAATGACGTCTTCCGGGGGGATTCCAAGCTTGGCGGCTCGCTCCACAATCGTTTCGGCCGCTTTCAATCGAGCCTCGGCAGAGGGCGGAATACCTTCGTCCCCAATCGTAAGTCCGATGACGGCGGCGCCGCGATCACGCACCATCGGCAGGATGCTCGCAAGCTGTTTCGATTCGGCGTTGACAGAATTGACAAGCGGCTTCCCGGGAGCCACGTCCAGGCCGGCCTGCAGGATCTCCGTCTTTCCGAAATCAATGCACAACGGAACGGAGACGCACTCAGCAATCGCGCCAATCACTGCCGCGATCATCTTGACCTCATCCAGGCCCGGTACGCCCACGTTCACGTCCAACACATCCGCGCCCCAAGCCACTTGCCGCAGTGCAAGTTCGCGGACTAGCTCCAGTCGGCCCTCTTGCAACGCTGCCCCAAGTTTCTTGCTGCCCGTTGGGTTGATCTTTTCCCCGATGATTACGAAGGGCCTTGTCTCTCCAATTAGTACGTCTCGAGTGGGGCCTTTAAGCAAAGTATCCATCCAGATTCTCCCAGCGGTTCATCTTCGGATCGCGGCGGGTCCGCACCGGGTTGTCCCCTGACCCCGAAGGTGACCGCCTCACGCAGCCAGGATCAGACCTTCGTTGAGTTCTTCCTACCAGTCCGGAATGGAGGGCATGCCGGCCCGAGCTGCGATATAACCCAACTCGGCCAACAGGGTGTCCTCGTACTCCAGCGTGATCGTGGGCCGCTCGTACCCCCGCAGCAGATCCTCTGTCCTTCTCTTGGCCCGCGCAAATGTGTCCATACTGCCAGCGTTTTGCCATCCTCGTACCGAGTCTCGATCGATGACTGCTGAGGGGAGGTGCTGTTCGAGTCCAAAGAGCTCGCGCGTGGCCTTCTGCTTGAGGAAGTCACCCTTGAAATTGATGCCCTCAAAAAAGGCTGTGGCCAGCGTGCTCGTTTGCACCTGCACGCCTGCCAGGAGCCGCTTCGCCATGCCGACGGCCTCCGCATCGACTACCAGCTTCTCCGCGCTCTGACAGGCAAGGAAGTCCAGCATGCCACCCCCTGAGATCATGTTGATTCCAGCCAGGGCGCCGAGTATGGCGCTCACGCCACTCTCGAGGCCGGCCTGCGCATCCACAAGTTTCGAGTCGCTCGCACCAAGATAACAGTGCGTGGGTAGCCCCAACGATTTTCCAACCTGAGCATAGGACGCGTCGATCATGGCGGTCTCGACGGCTCCCATGGGGGTTGTCCCCTTTCGCATATCAAAAATCGCTGGAGCCCCACCCCACACAATGGGAGCTCCTGGTCGTGCAAGCTGATGGATTGTGATGCCACTCAGGCATTCTGCCGCATGCTGTGTGATGGCCCCCAAGAGCGTTACTGGCGCGGCCGCGCCGGCCAGAGGCATGGACACGATTTCTGCTGGCACGCGGGCGGCGGCAAGCCTCATTAAAGTTCTCGGCGCCGAAATCGCTCCAGATCAGCGGCGGAGACGGACAGACATCGAATACAGCCTGTGGCCGCGTCGCCAGCGCCTCCGCGCCGCCCGCCAGGCCCGCCAGCATATCGATCATGCGCTGCAGAGTCGCGTGCGAAAAGGCCCCCGTGATCACGGGCTTGACAGAGTACATCAGCACCAGATGCAGCCTGTAAATGTCCCCGATCTCGCTCGGCACGTCGTCGCAGATGACGGCGGTCGACTGCGCTTCGTATTCGGGAAGCATCTCGGCGACCTTGACGAGGCGAACCAGGTCAGCCGTTTTTGCGGGCCGGTGCTGCAGAGTCTCGGGATCCAGCACGTGTACCGCCGACGAACCAGGATCGAACTGGACGGCGTTGCCGCCGTATGTGACGCGCGCCTCCCCGAGGCGGTTGTAAAGAAGAAATGATTTCGGTGCGGTATCAAGTGCCCGACGCGCAAGCCTCTCAGGCACGCGCACGATACCGGTGCTATTTTGGACCTCGGCGCCGCCTTCCGCCAGCAGTTGTCTTGCCGTCTGAGACAGCACCTTGATGCCAGGATTCAGCATCAATTCAAACGCTTCGTCCAGGATTCGGCTGACGAGTTCATTGGAAAGTAGTTCCATTTTGGGCTGCACGGCGTGACTATGGCCTCCTGTGCGGAAGACTGCCTGGTTCAAGTCCCTGTTTCAAACCGGGACCTCCGTCTCTCTTATGATCCGATCGAACTCGTGGGACAGGCGTCCGTCCAGGGGCACGGGCTGGTGCTCACGCAGAATCCGGCGCGCCTTGTTCAATGCCCAATCCGCTGCACCATCCTGCTTGTTCTCCCACTCGGCGTACGGTCTTCGGTCCATGAATTCGGGCATGAAGATTTCCCGCATGTGTTTTCGGGTATGAGCTTGGGTGAGGAAATTCCCTGAGGGGCCGACGCGGGAGATCGCATCCAATGCCAGCGTCTCGTCGTCGACCGTAATGCCTTCCATCATCTTGCGTACGATCGAAAAGATCTCGCAGTCCATCATCATCTCAGCGTATGACCAGATGCGGCTGCCGTGCAGAAAGCCTGCTCCAAGCAGCATATCTGCCATCGAAGCGCTGGCCATGAGCGTCGACAGGCTGTTCTCCACCCCCGCCTGCCAATTTGGCTGCTTGGCTCCGGTGGCGAAGGATCCCATTGAAAGCGGGATATTGTAGAAGTCCGCGACAGCATTTGTTGCCCCGCCAAACAGGAAATCTTCCGGCCCGCCTCCCGTATAGGCGCCGGTGCGGAGATCAGAAGCCGTTTGAGCCGCGGCGTAGAACACGGGCGCCCCCGGAAATGCCAGTTGGAGCAGGGCCGTTCCGGCCACGACTTCGGCGTTACCAACGGCGAGATTGCCTGCGAGCGTCGCCGGCCCGGTCGTAAGACAGGCTGCCATGGTCATAAAGCCGGTGGGGATACCCGCCTCGGCCGCGAGGAGCGCTGCCTCCACGGACCCGCCGTCATGTCCAAGCGGGGAGGCGGTACATTGCATAAGGGATAGCACCGGTCGTCTACGCAACTCCTCCCGGCCGCCAGCGAGCATACCGGCCATCTCGATCACGGCTTGAGCCTCGCGAGTGTTGTAGATACTTTCCGTCTGAACGTGTTTCGTCGAGTTTTCCCAGATGGCTTTGACCTCGTGAAGGCCGCGCGACGCCGCTGGAACATCTTGGGCCGAGACCGGCACCCAATGGAAAGCGATCTGCTCTGTGGCGTCGGCGATCCATGCAATCTCACGAACATCCTGGAGGCGCGACATGCGGCGCTCGCCGCTTATCAAATCCAGGACTTCCACGCCGCAGCCGTCGGTTCCCAAGTACACATGATTGCCGTCGAGCTGGAGGTCCTGCTCTGGATCCCGGGCGGCAAGCGTGTACTTCGGGGGACAGTGCTTCAACGCGGACTCGATCAAATCCGGTTTGGCTCGGACGATCATGCGCTCAAAGTCAACTTGCGCGCCCGCTTGCGCCCATATTTCCAATGCTCTTGGCGACGGGAACTTGACACCCACGTTCTCCAACAGATGAAGCGTGGCCTCGTGGATCTTCCGAACACTCGCTTCGGAAAGAACTTGCAGCTTCAGCTTCGGATCGGCGATGGATTGAATGCGATTGGACATGCGTTCACCTTAACGTGATCGACTCCCGAGCTGTGTGGTGGGGTGGGTCGCTTACACCTTGGCAACGAGTTTCTTTGCGAGAGCCACTGCGCCGATTGCGTCTTCGGAATAACCGTCTGCACGAATGGCGGCAACCCAGTCACGTGTGACCGGAGCGCCCCCGACCATCACCTTGATCTGTTTTCTAAGGCCCTCTTTCTCAAGTTCTTCGATCACCTCCCGCTGGCGCACCATGGTGGTGGTCAACAAAGCACTCATGGCCAGGATGTCAGCCTTCACTTCAAGGGCTTTCCCGATCAATTTGTCACCGGGGGTGTCCACGCCCAGGTCAATCACGTCGAAACCAGATGCGCCCAGCATCGTGGCAACCAGGGACTTGCCGATCTCGTGAATGTCACCCTCAACAGTTCCGATGACGATCTTGCCAAGCATTTGCCGCTCGGAACCACGCCGCTTCAATTCGGGATCCAGGACCGCGACAGCGGCTTTCATGGCTTCGCCCGCCATGACAAGCTCTGGTAGAAAGGCCTCGCCACGGCCAAACGCATCGCCGACGGCGTTCACGCCAGCGACGAATCCCTGGGAAATGGCTTCGAGTGGATCCATGCTGGCGGAAATGGACTCTTTCGAAAGGGCCACAGCTGCGTCCGCGTCACCATCGATGATGCTCTGCGCCATTCGCTGCAATATATCGTCGGTCATGCTGGCTCCTTTAGGAAAGTGGGATCTGGTTCTCAGAATGGGATACAAAGTGGGCCGCCTGAGCCTCGCGTGACCTCAGGGCTTCTCGCGACACGCCAAGATACTGCTCCAACTCCCGACCGCGGTTCACAATGTGCTCAACCGTACAGGCAACCGCGCCGTCGGCATCGCCCTCCACGAGCGCCTCCACGATGAGACGGTGCTCGCGGTGCTCTTCCCGAATGCTGGCTTCGAGGAGCTCCGGTTGTCGATACAAATGCTCGTACAGCATCCAGTCCGGAAAGGCCCGCAGCACCTCCGGATAGATGCGTCCCAGCAGTTGGTTTCCACTTGCTTCGACGATTGCGACGTGGATCGCCCGGCTTACCTCACGCTCTTTCGGCAAGGCATCGAGTTGAGAAAGCCGATCGCTCTCGTCCAGAAGTGAATTGAGGGTAGCCACGTCGTCCGGCGAGATGCTGCCAGCAGCGGCGCGAGCGGCCATGGCCTCCAAGACCAGCCGCATCTCGTAGGCATCCAGTATGTCTGCGCCCGATGGCTGAAGAATACGCACACCCCGATAGGCCACCCTTTCAGCCATCCCGGCGGCCACCAAGCAGATCGAGGGCCTCGCGAACTGGGGTCATGCTGACTCCCAAGCGTCGCGCCACCTCGCCCTGCCTCATCCATGCGCCGGCCGTGTATTTGCCTGAAAGAATGTCCTGGTGGAGGACATCAAATACCTCGTTCTTCAAGGGCTTGCGGCGGAAAGACCGGTCTGGTGTCTGCATTGGGTTCAGTTGCTCAGAAGCCGTGCGTTTGCCCTCGACGGTCCGAGCACGGGCTTGGGGCACGGGCCGTCGTTCGCCAGCTCGACCGCTCGGGGGCCGCCGAACTCTGAATGTGCTTGGCAGCATTGTATATTGTATATAATGACCAAAGTAGTACTATTCGGCATGTAGATAGTCATATTTCACAGGGATTGGCAGCGAGGAAATTCTCGCACGGGTGCGGGTAACCCGTTCGACTGCGACTTGGACCATGCACAGCAAAGAGCGGCGGGGTCCTGACGACCTATCGAAGGATACGCGGCGTGGGCTCTACGGCGCACGCAACAAGGTCGGCAGCTTTGAAGGGGTCCATTTCCCTGCATGATGACCGCGTGAGGCCGCCGGTAAGCCGACCGGCCCGGGCAAGCGACCACGGAGGCCAAATTGAGGTGCTTGCGATCGAAAGCCTCCCGAATTGCAGCCCCCAAGTCATCACACTGGCTTCGTCCACGCGTCGCGGGATCGATCCCAGATGCCGGCAACCGATCCCCTTGCGACAAACCAAGAAGTCATCACTGCTGAATGATGTAGAATGATGACCCGATGGGGAAACGAATGAATGTCTTGTTCCTGGCTGCCGAAGCTGAGCCTTTCATAAAGGTGGGTGGACTGGGAGACGTAGCCGGCTCGCTGCCTCGAGCGATCCGGTCGCTGAGTGTGGACGCTACATCGGGCACGGCGCCCGATGTTCGTTTGGTGCTTCCCTATCACCAGGCTATTCGGGCAGGCGGGCACGACCTGCGATCGCTCCAGGTGTATTCGGTCGCGCATGGATCATCCTCGACTCCGGTCCGGGTGCTCGAGGCCGATTATGCAGGAATGCCGGTCTACTTCCTGGATGCGCCTCCGATTGCGCGCAGCGGGTCTGTGTACGCGTCTGATTCGAACATCGACGGCGAAAAGTACCTGTTCTTTTCGCTCGCAGCGCTGGAGTTGGCGCATTTCCTGAACTGGCCCGTGGATATCGTACATGCCAATGACTGGCACACGGCGCTGTCTGTGTACGCGCTTCACCTCCGGCGACGTCGTGGGGAAGGTCGCGGTGCGGCTTCAGTGCTGACTGTGCACAATCTTCCGTTCATGGGTCCTTCGATGGCAACGCTCCTTCAGGAGTTTGGTTTTCGAGCGCGTGCGGACGGGCCTGCCGGACTGGGCCGCTGCGAAGCCACTTGCCTTGGGTCTGTGGGCAGCAGATGCCATCGTAGCAGTCTCGCCCTCCTATGCCCGCGAGATACAGGCTCCGGAGTTGGGTAGCGGGCTGCATGAGTACTTGCGCGCCCGCCGCGATTCACTGCATGGCATCCTCAATGGCATTGACGTCAGAGTCGTTCAACCCGGCCACAGATAGCGCGCTTCACACCAACTATGGTGTACCCACATTGGCGAGGCGCTCTGAGAACAAGACGGCGCTTCAGGACCAGCTCGGCTTGACGCAAGACCAACACGTTCCGGTCTTTGGCGTCGTTTCGCGCATTGACGCGCAGAAAGGCTCGGACCTTGTTCCGGCCACGTTCCGGCGCCTTCGCGATCTGCCATGGCAATTGATCATCCTGGGAACTGGCCAACCGCAACTTGAGGAGTCCCTCCGGCGCCTACAACTGGACTTCCCCGAAAAGGTGCGAGTCGAGATTGCGTTTGATACCCAGCTGGCACGTCAGATCTACGCGGGCACAGATGCGCTTCTGATGCCGTCACGCTACGAGCCATGCGGACTGGCTCAGATGATTGCGATGCGCTATGGTTGCATCCCAGTTGTCAGCGCGATCGGCGGACTGATAGATACGGTCGCTGATGGCAGGACGGGCGTCGTGATCGGCTCCCCGACCGCAGCCCGACTGGCTTCGGCGATCCGAAGGTCGATGAGTCTTATGGCGGCCGGTCTGCCGTGGGTGACGATGCAGCGCGCAGCCATGGCCCAAGACTTCTCTTGGGAAGCCTCGGCCAGAGCGTACTTCAGACTCTACGAAAGCTTATTGCCTGCGCCCGCATCGGACGGCGCCGACTGAAGGCAGAGCATGCGAATAGCCAGATCAGCCGGAGTCCTCTTGCATCCGACGAGCCTTCCTGGCCCTTTCGGAATTGGCGATCTCGGGACAGAGGCCTATGCCTTCGTAGACTGGCTGGAAACTGCGGGCTTCCGATATTGGCAAGTCCTGCCGCTCGGCCCCAGTGGCTATGGCAACTCGCCGTATCAATGCCATTCTGTCTTCGCCGGCAATCCAAACCTCATAAGTCCGCAATTTCTGGTCCGTGACGGTCTTGTCCTGCCTTCGGAGCTTGATGCTTCGTTCACCGGAGCGCAAAAGATGCACGCCGCGGACAGCGTGGTGGACTTTGGCGCAGTGATCCCATGGAAACATGAGCTTCTCAGGACCGCACATCGTCACTTTGAGGAACGTGGCACGTCCGAACTCAGATTCGAGTTCGAGTCCTATGGGCGCAGAAATGCAGGCTGGCTGGATGACTTCGCCTTCTTCATGGCGCTCAAGGAGCACTACGGAGGGAGATCGGTGGTGGATTGGCCCCGAAATTCCCGAAGCCCGCAACTCGCTGCAGAGGCGGGGCTCCGAGAGGAACTCACAAACGAAGTTTCACGGTGGGCGTTCGGACAATGGCTCTTCTTCCGTCAGTGGCGCGAACTGCTCAACTATGCCCACAGCCGCGGGGTCCGGCTCATTGGCGACGCGCCGATTTTCGCGTCCAGGGACAGCGCCGACCTCTGGGTCGATCCGAAGCTGTTCTGCCTGGATGAACGCGGCAGGCCGTCAGTTGTTGCGGGCGTGCCACCGGATTACTTCGCTCCCACTGGCCAGCTTTGGGGCAATCCCCTCTATGATTGGCATGAACACAAGAGGTCAGGCTACCAATGGTGGATTCGTCGCGCAAATTCACTCCTGAAGCTCGTGGACTTGGTGCGCCTGGATCACTTCAGAGCATTCGCGGGGTACTGGCAAATACCTGCCTCGGCGCCCACGGCCGAGACCGGCAGGTGGGTACCTGGTCCGGCCGAGGATTTTCTTGACGCACTGGCACGCGGAGTTGACCCCGGAGCGGCGAGGCCCGACTTGCCCCTGGTTGCCGAGGACCTTGGTGTGGCGACTCCCGATGTGAGCAGGTTGCTGCTCCAGTATGGCCTGCCAGGCATGCGTGTTCTCCAATTCGGATTCACGGGATATCAGGATGACTTCCTGCCTCATAACTACCCCGGGAACTGCGTGGCCTACACTGGCACGCACGACAATGACACGAGCCGCGGCTGGTTCTCGGCCGCCGCAGAACCGGAACGGGAGGCTGCTTTGGCCTACCTTCACTCCTCGGAATCCTCAATCGTCCGAGACATGATCCAGGCGATCTGGAGGTCGGCTGCAGTCCTTACGCTAGTCCCTGTGCAAGATCTTCTTGAGCTGGGCAGCGAGGCACGGATGAACTTTCCGGGAAAAGCCGAGGGGTACTGGTCCTGGCGCATGGCTTCGAACGCGCTGACCGATTCGCTCGCGGGGGAGTTGAGAGCCCTGAGCGCTCAGTGGGGCCGGTTGAGGCCGACCGGCGCTGACCCGTCTTGAGGCTCTGGCGTCAGTTTCCAGCATCTCCTGTTTGAGGAGGTCCTGAATTTGCTCCCGCGAATGAAGCCATCGCGGGGAGACGGCCAGTGCGAGTTTCTCAAGGATCTGCGATCCAGTGATGGAATACTGAGTGCAGACGCTGCGGATTTCCGACCCCCGTGCGCGGAGGATACGGGCCGGAGACGTTGCAATGGCGTCGGCCGTGTAGACGGTGTTTCCCAGGACGGAAGACCAGCCGAAGACATCGCCCACGTGCAATCGCGTCAGCGTCATACGTGGTCCATCGTAGGGTTTGTACCGAATGGCCACGCCGCCCTCGACCAGGATGTACATGAATGTCGCCTCCTGGCCCTGTCGGAAGATCACACCACGTGCAACCAAGTCGGCCGGCACGAACAGCTGCGCAAGCAGGTTCTGCTGAGCAGGCGTCAGGTCCCTGAGGAATGGATTGTCTGCCATGGATGCTGGGCGCATCGTAACCTCGCGGTCCTGCCCGCCCCAGTAATGAAGCTCCCGATTGGGAGGAATTTCATCCCCTCCTACCGAGGCGACGGCGGTCGGGTTATACTGATGGAACTCGCCAGATCTTGCACTGGGCTTGCAGGAGCGATCTCCGGCGCGACAGTCCGTCCCACGAGGGATTGGTGCCACGCTATGGCCGGCTCAAAATGGCGGTTCAATTGTCCTGCTAAGCCTGCCGACCACCTGATTCCCTCCAGGCACGCCGAGATGCCCGATTAACAGTACCTCTCCGACGAGGACCGCCGTGTCGCTTCCAAACGGCGGAAGTCAGTGCCGACGAGGCGGTCGGCGCATGAACAGTCTCGCACAGGGTCCTGAAATTCCCGGCGATGCCGGATCTCAGGCAGCCGGGCACGAAGCGGCGTACATCGCAACCCATCTGCCACCGTCCAATGAGGTCGATCGAACAGGGGTTGTCAGACTGACGTGGATTGCCGCGCTCGATAAGTCGGCAGCGAACGAGTACGCGTCGCCCCCATTTTGAGGAGTAGACCATCGTGGATGTCAAAGTAACGTGGGATCAGGACCTTGCCTTCGTGGGAGTAGCTGAGAGTGGTTTTCCGGTCAAGCTCAGCAGCCCCTCTGGGCCGGATACGGGTGCGGGACCCGTGGAGGTGACCGTGATGGCTCTGGCTGCCTGCACCGCCATGGACGTGATCTCCATTCTGCAGAAGAAACGGGAGCAGGTCGAAGCATTTCACGTGAGTGTGCATGCTGATCGTGCGGCTTCATATCCCAAAGTCATCACGAGCGCAGAGATGGAATACGTTATCACCGGACGAGGCATCCGTGAGTTGGCCGTGCGCCGGGCGATCGAGCTTTCCGTCAAGCAGTATTGCCCCGTGCACGCCATGCTTTCGAAGGCGTTCCCGATCGAACTCAAGTACTCGATTCTGGAGGGGGACAGCCAGGGCAATTCACGGCTTATCTTAAACGGCAGCTGCGCGCTGGAAAACCCGGAGCGATCTTAGGCAGGCGGCTAGGGCGAAGGCAGGGCCGGGACAGCGCTGTAGAGATCCGAACAGGTGCAGGCCGTGACTGTGATTCCATTGCGGCTAAGGGTTCCGAGATAGGGCTTGTCGCCCTCATGCACAAGCCAACCACCAACATCCAAGGCCAAGGGACCGTCCGCCAGGATCCACTCGCCGTTGTACTTTCTGGCGATGTGTATGTGCGTGCCGGTTGCCTCACCCCCCTCGCTGCTTGGGAATCCCATCGGTTCCCCTGTTCTCAGTTGCTGGCCCAGCGTCACGCGTTGACTTCTGGCTAGGTGCAGGTAGTACAGCGTCCAGCCGGTCCTCTCATCTCCGTCATGGTCCAGATCGAGGACCACGCCATCGTCACCCGATCGCACCACCAATCCGTCGGCCATGGCTATGACCTGGGTTTGTGGATTGAGCGCCGCGCAGCCGGGACGGTCGCATGGCGGTGCAAAGTCTATGGCCGCTGAGGGCTCGCCGTTTCCCCAGCCTGTGTGTGGCCCGCCGGTGTAGGTCCAGATCTGACGCCAGCGATAGGGAAGAGTCAGTCGGGGCTGTCGCAGACTACCCGGTAGGAGCGAGATGTTCTCGCTGGTGGGATTCCCGAAGAGTCGCCTGTAGGTTTCGACGAATCCAGACGGTCCCACGCTCTTGTCATAATCATCGCTCGATTCTGTCCGCGAAAAGAAGTATTGGAGCGCCACTGTGCCCGCGTTAAGCCAGGGATCAGGCCGAATGATCGTGCCATCAGGCGCCTCAAATTCTGTGAGCTTTCCCGAACGCCAGCCGTAGTAGCCGTTGTTAAGAGTATTGGCGGCCCAGACCAGTTGGAGATAATTGAGATTAGTAGCACCCGCATAGATGGTCTGCTCGTAATCCAGGATGTACCTCTTGGAGGGTGGACGGGCGGCGCTGAGCGCCCCAGCCCTGTACTCCATGATGCCGAGCAACAGCCGTGGACTGATGCTCCATTGCGTGGCGACGTACTCCACGATTTCTGCTCCCGTCCGGTCGCGGCCCGCTGCATACGTGGAGTAGCTCTTGAGCCAGCCCGGCTGGCTTTCGACGAACGCCGGCGCGCTGAACCCGATCTGGGCGGGTCCGTTGACAAAGGCCGAATCAGGGATCATTTGGAATGCAGTGCCCCACAGCGACCGAAAGTAGATGGGGATGCGCATGGGAAAGCCCGGCGGCATCGTCGTTGCGTCGGGAGGAATCAGTGGGTTGGCCTCCACGATCTCAGTAACCGTTGTGTTAAACCTGGCCGCCAATGCCGGCACGGTGTCCCCCGTCTGGGCGGTGTACTCCACCAGTTCTCCTGGCTTGAAGTTCGGACGGGTAGGAACCGGCGTGGGATTGCCGGCGGCAGCCAAGGGGCTCGTCGAAGCGACTGGACGCGGCGTCGGCAAGGGTTGTGCGGCAATACGATCTGCCGCCACATCGCAAGCAGAAAGCAGAAGCCCCAGCGCGGTGATGAACGTCGGGAGGGCTCTACTCATCATCCGAATCACGGATGATCACGGACTTGAGCTGCCCCACCGGATCTGCCGTGATGACCTCTTCACCCTTGGTGAGTAGGCCCTCGTACGCCAGTGTGCCCTGCCGCACCATCCATCCGCTCAGAACAAACGGGATCGGTCCATCTGCGGCAATCCACTCGCCGTTGTACTTGCGAACGAAGTGCAGGTGAGTGCCCGTGGCCTGACCGCCCTCGCACGACGCGTGTCCGATGTGATCATCCCGTTGCACGTAGGTACCGGTTTTCACCCTTCCGGATGATTCGATGTGTAGATAGATCAGGTCCCAACCGGTTTGTTCGTAACCATCGCCGTCAAGGTCCTGTACCACGATGCCGCGCTCCGAACGCACGATCATTCCGGAGGCGGCCGCAGTAACCCAGGTTGGGGTGACGTCACATCCGCCATGGTCAGTAAAAGGGGCGAAGTCGATGGCCGCAAGCGCGCCATCATGTTCCCAGGCGCCGTGCGGGCCGCCCGTGTAGCTCCACGGCACATCCGGAGCGAATGGGAGTACCAACTGCGGCTGCGCCAGTCCCTGCGGAAGGAGTGGATCGACAGTATCCGCTCGAGCCCAGGGGTCACCAAACATGTCAGTGTAGACCGCCAGGAATCCATTTCCCGGATCGATCATTTGACTCCACTGTGAACGACTGTGAACCTTGGAAAACAAGTACTGGATTGCGACCGTGCCGGCATTCAGCTGGGGATTGATGCGCAACTTCGAGCCGTCCGGGAACTTGAGCTCGGTCAGCGTACCCGAGCGCCAGCCGTAGTATCCAATAGACAGCTGGTTCACTGTCCAGAGCATCTGTCCGAAGAGTCCGCGGTAGTACAAGTTGATGTAGCCCATAGGGTAGTCGCGATGCACGGCATCCACTGCATCGCCCCGCACCCAACGACTTCATACTCAAGCAAGGCCAGAAGAAGCCTTGGATTGATGGAGTTCTCGTAGGCCAGCCGCGCGATCGCCTGTGACCCCGTGGTCCAGCCGGTGGAACCAAGATACTCCCGTTGCGTGCTGAGCTTTCCGCCCATTTCCAGGACATAGGCGCCGATGTCAAAGTTGACTGCCGTTCCAGAAAACACCAGCTCGCTATCCGGGATCAGCTGGCTCTCGGGCGATGTGGCTTCTGAGATGCGATCCGGCATGATCAGCAGAGTGCCAGGGGGCACGAAACCAGTAACGTGCACCTGACCCTCAGAATGGACCTCGGATTGGTCAATGCCGAATTGTCCTGCAAGCGCCGGGACTGAGTTGCCGCTCTGTGCGTAGTAGAGCACGGCGGGCACATCGAATGTCGGGGTTAGCGTGGCCTCCTCATAGACCTCCACGGTTGTCGGAGATTCGATCGGTGTCACCGAAGCGTCGGCCCCCGGGCTGGGCGTGGAGGCAGCTGCCGAGTTGTCCGACGGCGCATCCATGACCGGAGCCGGTGTTACTGTCGCCGACGCGGGCAATACGGGAATGCTTGCCGCCGATGGGATGGGAGCCTGCGCGCTCTCGTTGTACCAGGCCGTCGGAGTTGCGTACTCACCCCACAATCCTGGAACCGGCGCACAAGAGGCCAGCAAGATCGCTGAGATAACGAGGCCCTTCCAGGAGTTTCGCAGCACGTTGAACCGCCGCGAAAATTATACCTGTCTGATTTTCCGAGAAGTCAGCCGATACTGGTCATTATGGGGGGGCGTTTATCGGGAGATTATGTTTAGCTCGCTTGCGCCCTCTTCCGCTTCCAGCCTGCGCGAACCAAGCTTGAGGAAGCCGTCGTATTCCGTGCCGTCCCCGGATGAAACCCAGCCACTCAATAGGAAGGGTGTTGGGCCATCGGCTGGAATCCACTCCCCATTGAACTTGCGGACGAGGTGGAGGTGCGAGGCGTTGGAAACGCCTCCTTCACAGGATGGGTGGCCGATGCGATCGCCGGCGAATAGGTACGCACCAGGCTGTACCCGATCTTGTTCAAAAACGTGCATGTAAAGCAAGGCCCATCCCGTTTGTTCGTAGCCATCGCCATCCAGATCTTGCACCACGGCTCCGTTGTCCGATCGGACGACATATCCGTCCGAGGCCGCGGTGACCCACTCCTGGCTCACGGCGCATCCCAGGACATCCGGCGGTGCAAAGTCCAGCGCTCCCCACGCTGATCCCGAATCCCATGCCGCGTGGGGGCCGCCTGTGAAGGCCCACGCCACGGCGGGCTCGAACGGGAGGATTAGAGCGGGCTGATTGATGCCGGTGCCCGCAGGTGGCTCAATCGCCAGGTCGAACGGATTCCCGAACATGAAGAAGTAGGTCTGAAACAGCCCAAAGACCCCGGTGTCCTTTTCCCACGTGGCGCGGTCTTCCAGGACACTGAAGAAGCTCTGAACGCCGGCCGTCCCGGCATTGATCGTCGGATTGATCGGAACCACCGCGCCATCATTGAGAACCCAGGTTCCCACGGCTCCTGCGCGCCACAGGTAGAAGCCGCGGTTGAGCTCGTTCGCCGCCCAGGCCAGCTGTCGATACAGTCCGACGCGATTGGGATGCACGAAACCAAGTGGAAAGTCAGGATTTGCGCGGGACGGACTGGCCTGAGTCACCCAGTTGCTTTGGTGCTCGATGATCGCGAGCAGGAGCCGAGGATTCACGGAGTAGTTGCTGGCGACCAGCCTGACGATCTCGGATCCAGAGAGGACCTGGGTGTCGACGTCTTCTGAGTACTCGGCAAGAAAGCCGGCTTGCGTGGCCACGAAGGCTTCGACATCAAAATCAGCGGCTGCGGGCCCAAAGACTAGTTCCGAATCGGGGATGACCTTAAAGGACGGCCCTTCCGCTCCAAGTTCTGGGGGCGGTACGGTGAGGCTCATTCCCAGAGCCAGGATGTCGCCATCCGCCAGCCCGTTGGCGTCCAATAAGGAACCGACGCTGACGCCGAATCTTTGCGCGATGGCCCCCAGCGTGTCTCCCGGCTGCACGCTGTACACGGAACCTTGCTGTCGCGGCGTGGGCAGCGATCTGGGTGCATCGGGTGTGGGGGTAACGAGCGGTGCGCCATCTGCACGTGCAGGAAGTGTCACAGAGAGTGGTGCGATCGTCGGCGTCGGCGCGCTGTGCGCCCGCGTTGAGGATGGTTCCACGGCGCTGTCTGGCGCACCATTCGCTTGAATGAAAGGGTCATACGTCGGGTAGGCTGGTGTTAGGGCAGGTTTGGCGCCCGTGCAGCAGTTAAGGCAAACGGCCGCGATCATCGCGGCCAGAACAGGCGTGAACCTGGGTGCGCTATTCACTGCGGCATTCTACCAAACGCCGCGGGTGCCGTCGCCTAGGCACGAGACCTTGATTGCAGACCCACGCGGCGCGGATGTGTGTAAACGTTAAAGCGCTGTCGTCGCGCATAGCCAACCAACGTGATTCCGTAGCGCTCCGCCATTTCGATGGAAAGCGAACTGGGAGAAGTCCTCGAAACCAGGATAGGCGCCCGCAGCCTGGCGGCTTTTTGCAGCATCTCGGAACTGATGCGACCCGTTGTGATGAGGATTCTGGTTGACGGCCACAGCTGACGCAGCAGACACTGGCCGGCGATCTTGTCCAAAGTGTTGTGCCGCCCGATGTCTTCGGCTGCCACCACAAGCTTCTCCCCATCGCTAAGCAAGGAGGTGTGCACCCCGCCGGTTTCTCGATAGAGGGCTTGAGAGTTCGAAGAGCTGCTCCACCAGCGCTCCGACGGCCTCGGGATCAAGCCGCGGGTATTCAGGGTCAAAGCTCACATTAGGGATGGCTAGATGGTCCACTGCGGTTACGCCCCCGGTGCAACCGGATGTGCGTCGCCAGGATCTCGGCCTCTCGGCAGGGCGGGTGAGCCAGACATCCACGTTGTCGCCGTGCTCGCACAGCCTGACGTCTGCTATCTCGTCACGCCTGTCGATTACCCCCTCATTATAGAGAAAGCCGACGGCCATGGCCTCGAGATCCGTAGGCGTGCACATCGATGTGACCCACGGCTCGCCGTTGATCGTGAGAGATACTGGCGCTTCGACGATCGTTTCAGTGTCGATCGAAGCCCACTTTTTGAACTCGAAGCGGTCGAAGTGGATCTTCTTCTGTGGAGCGATCATGCTTCACCTCTAGCCCACTTGCTGGCAGCGCACGCTAAGTCCATCTGAATTGGGAGCACATTCTGCGCGCCGATTGCCAACGGGACGTGCTGCTACATCGACTCAGTTGCCCGCGGGCCCGGTGCGCGAGACCAACTGCCCAACGACTTTGACGCACGGCCTGCCCAAAACATCCCGGCTGTGCGGCGCATCGCGAAGGTCAGCCCGTGAGATCCAATCCGGCGAAGTGCGTCTCTTCGTGCACCCCAGTGCGCCATTTGGGGCAATCGGTGACGTCGTAGACCATCCCCAACTCAGCAATCCAGAGTCGAGTGCCGTTCTCGCCATTGTGCGCCCGGAGCTCCTCCTCCATGACAGTTCGCATCAGGCGATCCGCACGGTGAAATGCGGCCGGTGGCTGCGCCTCAGGTCGGACTCCCGTGGCTGCACAATGGGCTGGCTCCTATCCGCAGGCAGGGGGACGGATCCAATGGTCAGAGACGGCCGCTTCCTTGTTCGGCGGCTGGCAGGATCTCCATGGTTGGTGCGTGAGATTCTCTGCCCGCAGGTGTATGGCGCACTGGTCGCTTACTTCAATGAATGATAGCTCATTGCCTACAAGCCGCCATTTATACGTGCCGGTTTCATAGGGGCAATGTGGGTCATTGAACAGCTCGAGGCTATCGCCATCCACCGCGTACGTGCTGATCGTGGAGAAACCAGTCACCTCGTAGTACATCCGAAGCGTGCCTTGGTGCAGCATGAGGCGCCAATTGCCACCGGCGAGCTTGAAGTCGGCGCACCGAGCACAACGCCACCACTGCGGCTGACCCGGATCCAGTTTTCCAAAGACGCCGTCAATTTCGGTTGCGTCGGCCGCCGGCAGTGCCTTCGCGTACGTGTAGGGTTGAAACGTGAGGACCTGTTCCCATGTGCGGATCACCGGATACGTGGCTGCAGGATCATGGGGCGGGTAGAGAATAGGCGGGGGGGCAGTATCTATCGGGGTCATGGAGGCACCCATGCCGGTCGGCGTGGATTGCAGATCGTGCCCAGCCGCGCAGCCCTCTGCCA
This sequence comes from uncultured Chloroflexia bacterium, assembly GCA_963784915.1. Taxonomy (GTDB): domain Bacteria; phylum Chloroflexota; class Anaerolineae; order Anaerolineales; family Villigracilaceae; genus Fen-1038. Next base: position 486,106 of record CAWATK010000016.1, read on the forward strand.
GCAATCCCGTCAGCAACGCGAATCCCAAGAGTTGTGATAGACCCATGCCTCCTCCTTGATTACGGTTCCGGCGGCCGCCCGCGCGGGCTGTTAAGAGCGGCGTGATACCAGCAATCCCTGGCCTATCGGGACAATAACCGAGTCCACGCGCGAATCTGCAACGGCATCGCGTACGAAGTTTTCCAACGCGTCGCGGTGGCTGAGCACGTTGTCCGCCACCAAGAGGCCTCCGCGAACGAGGCGCGGTGCGACCAGTTCGTAGCATGCCGCATAGACGTCCTTTTCGGCGTCCAGGAAGCAGAATGCGATCTCGGCATAACCGGAGAGGTAGTCGCGTGCATCGCCTTCGACGAGATGGATGCTTTCGGCGACGCCACTGATTTGAAACGTCCGCCGTGCCAGTGCGGCCTTTTCAGGCAGCTTTTCAAAGGTAGTGATCGTGGTGCCCGCGCGCTGCGCACCCTAGGGCTAGCCATAGTGTGGAGTAACCCGCACTGGTGCCGATCTCAATAACGGAGCCTCTCGGCGCTCCCGCCGCGAGGATGGCGAGGAATTGCCCGGTCTCCCTTGAGATCTGCCGTAGTCGTTGCAGCATCGGGGTGCCATTTTCCCGATCCGCCGCATCCACGGCTTCCAGTTCTCGCATACGGCCATCCAGGACTGTCGGGATATCGTGAAACATCATGCTCCCTGTAGGGTTGGTGTCTTTCAGCAAGCCGGTCGCGGCTTACACTGCGCCGTTGCTGGCCTTTTGGAACGCCGATTTTACCGTGTGATGAACGCCGTGCCGACCTCCTTGAAAAGCCGGTGAGAGAAGGGGCCGAATCCCCATTCGTTTCCACTCGAGGGTCGATGCCTTGACCTCGACGCGGGCCTTATAATGGAGCCGAGAGGCGAGTTCAAAGCGGCAACCCCCATGGCACAACTCATTGAGTGCATTCCCAACTTCTCCGAGGCCCGTCGGCCACAGATCGTTGATGAAATCGCGGCTGCAATTTCCGCCGTTCCCGGAGCGCGCCTGCTTCATCGATCATCCGACCTCGACCACAATCGAACGGTGCTCACTTTTGTCGGAGCACCTGAGGCTGTGGAGCAGGCAGCGTTCTTTGCGATTGAGCGTGCAGCCAAGCTGATCGACCTGGCTCAGCATACCGGAGCGCACCCTCGGATAGGCGCCGCCGATGTGGTTCCTTTCGTGCCTCTCTCAGGCGTGACAATGGAGGACTGCGTCGCCCTTGCCCGGAGACTCGGACAGCGTGTGGGTGACACGCTTCAGATACCCGTCTACTTGTACGAGTTTGCCGCCACCAGCCCGGAGCGAAGAAACTTGGAAGACCTGCGCCGCGGCGAATTCGAAGGACTTCGGAAGGCGATCCAGAGTGATGCAGCTCGCAAACCGGATTTTGGTCCCTCCCGAATGGGCGCGGCCGGTGCGACCGTAATTGGGGCACGCAATCCGCTGATTGCCTTCAATGTCTACCTCTCCACCCCAGAGGTGGAGATTGCCAAGAAGGTTGCGAGAGCGATACGCCACTCCTCCGGCGGGATGCATTTTGTGAAGGCTCTTGGCCTGCTGGTTGAGGGCCGAGCCCAGGTCTCGATCAACTTGACCAACTACCGCGAATCGCCTGTGGGCCGCATCGTCGAACTGATTCGGCGCGAGGCGGCGCGCTATGGCGTCGGCATCCATCACAGTGAATTGATCGGGCTTGTCCCTCAGGATGCGCTGATCGATGCGGCGGTCTGGTACACGCAGCTCGATGGTTTCAGCCCTGAGCAAGTCCTGGAGACCAGGCTGTACGAATTGCTCGCTGGGGAGTCCGTGCATTCCATTCATTCCGACTTCATTGAGCAGGTGGCTGCTCCTACAGCCGCGCCAGGAGGAGGTTCGGTTGCCGCGGATGCGGCGGCGCTCGGCGCCGGCCTAGCCGAAATGGTGGCGGGACTGACGCTCGGCAAGCCCAAGTACAAGGAAGTTGAGCTCGAGATGCAGCAGGTCATATCCGAGGCACGCGACCTGCGGACACAGCTGACACGAGCAGTGGTTGACGATTCTGCCGCATATGAGGCTGTGATAGCAGCGCACCGCCTTCCGAAGGCGAACGACGCAGAGAGAGCCGCGGCGGGATCTGGCGGTGCAAGCTGCCTTGTTAGAGGCCGCGCGTGTTCCCTATGAGACAGCCACTGGTGCTGTCCGGGTCCTGGATTTGGCTGCCCGCTGCGCCAAGAAAGGCAACTTGAATGCGATCAGCGACGCCCTCTCGGCCGCGGCGATGGCGCGCGCGGCTTTGACTGCCGCGGGCTACAACGTGCGCATCAATCTCCACGCCCACCCGGACCGGCCCGCAGCCGAGATGCTGCTAGATCAGATCAAGGCTCTGGAGGCACGCGCCGACGAGCTGGAGGCCGAGATTCGCCAAACCGTTCAGGAACGTGCCAGGCTAGCCTAGACCGACGGCCGACTGAGGACTTGCCGCAAACCCACACGAGGGAGAGACCTGCCATGGGCTTGAAGCCGGACCACTGGATTCGCAAGATGGTGCGAGAGCATCAGATGATCGAGCCATTCAACGACGGGCAGGTGAGCCAGGGTGTCATCTCGTATGGCGTGTCCTCCTACGGGTATGACATCCGCGTGGCAAACGAGTTCAAGATCTTCACGAATGTATTTGGAGCGATCGTGGATCCCAAAGCCTTCGACCCGAAGAGCATGGTGGACTTCACTGGTAACGTTTGCGTGGTCCCCCCGAACTCGTTTGCACTTGCCCGGACCGTGGAGTACTTTCGCATCCCGCGGACGATACTGACGATCTGCCTGGGGAAATCCACATATGCCCGATGCGGCATCATTGTGAATGTCACGCCGTTTGAGCCGGAATGGGAGGGGTTCGTGACTCTGGAGATCTCCAACACCACGCCGCTGCCGGCCCGGATCTACGCAAATGAAGGCATCGCGCAAGTGCTGTTCTTCGAGGCGGATGAGGTGTGTGAGATTTCGTACGCGGACAAGAAGGGCAAGTACCAGGGCCAGCAGTCGATCGTGCTGCCAAAGCTATAGGATTGCCCTGCCAACGCACAGCCCCGCCTGATAGGATCGCGGTGGTATGGACTACGTTTCGGACCGCGTGGCCAGCTTTACGTCCTCGATGCCCTTGCGCACGTTGACGAAGGGCAGCGCGATCAAACCCGCCACAAAGAAGACGATCAGGGAGAGAATTGCCGGGCGCAGGCTGCCGAATACCTGATTCGTGATGGCGAACAGAGCCGGCCCAAGCCAGGATGTCCCGCGATCGCTGATCTCGTAGAACGAGTAGAACTCCGCCTCCCGACCACTTGGGATCATTTGGGCGAAAATGCTCCGACTGATGGCCTGCGAGCCTCCTAGGACGAGGGCAATCACGACGCCGAGCAATCCAAACTCGAGTACGCGATTGTCGCCCTTCATTCCGAAATATGCGTAGATAACGACCGCGGACCAGATCACCAGGCTAAGCAGGATCGAGGCCTTGGATCCGATCCACGCCGCGAGCCGACCCCAGAATAGGCGCGCCGAAGAACGCGGTGAACTGTATTATGAGGATCACAATGGTTAGCGTTTGAATATCCAATTCGAGTCCGCCACGGATCAGTGGTGCGGCGGCAAACGTGGATGAAACTGCTATCACCGTTTGGATCCCGTCGTTGTACAGGAAGAACGCAAGCAGGAACTTGATGGTCTCGGGAAACCGGCGGATCTCCACGAGGGTTTGCCCAAGCTGGCGAAAACCCATACCGAGGTAGTTTTGGCCCGCCGGCAGGCTGCGAGTCGCATGCCTTGGACGAAGCCGCGCCCACGTGATGAACGAGAAACTGATCCACCAAACGCCGGCTGAGGCCAGATTGATGCGAATCGCGAGGGCAGTTGGCACCCCCAATTCTTCGTGGAATATGAAGAACGCCAGATTCAGTGCCAGGAGTATCCCATCGCCCAGGTAACCCATGGCCCAACCGAAGGACGAGACCCGGTCGCGCTGGTCCTCGCTGGCGATATCCGGAAGGTAGGCATTGTAGAAAACCACGGCCGCGCCGAATGCAATGTTGGCACCGAAGAACAGTAGTCCGCCGAGCCACCAGACGTTGGCGGTGATGAAGAACATCAGGATGGTCTGGAGCGCGCCGAGGGTGGCGAACAGCTGCAGCATTCGCTTCCTGAGATGCGAATAGTCGGCTATGGCACCCAGGACCGGAAGCACGAGAAACTGGGCGATAACCGAGAGAGTGATGCATGCAGGAAAAAAGGAGTCAGGCGCAATCGCCATGCCGCCCAAACGAGCAAGCCCGTCGGGGTTTCCGCGGGCGGCGTCGGCGGCGAGCGACGCCACGTATGGCCCTAGAAAAACAGTCCCCACCGTTGTGCTGAACGCCGAGTTGGCCCAGTCGTACATGGCCCACCCGAGAATCTCCCGCTTGTCGTTCACTGGCTGCTCAGACTGGGCCATTTTGCCTCCAAACGGCATGGATTGTACCTGTTAACCCCCGCAGGTCGTGCCTGGCGGGGCCATCTCCGGCGTTTCGTTGAGGGGGCCGTGACCTTCACTCCGACAAGGTTTTGTACTTGACGTGACGCAGAGCGGGACATATAATGTAGGGTCGCAATTTTCGCATCAACTGGCAGCTGTTGACGGTCACGCCGTCTTCACCGTGATTGTGGCTTGTCCTTTGCCATGCAGCGGATGCGGCCGGACAATTGTCCTGCCGTTACATAGGTGCAACTGTAAGGAGAGAGGCAAATGGCGTCTTTGCCCCGCAAGAATTACGCCCGGATCCCCGTTCAACTCGAGCTCCCCAATCTGATCGACATTCAACTGGATTCTTTCGCCCGCTTGAAGAAAGAGGGACTGGGCGACCTCTTCCATGAAGTCTCACCGATCGAGTCTTACAACAAGGGGATGAAGCTGTTCTTCCCAAGCCGCGGCCCAGAAGCCAAGCAGTGGGGTCTTCAGTATTGGTTTGGTGATCCCAAGCACTCCATTGAGGAATGCGTGGAACGGGATCTCACGTTCGCGCACCCCCTATACGTCTCCGTGCTGCTGGCGGGCACGGATGTGCCGGAACCGATCAAGCAGGACATCTTCCTGGGTGATTTTCCCGAGATGACGGACAAGGGCACGTTCATCATCAATGGTACTGAGCGAGTTGTCGTCTCGCAGCTGATCCGATCGCCAGGCGTCTACTTCGAGGCCCCCACGGACCGGGCCACCGGACGGCCGTTGGCCATGGCCAAGCTCATCCCGGACCGCGGTGCGTGGATGGAGTTTGAGACTCGCAAGAGCGATTACATCATCCTGAAATTCAACCGCAAGCGGACTGTCCCCATCACGGTCTTCCTGCGCGCCCTCGCGGCCGTTGGCGACGGTACCAGAGACTCGCCGCTCAAGACCGGGTCCGATGAGGAGTTGCTTACTATCTTTCAGGACGTTGACAACAATCCGGAGAGGCTCTTCATTGCCTCAACCTTGCGCCAGGAACCTGAGTGGGATCTCAGCTCCGGCCTGACCCTGGCCGAGGCCGCGTTGATCGAGTTCTTCCGAAAGATGCGACCCGGCGATCCGGCGACTCTCGAAAATGCGCGACAGTTTCTCGAAGAGCAGCTGTTTGACCAGAGGCACTATGATCTCGAGCGGGTGGGACGTTACAAACTGAATCAGAAGCTCGACTTGAACATCCCAATTCCGCATCGGACCGTGACGAAGAACGACGTGATCCGGCTGATCCGCCGGATGATCCAGATCAACAACGGTGTGGAGCCTCCGGACGACATCGATCATCTGGGCAACCGTCGCGTCAAGACCGTGGGTGAGCTGATCCAGAACAAACTGCGGATCGGCCTGCGGCGGATGGAGCGTGTCATCAAGGAGCGCATGTCCATTCGCGATCAGGAGCAGCTTTCGCCGGTGACGCTGGTGAATATCCGACCGGTGGTGGCGGCGTTGCGCGAGTTCTTTGGCTCGAGCCAGCTCAGCCAGTTCATGGACCAGACGAACCCGCTGGCGGAGTTGCGGCACAAGCGCACTCTATCTGCACTCGGACCTGGCGGCCTTCGCCGCGAGCGCGCAGGTTTCGACGTCCGCGATGTCCATCACTCCCACTATGGGCGCATATGCCCGATCGAAACCCCCGAAGGCCCCAACATCGGCCTCATCGGGCGCCTGGCCTCCTTCGCCCGGGTGAATGAATACGGTTTCATTGAGACTCCCTATCGAAAGGTCTACAAACAATTGCCGGGTGATGACGAGCGCCTGCTGGGCCGCTCGCTGCGTGAGACCATGGTGGAGCCCAAGAGCCGGGAGACGATCGCCAAAGCAGGCGAGGTCATCGAACCCAAGGTTGCGAGGCGATTGGCGCGTCTCGACATCGAGATTCCGATCGTGCCGTTCGTGTCGGATGAGATCAACTTCCTCTCGGCGGACGCCGAGGACAAGTATGTGATCGCTCAAGCCAATGCACCGTTGACTTCGACGAACGAGTTCGTTCGCGAGCGTATCTCGTGCCGCTATCACTCCGGTTTCCTGTTCTCAATCCCAGAGTCCGTGGACTATATGGACGTCGCACCGCACCAGGTGGTCGGAATCAGCGCCGCGCTGATCCCATTCCTGGAGCACGATGATGCCAACCGGGCCTTGATGGGATCCAACATGCAGGCCCAGGCCGTGCCCCTGGTCCGCCCCGAGATTCCATTGGTGGCTACGGGGATGGAAAGGGCCGCTGCCTTGGATTCAGGCCAGGTGGTTCTGGCGGATGAGCCGGGCGAAGTGATCTCCGTCACTGGCAGCAAGATCGTCATCAAGGAACGCAAGGGCGGCATGCACGCGTATCAGCTGCGCAAGTACCAGCGCTCCAACCAGTCGACGTGCATCGATCAGAGACCCTCCGTCGTCAAGGGCCAGGTAGTGAAACGGGGAGATATCATCGCGGATTCGTCCTCAACCGAGAGCGGCCAATTGGCGCTTGGCCAAAACGTGGTCGTGGCCTTCCTCTCATGGGAGGGCGGCAACTTCGAAGACGCGATCCTGCTGTCGGAAAGGCTCGTGCAGGAAGACCGGTTCACCTCGGTCCACATTGAGAAGTACGAAGTGGAGGCGCGAGACACGAAGCTTGGCCCCGAGGAGATCACACGCGACATTCCGAACGTGGGCGAGGAGGCCATCAAGGACCTGGATGAGAAAGGCATCATTCGCATCGGCGCCGAGGTCGGGCCCAATGACATTTTGGTTGGCAAGATCACTCCCAAGGGCGAGAAGGAACTGACGCCGGAGGAGCGCCTGCTGCGAGCCATCTTCGGCGAGAAATCGCGCGACGTGAAGGACACCTCCCTGCGAATGCCACACGGCGAGCGCGGCAAGGTTGTCGATGTGAAGGTGTTCACCCGCGAGGACAACTCCGATCTGTCGGCGGGGGTAGACGTCATGGTCCGCGTGTCCGTGGCTCAGCGCCGCAAGATCACCGCGGGCGACAAGATGGCCGGCCGTCACGGCAACAAGGGAGTCGTCTCCAAGGTGGTGTCGGTCGAGGACATGCCCTTCCTTGAGGATGGCACTCCGGTGGATATCATTTTGAATCCGCTCGGCGTTCCGGGACGCATGAACATCGGTCAGGTCCTCGAGGTCCATCTCGGTTGGGCCGCCAAACGTCTGGGCTTCCGCGCCCTCACACCCGTCTTTGACGGCGCGACCGAGGAGCAGATCGAGGCCGAGCTGGCGCGGGCCTGGATCGTGGACCAGGCCTGGAAGGAATCGGCCCGCACAGCCTGGGAATGGATCAAGGATCAGGACTACGGCCCGGAGTTCGATTCAGGACGACGACGAGGTCCGTCGACTGTACTTGGAATCCTGGCTTGGGTAAGCGCAAGTACGATGTCTACAGCCTCAACGACGCCGACTACGCCCGACGGGCGAGCCGCCAAGGAGTGGCTTCGCGATCGGGGCTACGATCCGGATCAAATCCTGGATACTCTGGACAGCAGCGGGGCACACGGAAGTTCGGATGGGGATCAGGTAGCGATCCTGGCCTGCCTGCGACTGTGGCTGGCGAGTCTCGGGTCGCACTGACAAGCTGGAGGACGACGCCGTGCAGGCCGCGGCGCAGGATGTCGCGCGCGAAGACGGGCTTCCATTGCCCACGCTTGGCAAGCAGACGCTCCGGGATGGCAAGACGGGAAAGCCGTACGACCAGCCTGTTACGGTCGGGGTCATGACCATCCTGAAGCTGCACCACCTGGTGGAAGACAAGGTGCACGCCCGGTCGACTGGCCCATACAGCCTCGTGACGCAGCAGCCCCTTGGTGGAAAGGCTCAGTTCGGCGGACAGCGGTTCGGTGAAATGGAGGTATGGGCGCTCGAGGCCTACGGAGCGGCGTACACGCTCCAGGAAATGCTGACGGTCAAGTCGGATGACGTCCAGGGACGGGTCAACACGTACGAGGCCATCGTCAAGGGCGAGCCCATCGAGGAACCCAGCATCCCCGCATCGTTCCGCGTGCTGGTCAAAGAGCTGCAGTCTCTGGGGCTGGCAGTCGAGGCCATCAACGAAGGCGGGGACGTGGTGCGCTTTGGCAAGGATGAGGAGAAGACCCACCCGCCGCGGCTCGGGACGGGCCTGATGGATCTGGGAATGGGCGGGCCGGACCGCCGAAAGTAGGCATTCGCACGTTCTTGACGCTGGCACGGGCGCATGATAGAATAATGCGCCATTGTGTGCCCAAAGGACGGCAGGCAATCCCGTCCGAAACGTGGCGGAAGCTAGCCTTCGCCGGTGAGAGCCAGGCCCTGCGCAGAACGTGGCAGTCGCGCAGCGAGCCGCAACAGTGGCAGGAAAAGACGAGGCCATCATTATCGTTTCTGATGGCCTCATTTCATGTGAGCACGATTGAGATGGAAATTGTGAACGGAGGCGAAGGTGCCAACAATCAACCAGATGGTTCGTAGGGGCCGGAAGAGCAAGAAGGCCAAGAGCAAGGCCCCGGCGTTCCAGTTCACGCTGAACAGCCACCGCCAGCGACGCACGCGGCAGGCACGTGGCGCGCCTCAGAAGCGCGGCGTGTGCACCGTGGTCCGCACGATGACGCCGAAGAAGCCGAACTCGGCGCTGCGCAAGATCGCCCGCGTGCGGCTGAGCAATGGCATCGAGGTCACGGCATATATTCCCGGTGAGGGTCATCAATTGCAGGAACACTCGGTCGTGCTGGTTCGCGGCGGCCGCGTGAAGGACCTGCCAGGTGTTCGCTATCACATTGTGCGTGGCTCCCTGGACACGACCGGGGTTGCCAATCGCAAGCAGGGTCGTTCGAAGTACGGGGCGAAGCAGCCCAAGGGAGATTCAGCATGAGACGGGGTAGCCCTCAAGCTCGGCCAGTTCCTCCGGACATGAGGTACAACAGCGTGCAGCTGCAGACGCTGGTGCAGCATGTGCTGAAGCGCGGCAAGAAAAGCACGGCGCTGCGCGTCATCTACGGGGCCATGGACCTCATCAAGGAACGCGCTCGGCAAGGAACCGCTCGAGGTCTTTGAGAGCGCCTTGCGCAATGTATCTCCGGCCATGGAAGTCCGGCCGCGGCGCGTCGGTGGCGCGACGTACCAGGTCCCCATGGAGGTTGGCTCAGAAAGACGCACCACCCTGGCCATACGATGGATCCTTGGCGCGGCACGGGAGCGCTCTGGGCGCTCGTTCTCGGACAAGCTGGCGTCGGAATTGATCGACGCGGCAAACGAGACCGGCGCCGCCATCCGCAAACGCGACGAGACGCACAAGATGGCGGAGGCCAACCGTGCCTTCTCCCATTACCGCATATAGATACTCTGGGACTTCATTAGATAACCGATTGGTTGGAACAAGAGTCGTATGGCCCGCGCTCACCCGCTTGAGAAGTATCGCAATATCGGCATTATTGCCCACATCGACGCCGGCAAGACGACGACGACTGAGCGCATCTTGTTCTATACCGGCAAGACGCACCGCATCGGCTCCGTGGACGACGGCACGACGGTGACCGACTGGATGGCCCAGGAGCGCGAGCGGGGCATCACGATCGTGTCGGCGGCCATATCGTCCGAGTGGAACGGCTATCAGATCAACGTCATCGATACTCCCGGCCACATCGATTTCACCGCCGAGGTTCAGCGGTCTCTGCGCGTGCTGGACGGCGGCGTCGTGATCTTCGATGCGGTCCAGGGGGTGGAACCCCAGAGCGAGACGGTCTGGCGCCAGGCCGATCGCTACGGCGTCCCGCGCATCTGCTTCGTCAACAAGATGGATCGCGTCGGTGCATCCTTTGAGCGCACCATCCAGTCGATCGTGGATCGCCTGGGCGCCAATCCCATCGCCATGCAGCTTCCCATCGGCAGCGAAAGCGGCTTTCGAGGCGTGATCGATCTGCTGACCATGCAGGGAGTGCTCTGGGAGGACGATCTCGGCAAGGATCCCAAGGTCGTCGCAATTCCTGCTGACATGCAAGCGGCCGCCGAGGAAGCCCGCCACGTGATGGTGGAGAAGATCGCCGAGCTCGATGACCATCTGACCGTACGCTACCTGGAAGGCCGGCAATCAGCGTCGACGAACTCAAGACGGCACTCCGCCGGGCCGTTCTTGCCAACAAGGCGTACCCGGTCTTCTGCGGCTCATCCCTCAAGAACAAGGGCGTGCAGATCCTGCTGGACGCGGTCATTGATTACCTGCCGTCACCTGCGGACGTGGCCTCGGTTCGGGGCTCCGACCCCGGCAGTGATGAGCAGACGATCGAGCTCGCCGCCCAGGACGACGCGCCGCTTAGCGCCCTGGTCTTCAAGATCGTGACGGATCCATACGTCGGCCGGTTGGCCTACTTTCGCGTCTACTCTGGGGTGATCAGCCAGGGTCAGATGGTGATGAACTCCACAAAGGGAAAGCGCGAGCGGATGGGCCGACTGATCCGTATGCACGCCGACCGTCGAGAGGACATCGAGGAGGTCCGCGCCGGCGATATCGGCGCTGCGCTGGGCTTCAAGGAGACTTTCACGGGCGATACGCTGTGCGACAACAAGGTGATCGTCCTGGAGAACATTGCTTTTCCTGAGCCGGTCATTTCCATTGCGATCGAGCCGAAGAGCACGGCCGACCAGGAGAAGATGGGGGAGGCGCTGCGCAAGCTCTCCGAAGAAGACCCCACTTTCCGAGTACGCTCGGACGAGAACACAGGCCAGACCATCATCTCGGGCATGGGGGAGCTGCATCTGGATATCCTGATCGACCGGATGCTGCGCGAGTTCAAGGTACAGGCGAATGTGGGTGCACCGCGTGTAGCCTATCGAGAATCGATTACGCGGGCGGTGCCGGAAGTCAACTTCAAGTATGCCAAGCAGACCGGCGGGCGCGGCATGTACGGCCACGTGGTCATCTCGTTGGAGCCCGGTGAGCGCGGCTCTGGGATTCTCTTCGAGAACGATATTGTGGGTGGGACCGTTCCGCGCGAGTACATCCCGGCCGTTGAGAAGGGTGTCCGCGAGGCCGCGGAGAGCGGTGTCTTGGCCGGCTACCCCGTGACCGACCTGAAGGTCACGCTGTACGACGGTTCATTCCACGAGGTCGAACTCGAACGAAATGGCCTTCAAACTGGCGGCCTCGATGGCTTTCAAGGAGGGCGTACACAAAGGCGCGCCGGTTCTGCTCGAGCCGACGATGCGGGTGGAGGTTGTGGTTCCAGAGGAGTTCCTTGGCGACGTGATGGGACAGCTCAACAGTCGGCGCGGCAACATTCAGGGCATGGAAGTTCGGCCGGGCAACGCGCAGGCAGTGCGCGCGCTCGTGCCGTTGGCGGAGATGTTCGGCTACGCAACACAGCTGCGCTCGGTCACCCAGGGGAGAGGCGTGTTCAGCATGGAGTTCGATCACTACGCGCCCATCCCGCAGTCGGTGGCAGCGGAAATCGTTAAAGCATAGCAATTTTTCTTGGGGTCCACTAAGGAGATCACGATGGCGAAGCAGAAGTATGAGAGGACGAAGCCGCATGTGAACGTGGGGACGATGGGGCACATCGACCATGGGAAGACGACGCTGACGGCGGCGATCACGAAAGTGAGTCAGATGCTGGGGAAGGCGGATTTTCGGGCGTACGACAGCATCGACAATGCGCCGGAGGAAAAGGCGCGGGGGATCACGATCAACATCGCGCACGTGGAGTACGAGACGGACAAGCGGCACTATGCGCATGTGGACATGCCGGGGCACCGGGACTACATCAAGAACATGATCACGGGGGCGGCGCAGGTGGACGGGGCGATTCTGGTGGTGGCGGCGCCGGACGGGCCGATGCCGCAGACGCACGAGCATGTGCTGCTGGCGCGGCAGGTGGAAGTGCCGTCGATCGTGGTGTACCTGAACAAGACGGACATGATGGACGATCCGGAGCTGCTGGAGCTGGTGGAGCTGGAGTTGCGGGAACTGCTGACGAAGCAGGGGTTTCCTGGGGATACGACGCCGATCGTGCGAGGGAGCGCCAAGCAGGCGCTGGACAGCACGTCGACGGACCCGAATGCGCCGGAATATGCGTCGATTCGGGAGTTGCTGCGGGTGATCGACGAGTACATACCGGAGCCGAAGCGGGACGTGGAAAAGCCGTTCATGATGTCGGTGGAGGACGTGTTCTCGATCAAGGGACGCGGGACGGTGGTGACGGGTCGGGTGGACCGGGGCCGGGTGAAGGTGGGGGAGCCGGTGGAGATCATCGGACTGCATGAGAAGAGCACGAGCTCGGTGGTGACGGGTGTGGAGATGTTCCACAAGTCGCTGGACGAGGGGATGGCGGGGGACAACCTGGGGCTGCTGCTGCGGGGCATTGAGCGGACGGACGTGGAGCGCGGGCAGGTGATCGCCAAGCCGGGGAGCATCACGCCGCACAAGAAGTTCATGGCGCAGGTGTACGTGCTGAAGAAGGAAGAGGGCGGGCGGCACAAGGCGTTCTTTACGGGGTACCGACCGCAGTTCTACATTCGGACGATGGATGTGACCGGGGACATAGCGCTGCCGGAGGGGGTGGAGATGGTGATGCCCGGGGACGACGTGAACCTGTCGGTGGAATTGATCGTGCCGGTGGCGCTCGAGCAGGGCTCGAAGTTCGCCATCCGCGAAGGCGGCCTGACCGTCGGCGCGGGCGTTGTAACCAAGATCATCGCGTAGGTGACGCCATGGCCAAACAGAAGATACGCATCCGCCTCAAAGCCTACGATCACCGGGTACTGGACCAGTCGGCCAAGCGAATTGTTGAAACCGCCGAGCGTTCGGGCGCACACGTGGTGGGGCCGGTGCCCTTGCCAACCAAGCTGGAACGGTTTACAATTCGCCGTTCCGCGTTCATCGACAAGGACTCACACGAGCACTTCGAGATTCGGACGCACAATCGTCTGATCGATGTCCTTGATCCGGATTCCAAGACGATTGACATGCTGATGCGGCTGAATTTGCCGGCAGGCGTGGACATCGAGATCAAGATCTAGACCGGATCGCCGCCACTGCCGCAGGCGGTAGCTGGCGAACACGTGGCAGGCGCAAGATCGGCCATCGTGGGATGGCAACACACTGCACATCCCGCCAAACCGTTTGACTGCGCTTGCAAGAGATGATGCAGACGAAGCCCCGTCTGACAGTCTCGCAAGACGAATGATCGAAGGAGACAACCGAAAATGTTGAAAGGGCTGATTGGAAAGAAGATTGGCATGACCCAGATCTTCGATGAGGCAGGCGTCGCCTTGCCGGTGACGCTCATCGAAGCTGGGCCATGTTTCGTTACGCAGGTTCGCTCCCAGGAGAAGGAGGGCTACTCCTCCATTCAGCTGGGATTTGGGGAGATCCATTCCAAACGCCTCACGGGCGGCGAATTGGGCCACCTCACGGCGAACAAGATTCCACCGCTGAAGATCCTGCGGGAGTTTCGCACCAAGACACCCGACCTCAACGTCGGCGACAAGGTCACTGTCGAGGCTTTTGCCGTCGGCGAGAGAGTCGACGTAGTAGGCGTGAGCAAGGGAAAGGGTTTTGCGGGTGTCGTCAAGCGGCACCATTTCCATGGCATGGATGCCACGCACGGCACCTCGGATCGAAATCGGGCACCTGGCTCCAACTCCTCGGGCACGACGCCAGGCCGTGTGTACAAGGGTTCCCGTCGCGCCGGACACATGGGCACGGAGCGGGTGACCGCGCAAAACCTCAAGGTCGTGCTCGTGGATGCCGCCCGGAACCTCATCGGTGTGAATGGAGCTGTTCCAGGCGGCAAGGGCAGTCTCTTGGTTCTCAACGAGACCCGCAAACAATAAGCACGGATGAAGCAGGGACGAATACGATGAAAGTTGACGTTTTGAACATGCAGGGCGAGAAGCTTAAACAAGTCGATTTGCCTGCGGCGATCTTTGAGGTCAAAGTAAATACCGACCTGATGCACCAGGCGTTTCAGCGCCAGATGTCCAATGCCCGCCTGGGCACCCATGAAACCAAGGTTCGGGGCGAGGTGGCCGGCGGCGGACGTAAGCCGTGGAAACAGAAAGGGACTGGACGGGCGAGGCAGGGTTCGACGATCTCGGCGCAGTGGGTCGGGGGCGGACGGATACATACCCCGCACATGCGCTCCTACGCGCAGTCGATGCCTCGCAAGATGCGCCAGGCCGCACTACGCAGCGCTCTCTCGGCCAAAGCGGCGTCGGCTGGAATTGTGGTTGTGGACGAGTTCAAGGTCGACTCAGGGAAGACGAGCGCCGTCGCGGGCGCACTCAACGCGCTGGTGGGGGCTTCCAGCGCCCTGATCGTGATGTCTGCCAAGGACGCGGCCTACGAGCAGGTTACCCGCGCCGGCAGCAACATCCCTGACGCCAAGATCCTGCTGGCCTCGTACTTGAACATCCGCGACCTCCTTTCGTATGACAAGGTCGTCCTGCCGCTCAAGTCGCTGGACGTACTCTCGACGAATCTGGGTAAGGAGAAAAGCGATGACTGAGATCCACGCCATTCTCCGTCGCCCACTGGTGACCGAAAAAACCAGCTACCAGTCCAGCAAGCACAGTCAGTACTCGTTCGAGGTGGACAAGCAGGCGACGCGGACGATGGTGAAGGATGCCATCGAGACGCTGTTCGACGTACAGGTTGTCAAGGTCAACATTCTGAACGCACCCGCCAAGCGTGGACGACGCGCCCGCTCCCGACGCCTGCTCGTCAGGAAGCCGTCATTCAAGAAGGCGATCGTCACGCTGGCTGAGGGTCAGACTCTCGAGATCTTCGAGGGAGTGAAGTAATGGCAGTCAAGAAGTACAAACCCACAACGCCCGGTCTGCGCGGGATGACCACGTACACATTCGAGGAGATCACTCGCTCCAAACCGGAGCGCACGCTGATCGCCCCCCTGCGGCGGCATGGTGGCCGCAACGCCTACGGCCGCGTGACTGTGCGTCATCGCGGCGGCGGTCACCGCCAGCAGATGCGTTTACTCGACTTCCGGCGCGAGAAGCACGGGATCCCCGCTGTCGTTGCCTCCATTGAATACGATCCGAACCGGACCGCGCGGATAGCTCTCTTGCACTACGTCGACGGCGAGAAGCGCTACATCCTGGCACCTGTGGAACTGAAGGTGGGCGACAGCCTAATGTCCGGGCCAGCGGCCGAAATCCGTGTCGGCAATTGCCTGCCGATTTCCCACATTCCGGTGGGCACCTTGATCCATAACATCGAACTGAAATCGGGCAAGGGCGGCCAAATCGTCCGGGCGGCTGGTGGGTCCGCGCAGTTGCTGGGCAAGGAAGGCGATTTCGCGCAGGTGCGATTGCCCAGTGGAGAGGTCCGCCTGGTTCATCAAGTCTGCTACGCCACGGTCGGCACCATCGGCAACGTCGACCACAGCAATGTGAAGCTGGGCAAGGCAGGCCGAAAACGCCACAAGGGGATCCGGCCCACGGTACGCGGCTCGGCGATGTCCCCACGTGATCATCCGCATGGCGGCGGTGAGGGTCGGCAGCCCATTGGTCTGCCTGGACCAAAGAGCCCCTGGGGCAAACCAACGCTCGGGTACAAGACTCGACGTAACAAGAAGAGCGATCAGTACATCGTGCGAAGGCGCAACAAGTAAAGCCGGTCGCCAAAGACATCCAGAGGTAGATATGTCCCGTTCACTCAAGAAAGGCCCATTTGTGGAACCCCGGCTGTTGCAGCGTGTGGAGGCCATGAACCAGAAGGGCGAGAAAAAAGTCATCCGGACCTGGAGCCGTGCCAGCGTGATCTTCCCTCAGATGGTGGGACACACCATTGCCGTGCACGACGGCCGACGACATGTGCCGATATACATCACGGAGAACATGGTCGGCCACAGACTGGGAGAATTTGCCCCGACGCGGACGTTCCGCGGCCATCAGACGGCTGAAAAGGCGGCTGCGGCCGCTTCCGCGCCGGCAGCCGCGCCGAGCGAGGCGAAGTCATGAGTCAGGATATTCGAGCTCACTTGACCTTCTTGCCGCAATCTGCGCAAAAGGTGCGGTTGGTCCTGGACACCGTTCGGGGCCTGAATGCCAGCGAAGCCCTGGAAAACCTGCGCTTTGCAAATAAGCGCGCCGGCGAGCCTGTGCTCAAGCTGATCAAGTCGGCAGTCGCGAACGCGGAGGAGAACTTCGGCGTCAGTCGCGACAACTTGTACGTTGCACAGATCTTTGCAAACGAGGCGCCGACCCGTAAGTGGCGGAGGTTTGGCGCGCGAGGACGCTTCAAGCCGATCCTCCGCCGCCAATCGCACCTCACCGTGATTCTGCGCGAACGCGGATCGTAAGAAAGGACTATTGCCGTAATGGGTCGCAAAGTACATCCGATCGGTATGCGCCTGGGCATCAATCAGCCGTGGCAGGGTCGTTGGTTCGCGGAGGGCAAAACTTATCGCGAGCAGCTTCACCAGGACTTCGCCATCCGGAACATGCTCCTGGGCGGCACATCCAAGGGCGGGTCCGCCGTCAACGCGCGCGCCAACCAACTTCGACGAGAACTGCCGGAAATGGTGCTAAATGGCAAGGCCGGGATTGCGCGCGTGGATGTGGAGCGCTTTCCGGGCAAGGTGCGCATAGCAATCCACACCGCCAAGCCTGGGATCCTGATCGGCCGCAAGGGCGAAGGTGTAAAAAAGATCCGTGCTGCGCTCGAGACCCTGGTTGGCAAGAAGATCGATCTGGACGTCAAGGAGATCTCATCACCGGACACGGATGCCACGCTGGTGGCCAGAAATGTTGCTGATCAGCTCGAGCGCCGTATTGCCTATCGGCGCGCGATGAAACGCGCGATCCAGCAGGCGATGCGCCAGGGCGCACAGGGCATCAAGATCATGGTGGGTGGCCGCCTTGGCGGCGCAGAAATGTCCCGCGATGTTTGGTTGCGTGACGGCCGTGTCCCGCTGCAAACCCTTCGAGCGAATATCGATTTCGCCCGTACAGAGGCACTGACCACCTTCGGTCAGATCGGTGTCAAAGTTTGGATCTATCGAGGCGAGGTCACGCCCGAGGTCGAGGAAAAGACAGAATCCACAGAGGGGGTATACGTCAGCGAGTAGAACGGGACCGCGTGCGCACAGGCTCACACCCGCGGGCCTGTGCCTCCCGCCCACACTCTCGAACGTAGGGTCTTGAACTATGTTGATGCCAAAACGTGTCAAGTGGCGCAAGCAGATGCGCGGTCGCATGCGAGGGAAAGCCCTGCGCGGCGCCGAAGTCTCGTTCGGCGAATTCGGCCTGATGGCGATGGAACCCGGCTGGATTACGGCGCGGCAGATCGAGGCGGCCCGTCGGGTGATCGTCCACGAAATGAAGCGGCGCGGAAAGGTCTGGATTCGGATTTTCCCGGCCAAAGCATACACCCACCGACCACCTGAGACTCGCATGGGTTCCGGCAAGGGCGCCGTGGAGTACTACGTCGCCGTGGTCCGGCCCGGACGCATCATGTTCGAGGTCGGCGGCTTGCCGGCCGAACAAGCTTTGGCAGCGCTCCGTGGCGCACAATACAAGTTCTCGATCAAGACCAAAGTCGTCAGCGGACGGCGCCACGCGGGAGAATGAGAACATGAAGACCAAGGAAATCCGCGAGATGCAGCTCGAGCAGCTCCGCGTCAAGCTCGGCGATGCCCGTGAAGAACTATTGAAGCTCCGCTTTCAGCAGGTTACCGGCCAGTTGACGGACACAAGCCGTCTTCGCATCCTGCGCCGGGAGATCGCCCGCATGGAGACAATCCTGGGTGAGGGCCTGCGCACCGCGGTCAAGGAAGGCACAGGATGAACAAGCGTCGCCGCATGGTGGGCAAGGTCACCAGTAACAAGATGATGAAGACGGTAGTGGTGGAGATCGTGCGCAAGTATCGTCATCCCCTGTACCAAAAGGTCGTCTATTCGAGCAGCCGCGTCAAAGCCCACGACGAACACGGCTGCCAGATCGGCGACCAGGTCCAGATCGTGGAGTTCTGCGCCGCTCTCTCGAGACAAACGCTGGGTGGTTGAAGCCGTGCTCCGGCGCGAGATTCGTACCGCGGATGCCGGCATTGAAGCTGTGGCTTCGGCGGATCTGCCAGTGGCGGCCGAGGTGCCGGCCGAGTCTGAGGAGTCGTCCTCATGATCCAGCACGAATCGAGGCTCAAAGTGGCGGACAACAGCGGAGCCCGCGAGCTGTTGGTCATTCACGTCCTTGGCGGTTCCACTCGACGCTACGGGCACATTGGCGATGTGGTGGTGGCCACCGTCAAGGCGGCGGCTCCGCAAAGCGCCGTCAAGAAGGGCGAGATCGTGCACGCAGTGATCGTGCGCCTGACGAAGGAGTGGCGTCGGGAGGATGGCTCTTACATCCGGTTCGACGACAATGCCGCCGTCATCCTGGAGCCTGACACGCAGAATCCCCGCGGGACCCGGATCTTTGGCCCGGTGGCTCGCGAGCTGCGTGACAAGCAGTACATGAAGATCGTTTCGCTGGCACCGGAAGTGCTATAGCGACCGGTGGGAGACGAAGCATGAGACTGAAAATACGAAAAGGCGACACCGTGGAGATCATCAGCGGACGCCTCGAAGACAAGGGCAAACGGGGTGAGGTCATCACGGTGATGACGGCGCCAACCCGCGTGGTGGTGCAGGGCATCAACATACGCACCAAGCATCAACGTCAGATGCAGACGCAGGCTGGCCGCCAGATCAAGCCAGGCCGAATCCAATTTGAGGCGCCCATCGACATCGCTCATGTCATGCTGGTGTGCCCCAAGTGCGGGAAGGCCGCGCGCGTGGGCATCCAGCGGGATGACGCAGGAGCCCACCGCGTTTGCAAGAACTGCGAACAACTGGTGGACTAGGGGTGGAGCAGAACTTATGAATATCTTGCACGAACGCTATCAGAAGGAGATCGCCCCTGCGCTGGTCAAGGCTTTCGACTTCAAGAACGTGATGCAGGTTCCGCGAGTCGAAAAGGTCGTGGTCAACATCGGCGCTGGCGAAGCCCTCGACAATCCCAAGGCACTGGAAGCGGCGGTGGCGGACCTCACGGCCATCGTAGGGCAGAAGCCGATCATGACCAAGGCCCGCAAGAGCATAGCGAACTTCAAGCTCCGCGAAGGTCGCCTCATTGGCACGAAAGTCACTCTGCGCGGCGAGCGCATGTGGTCGTTCCTTGATCGTTTGCTGAACGTGGCCTTGCCGCGGGTGCGTGATTTCCGGGGTGTCTCGGCGAACGCATTTGATGGTCGCGGCAACTACACGCTCGGACTGCGGGATCAGTTGGTGTTTCCGGAAATCGAGTACGACAAGATTGACAAGCTGCGCGGCATGGAAGTCACCATCGTCACGAGCGCGCGAATCGGACGAGCAAGCTCGTGCTCTGCTGCAACTGCTTGGAATGCCTTTCGCGAAGAAGGAAGCGTAGAGAATGGCAAAGAAATGCATGCAATTCCGTGAACTCCGCCGGCGCAAGGCCGTGCAGGTTCGAAATCGCTGCCAGCGCTGCGGGCGACCCCGCGGCTACATGCGCCGCTTCGGACTTTGCCGTATTTGCTTCCGTGAACTGGCGCTGCAGGGCAAGGTTCCCGGCGTCGTCAAGTCGTCCTGGTAGCCGGGTGAGGTGCTCTTATGACCATCAATGATCCGATTTCCGACATGCTGACCCGCGTTCGAAACGCGGTTATGGCAGGTCAAGCCCAGGTCGCCATGCCCAGCTCAAAGATCAAGGCGGAAATCGCCCGGATCCTTAAGGACGAGGGGTTCCTTGAAAGCTTCGACATCGTCGACGGCGAAAGCTCCACATTCCAGGTACTTCGCATCAAGCTGAAGTACGTCGGCGATCGGCGGGAGCGTCGACCCGTCCTCAGCGGCATTGTCCGCGTCAGCACTCCCGGACGACGAATCTACACGAAGAAGACGGACATCCCCTGGGTCCTCTCCGGCCTGGGTGTGGCGATCCTCTCGACCCCGAAAGGCGTCATGACCGGCGCCCGCGCCCGACAGCTTGGTGTGGGCGGCGAGATCCTGTGTAAGGTCTGGTAGGTAGATGGAAGGCAGGAGGTTGTAGTGTCTCGCATTGGACGACTGCCGGTGCAAATCCCCAGTGGCGTGAAGGTGGATCTGAAAGGCTCCACCGTCACCATCAAGGGCCCCAAGGGTGAAATGCACCGTACCTTTTCGAATTCGATCGGCATCGCCCTGGAATCGGACCAACTGGTCATTACGCGCCAGTCCGACCTTCCCGCCGAACGCGCGCTGCATGGCACCACCCGCGCGCTCCTGGCCAACATGGTGCACGGTGTGAGCCAGGGCTTCCAGGTCGTGCTGGAACTCGAGGGCGTCGGGTACCGCGCCGAGATGGAAGGCAAGAATCTCGCCTTGTTCGTTGGGTACTCGCACCCGGTGAAGATTGAGCCGCCGGCTGGCATCAGCTTCGAGGCGGATGCCAAGCTAAGGCAGATCAAGGTTCTAGGTTTTGACAAGGAAGAGGTCGGCCAGGTGGCTGCCAATATTCGTAAAGTGCGGCCGCCTGAGCCCTACCACGGCAAGGGTTTGCACTATCTGGGAGAACACATACGCCGCAAGGCCGGCAAGGCCGGGAAGGGAGCGGCCAAGTAATGACGAACAATTCGCGCACCGAGGCTCGCTATCGGCGTCACCGGCGTGTCCGGGGCAAGATCGCTGGCACCGCTGATAGGCCGCGCCTGAACGTGTTCCGCAGCGTAACGGAGATCTACGCCCAGGTGATTGACGATGCCGCAGGACGGACTCTGGCAGCCGCTTCTTCGATTGACAAGGAGTTACGCGCAGCGCGTCAAGGGCTTGAAGAAGTCCGAACAGGCCAAACTCGTGGGGCAGGTCGTGGCCGAGCGTGCCCGTTCCAAGGGTATTCAGGCTGTCGTATTTGATCGCGGCTGGTTACAAGTACATCGGGCGCGTAAAGGCCCTGGCCGACGGCGCCCGGGAAAGCGGCCTGCAGTTCTAGGCCAGGCGGAGTCCTACATGGTTGACAAGAATTGCATGGGTCGACAGCAACAGCAATTCGAGACGCAGGACGCCTTCGAAGAACGAGTTATCGAGATCGCGCGCGTCGCCAAGGTCGTCAAGGGCGGCCGTCGCTTCCGCTTTCGTGTCACAGTTGTCGTCGGGGATAGGAAGGGCACCATAGGAATGGGCACCGGGAAAGCAAATGCCGTTCCGGATGCCATGCGGAAGGCGTCGGAGCGAGCCCGCAAGCAAATGCAGGTCGTGAATTTAGCCGGCACGACCATACCGCATGAGTTGCTCGGAGCCGTTGGAGGTGCGCGCGTCTTTCTGAAGCCGGCCTCCGCCGGCACGGGGGTTATCGCCGCTGGCGGCGTGCGCGCTGTGCTGGAAGTCGCTGGCGTCCGCGACATCTTGACCAAGTCCATGGGCTCGGCCAATGTGCTCAACGTCGTCATGGCCACTTTTGATGCGCTGCAGCAGCTTCGTTCCGCGCAGCTGGAGGCCGCACGCCGGGGCAAGCGGCCCGAGGAGCTGCTTCCATTCTGGGAACGGAGGAAACAGCATGCCTAGGAAGTTGGCTTCCGGAAATATGCTGCGAGTGACCCTGGTCAAGAGCCCGATAGGGTTCACCAAGGATCAGAAAGCCACGGTCAGGGCGCTCGGTCTGCATCGCATGCATCAAACGGTTGAGCACAAAGACACGCCCGCGCTGCGCGGCATGCTCAACAAGATCGTACATCTCCTTAAGGTCGAAGAGTAGGCTCCAATGAAATTGCACGAACTCGTACCCAATCCTGGCTCAAAAAAGAGCCGCAAGCGTGTCGGCCGCGGTATTTCTGCTGGCCAGGGGAAAACTGCGGGCCGGGGCACCAAGGGACAGGGATCCCGATCGGGTGAAGGCGGACGCATCTACCGCCAGGGTGGTAACTTGCCGTTCTACCGACGCCTGCCGTTCATCCGCGGTGAAGGCTTCACGCCCCCGAATCGCGTGGAGTTCAATGAGGTGAACCTCGATCAACTGGCGTCGGCATTTAAGGCCGATGCGGAAGTGACGCCGGAAGCCCTTGCAGGCGCCCACTTGCTTCGCGCATCCGGCAACCCAGTAAAGGTGCTGGGTCGCGGCGAGCTGAATGTCGCTCTCAAGGTCCGCGTCCACCGGGTCAGCGCCAGCGCGGGTGCAAGATAGAAGCCGCGGGCGGCTCGGTTGAAACCATCAAGCAGTAGGTCGTGACGCTAGGAGAAACTGCATGAAGACAGCGTTTACGGGCTGGCGCTACCTGTGGAAGTCGGAGGACATCCGTCGAAAGCTGCTCATCACCCTGGGCATCCTGGCGCTCTATCGATTGGCCGCCAACGTTCCAGTGCCCGGCGTGGATTTTGCGGCCCTCAAGGCCTTTCGATCCAGCGGCGCCGGGACAGGCGGCTTCCTCGGATTCCTGGATCTGCTTTCCGGCGGCACCGTCTCCAATTTTTCCCTGCTCTCAATGGGCGTCTACCCGTACATCACAGCCCAGATCATCCTGCAGCTATTGGTTCCGATAATCCCGGCCCTGCAACGCCGCATGCAAGAGGATCCCCGCGAAGGGCGTCGCTGGATGGATCGCTGGACATACATCCTGGCCGTACCGATGGCAGCCCTTTCCGCCGTCGGGCAGATCAACATCTTCAACTCTCTATCATTGCAGGCGCTCAACCAGGTCATCCTGCCTTTCGGTTTTTCCGGCGATCTCTGGCTGAAATCGCTGACTGTTTTGCTTGCCATGACGGCCGGAACGATGTTTGCGATTTGGCTGGGTGAGCTAATCTCGGAATACGGCATCCGGGGTCAGGGCCTATCCCTCGTGATCTTCGCGGGCATTGTGGCGCGCATGCCCGCCAACCTTGGGCGTCTGCTCGCTGACCCATCCACGGCTGCTTTCCTGATGGTGTTTACCCTGGTTGTGATCGTGCTGACGATCTTTGCCATTGTGTTCGTACAGCAGGGCCGTCGGAATGTTCCGGTCATGTATCCGGGTCGTCGCATGGGTGCGCGCATGTCCATGCCGGTCAAGGGCACGTTGCCGTTGATGGTGAACCTGGCCGGCATGATCCCGCTCATCTTCGCCAGTGCCATCCTCCAGTTCCCTGCCATCATCGCCAGTTACTTCACCAGCTCTGCCAATGAGGGGGTGAAGAACTTCGCGTTGGGCGTCCAGAGCACGCTGGGCGGCACAGGCACCAACAATTGGGTCTACTGGCTCTTATACTTCTTGATGGTGGTTTCCTTCACCTTCTTCTATACCTCGGTGCTCTTTGAGCAGCAGAACTATGGCGACAACCTTAAGAAGGTCGGAGCTCAGATTCCTGGCGTCCATCCGGGCGACGTCACCCAGAAGTACCTGAATCGCGTCCAGCAGCGCATCACCTTCCCCGGTGCCGTGTTCCTGGGCATCGTGGCGGCCATGCCTTTCCTGCTCAGCAAGCTGTTGCAGCTCTTTAATGTGGCCTCTGCTTCAGCCTCCACGGGCCTGTTCCTGGTCTCGTCGGCGGGGTTGCTGATCGTTGTGGGCGTGGTGCGCGACACCTTCCTCAACATTGAAGCCGAGCTGAAACTCCACGGCTATCAGGACTCGTTGCTCGTTCGCTGAGCCAAGGTGCCGGCCATGGCCTCCTTCATCGTCCTGCTCGGACCCCCTGGCGTCGGAAAGGGAACCCAGGCCACGATCATTGCGCAGCGGACGGGGCTTCCGCATGTTTCGAGCGGCGATTTGTTTCGGGAGAATATGAAGAACCAGACAAAGCTGGGAAAGCAGGCGCAGGCCTTCACGGATCGAGGCGAACTCGTGCCGGATGACCTTACCATCGCCATGCTTCGCGAGCGACTCTCCGACCGGACTGCGCCAATGGTGCGATCCTGGATGGCTTCCCGAGGACGCCGCCTCAGGCGAAGGCGTTGAGCCAACTGCTTAGGGAGCGCTCGAGTGATGTGAGCGTGGTTCCGTTCCTGAACGCCAACGAGGCAGTACTAATCGATCGCCTCAGCGGGCGGCTGACATGCCGCGCCGGTGGACATGTCTACAACCGCCACCTCAACCCCCCCCGAGTCAGGGGCACGTGCGATGTTGATGGATCGGAACTCATCCAGCGCGAGGATGACAAACCGGAGACGGTCAGTCGGCGCCTGAGGGTGTACACGGAGCAGACCGCCCCGCTGATCAGTTACTACAAAGCAGAAGGCAAGCTCGTCGAGATCAATGGTGACCTTCCCGTTGAGCAGGTCACAGCGGCCCTTGAAGAGGCAATTGGAAACTAGGCCATGAATGGCGGACGTCAAGTGCATCTCAAGAGCAGCGAGGAGCTCGCAGCAATGCGTGAGGCGGGTCGGGTGAATGCCGAGATCTTGGGCGCCATGCGCACCCTCATTGCGCCCGGGATTTCTACGGCCGATCTCAACGCCGCGGCCGACGAGATCCACCGGAAACACGGCTGCTACTCACCCTTCAAGGGCTACGGCCATCCACCATTTCCGGCATCGATTTGCACCAGCGTCAACGAGGAGTTGGTTCACGGCATTCCGAGCAAGAAGCGCATCCTGCGGGAGGGTGACATCATTTCGGTCGATTGCGGCACCGTGTTGAATGGCTTCGTCGCGGACTCGGCCATCACCGTGGCGGTGGGGGAGATCTCGTCCGAAGCGCGGCACCTGATGGAGACGACCGAGGGCGCCCTCGCCGCCGCCACTCAGGAGATGCGCCCCGGAAAACGAACGGGAGACATCTCGGCGGCCATCCAGGGCTACGCCGAAGCACGCGGCCTGCATGTTACCCGTGAGTACACCAGCCACGGGGTGGGGAGGCAGATGCACGAGGCGCCCATGGTTCCAAACTTTGGCGAGGCTGGCACGGGCATGCCGCTTAAGCCCGGAATGACCATTGCTATTGAACCCATGGTGCTCGTCGGAACGCACGCAACCCGCGTCCTGAAAGACCAGTGGACGGTGGTCTCTGCCGATAGTTCGCTGACGGCCCATTTTGAACACACGGTGGCGGTCACCGAAGGGGAACCAATGATTTTGACGCTGCCGTGACGGCAGCCGGAGTCATCTGGACAGATCTTGCATGAGCACTTATAATCAAGCGTTTGCCGCTTCGGCGGCGTCGAAGGAGAAGTGGAATGAAGGTTAGCCCGTCAATTCGAAAACGTTGCGCCAAGTGCCGAATGGTGCGGCGCAAGGGCCGCATATACGTCATCTGCGAGAACCCAAAACACAAGCAGCGGCAGGGATGAGGTGAGCCATGGCCAGGATTGAAGGTGTTGACCTGCCTCGCAACAAACGCGTGGAGGTGGGCCTTAGGTATCTGTTCGGAGTGGGCCCCACGCGGGCGGCAAAGATCCTGACGGCCACGCGCGTCAGTCCCGACACGCGCATTAAAGACCTGACGGAGGCCGAAGTGACGGCTATCCGTGAGTTCATCTCCAAGAACTACAAGCTCGAAGGCGATCTGCGTCGCGAACAGCAGATGAACATCAAGCGCTTGATCGAGATAGGTTCATATCGGGGTCTGCGCCATCGGCGCAACCTGCCAGTTCGAGGGCAGCGTACAAAGACCAACTCACGTACGCGCAAGGGCACCAAGAAAACGGTGGCCGGGCGCGGACGACGCCGTGGCGGCAAGAAGTAAGACAGGAGCGAATCAGGTATGGCACAGAGTGTTCGTTCAGCACGGCGCGCGGCCGGCGGCGCCAAGAAAGGCAAACGCACCCTGTCCTCTGGACAGGTGCACATCTTTGCCTCCTTCAACAACACCATCGTAACGGTCACCGACACAGAGGGCAACACGATCGCCTGGGGTTCAGCAGGCTCGGCGGGCTTCAAGGGTTCCCGCAAGAGCACTCCCTTTGCCGCGCGCCTGGCGGCGGAGCAGGCCATCAAGGCTGCCCAACAGCTCGGCCTTCAAGAAGTTGATCTTTTCGTGAAGGGTCCTGGCCCGGGCCGGGAGAATGCCATCCGTGCAGTGCAGGCACTTGGACTCCGAGTCCGCTCGATGTCAGATATCACTCCGATCCCCCACAATGGTTGCCGGCCGCCCAAGAAGCGCCGCGTGTGATCGAACGAGGACGTTGAACTATGGCCAAGACACTAAGCCCAGTTTGCAAACTCTGCCGCCGTGAAGGCGAGAAGCTCTATCTAAAGGGCGAGCGCTGCTTCACGCCCAAGTGCTCGTTCGAGAAGCGAAGCTTCGCGCCCGGGCAGCACGGCAAGACAGCGGGACGAGGACGGGGACCCAGCCGAACCGGCGAATCCGATTTCGCCCGTCAGCTGCGTGCCAAGCAGAAGGCTCGCCGCATCTACGGGGTGCTCGAGCGCCAATTCCGCCGCTACTACGAGACGGCCCTCGGTCGGCGTGGACTGACTGGCCTCAATCTGCTCCAGATCCTGGAATCTCGCCTGGACAACGTTGTCTTCAGACTGGGCTTTGCCTCCAGCCGCGCGCAAGCACGCGCCATGGTCAGCCACGGCCACTTCACCGTCAACGGACGCCGTACGGATGTCCCTTCCATGCTGTTGAAGCAGGGCGACCAGATCGCCGTCCGTCAGGGATCGAGCGCTCTCACATTCTTCAAGGAGTTGCCAGTGCTCGCTGAGAAACGGAATTCGCCGTCCTGGTTGACGCGGAGCATGGGTGATATGAGCGGCGCGGTGTCACGCATGCCGGATCGGCCAGAGATAGAGGGCACGCTGAACGAGCAGCTCATCGTGGAATACTACTCACGCCGTTAGTGAGTTGCGGCTTGGCAGGGACGCGCATCAGGCGATCCGTTGGATCTCGTGCGCCGTCTTTCAAGGGAAGGTGAATCGTGACCGGAATCACGAACATGGTAATGCCCAAGATCGAGCGCGATGCTGAGGCCCGCAACTACGGGAGGTTCATCATCAGCCCGCTGGAGCGCGGCTACGGTGTGACGATGGGCAATGCCCTGCGCCGTGTGCTGCTGTCGTCGCTGGATGGCGCCGCCATCACATCCATTCGGATCGGCGATGTGCTCCACGAATTTAGCGACATACCCGGCGTACGGGAGGATGTGATCCAGGTCACCCTGCAGATCAAGCAGATTCGCCTGAAGCTCGACGGGGTCGATAGCACCCGTATGCACCTCGAGGTGCGCGGGGAGGGGACGGTCACGGCCGCCGATATTGTTACGCCGGCGGAAGTGGAGATCGTGAATCCCGAGCTGTACCTGTTCACCGTCGACAATGCCAAGACGAAGCTTGATATCGAATTCACAGTGGAACGCGGCCGTGGTTATTCGCCTGCCACCGAGCATGGCGGTCGCATGCCCATCGGCGAACTTCCGGTCGACGCCATTTTCAGCCCGGTGAAACGTGTTAACTGGGAGGTGACCTCAGCCCGCGTCGGCCAGAGCACGAGCTACGACAAGCTGATCCTCGAGATCTGGACGGATGGCACGGTTTCCCCCGAGCGCGCCCTCAGCACGTCAGCCAAGCTCATCATTGATCACCTGCGGCTCATTGCCGGCATCAATGAGGAGATGCTCACGGTTGTCACCGAGCGGGAGATTGGCGGCAGCCGCCTGAGTAGTGAGCTCGCAGAGACGCCCGTTGAGGCGCTGGATCTCTCGGTGCGTGTCTTCAACTCCCTGAAGCGCACGGGCATCACCACGGTTGGCGATGTGCTCGATCTCCTGGAAAAGGGCGAATCGGCGGTGATGTCCATCCGGAACTTCGGCGAGAAGAGCCTGGATGAGCTGCGTCAGAAGATGCATGAGAAAGGCTTCCTCAAGGATGAGCAGGCCCCGGAGTAGATCCTAGATGAGACACAAGATTTCGGGCTTCAAGCTTGGGCGCACGTCCGGAGCGCGCACGGCCCTGCGCAAGAACCTCGTGCTGCAACTGTTGACGCACGACCGGATTCGAACAACCAAGGCCAAGGCGGCCGCAGTACGCGGCGAGGCCGAGAAGATAATCACCATTGCGCGCGAATAGCGCCAGCGCATCAGATGCCGGCAAGGTTGCCGCCCGTCGTAAGGTGGTCGCCAAACTGGGCAACAATGCGATCCTCAAGCGTCTGTTTGACGAAGTTGCGCCCCGCTTCGCCAATCGCAATGGTGGCTACACACGCGTGGTGAAGCTTGGCCCACGCTTGGGCGACTCAGCAGAGATGGTGATTCTCGAGCTGGTGGAAGAGTAGGCTCATCTTGGGCAACCGGTGAACCGCCTGGAATCGACGGCGGTCACCTGAAGGCCGATGGCACGTTACAAACTGACCCTGGCATATGATGGGGCTGCCTTTTCAGGAAGTCAGCGGCAGGCTCGTCGCCGGACCGTGCAGTCGGAACTGGAGCGCGCCGCGCGCAAGCTGGGGTGGGACGGCTCGGCGCTCGTCCTGGCAGGTCGAACGGACGCCGGGGTGCACGCCAACGGGCAGGTCGCCGCACTTGACCTGGCTTGGCGGCACGGTTTGGTGGCTCTGCGGGATGCGTTCAATGCGCATCTGCCAGCGGACCTAGCCGTGAGGGAGGCGGAGCTTGTGGTGGAGGCCTTCCACCCCCGTTTCGACGCCCGCCTGCGCCGGTATCGATACGACGTGCGCTGCGGACCGGTGCGCCACCCTTTGGAGGATCGCCTGGCATGGCGCGTCTGGCCTCCAGTGTCGATTTCTGACCTGCAGCGGGTATCCGGCCTGATCACCGGGAGCCGTGACTTTGGAGCGTTTGGCTCCGCAGCCCGCAGGGGCGGGACAACCCGCCGCACGGTGGTCGAATTGGTCTGGTCCGAGGACGGCGGATTTCTCCGCTATCATGTGGCGGCGGACGGGTTCCTGTATCGGATGGTACGGCGGCTGGTGTTTGTTCAGGTTGGTTTGGGTCAAGGCAAGTGTACGGAAGAGGTGGTCAGTCGGGCGCTCGAAAGCGGACGCAGAGTGCGCGGCCTCCCGGCTGGAGCGGCTCCACCTCAGGGCTTGCGGCTGATGGAAGTGGTGTATTGAGCTGGCACGTGAAATGGAATGGAGATCGACGGTGCAAAAGACATACTATCCGAAGGCAGCTGAGATCGAGCACAAGTGGTACGTTGCCGACGCGGCAGGCCAGAACCTGGGTCGCCTGGCGTCCCGCGTGGCACATGCCCTGCTCGGGAAGCACAAGCCATCCTTTACTCCAGGCGTGCAGGGGGGAGACTACGTCGTCGTGATCAACGCCGAGCAGGTTAATGTGACCGGTACCCGGACGAGTCTGAAGCTGGACTCCAAGGTATATCATCACCACTCCGGCTATCCGGGCGGCATCAAGGCCGTCAGCCTGCGCGAGCAATTGCGCCTGCACCCGGACCGCGCTCTGCGTGCAGCCATATGGGGAATGCTGCCCCACAACAAAATGGGACGGGCCGTCCTTAAGCACTTGAAGATCTATGCGGGCGCTCGCCACCCTCACGGCCTGCAAAAACCCGAGCCGCTGAAGTAGAAAGGATCGTTGAAATATGTCAGTTCAATATTATGAAGGTGTGGGCCGTCGCAAGGAGAGCCGCGCGCGTGTCCGCCTCATGGGTGGATCGGGCAGATTCGTAGTGAACCAGAAAGAGGCGGCAGCCTATTTCACCCGTCTCGGCGATATGGATACTATTCTGGCGGCCTTCAAAGCCTGTGGGCAGGATGCCACCCAGTACGATGTCAGCGTCTCGGTGACCGGTGGTGGAGTTTCTGGCCAGACCGACGCTGTGCGGCTGGGCCTGGCACGGGCCTTGGTGCTGATCAATACCGAATGGACCCCCTCATTGCGTAAGTTCGGATTGCTGACGCGAGATGCTCGCATCAAGGAACGCAAGAAGCCTGGCCTCAAGCGTGCCCGCAAGGCGCCCACCTACACCAAGCGCTAGAGAGACTCGGTTCGAAGAGACGCTTAAGCTCGATAAGAAGCGCCGCCACTCCAATTGGAGCGGCGGCGCTTTGTTGGTGGTGCAAACCTGGACGTGAATCATGGAGTCGGAGAGATCGTGGCCGTGTTCGATGTCTGCGTCCTGCCCTTCACCACAATTACGACGCTCAGGAAATCTCCGAAAGAGACACCCTTCTCGTCGGCCATCTTCCATGTGCCCTGCACCACACCGGTCTGGTTGGGCGGAGCCACCATCTTGATGGAGACCTGAATCGAGCCGCCGGGGCCAACCGGCTGGGCCACCTTGAACGGCGAACCGCCCATCGCCACTCCGCCAATCAACACCACCTGGAGCCCGGGTTTCCATTGGCATGTGCCGTTGTTCTCCACTTGCCAGGTCTTCGTGAAGACCTCTGCTGGCGACATCTCGGTGTTGTCGGGGATCGTCACATCGCGAACAAACCGCAGGCCGAGGCAATTCGGCGTGCCAGAGGCCGCCGTTGGCGAGGCTGAAGTGGGGGAGGGTTGCAGCCGCGGAGTTGCGCTTGGTGCTGGCGCCGAGGCCGTCAACTCCCCAATGAAGGCCGCCACGGCCATGGTTTGAATTTCCGATTCCGGGACGTTTCGAGTTGCTCGTGGGGTTGCATTGGCCATCCACAACCACACTCGCGGCCAACGCAAACACCACTAGCAACAGGCCCGCGATCCCGATTCGTATGCGGCCATCAATCATCTGATTGGTGCTCCATGAAGCAGGAGCCTATTGTACTCTCGGGGCTCACAGTCTTCCCTTTGGCTTCGCCGCCGCGTCCCGACCTTTCTGCTATACTCAGCCAGCGGAATCCCCATGGCGAAGCATCTTGTGCTTGTCGCAGGCAATATTGGCGCCGGGAAGACATCCCTGACGGAGCGCATCGGCGAGCGGCTTGGCTGGCGCAGTGGGTATGAGTTGGTTGCCGACAATCCCTACCTTGCGGATTTCTACGGCGAGATGCGCGCCTGGGCCTTTCAGCTGCAGATCTTCTTCCTCGGACACCGCGCTGAGCAGTACTTGGAGGCATCGCATGATCCACGCTCGGCAATCCTGGATCGAAGTATCTACGAGGACTTCCACATCTTCACGCGGGCGCTGCACCACATGGGCAACATGGCAGAGCGGGACTTCACGTCGTACCACCGCCTGTACGACTTAGTTGTTGGCAGCCTACCCCGTCCGGATCTTCTCATCTACCTCAAGGCACCGATTTCGGTGCTGCTTGCCCGCATCAACCGGCGGGCGCGCAATATGGAAACCGGCATCACCCGGGAGTATCTCTCGCTCCTGGATTCATACTACGACGAGTGGCTGGACGCTTTCGACCTCTGTCCTGTGCTCACTATACGAAGCGATGATCTGGACTACGTCCACCAGCCCAAGCACCTGGAAACCGTCGTCCAACGCATTCAGGAAAAACTTGCTGGCAAGGAGATCATGGACCTCAGCGTGTGATTGGATCCTGCAGAGCCATCCAGATCAAACCCGATGGACGAAAAGATCTTCCTAAACATCCCGCTCTTCCGTGACATCCCCGCCGATGCCATGGCGGAAATCGTCAGCTCGCTGCCGACAGCCGCCTTCGAGGCCGGGGAATACCTCTTTCGTGAGGGCGACCCCGGCGAGCACCTTTATGTCGTCCGCGAGGGCCAGCTTGAAGTGATCCTGGCGCCGGGCTCGGCTGACGAAATGTTCCTAAAGCTCATTGGCCCGGGGGAGTACGTGGGGGAGATGGGCTTGATCCTGAAGGACGGAAGGCGCACGGCAACCGTTCGATCACGGACCGCGGCCAACACCTGGGTCATGAGTCGAGCCCTGTTCAATGACTTATTGCATCGCTGGCCTGTGTTGGCCCACGCCATGGTGAGTATCCTGAGTGAGCGTCTGGATGCCACGAACAATGCCAGTTTCCGGGACCTGACGCAGAAGAATCATGCCCTTCAGAAGGCCTATGATGAGTTGAAAGCCGCCCAGGCACAGCTGATTGAGAAGGAACGGCTGGAGCGGGAGCTCAAGGTAGCCGCCGAGATTCAGCTCAGCATCCTGCCGGATGTCCTGCCGCAGGTCACCGGCTTCGACTTTGGAGCGCGTATCCTTCCCGCGCGCAGCGTTGGCGGCGATTTCTATGATGTCTTCCAACTGGATCAGACGCGCACGGGAGTCGTGATCGGCGATGTGGCGGACAAGGGCATCCCGGCGGCCCTCTTTATGGCGCGTGCCCACGCCCTGATCATGGCGGAGGCGGATGCCAGCATTGAGCCGGGCGATGCGCTGCAGTTCGCCAATGCGCACATCACGCGGCTGCAAAAGGCCGCGCAGTTCGTGACCGCCCTCTACGGCACCTTGAATGTCGAGACGCGCGAATTTGCCTTTGCGCGCGCCGGTCACGAGCCGCCCTTGCTGCTGCATGCAGACGGCGCCGTTCACCGCGTGCCTCACGGCCCCGGAATGTCACTTGGTCTATGGGAACACATCACGATCGATCTGCAGGCGGTCCACTTGCCCCCAGGGAGCACGTTACTCCTTTTCACCGACGGAATGACAGACTGCCGTGACCCGAACGGAGTTCAGTTCGGGCTTCCCCGCATCAGCCACACCCTCAAGGGGCTCGTCGGTTTTCCGGCCCAGTCTGTCTGCGACCGGCTCCTCCAGACGCTCCAGGATTACCAGGCCGGATCCAACCAGGATGACGACGTGACGCTGGTCGCGATCCATTCCAACTAGAGGCGCGGCGGCTAGGCCATAGCCAGCGCCCGGCTCAGATCCTCGACGAGATCGTCGTAATTTTCGATACCCACTGACAGGCGAATCAATCCTGGATCCACTGCCAACGGCGAATCAGCAGTGGAAAGATGCGTCATGGCGGCAGGCACCTCGATCAGAGATTCGACGCCGCCCAGCGACTCCGCCAGGCTGAAGAGCTTGGTGGCCTCCGCCACTCGGATGGCAGCTTCCCGCCCTCCGCTCAGTACAAACGAGATCATCCCGCCGCCATTTCGCATTTGTCGCTTTGCCATGCCGTGCTGTGGATGGCTGGCATGAAAGGGGTAAAGCAATCGTGTCACTTTTGGGTGCACCGCCAGCATTTCCGCCAGTTGCTCGGCGTTCCTTCCGTGCCGATCCATGCGCAGCGCCAGAGTCTTGAGTCCTCGCAGGACCAGGAAGCTGTCCATCGGACCCGGTACTGCGCCCGCGGCGTTCTGGAGGAAGCTGAGCCGTTCGTGTACGCCTCGATCCTTGACTATCACAGCGCCCCCCACGACATCGGAGTGTCCGCCCAGGTATTTTGTTGTGGAGTGAACCACGATATCCGCGCCGGACTCCAATGGCCGCTGAAGGTACGGCGTGGCAAACGTGTTGTCCACCGCAAGGAGCGCCATCCTGGAGTTAGCATGCACGATGTCGGCAATGGACCGAATGTCGCTGACTGACAACAGCGGATTCGTGGGCGTCTCCAGCCACACCAGCTTGGTGCGCGTCGTCATGGCCTCAGCCACGTTCTCCGGATCCGTGGTATCTACATAGGTGAAGTCAAGGCCGAAGCGCCGCAGTACTTTGTCGAAGAGGCGGTATGTCCCGCCATAGACGTCATTTCCTGCGACCACGTGGTCTCCACCATCGAGCAGGCGCAGCACGGTATCCGTGGCAGCCATCCCGGAGGCAAATGCCAGACCATATGCGCTGCCTTCGAGCGCGGCAACGCACGCCTCGAGCGCCAAGCGGGTCGGATTCTTCGTGCGCGAGTACTCGTAGCCGTCGCGTGGCATGCCGACGCCATCCTGAACATAGGTGGACGTCTGATAGATCGGCGTCATGACCGCGCCGGTTAGCGGATCGGGCTCCTGGCCCGCGTGGATCGCCAGCGTCTCGAATTTCATCCGTTCTCCCTTGACTTTGGGTGCTGATGACGCGTCACTCCAGACCGTTGCGGCGTCCAAGAAAAAGCGTCCGAAGAGTATACTTCGAATCGACTTTGTCCCATTGGATAGCGAAAATTCCACCGCGCGGAGAGAACATTGAATGAGATTCCGAGAACCCTGCTGGCGGTCCTGGCGCACCCAGACGACGAATCCTTTGGCATGGGCGGCACGCTTGCGCTCTACGCCCGACGCGGATACCGGGTTGTGCTGCTCTGCGCCACGCGTGGCGAGGCGGGTACTGTCGATCCAAAATACCTCGTCGGTCACTCCTCGGTCGCTGACCTTCGAGAGGCGGAGCTCCGCTGCGCGGCCCAGCACCTGGGGTTGACGGCTGTCCACTTCTTGGGGTACCGGGACTCGGGCATGCCGGGACAACCCGACAATCAGCATCCGGATGCCCAGATCGTTCATCCGATTGACGAGGTGGCCGCCCGAATCGTGTCGCACATTCGCGAAGTAAGACCGGACGTGGTGGTCACTTTCGATCCTGTTGGCGGCTACCGGCACCCGGATCACATTCACGTGCATCAGGCCACGACGCTTGCATTTGAGCGCGCTGCAGATCCGGCTTTCCGTACAGATCACGCGCTGCCGTTCCAACCCGCGGCCCTGTATTACCATGTTTTTCCACTACGAGTTCCTCCGGCTGGCCACGCGCCTTATGCCCTTGCTCGGCATCGATCCCCGGCGATTTGGCCGGAATCGGGATATCGACCTCAAGGCTCTCACTGAGTTTCGGTTCCCCGTCCATGTGCGCGTGAACATCGCATCGGTAGCGGGTGTTAAGTCCGAGGCGGGGGCCTGCCACGCCTCGCAGGGCGGAATGCAGATGCGGCGGGGTCTCATGGGCCTGGCGACCAGAATGATGGGTCGGACTGAGAGCTACATGCGCGCCTACCCGCCAGTGGAGCCGAAATTCCGGGTAAGGAACGATCTGTTTTCGGGCATCCCCAACAAGGCGCAGCTGTCGAAAGAATAATCCAAGGGGATATGATCTACGGACGCTGAACGATAGAGGAGATCACCATGAGTAAACGCGACATTGTGCACATAGAAATCCCCAGCGCTGACCACGATCAGTCAGGCAAGTTCTACGGCGCATTGTTCGGTTGGAAGATCACGCGGATGGCCGACTTGGACTACGTGCTCTGGGAGCCGCAGTCCGGACCTGGGGGAGGGTTCACCTCTCTAGGCGAGCTAAAGGTCGGGGAGGTCTTGATCCATGTCGCCAGCGATGATATTGAGGCTGACCTGGTCAAAGTCGTTGAGCTGGGTGGCAGGGTGCTGCGACCGAAGACCGAGATCCCAGGGATTGGCTGGTGGGCGGCCGTTCGCTGACCCCACTGGAAATCATATTGCCGTGTACACGAGCATGAATCCCGGGCCAAAGCCGGATTGAGACCTGGGCAAGGGCGGGGAGTCGTCGGTTACGATTCTTTTCGGATGCGTGGTGTCGAGCGGACGATCGCCAATCTACCCGGAGGCTGGTGCGCGCTCACAGCCACCGAAACAAGGATGTATCCGCCTAGCCCCCTGCTCGTTTCGCGGGGGCAAACGGCGGCTGTCGGTTAAGCCAGAGTAGCCGGGCACCCCCGGGGCTGATAGCCAGCATCGTGACGGAGGCGGGCTCGCAGGCCAATCGCTGGAAGTTATCGAGCGGCAACCCAATGTAGTGTGCAACCGCCAGCTTGATGGGGTCTGAGTGCAGGACACAGGCGATCAGATCGTGCGGACGGTGTCCGGCGCAGATCGAATCGATCGCAGCTACCACCCGGACCTGCGTCTGCAAGAAAACTCTCGCCTCCAGGATGTCCCGCCCGGGAAGGCGTCTGTTGCACGATCCTCCAGTATGCCGAGCGCGCCAGACGGCGAACCGACTTGCCCTGCCACTCACCCACATCGCTTTCGATCAGTCCCGGAACCTTTCGGACCCGGAGGTGCAGCCGGGCTGCAAGCGGCGCGGCCGTCTCGCTGGCGCGCTCTAGGGGACTTGAATACACGGCCCGGATCGGCATCTTCATCAAGGCCTCGGCCAAATCCTGTGCCTGGATCCGGCCCATTCTCGTTCAGGTGGACGCCGCGAAGTCGGCCCGCCAGCACGCCGCGTCGAGCATATTCATTTTCACCGTGACGGATCAGCAGGACGATGGGCATTCTTAGCGTATCCTGCGCTTCATCTCCTGGATGATCCGTTCATCCAGGTCCGGAACTTCGACGGTGCTCTCGATGCCCAGAGCCTTACGTTGTGCATCGCGCCACATTTGGAGCCGGGCAGCGACCTGAGCTTCGTAGCCCTCGCCGGAGGGCTTGTAGAAGTAGGTGCCAAGCAACCGCTTGGGCAGGTATTGTTGAGGCACGAAGTGACCCTCCAAGTCATGCGGATACACGTAGTCCCGACCGTGGCCCATCGCCTCGCCATCCCGGTTGGTGTCCATCAGGTGCCGAGGCACGGTGACTTGGCCCTCGTGCCTCCAGCCTTTGCATTGCCTTGAAGTATCCCCCGGCGCTGTTGGACTTGGCAGCCGTGGCCAGATAGAGTGTTGCCTCCACCAGCGGGTATACGCCTTCGGGCAGACCGATGTAGTCGAAGGCCTGTGCCGCCGCAGCTGCAACGACAAGACCCATGGGATCTGCCAGGCCAATGTCTTCGCCGGCCAGCACGATCAGCCTGCGCACGATAAAGCGCGGATCCTCGCCCGCGTAGATCATCTTTGCCAGCCAGTACAGGGCGGCGTCGGGGTCAGAGCCGCGTACCGATTTGATGAAGGCGCTGATGGTGTCGTAGTGCGCATCGCCGTCCTTGTCGTAAAGCACGGCACGACGTTGAATGGATTCCTGGGCTACATCCAGCGTGATGTGGATCATGCCCTCGGTCCCCGCGGCCGTGGACTCGACCGCAAGTTCGAGCGCGTTCAGCGCGTTGCGCGCATCGCCGCTTGCCACCTCCACGATGTGGGCCCTGGCGTCGGAATCCAGCAAGATTGTCCGGCCGCCGTAGCCTCGCTCAGTGTCGCTCAGTGCCCGATCGATCAGCAGCCCCGTTTCCTCCCGGTTGAGGCTGCGGAGTTGGAAGACTCGCGAACGTGAGATCAGGGCGCCGATCACCTCGAAGAACGGGTTCTCCGTGGTGGCGCCGATGAGGGTTACGGTCCCGTTCTCCACGTGCGGTAGGAGCGCGTCCTGCTGTGCCTTGTTCCAGCGATGCACCTCGTCCACGAACAGGATCGTGCGTTCCCCATGGAGGCGGCGGCGCTCCAGGGCGGCGTCGATGATCTGGCGCAGCTCGGCCTTGCCCGCCAGGATGGCGGAAATGGTCTCGAACCGGCTCCGCGTGGTATTAGCAATGACCTGGGCGAGTGTCGTTTTTCCGGTGCCGGGTGGCCCCCAAAGCAGGATCGATGAGAAGAGCCGGTCTGCTTCAATGGCCCGCCTCAGCAGCTTTCCGGGTCCGACGATGTGCTCCTGTCCGATGTATTCACCCAACGAACGTGGCCGCATGCGCGCGGCCAGAGGGGCCTCGCTCTCCATCCTTTGCTGCATGGCATGATCGAACAAGTCCGGCATCGCGGGCGATTGTACCATCCGCCTCGCGGAGGCAATGGTGGGCACGGTTTGCCGTGCACAAAAAAGCACCGGGCGCCATGCAGGCGCCCGGTGAAAAACCGTGGCTCATCGTGTGTCAGAAGGCGGCTACGCCGGCACGCACATCCGGAACGATCTCCAGGAACATGCTGAAGCCGCTGGTTTCGAGGGCCAATCGCGTTGCCCTGGATGGATTGGCCAGCTTCAGGTGTGGTGACTTGTAGGTGCCCGCGTTGATCCCGTTGCGCATTTCCTCGTCGCTCATGTCGGGGGAGAGCTCCCGCAGGCGGCTGAAGATGATGTTGAATCCCCGGAGCCCGGCGCTGCTGACCAGGGGTACGTGCTCCAAGTCGAGCAGCAGGTGCCGCGCTCCGGCATTGATCAAATCATTGGCCTGCGAGAGAAACGACTCATAAGAAACCGAGTCGATGTTGCCGTCCACATGCAGGATTGTGACCGGCACACGACCTTGTTCCGTCGAGACCTTGATCTCCATGGGCTCCTCCATCTGGGGTGGTGACGGCAAGTGTACAGGCAATCAGTTGAACGCACAAGCGCCCGCCGCTAGGCGGCGCCTGGTCGGCCGAGCACGGCGGAAACGGCGCTTAGCGCCGGTAAGGTCGCGTCCGGTTCAGTTGTGATCGGCGTGTTACGAAGGTCCACCCTTCTGATGATCCAGATCGTTCGGATGCCAAGTCGGCCGGCTCCCAGGACATCGGCCTCATAGCTGTCGCCGATCATCACCACCCGACTCGCGTCCACTTTGAAATGATCGAGTGCCGCAAGGAAGATGCTTGGATCGGGCTTGCGCCGGCCATGCGCGGCCGAGGTCAGGACCAATTCGAAGTGTTGCCGCAGCCTCGCCCGATCGAGCAGCTCAAGCGCGTTCCAGTGATCTGAACCATTTGAGACCGCTCCGATCCGGAAACCTCGGCGATGCAGAGTTCGGAGCGTCGAGGCGGCGTCCCGCTCTACCTTCCAATTGCGCTGTGTTATGCCATACATGGCCCGCAGCGCCCGTGTGATGGTGGCGTCGGGAACATTCGGCGCATGGGGAGCCAATAGCGACCTCAGCACGCCGTGAGTGCCAGGTTCTTGAATTCCAGTCCCCCTCAGCTCGTAGTAATGGCTGAGCAGCGTTTCGGGCGCCCCATATATGATCGCGGGCGCTACTGTCACTCCCGATGATCGCAGAACCCGCCATAGTGCGGCCTCTGGCCCTGGGATAGACCCTCGGCCACGCTCTTGGATTGTCGTAGAAGAGCGTATTGCCAAGGTCAAACAGGATCACATCAATGCCGGAGATCATGCAGATCGTTGTGCTCGTGTGTAGAGGCGCACCAGCACGAAACCTACCGCCAGCGCCAGAATTGACACCATGCCGGCTTCCGGTCCGAAATCGCCGCCCGTCCACACGGCGGGGCCGCTCACCGCGGTTCGTGGCAGTGCATAGAAAGCCAGCCCCGAGACAGGAAAGCCGAAGACAACTCCTTCGAAGAAATTCCAGCCCGTGTGGAGCCCGATCGGCAACCAGAGTTGCCTGCTTGCAACGAACCCGTAGCCCAGGAATAGGCCAGCCAGGAAGATCCCCGTTACGGCCATCCAAGTGGCGTTCGGGTTCGAAACATGCAGGATCCCGAACACCACAGAGGAGATTAACCATCCCCAGCCGGTGCTCGTTCCGCTGGCGATCGTCTGAAGGTGGTAACCACGACTCATGAGTTCCTCGTTCCAACCCACGAGAAGGCAGAGTATGGCGAACATTGCGACACTCAAGAGCACTTCAGGTGCCCGCTGGGTTTGCCATGCATAACCTGTGATGCGCAGCCAACCCACGGCGATTTCCAGGCCGAAGATGAGCCCCATCATCACGAACGTGATCGCCAATCCCGCGATGAAGTCGCTCGCGGCCTGTCGTCCGGGCAGAAAGCCCAGGCTCTGGAATGATCGGTGATCCAGGAGGCGCCGGGCGAGCACAATGGAAGCTGTGATTGCGAATAGTTCGCCGATTTCGATGAGCATTATCTGGCCGCCGCTCAGCGGAACTGCGCCGGTCGCGAACGCACTCGGCCAACCGGCGATCAACGCCAGGCTTGCACAAGTGGAGAGGACGAGCTGCAGGACGACTTGCAGCGCCAGTCTCCATCCGGCACGCAGTCTCGGCTCATCAGGAGACATGAACAACGTCTCGAGCCTCCGTCTCCCTGGAGGTGGCGTGGGGCGGTCCGGCAACCGGTGCGATTCCAAATTCACTGGCCGGCTCGCAGATAGATCCCTGACGGATCAAGCTCTTGTCGCAGGATCAATAGTTCTCGATCCTGCACTCTGAGGGATGTTTTCAAGTCCTCTGCTACTCTCAGGTCCCAACCTGTTTTGGCTCGTGCCTCCTCGGCGGACCGACCGGGGTGCAGAGTCGTAAGTACCAGTTCTCCCGTGGGATCGGGTTCCAGAATGCCAATGTCGGTTACGACGGCCAGCATGCCGCCGCCGCGCAATCCTGCAGCCTGGCGTTCTCCGTGTCCGGAGAGGAAGCCGGCCGAGGTCAGAAAATCAACTCTTTCAGGAAAGCGACGTTTCTCATGCGGTGTCATGATGTAGCACCGGTTCGCCCAGGCCGCTATTTCCTGCGCTCCGCCCGAGCCGGGCAGCCGCGTCCTGGGGTGTTGGTAGTCCTGTCCGATGATGGTCGCGTTGATGTTGCCGTACCGGTCGATCTGTGCGCCCCCCATAAAGCCGACATCGATGTTGCCGCGTTGAAGGTACAGGGCGAAGATGTCGTACATGCTGACGATCGAGAGCGCACCGCTGACGAGCGTAGGATCGCCGATGGAGAGTGGGAGCCGAGCGGGTTCCGCGCCGATCACGCCGGCTTCGTAGATCATCATCAGGTTGGGAGCATGCGTACGCTTCGCCAGGTTGCAGGCCAGATTGGGCTGCCCCACGCCGACAAAAACCACGTCGCCGTCCTGGAGGAGTTCGCGCGGCGTTGATGATCATGAGTTCAGACGGGGAGTAGGACTGTTCTTGTTCCACGGGTCACCTCTTCAAACGCAGCGAGCCCAAGCTGTCATGCGACTTCTTGTGTCCTGCCTCTAGCTGCAGCCAATGAGCGCTGAAGAAACGCACTTGTTAGGGCACAGACCTCCGCGGGCCGCTCGAGCGGCACCAGGTGTGTTGCTTCTTCTATGGTTTCGACCTGGATGCGGGGATTGGCGGCCCGGGCTGCCCTGCATGCCTCCTCCGACAACGTGTCCGATTCAGAACCTCGCAGGATCAGCGCAGGAACAGGGAGCGAAGGCAGTCCCGCCCACAGGTCGCCGTCATTCCACATGGCGGTGAAATAGAGGCGGGCTTCCCACGCCGGCTTGTAGCGCAGCCTCAAGTGATCATCCGTTGACTGCATCATTCCACGGATGGCCTGCCTGAGCTCCTCGTCTCCAAGACGCCTGAAGATCGCGTGCCGCCGGTAAGCCTGGAATGCCTCATCCATATTTCCAAACACTGCGCGGCGCTTTTCGGCGCGGCGGATCAGAGCGTGCATGGGGTGCCCCTGCGCCGCGCGGCGCGCACGCCGCCACTCCAGCATCTGCCCTGGCAGCACGAAAACGGGATCAAGGAGCACGAGAGCGCTAAAACGGTTTGGTTCCTGCAGGGCCGCCCTGAGCGCCACGATGGCTCCCATGGAATGCCCGACGGCGACAATTGGCAGATGAGCGTGATGGTGAAGCCACGAGAGGAGATCCTGGCTCAGTTCGTGCCAGGAATCGATCGATGTCGGCGCCGAACCCGACCAGAGCGGCCGCAAATCAATCGCGCGAACCCGAAATCGCCTCCCGAGCGCATCCAGCAGCAGGCGATAGCATTCGGGCGGGTATCCGTTGGCATGTAGGAATATGAGTTCAGGTCCACGCGTCCCTGCGTCCAGGGCCATAATGCGCTGCGACTCGCTGGGGGTTCTCTTCAGCGTCAAGACGATAGCTCCGCCTCAGGCAAGTCAGTAGGCCCCATAGTTGATGCCATCACTGATGCGGGGCTTTACCTTCAATCGAGCGTGCGTCTGCTCACCGAGCTCATTCCAATACTGCTCTCGGTCGCGGACGCCAAGAACCCATTCCTCGATCCACCGCTGTGCTTCCGGTTCTGATTGGCTAATGCGGTCCCAATCCAGGTAAAAGGCGTTATCGCGGTCATAGAAGCCCTGCGCGTAGGATGGGTGGCACGCGAAAGGGACGTGACATACTGCATCCACCACCAGGCCAGGGATAAGGGTGCGATTGGGATCCGAGCGAATTACTGCCTCTTCGACAAGCTCCTCGGTTGTCAAAATCACGGCCTTGGCGGCAAAAGCCGCCTCTTTCTGTTCACCGATGATCCCCCACAAGTGCGCGTTACCATTCGCATCCGCGCGTTGCACGTGGATGATGGCGACGTCCGGGTTCAGAGCGGGAACCGCGATGAGATCCGGGCCGCCATACGGGTCCGCCAGCCGCCGGATGTTGGGATTCGCCTTCTCCAGATCGGTGGCGGCGGTCTGCCGCATTGGAAGGAACGGCAGCCCGGCTGCGCCCGCCTGCAGGCGCGTGATCATGCCGAAGTGTGAATACTCCTCCCACTCGATCAGACCCCGTTCAATAGCCGAGCGAACGAGCCGCAGCGAACCAACCCCTGGATTGCCCATGTATGAGAAAAGGACCTTGCGGGCGCATCCTGCGACCACCATCTGGTCGTAGATCAAATCCGGCGTCGCCCTGGCCAGGACGAGATTCTTGCGTCCCTGGCGAATGATCTCATGACCGGCCGCGAATGGGATCAGGTGAGTGAAGCCAGCCGCATAGACCGTATCGCCGTCCCTGACGTACGTGGATATCGCCGTCGATAGAGGCATCAGCTTGGGACCCGGCATCAGTCCTCCTTACGGCCTCGTCGGGGCCGTCTCAAGCCTCTCAGTATCCTGAAGCGTTCCGAGGGCGCGGCCGGCGGGCTTCGTCGGCGCAGGAAGAACCCAACAATGGCTGTTAGCAAGCACCAAAAGAGGTAGTCGAAATTGGCGGGACCAGCGCTCGCCGACGCCACGAACAGAACCAGGATGCCGACTCCGATCAGCATCAGAAACGCGCCCACCCGGTTGAGCAGCTCTTGCCACATGGGGCTGAAAAAACGGCCCCTTCCCTCCGGGGAAGGGGCCCAATGCCGCATCAGCTACCGACGACGTGCTGTCTTGCGCAGTCGCTTTTCTGGCGACCTTCCGGCGGGTTTGCTTGGTTGCGGTCTTTCGAGGCGGCTTGTGCGCGGGTGCTGGCTTGATCAGGGTGCGGATCTGCTCGTGCATATACAACTGCACGTAGTAAAGCCCTCCACCATTCTTGCCGCTGGCCCCTGAGCCTTTCCAGCCGCCGAATGGTTGGAAGCCGGGCCACGCGCCCGTTGTGGCACCCTGGGGCCGGTTGGCATATGTCACGCCAGCTTCGATCTTGTCAAAGAACCAGTCGGCCTCCTTCGGCGATCCGTAGAACCCGGCTGTGAGACCATAGTTGACGCTGTTGGCGATGCGCATGGCCTCATCCAGGTTCTTCACTCGACCGATGGTGGTAATCGGCAGAAACATCTCGTGCTGCCAGAGGCGATGCTCAAAAGGCAGATCCGTGACGAAGGTCGGCTCGCAGAAGTAGCCTTTGTCGTACATTCCACCGGTCTTCACGTGGCCACCCGTGAGGAATGTTGCGCCTGCCTGGTTGATCTCCTCCGTGAAGTTCTTGAAATCGTTGTACGAGCTCTGGTTGATGACCGGTCCGATGGACGTCGCGCGCTCCGTGGGATCGCCGATTACCAGCTTGTCAGCCATCTCCTTGAGCCGCCCAACCAATTCGTCGTAGACTGGCTCCTCGACCAGCACGCGCGAGGCTGCGGAGCATTTCTGACCCTGCAGGCCGAAAGCAGACCGCATGATTCCCGTCGCGGCGTCGGCAAGGTTCCCGTTCCGCGAGACGATGGCAGGGTTCTTGCCTCCCAGCTCAAGGACCACAGGCCGCACGTAATCGCGCCCCGCGAAATCCCGGAATAGGCGCATTCCTACGTCAAAAGACCCAGTGAATGTCGCCCCGTCGAGCTCATGGCTGTCGACCAAAGCCTGCCCGAGGCTGGAGCCCGGACCGGTGACGAAGTTGACCACTCCGGCTGGGAAGCCGGCATCTCTTAGGCATTCGGCATACAGGCGAACGATCCAGGCCGTATCGGTTGCCGGCTTGATGACCACGGTATTGCCGGCAACTAGGGCGGCGCCGGTGGGTCCGCCGGTCAGGGCGAAGGGAAAGTTGAACGGACTGACAACGAGCCAGACGCCATATGGGCGCAGAACTGAAGTATTGGTCGCGTCGTACCCGACGAGCGGATCCTTGCCCATGGGGCGTATGAAGCCCTTGTTTTGTTCCATCATGAGCGCCGAATACGACATGAGATCGGCGGTTTCCTGA
Organism: uncultured Chloroflexia bacterium; assembly: GCA_963784915.1. GTDB lineage: Bacteria > Chloroflexota > Anaerolineae > Anaerolineales > Villigracilaceae > Fen-1038. Next base: position 530,456 of record CAWATK010000016.1, read on the forward strand.
ACGTCCCCCAGCGATTCCATGCGGTTCTTGCCAACCTCGAGGGCCATGGCGGCGCCCAGGTCGAAGATTCGCTTCTCTATGATCGACGCCGCCTTGCGTACCAGACGAACCCGCTCCTGCCACGGAGTATGCGACCAGCCGGGAAACGCCTTGCGTGCGGCGCTAATCGCCTGCTGAGCGTGCGCGGCCGTCCCTTTCTGCATTCGGGCGAGCACCCAATCGGTATTGACGGGAGAACGGTCCTCCAGTTTTTCATCGGCGAAGACGTCTCTTCCGTCGATGATCATTCCGTACTCTTTGCCAAGGTTCTGCTTCAACCGAACCACCGCCGCGTCGAAGCCCCGGTGCAGCTCCTCAGGCGGATTGAACATTGTTGCGTACGTGAGCTTGAAAGCCATGAGACCTCCTGCAACGCGTGTGCTGAGTGTGCCGAACAAGCGGGCAGCCCAAGTCAGCCTTTCGCCTGCCGACACTCTAATCGCCGCATGAAGTATAGCGGATGACCTCCCAATCGTCAAAGTAACGTGTACTGATCGCGCGTGACGATACTCACCAACATCGGTAAGAATACACGGGGTTCTGCGGCCCATAGACTGGCATGGCGTGGGAACACCGCATCACCGCTATTTTCTAGTGCACCAGGAATCGTTGGCAGCAATGAAAGGCGGCGACGAGCTAGCTTCGCAACTTGGTCAGCTTCCGGTAATGGTGATTGCACAACGCCCGGCGGCACCCCCTGGGCCGGCATGACGGTCGGCTCTCGCCCCCGGCATTGCAGTGGCCGGACGGGCACCCCAAATGTCGTCTCCACGATGTCCCTTGGGCTGGAGTCGGCCACGAAGGATCCGCGAATGGTGCCGCTTGCCTCGGAAGTAACGCAACTCCTCGAGTGGGTCTGTTTTGCCTGAAGCAACTGCCAGGCAGTATCCAGAACGTTCAGGCGAAACGCTCCCGCAAGATGCGAGTGGCTGCTCGTGGCACCGATACCGCAGGCAATCAGGGTTTTGTAGGTCAGACTCTAGCTGCGCTGCCGGACATAGCCGCGGCCCTTGGATGCTGATGCGCAGTCCTGCGGAAACGGGTTGGCGTGGTGATCGAGAACCAACTTGAGGCTGGCTTCGCGACCCACGCCACCGCTTGGTGATTGCGCCGTGCATGTTAAGCGGACATTGCCGGCTGCCCAGTTGGCGCCCTCTTGGCTTGAGCTCGGGGGCGCCGCGCGGATATCGATTCGTCCTTTTCATGCTTGACACTGGCGGTCTATCCCCTCATAATCCGCACGCGGCGCGATGCGGTATGTCTTGTGAGGCTATGTTCGTAGGGGCCTTCTCGCAGCCATTGCCGCACTCGGAGAGAGAGCGCTTGCCTACCATTGCGATGATGACGGACTTTGGGATCAAGGACGGCAATGTGGGCGTCATGAAGGGCGTGATCTGGGGGATCTGTCCGCAGGCCCAAATTGCAGATGTCAGCCACATGATCGGCGCTCAGAATGTGTCGGAGGCCGCACTGATACTGGCGCGGAGCGCACCGTACTTCCCTCCAGGCAGCATCCATCTGGTGGTGGTGGATCCGGGCGTAGGCACGGATAGGCGGCCAATGGCGGCGCAGCTGGGTTCTTCTTACTACGTCGGGCCTGACAACGGCACGATTACTCTCTGGCTCGAGCGCATTCGGGCTGCTGACGAAGAGGCACGGTTCGTCCACTTGGATCGGCCAGACTTCTGGCGCCCGGAAGTGAGCCACGTCTTCCACGGAAGGGATGTCTTCTCGCCCGTCGCTGCGCATCTGGCGGGCGGGGTTGCTCTGGGCGACGTAGGATCGGATTTCACAGATCCAGTCCTACTTGATCTTCCAAGGCCCCGACGTATTCCTGGAGGTCTGGAAGGTGAGGTGATTCACATCGATCACTTCGGCAATGCGGCATCAAATATCATGCTGGAGGATCTGGAGGCCGCGGCCAGGGACGGGGCGATCGAGGTTCAGGTCCGGGGAGCCCGCATCACGAGTCTCGTGCGGACCTTCGGCGAGCGCCCGTCCGGCGAGGTGATTGCCCTCTTTGGAAGCACCGGGAATTTGATCGTTTCAGTTGTGAATGGCAGCGCCGCGGTTCGCCTGGGAGTCCACGTTGGTGAGCGGATACGGGTTCTGACGCCGTGCCCGGCATCTGAAACGCAGGCTCAGGTTTCATGAATCTGCAAGTGCCGCTTGAGGTGCGGGATCTCAGTTTCCGTTACCGGGATAGAACCGAGCTGGCCATCAAGGGGCTCAGCTTCAGTGCTGCCCCAGGTGAAATCTTGCTGGTCGCGGGTGCCAGCGGGTGCGGCAAAACAACGCTGATCCGGGCCATCAACGGCTTGGTACCGCGATCCTACAAAGGGCAGATGCACGGCCGTGTGCTGATTTTCGGGGAGGACTCCGCCGGCTGGAAGCTCTCAGCGATCTCACAGCGAATCGGCACAGTGCTTCAGGACCCGGAAAGGCAGATCCTTGGCACCAAGGTGATCAACGAGGTGGCTTTCGGTCTGGAGAATCTCGCGCTGGATCGTGCCGAGATCACCGCGCGTGTTGAGGAAGCCCTGGCTCTCCTTCGGATTGCGCACCTCCGGGATCGAGACACGTTCAGTCTCTCCGGAGGCGAGAAGCAAAAGGTCGCGCTGGCAGGGGTGCTGGCAATGCGACCCAGTATCCTGCTTCTGGATGAGCCCCTTGCGAGCCTGGATCCCGCAAGCGCCCAGGACTCCCTGGACATGGTAAGGAAGCTCGCGGATGAGGGGATGACGGTGCTGATGGTGGAGCACCGCGTCGAAGACGTGCTGCGGATCAGGCCTGCACGCGTCTTGTTTATGCGCGAAGGCGAAATTCGCTACCTGGGGCCGGTCAGCGGCCTTTCGGACCATATCGACTACCGCGAAGTCAAACTGCCCGCTGGGCGATATCCTGAGGCGTGCAAAGACCGACGCCGCACCCAAGCCGCTGCATATCCTGCCGGGCGTGCCAGCGATGGTCAATGACGGGGTTCCGTTGGTGCAGTTTGAGAATGTTGGATTCGGTTATGAGGCGGGCGCCGAGGTGTTGCATGGCATCAACCTCGCGATTCACAGCGGTGATGTGATTGCGGTCCTGGGGGCCAATGGTGCCGGCAAGACGACACTTGTGAAGCACGCCATCGGTCTCGTGAAGCCGAGTTCGGGCCGCGTGCTTGTCGAGGGCAGGAACACAAAAGAAGCCAGTGTTGCCCAGATTGCATCCACTCTGGGCTACGTCTTCCAAAGTCCAAGCCACATGCTCTTTGCCCCAACGGTGCGCGAGGAGCTGGCCTTCGGACCAACCAATCTGAAGCACCCGAAAACAGAGATCGAGAAGGAGGTGAAACAGGCCCTGCAGATCGTGAATCTGTCAGACAAAGAGGACGACCCTCCGCTGGCATTGTCATTCGGCCAGCAAAAGCGCGTCAGCATCGCGGCCATTCTGGCCATGCGCTCGCGCATCCTGGTGATGGACGAACCCACGGCTGGGCAGGATTATCAGAATTACATGAACTTCATGGATTCGATAATGCAGATGCCCGGCTTCAGCGCTGTGATGTTCATCACTCATGATGTGGACCTGGCGGTCATCTACGCCAATCGTGTGCTCTTGATGGCGGCGGGCCGCCTGGTGGCGGATGGCCCTCCTGCCGACGTGCTCAGCGACTTCCGCCAACTCGAAGCGTGCCACTTGGTGCCATCCTCGCTCCTTGCGATGAATGTGGAGCGCTTCCCGCAGACCGGTGCATTCCTGAGGGCGGAGTCATTGGCCCACCTTCCAATATAGAGGAGAGTAGAAATGGGAAACCGGCTCACAAATGTCCTGATCTCACTGGCCGTGATCCTCGTGATCTTTGCCGTCGTGATGTTCGCCTTCGGCACACAGACGCTGGGACCCTTTAACTTCAGCGTCGATCAGGCCACGCTCATGTTGCGATTTGTCTTTGTCGTAATCGGCTTGCTGATTGCCTTTGCGGTTTATCTTGCCACTCGTGACAACGGTGCCTGGGAAGTCGGCACTCGACAGGTGGTTTGGATGGCAATCGGCGCGGCCCTGTACGCGGTCTTCTCGTGGCTGTTCAATGGCACCGTCTTCGTCGTGCCGTCGCTCAGCCAGGTTTCTCTCCGCCCGGCCATCGCAATTCCCATGTTCTTCGGCTACGCTTTTGGACCCGTAGTCGGGTTCTTCACGGGCGCCGTGGGCAACATGTTCGGGGACGCACTGACCGGATTCGGGCTTTCGCCTCAGTGGAGCATCGGCAACGGACTGGTCGGATTCATCTCCGGCCTGGCGCTGCTTTTCAAGGACAAGAAGAAGAGCCTGGATACGGTGCTGTGGATCGGCGGCGTGCTGGCGGTGCTGGCCGTGGCGCTGTTCCTGGTAAATCGCAACCAGCCGAACATGTTGTTCTTCGATCCGGCCAACAATGTCTTCGGGGATGCGACAATCTCGTCCTTTGCCGGCGCCGCGATCGTGGTCGGCTTCGTGCTCGTTCTGATCGTGCGATTTGCCTTCGGGTCGAACCTGGATGTCGCTGCGGCGGTGACGTGGGGCATGCTGGGGAACATACTCGGCATTCTCTTCGCGGCCCTGTCCGATATCTGGATCAACGGGTTCAGTCTGGCGGCGGCCGTCGTCGGGGAGTTCCTGCCGGCAGCCGGCCCCAACCTGATCTTCGCGGCTATCCTGGTGCCGCTGCTGGTGGCAGCCTACGCGGCTGTCCAGAGGCAGTCCGGGCGATAGCATAGATGCGATGTCCGGTGACCCGCATCGGTCGGGTCACCGGACATCCTGAGAAGCGATGCTTGTTGCATGGCGGTACCGCAAGCGTGAGAACTCGCTGATCCAGCGCTTTGACGGCCGCGCTTGGATCATTTTCTACCTCTGCTTTCTCTTTTCCACGCTTGCTTTCTGGGATGTTAAATTCCTCCTATTCTTTTTCGTGATCGCCGTGGTGGTGCTCGTGACCTCCGGAGTCCGCTGGCATGAAATTCGGCGTGCGTTCGTTTTCATCATCGGCTTTGTCTTCTTTTTCTCGGTCTTGACGTTTCTAACGGGACGCGGGGGCACGGAGGTCTACAAGCAGGAGCATCTGATTCGCGACCTGCGCGCCGGTTTCTCAATTCTGGGATGGACGCCCACGCTGCACATCACTGTGGAGCGCGCATTTTTCGGGCTGAGCCAGTTCGTGCGGGTGTTCAGCATCGCGATCATGACGATCTTGATCCCTTACTCACTGAACCCGGCGCAATATGGGATCACGTTCAAGGGATTGGGACTCCCCGACAAGATCGCATATGCAATGGATCTCACCATGCGCTTCATCCCCACTTTCGGGCGGGATTTCCAACTGACCATGGATGCCCAAAGGGCGCGCGGGTACGAACTGGAGAAGATCAGCGGTGGGCTGATTCAACAAGTCCGCAAACTGGGGCCGCTCATGGTGCCGGTCACGATCCATGCCATCATTGGCAGCGAGGACATTATCGACGCCATGGATCTGCGGGCGTTCGGCGTCGGTCCACGTACCTGGTTGGAGCAGTTGCACTACAGGCTTGGGGACAAGCTGCTTATGGCACTCGGCGTCGTGATTCTGCTTGGATCGCTCGGGGTGGGGTTCTTTGGATTAGGCGGATTCTGGGTACCCGAAGCACTGTTCCGGCTGACAGGTATCTGACGGCGCGCCGCGCCCCGTTCACTAAGCAGGAATTCTCAAGCCCATTCAGGCGGGGTGCTGGGGAGGCGCTCGCCGGCCTCCATGCGACAATTAAGGACGTGGTTCGTCGGCGGCACCGTCGAAGGCAGGTGGGCCGTGAACGCTGCCACCGGATTGAATGCTCGATTGAAATCAACCCGCACCGTCCCGTCCTCCGAGACGACATTTGTGAAAAGGAAGCGCCCCTGCGAGTACGTGTCAGTCCCGTTCGTTCGGTCACGGAACTGCAGGAAGAGGCGACCGTCCTCCGACTCGGTGGCGTCCAAGTTGTGTCCTTTGCCATCCAGCTTGAAGCCGACGTAGCCCTGGGCATAGCCGACTTGCTGCCCGCCCACGGTATCGGGCATGGTGAGTTTCACCGGTGCTGGATACGGAGTGTAGGTGGCATCAATCGCGAAGCGCGCATCAACCGTATACCAATTTCGGGCGGGAAAGGTGGCAACTCCGGGCCGAGAGCGATCTCGCACCTGAACCCCCAGCTTACCGCCGTACAGTACCGGCACCATTGTGATCTCGCCGAAAGTCACGCGAGAGGGGGAGGACTCGGTGCGTAATTTTGCACTGACGCCCGGGTCGGCCCTGACGCCGTCGATCTCAGCGACCTGTCCAATGTCGGCTCTGAATCTCAGCTGGCGCCCGTCGTAGTCGAACGCACCAATGAGCCGAGGCGCGGGCTTGGGAAGGCAGAGCGTGCAATCGCGCGACGAGCCGATCGTGTTTATGCCGTCCTGTAACCAGAAGTGGCCAACCAGAGTTAGCGGGCCATCCGCGCGCCTAAGCTCCGCGTCCAGCGAGGCCCGCCATGCCTCGAGATCTTGGATCTGATCCGCCTCAGCCACGTGTCGGATTCTACAATGTCTCACACCTCGCGTGGCGGCAAGAACGTTGCAAGAGAGTGGTAGTTCTGGCGCTGCAGCCGGCTGCTGAACGGTCGGAATCTGTCAGCGCGTGCCTGGCTCAGCCAAGATTGCCGAAGCAGCGCTATTCCTCTAGGGTGCTTACGTCGCCCTCCGGCAGACCCTGTGCGCGAGCCTTGAGAACCCGCCGCATGATCTTGCCCGAGCGGGTCTTGGGGAGCTTCTCAAGGAACTTGACGTCTTCGGGCCTGGCAATTGGCCCCATATGCGTGGCCACATGCTGTCGCAGTTCCTCTGCGAGATCGGCGGACGGCTCAAAACCCGAGCGCAGAAGCACAAAGGTGTGGATCGCTTGTCCCTTCAGCTCATGCGGCAGCCCAATGGCGGCCGCCTCGGCCACCGCCGGGTGACTCACCAGGGCAGATTCGATTTCCGCCGTGCCCAGTCGATGGCCCGACACCTTGATCACGTCGTCCACCCGACCAATTATCCAGAAATAGCCGTCCTTGTCGCGTTTGGCAGAGTCACCCGTTGTGTACACGCCGGGGTACTTCGACCAGTACTGGCTTACATACCGATCCGGGTCCTTGTAGACGGTGCGCAGCATCGCCGGCCAGGGGTGTTTCAGTACCAGGTAACCTTCCGTATCGTCAGGCACTGGCTTGCCCTGCTCGTCCAGAATGTCCGCCTCCTGCCCAAAGAAAGGGCGGGTCGCTGAGCCCGGCTTAAGCGGCACGGTTGGCGTGGGTGTGATCATGAACATGCCGGTCTCGGTCTGCCACCAGGTATCCATGATGGGACAGCGTTCTTTTCCGATGACGCGGTAGTACCATTTCCAGGCCTCCGGGTTGATCGGTTCTCCGACGCTCCCCAGCAAGCGCAGCGAAGACAGGTCGTGTTTGTTCGGCCAGGCTTCCCCGAATCGCATCAGGCCCCTGATAGCGGTTGGCGCGGTGTAGAGGATCGTGATGCCGTAGCGCTCCACACACTGCCACCACCGATTAGGGTAGGGGTAGGCCGGTCCACCTTCGAACATGAAGGAGGTCGCGCCGTTTAGCAGGGGGCCGTACACTATGTAGGAATGGCCGGTGACCCATCCCGGGTCGGCGGCGCACCACCATCGGTCCTCGTCTTGCACATCAAACACGTATTTCATTGTGCTGTATGTGCCCACCATGTAGCCCCCATGTGTGTGCAGGATCGCCTTGGGTTTCCCCGTCGAACCGGAAGTGTATAGGATGTACAGAGGGTCCTCGGCATCCATCACTTCCGTGGGGCATTTGCCATTCGCGATCGGCAGCGCCAGCATCTCGTGATACCAATGATCGCGGCTGGCCTCCATGGGCACCTCGTGGCCGACCCGCTTGATCACGATCACGTTTTCGACGCTGGGGCAGCGTCGCAGGGCATCATCCACCGTCCGTTTCAGTTCGACCACCTTGCCGTTGTTGTAGCTGCCGTCGGCGGTGATCACCAGCTTCGACTCACTGTCATCAATTCGGCCCTGGAGCGAATCCACGGAGAAGCCGCCAAATACCACGGAGTGAACGGCACCAATCTTCGCGCACGCCAGCATGGCGAAAACGATCTGCGGGATTCGGCCAAGATAGATCGTGACTCGATCGCCTTTGCGAATGCCCATGGCCTTGATGATGTTGGCCATGCGGCTGACCTCACGATTCATGGCGTAGTACGAGAACGTCTCGTGCTGCTTGCCGTCCTCCGATTCCCAGATCAGCGCCAGCTTGTTCTTTCGATGCGTGTGCAGATGCCGGTCGATTGCATTGTGGACGATGTTGACCTGGCCGCCCACAAACCACTTGAAAAACGGCCGCTGGGAGTCATCCAACACTCGATCCCATGTCCTGAACCACTCCAGCTCTTGAGCCTCGTGTGCCCAGAACGCCTGGGGGTCAGCAAGGCTCTTTTCAGTCAACGCGTCCCAATCCTTCAGCCGCGCCAGGGCGGTTACGTCGCTCGACGGATGGAACACCTCGCCCTGCATGCTACCTGCCTTACGGGAATTTGCCATGATCGGATCTCCTCCGCGGGGGTGGAATAGCAAACAATTCTAATCCGCATAATCCGAATTGGCCATGCGGAGACCAGCAGGCAGCTACTGACACCCGTGGATTGCGCCCGGGGGTGCGGTCCAGGAGAAGAGGACGAGGCTGCCATGCCCTTGCAGCTAGGCCGGCTTCCACACCATCCATCCGTGCGGAATCAGGACGATCACACCCATGGTGTGGGCTCGTCTCGGAGCTTGCGTGGAATCGGCCTTACGGTTGGGCTTGCGGCCGACCTGGCTCAGCTAGGTCGTTTGCGGAGGACGCTTGGCAGGTCGAGGATGCTCTGATCGCATGCTCAGCCATTGCACGAGCACGCCTGCAAGAAATAGTACGAGAAAGGCCAGTGGGCGCTGAGGGCCTGTGAGTACAAGGCCGGCTGTCACCAACGAAGCACCCGCGGCAGACGAAATCAGGATGAGCGCCCAGTTGAAGAGCCAGACGATCAGTACGACGCCCAAGACGGCGCCGGCTACGAAACTTACAGTCCGGGCAATTGGCGCATCCAGGCCGACGAGCACAGCCAGCCTCATTAGAGTCTAGTCCGCCTCCCAGGAAGCCAGCAGCACCGATGGCAACGGTTTCCACAAAAACCGCTAACAACGCGAACACGACTCCAAGGACAAGCGCCGCCACCCACAGCATCCACGGCGACCGGAAAGCTAGGCGGCTTGAGAGCTCAAGCCCCAACATGAAGCCGAGTCCGCCTACGAGCAGCCAAAACAGCTTTCGGCCGGCGACCAGTAATCCGCCGCCGATCAGCACATTCAAGTATCCAAACATGTGGCCTCCTCTAAGTCGGGTGCGGCTCGCGCGTGCCGGTCAGGCGACGGAGGCGGGTTTGCCGTGTGCCAATTCACGAATCTCATCCTGTAGTTCAGGCGGGAGGGCTGGACTCATGCGCCGAAAGAGCAGGGTGGTGGAGGGGTCATCCGAGGACACGAGAATCTGCCGAACTAGGAACGTCGTTTCCGTCGGCGAGACGGCCATGAGTGCGATCAGGAGCGACTCGAACTCAAGCTGCATCTCGGCAGGGGCTCGCCTGAGTGCAGGTTCAAGTGCCGCCAGGAGTCCCGGCAGATTCGGAAACTCCGGATCGCCGGCAGCGGAGATCGCGGCCTGGATGGCCGCGGGCCAGAAGCGGGGGCGTTCCGGTCGCAGCCACTCGCCGATGAGCTGCAGGAACACGTCCGGGGACTCCCTGCGCATGCTGAACAAACTGGCATCTAGCAGTCGGCCCCGTAGCTCCGGATCTCGGATCTGTCCGATCCATGCCGTCAGCCGCGCGATCAGTGGGGCTTCGTCAGGTGGGACTTTGCCCAGAACGTACGCCGCCAAGAGCCGGCTCTCAAGCCAGGATTCGTCCCACAGTCGATCGGCGAGCGCCAGAGAGGCGGCCGCGTGTTCGGTCGCGGAGGCGAGTGGTGCCAGCTCGCGCTCTATTTGCCTGAGTACGACAGCTGGTGTCCGGTGGGAGGCCAGAGTACTGCCGGCCACCGCGGGCCGGCGCCCGCGTACGGTGTAGTTCACGTACGAGTCCAGGGTGCTATTAAGGTGGCGCACGAACTCCTCGGGCGCGAAAAAGAAATCCGCCAGTCGGAGAGCCTGTTTCCGTAATCGGGCGAGGTCAATGGAAGGCATGGGTCAAATGCCGGAGGTGCCGCCAAAAGCCAGCCGACAACCGCGGTCCGTCAGTATGCGCGTGCGAAGTAAACCTTCTTCTCAGCCGACTCGCCGCAGACAATACACCTGCCGTGTCCCTCAGGCTGATCAAGAGGGATGTTTCGTGTAGTCGCCTTCGTTTCGTCTTTCACTTTGGTTTCGCATTCAGTTCGCCCGCACCACCAGGAGAAGGCCCAGCCATTCTGGACGACATCGGCCAGTTCCGCCATATCGCGAGGCTCGTGTATGTTGGCATCCCGAAATGCCGTCGCACGGGCGAGCATCGAAGACTGAATTTCCTGCAGCAGGTCGTTGACGGCGAGCGCGAGCCCTGCCTGAGGCACAAAGGAGCGGTTGCCTTTGCCGCTTATGTCGCGGCGGGCCAGCGCCACGGTGGACTTCTCCAGGTCCTTTGGCCCGATTTCGACCCGCAGCGGGACGCCGCGCATTTCCCAGTCATTGAACTTGAACCCGGGCGTGACTTCCTCGCGGTCATCCATCTTCACACGGATGCCGGCCGACCGCAATTCCTCAAACACCCTGCGCGCCGTCTCCAGAACACGCGCCTTTTCTTCATCAGTCTTGTAGATTGGGATCAAGACCACCTGTGTGGGTGCCACCCTGGGGGGGAGGAGCAGGCCCTGATCGTCTCCATGCACCATGATGATGGCGCCGATCATGCGGGTTGACAGACCCCAGGACGTCGTCTCACAGTACTGAAGCGTGTTGTTGGGATCAAGGTATTGGATTTCGAAAGCTCTGGAGAAATTCTGGGCGAAATAGTGCGACGTCCCGCACTGCAGCGCCTTCCTGTCCTGCATCATGCCCTCGATGGAGGTGGACATGGCGGCGCCTGCGAACTTCTCGGTATCCGTCTTGACACCCTTGATAACGGGAATGGCGGTTTCAGTGATGGCAAAGTCGGCGTATACGTCCAGGATCCGGTACATTTCTTCGAGCGCCTCCTGCCGGGAAGCATGCGCTGTGTGTCCCTCCTGCCAGTAGAACTCCGCCGTCCGCAGGAAGAGCTTCGTGCGAAGCTCCCAGCGCAGGACGCTTCCCCACTGATTGATGAGGATGGGCAGGTCCCGCCATGATTTGATCCACTTCGAGTACATGTATCCTATGATCGTCTCCGACGTGGGGCGCACGACCAGGGGTTCTTCCAGTTTCTCGCCTCCGCCGTGAGTCACCACCGCCAGTTCAGGCGAGAATCCCTCCACATGCTCCTTTTCCTTCTCGAAGAAGGACATTGGGATCAACATTGGAAAGGCCGCGTTGACGTGCCCGGTCTCCTTGAACCGTCGGTCGAGTGCGCCGCTCATGTTCTCCCACAAGGTCCAACCATAGGGCCTCACGACCATGCAACCGCGCACCGGCGCGTAGTCCGCCAATTCGGCTTTGAGGACCAACTGGTTGTACCACTCGGAGAAGTTCTGTTCGCGGGAGGGAAGCTTTTCTTCCGGCATGTATCACCTTGTCTGGGTTGAGATCGGGTCTGGTATCCGGCGAGGCCAAGCGTGGATCGGTAAGTCGCCTTATGCCGTCACCTGGTCCAGTAGCTGCGCGGCCCCCTCGACACTCGGTGCAAATTCCAGGAACTGGCGCTGCGTCGCCGGTGAGTACTCGCCCAGGTTCACAAAGAAGGAGTCGATGACGTGCTTCCATGCGTGACCCACCAGGATCAGCCTTCTGGACTGCAGAGAGCCCACGATCATGAGGTTCCACATGAGGGCAACCTCGGCCAGGGTACCCGGTCCGCCGGGGAGCGCCATCGCTGCGTCTGCGCTGCGAATTAACAGCTGCAGCCGTTCGATGAGGGTGGGTTGCTTCCATTCCTCGGCCACCCAGGCATTGGCGGAGCCGCCATGCCAGCGCCCGATTTCATCACACGTGACCCCGATGACGTGGCCGCCCGCAAGCGCCGCGCCCTTCGACACGGCTTCCATGGTGCCCATGTAGCCGCCCGTAAGCACCGTGTGGCCACGCCGGGCGATCAGATCGCCGAGTGCCTCCGCCTGGGCGTAGGCATCTGAGCCCTCGCGTGCCTGTGACCCGCCAAAGACGCTGATCTTCATCGACACCTCAAAGAACGATCCCTCCAGAAAGAAAAAGACGGCTCACCAGGTCTGGGAGCCGCCGCTTGCATGCCGAGGCACGCCTATCCAGACCAGAGGCCACGAATGAGTCGCGGGAACGGCTGATCCTTTCGCTGCATGCGGCGGATTATACACGATTTCCTCAGTTAGAATGCTGGAGTCGTGTCTGACATGCGTGAACGCCTCAAGCACGTTCTCAGTCCGCAGGATCTTGCCCTGCTTCGGCTCATCGCGAAGAATGCCCGGACCCTCGGCATGCCCGTATATCTGGTCGGGGGCTTGCCGCGAGACGTGCTGCTTGGCAGGCCATCCCGTGATCTGGACCTGGTCGTCGAAGGGGATGCCGCCGCGTTGGCGTGCTCGCTGGCGGCCGGGTACGGCGGCAGCGCCCTCGTCCACCGCCGATTCGGTACCGCGACCCTGGAGGCGGGAACCGCCCGCTCAGGGGGCGAAGCAGTCGAGTTGCGGCGTTCGGATCATGGAGCCTGGACATCGTTACGGCGCGGTCAGAAATCTACGCGCATCCGGGTGACCTACCGCAGGTCCGCCCAGGAACGATAGCCGAAGATCTTCTGCGCCGGGACTTCACCATCAATGCGATCGCCATCCGCCTCGACGGCGCGCACTTTGGAACGGTTCTGGATCCACTCGGCGGCATTCTCGATGTGCGCGCCGGGCGCATTCGTGTCCTGCACGAGCGCTCCTTCGTCGACGATCCGACGCGTATCTTTCGGGCGGTTCGGTACGAGAAACGCCTTGGTTTTCGGATCAGCAGGGGAACACGCGAACGGATGCGGGCGGGTGGACGCTGGATTGGCCGGCTCTCGGGCCAGCGCGTGCGCCATGAACTGGATTTGATCCTGGGGGAAGACAGCGCCGCGGCCATGTTGAGACGACTTTCCGGCCTTGGCATTCTGGGTAGTGTACATCGATTGCTGCCGGTGGATTCTGGCTGTCTGCGTCGGGTTACCGCCGTGGCGCAAATGGATGCAGATTCCCTCTCGGCTCACGCGGATTCAAGTATCGCATTCGCAAGATGGATGGCTTGGCTGATGGATCTCTCGCCGGCGGGCCTGCGCTCAGTGAGTCGTAGGCTCGCTTTCAGCGGGAAGGAGCTAAGCTTGATGTTGGCGGCTGCCCGGCTGCATCAACGTGCTCCAAGGTGGGAGCTCTGGCAACCAAGCCAGTTGACCTTGATGCTGGATGCCATACCGATACCAGCGCTGCAGGCCGCTGTGATGACTTTTCCCGCTGGGCGAAAACGACAGGCGCTGGTGGATTACCTCCGCTCTTGGCGGCATGTCCGGCCACGTACCACGGGCCGCGATCTACAGGCTCGGGGCCTCAAGCCCGGTCCACGATTCCGGTCCATTCTCCGGTCGCTGCGCGCCGCGTGGATTGATGGTGTCATTCGAGACGCGAAGGGCGAGCGTGCTCTCCTCGATCGGCTGCTCAGCAAGCAGATTTCCTAGTCGGCACAGGCACACGCAGCGCGCCATTCGAACGTCACTCCAGCCCGCTCAGGGTGCCGCCAGTGGCGCGCCTGCTTCAATCCGGAATCGATACTAGCCCTTGGGGTTTTCGGGCGAGTTCAACGGGAACAAGGGGCGCGTGGCCGTCGAGCCGTTAGAGGTAGTGGCGCTTCAGCTCGGAGGCGTAGGTCCGGCCCAAACCGTCCGCATTCTGGGCCAGCCACATGGACAGGCTGGTGGGGCATCGCGCCGGCTCTGCCGAGATCAGCAGGTTCGCCATCAGGCCCTGCAACTCATAGTCGGTCAGAAGCGTATCACCTAGGACCGCGCCCAGCACGCGGGCCGCAGCCTTCAGAACTGCGGGCGCCACCGCAATCAAGGGGCGCCTGGTTCCAATGCTGTTGGCGATAAGCTCGACGAGCCGGCGGAACGTGTAGCTCTCGCGGCCCACGACATCCATGGTGTAGCTATCCTTCGTGAAGATCGACTGCTCCACCAATGATGCCAGATCGTCCACGTACACAGGTTGGAGGGCATACTCACCGTTGCCGGCCATGAGGAAGACCGGGAAACGCCTGAGAAGGAAGGCGATGTTGTTAATGAGGATATCTTCCCGGCCGAACAGCACCGTCGGACGAAGGATGGCGTGGCTCAGCCCTGAGCTCGAGACCGTGCGTTCATTGGCGGCTTTGCCACGAAAGTACGGCAACGGCGAATTGATTCTCGGATTTGTGATGCTCACGTGTACGATGCGGGACACGCCCGCACCCCGGGCCGCATTGATCAGCGCCGATGTGTTGTCGACGGCTCGGGCCTGGGTGTTGCCTCCCCGGTCGAAGCGTATCCAATACGTGTTCACCAGCACATTGCATCCGTGCAACGCCTCCTCCAGCCTGGGCGGGCTGGAAAAATCCAGGGGGAACGCGCGGACGCGGCCGTCAAATGGATCCGATCTGTCTGGGTGCCCGGTGAGGGTGATAACCTCCGCGCCCCTGGCCAGGAGGCGGGCGGTGATGTACTTGCCGGAATACGAGTATGCGCCGGTGACCGCGATCTTCATCTCAGCCCATCCAGTTACGCCACAACCGTGAGTTCAGCGAGGGCCTTGGAAGTGTCTGAAAAGGGCAGCCCCCTCGAGTCCCGCGGCCTCCTGCCTAAATCGAGCGATTTCAATGTTCAAGCGTACCGAGTTTGAGCCCTGCGCAATGAACTCGAACTCAACTCTCCCGGGTTGCGGCCCAAGGATCAGACCCGGACCCAGTTGGTCGATCACTGCCATGGCCTCGGCGACCGCCTCGCCGAGCGCCACTTCATCGCTGGTCGAGTGCACGTGAACAATGAGGCTGTAATCGGTCTCCATTGCATGGAATGCTGCATCTCCCGACTCCATACGACAATCTTCTCCAAAGGCGTACGCCCGGACATCCACGAGGAGGCCGGCGTCGCTCAGTTGTGCCTGGAGTTCGGAGCTGAGTTCCGGCAGTTCGCGCGTCGCCCACACATAGTAACAACCTGGTGACGCGGCCAATGAATCGACTGCCGTCACGGGAGGAGTAGCCGGCGTTTCTGATGCAGGGCCTGGGGGAAGTGCGGTCTGAGGCAAGCCCGTCGGCCCAACTGGCTGCGTACTCCCGCAAGCCGAAAGCAGACACGCCACCGCCTGCGCAGCGATGACGATGCGAAGGCTCGTGGGCCAAGCTCGCGGGTGATGAGCTTGAATGGGTCGCGGGCGCTGCCGTCGGGGTTCCCTCACGCCACCTTCAGCATATCGGCAGCCGCGGCCGCCATCAGGGCAGCCGCGCGGGGCAGGGCTGCTTCGTCAAAGTCGAACTTGGGGTGGTGATGACCGTAGTCAAGGTGACGGTCCCTGTTGTTTGACCCCACGAAGAAATAGCACCCAGGCACCCTCTCCTGCATGAAAGCCATGTCCTCTGCGCCCATCGTGATGAAAGCCGAGGTTGAGAGATCGCTCTGCGGCAGCAAGGCATGCGCCACCCCCTGGATGCGCTCCGGCGATTTCCGCGTCGTTTACGACCGCCGGCGTTACGCGCTTTGACTCGAGGGTCACCTCGCAGCCCATGGCGGCGCCAATGCCTGCGTGCTATGGCCTCGAGCCGTTCCAGGACCTCTGCTCCGGACGCCAGCGTCGAACGTGCGGATCGTGCCCGTGAGCTCGGCCGTCTGCGGTATCACGTTGAACGCCGTGCCGCTGTGTATCGTGGTCACGCTGACGACGGCAGTCTCCAGCGGGGCGACGTTTCGAGACGTGATCGTTTGAAGTGCTGAGACGATCTGCGCGGCTGCCACGATGGGGTCGATCGTCAGATGGGGCGCGGCCCCGTGGCCTCCACGGCCCTCCAGCTTCAGCGAGAAGAGCTCTGCACCGGCCATCACCGGGCCAGCGGCGATGCCCAGCCATCCAACCGGTTTCTCGTTCCAAAGGTGGAGCGCAAGCGTCCGGTCCACGTGTGGACCCTCAAGCACACCGTCGCGGATCATCATCTCGTTCCCGCCCGTCCCCTCATCACCGAAGCCCTCCTCGCACGGTTGGAAGCAGAATTTGAGATTTCCTGCGAGGTTCTGGCGGTCGCGCATGCAGGAGGCGGGCCACGGTCAAGCCGATCGCTGTGTGGCCATCGTGACCGCAGGCGTGCATGACCCCAGGGGACGTCGAGGCGTACTCGGCGCCCGTTTGCTCCATGATGGGCAGGGCATCCATGTCGAAACGAAGCAGGATGGTGGGGCCGGGTTGCCCGCCCTCAAGCAGTCCGACGACGCCGGTCTTGCCGACGCCCGTGGTGACTTCCAGTCCAAGCTGCTGGAGTTCGTGTGCCACAATGCCAGCCGTCCGCACCTCATGAAACCCAAGTTCCGGGTGCATATGCAGGTCTCGCCTGATCGACTGGGTGAATGGGAAGAGAGCCTGGGCCTGCGGCGACGAAATCGGTCATATTGAACGGCTCCGTGATGAAATCCCCATTTGTGCAAGGGCGATGGAATTATGAATATTGCACGACCCGGAATTTCTCCTCGAAGCGAGGTTGATCTTCGGTCGTGCCATCAACCCGCCTGGAGAGCATGCGAGCCGCGAAAACCATCGGGATCCCCGATCTGGGATCGATGCTGTAGAAGTGCATCCAGCTTGGTCGGCCACGTTTCAGTGATGTCCATCACAACAGTCGGCTGATTGGTGCCAGAACACCAGACCTCCGCCGGCGTATGCGGGAGGTAGCCCTCCTGCACCAGTTCCGGGAAGTATGCCGCGTTGCCTGCTGCGGGGAAGACGGCATCCAGGACAGCTTGACCCGCGGCTCTGTGATCGGGATGGTTGATGCCATAGACCGTGAACAGAGTTCTGGGGATCGCAGGTGACGAGGATATCCGGTTTCATGCGGCGGATCAGGCGAACGATATCACGGCGCAAGTCCAGGTCGGCCACAAGATAGCCGTCCGGGCGATCCAGGAAGTGAACCTGCGCCAACGCCAATGATCGAGGCGGCCGCACGCTGTTCGCGGTGCCGGAGCGCGCACAGCTCATCTGACTTGATGTCATCTGGTTTGGTCGTGTCGTTGTAGCCCTTGTCACCGCAGGTCAGGAGATAGTAGTCGATCTGGTGGCCAGCCCTCGCCCAGGCCGCCAGCGTGCCCCCGCAGAAGAACTCGGGGTCGTCGGGGTGAGCGAGCACCACCAGAATCCGACGTGGGCTCGTCCACACGCCTGCGTTTTCCACTGTCGAGGGGGCCACGATGGCCATGTCGGATTTTCTCCCTGGGCTCGAGAGTGGCAGCGATGGCCGCAACTAACTCAAGGCTTGTTCGCTTTGCCGCAGGTGCAGCCGCCGCCCTCGTGTCTGTCGCACGGGGCTTCCGACTTGCGCTTAAGCGCTTCCAACTCATCCCAGGGCTGGAGCTCTTCGCGATCGAAGGTCATGACAATGTGCTTGTCTTCGGTGTTGTCCATCAGGACCATTACCCGACCGGACAGGGGGAGTGCATCCACGACTTTGCCTTCACCCCGCGGCGTTACCACGCGCTTGTTGCGTTTGGGCAACTGCTTGCGGGCCTCCACGTATTGCTCATACTCGTAGATCAGGCAGCAACGCAGCCGCCCGCACATGCCGGTGATCTCCGTTGGCGTAAGGGAGATGCCCTGTTCCTTGGCCATCTTGATCGAGATGGGGCTGAAATCGGTGAGGAACTTGGAACAGCACCGGGTCTCGAGGCCGCAGGCGCCCATGCCGCCGAGGATCTTGGCGACATCCCGCGGTCCGATCTGGCGCATTTCGAGTTGCGTGTTTGGATACATGGCCTGCATGTCTTTGCGCAGGGACTTCAGATCCGGTTTGTCGTCGCTGTCGGTGCTGAACATCAACACCAGGCGCGAACCGTCGAAGTTGTATTCTGCGGCCACGATCTTGATGCCCCGCAGGCCAAGTTCAGAGGCCCGGGCGCGGCAATTGATCATGGCTTCCGTCTGATGGCCCTGCCAGGTCTGTTGCAGCAGTAGATCGCGCGGGGTGGCGCGTCGGTCGACGCGTTTCCAGCCGCCATCGGGCGCGCCGGCGGGTCCGGCAACACCTGCACCACCTCGCCCAGGTGCCTGCCTCGGGCCGTATCGACCACAACGTGTTCGCCAGTCGCCACTTGACCCAGTGACGTGGCATCGAAATGATAGATCTTGCCCACGCTGGGTGAATCGCACACCGATAATGCTTGTTTGCATGTCTGAATTATACCTTTGGCTCGATCACAAGCCGCGCCGCTGCCGTCTCCCGCCTGGATGCCGGCGCATGCCATCGTCGACGGCCACCGCCGCTGCCTATTCAACGATGTTGATCGGCAGCTCGTTCTGCCCGCTTAGGGCCGCTACACTTATCCGCGCGGCAAGGCTCTCCGCAATGCCACGCAGCGCCTGCGGCCGCCGGGGAGTCCGGCTGAGAAACGACAATCGGAATTCCGATGTCGCCGCCCTCGCGGACGGCCGGCGCAATGGGTATCTTTCCAAGGAAAGGCGTGTTGGTGGCCAGGGCAAGCTGTTCGCCACCGCCTGAGCCGAAGATGTCCATCCGCGTTCCATCTGGAAGATCAAGGAACGACATGTTTTCGATTACTCCGAGGACAGGGACTTCGAGGGTCCGGAACATCTGCAGCCCGCGGCTGGCGTCTTCAATGCTCACTTGCTGTGGCAGCGTGACGATGATGGCCCCACTGAGGGGGAGCGCCTGCGCCAGGGAGAGGGCCGCGTCCCCTGTCCCCGGAGGCAGGTCCACGATCAGGTAGTCGAGCTCGCCCCACTCTACTTCGCCCAG
This sequence comes from uncultured Chloroflexia bacterium, assembly GCA_963784915.1. Lineage (GTDB taxonomy): Bacteria > Chloroflexota > Anaerolineae > Anaerolineales > Villigracilaceae > Fen-1038. The sequence continues at coordinate 549,667 of CAWATK010000016.1, forward strand.
GAACTGCCGGATGGCCGAGTTGAGCATGGGCCCGCGCCAGATAAGGGGTTGACCGGGCTTGACCAACAGCCCCATCGAGATCATCTTGAGGCCGTGCGCCTCAGCCGGAACCAGCTTGGTACCGTTGGGGGGCGGAAGCGTACTCACACCCAACATGGTGGGCAAATTAGGACCATAAATATCCGCATCCAGGAGGCCCACCCGGGCGCCCGTTTGCGCTAGTGACACCGCGATGTTGACCGCGACCGTCGATTTGCCGACGCCACCCTTGCCTGATCCGACGGCGACCGCATTCCGGATAGGCATCGTTACCAGTCCTCGCATGCGGCCGTCATTTGGAACATTGGAATCCCACTTGATCTGCACCGTCTGCACACCGGAAACCGCCATTACGGCCTGGCGGGCCTCCTTCTCGATTTGCCCACGCAGCGGGCAGGCAGGCGTGGTGAGGACAATTGTGAAGGAAACCTTGCCGTCGACAATGCCAAGGTCCTTGATCATGTTGAGCGAGACCAGGTCGCTGTGAAGCTCGGGCTCCTGGACTTTGCTTAGGGCGGCGAGTACATCGCCCTGTTCTGGGTTCTTGTTCATGGGTTGGATGGGCCTTCCGCGGCGAGTGGAGCGCCGCTTATGCGGCGGCCTCGGCCTTGGCAGCCTTGGCAGCCAGCTTGGCCTGGCGCTCCTCTTCGTTGCGCTGATAGTTGAGCGGTCGGATGCTCTTATAGTAGGATGCTGGCTTGAGCAACTGCTCCATGTTGAAAACATTACGGGTGTACGAGGCAATCTCATAGTCGTGATCCATGATGATCGCATCGAAGGGGCAGTACTCGGCGCAAAAACCGCAATTCATGCAAATGTCGGCGTCGATGAAAAACTCGGCGGGCTCAGGCACCGGTCGGCCCGTCTTGGGATCGTTGGTGCGGACGATCCAGATGCATTGAGGCGGGCAGACTTTGGCGCAAATGCCGCAGGACGTGCAGCGGATCTCTTTCTTGTTGTCTTCGGCTTCGTCGTAGACCAGGAAAGGGACGTAGCGGAATTCCTCCGGCACCGGCAGCTTCTCTTCCGGAAACTGAACGGTGAAGATGCCCTTGGTGTCCTTGCTGGAGCGGTGGGCAATTCCGGTTGCGTTGAAATAGCGGCGGCCCCACCATGCAAAGTCGTCCACATAGGTATTGATGAAGCGTCTTAGTGTGACGCCAAGCCCCTTGATGATGCCTTTTCCATACATGGGCAGGTCTCCGGTCAACGATCCATCTCGCCAAGAACCACGTCCAACACACCAAAGATGGCAACAAAGTCCGCGATCTTCTTGCCGGCACACATGTGTTCCAGCCCGGTGATGTTGATGAAACTGGGGGCCCGGACGTGATAGCGCCAGGGATTGGGTTTGCCCGTGGATACCACGTAGAAGCCCAGTTCGCCCTTGGGCGCCTCGATGCGGCCGTAGGCTTCGCCCGCCGGAACCCGAACCTGGTACTGCGGCTTGCCGGCGATGATCGGGCCTTCGGGTATCTGCTTCACAGCCTGCGATAGTATGCGCAGCGATTGGCGGATCTCGTCCACGCGGATCAGGTAGTTGTCAAACAGGTCACCGTGTTGGCGCAGGGCAACGTCGAAATCGAAACGATCGTAGATGCCATACGGCTGGGCCCGACGGACGTCGTAAGGTATGCCGGCGGCGCGCGAACACCGGGCCGGTGACTGAGTAGCGGGCCGCGTCCTCGCCGTTGATCACCGCTACACCCCGCATGCGAGAGAGAAAGATCTCGTTCTCTGAGATCAGCCGTTCAAACTCATCCACCTTCCGCGGCAGGCGCTCGTCCACCAGGCCGCGGATCTTTTCAAGCACACCATCCGGAAGGTCGCGTGACACTCCGCCGAAGCGATGGTAGTTGCACATCATGCGCGAGCCGGAAGCCGCTTCGAATATGTCCAGAATGAGTTCTCGTTCCTCAAACGCATACAGAGCTGGAGTGAAGTAGGCGCCCAGATCGTTGAGCAACATGCCGATGAGGATCAGGTGGTTCTGAATGCGGCTGAGTTCGGCCATGATCACGCGCAGGTACTCGGCGCGTTCCGGCGGTTGCACCCCCATCAGCTTCTCCACTGCCAGCGAGTAGCCCCAGTTGTTGCTCATGGAGTTGAAGTAATCCAGCCGGTCCGTATAGGGCATGTTCTGCAGGAACGTGTTGCGCTCGCCGATCTTCTCGTGATTGCGATGCAGGTAACCGACCACTGGCTTCACGCTGAGGATGGTTTCCCCATCCAGCACGACTGCGGCCCGAAAAACGCCGTGGGTGGATGGGTGCTGCGGGCCCATGTTTACCACCATGTGATCTGTCTTGAGCCCCCCCGCTGTCGTGGTGTACTTCGCAAGTGCGCCGTAGAGTGCAGCTTCGCCGTCGAAGACGGCTTTTTCCGGATCGAAGTCCTGCGGGAACTGCAGGTTGTCCCTGTACTTGTTCTTGTCTTCGGCGCTGACGTAAGTGCCTTCAGGCCAGCGGCTCTTGAGGGGCTTGAATGTCCTCTTCAAAGAACGCCTCGCGCCAATCCTTGCGCAGTGGGTGGCCCTCAAAGCCCTCCCAAAGCAGGATGCGGCGCAGGTCTGGGTGCCCAATGAAGTCGAATGCCATACAGATCCCAGATTTCACGTTCCTGGAACTCCGCGCCCGGCCAAATCGGAGTCAACGGATGGGACTTCGATCGGATCCTGGCGCGGAACCTGGACTTTGAAGACCAGGCCTGGACCGCCCACCGTGCGATAGGCGTGGTAGACCACCTCCATCGTGTCGGGGAAGTAGTCCACTCCCGTGACCGAGGAAAGCAAGTCAAAGCCAAGCCGATCTCGGATCGCTGTAGCCACCTCGAGTAACTTGGACAGGCTGCACGATCCAGCCCTCGTAGTTGGGACGTGCATCAGGCGTCACAGCACCGGGAACCAGCGTGGAAAGATCGATTGCCTCAGTTCGCTCCAGAGTTGCCATGCAGTTCTCCTAGGCGTTCTGCGAATTTTCGGCGCCGACGGATTCGTTCGAGGCCTGCCCGGCGGCCAGGCGCCTGATTTCATCCGACCGGCGAGGATCGATCAGATCCGGGCCGAGGATCGGCATGGGGATCTCCACCGAGTCGGCGCCCTTCTGATACCAGCGTACACTGCGAATCGACTGTCGATCGATCTTCTCCTGGAGCTTGATCAAGCCAGCCGTGAGGGCCTGTGGGGTGGGAGGGCAGCCGGGAATGTATACGTCCACTGGGATGAATTTGTCCACGCCCGCCACAACGTTGTAGCCTTCCTTGAATGGCCCGCCTCCGGCGGCGCACGCGCCCATCGCAACGACGTACTTGGGCTCAGGCATCTGGTTGTACAGGCGCACTATCGAGGGAGTCATCTTCTTAGTGACGGTCCCCGCGACGATCATCAGGTCACACTGGCGCGGACTGGCACGCATCACCTCCATGCCGAAGCGCGCCAGGTCGTAGCGTGAGGCCTGCGCGGCGATCATCTCGATCGCGCAACAGGCCAGCCCAAACATCATCGGCCAGACCGACGACCGCCGTCCCCAGTTGTACAGCCGATCAAGCGTGGTGATGTTTACGGCGTGTTGAATGTCCTCTGGAATCTCGTAGCCGGGCGAAGACAGACTGGGTTCAGGCATCGATGCTCACCTCATACCATTCCTGGAAGACTGACTGCAGTATCTCGTCGTTGCACAGCACGGCCTCGTCCGAAAAGCCGGGCAGTGCCATGATCCAATCGAACAGCTGTTTGAGCGTCACGTTTTCCAGGTCGACGTCCGGGTGAGCGTGACGGAGGGCAAGCGCAACTGCGTACGTGGAGTCCCAATTGAGGCCCATTTCACAAGATAAGTTCCATGAGTATACGTTCTCGACCACAGCTCGTCAACCTATTAATCCAAGTATATATTTACAAAATATATGGATGCGCATGTACACTCCTCAGGATGCGCACCACAGTCCGAAGCAGGATCCTTGATTATGTGGCTCACCATCCAAGAGCCGACGCAGATGAGATTGCGAGGGCGTTCAGAATGCTGCAGCCGGCCGTACGCCACCACCTGACAATTCTCAGAGCAGACGGGCGGCTCGAGGCCGCCCCAGTCCATTCGGCATCGAGACGGGGCCGACCGAGACTGGCGTATCGAATCTCCGGGACGTTGGCTGGGAACAACCTCGCTATGCTGGCCGATCATCTCCTGGAGGACGGCTTGCAAGAGAGGCCCGGTCGCCAAGGCGCTTCAGGATTAGTTGCCGGCCTGGCGAAGCGACTAGGTCAAGAACTGCAGCCGCCGCAGCCCGTGTCCTCCGCCAGCGCGCACGACTGGCTGCCCTCGTGGAACGTCTCAACCAACTCCAATACCGCGCCGCATTGGGAGGCAGGGGCCGAAGGACCGCACGTGATCTTCGGCCACTGTCCGTACGCGGCCGTGATTGAACGGCATCCCGAACTCTGTCAGATGGATGCAAAGGCGATTGCCGCGGTGATGAAGGCCGAAGTCCAGCAGAAGGCGAAGATCGCCCAGAGCGGGCCCGGGCGCGTCAAGCTGCGTCTTTGCGCTCAAATACCTTTGACTCGGAGCGGCGTTGCCAGGGCCGCCCTGAGTGACTGATGTCCGCAAGACGCCCCCTTGTTGAGGGCAATTAACCCGACCCCGATGCTCCATGGGCTTCGGGGCCTGCACAAAACGGCGGCCCGAAGGGCCGCCGTTCGTTTCGCATCATCTATCGCTCTTCAACCGGGATCAGGTCAGGCGCCCATCTCCACAGCAAGTACGTCGTAGTATGTGCCGGCACCGAATCCATCGATCAGCACATGATCGCCGGGCCGCAGGCTGGGCAATTGGCGCAGGAACGCGATCATGTTGGATGCCGCGCTGACGTTTCCAAATTCGCTCAGGAGCCAGGGCATGGGAAACTTGATTCCGAGTCCCGCCAACTGCTTTTCCTTCAGCTTGTTGATCTTGTAGTTGGCGTGATGAACGACGGCAACGGCAATGCGGGGGGTCTCCCCCAGCTTCTGCATCAGGTTCAAATAGGCTTGATAGACCTCGGATACGACCTGGACGCCGCTTCGGACGAAGAACTTAACCATGCCCATCGGGCCCGCCATGGCGATCGAGCTGCCGTCTTCAGGCTCATGCATCAATCCCGCGACGCGGATGGCCGAGCCTTGCTGCGAAACCTCCACCAAAGACTTGCCGGGTTCGCGGCGGCCCGAGTGCGGGTAGTACATGTGAACGGCCAGTACGCCATCTTCGTCGAACACCTCGTAGGTCTTGCCCGTGAGGAATTTCATGGTCTTCCCGGGCACCACGCCAATGATCCCAGCGCCGTTACCGAAGAGTTGGAGGGCATGCTTATCCCGGGAGAATCGCAGCCCACGCGTCAGGCCCTCAATACCCCCGATGAGCACCTTCTTGCCGCGCAGCTTCTCGGCGATGTTGAGTTGACCTGGAAGAGCCAACTCGGGATTAAGTGCCAGGTGCAGGCTGCCAACCGACCCGTCGCAGGCTTTGTGGACCGAGACCTTTAGCGCATCCTTTCGCATTCCGGCGCGCTCGTGCAATTCGCTCAACGTAGTCGGACACGATCGGGAAACTGAGCCCCACCAGAATGGCGTCAACCTCCGCCGGGTCCCACCCATTGGCAGCCGCCGCACGCCGCAACAGCCGGGCCCCGACCTCGAGTTCGAGCTCGAGATGCTGCTCCTCTGTTAGGTCCGGAGTGCGATGTCGACTCACGAATCCCAGCTGTTCCAGCTCCATGAGTTCGCCTTCCGGCAGCGGTGCTCCGAGGTGGTCTTGGATGAACGCCGGCATCTGCGAATTGTTGCAGCTCTCGCCCCAAGTGCCATAGGCGCCGCCGATGCCCACGGCCCGATTGCTCACGCTGACCAGCCCGAATGGAACGCTGGATGATGGGCCCAGGGGGATTTTTTGGTTCTCTACGCCATCCTCAGTGAAGAAGGAGGCGGCGTTTTGTTCACTATTGGACATGGCAGAATCCTCTCTAAATCGCAACATTCATCAGGGTAAACAACACCGTCAAAGCCTCGAGGTTCCTGTTGCCGGGCTAAGAAAGCACGCGTCCGAAGCGACAAGTCACCAATCATAATCCGGCGCGGCCGCCGGAACAATGGCCCGACCGGCTGCCCAAGACTCAATACTTGCCGACGCGAAGCATTAATCTATCCGAAACCACTACCCCGTGCGAAATGGATCCCGTGCTGGACCCCGGGATGAGGCGCCAAAAAGCACCGCGTAGCGGGGCACTCACTCGACCGTCACGCTCTTGGCCAGGTTGCGGGGCTGATCCACGTCCAAGCCGCGCAGCGTGGCGATGTGGTACGCCAGCTGCTGCAACGGGATAACCGTGATGGCAGGTGAAAGCATCCAGGGTGCCGGCGGCACGCGCAACACGTGGTCAGCCATGCCGGCCACAACTTCGTCGCCGTCGGTCGCAACGGCCACTACGATTCCGCCGCGAGCCTTGGCCTGCTGGATCTGGGAGATCATCTTCTCGTGCCAGGGATCCTGGGGAGCCAGGCAGACGACCGGCATGTCCTCGTCGATCAGGGCGATCGGTCCGTGCTTCATCTCGCCGGCCGGGTAGCCCTCCGCGTGGATGTAGGAGATCTCCTTGAGTTTGAGCGCGCCTTCGTACGCGATCGGCATGTTGATGCCTCGGCCCAGATACAGGCAGCTGCGTATGTCTTTGAGCCTGATCGCCAGAGCCTCGGCCTCTGCCTCGCGGTCCAGGGTGCGACCCACCAGGTCCGGCACGAGCCGAAGGTCGGCCACCAGACTGCGCCGGCGTGTGGCCGTCCAGAGTGCCGCGCAGGTCCGCCAGCAGCACGGCCAGCATGTACTGATCGATCAGCGGCGCGATGAACGCCTTGGTGGAAGCCACGCCGATCTCCGGTCCGGTCTGCATGGAGATGTAACCATCCGCCAGGCGCATGGCTTGAGAGCCGATGGCGTTGACAATGCTCCAAAGCACGGCACCTTTGCGGCGTCCCTCTTCCATGGCCGCCAGAGTGTCCGCGGTCTCGCCCGACTGGCTGATCGCCAGCAGGGCTGTGCGCTCATTGATGATCGGATCGCTGTAGCGCAGTTCGGAGGCGATCGAGACCTCCACGGGAATGCGCGCAATGTGCTCGATCAGGTACTTGCCCACCATGCCCGCGTAGGAGGCGGTGCCGCAGGCTGTGATGATGATGCGATCGATCTTTCGAGCCAGCGGCTCATCCAGATGCAGATCGGGCAGCCGGATGCGGCTGTCAATGAAGTCGACGCGGCCCGCCAGCGTGTCGGTCACGGCGCGCGCCTGTTCGTGGATCTCCTTCTGCATGAAGTGCCGATACTCGCCCTTCTCTGCCGCGATCGGATCCCAGGCCACATTATGGATTTCCGGCTGGACTGCAGCGCCCTCGAGCGTTTCGATGCGAACGGCACCTGCGGTGACGATGGCCAGCTGTCTGGATTCAAGAAACACGACCCGACGCGTGTGCTCCATGATCGCCGGCGTATCGCTCGCGATGAAGTTCTCGCCGTCGCCGAGGCCGATGACCACGCCGCCGGCATTGCCGATGCGCGCCGCGATGATCTTGTCCGGCTCATCCGCCGAAATCAGCACCACGACGTTGGCGCCCTTGACTTGCAGCAGGGCACGGCGGGCGGCTTCGACGAAATCCGAGCCGGCCGCTTGATGGTGTTCCACCATGTGGACGATGGATTCGGTGTCGGTCTCGGACTGGAATTGCACGCCTTCGGCGGTCAGCTCATCCTTGAGCTCCAGGAAGTTCTCGACGATGCCGTTGTGCACGACGACAACCCTGCCCGTCTGTCCGACGTGCGGGTGAGCATTTCGGGCGGACGGCGCGCCATGCGTGGCCCAACGCGTGTGCCCCACGCCTGGTGCGCCCTTGATGGGCGAACGCTGAACGAGTTCTATGAGTTGCGAAAGCTTGCCGGCGTCTTTGCGGATCTCCAGCGGCCGGCATGCACCACGGCCAGGCCGGCCGAGTCGTAGCCGCGATATTCAAGCTTCTTCAGGCCATTCAGGATGATGGGGGTCGCGTCCTGCGGCCCAACATATCCGACGATTCCACACATGAGTGATCCCTCCAGTTCGAATCTGGGCGCGCCTTGTGCTCGCGTGCCCGGAGCCCTGCCGATGCCTTCAACATGGCATCAACCTGGCAGATGTCTTGCCACGTCGCGCGATTTTGCCTGCGGGGTTGCCCATGCAGGGTTGTAGGCGCGACTTCCGTTGGAGGGAAAGAACGTCGGGTGATGGCGCACCCGGAGGGCATCCGCTGATCCGTCGATTTTCCAGGCGCCCGCAATCTGCACAGCGGCTCGGCGCTCGTTAGCTCCACCGTGAGGTGGAGAACCCTCTGCCTCGTCAACTTTGGCCCTTGGCCAAAGTCCATGCGCTGCCTTTCCCGTTTGTAAGGTTTCCTGGCACCTCCTGCCCGTGTCGGGGCGAGAGAGATTATATACTGCTTCCGGGGGGCGCGAATTGTGCCGTTGCCGTGAAAACTGCGTGGCAGGTTCGAGACAAAACCGCTGACCGCCGTTGACCGTGGGGTAGCGGACGAGTATGATGTGAATCGGGGCAATTTGCCCTATAAGAGGAAACCATCAGACACCCGACTGGCTCGCTTGGCCCCACCCGTCTGCCGTCCCGCGAAGGAAGTTCGCGGCGCGGCTTGACGCGCAAATGGCGCTCGGGGCAGAGCCTGGTGGAATTGAGCATCCTCACTCTTCTGCTGATGCTGATCGTAGCTGGCATCGCAGAGTACGGGATGCTGCTCAACCACTATCTCAACATCATCGACGGCGCTCGCGAGGCCGCCCGCTACAACTCGAACTTCAACCCGTTCTGCCCCATCAACAGCGCAGATCCGATGTGCCCCCCGGGACAAGTCACAGCGGGGTACTACTCGAGCACAGCCGTAATTGCCAATCAGGTGATCTTTCCGATCGAGTTGGATCCGACCCGCGGTGATGACATTGTTGTGTCATTTTTCACGGTCGAAGGAGCGGCGATCACCGGACGCTATCCTCTGGCTGACGGCGAGAATGGTTGGAGCTGGAGCGCGCACGAGGCGGGCTACGGCATACGCAACAAGGCCTCGCGCCAGAATAGCAGTTTCATCCTGAGTAAGATGGACTCAACCGCACCCGACGTCAGCGTCTCGTTGGTTGAGATCTTCTACAATTATCGGCAGACGCTCAGGCTTCCGGTATTCACGCAGTTCATTGCAGACCCCATACCGGTGTATACCTTTGCCATTTTTCCGATCAAGAACGTTTCGCCCCCAAGCCCCTAAGTCGGGAAGAGATAGCAATGCCAGGAATCAGGTTCACTGCAAATCGCCTGCTCAAGCACACCAACAAGGGACGACTGCGCCACGCGCAGCCTGGGCAGATCCTGATCATCGTGGTGTTCGCCATCGTTGGTCTCGTGGCGTTCATGGGCCTGGTGGTTGACACGGGATTGGTCTTCGTCGGTTACGGGGCATTGCGCCGTTCCGTGGACTCTGCGGCATTGGCTGCGGCGGCGCAGTATCGCAAGGATCCCAATCCGGCTGGTCTGACCAAGGCCGCCCTCGAGTTCCTCGTCCTGAACGGCGTTTCGAACGCGGGCGCCCAGGTCCATGTGTGCAACACGGACTACCCCACGTACCACGATGCAACCTTGTGCACGATTCCTGCTCGGCGCCGGCTGGTTCGCGTGGATGCGACCACAACCGTGCCGCTGGCCTTCCTTCCGGTCATCGGAATCCGGTCGGTGGCCCTGAATGCCACCGCCACATCTGAGGCTGCCTCGTTGGATATTGTGCTGGCGCTGGACGCCTCCGAGTCGATGAGCTGGGACAGCCCAACCACAAGCCTGATGCGCGACCCGAGTGAATGCAATGCCAAGCGCGATCCGGTGGACGGCACGACCAGCTGTCTCCCGTTCCAGAATATTCAGCGGGCCGCGATGGACTTCGTGGACGCCTTGATAACGAATGACAACCAGTATGACCGGATCTCGATCATACCTTTTCACCGCACTGTGTTTGATGACGGAGCAGCCTATGATGCGCCGATTCATTTGGACGCAGCTGGCGGGATGACACCCGCGCAATACCGCCAGTACCTCAAAGATGCCATTGCCGCGCTAAGTGTATATCAGGCAAGCCCGAATCTGGGTGCCGGGCCCGACACGCTGGGATCAGGATCCTGCCGGGATGGAGTTGTCTCGCACGTGCCCTGCCGGTATTACATTCCGGATGATCAGTTGGAGTCCTCCAACTGCGGCTTCGATCCTGTGGCGCACCCGAATACACTGCCGATAGCGGGCTACGACTTCATCGGCGCACCGCACTGTTTCACGCCGGTGCCGGCTGGGAGTCCGATTGTGGGAAGCTTGGAAGATACCGGCACGGGCCTGCACTATGAACGCGCCTACACCTTGTTCGTCTGCGACGAAGGTACGCCTGATGATCGCAGGCACTGCGGGACGTCAAATATCGGGGGCGGCTTCTGGGCATCTGGTCAGGAATTCGTGGGAAAGCTGGGCACGCACCCGAACTCGTTCCGGCAGGAGTCTCTTTGGGTAGTGATACTCCTGACGGACGGTGTCGCCAATCACGCAAACAATGTCGACTACTGCCCTGTTGGTCCAGATTACAGTCACAATCGATACTGGTGCCAGGACTACCCAAATGGAGTCAACACCCGCCACTGTCGCACGGCCGCAGACCCGCTTTACACTGGCTTTTCGGCGCTCTACAATGCGTGCACGTCGGCGCCTCCGGCAGGCGGGGGCGGCGTGGTCGATGCGAGCCTTTACGATGCGGATGACTATGCACGCGATATGGCCGGATATGTCGCGTTGGGCCAACAGGCCCTGGTTTTCACGATCGGGTACGACACCGAGGGACTGTCTGGGCCATCTTTCCCCCGGCAATGATTACGGTGAACAGTTGCTTAGCTACGCCGCGGATATCGGGGATGATGGCAAGATCAATACCGTTGGCTTGCACCCCAACTACTTCTACTACGACCCCAGCGACATCACACAATCGCTGACCTCCATTTTCCAGGCGATCACGGATCAGATCGCCACCCGCATCTCGCAATAGGGGTACTGACCATGAACGGTATCGCATTGAATTCGCCCGAACTCCACCGCCCGCCGCCGCGACGTGGGCGTGGCAGCCCATCGCAAGCGCTCATGGAATTCGCGCTGGCGCTGCCGATCCTGCTGGTCATCCTTTTTGGGATCATCGATTTTGCGTTGATCTTTCAGGCTTGGCTGAGCGTCGAGAACATCGCCCGCCAGACCGTCAGGTTTGCGGTAACCGGGCAGTACGATCCGATCTTCTGCCCGGACTACGATCCGGATGATCCCACGACCGCCTGCACTGGAGACGACTACCAGACCGATCAGGACGTGGCCCGCCTTGCTACGATCAAGGAAGTGGGTAAACAGTGGGAAGTGGCCATCTTCAAGAGCACTGCGGTCAGCACGACCGAGAAGGGCTTTCTGCAGATGACGGTCTGCTCCAACCGTGATGCGGATCATTCCGGCTCGCCGGACTACACTTTCACCCGGCCGATCATGGGGGCGCCAACGTATGCCGCCTGCGCTCCCGCCGAAGATGCCGGTTCTCCGGGCGACAACGTGTATGTGTTTGTGGACTTCAACCATCCACTGATCACGCCGTTCTTGAGCCAGGTATGGCCCATGATGCACCTCGTCTCATATCGCCAGGGCGTGGTCGAGACCTTCCGCACCCCCCGCTCCATTGCGCAGCCGGGCCCGGGCCTGCCGGGTGCGGATACGTTCACTCCCAGTCCACAGCCGTCCAACACGCCGGCTCCCTCGAACACGTCGGAGCCGCCTGGATCCGAAACGCCCGGGCCAACATTCACTGAGGCACCTACCGGCACGATCACGGAGACGCCAACGGTGCTCGCCGTCATCGACTCCTTCGAGCACGCCGAGTCCAACCGGCAGCCCGACCGCGACGGCGACGATGGATTGTGCCCAATTTGACCTGGCCGCCAACTTCACATTGGGCACCGGTTCAGGCTCGACCTCCGGGCTGCCCCGCGCCAGCATCAGCATCTACAACGGCAGTTCCCAGGACACACGCGTGACGCCAGATCACATTCTCGTGGGAGTACTACGACGCACTCAATCCGCCGCAATACCTAACACGTTGGCGCTTCAATAGCGTCACCCAGAGCACAACCGACAGCACAAATTCCCCCACAACAACCCTGTTCGCGCAGGGTGCCGGGCCCTTCTTCGGGGCGGGTGTTACAGCGCCCTTCGATTTTGATTTTGGCAATGCCGATTCCATGTGGCCGGGCAGTATTCCCGCCAGACTCCTTCGGCTTGAGCGTTGTTCTTGAGAATGGCTGCACCGTCTCGCTCGCGCCGCACAACTACCCGACAGCCACTCCGTCCCGAACACCCACCGCGACCCAGACGGCGACGAGGACTCCGACGCCGCCGCCCACCTCCACGCCCAGCAGAACGCCGACGGCGAGCCGAACGCCGACCCGCACCGCGACCGTCGCAAGCAATACGCCGACGAGGACGCCCAACGCCCTCCCGGACGCCGACTGGGACCGCCACTGTGCCTTCTCGGACTCCCTCTCGCACGCCGACCCGTACGGCCACCGTCGCGACCGTGACGCCAGTCGAGGACTCTTACGCCCGCACCTACGCTGACATCGACGCCCACCGTGCCTTCACTCACGCCCTCTCGCACGCCGACGAAAACGCCGACCCAGCCGACCTCCACCAGAACGAGTACGCCGAGCGCGACGGCGATCCCGCCGACCAACACGGCGACCCGCACGAGGACGCCCACGTCTCCGCCGCCCACGAGTACAAGCACTAAGACGGCGACACCGACGCTCATCGCGCCCACGGTCACCCGCACCGCGACGCAAGCGGCAGCGACCAGCACGCGCACCCAGATCGCGGTGAACACGGCCACCCGAACGCCCGTGCCGACCTGGACGCCGAACAACCAGGGCGGCTGATCGAGAGTTCATGCCAGCAAGGAGGCCACACGGCCTCCTTGCTGCTTCTGTTGGTTGCTATAATCTGGTCACGCAACCGCTTCGCGCCGAGACAGCTTTGACTAGCTCTATGAGGAACCTGCTCAGCCGGCCCGCGCGCCAGGGGACGCTCCTCTTGGAATCCCTGGTCATCGTCGCCGCCTATGCGGCCGCTGTCGTGGTGGTTGCCATCGGGATCGCCGGCTGCACCCGTCCTGGAAAGCGTGGCGGTCCTCGTCGCGACTGGCGCCGCGGCTCTGCGCATTCTGCAGGCCTGGCCGGGTCTGCCGCCGGGTTCGCGTCGAGCCTGGTCTCTTCTTGGTCCGGGTCAGCTGACCGCTTTTGGCCTCGCTTTCCTGCTCGACTACCTGGGGGCACTGTTGCCTGCCGTGGCGCCGCTTGCGACAGCCGCAGGGATCATGCGTCTCATAGCATTTGGGCTGGCGGCCAGCAGTATGTTCTTTTTTCCGTACGAGTCCCGCCACGATCCCACCCGTTTTCGATTCATTCTTGACGCGTTGATCTCATGTGGCGTCGTGGTGGCTCTGATCTTTCAGCTTCTCGTACGACCACTTTCCTTGCGCCAGCCCAACTTTGACTGGCTGCTGCCGGTTGCATTTGCCTCCGCAGATGCCATCCTGCTGGTGATCTTGTCGAACTTCGCCCTCGCCAGGTCGATTCCACGGAGTCTCGCCGTGTTCCTCGGAGCCGGCTGGACCGCGCTGCTGGCCTCGGACTACGCACGAGCGTCACTCGTTCTCATGGGTGGCTACGCACCTGGCGACATGCTGGGCGTGGGCTGGCTCGTGGCACCCCTGCTGGTCGCTGGAGGGGCGCTGCACGAACGTGACCGGGCCCTTCATGCTGAAGCAGGGCCGCCCCGGCCTGGGTCCCACGACATGGGGATGCAGTTTCAACGCGTGATGCCGATTGCCCTGGAGTTGGTGCTCGTCTGGTTCGTGCTGGCAGATTGGCGGCTGCGCGGTGAGCTGTTCCCGCTGGCGTTCTGGATGAGCAGCGTATTGGGCGCCGTTCTGGTCGCGCGCCTTGGCATTCGCGCCGGGGAGGCGCGGCTGGATCAGTACTGGAGACTGTTCAACAACCTGCCGGATCCGAGTTTCATCCTGGATTCGCGGGGTCAGGTCCGCCTCGGGAATCCGGCCTTGGAGCGCCTTCTGGATCCAGGAACCGCGGAAGACGCTGAACACCTTCTGATCGAGATTTTTGACGGTGTCTCCGTCCGCGCCCTTTCCGAGGCGGCGCAGGCGGGAAAGTCCCTTGAGGTAATCCATCGGAGGAGTGGGCGCCCGTTTCTGATCACGCTCAGCCCTCTTTCAGGAGGGTACCGACGCCCACTTTACGCTGCGGTCGCGCATGACATGACCGACCAGAAGCGCCAAAGCGAGGCGATCAGCACGGCCTATGGCGAGCTCCGCCAGGTGCACGGCAAGCTGGAGGAGATGAATGCGCAGTTGGAACAGCGGGTGGACGAGCGTACCCACAGCCTTCAGGCCGCTTACCGTCAGTTGGAAGATCAAAATCGCGCCCTTCAGCGCCTGGATCAGATGAAGACGGAGTTTGTTAACTTGGTCTCGCATGAGCTGCGCGCCCCTTTGACCACGGTCAGCGGCGGCGTTGAGCTCATGCTGAAGCGGCGAGTCGGCGCGGCGGAGTCGGATGTGCTTCATCTGATACAGGCGGAGGTCGCTCGCCTTACGAGTTTCGTCGAGGGCATCCTGAATGTGGCCGCGCTCGAAGCGGGTCGCTATGTTCTACATCCGAGGCCGTTGGATGTCCAGGAAATCGTGGATCAATCCGTGTCGGCCTGGCAGTCACGCTGCCTGAGCGCGGGCGGATCCAGGTGCACGTCGCCGAGAATTTGCCGCCCGTCCTGGCAGATGAGACTGTGGTCCGCAGCACCCTTGCGGCATCTGATCGACAACGCGCTGAAGTATGCGCCCGGGAGCCCCGTGAATGTGGCGGCCGATCTGGTGGACCACGCGGTTCAATTGGAGGTCCGGGATCTTGGCCCCGGCGTGCCCCCCGATCAGCAGCATCTGCTATTTCAGCGATTTGAACGCCTGAATGCAAGCGACTCTCAGGCGGTCTATGGGCACGGATTGGGACTGTATCTATCGCGGCGGCTTCTGGGTGCGATGGGCAGCGACCTGCGCTTTGAATCTCCGCCAGACGGCGGCATACGATTTCTCTTTTCCCTTGACGTGGCGCCATGAATCGAAAGATCCTGCTCGTTGATGACGATCCAGCGCTGCTTGAGCTGCTTACCCAGTATTTGCGGGAAGCGGACTTCGATGTACTGCCAGCACTGAACGGACCGGCGGCGCTGAAGCTGGCCTACCACGACCATCCGGACCTCGTGTTGTTGGATGTCATGCTGCCCGGCATGGACGGATGGGAAATCTGCGCGCGCCTGCGCGAATTGAGTGACGTACCCATCGTGATGGTGACCGCCAAGTCCGGTGAGGCGGACAAGCTGCGCGGCTTCCGACTGGGTGTGGACGATTACGTGACCAAGCCCTTCAGCTTCGCGGAATTGGTGGCGCGTGTTCAGGCCGTCCTGGGGCGCTCGCCGTCAACACCCGGCTCTGGCTATGCGGTGTATGGGAATATCCGGCTCGACACGAAGAAGTACCAGGCCAGCATCGACGACCGCACTCTGGACCTGACGCCCACGGAATTTAGGCTGCTGGCTGCTCTGGTGCGCCGCAAGGGCGAGGTGGCGCCCGAACGGGAGCTTCTTCAGGAGGTCTGGGGCGAGACGCACCCTGAGGATCAATCCATGGTTCGACGATATATCCTAATGCTGCGGAAGAAGATCGAGAAAGATCCCACCCGGCCTACGGTGCTTCTCACTGTCCGAGGATTCGGGTACCGCTTGGGGACTGCACCGCTGCGCCAGATCCGCTAGGGGTGACTCGGCCCCGAAAAAGCCGGACGTTACGGCCGCAGGAGCAACACCGCAATGCTCAGGGCCAGGAATGGCCCGTAAGCGATTGCAGAGAATGCGTGGTAGCGATGCCGCACCAGCATGCTCAATATCACGAGCAGACTGAACGCTCCCCCCGCAAACACCGTGAGGATCAGGCCGAAGGCGATGCCCGGCCATCCCAGAAAGAGCCCGGCGATACCGGCGAGTATGACGTCTCCGAAACCCAACGCAACCTCATTTACAGCTTCGCCCCGGCGACGCGAGACAAAGCGAACGAACAACTCGCCCAGAAGAAACAAGACCAGCATGGCGCAGAACCCTACGGCGCCCCCCAACAGCGTAAACGGAAGGTCGTGCAGCCGCCATCCGATCCAGACCCCGAACAAGGCACCAAAAAGGCTTGTGACGGTCAGTATCAGCCTGTGCTCGATGTCTATCGTGACGATGAGAGCCAGGTACAGCACGAGGATCGCGGCCAACGGCACTTCTAGTTCGTGTGGGGGATATAGTCGCAGGAGCCAGAAGGCAACCGGTATCGCGATCAGCAAGAAGAACGTGCGCCATCTTGGCCGGGCTCCGCAAGCCTCACAGCGCCTGAGAAGAACATAGCGCGTCAGCGGCATGGGCTGATTGCAGTTGTGACACGGGATCCGATCCAACGGGCCCTCGCTGGGAAGCACATCCGCAAGGTACACCACCAGCGCGGCCCCAAAGAGCCCAATGGTCAGCCATCCGATCAGTGATGCCATTGAAGCAATTATAACCGTCGGCGCCCGGCGTCAGCCCTGCTTGGCGAATCACAGGAACTGTCATAGAATGCGGCAGCCGCAAGAGGCGAAAAGAGACCATGGACCAATTCATCATTGAAGGCGGTTCGCCATTACGGGGCGAAGTCCGCCCATCCGGCAACAAGAACGCAGCACTGCCGTTGCTGGCAGCTTGTCTTCTGACCAAGGAGCCAGTCGTCCTTCGGAACGTGCCCCGCATCCGGGATGTACTGGACATGCGTGAGCTCATTGCAAGTCTCGGAGTGCAGATCGAGGAACTGGAGCCAAGTACGTGGCGCGTCCAGGCCGCAGATGTGAGGCCGGCTGAACTCGATCCCGACCTCTGCAGGAGAATCCGCCGCCTCCATTCTGCTTGGCTGGACCTGTCGTGGCCCGATGCGGGAGCCTGCGACTACCCACTCCCGGTGGCGATGTCATCGGCCGTCGCCGACTAGACACGCACATCCTGGCCCTTCAGCACCTGGGCGCGCAGGTGACGTACGACCGAATGTTCGAGTTTCGGTCCCAGGGATTGAGGGGCGCCGACATCCTGCTGGATGAAGCCAGTGTTACGGCCACCGAGAACATCGTGATGGCAGCCGTCACCGCGCACGGAGAAACGATCATCCGCAATGCGGCCTCGGAGCCCCACGTGCAGGACGTGTGCCACATGCTCAATGTGCTGGGGGCCAGGATCGACGACGTAGGCTCAAATACTCTGCACATCACTGGCGTGCCCGAGCTGCATGGCGGCGAGTTCACGATCGGTGCTGACTATCTCGAGGTGGTGAGCTTCGCTGGCGCGGCCGCCATCACCGGCGGCGATGTTCGCATTCGGAATGCAGCCGTTGGACACCTCGAGATGATCTCGCAGGCATTCCGCAGGCTCGGCGTCGCGTGGCAGGTGGATGGGGAAGACCTGCTGGTTGGTCCGCAGCAATCACTGACCATCGTGCCGGATATGGATGGAGCCATCCCCGAGATCAAGACGAACGTTTGGCCAGCTTACCCCACGGACCTCATCAGCATCGCCGTCACCGTGGCAACTCAGGCAGCCGGTTCGGTCTTGTTTCACGACTGGATGTATTCCGGACGCATGTACTTCACCGATAAGTTGGTCTCCATGGGTGCCCGGATCATTCTTTGCGATCCCTACCGATGTTTGGTCCAGGGGCGTACACCGCTGTTCAGCGAAAAGCTCGAGAGTCCGGATATTCGCGCCGGCATGGCGTTGGTGCTGGCTGCCCTGGCTGCGCGGGGTTCTTCCACCATCCGCAATATCAGCCAGATCGATAGAGGCTACGAGAACGTGGACGGGAAGCTCAAGGCTTTGGGCGCCAGGATCGAGAGGGTCGCCGAGTAGTTGGGTTGCAGTGAATGACCAGGCGCCAACAGCAAAGAAATCCCGCGGTCCAGACGGCCCGCGGGATTGGTTTTTCGGGCGCCAGGCTTCGCCCTGGCGGTCAGCCGGTCAGTTCGGGAAGATTGCAATCACCTCAGATCCCACGGTGACGGTTCCGCGGTCGCTGTTGATGCAGCCGCTGCCAAAGGCCTTGGTTTGCTTCTTGGCCGTGGTAACAAATGCGCCACCAAAGTAGCAGCCTTGCGGCAGGTCGCTCACCGTTGTGGATCCGTGGGCGGAAATGTTGAAGCCGCGATACCCGCACTCACCAAAAATCGTCTTGTATAGGTAGAGCGAGAGAACCACCTCTCCGTCGGTGTTATTGGCGATGCGCACGCTGGCAACCGGTCCCTCAGCGTCGGGAGAGAGCGGCGCCGTGCACTCATCCGTCGAGGAGGTCGGCGCGGCCAACGCCACCGTCGGCACGGCACCGACCGGCAAGAGTCGGCAGCTCCACAAGCGTGGGGCTCGGCAGCGCCGTTGGGCTCGGCAGCGGCGTCGGAGGAATGGGCGTGGGCGTTGGAATCGCGGCCTGCGTCATGGCGACCATGGTGTTGGCCGCCGCGACGGCAGATGCCTGGATCTGAGCCGGATCGGCTGTCGGAACCGCGGGAGCGCAAGCGGCACCAACTAGCCCCAATGCCCAGAAACGCAATTAGTAGATTTCTCATTCGGAAGTCTCCAGTAAGCTCAAGCAGCTCTACACGGGGCGCGGGCTACAGGAACTCAGTAGGCTACGGAGGTGTGACCTTCATCGTATCGTAATCAATCGCAAGCTCGAACTTATCCGTGGTGTTCATGCACAAAGGAGGCGCGCCACCGGGAACTGAAGGGTGCTTGGGGTCGTTCACCCATGCGTATATCCAGTAACACGGTCCGGGCCCAGTCTGTGGTGGATTGACGATGGTGCTGTCCTTCGCTCCGATGACCCAGGAGAGGTACCCGCACTGTCCGAACGCATTCTTGGTGCTCAGCCCGATCGTAACCGTCACCGATCCCTTGGTCAGATTGATGATCTTCAGGGTTGCCTTTTTTCCGCCGGAGGCGCCCACGTCCAGGAGTTGGTTGCAGCTGTCGGCATCCTTGGTGGGGGCAATGGTGGGTGGGGGCAGCGTCGGGAGTGGTGGAAACGTCGGACTGGGAAGTGCGGTCGGACTCGGTACAGGTGTTTCGGTCGCAGTGGGTATCGCGGCCTGAGTCATGGCGATCATGGTGCTGGCGGCCGCCATGGCGGATGCCTGCACCATCGCCGCGTCCACGGTCGGTACAGCCGGTGCGCAAGCGGTGCCCAGCAATAGGAATGCCACCGCGCCCCCAAAGAAGGTTCGTTTCATACTTGACTCTCCAATTCCAGTTACCAGGGCGTGGTCTAGCTCTGAGTGGGTGCTGCGACTTCCATGAACTGTGCGACAACATCCCGGAGCATCTTCTCGGGCAGGGCGCCTACCTGGCGGTGGACCACTTTCCCTGCCGAAACGAAGAGCATCGTGGGAATCCCCTGAACCCCGAATTTGCCCGCCCATTCCGGATTCTCGTCCGTGTCGACCTTCACGACAATTAGCTTGCCGGCATTCTCCTTGGCAAGCTTTTCCAGCGTTGGCGCCACCATCCGGCAGGGTCCGCACCATGGTGCCCAAAAATCCACCACTACGGGCAGGTTGGCCTTCAGCACACTCTGCTCAAACGAGGCGTCGGTTACGTGAATCGGTTCTTCTATCATTTGCACTCTAAGGATCCTCTGGCCCAATCTGTCTTCGCAAACTGGGCCCAATGAGTATATCACGAAGCGGCATGTTACAATCCGCGCTCGTGGCCGCAATGCTCTCGCGCTGGCGCCAGGGGCTCACAAGAACCAGCCACAGAGCATTCGGTAGGCTGGTGTCCACTCTGGGTGTCAGCGAAATCAATGCCGACACTTGGGACCACTTGGAGGCCATCTTGATACAGGCCGACGTGGGTGTGTCCGTATCTCAACATGTGATTGCCTCAATGCAACACACGGCGCGTGAAGAGGGACTGCATCGAGCCCAGGATTTGCTCGAGGTATTCGCGCGCGGAGCTCCGAGGGAGGCTCTCAGACCCCCCGGAACTGCAACTGACGGCCGCCCCTTTCGTGGTGCTGGTCGTCGGTGTGAACGGCTCGGGCAAAACCACGACCATCGCCAAGCTCGTTCGGTATTTCCAGCAGCGGGGCAAGACGGTGCTCCTCGGCGCAGCGGACACCTTTCGCGCCGCGGCGGTTGAACAACTGGGTGAGTGGGCACGCCGGCTGAAGGTTGAGATGATCTCAGGAGCGCGCGGAGAGTGACCCCGGGGCGGTGGCATTCAACACGGTGCAGGCCGGGATGGCACGCGGAGTCGATGTCCTGCTGATTGACAGCGCCGGTCGCCTACAGACCCGCACCAACCTGATGAATGAGCTCATCAAGATTCACAGGGTGGTAGCCAAAGGCATGCCGGGTGCGCCGCACGCGGTCTGGTTGGTGTTGGACGCGACGACGGGCCAGAACGCCCTGAGCCAAGCGCGGGCTTTTAAGGAGGCCGTTCCTGTCACCGGTGTGATTCTGGCCAAACTGGATGCCTCCGCCCGTGGAGGGATGGCTCTGGCTGTGCAGGAGGAGCTTGGGCTGCCGATTCTTTTTGTGGGCCTCGGGGAGCAGCCGGAGGATCTTGAAGTCTTCGACCCGGATGCCTTCATCCAGGGCATTCTGCAATGAACGACCGAATGACACCCCGCTCGGATCCTGGATTGAGACTACCAACCCGTGAACTGGAGGAATAATGCAGGATATCGTGGACCGACTTGCGGCAGTGGAAGCCTCGGTGGATCAATTACTGGAGCGTCTTTGACTTCGGCAGGAAACGAATCCGGCTGAGCGAACTCGAAAAGGAAGCTGAGAACCCGGCGCTGTGGAATGATTCCGGTGGAGCCCGGAGCATGATGAAGGAGCTCGCGGGCCTGCGCCGGGAGGTCATTGCCTGGCAGGATATCCGAATCCATCTGTCCGACCTCCAGGAGTTGGCGCGCCTCGGAGATGAGTCGCTCAGACTGGACTTGGAGAAGGAAACGCGCACGCTGGAGGCCGACTTGGAGCGCATGGCGTTCATCGCCATGCTTTCGGGCCCCTACGATTCCGACAGTGCGCTGTTGGCCATTCACGCCGGGGCCGGCGGAACGGACTCGCAGGATTGGGCCGCGATGTTGGAGCGCATGTACCTCCGCTGGGCGGAGGAGCGGGGATACAAGACGGAAGTGCTCGACCGGACGGACGGCGAGGAAGCCGGACTTAAGAGCGTGACCATCGGCATCGATGGCGACTACGCATTTGGCTACCTGCGTTCGGAAAAGGGCGTGCACCGACTCGTGCGTCTCTCGCCTTTCGACTCAGCACATCGACGACATACATCCTTCGCCCTCGTGGAAGTCCTGCCTCAAGTTGCCATGGACGACGCGGAGGTCGAGATCAACCCCGGCGACGTCAAGATGGATGTCTTTCGTTCGTCCGGCGCCGGAGGACAGAACGTCCAGAAGAACGCCACGGCCGTCCGGCTCACCCACATCCCCACGGGTATCGTGGTCACCTGCCAGAACGAGCGCTCACAACTTCAGAACCGTGAGAATGCCATGCGCGTACTGCGGGCGCGCCTGCTTGAGATCAAACACACGGAGAGGGAACAGGAGATCGCGGTCTTGCGCGGAGAATACACCAAGGCGGAGTGGGGCAGCCAAATACGCTCGTACGTATTGCACCCATATCAAATGGTGAAGGACCATCGCACGGAGCATGAAACCGGCAATACCCAGGGAGTCCTGGACGGTGCACTGGACGAGTTCATGGAAGCGTACCTCCGGCAGGCTCCTGGGGCGAGACGTTAGCATGCTTCGCAGAATCGCGGGAATCATCTTCACGGAGGAGAATCTGCTGGCCCTCGGCTTGGGAGTCCTGCTGGCGCTCATTGTTCTGTTCGGGATCGACACAACCCCGACCTGGATCTATCAGGGCTTCTGACGTGACGCTTGTTCAGGTCGCCGTGCTCGCCGCGCTGGCAGTGGTGCTGGGACGGCTTCGCGCCGGGCGGCAAATCGCGTTGCTGGCGGCCAGCACGGCTGTGCTGTTCTGGCTGCAACCTCTCGAGCCCATCGCTTCGCTCAGTTTCTGGCTCCCGGTTGGAACGGTGACCCTGACGGCGTTGTGCTGGGTCATCACGGCCGCCCCCGATTCACGTTCGTGGCGAACTAACTGGCCGGCGGTGGCCATAATGATGGGCGTCATCATTGTCGTTGGAGTCAGTCCCGCCCTAACTGCCCGCTGGAATCCTGCAGTGGTTGTGCCGTCCGCATCCAGGATGATCGGAGCGGCTTTCTGCATCCTGGCGTGTGCCGCCGTTCTTTGGCGATGGGGCAGGCGCCGACTCGGCGTGATCCTGGCCGCCGCGACCTTGTTGCTCGTGTTTGTCATCATCAAGAGCCCGCCCCTGCTGGCTCTCGCAATCAAGTGGTGGTCCGGGCTCCCGCTTGGCACCGCTCCGGCTGCGGACATCCCGTTTGCGTGGCTCGGCTACTCCTACGTCGCTTTCCGGCTCCTTCACACACTGCGTGACAGCCAAAGCGGCAGGCTGCCGGCCCTGAGTCTTGGGGAATATGTCAACTACGTGATCTTCTTCCCCTCGTTTGTGGCTGGGCCGATCGATAGAGCTCAGCGCTTTGTCTCTGACCTCAGGTCGCCTCTTCCTCTCACGCATGAAGACCTGGTACATGCTGGCACTCGTCTGGTACTGGGGCTTTTCAAGAAGCTGGTGCTGGCGGATCTGCTGGCAGTGATTGCGCTGAACGATGTGCTCGTGGAGAACGTGCGAAGGCCGGGTTGGATGTGGTTGTTCCTGTACGCGTACGCCTTTCGCATATTCCTGGATTTCAGCGGCTACACGGACATCGCCATTGCGATGGGACGTCTGCTGGGCGTGCGACTGCCCGAGAATTTTGCCGCGCCGTATCTGAAACCCAACATTGCGCTCTTCTGGAACTCCTGGCACATCTCGTTGACGCAATGGTTTCGATCGTACGTCTTCAACCCGCTGGCCCGCCGGCTTCGCGGCGCGCCCAGCCGGATGCCCGAGTGGTCGACCGTCCTGGTAACGCAGGTCGTCACGATGGGGCTCATCGGCATGTGGCACGGCATCACATGGAGTTTTCTTCTTTGGGGGCTTTGGCACGCGATCGGGTTGTTCATTCATAATCGCTGGTCGGGCTTTGTGGGGGCCAGGTGGCCGGGACTTGCACTTTCGCCCTCAATGAGTCGCGTTTCTGGGATCCTGGGCACGGTGGTCACCTTCAACTATGTCTCTCTCGGCTGGCTATTCTTCGGATTGTCTACGCCGCAATTGACCTGGCGCGCACTGGGTATGTTGTTCGGCGCGGCCTGAGACGGCCTTCAAGAGGACCGGCGCAATTGAGCAGGGAGCGGAATTGGATGAATTCTGAGATTACCGCGCAACTTGAAAGATACATCACGCATGAGTTGCTGAAGCAACCCGGGCGGAGGATCACTCCGGACGAGGCGATCATCACGAGCGGGATCTTGAGCTCGCTTCACCTCGTGGACGTTGCGCTCTTCGTGGAAGATGCGTTCGGCGTGCGCATCGATGACACGGAGCTGGCTTCCGAGTGCTTTGACACACTGCGGCAACTGGTGGCGATCATCGAGGCGCGGCGCTCAACTCCATGACCATTGGCCAGCTCTTGCAGGAACGGGTCGAGAGCTCTGCCCAGGAGGTCTGCATCTGGCTGCAACATGCCGGTCAGGATGACGTGGGGATCAGCTACGCGGCCTTGTGGGATGGCGGACTACAGTACGCGCACAAGTACGTCCGCGACGGCCTGGAACCCGGCGAGGTAGTGATCCTCATCCAACAACATGGCCGCGACCTCGTGTACGCTTTCTGGGGCGCGATTATCGCGGGCGTGATCCCGTCCATTATGCCGTTTCTGACAGAGAAGCTCTCACCCGAACAGTATCGAGCCGACCTCAAGGCACTGTTGGGAGTGACCCGACCCGCTGGCATTGTCACATACCCGGATTTTGAACCGCAGGTCAGGCCGGCGCTCGAGACCGCTACCTCCGTGCGCACAGTAATCTCGACCGCCGCCGTCGGAGAAAGCCGCTCCGGTTCGATGCCAGTCGGATTCCGCGGCTGGGGTTCAGAAACGGATATCGCGCTGATTGCAGCACTCAAGCGGAACCACCGGCCTCCAGAAGGGAGTGGCACTATCGCACGTGGCGGTCGTGAATCAGCTGGAGGCGTATCGCGGCGCCTTGGGGCTCCGGGCAGAAGATGTAATTGTCTCCTGGCTGCCCCTCTATCATGACATGGGCCTGATCGCCGGCTTCCTGCTGCCGATTCTCTCCGGCGTGCCGCTTGTCCTGAGCTCGCCGTTTGACTGGGTCCGTGCGCCATGGCGCATGCTCCAAAGCGTCGAGCGCTACCGCGGCACGCTGTCCTGGCTGCCCAACTTCGCCTACAACTTCATGGCGCAAAAGATCCGTGATCGGCATCTGGCGGGTGTGGACTTGTCCACATGGCGGGGTGTGATCAATTGCTCCGAACCCGTGCATTGGGAGAGTCACCCGGCGTTCCACGAGCGATTCAAGGGTCACGGTCTGCGCTTGGAGGCCCTCCAGACCTGCTATGCAATGGCCGAGAATGTGTTTGGCGTGACGCAGTCTGATATGGAACGGACCCCGGCGCTTGAAAACATCGATCGGGCGGCCTTCATGGAGCAACGTCGAGCTATCCCGGCGCGTGTGGGCTCCATTGCCCTGCGCATGATGTCCAGCGGCCGATCGCTGGCCAACACTCAGGTTCGCATCCTCGACGATGCGGGCGTACCAATGTCGGAGGGCGAGGTCGGTGAGATTGCGCTGCAAAGTGACTGCATGCTGACCGGGTACTACAACCGACCGGATGCGGACAAGCTCGCCTTTCGAGAGGGGTGGTACCTGACGGGCGATTACGGATACCTTCGAGACGGCGAACTTTACGTCGCCGGCAGGAAGAAGGACCTGATCATCGTGGGGGGCAAGAACATCTACCCGCAGGATCTTGAGGCGCTGTCATACGAGATCGCCGGCGTCCACGCCGGCCGGTCCGTGGCGTTTGGCGTCTTCAATGACGAACTTGGCACAGAGGACGTCTGCATGGTGGCAGAGGCCGATACTGAGGACCCGGGTGAGCAACGGCGCCTGGCGGAGTCCATCCGGCAGCACGTCGCCACGCACTCGGCCATCACGCTTCGCGACGTGCGTGTGGTGGGGCCCAGATGGATCATCAAGACCTCGAGCGGAAAGACCGCACGCGCAGCCAATCGCGAGAAATTCCTGGGTGAAGCCCGCGCTGGCGACCGGCAATAAAAGAACCCCCTCGGTCGAGGGGGCTCTTCCTGGGTGCTCAGGCTCCAGTCGCGACCCTCTTCTCGAGGGTGCGGCTGAGTATCTCTTCTTGCTCGGCGTCTGCAGCGCGATGGCGCTTGCTCCGCTCGGATTTGCCTTTGGACTTGGCGCGATCCTGGGCTGCCTGCCATGCCAATTGCATTACCGTGAGCTGCGGCTCCGATGGCTCTTCTGGCTGCTCCTGGTATGCGGTCTCCTCAGCCTTCTTGCCGCGCTTTGGGCGCCTTTCTTCGCGATGGACCGGCTCCTCGGCTGGCAGCTCCGGCTGAAGAGACTTCATGCTCAGGCGGATCTGGCGCTTCTTCGGGTCCACGCTCAAGACGACGGCCTCAACCTCGTCCCCTTCCTTGACGACGTCTTTCGCATCCTTGACGTAGCCCCGCGCCATTTCACTAATGTGGATCATGCCGGGTCGTTCGGCGCCGATGTCCACAAACGCGCCGTAGTTCTCCAGGCGGACGACCTTTCCTTTGACCACCGTCTCTGGCTGCAGGTCTTTCCACTCATAGCGCAGCGGTTCGATCATCGTCAATTCGATGCGATCTCGGCGCACACGGCGGACCCACACGTCGACGGCCTGCCCCTCCTGCAGGACGTCTTCGACCTTCTTGACGGGATCCTTCTGCAGCTGCGAAATGTGCAGCACGCCGGGAAGTGGCTGCCCCACATCCACGAGCGCCCCAGCCAGCGTTATCTTGACGATCTTGCCAGGTAGTTTTGTCTTCGGCTCAAGCGCGAGTAGCGGCGCCGTCTCGTTCGTGACCATGTGCTGCTCCTGAACTGCCAGGGGATTATTCCAACCACGTAGTATACCCTTGGGTTTGGATTGCGTCAATGCGCGTCGCGAGTCATGGGAGCCGAAAGCCCCACCGTGGGCGAGGTCGCCGCACGCTCGCGAGCATCGGGTCAGCGGATGAAGATGGCCCCTGCCGGGAACTGCATGATGTTTCTTGACCGGCTCCCGGAAGTTGGGTATATTTCCTTATGAATCCCGAAAATAGCTATGCCTCAATCAAGTGAATAGTGCTTAGCCGACAATGCACCAAGCAGTCGTCAACAGCAAGCCTGCACCGTCGCGGGACCGCCGCCTCAGGCTCTGTGCCAGCGAGCGTCCGGCACGTGGGAGGTCGCATCACAGGGGAGACCGCAAGCCCGTGCGGGGGCTCAGCCGTTTTGAGGGAGGGTGAGCGATCATGGTGGGACTGAAGAGCCAGGCTCTGCAGAAGCGAGCGGAGGCGGTGCTTCCCTTGGGGGTCAATTCCAACTTCCGCTACTGGGGCGACGGCATTACGCCATACGTGGATCATGGGAAGGGGGGCCACATTTGGGACGTTGATGGTCGCGAGTATATCGACTACCGGCTCGCTTTTGGCCCCGTGATCCTTGGCCATGCCTTCGAACAGGTCGACCAGTTCGTTGCGAACGAACTCAAAAGGGGATCGCTGTTTGCCATGACCGGTGAGCTCGAGATTGAGGTTGCCGAGACCATCCGGGAGATGGTTCCGGCCATGCAGATGCTGCGGTTCGCCTGCTCCGGCACAGAAGCGACCATGCACGCCATTCGCGTTGCCCGGGCCTTCACGGGACGTGAAAAGATCCTCAAGTTTGAGGGCAACTATCACGGCTTTCACGACAACACCCTCTGGTCGACCTATGCTCCCGTCGAGGCGTACGGCAACCGGCGCAGCCCGATTCCGGTGCCATCTTCCTCCGGAATACCCAATGCCCTGCGTGACCTGGTGATCACCCTCCCCTTCAATGATTTTGACGGCTTCGAGCGGGCCATGAAGTCCCACGGGCACGAGTTGGCTGCGGTGATCACCGAACCCTGTCAGGGGAATTGCGGGGCGATCCTGGCCAAACCCGGCTTTCTTGATCTCGTTCGAAAGCTCACGGCCGACAACGGGGTGGTATTTATCCTTGACGAAGTGAAGACGGGATTTCGAATCGCCAACGGTGGCGCGCAGGAAGAACTCGGTATTGTCCCGGATCTGGCGACCTACGCGAAGGCCCTGGGCAACGGGTATCCGATCGCGGCATTCGGGGGTCGGCGAGAGATCATGTCGATAATTGGTCACGGCGTGGGCCATGGCGGCACCTACACCAACAATAAGCCCGGTGTTGCGGCCGCGGCCGCAACCCTGCGCCTGCTCAAAGAGAAGCCCATCCTGCGGACGATCCGCGAGCGTGGCAGCCGGCTCATGCAGGGATTGCAGGAGATCTTTGAAGAAAACGGGATACCCGTGCTGATGAGCGGGTTCCCTGCCATGTTCTCATTTGCAATCGGAATCACCGACGTGACGTCGCAACGCGACTGGGACAAGAGCGACCGCGGCCTCTACGTCAAACTGGTGGAAATGGCCATCGACCGGGGCGTGATGCCAGACATCGATCCCCGGGAACCCTGGTTCCTGTGCTACGAACACAACGACAAGGACATTGACGAGACGCTTCAGGTCTACGCCGACATTGTCAAGAGTGCGAAGCGCGAGTATGCGGTGGCCCAATGACAGGCGGCGCCGCCACGGGGAGCCACAAATGGCTGTGAGCCGCACCAGATTGAGCGCCGATGAGATCGTTGACCTCAGCCGGGAATACACTTTTTTCTCCTGGTCCATCCAGGGGGAGACTCACCCGATTCCCGTTGCAAGGGCCGAGGGTGTCTACTTCTGGGACGCGTACGGCAAACGCTACCTGGACTTTGCTTCTCAGTTGGTGAACGCGAATGTGGGCCACCGAAATGCGCGGGTGATCAAGGCCATCCAGGAGCAGGCCGCCGAGCTGGCTTTCGTCGCTCCGGGCATGACGACGGAGCCGAGAGCCCTCCTGGGACGGAAGTTGGCGGAAATTGCTCCCGGCGACTTGAAGAAGACCTTTTTCACGCTGGGTGGTGCTGAAGCAAACGAGAATGCCATCAAGATCGCCCGGTTCTACACCGGGCGGCACAAGATCCTGGCGCGTTACCGTTCTTATCACGGCGCCACTCATGGGGCAATTGCCCTCACGGGCGACTATCGACGACTGCCCGTGGAGCCTTCCATGCCCGGAGTTGTGCACGTCCTGGACCCATACTGCTACCGCTGCCCGTTTGGCTGGACGCGCGACACTTGCCATCGGGAGTGCATCTCACACGTGGAGGAGATCATCCAGCACGAGGGACCGGATCAGATCGCGGCCATCATCCTGGAGGGTGTGACCGGCACCAACGGCCTGATCATACCGCCGGATGAGTACTGGCCGAGAATTCGGGAGATCTGCGACAAGTACGGGATCCTGCTGATCTCCGATGAGGTCATGAGCGGGTGGGGAAGAACGGGGACATGGTTCGCAGTTGACAACTGGAACGTGGTGCCGGACATCATTACGACGGCCAAGGGCCTGACTTCCGGATACGTGCCCCTGGGGGCGGTGATCGTCAATGAGAAGATCGCCCGTTACTTTGATGACAAGTACATGTATGCTGGACTGACCTATAACGGTCACGCCCTGGCGTGCGCCGCTGCGCTCGCGAACATCGAGGCGTATGAGCAGGACCACATCTTCGACAACGCAAGAGCCATGGGCAAGTACCTTGGGGGGCGTCTGGAGGACCTGAAGGCCAGGCACAGGGCAGTCGGAGACGTGCGCTATATCGGGCTTTTCTCTGCACTCGAGTTTGTCAAAGACCGTGGCACAAAGGAGGCAGCAGACCTCTCAAAGCTCAAGGGCTTCCTGCTGGAGCACGGTCTGTACGTGTTCAATTTCAAGAACGTGCTCTTTGTCGTGCCGCCGCTGATCATCTCCAGAGAGGAATTGGATGCGGGCTTGACGCTCCTGGATGAGGGGATCGCCGAGATGATGACCTAGCCCCGGGAACGTTGCCGCGAGACAGTGCATGGACGTTTTGAACTTCATTGACGGCGCTTGGCAAGCACCAACCTCGGCTGCAACGTACGAGGTGCGGAATCCCGCCACCGGCGAACGGCTGGCCATGACGCCTGCCGGGAGCGCCCAGGAAGTATCTGCCGCTGCTCGGGCTGCGGCCGAAGCGCTCAAGGACTGGGGTCGCGTTCCGGTGCAAGAGCGAGTCCAGTATCTCTTCGCCCTCAGGAATCGCCTACGCGAGGATTTGGACGGGATCGCCCGGGTGATTACGCAGGAATCTGGTAAGACCCTCGACGAGGCACGTGCGGAGATGGTCCGCGCGGTTGAGAACGTTGAGATCGCATGCGGCATGCCAATGATGGCCAAAGGCGAGGTGGTGGAGGACATTGCCCCCGGCATCGATGAATTGATGCTGAGGCAGCCCGTGGGGGTTTGCGCCACGATCGCACCCTTCAATTTTCCGGGCATGATCGCGTTCTGGTATTTGCCGTACGCGGTCGCGAGCGGGAATACCATTATCATCAAGCCGTCCGAGAAGGTGCCGCTGAGCATGCAGCGCATCTTCGAGCACGTTGAGGCTGCCGGTTTTCCCAAGGGCGTGGTGAACCTGGTCAACGGTGCTCGGGAAGCCGTCGATGCGATTCTGGATGCGCCCGATGTCCGGGCAGTGACCTTCGTAGGCTCCACAACCACGGCCCAGTACATCTACGCGCGGGCGGCCGCGAACGGCAAACGCGTCCAGGCGCAAGGCGGCGCCAAGAATCCGGTTGTGGTCATGCCGGACGCCGACATGGAGATGACGACCAAGATTGTGGCCGACTCGGCCTTTGGTTGCGCGGGCCAACGCTGCCTTGCGGTCTCACTGGCGGTGACCGTGGCTGAGGCGCGTGATCCCTTTATGGAGCGGATCTGCGATGCGGCCGCCACGCGCGTCGTGGGCTACGGTCTCGATTCTGGAGTGGAGATGGGCCCCGTGATCAACCCCGCCAGCAAGAAGCGGATCGAGGACTTGATCGGTGTAGGCGCTCGCGAAGGTGCGAGCGTCCCTGTGGATGGCCGCGGTGCCCTGGTCAAAGGATACGAGGGCGGTAGCTTCGTGCGACCGACTATTCTGTCGGACGTTGCCCCGGGGACAAGCGTCGCGCGGACGGAGGTCTTCGGCCCGGTGCTGGGTCTGATGCACGTCAACTCGGTGGAAGAGGCGATCAACGTCGTCAATTCGGCGCAGTATGGCAATCAGGCAAGCATCTTCACTTCGAGCGGTGCAGCGGCCCGCAAGTTCCGAAATGAGGCGCGCGCTGGTAACATCGGCATCAACATCGGCGTCGCCGCCCCGATGGCATTCTTCCCCTTCAGCGGCTGGAAGGATTCTTTCTTCGGTGATCTTCACGGGCAGGGAATGGACGCCGTCGAATTCTTCACACAGAAGAAGGTCGTTGTCGAGCGCTGGCCACGGGATTGGAGCCGCAAGTTTTGACGCCCATGAAATCGATTCTCAGTCACCCGGTTCGAAGCCTGCGGCGCGGCAGGTCGGCTCGCCTGGCCGCCCGCAACCTCGCAGTTGAGGAGAGTGCGAATGTCAGGTGAGTTCGCTGTCGAGTTGAGGGACGTGGTCAAGCGGTTCATCACGCCGGAGGGCCGTGACCTGGATGCGGTGGCGAATGTCAGTATGCAGATTCGCAACGGCGAGTTCTTTTCAATGTTGGGCCCCTCCGGATGCGGCAAAACGACCTCGCTGCGCCTCATCGCGGGGTTCGAATGGCCCACAGCCGGGGAGGTCTTCATCAATGGCGAGCCGCAGGGGCATCGACCTCCATTCAAGCGACCGGTAAACACAGTGTTCCAAAGCTACGCCTTGTTCCAGCATATGAATGTGTTTGAGAACGTGGCGTTTGGGCTCCAGATGGAGGGCGCGTCGAAGGACGAGATCCGCGGGCGGGTGGGCCGTTCTTTGGAGATGGTCAGGCTCACTGGCATGGACCGACGCCGACCCAAGCAACTCTCCGGAGGGCAGCAGCAGCGCGTGGCGTTGGCGCGTGCCATCGTCAAGACCCCGAGCGTCCTCTTGTTGGACGAACCGCTCGGCGCCCTCGACCTCAAGCTGCGCAAGGAGATGCAGCTCGAGTTGAAGGCGCTCCAGCAGAAATTGGGCATCACCTTTATCTACGTTACCCACGACCAGGAGGAAGCGCTCACGATGTCCGACCGGATTGCGGTCATGAGCCAGGGAAAAGTGCTCCAGATCGGTCCAGCCGTCGAGATCTATGAGCGACCCACGACGCGGTTCGTGGCCGACTTCATTGGGGAATCCAACTTCCTTGAGGGTCGCGTCGAAAAGTCTGAAAGGTGATCAGGCGGTGGTTGCAATACCTTCATGGGACAAGGATCTGACCGGGCTATGCACCGTGTCCGTTGCGGAGGGAGACCAGGTCGCCGTGTCGATCCGACCCGAGAAGATCCGACTGGCGGACGGTCCCGAGCCGGAGCCCAACTGCATTGAGGCCACTGTGAGCACCAGTACCTACATCGGCTCAGATACCCACGTCTATTTGGATGTCCGCGGCCAGCGCATCAAGGTATGGGAGCAGAACCGAACGTCAGGGGTTGATCCGCTCGTCCGTTACCGCGCCGGCACAAAGGCCTGGATCACGCTGCCGACTGAGAATACGTTGGTGCTAAGGAACGCCTGACATGGCGACAATACGAGGTTCGTACCCAGATCTCTCAGAACGAACCGTGCATGGGAACCGGCATGGCCAGTAGTCAAAGCTCCATCACGGAGACCAAGCGCGAGGGCGGCTTGGAGAAGCTGAGGGAGAGTCGGGTATTTCAGGGATTGGCGCTGATCACGCCGGCCAATCTGTATCTCTTCGTGTTCATTATCTTGCCGCTTGTCATGATCGTGATTCTGAGTTTTCAATCACGCGGCGCCTACGGGGATGTCATTCCCACGTTCAACGCGACGAATTACACGCGGCTGCTCGAGCCCGTGTATGCCCGTATTCTCGTCTATTCCGTCGGTGTGGGACTCGGCACGACGGTCATCACGATGCTTATGGGCTACCCCCTGGCGTATTTCATCGCCCGCTCGCCTGCCAGGCAACGCTCGTTGCTCTTGTTTCTCATACTGGTCCCTTTCTGGACCAACTTCATTATCCGCATCTACGCATGGATCATGATACTTCGAGGCGGCGGCTTGCTGGACTCCTTCCTGCAGTGGCTCGGCCTAACCAGCGAGCCGCTGGGATTGCTGTACACTCCGACCGCGGTCATGATCGGAATGGTGTACGAGTTCCTGCCTTTCATGGTGTTGCCGCTGTACACCTCGCTGGAGAAGATCGAGGCCTCGCTGTTGGAGGCCGCCGCCGATCTGGGGGCTCCGCCATGGAAGGCCTTCCTGCGCGTGACCTTGCCCCTGAGCGTCCCCGGCATGATCGCAGGCACGATCCTGGTTTTCATCCCCGCCATGGGCATGTTCGTGCTGCCGGACCTGATGGGCGGCGCCAAGACCCTGCTCATCGGAAACGTGATCCGCAACCAGTTCATGACGGCGCGGGACTGGCCCTTCGGGGCGGCGGCTTCAATGATCCTGATGCTGATGACGCTGCTGCTCACGCTGTATTACACGCGCAAAGCCGGCTTCTCAGACGAGCTGCTGGTATGAGCGAAAAAAAGCTGCCCATCTGGTTGCGCATGTACGGCGTAGCGGCATACGCCTACATCTACGGCCCGATCCTGATCCTGATGATCTTCTCGTTCAACACGATGAAGCTCAATATTCGTTGGGAGGGCTTCACAACGCGCTGGTATGGCGTGCTCTTCAACGACCAACAGGTGATCCTGGCAACGCGAAACACCCTGATGATTGCGGTGATCTCGACCGTCGTCGCCACAATTCTGGGGACGCTGGCAGCCCTCGCCCTGCATCGCTATCGCTTTCCAGGTTACAACCTGTCCGAAACCACCATGTACATCCCGATCGTCATCCCCGAAGTCATCATGGGAATCTCCCTGCTCGTGCTTTTTAGCAGGCTGAACTTCCAACTGGGGCTGGTGACCATCACCCTTGCGCACATTGCCTTCAACATACCGTTCGTTGCTCTGGTCGTGCGTGCCAGGTTGCACGGCTATGACAATTCCATTGACGAGGCCGCGATGGACTTGGGCGCCAACGAGCTCACGACCTTCTGGAGGGTGACGCTCCCGACCATCCTGCCAGGAGTGCTGTCCGGTGCCATGCTGGCGTTCACCCTTTCGCTCGACGATTACGTCATTACATTCTTCACCGCCGGCCCGGGTTCCACCACGCTGCCGCTTCGGGTCTTCTCCATGGTGCGATTCATGGTCACACCCGAGGTCAATGCTCTCTCGACCATCTGGGTGCTGGTCGTGTTCAGCGTGCTTTTGATAGGCCAGTTCGCTCAGAATCGAAGAGCGTAGGCCACGAGGATCGACTCAAAGGAGGATGAAATGAGAGTGAATCGGCTTGCGAACTTGATGGCGCCCGCCTTGCTGCTATTGGCAGCGTGCGCTCCTGCGGCGCCTGCCGGGGGGCCAAAGACCACATCCACGGAGCTCAACCTGTACGCGTGGAGCGAGTATGTGCCGCAGCAGCTGCTGGATGACTTCACAGCGCAGCACGGCATCAAGGTCAACTACGACACCTATTCATCCAATGAGGAGATGCTCGCCAAGCTGCAGGCCGGCGCGTCGGGCTACGATGTGGTGATTCCAAGCGATTACATGGTCGTGGTCATGCAGAAACTTGGCCTGCTTGATTCGCTGGATCACGCCCAGCTCACGAATCTTGGAAACATCGACCCACAGTACCTGAACCAGTACTACGATCCGGGCAACAAGTACACCGTACCGTACATGTGGGGAACGACTGCCCTGGCATACAATAAGGCCAACGTCCCGTTCGAGCCCAAGCGCTGGGCGGATCTGTGGGATCCGGCATTCGAAAGCAAACTTGTACTGTTGGATGATTCTCGTGAGGTTCCGGGCATGGCTTTGCAGGTCCTGGGTCTTGACAAGAACTCGACCAACCCGGCTGAATTGGAGCAGGCGAAGCAGAAGCTCATTGAACTGAAGCCGAATATTCTGCTGTTCAACAGCGACGATCCTGAAACGCCTCTGATCACGGGTGAAGCTTGGGCAGGGCTCGTCTACAATGGCAATGCTGCCCTGGGGCACGCCGAGGACGCGGGCATCGAGTACATCTGTCCGGAGGAGGGCTGCGGCCTGTGGTTTGACAACCTGGCGATACCTGCCGGCGCACCGCACCGGGATGCCGCACTGGCCTTCATCAATCACGTGCTTGAGCCGGCCGAGAGCATCTTGATCACGGCCGAATTCCCATACTCCAATCCCAACAAGGCCGCGCTTGAGTATCTGAAGACGCAGAATCCGGATGCCTATGCCAAGTACATGGGTTACGCGGCTACGAATCCGCCTGCGGATTTTCTGAGTCGTGCGAGGCCGGTAAAGGATGTGGCCGAGGCAACCACTCTCTACGACCAGCTCTGGACGGATCTTAAGGGAGAGTAGGGACCATATCAGGACCCCGCGTAGAGAGGTCCTCGAACCAGGTATCTTGGCCGCGGCCGCAAGCGCCGTCGCAGGCGCCCGACCGCGGCAAGGACCGCCGCCAAGTGCGCGCGGTCACATCCTAGTCCGCACCGCGCAGTAGCGGATCGCGGAGCCATCGAAAGGGAACATGAAGGTCCTGCTGGTGGGTGTGGGAGGGGTCGGAGAGGCGATCGCCATGATCGCCCGCGAGAAAGCCTGGGTGGAGCGCCTCGTGCTGTGCGATTTCAACGTCGAGAGGGCGCGTGAGGTGCAGACCCGACTTGGCGAGGACCGGCGCTTCCCCGTGGAGCGCATCGATGCTGCCAGTCAGTCGATGGTGGCGGAGCTGGCGCGGAAGCACAAGGTCGACCTGGTGATGAATTCGGTTGACCCGCTATTCAACAAACCCATCTTCGATGCTGCCTTTGATGTGGGCGCCACGTACATGGATATGGCCATGACGCTTTCCGAGCCGCATCCAGAGGATCCGTATCGACGGTCCGGCATAAAGCTGGGGGATTACCAGTTCGACCGGCAGGCGGCCTGGACCAGCAAGGGCTTGCTGGCTCTGGTCGGCCTCGGTGTCGAGCCCGGAATGGCTGATGTCTTTGCCCGGCATGCGCAAGATCACCTGTTCGATGAGATCGAGGAAGTCGGCATTCGCGATGGCGCGAATCTGGAGGTGCAAGGGTATGCCTTCGCCCCGAGCTTCTCGATATGGACGACCATCGAGGAATGCCTCAATCCTCCCGTTGTCTGGGAAGAGAGCCGCGGCTGGTTCACGACAGAGCCATTCTCTGAACCCGAGCTCTTCGAGTTCCCGGAGGGTATTGGCAAGGTGGAAGTGGTGAATGTGGAGCATGAGGAAGTGTTGCTCGTTCCGCGCTGGGTGAAGACGAAACGCGTCACCTTCAAGTATGGCCTGGGCGACAAGTTCATCGGCGTACTGAAGACGCTTGCACATGCTTGGGCTGGATAACAAGGAAAAGATCAACGTGAAGGGCGTGCAGGTTGCGCCTCGTGATGTGGTGGCGGCTTGCCTGCCCGATCCGGCGCGCCTGGGCGACAAGATGACACGGCAAGACGTGCGCCGGCACGTGGGTCAAAGGCAGGAAGGACGGTACGCCCGCGACAGGTCTACCTTTACCAGGTGGCTGACAACGCCGCAGTGCATGAAGCGTTGGGGCTGCCAGGCCGTGGTGGCGCAGACGGCCTTCAGCCCGGTGATCGGGTGGGACTTGATCGAGCATGGGGCAGTGGAAGGCAACGGGCGTGCTCGGGCCGGAGGCCTTCGATCCGAGCCCTTCATGGCAAAGATGGCAGAGTACGAGTTTCCGTACGGCATGCTTGAAATGCCGGTCTGACCCGCGCCGACCACCTGTATGATCGCTTGACAGTGGCGGTGCGGAGGAGGCAGCTATGGCGTTTCGGATACTGCGGCAAGATCCTGCACGTGGACCTGACCACCGGGTCATTCGAGATCGAGACCCCGGACGAGGCCTTCTATCGCAAGTACATGGGCGGGTCGGCCATGGGCGTGTACTACGTCCTCCGTCTGGTGCCCAAGGGCGCAGATCCTCTCGGACCCGAAAACGTGCTGGCGATCTTCACCAGTGTCACGACCGGCGCGCCGATCTCGGGCCAGAGTCGCATCAATGCCAATGCCAAATCGCCGATCAGCGGCGCGATCGGCGAATTCGCAGGCGGGCGGCTTCTTTCCCGCGGAGTTCAAGTTCGCCGGTTTTGATGGCCTCGTGATCAAGGGCAAGTCCCCAAGCCGATGTACCTGCTGATTCGGGACGGCCAAGCCGGAATTGCGCGACGCCGCCAATCTGATGGGCAAGAAGACGGCCGAAGTCGACGCCATCCTGCAGGAGGAAGTGGGGGACAAGAAGATCGAGGTCATGCAGCACGGCCCGCGGCGGAACGCGGCGTCCTGTTTTCGAGCCTCGTGAACATGTCGAACCGCCAGAACGGGCGAACTGGCATGGGGCTGGTGATGGCTTCCAAGAACCTGAAGGCCATCGTCGTGCGCGGCACGCAGGAAGGTCGAGACTGGCAGACGCCGAGAGCATCCAGGCCATGAATCGCGATGGGCCCGAAGGAACTACCCAACAATCCAGACATGGATAGGCTGGCCAAGTACGGGACCGCCAGCGTCGTCAATCCGCAGAACCTGTATGGCACGCTGCCGACCTTCAACTACAACGAGGGCCAGTTCGCCGGCGCCGAGCTCGATCAGCGGCGAGAAGATGGCCGAGACGATCCTGAAGAAGCGCGAGACCTGCTACGCCTGCGTGGTGCGCTGCAAGCGGGTGGTCGAGATCAAGAAGGCGCGTACCGCGCGGATCCGGTATACGGCGGACCGGAGTACGAGTCGATCGGCACGCTTGGGTCGTACTGCGGCATCTCCGATCTCGCTGCGATCGCCCATGCCAATCAGATCTGCAATGAGAACGGGGTGGACACCATCGCCTGCGGCGCGCACGATCGCCTTTGCCATGGAGTGCTACGAGAAGGGCATCATCGGTGACAAGGAGACCGGCGGCATCAAGCTGAAGTTTGGGAGCGCCGAGGCCATGCTGCGAGGCGCTGGATCAGATCGTGACCAACTCCGGCCCATTGGGCACGGTGCTCTCGCAGGGCTCAGAGCGCGCCGCCAAGGTCTGGGGCAATGGCGCCGACGAGTGCCTGATCACGGTGAAGGGTGCAGAGGCGCCGGCCCACATGCCGCACGCCAAGCGCAGCCTGGGCCTGATCTACGCGGTCAATCCGTTCGGCGCCGACCATCAGTCCAGCGAACATGACTGGATGATCGAGGAAGGCATGGCGTCCGACCTGTACATGAAACGACTGGCGTTGCTCGGCTTGCCGAACATGCTGCCATCCATGTCTCTGGGACCGGAGAAGGTGAAGTTCGCCTATCTGACCGAGGTCTTCTACTCGATGTTGGACACGCTGGAGCTCTGCCAGTTCGTCTGGGGGCCCGGCATGGACGTTGTATGGGCCGCAGGAAACTGCCGACATGATCAAGGCCGTCACCGGCTGGGACGTCACCATGGATGAGCTCATGGCGGTGGGAGCGCGGCGCCTCAACATGATGCGCATGTTCAACGCCCGCGAGGGATTTGACCGCAAGCAGGACAAGCTGCCGAAGAAGTTCTTCAAGGCCCTGAAGGGCACGGGCCCAACGGCCGGCATCGCACTGACGCATGAAGAAATGGAGGCCGCCCTGGATGAATACTACCGGCTGGCCGGCTGGACGCCCAGGGATTCCCACTGAAGCGACTCTGGAACAACTGGGCCTTGGAGCGGTGATCTGATCGCAATGGGATATCAGCCGTGGAGGCACGCATGACCGAAGAGTACCAACTGCTGATTGACGGGAAGTGGCTGCGCGGAAAAGATATGCTGGAGGTAAAGAACAAGTACTCCGGCAGAACCATCGCTAGCATTCCGAGCGCGAGCCGCGACGATCTGGACGCGGCCAGTCGCGGCAGCCCAACGCGCCACAACGACGATGGCGGAGATGCCGGCGTACAAGCGATCAGAGATTCTGAGCAAAGCGGCTGACCTGATCCGGTCGCGTTCCGAAGAGTTCGCCACGACGATTGCCGCGGAGGCCGGGAAGGCGCTGAAGTTCGCGCGGGCCGAGGTGGATCGGGCCGCCAGCACCTTCACGATCGCCTCCGAGGAGGCCAAGCGCCTGCACGGCGAGACGATCCCGCTGGATGCCGTGCCATCGGGCGAGGGCTATTTTGGCTTCTGGTTGCGCCGACCGGTCGGCGTGATCGCTGCGATCAGCCCTTTCAACTTCCCGCTGAACCTCGTGGCCCACAAAGTGGCGCCAGCCATTGCCGCTGGTAACACGCTGGTGCTCAAACCAGCCACATGGACTCCGCTGGCGGCCGCCAAGCTTTGCCAGGTCTTGCAGGAGGCCGGCATGCCTCCCGGTTCGATCAATCTGGTGGTGGGCTCCGGTGGCACCGTGGGTGAGTGGCTGGTTACCGATGCCCGCGTGGACAAGATCACCTTCACCGGCAGTCCCGATGTCGGCCGCCACATCCTGGCTGTGGCGGGAATAAAAAAGGTGACGCTTGAGCTCGGAAATACTTCGCCGGTCATCATTGCACCCGATGCCGACCTGGAGTTCGTGGCGAAACGCTGTGCCGTGGGGGCCTACTACAACTCCGGGCAGGTCTGCATCTCCGTCCAGCGGATCTACGCCCAGAAGCAGGTGTACGAGGCATTTTCGGAGAAATTCACCAAGACCACAAATGCCATGGTGGTGGGCGATCCGCTGGACGAGCGAGTGGACGTTGGGCCGATGATCGATTCCAAGGAGGTCGACCGCATCGAGGGCTGGGTCAAGGAGGCCAAGGTGGGCGGGGCGAAGGTACTCGCCGGCGGCAAGCGAGATGGCCGGTCTACTACCCAACGGTGCTGACCGATGTGAAGCCGGACATGAAGGTGGTCGCCGAGGAGGTTTTCGCGCCGGTCGCATCTGTCATCGCCTGCGACGACTTCGAGGAATTGCTGCGACAGGCCAATGACACCAAGTTCGGCTTGCAGGTCGGTGTATTCACTCGCGATATTGACCGTGTGCTCAAGGCCGTGCGGCGCCTGAACTTCGGCGGCGTAATCATCAACGACACGCCGAACTTCCGCGCCGACCACATGCCCTACGGCGGCAATCGCCAGAGCGGTTTGGGCCGGGAGGGCGTGCGCTTTGCGATGGAAGACATGACCAACATCCAGATGGTCGCAATTCGCCAGAGTTCGTAGCGCATCCACGACCTGACCTTGGGAGCAGCATGACCGATCTCTATACCGAGAACTTCCCGCACATGTCGCCCGTCTGGGGGCGCATCTTTGATTTTGTCGCGGAGCGCGCCGAAGGTTCGTACATCTACACCACGGATGGCCGGCGCCTTCTCGATTTCACGTGCGGCATCGGCGTGACCAACACGGGGCACTGCCATCCCAAGGTCGTGGAGGCCATACGGGCCCAGGCCGGCAGCTTCCTGCACGCCCAGGCCAACATCGTTATCCATCAGCCGATGCTGCAGCTGATCGCGGAATTGCGGACGATCGTTCCCCCGTCGATCGATGGCTTTTTCTTTTCGAATTCTGGCGCCGAGGCCATTGAGGGCGCTGTCAAGTTGGCGCGTGTAGCCACCGGCAAACCCAACGTGATCGTTTTCGCCGGCTCGTTCCATGGCCGCACGGCTGCCACCATGGCCATGACCACCTCCAAGACGATCTATCGGGCCGGGTTTGGCCCATTGCCGTCGGGCGTATTCGTCGCTCCCTTCCCGTACGCTTTTCGACTTGGCATGAGCGAAGCGCAAGCCTCGGACTTTGCGCTGGAGCAGTTGGAATTCCTGCTGGCATCTCAGACTGCCCCCAAGGAGACCGCTGCCGTCCTGGTCGAGACGGTGCTCGGCGAGGGCGGCTACGTGCCGCCGCCGGCAGCGTTCATGAAGGGCCTGCGCGAACTTGCGATCGGCACGGAATTCTGCTCATCCTGGATGAGGTGCAGTCCGGCTTTGGACGCACCGGGCAATGGTTCGGCTTCGAACACTACGGCGTTGTGCCAGACATCATGACGGTGGCCAAGGGCATCGCCTCGGGCCTGCCGCTTTCGGGCGTGTTCAGCCGGCTGGATCTGATGCGCAAGTGGGACGTCGGCTCGCACGGCGGTACTTTCGGCGGCAATGTGGTTGCGTGTGCAGCAGGGGTTGCCACGATCCGCGCCATGCGCGATGAAAAGATGATCGGCAACGCAGCTGAAAGAGGCGTGCAACTGCATGACCGGACTGCGCAAGCTGCAGGAGGAGTACTCCCAGATCGGAGACGTGCGCGGACGGGGCCTGATGATCGGAACGGAATTCGTCGTGGACGGTCAGCCGGATAGAGCCAAGCCGCTGGTCAAGGAGATCGTCCACGCCGCAGAGAAAAACGACCTGCTGCTGCTGACCTGCGGGACGTACGACAACACGATCCGATGGATACCGCCACTGAACGTGACGGCTGGCCAGGTAAACGACGCTCTGGGCGCTTTTGCAGTGGCGCTGAAAGCGCAACTGAGCTGAGTGGGAGCACGGCGGTGGAAGCAGCGCAATCTGAGCCACCGAAGGGATTTGAACCCTTGACCTGACGATTACGAATTGTCTGCTCTACCAGCTGAGCTACGGTGGCAAGTGCAAGCGGCGCGGATTATACAGGCTTAGTCACAATCAGGCAAGTTTTCTGCGGCTCGCCTCGTCCAATGTATTGATGAAATCACTGGTGTCGGTCTTCCTGCAAGCGCGCGGACTGTTCATGGGGGATGGCGCAATTCCGACAGCATGGGGGCACAACCCATGAACGTCGCCATGCTCTCGTACCACACATGCCCGCTGGCCATCCTCGGCGGCAAGGACACAGGTGGCATGAACGTGTATGTGCGCGATCTGACTGCGGAGTTGGGTCGCATCGGCATCCATGTGGACGTCTTCACGCGTTCGGAGGATGAGCATGTGCCGCACATTGTTCACGAACTGGGCTACGGGAATCGGGTGGTCCACGTGCCAGCTGGTCCGGAAGTTCCGCTGCCCAAAAAAGAGCTGATGAACTACGTGCCGCAGTTCGTGGAAGGCATCGACCACTTCGCCGCCGGAAAAGGGATCCGCTACGACCTCATTCACAGCCACTACTGGCTCTCGGGCCTGG
Source organism: uncultured Chloroflexia bacterium (assembly GCA_963784915.1). Classification (GTDB taxonomy): domain Bacteria; phylum Chloroflexota; class Anaerolineae; order Anaerolineales; family Villigracilaceae; genus Fen-1038. Next base: position 591,480 of record CAWATK010000016.1, read on the forward strand.
CGGCTGAAGAACTGAGCCAGCGCTGGGGCGGGATACCCTTCATCCAGATGTTTCACACGCTGGGTGAGATGAAGAATCGAGTGGCACGATCTGAGGCTGAACGCGAATCACCTGAGCGCATTGCTGCCGAGAAGCACCTGGTCCAGCGGGCCGACCGCATCGTCGTTTCCACACTGGCTGAGCAGACGCAGCTCCGTTTCTTGTACCAGGCAGACGACCGCAAGCTCGAGACCATCCCACCCGGGGTGGACCTCCAGCATTTCTATCCCATCCCGGCGGACGAGGCCAAGTTGTTCGTCGGGCTGAAACCGGACGATCGCATGGTGCTGTTTGTTGGACGGATCGAGCCCCTCAAAGGCGTAGAGACCGTGATCCGGGCTATGTCACTCCGGCGCCAGGCAGGCGATCATCGGCCGGTGCATCTGGCCATTATCGGGGGGGAGCCGGATGCCTCTCCGGACGAAATCACAGCCGAGATGCGACGGCTGCAACGTCTGTGCGATGATCTCGGCGTGGATCAGAGTGTGGTGTTCCTCGGGAAGCGGCGACAGGACACGCTGCAGTACTACTACTCGGCAGCGGATGTTGTCGTGATGCCGTCGCACTACGAGTCGTTTGGCATGGTCGCACTGGAGGCCATGGCATGCGGGACACCGGTCATTGCGTCGGACGTCGGCGGCCTGGGTTTCCTCGTGCAGGACGGAAAGACCGGCTTCACGGTGCCGGACGGCGACGTAGAATTGCTGCTCAGCCGCCTGAATCAATTGTTGAGTGATCGTCAGCTACAGAAGCGCATGAGCGCGGCCGCGGTCGCGCACGCGCAGGGCTACTCATGGGACAAGATCGCGCGGCAGATCGTGGCCCTCTACCAGGAGATCTCGTCTGTGCGCGAACCGTGATGATCCCTGGGTTCCTTCAGCGGACCAGACCCCGGCGCTGGATGCGTGCATGCAAAAAAGACGTCGCCTTTTGGGCGACGTCTCTTATTGAGGTTGCTGGTTGGGCCCCGGTGGGCTGCTCTAGTTGTTGTCCTTCATGCGGACCAGGAACAGCGTGGAGCCGTCCATTTCCTGTGAGCGCATCTCGAAGGCATCCTTCAGACCCCTGATCAGCCTGGAGAGCTGCCTCTGACCATACGTGCGGGGATCAAAGCCCGGATCCAGCTGATAGAGGGCGTTGCCCATCAGGTCGAGCCTCGCCCAGCCATCCTCTTGTACGGCCATGTCAAAGGCCTGTTCGAGGATTGGCATCGGGTCGGCATCGCCTTTCGGCTTGGCCTTGGCGGACGGAGCGCCGCTGCGAGGAGCGCGCCTTGGCCGCCTTCTCTTCAGCCACCAGGTTCTCAGTGTACACGAAGACGTCGCAGGCATTTACGAACGGCTTCGGCGTCTTCTTCTCGCCTATGCCCATGACGAAGATTCCGGTTTCCCGAATGCGGGTTGCCAGGCGCGTGTAGTCGCTATCGGACGAGACCAGGCAGAACGCATCCACCACGCTGGAATGCAGCACATCCATGGCGTCGATGATCATGGCGCTGTCTGTGGCATTCTTGCCGATGGTGTAGCGGAACTGCTGGATGGGCTGGAAGGCGTGATAATTCAACGTCTCCTTCCAGGAGTTCATGCTGGGCGTGGTCCAATCACCGTAGATACGCCGGACGGTCACCTGCCCATAGCGGGCGGCCTCCACCAGCATCTGCGGCAACAGGCCAGCCTGCGCATTGTCGCCATCGATCAACATCGCGATCTTCTGGCGCGGTAGGTTTGTAAGTTGTTCGTCGGCCACGTGGGCCATTATACCTTAGTGTGAGATTAGGACGACGCGATGCAACGAAGCGGCGATCGTGCCAATTGTCCGAACGATTGTCATACAAGTCCGGTGGTCGGTACCTCAAGGCACTTGCCATATCTCGGGAATTGTGCAAGAATACGAATGGTCCCGTTGTTGGGTGCCCCCCTCACTCAACGGCGGGGCCAATTGAATTCGTCCCTACAGTTCACCACCTGCGTTCCAGCTCTCCAGCTGCTTCACATATTCCGGGCTTTCGTAGCGCGCGAGTGAGAAGGCCATCGCATAAGATGGCAGCGCGGCGCCCGTGACCGTTGCTGCGAGCAATTCACCCGCCGCGCAAGCCGACATGATGCCGTAGCCGGATAGCGCGCCGATCAAGAACGCTCCGGGGACGGCGGTCCCGCCGATCAACGGCCAATTCTCGCGCGTGCGCACGTAGTAGCCGCCGTCGAGGCGCGGGCGGGCTGCGCGGCCCACGTAACTGGCCAGTTCCGGCAGCATGCTGGAGAGCCCGCGCAGCACAACCTCCGGATACTGATCGTCAAGCGGCACCGGGAATGTGGGTTCGATGGCTTGAGTACGGTAGTCCCAGAGCATGAGGACGCTGGTTCCGTCGCGGCTGCCCTCGGGCCGTGTGTGCGCCCCGGCGGGGAAGGCCGCCGTCAGCCAGGCGAGTTCGGGCTCGGATTCGAACATGCGCCGTTCCTCGTCATGCCAGGGCAGGTATTGTGGATCATTCCAGATGAGCAGGGGCGCGTTCGCGGCTGATGAGGCGCAGGCTGTCCTCAAAAGCCACCTTGAGATGCACCTCGGCCTCCACGGGCAGATCGAGGCCCAGCAGACGCGCCCACCTGGCGGAAGTACGGTCCGCCTGCATTCACGAAGGTATCGCAATCCAGACGCTGATCGTTATCCAACACTACCGCTTTGACGCGCCCACCCATCGTGTCAACGGCGGCCACGCGGCCGGAAAGGAATCGAACGCCCTGTGCACGGGCCTGCTCCAGCAAGTGCATTCCGAGCTGCTGCGCGCTGAGCCATCCCGCCCGGCGCACGTGCAAGGCTGCGATGGTCGTCTTGGCCACGTAGGGAAAGTGCACCCGCACGGTCTCCCCGCCCATCAGGAGGTCCGCGCCGGTCGGCTGATCTTCGAAACCCTCCGGTAGCAGCGGTCTGTACGCCGTTCGGCCCAACGCATGTTCGCGCAGTGGCCCCGCGCCGGAACTGGAGATGCGCAGTGCCTCCTGGCGGAACACCTCAAGACGGCCCGCATCACCCGTAAGGTACAGATAGCCACGCCGGTTCATGCGGAAGACGTTGGCGCTGGCCCGGGCCAGGTCCTCCATCAGATCGATGGACCGATCCATTAGCAACCGCATCTCGGGATCCGGCCACCAGTTACGATAGCACTCGGTGGAACGATCGCTGGTCAGCGTGAGCGGAGGCCGCTCATCGATCAGCATGATGTCGCGCACGCCGCGTTGGCTGAGAAAGTAGGCGGCGCTTATGCCGGCGATGCCCGCACCACAGATCACCGTCCCCGCGCTCCGCCTTATCTGGGTCATATGTCTTAGCGGCCGGGGTCCCGACCTCGGCGCAGACCGGCCGCAGCCTTGCTTAGGATTTCGAGCGCGGCCTCCACGGAACCCTGGAGCTCCGCGTTTGAGCCCACGGGTTGGGCGTCCTTGTCGTCCAGGGAGCGCAACAGCGCGCCGCGAACGCCGCTGGCTCGGTGCGCCAACGGAGAATCGGCCGAGATGCGCTCGAGCCGCGCCAAGAGCAATTGGATGAGCGAGCCGGCTTCAGGCATGCGGGCTGGGCAAGAAGGCGCCCCCGGAGAGACTCGAACTCTCAACCACCAGATTCGAAGTCTGTTACTCTGTCCATTGAGCTACGGGGGCAGTGAGGCGATTATACACGACGGGTCCGCCGGAAGCTCCGCGCTGAATTGAAGGGTAGAATGGGGGACATCCCAGTCAACGAGGAACCAATGTCGGATATTCAAACTCTTGGCGCCAGCCTGATCGACAACCTGGAGCGCGTCATCGTGGGTAAGCGAGACGCGCTCGAACTCATTGTCGTCGGGCTGCTATGCGAAGGGCACGTCTTGATTGAGGATGTGCCCGGCGTGGGCAAGACGATGCTCGCCCGCAGCCTCGCCAAATCACTGGATTGCCAATTTAATCGGATTCAGTTTACGCCCGATATGCTTCCCAGCGACATCACCGGAGTGTCCATTTACAATCAAAAGAAGGGCGAATTCGAATTCCGTCCGGGACCCATCATTGGGCAGATCATCCTGGCAGACGAGATCAATCGGGCCACTCCGAAGACCCAGGCCGCGCTGCTGGAGGCCATGGAAGAGCACCAGGTTACGGTCGACGGGGTGACGCACACTTTGCCGCGCCCGTTCATGGTGCTGGCAACACAAAATCCCATCGAATACGAGGGGACCTTTCCGCTGCCCGAAGCACAACTGGATCGGTTCCTCCTGCGAGTCAGGCTGGGCTACCCTGAGTACATCGATGAGATCAAGATCCTGGACAGCCAGCGACTCAGGCATCCGATCGACACCCTGACGGCGGTCATGTCCTCCGAGCAAGTGTTGGCCTCGGCGGAGCGCATTCGCGGCGTATTCGTCTCGTCTGCCGCCAAGCGCTACATCACAGAGCTATCGCGCCGCACGCGCCAGAGCACTGACATCTACCTGGGCTCCAGCCCGCGCGGCACCCTGGCCTTGTCACGCGCCGCGCAAGCGCAGGCTGCCCTGCGCGGGCGCGAGCACGTCTTGCCCGACGACATTCAGGACGTGGCCATACCGGTCCTGGCGCACCGGATCATAATCAGCCCGGCGGCCCGCTTGCGGGAGCTCGAGCGCGGACCGCATCATGCAGGAGATCGTGCACAACACTCCCGTTCCCGGGGGAGAGTTCGGACACGCCGCTTCGACCCTCGAAGCTCGCGCATGAACGCTGGACGGGCGCTTGTGCTTCTGCTGGTCCTGGTGGGAGCGGCTGGCGCGGTCGTAAGTGGCGCGGCTTTCTATTATCACTTCCTGTACCTGGGAGTCATCCTGGCCGCGGCGGCTTGGCTGTCGGTGCACTGGGTGGCGCGCTGGGTTGCGATTGACGCGGCGCCCCGATTTCAGCCGGGCCAGCGTGGGGGACATCTACAAAGAGCAGTTCGAGGTGCGCAATGCCAGCCGCGTCCCTGGCGGTTGGGTGGAGCTGCATAACGAGATGCGCCTGCCCCTGGTAGCCGGGTCCCGGCTCCTCACGCGTCTGCTTCCGGGCGAGAAGCAGACCTTCGTGGCCCGCACCTGGCTCACGCAGCGAGGCGGATTCCCGATGGGCCCAACACGGCTCGTGGTGAGCGACGCGCTGGGTCTTTTTCAAGCAGAACGCTCATTTCCGGCGGAGCGAACATTGATCGTGCTGCCGATGGTATTCCCGCTTCGCGACGTACTTCAGCCACCCGGATTCCTGCCCGGCGGCCAGGTGATTCGCCGTCGTTCGCTCGAGATCACGCCGCATGCATCCGGCGTCCGCGCCTACGTACCGGGTGACCCCATGCGTCGGATTCACTGGCCCACGACCGCGCGCCGCGGCCAGTTGATTGTCAAAGAGTTCGAGCAGGATCCGCAGGCCGAAGTCTGGATATTCCTGGATGCGCAGCAGAAGGTTCAGGCGCGTGTGCCGTATGAGACACCGGCTATGCCGCTCGAAAGCTTGCTCTTCACGCGCAGGCCCAAGCTTTCGCTGCCTCCAGACACAGTGGAGTACGCCATCAGCATAGCCGCATCGCTCTCCAATTACTTCCTGGGCGAGAACCGCTCGGTGGGATTGGTAGCGCGCGACCGAGCCTACGCCGTCATCCCGGCGGAGCGCAGCGAGCGCCAACAGACCAAGATCCTGGAGACTCTGACCTTTATGGAGGGCAAAGGAGAGCAATCCATTGGCGCGCTCGTCAGCGCACATGCGCCGCTGCTGCCCAAGGGCAGCAGCGTCATCCTGCTCACCGCGAGCGGCTCAGGAGATCTCATCGTTGCCACGGATGATCTGCAGCGACGTCGCTTGAGGCCCATCGTTATTCTCCTGGATGCCGGAAGTTTTGGGGGACAAGCCGGCTCCGAACAACTTGCGGCCGCGCTTCAGTCACAAGGTACGCCAACCCGATTGATCCGCTGCGGCGCCGACCTCTCGCACGAACTCTCAGGCTTCTCAGCCGCCGCGGCATCACAGGACGGTATTCGATGGCAGAGACCCGTGTTGTCACACTTGACCTGAACTTCCAGGGCATGCCGCGCTCGATTGCGGCGTATCTGGTTCGCCGCGGCGATGCTGTTGTTTTGGTCGAAAGCGGCCCCGGCTCGACCGTGGCGGCACTGCAGGCTGGCCTGGCGCACGAAGGGCTGCAGCCTCGCGACGTCACGCATGTCCTTCTGACCCATATACACCTGGATCACGCCGGTGCGGCGGGCTGGATGGCTGCCCAGGGTGCCCTCATCCATGTGCACCCGGTGGGCGCGCCGCACATGCTCGCGCCGGAGAAGCTGCTGCGCAGCGCCCGCCGTATCTACGGCGACCAGATGGACACGCTGTGGGGTGAATTCCTGCCGGTTCCTCAGAGCAAGCTCCTTGTCGTAAACGATGGCGAAGAAACGGTTATCGGTGGACTGCGCTTCGTGGCCGTCGATACTCCGGGTCACGCCGAACATCATCACGCCTACTTGCTGGAGGATCTGTGTTTCAGCGGCGACGTTGGAGGCGTGCGCATACCGGGATATCCGTATCTGCGGGTGCCCATGCCGCCACCGGAGTTACATTTCGAAAAGTGGCACGCTTCAGTGCGCAGGCTGCAAGCTCTGCCAATTCGACGCATAGCACCCACGCACTTCGGCATTTTCGATGATCCGGAGTGGCAGCTTCGCGAAGTGGAGCGCGAATTGACCGAGACTGAGCGCTGGCTCGAGACTGTCATGCGCGCCGAGCCGGACGTGGAGCAGCTTCGAACGCGCTTCGTTGACTGGATGCGCTCGGAGGCTGTGCACCAGGGCTGGATGCGGAGGCGATTCGGTCATACGACCTGGCCAACCCGCTGGGGATGTCAGCCGACGGCCTGTTCCGTTACTGGCACAAGGTACGCCACGCGGCTGAAGCCTAGCCCGATTTGTCAGACGTATGTCACTTCGAAGCCGTGATGCATGAGACATGGCAGGACTCGTCCTTGTCGATATACTGAACGGAGGATATGCCCATGAAAGACTTTCTCGCGGTTTCGGACCTTTCACCTGCAGAAGTGCAGGATCTGCTGGATCTGGCCGTCCGGCTGAAAAAGGAGTATTTCGACCGGGGCAATCAACCATTGTTCAAGGGCAAGGTGCTGGGCATGATCTTCCAGAAGCCCAGCCTGCGCACGCGCGTCTCTTTCGACATGGCCATGCGGCACATGGGCGGCGATGCGCTGTATCTCTCGCCGAACGAGATCGGCCTGGGACAGCGCGAATCGATCGCCGACGTGGCACGCGTGCTCTCGGGCTATGTCCACGCCCTGATGGCCCGCGTCTTCGCACATGAGCACGTGCTGGAACTGGCACACTGGTCCTCGGTGCCGGTGCTCAACGGCCTGAGCGACTACAACCACCCCTGCCAGGCCATGGCGGATGCCCTGACCATCCAGGAGAAGTTCGGCAAGGCCAAAGGGCTGAACGTCGTCTTCGTGGGCGACGGCAACAACGTGGCCGTCTCGCTCATGCACGTTGCGGTCAAGCTCGGCTGGAACTTCACGATCGCCAGCCCGGAAGGTTATGACCTCAACCTCGAGGCTGTGGCGATTGCGCGAAGATTCGCCAAGGAGACCGGTAGCCCGCTGTCCTTCCTGCGCGATCCGCACGCGGCCGTGAAGGATGCCCAGGTGATCTACACCGATACGTGGACCAGCATGGGGCAGGAAGAAGAAACCGCCAAACGCGAGAAGGTCTTTCCGCCATATCAGGTGAACGCCAGCTGGTCGCCGAGGCCGCCAAGGATGTGATCGTCATGCACTGCCTGCCGGCGCATCGGAACCAGGAGCTGACCGACGACGTGGCGGACGGACCGCAATCGGTGATCTTCCCGCAGGCGCACAATCGCCTGCATGCCCAGAAGGCGCTGCTGGCGCGGCTGTTCGGAGTGGCCTAGTCATCAGGCTGGCCCGCATTTGACAATAGTGGTGAGACGATGCAGACCCAGGACTACATCCAGCTCGAGGAACAGTACGGCGCCCACAACTATCACCCGCTGGATGTGGTTATCACACGCGGCGAGGGCGTGTGGGTGTACGATGTCGAAGGCCGCAAGTACCTGGATTGTCTGTCGGCCTACTCCGCTCTCAACCAGGGGCACGTCCATCCGCGAATTCTGGCCGCGCTGATGGAGCAGGCCGCGAAAGTGACCCTGACCTCGCGGGCCTTTCGCAACGACCAACTGCCGCTGCTCTACAAGGAACTGTCCGAGATGACCGGCTACGACATGTCGCTGCCGATGAACAGCGGCGCCGAGGCGGTCGAGACCGCCATCAAGCTGGCGCGCAAGTGGGCCTACACGGTGAAGGGCGTGCCGCGACACAAGGCCGAGATCATCACGGCCGCCGGCAACTTCCACGGTCGCACGACCACGATCATTTCTTTCTCCACCGAGCCCTCGTACCGCGACGATTTCGGCCCGTTCACGCCGGGCTTCGTCACAGTGCCCTATGGCGACGCGGCTGCCATCCGGAAGGCGATCAACAGGAATACCGCGGCCGTGCTGCTGGAGCCGATCCAGGGCGAAGGCGGAGTGATCATTCCGCCGGCAGGCTACCTGCGCGACGTCGCCGAGATCTGCCGGGAGAACAACGTGCTGCTGATCGCGGACGAGATCCAGACCGGCCTGGGCCGGACCGGCCAAGTGTTCGCCTGCGACCACGAAGATGTCCGCCCGGACGTCGTGATTATCGGCAAGGCGCTCTCCGGCGGTTTCTATCCGGTTTCCGCAATGCTGGCCGACAGCGCCCTCCTGGGGCTGTTTACGCCCGGCGAACACGGCTCGACCTTTGGCGGCAATCCGCTGGCAGCGGCCGTGGCACGCGCCGCGCTGGCAGTCATCCGCGATGAGCACCTGGCCGAGCGCGCCGACGAACTGGGCACCTACTTCATGGAGCAGTTGGCGGAAATCCCCAGCCCGCACGTGAAGGAAGTGCGGGGCAAGGGCTTGCTGATCGGCGTCGAACTCAAGAAGTCGGCGGGCGGCGCCCGACGCTTCTGTGAAGCGCTTCAGCAAAGAGGCATCCTGGCCAAGGAGACTCACGAGAACGTGATTCGATTCGCTCCGCCGCTGGTGATCGACAAGGACACGATCGATTGGGCGCTTCCGGCGATCCGGGAAGTGCTCAACCTACCCTAAGTCAACTCCCCCGGGGGAACGGGGAAGTAAGTTCATGGAGGGCAAATGAACATAGGCATACCAAGGAAAGACGGCCGTTCGAGTGCCGCGTGGGGCTTTCACCGGCGGGCGTGGCCACACTCACGCAGCGCGGCCACGCGTTTTCGTGGAGCATGAGGCCGGGGATCGTGCCGGCTTCAGCGACGCCGACTACGAGCAGGCGGGCGCCACAATGGTCTATTCGACCGAGGAGGTCTTTGGCCGGGCCGACTTGCTGCTGAAGGTGGCGCGCCCACTGGAGGAAGAGCTGGAGCTGGTCCAGCGCCGGCACCATCCTGGCGGGTTTCCTGCACCTCTCCTCGGCGCGACAGGACAAGGTTCGATGCGCTGCTCGAGAAGAAGATCACGCGCCATCGCCTACGAGCAGATCGAGGCGCCGGATGGATCGCTGCCGGTTCTGCGGCCTTTCAGCCAGATCGGCGGGGCCATGGCTGCCCAGATCGCGGCGCGCTTGCTGCAGAACAACTGGGGCGGCAAGGGCATCCTGATCGGCGGCGTGCCCGGTGTCCCGCCGGCCGAGGTGGTTGTGCTCGGAGCCGGCGTGGTCGGTACGTATGCCACCCAGACGTTCCTGGGCATGGGTGCGCACGTCACCGTCATCGATCACAGCATGGCTGCTCTGCAGCGCCTGTGGGATCGTTTCCCCAGCTGCATCACGCTGCTGTCGACCAAGCGCAACATCGAGCGCTCGGTGGCTTATGCCGACGTGGTCGTGGGTGCGGTGCTGATTCCGGGCGAGCGGGCGCCGATGCTGGTGACGCGCGAGATGGTCCAGACGCATGAACCCGCGCTCGGTGATCATGGATGTCAGCATCGACGAAGGCGGCTGCGTCGAGACCTCGCGGCCGACGACCCACGAGCATCCCGTTTACATCGAAGAGGGCATCCTGCACTACTGCGTGCCGAACATGCCGGGCGCGGTCGCCCGTACGGCCACGCATGCATTTGTCAACGCGGCCATGCCCTACATCATGGAAATTGCCGAGGGCGGATGGAGGCAGTTCTTCGAAATCCGCCATCGAGCCGGCGGTCAATACACACCAGGGCGAAATCCAGCACCTTGCCCGCCTCACCGGCAACAAGGAGAAATAAGATGGACTGGACAACCCAATACCAATCCAGGGTGACCACTGCAGAAGAGGCCATCAAGTCCATCAAATCCGGCAACCGCCTCTTCATGACCGGCAACGTGTCTGTGCCGCAGAAACTGCTGGCGGCCCTTGTTGCGCAGGCGCCCGGAGCTGAAGGACGTGGAGATCTGCCAGGCACTCTCTGTGGGCCCGCGGACTACGTCGACCCGAAGCATGGACGGCCATCTGCGGGTCAACACGCTGTTCATCAGCGCCAATGTGCGCAAGGCCGTCCAGGAAGGCCGCGCGGATTTCACGCCCGTGCTGCTCTCGGAGTTCCCGCTGCTCTTCAAGAACAACGTGCTGCCGGTCGACGTGGCGCTGATCCACGTGTCGCCCGCCGGACGAGCACGGCTTCTGCTCGCTGGGCGTGGAGGTGGGCCTGACCAAGTCGCCGGCCGAATCGGCCAAGATCATCATCGCCGAAGTGAATGAACAGATGCCGCGCACGCTGGGCGATTCCTTCATCCACGTCAGTCGCCTGACACACATTGTGCCGGTGAACTATCCGGTCGCCGAGCTGCCCCATGGCGTGCGACGGCGAGGACACGATCAGCAAGCAGATCGCGCAGCATGTGGCGGAGCTGATCCCGGACGGCGCGACCATGCAGATGGGCATCGGCGCCATCCCGGATGCGGTGCTGGGCTTCCTCGGCAACAAGAAGGACCTCGGCATCCACAGCGAGATGTTCTCGGACGGCGTGGTGCGCCTGGTGGAAGCCGGCGTGATCACCAATGCTCGCAAGAGCCTGCACCCGGGCAAGATCGTGGTCGGATTCGTGCTTGGCACCCAGGCGCTGTACACTTGGGTGCACGACAATCCGCTGTGCGAGTTCCACCGCCAGGAGTACGTGAACGATCCATTCGTGATCGCTCAGAACGACAAGATGGTGGCCATCAATTCGGCCATTGAGGTGGACCTCACCGGCCAGGTGTGCGCCGACAGCATCGGCACGAAGCTCTTCAGCGGCGTCGGCGGGCAGCTGGACTTCATCTACGGCGCCTCACGCTCCAAGGGCGGCGTGCCGATCATTGCCCTGCCCAGCACGGCCACCATGCGCGACGGCAAGCAGTTGAGCCGCCTCGTCAATGCTCAAGCCGGGCGCCGGCGTGACCACCAGCCGCAACCACGTGCATTACGTGGTCACCGAGTACGGCGTGGCGGCCCTGTATGGCAAGTCCATCCGCCAGCGGGCGCAGCAGCTGATCGGCATTGCCCATCCGGACTTCCGCAAGGACCTGGAGAAGCAGGCCACCGAGCTGCACTACATCTAGTTCCAGGCCGTTGGCTTCGTGTCGGCAGCCCGGGAGTAACCCGGGCTGCCGTGTTGGTGTTCATGCTCAGCAGGTCAGTCTGCTATACTGGCCGGCCACGGGAGGACACCCAGTGAACCGCAGAGCCAAGATCATCGCCACCATCGGGCCGGCCAGCCGGGACGAAGCCATGCTGGAGAAGCTGGTCGTCGCCGGCATGAACGTCGCCCGCCTGAACTTCTCGCACGGCACACACGACCAGCACGCCGAGGTGATCGCCTCCCTGCGCCGCGTATCGGAGCGCGTCCACCGCCCCGTCGGCGTGCTGCAGGACCTGCAGGGACCCAAGATCCGGGTGGGGGATTTGGGCACGCCGCTGCAGCTCGCGGAGGGGGAGCAGGTCGTGCTGTATGCCGTCTCGACGGAGCCGCCTCAGCGCCAGGAGCAGGCCATCCCTGTGGATTTCCGCCAGCTTTTCGAGGCCGTGCACACCGGCGATCGGCTGCTGCTGGATGATGGCCGGCTGACACTGCAGGTCGCTTCGGTGGAGCAGAATTGGCTGCTGGCGCGGGTGATGGTCGGCGGTCTGCTCTCTTCTCACAAGGGCATCAATCTGCCGGGCGTGCGACTGCGCATCCCCGGGTTCACCGAAAAGGATGAGGACGACCTGCGCTTCGGCATCTCGCAGGGCGTGGACGCGGTGGCGGTTTCGTTTGTGCGTTCTGCGGCCGACGTCAAGCAAGTCCGTGCCAAGATGCGCGAGCTTGTCGGAGCGCCCGATCTGCCGCTGCTGATCGCCAAGCTGGAGAAACCGGAGGCCCTCGACGACCTGGAAGGCATCCTCGCCGAGGTGGATGGGGTGATGGTGGCACGCGGCGACCTGGGCGTCGAGCTGCCGCCGGAGCAGGTGCCGGTACTCCAGAAGCGCATCATTACGCGGCCAATCGCCGCAACCAGCTTGTGATCACGGCCACGCAGATGCTGGAATCAATGATAGACAATCGACTGCCCACGCGGGCCGAGGCCTCGGATGTGGCCAATGCGGTCTTTGACGGCACGGATGCGGTCATGCTCTCCGCGGAAAGCGCCTCCGGGAAGTACCCGGTGGAAGCCGTGCAGATGATGGATCGCATCGTGTGCGAGGCGGAGTCGCATTTCCTGGAGTGGGGCAAGGAACCTGGGGCTGCCGACGGCATGGATGCCAACGACGCGGCCTCCATGGCGCGGGCGGCCTACGCCTTGGCCAATGACGAGAATGTGACGGCGGTGGCGAGCTTCACCATGCGCGGCCAGTCCGCCTGGCTGATCTCGAAGATCAGGCCACGAGTTCCGATCCTGGCGTTCACGCCGGAGGCCGAGACGTACCGACGGCTGGCATTCCTGTGGGGCGTGCGCTCGCACCTGGTTCCCTACGTGAAGAACATGGAGGAGATGCTGTTTCATGTGGACGCAGTGCTCAGCTCCACGGTCAAGCCGGGCGACCAGGTGGTGCTGATCTGCGGCTATCCCGTGGGCGCGCAGCGTCCACCCAACATGGCCCTCCTGCACACCGTGGGCAGTAATCAAACGATGATCGGCCTGAAACGGCCGTAGGACCTAGGGCGCAGAGGCAGGCGCCGCGTCGGGGCGGCTTGATAGCAGGATTCCAAGGCCGATCAGAGCTCCGCCCACCAGGAATAGCGGCGTGATCGTCTCCCGCAGGAACAGCCAACCCAGAAGCGTGCCCACCACAGGCTGAGCGAAGAACGTGAGCGAGGCACGGCCTGCGTCCAGCAGCGCGAAGGCAGTATTCCAGAGATACATGGCCAGCGCGGTGCACACGATGCCCAGGAAGAGCACTCCGGCTATCACCCATGGCGTGATTGCACCGACGCCGATGGTTGTGAGTTCCACGGCGCCCGCCGGCACGGCGATGGGAAGGCCGCCGAGGAATGCCACCAGGCTGACGATCAGCACGTCCAGGTTTCGCGTGACATGACGGATAAGCACGGAATAGAGCGCCCAGGTGAGCGCCGCGCCCAGCAGGGCCAGGTTGCCCCAGAAGAGGGACGCATCCATCGCCGCGTTCCGCGGATCGATCACCGCCAACACTCCGACCGTCGAAACGATCAACGCGATCAGGCGGGTTCGCCCGATCGGCTCGTGCAGTATCCAGAACGCGATCAGCAGCACGAAGGCCGGCGTGGCCGACGTGACCAGGGAGCCGTTGGCCGCGGTGCTCAGCTTGGTACCGATGAATTGCAGCCCCAGCGAGACTCCATAGCCGATCAAGCCGACGCCGAAGACGCGCAGAAAGTCGCGAGGCGCGATCCATTTTCCCCCGCCCGAAGCAGGACCAGGTAGAGGGTCAGGCCGCCCAGCAGCAGGCGGGTGGTGATCAGGGCGAAAGGCGGGATGACATCCAGGACCACCTTGCTGACGACGTACATGGCGCCCCAGATGCTGGCGGCCGCCAGTCCACTCAGTGTCCCCAGCGTGCTTCGGCTCATCGCAGGCGATTATACAGGCGTGATCCGGCGGCGTGCGACTTTCATGCACCGCCGGCGTATATACTTGGGAACGAGTTCATTACACCATGGAGGATCTTATGACAGAACAACGACCACCACTACGCCGCTCGCGCAAGAACCGCATGATCGCCGGCGTGTGCGGCGGCCTGGCCGAATTCTTTGGCATCAGTTCATTCTGGTTCCGGCTCGGGTTCGCCATCCTGCTCATCCCGGGTGGGCTGCCGGGCCTGGTGCCGTACATCGTGATGTGGATCATCATCCCCAGCGACTAGGGCGTCGGCGCAGGCAAATGACACAGCCGCCGGGAATGCCCGGCGGCTGTGTTTGATTTCATGACGCGCAGCCTCTAGAAGAGGCGGATCACCTGGCCCGGATAGATCAGGTTCGCGTTCCAGATCTGCGGGTTCAGCGCCATCAGGCTTTGGAAGGTCGTGCCGTAATTGGCAGCGATCTTCTTCAGCGTATCACCCCGTTGAACCGTATACAGCGAGCCGCTGCCCGGCAGGTACACAACCTGGCCGCGATAGATCAGGTTCTGGTTCGGGATCTGGGGATTGGCTGCCAGCAGGTCTCCCAGCGAGACGTCGAACTTCGCCGCGATCTTCCGCATCGTGTCACCCCACTGCACCACGTACGTGCCCGAGCTGGGCGGTGGGTACGACGGCGGTTCCGACGGAGGGTAGCTGCTCCCGCCGGTTGGGATCAGCAGTTTCTGACCCACGTAGATCAAGTTGTAGTTCCACAGACTGTTGGCTTCCGCGATCGCCTCGACGGTCGTCCCAAAACGCGCCGCGATCTTCTTGAGCGTGTCGCCCCTGGCGACGTAGTACACGTCTGAACCGTCAGACCCGGGTACGTACGCCCCGGGCATCCACAGCGTCTGACCGGCATAGAGCCAATAGCCCAGGTTCGGATTCGCCAGCCGCAGCGCGGCTACCGACGTGCCGCACATGCCCGCCACCGAGCCCAGGGTATCGCCCCATTGCACGACGTAGCTGCTGCCGCAGCCGGACCAGGCGCCGACAGGCGATGGCGCCCCGAAGGTCACGACCACGAGGGCGAGCATCACGATTACAGGGATTGCTATTGATTGTCGCATGAAACACCTCCACGAAATGACTGCTTTGCTGATTCCAGACGTACAGATCGCCGCGAAGTTCCCGCGCACGAGAGCCCGCATCGGTCACTGACCGCTGGAACAGATTGCAGGATACCGCGCCGCCAAGCCCGGCACATTTCAGCTTGCTCTCAAACCGGCGACGTGCCGTGACGCCGGACCGCTGGGGTGAAGCACGTCGGCGTTGGTATAATCCCGCTGAAGAAAACGGACCCAATCTTAGAGGGCCATATGACCGGACGCTTCGTATTCAGGTGTATTGTGGTAGTGGGCGCCGCCTTCATGCTCTGGGCGTGCAATCTTCCCGGGGCGACCACCGGAAATGACGCCGCGGCAACCACGGTCGTCCAGACCATTTCGGCGCTGCAGACCAATCTGGCGGATTCGCAAACCGCGGCTGCCGTTGCGCCGCCCCCGGGCGGAACGACTCTACCTGCGGTAGTGGCCAGCTCCACGCCGGCACCTCTTCCGACGGCCGCAAAGCCGGTAGTCAGCACCACTGCCCTGTGCTGGCAGGGACCGGGCAACGCCTATGAGGTTGTCAGCTCGGTCAAGGTCGGAGTGGAAGTCGAGGTCCTTGGTGTTGGGAGCACGGTGGGCTGGTTTGTGATCAAGAACCCCACCTACGGCGACCGCTGCTGGATCGAGGCCAAGAACTTGAAGCTGGACCCGAACTTCAACACCGTGGGGCTGCAGGTCTACAATCCACCGCCGACGCCCGGGCCGACGGAAACTCCGGTACCCACACCAACATGAGCCGATTTCGTATAGCCGCACTAGTCATTTCCGTCGCAATGGTTGCTTGTTCGGTCGAGGCACCTGCCGCGGAACCCGCACCGACGCAGGCGGTGATCGCCGCCACGCAGGTGACTGAGGCGACCGCGGGCCCTGCCGTCGCGTCAACGACCGCACCGACGGTGGAACCTAGCGAAGCGCCCTTCGTACCTTTCACTGTGACGACGTGGGCTGCAAATGTGGTGCTGCGTGATAATCCGGGTCACCTGTCCTCGGAGCTGGGCATCTTGCCAGACAACACGCCGCTCACCGTGCTGGGCAGGACTCCAGGCGGTGAGTGGTTAATGGTCAAGACCGCCGACAGCCGGTTGGGCTGGGTCTTTGACAAGCTGGTTGAGACGAGCGGACCCGAGACGAGCACCGCGCCGCTGGTGAAGCCAACCGGCGTCCTCACGGTCAGGGGTCACTTGACGGATACCGGCGGCGCGCCCATCAACGGCGTTCAGTTCGCCGTGGTTCAAGCCGGCGTAGGCGACGAAGTGCGCACAGATGCCACGACCAACTCGGAGGGCATCTTCTATGCCTTCTTACCCGCGGATTCCAAAGGCTCCTGGTGGGTGAGCTACACCGCCATCTCGTGCGAAAGCCGGTTGATGGATGCGACCTGCAGCAACTGGTCAGGCGAACCGGATCCGAAGGGCGCCTATGTGCAGCTTCCAGGCGGCGCATTTTCGGCCCTTCAGTTCGTGTGGAAATGAGGCCGTTGCCGCTGCTCACGCCTCTTCAGCGCGTCGCAGACGCTTGACGTCACTTCGCAACTTCTTGGCCTTCAACCGCCGCTCTCTGGAAGCGGCGGTTGCTTTTGTTGGGAGGCGCTTCTTCGGGGGAATCAGCGCATACTCCAGCAGCCCGCGCAACCGCTCGAGGGCGTCCTGCCGGTTGGCTCCCTGTGTCCGATGCCGACTGGCCTGGATGATGATTTCGCCCGCGGATGTTCCGCGCTTGCCGGCCCGCCTCAGCAGGCGCCGGCGCGCATCCGGGCCGAGGTGCGGGCTGTGTGCCGCGTCGAAGCGCGCCTGTACGGCCGTGGCGACTTTGTTAACATTCTGACCGCCCGGCCCCGAGGCGCGCACGAGGTCGAACGTGACCTCACGCAGGCACTGGCTGATGATTCTTCTGGAATCGCTCATGTGTCTTAACAGAAGGCGGCAGGACGAGCCTCACGGGACCCGCGCTGCCGCCTGTTGTGTCTCGCAGGACCGCCCTCTAGAACATCAGGTCGTTGACCTTGGCCATGATCTCGGGAGCAGGCCTCAGGTCGGCGTCGGCAAGCCGGTTGAGCGGGGTATCGACCAGGCCGTGGGATTCGGTCAGGGTGGGTTTGCTCGTATCGACGTACAGCAGCCCGGTGATCAGCCAGTTGTTGCGTTGGGCCTCTTCCAGGGTGCGGTAGGCCGCCGCGCGGTTGGTCGGGTCGTAGTCCTTCTCCAGGGTCTTGAGCACGACTACCGAGCCGTCATGCAGCTTCACCTCGCGCACTTCGCCGGCCTTCATTTCCTCGTCCAGCATGATCTCGTCGCGGGGTGGGATGTAGGTGATGTCGTGCAGCGGAGCCTCATGGTCCTTGCCCCAACTGTAGGAATGGAACGCATTGCTGGCGTTGTTGAAGGTCACGCACGGGCTGATGATGTCCAGCACTGCGGTGCCGCTGTGCGAGAGCGCCGCCTTGAGCAGTTCCTTGACCTGCTTTGGATTGCCGGCAAATGAGCGCGCCACGAACGTGCCGTTCGAGGCCAGGGCCTCCAGGCAAATGTCCACGGGCATGTAGGCATTCGTGCCCTGGTGCTTGAGCGTCAGGCCGACCTCGGCGGTGGCCGAAAATTGGCCCTTGGTCAGGCCGTAGACGCCGTTGTTCTCGACGATGTACAGCATGTTGACGTTGCGGCGGACGATGTGCTTGAACTGCCCCATGCCGATGCTGGCCGAGTCGCCGTCACCCGAGAGGCCGATGCCCTTCAGCCGGGAGTCGCCGAACAACGCGCCGGTTGCCACCGGGGGCATGCGCCCATGCAGGCCATTGAAACCGAAAGAACGGTTCAGGAAGTAGGTCGGCGACTTGCTCGAGCAGCCGATCCCGCTGAACTTGACGACGTCCTCCGGCACGATGTTCATCTCGTACAAGGCGCTGACGATCTGGTTGGAGATCGAATTGTGACCGCAGCCCTGGCACAGAGTGGTGGGTGAGCCGCGGTAGTCGTTCTTGGTAAGCCCGGCTGTGTTCACTTGCGCCGGTGCGCCAGCCATGGGAAGTGCTTGTACCATCAGGTTACTCCTTGCGCGCCATGCGCATCATGCGGAAAAGATTCCGACTCGAATGGGCTATTTACGCCGTGTGGTGGCGGCCGTCTTGCGTTTCGCCGCCAGCTTCGGCTTGGCACGGGAGATCTTCTTGGCCGCGACGGTCTGCCTGGGTTTGGCGGCGGAGGCCTTCTTCGGGCGCTGCGCCAGGATGCCCTCGCGGATCCAACTGGCAGCCGCGGGCAGCCCGTCCTCATACGCCACGGAGCGGAATTTCATGGCGTGCTGGGGGTATTCGATGTGCAGGAGCTGCGCCAGCTGCCCGTCGCGATTCATCTCGACGACGTATATGACATCGTGCTTCTCGATGAAATCCGTCAGGTCCCGGGTGAATGGCAGCGCCCGCAGCCGCAGGAAATCGGCCTTGAGGTCGTGGTCGGCAGCCAACTGGTGTTGTGCTTCCAGCACCGCGGCCTCGGTGGAGCCGAAACCCACGATGCCGGCCGTGGCGCCCGGGAACGTGTGCAACACCGGCGCCGGCACGAATTGCCGCGCGGTTTCATATTTCTGTTTCAAGCGGTCCATCATCCGGTGCCAGACGGTTGCGTCTTCGGTGTAGCGCGCCTGCTCGTCATGGCCCGTGCCGCGCGTGAAGTACCCGCTGGCCGGATGGCGGTTGCCGGGGACCGTGCGGTACGGCACCGCATCCTTGTCCTTATCCAGGTACCGCGCCCAGTCGCCTTTCAGGGCCTCCAGGTCCTTTTCCCAAAGCACCTTGCCGCGCTTCATCGGGGTATCCGGATACTGGAAGGGCTTGCTCATCCACTGGTTCATGCCCATGTCCAGGTCGCTGAGCACGAAGACCGGCCACTGAAGCTGCTCGGCGATGTCGAAGGCGCGCCAACCGAACTCGAAGCACTCGTCCACGCCGCCCGGCAGCAGGATGATCTGCTGGGTGTCGCCGTGGCCGAGGAAGCTGACGAAGGTCAAGTCGCCCTGCGAGGTGCGGGTTGGCAGGCCCGTGGATGGCCCGATGCGCTGCACATCCCATACCACCAGCGGGACCTCTGTGTAATAAGCCAGGCCGGCGAACTCGGTCATCGAGACTCAGGCCCGGCCCGGAAGTGGACGTCATGGACCGCAGCCCGCTCCATCCCGCGCCGATGGCCATCCCGATTGCCGCCAGTTCATCCTCGGCCTGCACGACCGCGTAGGTGTGCTTTCCATCCTCGCGTTGGCGCAGTTGAGGCAGGTAGTCGTTAAGCGCCTCGGCCAACGAGGAGGCGGGAGTGATCGGGTACCAGGCGGCGAACTGAACGCCCCCGAAGATCGATCCGATGGCCGCGGCCGTGTTCCCGTCGGCCATGATCATGCCATCCGTCTTGGACAGGGGCTCGACCGCAAACGGGTCGCTCTTGGTCAGGTTGGCGGCGGCCCATTCGGCGCCGGCCTTCACCGCATTGAAGTTCATGTCGATGGGCTTCTGCTTGCCCTTGAAGTGAAAGTCCAGGGCGGCTTTGACCTTGTCGATCTCGATCCCGAGCATGTGCGCCACGACCCCGACGTACACCATGTTGCCGACCAGGTCACGGAAATCCGAAGGCACGTTGGGATCCTTGCGGACCAGCTCCTTGACCGGCATGGCGTAGACCGAGATGTCCGTGCGCGTCACCTGCAGCTTGATGTCGTCCGAGTAGTAGAACGCACCGCCGGGCCGCACGCTTTCCAGGTCCTTGGCAAAGGAGGCCGGATTCATGGCGACCACAATGTCGTGCTCGGCCCGCCGTCCGATGTACCCGTCCTTGTTGACCCGGATCGTGTACCACGTGGGCTGCCCCTGGATGTTGGAGGGGAACAGGTTCTTGCCCGAGACCGGGATGCCCATCTTGAACAGCGCCCGCAGGATGGTGTTGTTGGCGGTCGAGCTGCCGGAGCCGTTCACGGTCGCCACCGTGATCGAGAAGTCATTCACTATCTTGCTGGTCATCGTTCTCCTTGTGTCCTCAAGCTTGCCGCTGCATCAGCAGATGCATGTGGGCGATCAGCGCCTCGCGGCCGGCATCGTAGTCACCCGAGCAAATGCACTCGACCATGCGGGCGTGAAAGTCCCAGACCTCGTTCAGATAGGCCAGGTCGCCGGAATACATGTTGAGGCCCACCGCCTCGTACATGTCCCAGTAGGCCTCCAACAGGCCGGTGACGAAGGGGTTATCCAGCCGGCTGAAGGTGAGCAGGTGAAGCTGACGATGTTCCTCGTGCGGCACCTGCAGCACGGGCGCAGTGAGCTTCTGTCGCGCCCGGGCCACGAGGTCCTGAAGCAGGCGCTTATCTTCATCCGTCAGACTGCGCGTCGCCTCGTCCCAATAGCCGACTTCCAGGTGATTGCGAAGCTCGGCGAACTTCTCGAAGTGGCTGTCGCTGAGCGCCAGCGCATAGGTGAGAGCTCTGACGCACGGCCGGCGCGAATGAGAACGGATCGGCGGCGCGTCCCGGTGCGCGGCTTGATGTCCACCAGGCCAAGCGCACGCGCCACTTCCAGTTGCTCGCGCAGGGCGCCCCGGCTGATGCCCAGCTCGCGGCTCAGGTCATCCAGCGGCGGCAGGCCGTCCTCGGCCTCTGGATGAGTGGCCAGGTACCGCATGAACTCGGAGATCTCGGGGGTAACGCGTTCGCTCAGCATATTCGTATGATTAATCCGATTAATCGAATTAATCCGATTATGCCGAGAAATCTCCGGTTCGTCAAGGGTGGTTAGCGGGACCGTGCCCGTATTGGCTGCGGTCTCAGTTACGGAAGGGGCCGTATGCCGCCCGGATTGGGATCGGCGGCTCCGCGTCGATGGCCTCCTTCCGCGAATTCGGCGCAAGTGCGCCAGGCGCTGATTCGGCGATGGGGTGCCTTCCTGCAGTTTCGAACTCATGCAGGTGATTATACAGAACGTGTGTTCTAGTGTCAATCCGGTGCATCCTGGGCTTGACGATATAGAACAAATGTGCTATTCTTGTGGAATGCCAAAACGCAGCGAGGTGTCTCGCCGGGGCATGCCGACCACGATCCTGCGCCTGCCAAAGAAAGACAAGTACTTCAAGGTTGCCAATTCGGTCTTTGGTGACCAGGAGCTTTCCTGGGAAGCGTGCGGCGTGATGGGCTACCTGCTTTCGAAGCCGGACAACTGGCAGGTACGGCTGTTTGACCTCCTACGGCGGGCGCGGTCCGGCCGGGGAACACAAAATGCGCCGGATCCTGCGCGTGAGCTGGAGAGCGCCGGCTACTCGGCCCACCACTCCGCCGCGAAGATGGAACTTTCGGCTGGTTCATCATCGTCTTTGAAGATCCCTCGCTGGCGAGCGTCATCCAGTGACGTCTCCTAAATGGAATGGATTGGCCCTGGTTTTCCACGTATGGAACCCCCACGCATGGGGCAGCCATCCCGGTGAAGTGCCCAATGTGTTAGATTGAAAATCACGAATCACTGAGGCACTTAAGGACTGAAGAAGAATCACTAACAGTAAGCGCTCTTAGAGCACTCTTTGGAGCGAGTGCTTTAGGAGCGCTTGGTGGTGATGAGCGAACCGCCACGATCGTTGCGTGTTGATGTGCCGCAGGCAGGACCAGCCGAGCGCCTGGACCTCCGGGTGGTGCGGCAACCGACGCCCACGCCGCAGCAATCGCCGATGGATTGCAGCCCCGCGGACGAAATCGCGCTTGCGAGGGCACACCGGCGATCGGGATGGGCCACCAGTTGCGGGCAAGCAGTCGCCCGGCCACCTCCCATCATTGCGATGCGTGCAGGCATCCACGAGGAGGGCACGCCTTAGTGTATAATTGCACAGCCTTGGGTAGGGCACACCACACCGCCCGCGAGCATCTACGCCGACACTCACGCTCGCGGCAAGGGACTGATGGCACCAGCGTTACAACTTTCCCCCGACTACTGGAACAAGATCCAGATCAGCAAGCAGGATCTCGAAACACTGCAAACGCACCTGTTCGAGGTCGAGACGCCCCTCACCGTCGAGGACCTGACCTCGGTGTTCGTCGCCGCGCGCATCAAGGCCGAGCAGCAAACTCGCGAAGCGAAGCGACTGGCCGCCGGCAAGGCCTACCTGCCGCGCGGGACGTATGCGGCCGGTGATGAACTCGTTTTCCCGGCCCTGGATTGGAAGCGTGGCAAGGTGACGTCGAGTCGCACCGGCGTGAACCCGGAGGTCGGTACGTTCGACGTCATCACGGTCGAGCTGGAGGATACCGGGCAGCATCTGTTCGCTGCCGGGCTCGAGGCCCACGCGCTGAATGAGAGCCCGGACCCTGCGACGGAGTCAGGCGGCGCCAGCCTGGACGACATCATCGAGGAATACGGCCCCGATCTGGAACACAAGTTGGCGACCGCGTTGGCACAAGATGAGACGCTCGTCAATATCGCCGGGCGGTGGTTCCCGCGCGGACTGCTGGTGGACGTCAGCGAAGGGCAGCTGAACCTGGCCGAGGCCGTGCTGGACATGAACCAGGGTGAACCCCAGCCCACATCCGCGTTGCTGAAGGACGTGGAACTTCCGGAGGGCATCAACCCGAAGTTGGCCGAGTTCTCGCTGAATCGCGCGCTGCAGGACGACCCGCGCTTCGACGAGGTGGGCCCGGCCGGGCAGGTATTGTGGTGCCTGCACCGCCTGGAGCCCGATGGCGTGCGCGAGGTTCCCGCTTTCTTGCAATACAAGCCCATCCCGCACGATCCATCCGTAATGGATGATCCCATGCGCTTGCTCGAAGCGCAGCTCGACGATGAGCTTGAGCGAAGTGATCCCCGCGCCCGCCGAGCGCAAGGAGATCAAGGAAGTCACCATCAGCCTGATCTACCCGCACCTGCGGGCGGGCACGCTTCCGATCTCCGCGCGCACCAAGGCACTGATCCCCACGGCTTACGAATCGGAACGCGTGCGCTTCACGCTGGTGGACGCGCGCTCGGGCGTCAAGATGCCGGCCTGGGTGGTGCGCAAGCAGGGGTATGCCTTCGGCCTGCGCGAGTGGTACAAGTCGCACCAGCTCATCCCCGGCAGCCTGGTTGTGTTGCGCAAGGGTCAGAAGCCCGGCGAGGTGATCGTCGAGGCCAAGACCCAGCGCGCCTCGAAGGATTGGATCCGCACGCTGATCGTCGGCGCGGACGGCGGCCTGGTGTTCGCGATGCTCAAGCAGCCCATCACGGCCGAGTTCAACGACCGCATGGCCATCTATGTGGGCGATTTTGACGCCCTCGACCCGCTGTGGGAAAAGCAGCGCTCGTTCGAAGAGCAGGTGGTGGCGATGATGCGCGAGCTGATGAAGGTCAACCCGCAGGGTCATGTGCACGCGCAGGAGCTGTACTCGGCTCTGAATCTGGTGCGCCGCGTACCGCCGGCGCCGCTCTTCTCACTGCTGGCCACGAGTCCACGTTTTGCACATGTGGGTGACTTGCACTTCAAGCTTGAAGAGGCCGGATGAGCCTGCTTAAGCCCACCGCCAAGACGCCGTTCCATATTGATTTCGAATGGTGGGAGCACAACGACCGGGACTGGCGCGTCTTTCTTCGCACCTTATTGTGCGCCGAGCATCAGGAGAGCCTGGCCGACATGGCGGAGGACGCGCGCATCGACTGGATCGACCCGCGCACGGCCGAGGTGAAGCAGGTGGACGGCATTCAGCACACGCTGATGCACCACTGCGCCCTCGCAGCCGGAGTTCGTCAACGCGCAGACCACGGTGGTGGAGGCCGTCTTCCGGCTGATGCTGGTCAACGGCAATGAGCCGATGAGCGTGGCGGAGATGGCCAAGAAGCTGGGTAAGCCGGCCGACACGATCCTGCGCACGATCGGCGGCACGCACGTGTACCGCGGCATCAAACCCGTGAGGGCCGAGGGCACCTAGACGGCGGCATCCGCAGCGCTTGATTGTCGGACCGCCGCTCTCGCGGCGGTTCTTGTTGGGGTCACCATGGTGCGAACAGGCGCGACCCGCCTCTCATTCCTCTTCCGGCGGATTGCGCTCCTTCTCCTTGCATTGCTCCCATGCCCTGATCTTCACGGTCAGGTCCTTCTCCGCCTGGGCCATTTGCTGCTTGTTGAAATTGAGCCTGGACACGCGTTCCAGGTTGCTGCCCTGGCGCGCGATCTCTGCTTCCACGGCATCCACGTCACGGCGCGCATTAGCGAACTTGCGAACGGCTTCCTCGTACTGGAATTCCGCCATCATGCACGGGCCCTCGTCCATAATGCCTCCGTCGGAAGAACCGATAAAGTCAGCGGCCCTGCGGGAGGGGGTTGCGGATGCGCGCGAGGATTTCGCATGCGCCGGGCCCTCTACCGAGTTGGCGCCGATTGTACCGTGAGGCGCAAGCGCATGAGCTTGCACAAGGCTGACAGATTCACGCCGGCTGGAGTGGGTGAGGCGATCCATTGCGCGCCCGCATCGTTGACGGCACCTGCACGCGGTCGTATACTGTCGCTGGGAGTGGCGGGCTAGTGCTTGGAGGCTTGAGGGCTACTCGGGCTCCCCGTGATCGCCGAAAGAATTCAACGACCATTGGAAGGGAGCTGAGAATGAAACGGAATATTGTTGCCATACTGGTGGCGGTGATGGTGTTGGCCGGGGCCGCGCTGGCCTGCGGCGGCAGCTTCACCACCGCCAACTTCAAGGACGCCTACATGTCGACAGACAGCGATGGCGCCAACCGCACGACGGCCTACGGCCAGGACGCGGTCTTCTACGCCCAGGTGGACCTGGCGAATGCGCCGGACGACACCAAGCTCAAGGCGGTGTGGTTCGCGGTGAACGCCGAGGGAGTCGAGGCCAACTACCAGATCGAGGAGACGGAGTTCACCTCGGGCGATGGCCTGATCCACTTTGAACTCTCGAACGACAGCCTGTGGCCGGTGGGGCAGTACAAGGTGGATCTCTACATGAATGACACGCTGACGAAGACCTTGACATTTGACGTCCAGTAGTCGAGCGGCAATCAAGAGATCGCCAGCCCATACGGGCTGGCGATCTTGCTTTTCTTGCCGCCAAGTTGACGCCATGCAGGCGAGGTCTTATACTGACGCGGACCGGCGAGGGCGATCGGCGGTTTCCCGCCCCTGTAGCTCAATGGACAGAGCAGCTGCCTTCTAAGCAGAAGGTTGTGGGTTCGAATCCCGCCAGGGGCGCCAAGTCAGACACCGTCGTAGGGCGGTGTTTTGCTTTGCGTCCACGGCACGACGGCCTCGCCCGATTGGACGCCTTGCCAGAACCGCAACCGGCGCATATACTGAAAGAGCGATTGCTGCGCCGTTGACGCTCAGGCAAGCGGATATCTCCCACGCCGTTGTTGCCGTAGTTGGAACTACCTGCCCGCCAGTCAGCAGCGGGGTGGGTAAGGAGCCCGCCATAGGCGCGGCAGAAGAGGCACAATGCGACGCGTCGATCCCACGCGAGACCTTAGAACCTATCGGAGGCGGAGTCCCATGGAACGGACTGGTTTGATCAAGGTCGGCGGCAAAGATGCCACCATTATCGGCCCGGACGTTAAGGTTGGCGAAGCGGCACCTGAATTCACGACCCAAAAGACCGACTGGAGCATGATGCAGGCTCTGGCAAGCACCAAGGGCAAGGTACGCATCCTGGCGGCGGTGCCCTCGCTGGATACCGACGTGTGCGACCGCGAGACCCGACGCTTCAACCAGGAAGCGGCGGCGCTGGGAGCGGATGTGGCGATCCTGGTCGTCAGCACCGACCTGCCCTATGCGCAGAAGCGCTGGTGCGGCGCGGCCGGCGTCGACCAGGTGCTGACGGTTTCCGACCACATGAACGGCGAATTTGGCGAGAAGTATGGGGTGCTGATCAAGGAGCGCCGCACTCTCCGGCGTGCTGTGTTCGTTGTGGGCAAGGACGACAAGCTGACCTACGTGGCCTACATGCCGGAGTTGGGCGTCGAACCCAACTACGACGAGGTGTTGCAAGCCGTGAAACAGGCCCTGGCCTTCGGGCGCCTGTAGGAGCAATATCATGCCTACGGTGATTCGCAGGTCCGAGAGCGTTACGGTCACAGACCGTCGGCGCGAAGTGCGCGGCGCGCTCGGATGGCAAGTGACCTCCGGTGTCTGGAGTCCGCCGACCGATCTGTTCGAGCGCACGGACGAGTACGTGGTCAGGGTGGAGATCGCCGGCATGCACGAGGCGGACTTCGAAGTGACCTACGACCACGGCTTGCTGGTCATCAGCGGGCAGAGGGCGGATGCGGGCGAACGGCGCGCCTACCATCAGATGGAGATCCATTTCGGCAAGTTTTCGAGCGCCGTGATGCTGCCAGGCCCGGTAGACCTGGATGGGGCACAGGCTGAGTATCGCAATGGTTTCCTGGTTGTGCGGCTGCCGAAGGCCAAACACACGGATGTAAAGATCGAGGAATGATGGCGGGATCCCGCTGGCAGACAAGCATGTCCGAACTCCTGGACTGGATGGGCCAGTCCGACGAAGAACTGCGGATGCTCGTTCCGAGCATTCCGCCCGCGGTCGCCAAGAAGGATGGCGGCGAGCAGGGCGTCACTGAACCGGCCGAGCCGCCCAAGTACCCGGACGTGCTGCCCATCCTTCCGTTGAGGGGGGTGGTCGTTTACCCGCAGACGGCTGTTCCGCTCACGGTCGGCCAGGCGCGCTCCATCAAGCTGGTCGACGACGTCGTGGCGGCGGACAAGCTCGTGGGACTGGTCACTTCGAAAGACCCGGAATTGGAAACACCCGGTCCCGCCGATCTCTACCGGGTTGGAGTCATAGCCACCGTGCATCGCCTGCTGCGCGCGCCGGACGGCACCGTGCGCCTGCTGGTGCAGGGTCTGGACCGTTTTCGGGTGGGGGAATTTGTCTCCGAGGAGCCATACCTCAAGGCCAGGATCGAACTGAATCCGGAGACGGTGGAAGAGGGGCTGGAGATCGACGCGCTGGCACGCAACGCGCGCGACCAATTCCAGCAGATCACGCAGATGATCCCCTCCTTCCCGGAGGAGCTGGTCAACTCGATCACCTCGCTGGAAAACCCCCTGCAAACGATCTACACCATTGCCAACTTCCAGCGCATCGAGCTGAAGGATGCGCAGGAGATCCTGGAGATCAACTCGGTTTCCGAGAAACTGCGGAAGCTGATCGGTTTGCTGGTGCGCGAGGCCGAAGTGCTCACGCTGGGCCAGAAGATCCAGAACGAAGCTCGCGGCGAGATCGAAAAGGTGCAGCGGGAGTACTACCTGCGCGAGCAGATGAAGGCCATCCAGAAGGAACTGGGTGAAAAGGACCAGCAGGCGGCCGAGGTCGAAGAACTGCGCAAGAAGATCGACGAGGCCAAGATGCCGCCCGAGGCGGATAAGCAGGCCAAGCAGGAGCTCGACCGCTTGTCGCGTCTGCCGAGCGCCTCGGCGGAATATGGTGTCATCCGCACCTACCTCGACTGGATGGTCACGCTGCCATGGTCGAAGATCAGCGAAGACAACCTGGATATTCCGCACGCGCGGGAGATCCTCAACGCCGACCACTACGGCCTGGAAGACGTCAAGGACCGCATCCTGGAGTTCCTGGCGGTGCGCAAGTTGCGCCTGGAGCGACGAGACGAAACCAAGGAACCGTCCAAGGATCAGATCCGGCGCGAGCGCGAGGGCGTGATCCTGTGCTTCATCGGCCCGCCCGGAGTGGGCAAGACATCACTCGGGCAATCGATCGCGCGAGCGATGGGGCGCAAATTCATCCGCGCCTCGCTGGGCGGCGTGCGGGACGAGGCCGAGATCCGGGGCCATCGCCGCACGTATATTGGAGCCCTTCCGGGCCGCATATTGCAGTCGCTGCGGCGCATCGAGACGCGCAACCCGATCTTCATGCTGGACGAGGTCGACAAGCTTACGTTTGACTACCACGGCGACCCGGCGTCCGCGTTGCTGGAAGTGCTGGACCCCGAGCAGAACAGTGAATTCCGCGATAACTACCTGGAAGTGGCGTTCGACCTGTCCCAGGTGTTCTTCATCACTACGGCCAACACCGCGGAGACCATCCCGGGGCCTTTGTACGACCGGATGGAAGTCATTTACCTTTCAGGTTACACCGACAACGAAAAGATCGCCATTGCCAAGGGCTACCTCATCCCGCGCCAGATCCGTGAGAACGGGCTGCGAGGGGAGGAGATCGCCTTCTCGGATGAGTCGCTGCAGAAGATCATCCGGGACTACACCCGCGAGGCCGGAGTGCGCAGCCTGGAGCGCAAGATCGGCGCCATCTGCCGCAAGACCGCCACGCGCATCGCGGAGGACAAGGGCCACGCGTTTGAGATTACACCCGCACTGGTGGAGGAGTTCCTTGAGCGACCGGTCTTCTACGGGACCGAGGAACTGAACGCCCGCACGTCTGTTCCGGGGATTGTGCCGGGGCTGGCCTACACGCCGTTTGGCGGAGATGTCCTGTTTGTGGAGGCCAGCAAGATGCCGGGCGGGCGGGGTTTCCAGGTGACGGGGTCGATCGGGAACGTCATGCAGGAGTCTGCGCGGGCGGCACTTTCGTACGTTCGATCGCGCGCCGCCGAGATGGGCATCGCGTCTGACTTCTTCGACAAGAATGACCTGCACTTGCATATCCCGGCGGGCGCATCGCCCAAGGATGGTCCATCCGCGGGCGTGACGATGGCCGCCGCGCTGGTTTCTCTGATCGCGGGGCGCAAGGTCAAGCCGCACCTGGGCATGACCGGCGAGATCACCCTGCGTGGACAGGTGCTGCCGATCGGCGGCGTCAAGGAGAAGGTGCTCGCGGCTCATCGCAATGGATTGAAGACCGTGGTGCTGCCGGAGCGCAACAAGCATGACCTGGATGATGTCCCCGACGAGGTCAAGCAGTCGATGAAGTTTGTTTTCGTGCAGACGGTCGAGGATGTTTTGGAGGCCGGTCTCGAGCCAGCAGCCAAGAAGCAGAAGGGGAAATCTGCTGCGGGGCCAAAGAGGCGACCGGCGGCGAAGAGCAAGGCCAATGGCAAGAATCATCCTGGCCGAAGATGATCCGACGATGATCGGCCTGCTCGGCACCCTGCTGCGCATGGACGGCCACGAGGTGACGACAGTCGATGGGCACGGGGACGTGGTCAGGGCGGTGAGAGAGAATCCGCCGGACGCTCTGGTTCTGGATACCATCTTCGGAGAGCAAAGCGGCTTGGAGCTGGTGGGGGAGATTCGCCGCTCAGAAGCGGGACGCGGGGTGTACATCTTGATGATGTCGGGGCTAAGCCTCCGCGACGACTGCTTGCGCAACGGAGCGGATGACTTCCTGATGAAGCCCTTCGATCCCGGAGAGCTGATGGGCCTCCTACGAGCTCGCGTACCGGGCAACACATGAGCGGCATCCAGATCCGCGAGTTCGCCTACCCGGCGGATTATGACGCGGCGATCCAATTGTGGAACAGCGTCGGCACCGGTGTGCATGTGGGGCCGTCGGACACGCGTGCCGAGCTCGAGAAGAAGCTGGGGCGGGATCCGGATCTGTTCCTGGTGGCTGTCGATGGCAACAAGCTGGTAGGCACCGTCATAGGCGGCTTCGACGGACGGCGCGGGATGGTCTATCACCTGGCCGTGGACGAGGCCTACAGACGAGTCGGGATCGCCTCCGGGCTAATGGGAGTGGTGGAAGAGCGGCTCAAGGCGAAGGGTTGCATCAAGTGCTACTTGCTCGTTCGGCCGGACAACGATGGGGCGTTGGAGTACTACAACGCGATCGGTTGGACGGTGTCGGATAACGTCATCTTCATGAAGGAACTTGCGTGAATCGCTTGCGCGTAGCCATTTTGACTGTGTCCGATCGGTCTGCTCAAGGAAAGCGGCCGGACACTTCCGGACCGGCGCTTGAAACCCAGATCCGCCTCGCAGGTTGGGATGTCGCTGGCGTGCGAATCGTGCCGGATGAGGCGGTCAAGATCAGCGGCGCGCTGGTCGGGTGGGTGGACTCGGGCGAGGTCGACGTGATACTCACGACCGGTGGAACAGGCTTCGGGCCGCGGGACGTAACGCCAGAGGCTACACTGGCCGTGATCGAACGCGAAGCGCCCGGCTTGGCTGAAGCCATGCGACTGGCCAGC
Organism: uncultured Chloroflexia bacterium; assembly: GCA_963784915.1. Lineage (GTDB taxonomy): Bacteria > Chloroflexota > Anaerolineae > Anaerolineales > Villigracilaceae > Fen-1038. The sequence continues at coordinate 621,875 of CAWATK010000016.1, forward strand.
ATGTCCGTATCACCGCATGCGATGCTGTCGCGGGCGCGTGCTGGCATCCGCAAACAAGCGCTGATCGTTAATCTGCCAGGGAGCCCCACGGGGGCGGTGGAGAATCTGAATGTCATCCGGCCCGCGCTGGAGCACGCTGTGCAGCTCCTGCATGGCGATCCGGGTGCCGAGGCGGGTCACCATCGAGAAGCGGTATAATCGTGCGGCTCGTGGTTCCAACCTGCGTTCGCTTGCGGCCCGCCGTGCGGCGGGTAATCTCACGCCCGGGCGGAAATCTGTGTAATCCAAGGAAAGAACGATGATCGACGTCAATGAGCTTCGAAAAGGGGTGACATTTGAGTTCGATGGCGGCCTGTACAAGGTGCTGGAGTACAGCCACAACAAGACCGGCCGCGGAAACGCCTCCATCAAGGTGAAGGCCCGCAATCTCCAAACCGGGTCCACAATCGACAAGACCTTTCAGTCGGGGGATCGTGTGCAGGATGCCCGGCTGGACTTCCACAACGTCCAGTACCTCTACACCGACTCGGATTTCTATCACTTCATGGACAACGAGACCTTCGACCAGCCGGCCATCAAGGCGGAGATGCTCGGGGATGACGCGCTGTACCTGAAGGCCGGCATGGAAGTCAAGCTGACGTTTTACAACGGCCAGCCGCTGGACGTTGAGCTTCCGACCTCGGTTGACCTTCAGGTGATGGAGGCGGAAGTGGCAGTGCGGGGCGACACGGCGACGGGCGTGTCAAAAAAGGTCAAGACCGAAACCGGGCTCGAAGTACAGTGCCCGCAGTTCGTTAAGATCGGCGATACCATCCGCGTCGATACCCGCACGGGCGAGTACGTGACCCGCGTCTAGGCTGTGCCGCGCCGTCCAGGAGGACGGCTCGGCCCGGGCGACAGACAGCGGCTCTACCGGTCTCGCAATGCGAACTCCAGCCGGCAAGGAGTGCAAGTACTTCTATGGCAACTACTTCCGTGGGCGCAACACGGAGGAGTGCCGGCTGTTGCGCGAGTCCGAGCAGACCTGGACCTCATCCCTATGTGCAACGTGCCCCGTGCCAGACGTCTTGCAGGCCAACGCCTGTGAATTCATGCGGCTGCGGGCGGAGGTCAGGCGGCCCCTCAGCGCCGGCCTGCAAAAACGAGTCCAGATCCAGGCTCATTGCGAGAAATCCGGGCGTGACGTGGCCGAGCCCGAGATCGGCTGCGGGGAATGCCACCCGTTGCCTCCTGAATTCGTTGTAAAGGAATGACGCCATCACGGCGTCTGTACTGACTGGTTTGCCATGCCGATCACACTGCTGCTTGATCTCGACGATACCTTGCTGGATACCAACACGGATGTCTTCGTGCCGACATACTATTCGGCCCTGGCGAAGAATCTTGGGGATGTGGTCCCGCCGGACACCATGCTGGGCGCGCTGCGCACGGGCGTGAAACAAATGATGCTCAGCCACGACCCGGCCCGAACTCTGCAGCAGGTCTTTGAAGCCGAATTCTATCCGCTGCTGGGGGTCGCTCCCGATCCGGTGCGTCAGCGCCTGACGCGTTTCTATCGCGAGGATTTTCCGAGCTTGGGCGGGGCCACGCGGCAACGCGCCGGAGCCCGTGAACTGGTGGATTGGGCCGTGGCGGCCGGGCACCACGTGGCACTCGCGACCGACCCGGTCTTCCCATTGCTGGCGACAAAGGAACGCGTCCGCTGGGCGGGTCTGGACCCGGCGTGCTTTGAGTTGATATCGTCGTTCGAGACGTTCCATTTCACCAAGACACATCCCGCCTACTATGCAGAGATGCTGGGTCGTCTCGGCTGGCCGGATGAGCCCGTGGTAATGGCAGGCAACGACCTGGAGCGCGACCTGGGGACGGCGGCCCGCTTAGGCTTGACGACGTTTCAGGTTGAGATGTCCGCAAACGGCCACGGCGAGCGTTCCGGTAACCTGGCGGATCTCAGAGAGTGGATCGACGCCAATGAGTTGAGCCTGAAACCGCCGGCCTTCGAGACTCCGGAGGCTATCGTGGCGGTGTTGGAGGCCAGCCCGGCTGTTGTGCAAGGCATGACGACTGGTCTCACCCCTGCGGAGTGGAGGCACGAGGCGTCTGCAGATGACTGGGCGATGGTGGAGTTGGTTTGTCACCTGCGCGACACTGAACGCGAAGTACACACGCAACAGATCAACATGCTGCTTGAATCTCCGGCGCCGTTCGTGTCGCGGCCGGATGCGGCCGTGTGGGCCAAGCAGCGGCGGTACCTCGATGAGGACGGCGACGGAGCGGTGGCGGAGTTCGCCGCGGCAAGAGGGCAGTGCGTCGAGCGACTGCGGTCGGCGCCCGCGCAGGCATGGTCCAAGCCGGCCAGGCACGCCATCTTTGGCCCTTCGACGTTCCTGGAAGTCATCGGTTTCATGGCTGAACATGACCGTTTGCACCTGCGCCAGGGGTGGCGCACCTTGCTGGCTGCAAGAAACGCGGCGCATCGGAATTAACCTGGCCGTGTTCTAACACTAGGCCAACCGGTAGGACAAGATGACCTCTTGTCCTACGTTTTTTGGGAGACAGGATGCGTAAGAGAGTGGTCATCACCGGGCTGGGCTGCATCAGCCCCCTGGGACAAAACGTGAGTGAGACGTGGGACGGGGTCCTGACGGGGAGGTCAGGTGCTGGTCCGATCACCCAATTCGACGCGTCGACGCACAAGACCCGCTTTGCAGCAGAAGTGAAGGGCTTTGACGCCGTAGGAAGGTTCGGCGCCCACGAGGCGCGCAAGATGGACCGGTTCGTGCAATTCGCCGTGGCCGCGGCCGAGGAAGCCGTGACGGACGCGGGCCTGAGGATCGACGATGGAAACCGGGATCGAACCGGCATCATTGTCGGGACGGGGATCGGCGGCGTGGGTACCATGATCTCGAACTACGATGTGCTGAGAGAGCGTGGCGCGGATCGCGTCAGCCCTTTCCTGATCCCCATGATGATTTCAGACAGCGCCGCCGGAATCCTCGCGATCCGGACCGGTGCCCGCGGTCCGAACATGTCGATCGCCACGGCCTGCGCCACCGGTACCAATGCGCTCGGCGAGGCCGCCGGCATCATCCAGCGCGGGTCCGCGGATATCATGCTGGTCGGTTCGGCCGAAGGCGCGATCGTCCCTCTGGCGATGGCTGGTCTAAACGCCATGACGGCGCTCTCGACGCGCAACGAGGATCCGGAGCACGCCTCCCGGCCCTTCGACCGGGAGCGGGACGGTTTCCTGATGGGGGAAGGTGCAGCGATGCTGGTGATGGAATCGCTGGAGAGTGCGGAGCGCCGTGGCGCGCGCTGGCTGTGCGAATTCAGCGGCTATGGCACTTCGGATGACGCCTATCACATTTCCGCGCCGTCGGAAAACGGCGCCGGCGCAGCTCTCTCGATGCAGCTGGCGCTCGACGATGCCGGGTTGAAGCCGTCCGACATCGGCTACATCAACGCGCACGGCACATCGACTCGTCTCAACGACAAGAGCGAGACTCTGGCCGTGAAGAGTGTCTTCGGGGAGCATGCCTATCGCGTGCCGATCTCGAGCACCAAGTCGATGACCGGTCATCTGCTGGGGGCCTCGGGATCCCTGGAAGCGGTCATCTGCGCCCAGGTGTTGAACGCGGCTATCATTCCGCCCACCATGAACTACGAATTCCCCGATCCCGATTGCGATCTGGACTATGTGCCGAACGCCGCCCGCCCAGCCGCGCCCGTGCACGTGATGTCCAACTCCTTTGGTTTCGGCGGGCACAATGCCACGCTGATTCTCAGCAGGCCTTCGGCCTGAAGTCACGGGCCGGTACGCCGCGCGGGGGCTCCAAGCGCAGCGGCCCAGAGAAGGACCATCTATGCCGTACGCACACATCACGGGCTGGGGCATGTCTGTACCCGAGCAGGTGCTAACGAACGACGAGCTGGCGCAGCGCGTCGACACCAGCGACAAGTGGATCCGTGAGATGACGGGAATCCGCGAACGCCACATTGCCAAGGACCGCGAGTATCCTTCGACGCTGGCCGTGACGGCGTCCGTTCAAGCGCTGAACGTGGCCAATCTCAAGCCCACCGATATCGACCTCATCATTTGTGCCACCTCCAGCCCGGAGTACATCTTTCCTGCCACAGCTTGTCTGATCCAGGACCAGCTGGGTGCCAACAAAGCGGGAGCGTTCGACCTTTCCGCCGCGTGCACCGGGTTCATCTACGCGCTCAACATGGGCGCGCAGGCCATCCGCAGTGGATCCATCAAGAACGCTCTGATCATCGGAACCGAAACGCTTTCCCGCTTTGTTAACTGGGAGGACCGCAAGACGTGCATCCTCTTCGGCGATGGGGCAGGCGCATTCGTATTGCAGGCAAGCGAAACCCCCGGCGGTGTCCTCTCGGCGGTGATGCACTCGGACGGATCCGGCGGCGACCTGTTGATGCTGCCCGGCGGAGGCAGCCACTACCCCGCCAGCGAACAGTCGCTGCGAGAAGGCCGCCAGTTCATTCACATGGACGGGCGGGAGGTTTTCCGGTTCGCGACGCGTGTAATGGGGCAGGCCGCCCGCGAGGCACTGGACCTGGCCGGTCTCACGACGGACGATGTGCAGTGGATCATCCCACACCAGGCCAACTTCCGAATTATCGAGACGGCGGCCAAGTACCTCAAGATGCCGCTGGAGCGATTCGTCATCAATGTGGATCGCTACGGGAATACTTCGACAGCCTCGATACCGATCGCGACCGTCGAGGCCATTGACAAGGGCATGCTGAAGAACGGCGATAAGATCGTGCTGGTCGGCTTTGGGGCTGGGCTAACGTGGGGAGCGCTGGCAGCCGAATGGACGGGGCCACTGCCACTCGAGCGGCCCGTGCATGCCGAGCGCTATCGCAACTGGGCGTGGGTTCGCTCACTCCTGCGTCGCATCGCTCGTTTCATAGAGGGCCTGATCTGGGGCCGCGGCGCATAAGATAAGCGCAGCCTGGGGCGCATGGATCGATGGCAGGTTTTCGCGGAGTGTGGTAAATTGATTCCCAAGGAGCGACCATGCCATTCTTGCGTGATTTCGGTTTGCCTGAGCTGCTCATCATACTCGTCATCCTTGTGCTGCTGTTCGGACCCGGCCGGATCGGGAAGGTCGCGGGCGAGCTTGGCAGAGGCATCCGAAACTTCCGAGATGGCTTGAAGGGCAAAGACGAGGACGCAGCCGAGGCACCGAAGGACGCCGACAAGAAGGCCTAGGCCGCGCCTTCTGATCTAAACGCAGCAAGAAGCTCCCGGAAACGGGAGCTTCATTGATTCAGAGCTGCGCTTGCAGCTCGGCCGGTTCAGTCGTGGGCTGCCTGCAAACCAGAGCCTCGCACAGGTAAGCCGTCGCACGGCCATCGATCACGGGCCGGTCCAGCAGCAGCGGCGGCGCATCTGCGGGTGGCGGAAACACGCATGCCGCGATCGTGAGGTTCGGACGATAAACGCGGTCTGCGACGCGGAGCATATCTCCAGCATTCGAACCGGGAGGATAGAGGATGGCTAGTTGTCGCTCGCCCGAGAGGGCGAGATCTGCAGCACACAGCCAGCGCCCGAAGGCGGTCGGATACTGCGCTGCGTTTGAGAGGCCGAAGCCGAGACAGCGTTCGCCCAAGTCCCGGTAGTGGCCCTCGCCCGTCAGGGCAGCGAATTGAAGAAGCGCCTCGCAAGCTAGGGAGTTGCCGGACGGTACGGCGTTGTCCTGGATGTCCTTGGGCCTGATCAGCAGGGCCTCGGCCGCTAGTGGCGTGTCGAAGAAGCCGCCCCTGGCATCCGCAAAGCGCGTCACCATTTCATCGATGAGCCCGCGCGCCGCTGCGAACCAGCGGTTCTCGAAGCTGGCCTGGTAGAGTTCGAGGAGGCCCAGGATCAAGGCTGCGTAGTCATCCAAGAAGACCTGGCTGCCGGTCTGGCCGTTGCGCCAAATTCGCCGCAAATCGCCCGGAAGGCGCAAGTGGGACAAAAGGAATTCAGCATTGCGCGTAGCCACTTGAAGAAACCTGTTGCCGGCCTCGCCCGGACCCAGGTATCGTGCGGCGGCTGCAAACGCTCGCAGCATCAGTCCGTTCCAGGCGCAAATGACCTTGTCGTCGGTTGCAGGGCGGACCCGGGATTGCCGGCTCGTCAATAGCAGGCCGTGGCTCTTGGCGATGGCCGCGCGCGGCCTCTTGCGCCGAGATCTTGAAGCGATCCGCAAGCGTGTCATCATCCAGAGCGCGTTGAAGGACGATGCGCCCGTCCCAGTTGCCCCTGGCAGTGACGCCGTACGCCTCTGCGAACACCGCATAGAGGGCAGGATCGGCGAGGGCTCCCAGGATCTCGGCGTCATTCCAGGTGTAGTACAGGCCCTCGGCGCCTCCGGAGTCAGCGTCGAGCGAGGAGAAGAAGCCGCCGTCGGAATGCATCAGTTCGCGCGAAACGAAGTCGAGAGTCTCAACTGCAACCTGTTTCGATGAGGCATCACCCGTCAGGACGTGGGCATGCAAATAGACCAGGGCGAGCTGCGCGTTGTCGTACAGCATCTTCTCGAAGTGCGGCACCAGCCACTGGTCGTCCGTTGAGTAGCGCGCGAAGCCGCCTCCGACCACATCGTACATGCCGCCCCTGGACATCATTCGCAGGGTCTCGTCGACCACTGCCAGGCCCTGGCGGTGTCCGACCGTATCCGACGCCAGCGCGCCGCAATAGGAATTCCAGCGCCATCGGCTGGGGAAACTTGGGCGCTCGTCCCCAGCCCCCATGCTGCCGATCCGCGCGTTCGACCAGATTGGTTTCGGCTTGCGTGAGGAGAGCCTCGGACGGGGGCTGCGTTTGAGCTGCAGCCGCGGACTGCTCGAGGTCGAGACGCACGCGGTTCGCGACATCCAGGATCTGCGCGCGATCGTCGAGCCAGGATTTTGCCAGAGCCAGAAGCAGGTCGGGGAAGGCCGGCATGTTGTATCGCCGCACCGGTGGAAAGTACGTGCCGGCAAAGAACGGACGCAAATCCGGAGTAAGGAAAACCGACATTGGCCAGCCAGCGGATCCCGTCATGGACGTGGTCGCTTGCATGTAGATGGCGTCGAGATCCGGCCGCTCCTCGCGGTCGACCTTGATGCACACGAAGTTGGCGTTGAGGATGGCTGCCGTGCCTGCGTCCTCGAAAGACTCATGCGCCATGACATGACACCAGTGGCAGGCGGCGTAGCCGATGCTCAGAAAGATCGGCTTGTCCTCGACCGCGCGCGCGTCAACGCCGCTTCTCCCCATGGATACCAGTCCACGGGGTTGGAAGCGTGCTGGAGTAGGTAAGGGGAGTTCTCTCCCGCGAGTTGATTGGGCATCACAGCGTGACCCAGCTTGCCTGCAAACGGTGCAGCCGCCGCCAAGCGCGCGCGTACTGGATAACAACGTCAAAGACGTAGTTGGTGGTTGCGCCGGGGTCCGGGACAATCTTGACGATGTAGTCTTGCGTGAGCGGAGCCACGAGCGTGAAGCTGCGCTTATCGGCCGACGCATCCAGGTAGGTCTTGCGATCGGCAAATCCTTCGATGCTCATGGCGGCCTCGGTACCGGCACCGGAGAGTGTCAGAATGATCTTCGCGCCCTTCAAGCCGAACACGCTGAGCGCCGAGGTGGTGCCGTTCGGCGTGCGTCCAACAAGGGTGGACTTAGTTTCGCCCTCCTTGAAAATCACCCGGGTAACCAGCACGACCGACAGTCGGAAAGCGCTCGGCTCGGAGCCGCCATAGACACCCAGGTAGTAGACGCCAGCTTGCGGCAACACGCCTCGCCAGTTGTCCGCAACCCCAGGTCGAATGAAGAAGGTCCCGCCCTGAGACATCATCGAAAGCGCCGCCCCCGAGGAGGATTCAAGTTGCACCAGCATGGGTTGACCCTGGTAACCCCGCACCGCAAACGACTGTGTATCGCCGGGGTAGATCTGGGCTTCGATCACAGCCGACGTGGCGCCGTTTGGCATGTTCAAGCGCACCGAGGTCGCCGGAGTGCCCAGTATTGGAGTTGCAAGCGGCGTGGGAGTAGGCCTGGGTGTGCGCGTTGAAGGCGGCAGCGCGGTGAAGGTCGGAGCCGCCCGCTGAGTCGCGGCCACGATCGTGCCGATATCATCCGGGGAGGTGGAGGGGATCGCCGCTGGCGCGCAAGCGGCGAGGAGGGCCAGTGCGGCCCACGTCATTGCGGCGAATCGTGCGAGGTGAATGGGCGCGGCCTCCAATTGACGGTCAAGTATACTGCCAGCGCGGCGATCACCGAACCCAGACCGTATGGTGCAGGCGGGTGCAGTGGGTCGATGGATAGGACTTACTCCGGGAGGGATCGATCGTGAAACAGATGCTGAAGAATTGGTGGCCTGCAGTGTTGCTGATGGCGGTCATCTTCGGGCTTTCGTCGCAACCTTCCGGGGCACTACCGAATTTTGGTTGGGCAGACACCCTCGTAAAGAAAGGCGGGCATCTTGCGGGCTACGGCGCGCTTTCGGTTTCCTACTGGAGGGCATTCGGCTGGAAAGCGTCGAGGCTGTGGCCGGCCTGGGTTTTGGCGGTCGTCTATGGCATGAGCGATGAGTTGCACCAGATTCTGGTCTCGGGCCGACACGCCTCGGCCGTGGACGTGTTCCTGTTTGATTCTGCGGGAGCAGTCCTCGGCCTCTGGCTCGTTCATTGGGCGCTGCAGCGCAGTGCCTCCGGCACGGAGGAATAGAACGACCAGGATCGTGTCCTGGTCTCGACGGCCCGCGCAAGCCTTCCCTGATTCAACGGATCACTCAAATTCCAGCTCGATGTCCTCTCCCTCGTTCCATTCTTCGAGTTGGTCGATCTGGATATCGCTGAAGAGCGCATCCTGCTGTACCTGCACCCGGTAGCGTTTGATCAGTTCGAGTAGCGCAAGGAACGTAACGACGACCTCCAGTCGGGTCGCCTTGTCGCCGACCAGGCCGCGAAAGGATGCCCGTCGAAGCTGGCGCAAGGTGCGGGCGATCAAGTCGATCTTCTCCCGGATGGTTACCGTCGGAGCCGCGATGACGCTGCTGAGGGGGTCCTTTTCGGCCGCCCGGGCAAACACACGGTTGGCCGCCTCCATGAACTTCTCAAGCGTCAGGCTGGATGGGTCCAGCTTCGCTTCGAACCGAGGCGGAGCCGCGACACGCAGATATGTCGCAAGTCCAGCGGCCTGCCGCGCATCCAGCCAGGCGCCGACTTCCTTGATTTGTTTATAGAAGCGCAGCTGCTCTACGAGCGCCGCTCCCACGTCCTCTTCGCCGGGTTCTCGCTGAGGCGGCCGCGGCAGCAAGGCTTCGGATTTGATCTGGAGCAGTCGTGCAGCGATGATCAGAAAGCCGGAGATGTCGTCCGCGTTGGACTGCTCCAGGCTGTGCATGTAACCCAAGTACTGATCGGTCACCATCGCAAGCGAGACGGAGGTGATATCGAGCTCGGCGCGCTCGATCAGATCCAGCAACAGATCCAGCGGGCCCTCGTACAGCGGGATGCGCACCTGGTAGGCGGTGTGCGGACCGAGAGGATTCACCACGGCCCGGCGATTATATCAGCGGGCCGTGTGCTGACCGCGGCGCCTGCAGGCTCTTCGGGTGCCACGGGTATAATCAAACAATGCCTGCGAAGCTTTCCCACATCGATTCTTCCGGACGGGCGCGCATGGTGGACGTAAGCGACAAACCGGAAACCGATCGGCTGGCCGTGGCGCGCGGCGAAGTGCGGATGCTTTCTGCCACGCTGGATTTGATCCGCGACGGGCAGCTCAAGAAGGGCGACGTGCTTGGCACGGCGCAGCTTGCCGGCGTGATGGCAGCCAAGCGAACGGCCGAACTCATCCCGCTTTGCCATCCCTTGAGCCTGAGCAAGATCGACGTGCAGCTTGAACTGGACGAAGCACTTCCCGGAATTCAGATCACCGCGACTATCCGAAGCACCGGCAAGACCGGCGTCGAGATGGAGGCGCTGACCGCCGTCTCCGTGGCGGCACTGACGGTGTATGACATGACGAAATCCGCTGAGAAGACGATGCGCATCGGCAATATCCGTCTCGTCGAAAAGCACGGCGGCCGCTCGGGCGACGTGGTCAATGAGTAAGATCCACGTGCTTTTCTTTGCCACGCTGCGCCAGGCTGCGGGCATGAAGACGCTTGAACTCGATATTCCGGACCGACTGAGCGTTCAGGGGCTGCTGGATCTGCTGAGCCGAGACTACCCTGCGCTGCAAGCACATCTGAAGACCGTGCTGGTAGCTGTAAATCGCGAGTTTGCCTTTGCGGACGCATTGATCCCCGCCGAGAGCGAAGTGGGTCTTTTTCCGCCGGTGAGTGGCGGCTGAACAGCGCAGGAACCCTGCCTGCGTGGAAGCTCCCAACATGTCATTTCCCACCATCCTTTCCATCACACCGGATGAGATCGATCTGGATGCATTGCTGCGCCAGGTCACGCTGCCAACGACCGGAGCGGCAGCCATCTTCACCGGCATGGTGCGCCAGGTCACTCAGCGCGAGCCAGCGCACGAGACACGTTTCCTGGAGTACGAGGCGTACGACGGCATGGCTCAAGCCAAGATGCAGCAAGTTGCGGATGAGATCCGGGAACGGTGGCCCATCGTGCAGGGTATAGCCATTGTGCAGCGGATTGGCACACTGATGCCGCAGACCCCGACGGTGCTGATTGCATGCACGGCAGCCCATCGCGATGACGGTGTGTTTGAAGCCGCCCGGTACGGGATCGATAGGCTCAAGGAGATCGTGCCGGTCTGGAAGAAGGAGACCGGGCCGGACGGAGAGTGGTGGGTCGAAGGCGAATACGTCCCCAAGCCCGGTGAATGATGCGCATCGTATGCTTGAATTGCGGCCGGCCATATCCGGACATTGGCGCTGCCTCATCGCTGCCCCAAGTGCGGGGGCTTGTACGACGACATGGAAGCTCTGCAATGGACTGAAGCAGATCCCAAGCGGCCGGGCATCTGGAGGTACCTGCGGTCTGAGTACCCAGAATCTGTTCAGATGACGCTGGGCGAGGGTCAAACGGCCCTGGTAAAGGCGAAGATTGGCCTCCGCACCGTCTACTTCAAGTGCGAATATGCAAATCCGACGGGGTCCTTCAAGGATCGAGGCAGCGCGGCCCTGATTTCGTTTCTGGTGTCACGCGGTGTTGGCGAGGCGGTAGAGAACTCCTCAGGCAATGCCGGCGCCTCGTTCGCCGCCTACGCGGCCCGCGCCGGGATTCGAGCACATGTGTTCGTGCCGGAGACGGCCTCTGGTCCGAAGCGCCGCCAGATCGAGGCATACGGCGCCGTCCTGGCAGACGTGCCAGGTCCGCGCTCCGAGGCTACCACCGCGGCCGAGCGCCTTTCGGAATCGGGCGTGGTCTACGCGAGCCATGCCTATATGCCGTTCAATCTTGCTGGGTATGCCACCACGGCCTACGAAATCGCCGAACAGCTGGACAGCAATCCTGGAGTGGTCATGGCGCCGGCAGGACAGGGGGGCCTGATACTGGGCCTAAGTCGTGGCTTCGAGGCTCTGCGCAGCGCCGGCAGGATAAGTCGCGTGCCAGCCCTCATCGCTGTCCAGGCCGCGGCCTGCGCGCCCCTGGCGGCCTTTGCGGAGGTCGGACTTAATGGGCTGGCGCTCGTAACAGAAGGCGCGACCGTGGCCGAAGGTGTCCGCGTGCGATCACCATTGCGGCTCCAGAGCGTTGTCTCGGCCGTACAGGCATCCGCGGGGCGTTTTGTGGCAGTCGATGAGGGCGATATCCTCCCAGGGCGTGACTCGCTTGCCAGGCTGGGGTTCTATGTAGAGCCGACCTCCGCACTGGCTTGGAAGGCGCTTCAAGATCTGCTTGCGCAGCTGCCTGATCCGGTGGTGGTGATCTTGACGGGTTCCGGCTACAAGTGGAAACCGAATTAGGAGCATCCATGGAACGCATTGTGATCACAGGGATGGGTACGGTCAATCCCCTGGGTTTGAACGTCAAGGACACCTGGAGAAACGTGACTGAGGGCGTTTCGGGCGTCGGTCCGATCACGCAATTCGATCATTCCAGAATGCAAGTGCACATCGCAGCGGAAGTCAAGGGCTTTGATCCGACGCTCGTGCTGGAGGCGCGTGAAGCCCGGCGGCGCGACCGATTTGAGTTGTTGGCTGCGGCGGCGGCCCATGAGGCTGTCGTCTCATCCGGATTGGAGATCACGGAGGCGAACGCCCCCCGGATCGGAGTGGTCGTCTCCTCTGCCATTGGGGGCCTGAAGTCTCTGGAGGATGCAGTCATCACGAATCACACCGAGGGGCCTCGGCGCGTGAGCCCCTTCATGATCCCGATGCTCATGGCCAATGGCGCCTCCGGGCTGATCGCGATCGACCACGGCATCAAGGGGCCCTGTTTCTCCGTGGCCTCCGCCTGCGCTTCAGGCGCCGACGGGATCGGCATGGCGATGCTGATGCTCAAGTCGGGAATGATCGATACAGCTCTGGCGGGTGGTTCCGAATCCACCGTCGTCTCGACAGCCGTAGCGGCCTTCGACCGGGTGGGCGCCATGTCCCACCACAATGATGACTACAGCATGACTCCGGCTCCGTTCGACAAGAACAGGGACGGGCTGGTCATGGGCGAGGGAGCTGCCGTCATCGTCCTGGAACGGGAGGAGGCGGCCCGCAAGCGCGGCGCTACCATCTACGCGGAGTTGGCTGGTTACGGCTCCACCGCAGATGCCTTTCATGTGACCGCACCGCACGAAACCGGTGAAGGCGGAGGGGCAGCGATGTTAAGGGCGCTTGAGTCGGCCAAGGCAGTCGCGGCGGACGTGGGCTACATCAATGCGCATGGCACCGCCACTCAGCTGAATGATCTTTCCGAGACCAAGGCCGTCAAGCGGGCTCTTGGCGCGCTGGCGCAGAGCATCCCGATATCCTCCACGAAGTCCATGACGGGGCATATGATGGGCGCCACAGGGGCATTGGAAGCCATATTCTGCGCGCTGGCGATCCGCGACGGTGTCTTGCCGCCGACGATCCACTATCGGACGCCTGATCCGGAGTGCGACCTGGACGTCATTGCCAACGAAGCCCGCCAGCTAAAGATCAACCTGGCGCTCAGCAACGCGTTTGGCTTCGGGGGACACAACGCCGTGCTGGCGTTCAGGCGTTACAACTGACCCGGCCAATTGCCATGAGCCCCGGACTTGCAGGCTTATGGCCCTGGTGCTATAATTTGTGGTCGCACTGGGCTGGCTCATCCATGAAGATACAGAAAGAGCAATCATGACAGACTTCATTAAGGCCGTGGGGGCCAAGGACAACGAGAACATTCCGACCATGCGCGCCGGGGACACAGTGAACGTGCACGTGCGCATCAAAGAAGGCGACCGGGAACGGATCCAGGAGTTTCGCGGCACGGTGATACGCATGCGAAAAAGCGGCAACGACGGGTCCCTGACCGTTCGCCGTATGGCATCCAATGGCATTGGCGTTGAACGAACCTTCCTGTTGCGCTCACCCCGGATCGAAAAAATCGTGGTGGAGCGACACAACCAGGTCCGTCGTGCGCAACTCTACTTCATGCGGGGGCGGACCGGAAAATCCGCCAGGCTCAAGCAGAAGTTCGACTAGGCAAAGTCGACAAGGACGCAGGCGACTGCGTCCTTGTTCATTCTGGCTACCGCATGCGCCCCCTGATCGGAATCACCGGCGATTTTGGAACGAACTCGCTTGGTCAAGCGCAGACACGGCTCAACCAGGCGTATTCGAGGGCCATTGCCGAGGTCGGGGCGGCGGCGCTCGTGATCCCCTTGGACCTCGAACTAGAGTCGTGTGGGGCCCTTGTCGCGCGGCTGGATGGCCTCCTCTTTTCCGGCGGCGGAGATATCGAACCCTGGCGCTATGGGGGTGATGCGAGCGGACGGCTCGTTGATGTCAGCCAGAAGCGCGATGCGCTCGAACTCAGTCTGGTCAGCCTGGCAGTGCAGTCGCGCATGCCGTTTCTTGGGATTTGCCGCGGCTGCCAAGTCGTAAATGTGGCTCTCGGCGGCAGCTTGTACGAGGACCTTGCAACAAGCCCGGGCAGCGCGATTCATCACGACGTTCCGGGCAAAGAGTCATCCGCCCCTGCTCATGAGATCATCGTTGAGACAGGGACGATGCTTGCTCGCACGCTGGGGCGCGAATCCTTCGGGGTGAACAGCCACCATCACCAGGGCTTGCGCGCCATTGCGCCGGGGTTGCGCGTTTCAGCCACCTCACCTGACGGTTTGGCCGAGGCCGTGGAGCTGCCCGAGCACCCATTTGGTCTGGCGGTACAATGGCATCCGGAGTGGCTGACGCATCAAGAATGGACGAACAGACTCTTTACCGCTTTTGCCGCGGCCGCCAGCAAGTTCCGCTGAAACCCCACACTGCACAAGAATGATGGAGCCTGAAGAGGCCATCGGCGTCTTTGATTCCGGAGTCGGGGGGCTATCCGTGCTGCGCGCCCTGAGAGCGGGATTGCCCGAGGAGTCCATGGTGTATGTCGCCGATCAGGCGCATGTGCCCTATGGCCCGCGGCCGCTGGAGCAAGTTCGCCGATTCTCGGAAGCCATTTCGCGATTCCTCCTCAGCAGGGGCGCAAAGCTGATCGTTGTCGCATGCAATTCCGCCTCGGCCGCGGCACTGCAGCACCTGCGGCAGGTAATGCCGGGGGTGCCATTTGTTGGTATGGAACCCGCAGTCAAGCCGGCAGCGCAAGAGACTCACACGAGGGTCGTGGGCGTGCTGGCCACCCCCGCCACCTTCCAGGGGGAGCTGTACGCTTCGGTCGTGGAGAGGTTTGGCGGGGGCGTCACGCTGTTGCGCGACACGTGCCCTGGCCTGGTAGAGCAGATCGAAAAAGGAGACCTGGTCGGGCCCGAGACGCTGCGCATACTTCACGCGGCGTTGGATCCGATGATGGCTCAAGGCGTGGATACCATCGTGCTGGCCTGCACCCACTTTCCGTTCGTGATCCCTGCGATACAAGACATTGTCGGCGTAGGTGTGCGCGTCATCGACCCCGCGCCATCCGTGGCCCGCCAGGCGCAGCGGCTCCTGGATGCCTCCGGCCTGCGCCGAACGGATCACGGCAGCGTGATGGTTGAGTTCTTCACATCGGGTGATCCGTCGCGGCTCGAATCCATGAGCGAGAAGCTGCTGGCGATGCGTGTGCCCGCGACCGGCCTTGCATGGTTGGGCGATGAACAGATCACGGAGGCCGCGCCCGGGCGCTGAAGAAACATGCCGGCCGCCCTATCCGCGAAGATGTCTCTTCTCATGGCCCCTCGTCGCCTGAGGTGCATTCTGCCGCCGTACCTTCTCGCGCAATCTATACACGAACGGGCCTGCGTGGCGGCAACGCGATCTTCTGGAATGCATGGTCGATACGGCCCGGTTGCGTGGGCGGCGCGAGGCTCGCGACAACACGCTAGCCGCGCTGTCAGGCGCTTCTGCCGGCAGGATCCGGCATGTGTACAGCGCCGAGAACGGGAACACGCTGCCGGGGAAGTTGGTGCGCTCAGAAGGCGACCCGGCTAGCTCGGACCCGAGTGTCAATGAGGCCTACGACGGTGCGGGTCTCACGTACGACCTCTTCTGGCGCGTCTACGGACGCGACTCACTGGACGGCCAAGGCATGCCACTGAATTCAACCGTGCACTATCAGCGGGCGTATGACAATGCCTTCTGGGATGGCACGCAGATGGTCTACGGTGATGGGGACGGAGACCTGTTCAATCGTTTCACGCTGGCCGTGGATGTAATAGGCCATGAACTCACACACGGCGTGACCGAACATACCTGCAACTTGACCTACAATGGCCAGCCCGGCGCGCTGAACGAGTTCCTGGTCAGATGTCTTTGGGTCGCTGGTCAAGCAATGGCAGCGGTCGCAGACCGCGTCCGAGGCGGATTGGCTGATCGGGGAGGGTCTATTCACTAGCAAGGTAAGCGGCGTGGCCCTGCGTTCGATGAAGGAACCGGGCGGAGCCTATGATGACCCGATTCTGGGAAAGGACCCGCAACCCGGACACATGCGTGACTACGTGGTCACATTGGAAGACGGCGGCGGCGTACACATCAACTCCGGGATTCCAAACCACGCTTTTTTCCTGACGGCCACTGCAATGGGCGGCCCTGCCTGGGAGAAAGCCGGCAGGATCTGGTACCTGGCGGCGCGCGACCGATTTTCGAGCAACACCGACTTTGGCGGCGCGGCCAGCCTGACGCATGCCGTAGCAGGCGAAGTGTACGGACAAGGCAGCGATGAGCAGAAAGCCGTGCAGTACGGCTGGGAAAGCGTCGGAATCCCGATCACCGCGGCAGCACCGCCACAGCCGCAGACCAGCCCCAGCGGCTGCCTTGCAACGCCCATTTCCGCAGCCCGGATGCTTTGGTCACGCGTGCAGTCGGCCGCGAGACCAGCGAGCAAGCTGTGAAGATCCGCTTCGTGCGCACGGGGGGCTTCGCCGGCCTTCGGCTGGCATTGGATATCGATACCGCCGACCTTGGCGAGCAAGACGCCGCGCAACTTGGAGCGCTAGTGGAGGCGGCGCGGATGGCCTTTGCGGATGCACCCCGTTCGCGGACCGCGGCCGACCAATTTGAGTATCGCTTGACGATGGGCTCTGAGTCGGGGGAGGACGAAACCTACTCAGTATGCGAGCCGGACGTGCCTGAACGGGTCCGGCCGCTGCTGGAGCGGCTCACCGCCATGGCTCGTCATCAGCGCAACTAGATCTATTCGCCGTCGATCTTGAAGATCGAGTCGTTGGGGTGCACTCGCTGCGTGACCTTTCATGGCCACGTCCGCGCCCGGCTTGGCCTCATCGACTGCTTTGTGCTCGATCTGAAGGGATGTGACTTCCTGCTTGAAATCCGTGGAATGGCCCAGGAAGTGCAGGGTATCGCCGACTCGTACGGCCTCGGTCAGTACCATGACTGCAACACTCAGGTGGTCAAAGTAGTGCGTTACCGTTCCAACGCGCTTGCCGGTCATGCCTCACCTCCTCTGGGGTTCGCATACCCTGGGGCGACGGGATCGACCTGACCCCGGGCCTGCTCAAAGAGGCCGGTCACGCCCCTGTCAGCAATAGCAGCCAGTATTTCCTGAGATCGCGCATACGCGGAAAGAGTGGCCGGTACCGACCTGCGGTAATCCAGGTATCCGTTCGCATTCTTCACCAGTTCCTTCTCCTCGATCAGGACGATCCAGCCCATGAAAAAAAGCGGCACAACGAGCGCCACGAGAAGGCTATACCAACCGGCGTGTACGCATGCGAGCCCGGTGCTGATGTGCACTGCGGCCGAGTAGACAGGATGCCGAATGACGCCGAACAAACCGGAATTCACAACGCGCCGGTCCTGTGGATGATAGACGTAGAGCATCGTGAGATAGTCCACGCCCAGGGCATTTACCGCTCGCCACCACAGCAGGGCCCCCACACCTATGGCCAAGCAGCCGATTCCTATCAGAACGGGCCTCCACCATACTGCGGGTATCAGCGGTCCGGGCATGTATCCCAAATGCGCGATGGCGGCGAAGACCATACCAAGGCCGGGAATTCCAAAGGCCGTGAAGGCGCGCGGCATAGGCCATCTCGCCAAAGCGGGCTTGATAGAGATTCTTCTGTGAAAAGAAACGCGAGAGCATCAGGAATCCAAGCGCCAAGATCACGATCTCGCCGTCCGGCAGCCATTCCGAAAAGTGCTTGTCCACCAGCAAGAAGAAGCCGCTTGTGGCTCCAAACACCGCCAGCGCCTGCGCGAGCACGGAGGCTCTTCCACCGGCCGTCCGCAGCGCAGGGAAGTGCGCAGTGAGTCTGTCCAGACCCGCGAAGATTCCAGCAGTCACAATGAATAGTCTATGGCGGAGGACCTCGCAAGTCAAGTACTTGGCGTCACGTCGTGGCGCCGGTCGTTCCGCGGGAGTGGCAGAGCCCTCCGACTACTAATCGGCAGCTGGGATGCCGAGCTCGCCAATTCGAGCTGCAACAGCTGCGAAATTCCCAAAGGTCAAATCGCGGAATGGAAGCTTGCATGCGCTCTGGAGTCGCTCGAAGAGCAGATGATAGCTATCCGGAATAGCACTCGCCCAATGCAGGTCCAACCGCTCCGCCACTGGCCGCAGTGCCGCGAAAGCGCCTTCCAGCTCAACAAAATCGCCGTAGGGGAGCTCGTCCAGCATGACTTCGATGTGATCCAGGCTGTATGTCGTCCTGTACTTCTCATATTCGAAGATCTCCACGTAGCCCAGGCCCTCCAGCACCGCACGGGCGCCCTCCAGGTCGTGAACCAGTACCTCGGCCTCTGGGCGGGTTCGCACCCCGTGTTGCAGAGTCCCGGGACCCTTGTATGTCAGCTTAATGGCGGAATCCACGCGCAGGCGCAACGCCCGTTGACCGCGTCTCAACTGTCCGTCCGGGGTGTCAAATCGAAGATTGGTTTCGAGGCCGCGCGCCGAAATCAGCCGGCCACCTCTCTGCAGGATACGCTGTTCCAGTTCCTGCAGGTGTGCGATGTGGAACTTGACCTCTACTTCGTTCGCCCCCACGTCGCGCGCCTCAGCCGATTGTAACCAGAGTCTGGCGCTGTTCCACCGTCTCGCCCGCCTTGACCTTGACCCGCGTGACGGTGCCCGCCCGGGGTGCCTTGAGTTCGTTCTGCATCTTCATTGATTCGAGGATGACCAGAACGGTACCCTTGTCAACCTGCTGCCCCTGTTCCACGGCAACCGAGACGACCAGGCCCGGCATGGGTGCCTTGAGATGGAATTCGCCGCGTCCGCCAACCGCGCCGCCGGCTGCTGCCTGCGAAGACGCTTCTCGCGTTCGTCCTCAACCTGAACCGGATACTGTTGGCCGAGAAGCAGAACCTGCCATTCCTCCTCGCCCTCATAGACGTACGCTTCGTACGATTTGCCGTCGATGACCATGGAGTAAACCGGCTGCCCGTTGATGTTCTCGAAGTCGACGTCCATCACCTTGCCATTGACGCTGACGCGGCCCTTCTCGAGAACTTCGATGCTAAACTCTGTTCCGCCGATGGTGGATATGTATCTCATCGAGATCTCCTAGCGGTGCATCCGTTCCCAACGACCCATCCACTTCCAGTTGCTCGTGTCGCGTTCGTTGCGCAGGACGAACTCGGCTGAGCGCTGGAATGACTCGTGCGCCACGAGCGTGGCAAACACCGCTGCAATCTCCGGGTGGAACTGGCCGCGTTCGCCGGGATTGCCGGGCAGGGCGAAGCGTTCCTCGACAAAGCGAGTGTCGTATTGTCCGCCCATGAAGCGAGTGGGAGTTCATCATCATCTGGTGAAACGGGATATTGGTGCGGACGCCCACGATGCGGTATTCCTCCAGCGCCCGGCGCATCCGTAGGATGGCCTGGCCGCGTGTCTCGCCCCAAACGATCAGCTTGGCGATCATGGGGTCGTAGTACGGCGTAATCTCAAATCCCGGGTACACGCCCGTATCGACTCGCACGCCGGGACCGGTCGGCACCAGGCTGTGTGTGATGCGCCCGGTGGAGGGCACGAAGTTGTTGTAGGGATCTTCGGCGTTGATGCGGCATTCCAGAGCATGGCCGTGGATGCGAATGTCCTCCTGCTTGTAGCGTGAGCTGGCGCCCGCGCGCGATGCGGATCTGCTCTGCTACGATGTCCACGCCGGTAACCACCTCGGTCACCGGGTGCTCCACCTGCAGGCGGGTGTTCATTTCGAGGAAATAGAAGTTCTTGTCCTTGTCCACCAGGAACTCGATCGTTCCCGCGTTGACGTATTCGACGGCCTGGGCGGCCTTCACAGCCACGCTGCCCATCAGCTCGCGCAGATCATCGTCCATGAATGGGGAGGGAGCCTCCTCGATCAGCTTCTGGTGGCGGCGTTGCAGCGAGCATTCGCGTTCGCCCAGGTGGATCACATTGCCGAACTGATCGGCCAGGATCTGGATTTCGATATGCCGCGCGCCTTCCACCAACTTTTCCAGATAGACATTTCCATCGCCAAAGGCAGATTCGGCCTCGCGGCGGGCTGAGGCCAGCAGTCCTGGCATCTCCTCCAGGCTATCCGACCTCGCGCATGCCCTTGCCGCCGCCGCCAGCGGAGGCCTTGATCAGCAGGGGAAATCCGATCTTGGGCGCAACCGCAAGCAGCTCCTCATCCAGCATGGCTGCCTGTGCCTTCCGTGCCGGGAACGACCGGGATGCCTGCGGCAACCACGGTATCACGTGCCACCATCTTGTCGCCCATGGCCGCAATGGCCGAGGGCTTGGGACCGATAAAAACGATGCCAGCTTCGATGCATGAAGCCGCGAAAGACTTCGCGTTCCGCCAGGAAGCCGTACCCGGGGTGGATGGCATCCGCACCGCACTTCCGCGCGATCTCCAGGATCTTGTCGGCCCGCAGGTACGAATCGCGCGACGGCGCCGGCCCCAGCAGATAGGCTTCGTCTGCATAACGGACGTGCAGTGCATTGCGGTCCGCCTCCGAGTAGACGGCCACTGACTCAATGCCGAGCTCCCGGCAGGCACGCAGGATGCGGACGGCGATCTCGCCACGGTTTGCCACCAGCACTTTCTTGAACATACGATCTCCTCAGGCTCGGCAGTGACGGCTAGAGCGGGATGTTGCCGTGCTTCTTGGGCGGGTTTGAGTCACGCTTGTTCTGCAGCATCTCCAACGCGTTGATGAGGCGTGGGCGGGTCTCGCGGGGTTCGATGACGTCATCTATGAAGCCGCGTTCCGCGGCCACGTACGGATTGGCGAACTTCTCGCGATACTCCGCTACCAGCTCGGCTTTGCGGCTGCACCGGATCGGTCGCCTGTTCAATTTCCTTGCGCGAAGATGATGCTGACTGCGCCGTCCGGACCCATGACGGCGATCTCGGCCGTCGGCCAGGCCAGGTTCACGTCGCTGCGGATGTGCTTCGAAGACATCACACAATACGCGCCGCCGTAGGCCTTGCGCGTGATGACCGTGAGCTTCGGCACGGTGGCCTCGCAGTAGGCATATAGCAGCTTGGCGCCCGCCCGAATGATGCCATGGTGTTCCTGAAAGGTGCCGGGCATGAAGCCGGGCACATCCTCAAAGGTGATCAGCGGGATGTTGAAAGCGTCACAGAACCGAACAAAGCGGGCCGCCTTTTCACTGGCATCGATGTCCAGCACACCTGCCAGGACCATTGGCTGGTTGGCGATGATGCCGACCGAGTGGCCCCCAAGGCGGGCAAAGCCCACCACGATGTTCGCCGCAAAACCCTCGTGGATCTCGAAGAACTGGCCGTTATCCACGATCCTGCTGACGACGTCGCGAATATCGTACGGCTTGTCGGGCGATTCCGGAATGAGCGTGTCCAGCTCCGAATCCATCCGCAGCGGATCATCGCTGGATTGGAGCATGGGCGGATCTTCCAGGTTGTTTTGCGGCAGGTACCCAAGCAGCTTGCGCACCAGGTACAAGGTGTCTGCCTCGTTCTCGCCGGCCACGTGGCATACTCCGGAGCGCTCAGCGTGCACACTGGCCCCGCCCAGGTCCTCGAAGGATACGTCCTCGTGTGTCACGGCCTTGACTACGTCCGGGCCCGTCACGAACATGTAGGAGGATTTGCGCACCATGAAGATGAAGTCCGTCAATGCCGGCGAGTACACGGCGCCTCCGGCACACGGGCCCATGATCACACTGAGTTGCGGTATGACGCCGGAGGCCATGGTGTTGCGCAGAAAGATGTCGGCATACCCAGCCAGTGAGACCACGCCCTCCTGGATGCGTGCTCCACCGGAGTCGTTCAGCCCGATCAGCGGCGCTCCGTTCTTAACGGCCATCTCCATGATCTTGCAGATCTTGGCGGCGTGCACTTCGCCCAGCGATCCGCCGAAGACCGTGAAATCCTGTGAGAATACATAGGCCAGCCGGCCCTCGATCGTGCCCCAGCCTGTCACGACCGAGTCGCTCAGGTATTTCTGCTCATTCAAATCAAAGTCGTGGGTGCGGTGCTGCACGAAGGCATCCACTTCGCGGAACGAGCCGCGATCCAGCAGCAGCTCAATGCGTTCGCGCGCCGTGCGACGACCCTTCTTGTGCTGGGCTTCGATGCGCGCCTCGCCACCGCCCAGGCGTGAGGCCGCCCGCATCTTACTCAGTGTTTCGGTTTTGCTCTTGCCGTTCATGGGCCTCTTTTCCAAGGTAACGTCGATTGCGGGGATCAAGAGCGACAACTGCCGTGCACAGCAACAGCACGGAATTGGTCACGAGCGAGAACGGCCAGTTGGTCGTCAGGCTCGGTTGAATCGCCATGCGATCGAGCCACAGCCAAACCACGTAGGTGACCGCACCGACCAGAAGCAACTTGTCTGCCCAATTCGCTCGGCGCCAGAAAGCCAGCAGCGTTAGAACGCCACATAGGGCCCACAGGCCCCCCGTCACGATAACATAGGCCGGCCCCGGCCAGGGGGCGTACTCCTGGATCCCGCCCCACAAGGCGAGCGCGCCCCACACGCGCACGAGGTTCCAAACTGTAATGATTAACACCAACCATAGCACCAAAGTTATTCTGAGAGGCAGCGCCGGTCGGGAAGTGGACATGGTGCTTGATTTGAGCCCTAGTTCGACACGCCTGGAAGCAGCCGCAGGAGGTCCTTTCCGCTCCACTCCGTGATGACCTCGAACCTTCCCGCGTACTGGCCGCGGTATGGATTGGACTCCAGGATTGTTGGGTTGGCGAAGATGTAGCGCAGCCCGGTGTCGTACAGGTAATCTGCGCCCGTGCCGGCTTGCATCGCCTGGAAATACGCATAGCTGTTGATGAGCCCATCCATATTGACGATGGTCCTGCTGGGCATCAGGTAGCCGACGTTCCCGCCACCCGTCATGCCGATCAGGGATCCGGGTTCGGTGTTCGCTTCGAGGAACGGAATGATGGGCGTGTAGGGCGTCCCCGACGGGTGAGCACCATACGGATTCAGGAGGTACGCATCGCGCCAGTAGCCGAAGCCGGTGGTAATGCCGTACCAGGCCACGAATGCCCAGAGCACAACACGCGCTGCCGGCAGATACTTGAGGAGGAGATCCGAAATGATACGAAACACGATGGCTCCCAGTAGTACGATGAAAATCGGTTGGAGCAGCCAATACCACTCCTTGGCGGATGCATATCCCGCGAGGTTGTATGCCAGAACCTGCAGCCAGCTTCCGACGAAAAGGGGAATCATGCCTGTCTGCACGACCGCAGGTACCACGATCCGCTTCCGCAGCAGCAGGATGGCCACCAGGACGAGGGCCGCAACCAACAGAATCGCGACGAAGTTGGCTTGCCAACGGGGATTGCCGAAGCCCGTGCCCTCCACGTAGAGGAGGCGATTGCTCCAGTCGCTAAGGCGACTCGTGAGCGGCGCCCAGGCATTGAAATCGCTGAACGGATTGACCGCAAAGAACGTGAGCCAGGAAGTGGCAGCTGAGCCATAAATGCTATGGGTGAACGTGGCCCACCAGTGCTTGATCTGCCCGCTTACTGGAGATGGCGTGCCGAACGCGATCTGGTTCCAGAGCATGTAGGCAGACAACGCGCCGCCGACGATCCCATAGTAGACAATGCCTTCCCTGAGCCATCGTCGCCAGTGCGTTCGCAGTTCCGACCTGGGGGTCTCTGCGCCGGCACCCGAACGTCGCAGGCTGAACGCCAGAGCCCCCAGCCGGATCAGCAACAGCAGGGCCAATGAAAAGGCCAGGTCAAGGAGCAGAACGGCCCTCGAAAAGACTGGAAAGAGACCGAGTGAAGTGCCGCCCACGAGGACGGCGGCCAGGGCCGCGCTTCCAGCTGTAACCCCGAGCAACAGGCGGCCCAGATACGCCCACACACCGCCTGCAATCGCCTTGGTGTACAGCCCGAAGAAATAGAAGATGGGGAGCTTGCAAGTGAGGGCGGCGAACAACATGATCTGCACTGATGCCGAGACCTCGTAGTACCCAACGAAACCCAGGCGAACCAGGAACGCAGAGACGGCCGCGCACACGAGTGCCAGTATGTCCAGTGGGAGCAGATAGCGGGCCGGCGCCGCACGAAACACGATCCAAAGACCGACGATCAGAGAGAAGAAGGCAAGATCCAGCCGGCCGAATGCGATGAACACCGACAACAGGGCAAGGCCGGCGATCGTTCGGAGGCCCGGCTCATTCTTGCGCCAGGTGAGCTCCAGTTTGCGGAGGCCGTGGAGCAGGAGCAGGAGCAGGAAGATGGTGATGCTTGATTCCACGCCGGTCTTGTACAGGAAGACGAGGACATAGGTGTTGAAAGCCCAGAAGCAGGCCGCAAGAATCCCCGCCATTTCGGAAATCGTGCGGCGTACCAGACGATACAACAGGATGGATGTCGCCAGCTGGAGCACGCCGATCACCACCGCCAAAACGCGCAGTGGAAGGATGAGATCATAGCGAGCCAGGGCGAAGATCGGGATGCAAAGGGCCAGCCAGAGCGGATGGTATCCATTGGTGGGGTGAATGCCGTCGAAGGTGCTGCCGCGTCCTTCGCTGATGTTCTGCGCCACCTTGAAGTAGTAGTACGCGTCGTCGCGAATGAACCACGTATTGGGGAGATTGTATGCATCCGAGAGGGCCGCAAACAGCGTCGCGCTCAGAAACACGATCGTTAGAACCATCTCAAACCAGGACGATCTGCGCATCATGATGTTAGTCAATTTCAAGCGTGATCTTCCCAAAGTGCGCACCGCTTTCCATGCGGCGGTGCGCCTCGGCGGCGTCCTTAAGATCATAGCTGCTGTCGATAGCGGGAGTCAGCTGGCCGCTCGCGATGAGCTCCATGACTGTGTGGAAATCCTTCATTGGGCTCATGGTCGATCCGATGATCGAGAGGCTGCGATAGAAGACATAACGATTGTCGAGCATCACCTCCGGCCCGGCGCTGCTGCCCACCGTGAGAAGCCGCCCGCCCTTGCGCAACAAGCGCAGGCTGGGCATGAGAGTGGACCCCACATTGTCGACCACCACATCGGCGCCACGTTTTTCCGTCGCCAGGTACGCTGCCGCCGACCAATCCTCCACTTGCGAGCGGTCGATCGTGAAGTCCGCGCCCATGCTCTTGGCGCGCTCCAACTTCTGTGCGCTGGAACCCACGACGATGACCCGAGCCCCTCGCAGCTTCGCGATGCTAATGCTCGCCGTGTTCACTCCGCCTCCGGCGCCCACGATCACCACGGTCTCGCCGGCCCGCAAGGCGCCGCGCGTGATTAGCGAGTGCCAGGCGGTCTGAAACACCAGTGCGCCGGCGGCCGCGGTCTTGAGGCTGAAGCCGACCGGCAGGCGATGAAGCTGGCGGGCCGGGACGCACACGTATTGCGCATAAGTTCCGCGGATAGTCTCCCCCAGCAGGTGCCAGTCTCGGCACAGGTTGTCCATCCCGCCGAGGCACAGCTCACATTTGCCGCAGCCCAGGCTCGCGTTCACGACCACCGGATCTCCCACCGCAAGGCCTTCTGCACGGGGGCCCAGGTCAGCAACCTCACCGGCGCCATCCGCGCCATTGATGTGCGGCAGTTCCAGTTTGATGCCGGGCCAGCCGCGACGAACCGCCACGTCCATCCGGTTCAGAGCCGCGGCGCGTAACCGAACGAGGACCCCGTCGCCCTTAGGCTCCGGTGTTGGAAAGTCGGCGTACTCAAGCACCTCCGGACCGCCATGCCGTCGAAAGAGCACCGCCTTCATGCGCGGGTCTCCTTCACCGCAACGCGTTGAAGTCTGCGCTGGCCGGATGCAAGACGCATGGGCCTATAGCGGAAGGAATCGCCGCATGGCAGCATGGCATGCCGTTCGAGTGGTATCAGGGCGCTGCCTGCTGAAGACCCACCGGCGTGATATAGCCGTAATAGAGGGTCTCGTTGCGAGTCTGACTTGGCACGGTTTCCCATTCGCCGCCAGGGTAGTGCCCCGCAACTGCCTGCAGCGCAGGCAGATTATCCGGGGTGGCAACCAGGAACGCCGGGAGCATGCCGTTCAGTGTCGCGCTCTCGGCCTCTGCAGGAACGATATCCGAGCGCCGATTGCCAGGAGCGACGAATGGAATGGTCGGGAAGTCCGAAAACATGCGTGGCGCGCCAATCATGACGAGCGAGTAGTTCGGGCCCAACTGTGCCAGTCGCTGCCCGACGTGCATCGCCACCTCGCCGTTGGCGTCGTCGAAGAAACTGCCGGCTCTGTACGGACCAAAGTAGTAGTATGCGCCGTGAATCACCAGGCCCAGGACGACGAGTGTGCCCAGAAGCCGACGAACCGGCCACGTGACCCGAAAGTGCCCCAGCACGTCCAGGAGCTGGCCGATTCCGATGGCAACAAAGATCGCCACCGCGGGGATGGTCATGACGATGCGGGTGCTGGCCGGCGGTGTGATGGTGAGCACCCCGCCCACGAAGACCACCAGCCAGAACCACGTCAACAAGATGAGGGAGGCGGGCTGGCGCCAACGCTGAATCACAACACCCATGCCTATGAGGAAGAACAGGGACGCCACAATCGTGAGATAGGGTTGGGGGGAATTGTAGAAATTGCCCCCTGTATTCCACCCGATGTAAGCCAGGGTTGTGCTCGCGAATTGGTTAAGCATCACGCCCCAGAACGTCCTTCCGGGCAGAGCCAACTCGGCCGCCAGCCAGCCGCTCGGAATGATCGCAACCTGGTTGTAGCGCGAAAAGAAATCCTGGACGTGCAAGGCGAAGAACACGGCCATCGGCGCGATCGTGATGACCGTCGAAAGCAGGTATACCGTCAGTGGGCGAACATTGGCCTTGAGGTAGCCGCGTTGCCGGAGCGCCACGAAGGCAACTGCGGCGATCGCAAGGACCAATACCATGCGGCCGCCAACATAAGCATAGAAAGTGAGGCCCGTCGCAATCCCGGCCCAAAGAAAGGCGACGAGATTCGGTCGCCGCAGCGGCGCGAACCACCAGCCATAGAGTCAAGCAGACTACCAGTGGGTCTTGGATTGTCATGACCCCCACCCGGCTGAATTGAAGGTGGTAGGGGAAGGTGGTCAAGAAGGCCGCCGCGAGGAGGGCGATGCGCTGGTCGAAGAGCTCACGTGCCAGCAGGTACAGGAACAAGACAGTGAATATTCCTGCCAGGGCGCTGGCAGCCCTCACGGTGAAGATGGACGGCCCGAAGAAGACTTCCAGGACCCCGGTGGGAAAGAACGCAGGGAAAGGATTCCCGGACCAGCCGGAGTTGAAGATATCGAGGTATGGACTGCTGACGAGTTTGAGCGCCTCTGTGCCCACGGTCGCCTCGTCACCGGACCACGGGTATGGATGCTGGTCCAGAAGCAGCATTCTCGCGGCAATTGCCACAACCAATATCGCCGCAACGGCGAGGCCCTCATACAGGTGCTTCCGAATCCAAACGAGCCGCTCCTGAAACCGGGGCTTCCAGCGCTCAAACCAGAGCACGGCCACGACCAGGCAGATGAGGCTCCCCGCCCAGGCGTTGATGGCGACCTCAGTCTTCTCAACCTGCGTGCGGTGGGCCACATCGAAAGCCGAGACAGCGCAAAGGAATAGCGCCATCAAAGTCAAGGCGGCAGGAATCCAAGTCTGAAGCAGCGGGGGAAGGTCCTCGCCCGAAAAAGTGAGCTCGCCAATTCGTGTGGAGGCCACCAGGAACAGAGCCGGTCCAATCAGGGCAGCCACTGCTCCTACAACCGACATGCCGGTTCTGAGAAGGATGATTCCCAGGGCCGACAATAGCAGGCCCATCACCAAGCCCCCGAGCACGAGCGACTTACGAGCGAGGGATGCGTCGGG
Organism: uncultured Chloroflexia bacterium; assembly: GCA_963784915.1. Classification (GTDB taxonomy): domain Bacteria; phylum Chloroflexota; class Anaerolineae; order Anaerolineales; family Villigracilaceae; genus Fen-1038. Next base: position 649,705 of record CAWATK010000016.1, read on the forward strand.
ATTGCGAGTCGCGCGCGATGCTCTTGGAGCGATGCGAGACTGGTGTCACCGTCTTGTGCTTGGTTGCCATCTGCTGTGCCAATCCGTGTGGTCCGTGATGGGGCCTGGCCGCCGGCGTGCATGCAAGGCTGACTGGAGATCATCTAACGCGGCGCGGGCAGTCTGGTATGGGAGAGTCGGTCCTCAGGCCGCTCCCAACTCGGCTCGAGAGATCACAAGCCTTTGGATCTCGCTGGTTCCCTCGTAGATTTCCGTGATCTTGGCATCCCGGAAGTACCGTTCGACAGGCAGCTCGCGGCTGTAACCCATGCCACCATGGATCTGGACGGCCGCATGCGCACAGTACATCGCCGTCTCCGAGGCAAACAACTTCGCCATCGAGGACTCAAGGGTATAACGCGAGCCGCTGGTCTTGGCTGCCTCCTTGGCGAAAGCTGCCTGGTATATAAGCAGTCGGGAGGCCTCGATGCGCGTCTTCATGTCTGCGATCTTGAAACCAATTCCCTGGAATTCCCCGATCTTCCGGCCAAAGGCCTCGCGTTCACGTGCGTAGGCCACGCTGGCCTCATAGGCCGCTTCTGCGATGCCGAGCGCCTGTGAGGCGATGCCAATGCGACCGGCGTCCAGCACCGACATGGCGATCTTGAAGCCTTCGCCTTCCTGGCCCAGCTAGCGCCGACGTCGGCACCCGGCAGTCCTCGAATAGCAGTTCGCTGGTGGCAGAGGCCCGAATGCCCAGCTTCGGCTCCTTCTTGCCACGACTGAAACCGGGCGCAGGTACGCGTGTCGATGAGAAATGCGCTGATGCCGCGGTGCTTGAGCTCAGGCTCGGTCATCATGAAGGTCAGGACATAGTCTGCGACCGGCCCGCTGGTAACCCACGACTTGCGGCTGTTCAGCACGTAGAACTCGCCGTCGCGGACGGCGCGGCTGCGCATGCTTCCGGCATCTGAGCCAGACATCGGCTCGGTGAGCGCGTAGGCTCCGATCGCCTTGCCGGAGGCCACGGGCTCCAGAAACTTCTTCTTTTGCTCCTCGGTGCCGTACCTGAGGATGCCGTGACAGTAGAGCGAGTTGTTGACTGACATGATCACGCCGTGCGAGGCGTCGACCTTGGAGATCTCTTCAACGGCCAGGACGTAGGCGAGCGTGTCCAGGCCGGCGCCACCATATTCCTCCGGCACTTCGATGCCCATGAAGCCCATCTGGCCCATCTTCTGGATGGTCTCACTTGGGAAACTCGCCGCTCTCGTCGAACTGGGCGGCGATGGGTGCGATGGCGTTGCGGGCAAAATCGCGTGCCGTGTCCCGGATCAGGCGGTGTTCTTCGCTCAACTTGGAGAGGTCGGCCGTCATAAGTCCTCAGGGCGGGATTATACCGTGGCGTCCCGGGGCATTCCTCGGGGACCCAAGGGGATTGGCCCGTGGCGTTCGACCAAGTGTGCCGGGCCGCACGATGGCGATTGACTTGCCCCCTGAAATCGATATAATCGGCCCAATTCTCCAGCGGGGGACAGTGACGGCCGCCAGCGGCCGCATGACGGCAGGAGGTGACTGCCCTCTTTATCTTGGTTGTGGACTTGGTCTGATTGGTGGAACTGAGCAGGTAAGCCAAAGGAGAGAGAGCATGCATTCCCGATTCGCATTCCTGAAGTTCATATCGGCCGGCGTGTTGGCCGGCCTGATCCTGGCCGCATGCGCACCGGCGGCTGCCCCGGCCCCGGCGGAGGCGCCCACGAGCGGCAGCGCGCCCGCAGCCCCACCGGCTGCCGAGGCGCCATCCATGGCGCCGGAGGGCGAGGTCGACATTGTGGATTGGGCCGGCTATATCGAACGTGGCGCCAATGATCCGGCGGTCGACTGGGTGACGGGCTTCGAGAAGGAGACCGGCTGCACGGTGAAGGTCAAGGATGCGGCCACCTCCGACGAGATGGTGCAGCTGATCAACGCGGGCGGCTACGATCTGGTGACCGCCTCCGGCGACGCCAGCCTGCGCCTGGTCTACGGCGAGTCCGTCCAGGAGATCGATACGAGCCGGATCCCATCCTACGGCAAGGTGGATCCCCGCCTGCAGAATGCGCCCTGGCACACGGTCGATGGCAAGCACTACGGCGTGCCGTATCAGTGGGGCGCCGAACGTGCTGATGTACAACACCAACGTGTTTCCCGACGGCGCCGACGTCCTGGGATGTGGTCTTCAAGGAGATGACGCTGCCGGATGGCAAGAGCAACAAGGATCGTGTGCAAGGCTATGTCGGCCCGATCTACATCGCCGATGCCGCGCTGTATCTGAAGGCCCACAATCCCGAACTGGGCATCACCGATCCGTACGAGCTGACCCAAGCACAATTCGATGCGGCCGTCGCGCTGCTTGCAAGAGCAGCGCAAGATCGCCCCGAAGTATTGGGGCGACTACCTGGGCCAGGTCGAGGACTTCAAGACGGAAGGCTTCGTGGCTGCGCCCTCCTGGCCGCTGCAGGTGAACCTGCTCGTGGCCGACGGCCAGCCGATCGCCAGCACGATTCCGCAGGAAGGCGCGACCGGCTGGGCCGACACCACCATGATGTCCGTCCAAGGCGCCGCATCCGAACTGCGCCTACCTGTGGCTCGAGCATTCGATCGATCCGAAGGTGCAGGGCGATGTGGCGTCCTGGTTTGGCTCGAACCCGGCCGTGCCGGCCGGCTGCACGTCCAGCGAGTTGCTGGGGCCCGATGGCTGCAAGACCAACGGCTACGACCACTTCGACAAGATCGCTTTCTGGAAGACGCCGATCGCCGACTGTGGCAACGGCCAGAGCGACTGCGTGACCTACGATAAGTGGGTTGAGGCTTTCACTGCCGATCGTCGGTCAGTAGTTTGGCATGGCGTCCGGCCGCGCCGCATTGCGGCGCGGCCGGGACGTGTCGTGAGGACAGTCATATGCCGGATCCTGCAATTCGATTCGAAGGAGTGAGCCGCCACTTCGGGGAGGTCAAGGCGGTCGACGACGTGACCCTGGAGATCGCAGACGGGGAATTCTTTTCCATGCTCGGGCCTTCCGGTTCCGGCAAGACGACCTGCCTGCGGATGATCGCCGGCTTTGACCGGCCAACCTCGGGTCAGATATTTCTGTACGGGCAGGATGTTTCGAACCTGCCTCCGTACGAGCGGCCGGTGAACACGGTCTTTCAGGACTACGCGCTGTTTCCCGCACATGACCGTCGACGAGAATATCGCCTACGGCTTGATGATCAAGAAGGTGCCGCCAGCCGCAACGGGCGAAGCAGGTGGATGAGATGCTCGACCTGGTGCAACTTCCGGGTCTTGGCCACCGCAAGCCATCGCAGCTTTCCGGCGGACAGCGACAGCGGGTCGCCTTGGCGCGGGCGCTGATCAACCATCCACGTGTCCTGCTGCTGGATGAGCCTCTGGGCGCGTTGGATCTTGAAGCTGCGCCAGCAGATGCAGGTGGAACTCAAAGAGCTTCAGCAGCCAGGTCGGGATCACGTTTGTCTTCGTCACGCACGATCAGGAAGAGGCCCTGACGATGAGCGACCGGATCGCGGTCTTCAATCGTGGCAAGATCGAGCAGGTGGGCAGCCCGGCTGATATCTACGAGCATCCGTCCACTCCTTTCGTGGCCGGATTTGTGGGCACATCCAATCTGGTGGATGGCGAAATGGCCCGGCGCATCACGGGCTCGGAATCACGCTTTTCCATTCGTCCTGAGAAGATCCACCTGTCCCCGCAAGACCGAGCCCGTCGGAGACGATTCATTCTGCGCCGATGGCCGGGTGCGCGACGTGATCTATCTCGGCCTGTACACACGCTACCTGGTGGAGCTGGAGGGCGGCGGCGACCTGGTGGTCGTGGAGCAGAACCTGAAGAAGCACCTCCATGGATGTGATGCAGGCGCGGGGCCAGGAAGTGCGGCTGATCTGGAAGAAAGAGCACGTCCGCTACGTGGGGAAATAGCGTTGTGAACCGCATCTCCAACTTCCTCTACCGGCGCCCCCGGCTGCTGCTTGCCCTTCTGTTGCTGCCACCGCTGGTTTGGTTTGTGGTGGTCTATCTCGGCGCGTTGGCGGCCATGCTGCTGAACAGCTTCTTCTCCTGGATGGCTTCACGGGCAAGGTGGTGCGCCAGTTCACGCTGCAGACCTACGCCAAACTGCTTCATCCCGACCAACCTGCAGATCTTCTCGCGGACGACGCTCATGGCCTCATGCGTGACGCTGGCCTGCATCGTCATCGCCTTCCCGCTGTCGTACTACATGGCGCGCTTCGCCTCGCCGCCGCCTGAAGACGTTGCTGTATCTGGCCGTGACGTTGCCGCTGTGGTCCAGCTATGTCGTGCGTGTCTACTCATGGAAGCTGATCCTGGCGCAGGAGGGCATTGTTTCGTGGTTCACCGCGACTCGTGCACCTGGATGGCCTGCTGGGCAGCTGTATCTTGAGCCTGCCGGTGGTGGGCGGGCCGTCGCTCTCGGTCTCGACGACCGGCATCTTCCTCGTCTTTGTCTACATCTGGCTGCCCTACATGATCCTGCCGATCCAGACGGCGCTGGAGCGCGTGCCGAAGTCGCTGGTGGAGGCCTCCGGCGATCTGGGCGCCAATCCTGCTCAGACGTTTCGCCATGTGATCCTGCCGCTGGCCTTCCCCGGTGTCGTCGCCGGCTCGATCTTCACGTTTTCGCTGACCCTCGGCGATTTCATTGTGCCGTCGCTTTTTGGAACTTCCAGCTTTTTCATCGGCAAGGCCGTGCTGACCTATCAGGGCACCTCCGGCAATATTCCACTGGCCGCCGCCTTCACGATGGGGCCGATCGTGATCATGATCGTCTACCTGCTGATCGCCCGCAAACTTGGAGCATTCGATGCGCTCTAAGCCGCGCGTCAGGCCTCAGGGTCCGAACGCTCGCCCTGGTGGCTGAAGACTCGCCGCGGGCGCGGCGTTGCTCTTCCTGCACATCCCGATGTGGCTGATCTTCCTGTATTCTTTCACGACCGAGCAATCGGCCTACAGCTTCCCGCCGCCCGGGCTGACCCTGAAATGGATCCCGCAGGCCATCGCGCAATCCCGGACATGCAGGCGGCGCTGTCGCTCACCCTGCGCGTGGCTGCGCTGGCAACCATCGCGGCGCTGATCCTCGGAACGCTGGCGGCCGCGGCCGTGTATCGCTACGACTTCTTTGGCAAGGAAACCGATCTCGTTCATGCTGATGCTGCCGCTGGCGCTGCCCGGCATCGTCACAGGCATCGCCATGCGCTCGGCCATCAGCCTGCATGCACATCCCGTTTTCGTTCTGGACGATTGTCATCGGCCATGCCACGTTCTGCGTGGTTACGGTCTACAACAACGTGCTGGCGCGCTTCCGCCGCAGCAGTCGGTCGATGATCGAGGCCTCGATGGACCTGGGCGCCAATGGCTTTCAGACCTTCTGGCACGTCGTCCTGCCGAACATCTCCACCGCGCTGCTGGCCGGCGGCATCCTGGCCTTTTCGCTCTCGTTCGACGAGGTGATCGTGACCACCTTCACGGCGGGCCAGCAGCAGACGCTGCCGATCTGGCTCTACAGCCAGATGCTCAAGCCGCGCAATCGGCCCATCACGAATGTGACCGCGATGCTGGTGGTGCTACTCACCGCGGTGCCCATCCTGCTGGCGCAGCGCCTGATTGCCAGGACTTCGGGGAGTCGACTGATACCCCGTAGTGCGCGAAGGTCCGCCCCCGCCCAGGCGGACGGGCTGCCCGGCCGGGAGTTGCGGCCAACGTCGCATGATTCACCCATGAAGCCACTGTCGGGAGAGCGACTGCACTTTGACTGGCAGGCGGCGGCGGTCACCGTCCTCAGCACGTTGCTGCTGATCGTTGACGCCTATTATCGGATCGCCAACTCCAAGATCTTCGACCGTCTGATCCTTTTTCTGTTGATCCCCCTGTTGGTGGTCGTGCTCGTGTTCCGATCGCGGCCTGCACAGTATGGATTTGACCTGGGCGACTGGAAGGCCGGACTCGCCCTCACCGGCACCGGCATCCTGCTGACCGCGCCAGCGATATGGCTGGCCGCAAGGCAACCGGCTATGCGCGCTTACTACGAGTCACAGGTCATCGGGCTTCCGTGGACCACCTTTCTGGATCTGATCGGATGGGAGTTCTT
>CAWATK010000017.1:0-539083 GCA_963784915.1 uncultured Chloroflexia bacterium
GCGGCTGCCCACATCCCGAGGGCGGGAACGAACGCCAGGATCAGGACCAGGACAACTGCAACCATGGCAACCGTCTTGTACTCGCGCGCCAGAAACGCATTAGCGCCTTCCTTCACTGCGTTGGAAATATCGATCATTTTCTGATTGCCTGCATCCTGCTTGTTCACCCAGATCGCGGTAATGATGCCGTAGATGACACCGGCAACGCCGCATACCAGGGCAAAAAGAATCGTGTTACTCATTGATACTCTCCTCCTTTTGCATCAGTTTTTTTAAGCTAAAAAAAGCATATGACCCATGAATGCCTGACAATGAATATTTGACGTATCGTTAAGGACCACTGGTGAATCGGCAACGCCTGAAACCCTCTTTCCTTTTCCCGGCATCCCTCCCCGCTCACGGCATCTTCCGGGCAACGCCCGGGATACGTGTTGTTTGTTCTCTACGCGTCGAAACCGCCGATGAAGTCCTTCAGATACTGGTTCTCGGCCTTGAGGTTCTTCACCAGCACCCGCACGACATCGCGCATGGAGAGCATGCCGACAAGACCGTGTTCGTCCACGACCGGCAGGTGCCGGATGTTGTTCTGGATCATGACCGCCATGACGTAGTCGAGATCGTCGCCGGACTTGGACACGATGAGGTTCGTGGTCATGACGTCCTTGGTCCTGACGTCCTCGCAGTTCTTGCCGTTCGCGACGGACCGCACGATGTCGCGCTCGGTGATGATCCCGGTGAGCGTTCCCTTATCCATCACGAGGAGCGCACCGATGCGGCACTCCGCCATCTGCTTCGATGCGTCGAGGAGCGACTGGTCGCTCATGATGCTGAAACATTCGATGCCCTTGATGCCTAACAGTTCTTTGACTTTCATGGTATACCTCTGTCAATGAACGACTGTTACGGTTTACTTTCTGCCTGCCGTATACTTCGCGAACACCATGGCCGTCGTGCGGTAGAAGAGGTGTGCGAACTTGGAATACGGCGCGTAGGCGAAGAGCGACCACACGAAGACAAGGTGGAGGTAGTAGACAAAGTACCCGACCTCCATGTCCGCGACCCGCAGACCCCACGACGCCATGCCCGTGGCGCCCACGCCGATAACGACGGCGAGGAAGATCCAGTCGAAATAGGAGCCCATGCCGGCCTTCGCGGCCTTGCCCAGGCGGTTCAGCAGGATGATGACCACGCCGAGCGCAAAGGCGACCGAGCTGGCCAGGGCAAGCATCTTGACCGGGTCGGTCATCGGGTACGGCGACTCGCCGAAATGGAACGGGCCGAACGCCGGGATGTGGAAGAACTCATGCCCATACAGGTAGACGATGGCCCACGTGGTCACGACCGCGAGCCCGGCGAAGGAGTAGAACAGGAGGAGGTGGCCCCACTGCCGGAGCCGGTTCACGGTGCAGTCGGCGAACTTCTTGTGCGCCAGGATCGTCGGTGACCGCCGGGACAATATGGCCGAAAGGACTGCCCGTGCCCGCGCATCGCCGGCATTGGCCTTCATACCGGACCAGAGCCGCGTGATGCCCACGAAAGCGGACACGGCGGCGAAGAGCGCCGTCAGGATGAACATCACGTCGATGAGGGAACACGGGCATGAACAGGTGATACGCCATGAGCCGCCTTCGGCATTGCGGGGCACCCCGCTGAAGCTCTTGTCGGGCATGATCAGATAGAAACAGCACCGCCGGGATCGCAAAGAGGAGCCAGATGAGCTTCGGGTCCGTGTGCGATCTTGCGCGAAGAGCGGCATCATCGCCACTTCCTTGATGCTCTGCTTGCGGATGGCGTTCAGGACCTCGCCGGGCTTTGCGCCGCGCGGGCAATAGGCCGTGCAGTCGCTGCACTGGTGGCAGAGCCAGACGTCGGCGCTCGCGATGAGCTTGTCCTTCTGGCCCCACTGGGCGAGTACCATCTCCTTGCGCGGGAAGGGGTTGCCTTCGGGCGTCACGTTGCACACCACCGAGCAGGTGGCGCACTGGTAGCACTTCTTCAGGGACTCGCCGCCGCCCTTGATGATCTCGTTCACGAACTGCCAGGTCCGGTTTGATTATGGTTGCTTCTGACATAATATCCTCCGTGCCAGTCCGAAGTTACGTGGTGTAGGTAGGAAGTTCGAAGGTCTGCTTTCCTTCTACCTTCCGCACTTCGCAACCGCATCCGTTTACTACATGCTCTTGAACGGGTTCGGTCCGAACTCCTTCACCTCGCTCAACGAATCTCGTTGATCATCTCCGGGCAGCTTGTCGTACTCGTTGATGGCGATCTGCATCAGCTCGACGCGCTCGGACTCGAGCTGCAGCCGGTTCAGGGTCTCGCTGACCTTGCTGAAGCGGGTGTTCGCGAGTTCGCTGCCCTTGACGAAGTGGCACTGGTAGTTCTCGCCGTACTTGCAGCCCAGGAGCAGCATGCCGTCGATGCCCTTCGAGAGCGCGTCGGCGACCCAGACGAGGTTCATGCCGCCCAGGCAGCGCATGGAAACGAACCGCACGCTCGGGTCGATCTTCTTGCCGGCGATGGCCGCCGTGTCGAGCGCCGGATAGGAGTCGTTCTCGCACACGAGGCAGGCGATCCGGAAGATGTCCTCGTCATCGGGCACGTCGATGGCCTTGAGCATGGAGCCGACGATGTCGACGCTGTAGTCCTTGAAGGACACGATGCGCTCGGGGCAGGCGCCCATGCAGGTGCCGCACCGGCGGCAGCGGTTGAGGTTGTACTTGGGAATGCCCTTCTCGTCCTCGTCGATGGCGCCGAAGGGGCACTCTTCCGTGCACCGCTTGCAGGCCGTGCACTTGATGAGCATCGGGTCGGGGAAGGTGACGTCCCAGGCCCGGGGATGGACCGCGACGCCGCGCGCCACATGGTCCATGGCCTGGATGGCCTTGAACGCCGCTCCGGCCCCGTCTTCCTGCGCCTCGGCCATGTTCATGGGCTGGTGCACGCCGCCCGCGGCGTAGATGCCGGTCCTGCGCGTCTCGTACTGGAAGCAGATGAAGTTCGAATCGGCAAAGCCCGACGCCCCTTCGAGGGTCGGGATCTCGGGACCCTGGCGATAGCCGAGGTTCAGGATGTAGTCCGGCTTGGGGGTCTGCTCGAGGTAGTTCTTCTTGGCCTCGTCGCCGCCGCCCGCGGCCTTCGTCAGGCCGTCGGCATATTCCTGCGGGGCGCGCGAGGTCGGCACCATGCCGGTGGCAAGGACCACGAGGTCCGCTTCGACCTTCACCTTTTCGCCGGTCTTGGTGCCGAACAGGGTGTTCTCCATCTCGACGAACATGTTGCCGTTGCCGGCATCGGAAACGCCGGTCACATCGGCCTTCGTGAGCATCACGCCCGGGTTGTTCTGGGCTTCTTTGTAGTAGAGCTCGGTCCTGCCCGGCGTCCGGATGTCCTTGTAGAAGATCATGGCAAGGGCGTCCTCGTTCTGCCGCACGTACTGGGACTGCTTGAGCGACGTGGCGCAGCACATGGACGAGCAGTACGGAAGATGGTTCGGATCGCGCTGCCCGGCGCACTGGACGAAGGCGACCTTGAGCGCCGGCTTGCCGTCGGAGGGGCGCAGGAGCTTGCCGTTGTTCTTCTTGGCGATCTCCTCGAGCTCGAAGTTCGTGACCACGTTCTTCATCTTGCCGTAGCCGAGGTAGTCGAGCTTGTTCGCGTCGTAGGGCTTCCAGCCCGAGGCCATGACGATGGCGCCGATCTTCACGGTCTCGCCGTTCGAGAGCGTCACGTCGTACAGGCCCGGCTGTCCGTCGGTCTTGGACACCGTCGTGGACTTGTACACCTTGATGTTCGGGTTGCTCTCGACCTCGGCGACGGTCTTGCTGATGTCCGTGTCCACGATCAGCGGCTTGTTGATGTAGGACCCGGTCGGGATCTTCTTGTAGAGCTTGTTCACGAAACCGCCGAGCTGGGCGTCCTTCTCCACCAGCACGACCTTCTGGCCCGCGCCCGCCGCGGAGAGCGCCGCGGTCATGCCGGCGATGCCGCCGCCGATCACGAGGATGGTGTTGCTCAGGTCCGGCAGGATGTTCGGCTCGGGCAGGTCGCCCTTTCTGGGTCTTGACGATGCCCATGTTAAGGTAGTCGTAGGCGGCATCGTTCGTTGCGTCCGTGTTCGGCTCCATGGTCCAGGCCACGAACTCGCGGATGTTCACGCGCTCGACGATCGCGCCGGGGAAATCGAATTCCTCGTACTTGGCGCGGGGAGAGCAGGCGGCGATGATGATCGTGTTCACGCCTTCCTTCGCCATGTCGTCCTTTATCAGCTGAACGCCCTCGGGGCTGCACAGGATGTCGTGGAATCTTGTAGTTCTGGACCTTCTTGGCCGCGCCGGCGACCTTTTCGACATCCATCGCCTCCTTGATGCCGCATCCCTTGCAGATATATACGCCGAATTTCTTCTCCATCCTTATTTCCTCCTCAAGCTCTGGATGCTCTTCATGACCACACCCGTTGCATCCTGCGCGGACCGCGCCACGTCAACGGGCGTCTTGAGCGTCCCGGTCGCGTAGATGCCCTTGGGGAGGGTCGCCTGGTCGATGAACCCGTCGTCGGTCATCGGCAACGCCGGCGCCCTTGAGCGACGCGCGCGGTGGGCTGCATGCCCGTGGCAAGCACGACCATGTCGAAGGTCTCGGTGATCTTGCCGCCGCCGTGGATGTCCTCGGCGGTCACCTTCACGTCGCCGTTCTCGCCCTGCTCGATCTTGGCGACCTTGCCCTTGAGGAAGGAAACGTTCGCGTCGGCCTTGATCTTGGTGTAGAACCGGTTCTCATAGAGCCCGGGGGTGCGGATGTCGATGTAGAAGATCTTCACCTTGGAGTCGGGATAGAGCTCCCGGACATAGGACGCCTGCTTCAGCGAGGCCAGGCAGCAGATGTAGGAGCAATGGGCCAGGTGGTTCTCGTCGCGCGAGCCCGCGCACTGCACGAAGGCGACGTTCTTGACCTCTTTGCCGTCGGAGGGACGGACGATCTTGCCGGCCGTCGGGCCGTTCGGCGCCGCGAGCCGCTCCATCATCATGTTCGTGATCACGTTCTGGACCGTGCCGAACCCGAGGTTGTCCATCTTCGTCGCATCATAGGGGTTCCAGCCGGTCGCCATGACCACGGCGCCGACCTTCACGCTGCACGGTCTCCGGCTTCATGTCGAGGTGGATCGCGTCGTACTTGCAGGCCTGCAACGCACTTGGCGCAGGATGCGCCTTTGCACGTCTTCTCGTCGATCACGTACTGAAGGGGGAATGCCTGGTTGTGCGGCAGGTAGGCCGCCTTGGTCTTGCTCATGCCGAAATCGAAGTCGTTCGACCGCTCGATCTCGCAGGCCTCGGCGCACTTGTTGCAGCCCGTGCACTTCTCGTTCACGAACCGGGGCTGCGTCTTGATGGTCACGTCGAAGTTCCCTTCGGTGCCCGAGATCTTCTCCACTTCGGCCATCGTGTAGATCTTCACCTGGCCGTTGTTCTTGATCCGTTTGTACTGGATCTCGAGACCGCAGTTCGGGCGGGCACATCTTCCAGAAGTACTTGTTGAGCTGCGTCACCCGGCCGCCGAGGTAGGGGTTCTTCTCCACGATGATGACATCGGAGCCCGCTTCCGCGGCTTCCACTGCCGCCGTGAGGCCGCTGAAGCCTCCGCCGACGACCAACACTTATTTTCCGCCATGGTACCTGATCCTCCTTCAAGGCAGTAAGACCGATACACAATAAATTGTAAATTGGAGATTGGAAATTGCGGATTTGAGACTTAAAAAAGAAGCGAGCATCGCTCGCTTTCCATTATTTTACCATTTGCACTTTGCAATCTTCAATTTACAATAAGACTCCGGGGAGGGAAACCCTCCCCGGAGTTGTGAATGTTCTTAATGCTTTACAGGAGCTGCGTCCTCAACGAGCTGTACGTAGGGCACCTTCTTGACTTCCCACTTGTCCGTGGCCAGGTCGTACTTCGAGTTCACGAAGCACTTCCAGTTCTTGTCGTCCACCAGGTCGAAGTCGCCGCGATAGTAGTAGCCGGGATACCGCGACTCTTCCCGGAACAGGATGTGGCGCGCATGGGCCTCCACGGAGAGGATGCGATGGTAGTTCTCCCAGCAGCGCATCAGTTCGTGCAGGTTGCAAGCCGCCATCTTGGAGGTGTCTTCCTTCAGCATCTGGAGGAGACGGAGGCCTTCCTCGAGCATGGTCTTGGAGGTCATGTACCAGGTCGAGATGCCGCCAAAGTACTCGTCGGCGATCTTCTGCAGACGGGTCTGGAGCATCTTCGGCTTGATGTAGTTCGGGTTGATCTCCGGTGCCGTGGTGTAGGTCTTGTACTTCTCGTACACCTCGAAGGGCAGGTAGAGCTCGGCGGCCAGATGGTCCGCCGTCTCCTTGATCGTCGGGGTGTAGTTCGGGTTGTCGAGCATGAACGCGATCGCGTTCTTGGCCGCGATGCGGCCTTCCGCGTGCGAACCCGACGAGAACTTGTGGCCCGATGCGCCGCAGATGTCGCCGCACATGAAGAGGCCCTTTACGGTCGACTGACGGTTGTAGTTGCCTGCCGGCCACTTCTTGTTCCACTCTTCCGGCGCGCCGAGGTCATCGGGACCGCAGCACCAGAAGCCCGCGCAGCCCGCGTGCGAACCGAGGAGATAGGGCTCGGTCGGCATGATCTCGGACGGAACCTTGTCCGGCTCGACGTTCTTGCGACGCCCAGAGGCCGGCCTGGCCGATGGCCATATCGAGGAAGTCTTCCCATGCTTCGGCCTCGAGGTGCTTCACCTTCTTGGCGCCCTCTTTGTCGCCGAGCTTCTCCTTGAAGGTCTTGTTGATGGCCGCCATTGCCTCATCGGTTCTCATGAGGATCGGGCCTTTGCCCAGCTTCATGTCGCGCATCATGAGGTGGTTGCGGATGGCCGTGCCGAGGTTGTCGACATACTTGCCGTACTTCGCCTTGGCTTCTGCCAGGGCTTCCGGATTGACGCAATAGTCCTCGCCGAGGCTGTTGGTCGCCTTGGCCTTGAAGAACAGGAACCAGGCGCCCACCGGTCCGTAGCCGTCCTTGAAGCGGGCGGGCACGAAGCGGTTCTCCATCATGGTCAGCTCTGCGCCGGCCTGCAGGCCGAGCGCGTAGCCGGAACCGGAGTTCCACACCGGGTACCAGGCGCGGCCCTGGCCTTCCTGGGTGGACCGGGGACGGAACACGTTCACGGCGCCGCCTGCCGCCAGCACCATGGCCTTGGCCTTGAAGATATAGATCTTGTTCTCACGGACGCTGAAGCCGGCCGCTGCTGCAACGCGGTTCGGCTCCTTGGCGTCGTTGTAGAGCTTCACGATGAACACGCGCTCATAGTGGTTCGTCTTGACGCCCGTGGCGGCGCGGTTGGTCTCCAGGGCCTTCTTCGCGGCTTCGGCCACGATGACCTTGTAGGACTCGCCGTTGATCATGATCTGCCACTTGCCGGAACGGACCGGCTTGCCGCCGTCCTTCAGGGAAACCTTGCCGGCTTCCTTTGCCTGGAAACCGTCGAGGGAGAAGCCGTCGTCGCCCATCTTCCAGATCGGAAGGCCCCACTCCTCGAAGAGCTGCACGGAATCATCAACGTGACGGCCGAGGTCGTAGATCAGGTCCTCACGGACGATGCCCATGAGGTCGTTCCGTACCATCTTTACATAGTCCGCCGGATCGTTCTCACCCATGTAGGTGTTGATGGCCGACAGGCCCATGGCAACGGCGCCGGACCGGTCGGTCGCGGCCTTGTCCACCATGGTGATCTTGATCTTCTTGGGGTTCGCCCAGCGTGCGCCTTCGAACGCCGCGCCGCAGCAGGCCATACCGCCGCCGATGAGGAGGAGGTCGGTCTCGACCGTCTTCGATCTGCCGGCTTCTTGCAGAACGAAAACGTACAGGTTTCTTTTTCCATTTGTCATATCCTCCTTATTTCTTGATGACCGGCATCGGCTTCGACGTGGTGAAGAAGCCCGGCTGTTTGAGTTTTGCCATATCCGCTTCAGGCTTGCCCTTGTAGGGATCGACCGAGCCTTCGGCAGTGGTCCGGATGGGGAACTTGAAGCGCTTCAGGAGTCCCGTTCCGGAACTTGATGGTCCACATGATGGAGTCCGTGCCCCGCATCGGGATCACGTTCGCGCCCAGGGGGGCGAAATCCTGGTAGGCCCTGACCTCGATCGCCTGCTGCGGGCAGATCTTCACGCAGTTGTAGCACTCCCAGCACTGCTCCGGCTCCTGGTTGAAGGCCTTCATGAGGTCCCTGTTCAGGGTCATGAGGTCGTTCGGACAGATGTACTGGCATGCTGTCTTGTCTTGCGCCTTGCAGCCGTCACACTTCTCGGTAATAACATAACTCGGCATGGTACAAACCTCCTATCGTTGGAATAAAATTAACTGCTTCCGCAGTCGTTAAACCTTCGGTTACTTTTTCTCCGTATGCGTGCCCTCGGCATGGCTGTGCAGCTTGATCTCCACCTTTGTCGGTGAGGCCGGCATAGTACTTCTTGAGGATCTCGAGCACTTCGGGACGGCTGAAGTGATCGGGAACGTTCTCGCCCTCGGAGAGCATCTTCCGCAGCTTGGTGCCGGAAAGCATGAGACGGTCTTCCTTGCCGTGGGGGCAGGTCCTCATGGAGGCCATGCCGTCGCACTTGAAGCAATAGAAGGTGTGGTCGATCTTGAGCGGCTGGGTCTCGAGCGCTCCCGCCGGGATCTCGTCGAAGATCTTCTGCGCGTCGAAGGGTCCGTAGTAGTCGCCCACGCCCGCGTGGTCGCGGCCGACGATCAGGTGGCTGCAGCCGAAGTTCTGCCGGAAGAGCGCATGGAGGAGGGCTTCCCGGGGACCGGCATAGCGCATTTCCATGGGATAGCCGCACTGAACGGCGGAGTCCTTCACGAAGTACTTGTCCATGAGGGTGTTGATGGCGTCGGCGCGGACATCGGCCGGGATATCGCCCTCTTTGAGCTTGCCCAGGATCTGGTGGATCAGCACGCCGTCCATGGTCTCGATGGCGATCTTGGCGAGGTACTCGTGCGAACGGTGCATGGGGTTCCGGGTCTGGAACGCCGCGATCTTGCTCCAGCCCTTGGCCTCGAAGATCTTGCGGGTCTCGACCGGCTTCATATAGATGCCCTTGAAGGTCTCGGGGAAGTGCGCCTCGGAGAGGACCTTCACCGGACCGGCCAGGTTCACATCGGGCTGGCCCATGACCTTCTGCACTCCCGGGTGACCGGCGACGTCATTGGTGCGGAAGATCTTCGTGCACTCGTGCTCCTTGTCGGACTTCGACATGGCGTACTTCTCGGCCACCTTCATGGTGGCCATGATCTCGCCCGACTCTTCGTCCACGAGGGTGATCTCCTCGTTCTTCTTGAGCGACGCGGCGAACTCGGGCGTTGCCGAGAGGGTCACCGGGACGGGCCAGAACGTGCCGTCCGCCATCTTGTACTTGTCGCACACGCCCTTCCAGTCCTTCTTGGTCATGAAGCCCGTGAGCGGCGTGAACGCGCCGATGCCCATCATCACGAGGTCTGCGGTCTCGCGCGAGGAGATCTTGAGCTGCTTCAGGGTCTTGGCCTTCTTGAGCTCTTTCTGAAGGGCCGATCCTTCCAGAAGAAGCGGCATGAGCTTCTTCTTTTTGCCATGAGGCTTTACCAGTGCCATAACTGCGTTCCTCCTTGATGAGAATTTACAAAAGTTATAGGTCCTATAGGTCGTATAGGACCTATGTTGTTCTATTTTCCTTCGATGCGCCGCAACCGCCTTCTTGAAGATGTCGTCGATGCTGCCGACGCCCGCAACCGTCTTCATGATCTTCTTCTTGGAATAGTAATCGATGAGCGGCGCGGTCTGCTGCTGGTACACGTCGAGCCGCTTCTTGATGGTCGCTTCCTTGTCGTCGTCGCGCTGGAACAGCTCGCCGCCGCACTTGTCGCAGACCCCTTCTTTTTTCGAGGGGGAGAAGATAGATATTGTACATCTGCTGGCAGGATTTGCAGGTCCGCCGGCCGGTGAGGCGCTTCAGGAGGTCGTTCAGGTCCACATCGATGTTGAGCGCAACCGTGAGGGGCATGCTCGAGCCGGTGAGGATCTTGTCGAGGGCCTCGGCCTGGGCGGTGTTGCGCGGGAACCCGTCGAGGATGAAGCCGTTCTTGCAGTCAGGCTGCTTGAGCCGCTCTTCCACGAGGCCGAGCACGATCTTGTCCGGACACGAGGCCGCCCGAATCCATGATCACCTTCGCTTCTTTGCCCAGCGGCGTGCCGTCGGCAACGGCCTTCCGGAGGATGTCGCCCGTCGAGATCTGCGGGATCTTGAACTTTTCGATCAGCATCTTCGCCTGGGTGCCTTTGCCGGCACCGGGTGCACCGAGAAGGACTACACGTGTTGCCATGGAGTGGAACCTCCGTTAGAAGATGTATCGTGTTCGAACTATAAAGCGATGGACAGAACGAAGGGCGGCACTGCCCGCACCTCGCGTAAACGTACTTTTGGCGCAGGCAGTAATATCGTTGAATCGGCCTTGTTTTGCAAGTTAAAAATTATAATTTGAATATTAGTTTTCCTAATGTAGAGAAAAAAATAGCGGAAAATGGCAATTAATATCAATTAGATAGCAGTATATTTTTCGGGAGCCCTTCTCTGAGAGCGCTCACTTCCCTGATGAAAAGGCTCTGCTTGACGGGAGGGTGAATTTGGCGGGAGGAAAGACCATTTATCGGCTGGTTGCGGCGTTCTAAGGACAGGAAAAGCGAGGGATTTTAGATCGGAGGCAATCAATATAGACACGGTTAACGTTGGTATGAAACTGCGACCCTATCGCATATTCATATCGTGAAAATAACCGCGACGGTACCCAACATGCACTGACCATCCCGGCGACGCTTTTAAAAACGGGCTGCCAGGGTGACAGCATAATTCCTCATGTTTAGCTCTCCGTCATTATCATTCAGGAAGCGCTCATACCCCGCTTTCAACGACAGGCTGGGTGTGATAAAGGCTCTTGCATTGACAGAGTATGTCTTTCCGTCGGCCGATCTGAACGATGAGTTGTTTGAAAGGACGGTCGCTCCGACGCTCAGCCCGCGGCTGAAATAATAGTCGCCGCCAAGAGAGACAAGCTTCGCTGTCCCGCGATTCTCCTGATACATCGAACGTTTGCTGTACCGCGCTTGCTTCCAGGTTAACTGCCGTTCCCCCGGTCAGTTCCCTTACATATTTGGCACGCAGTGAATATTCCTTGGATGTATCGCTGTTCGAGTTGGTTGTCGTGGGCGACGTAATTCTGGTTGTTGAATGATCTTCACCGTAACCGATCTCGGCAAGGAGACCGTAGGAAAGATATTTCCCCAGGACAATTCTGTAAAGGTCGTTCTCACCTTTTATCTGGGTGGAAGACGCTTGAAAGTCGTCATTCGTCCTGGTCCATTCCACCCTGACAACAACAGGGAAGTCAGGCGTCGTATAATTTACGAAGAGACCGTAGCTTTGGCCGTCCGCATTCGCTGAGCCGGCCTTAAAATCATGGTCTATGACCGCGAAGCCGACACTGCCGATCTTTTCAAGAAAGGCCGCTTCCGCATAGGGATGAGCGGCCGTATTCACCGGAGCAAGAAAATATTCGAGGCCTGCCAGGGCATCAAGGGACCTTCCCTCGGAAGCAAAATCAGTGCGTTGGTAGGTGGCGAATATCTCGGTCCGGTATTGCTCTTGTGAATATGCTGCGGCGGAACTCATGAGAACGAAGGTCAATCCAAGACAAAACATGGTGCCGATGCGATCTTTCATTATCCCCCCGGTGTTGTCTGCCTGATTTTACACCAAATTCTGAACTACGTACTCATCTCTTTACGTCTCCACTTCCCAAATCCCCCACGATCTGAAGTGTCCTGGCGTCCCGCTTTCCCTGGAAATACTTGTCAAGGACACGCTCGAACACCGAACCCGGTTCGGCCACGAGCGCGAACAGGGTCATGGACGATTGAAGCTTCCAGTCGTCAGGGTGTCCGAAAATATCCGAAGCCGATCGCCCCTGAACAACAAGGACCGCTTCCGCGCTCTCCACGAGCCGCGCGCCAAGAACGGGATGGCCGAGGTATCGCCGCGCTTCTTCCAGGCTTTTCATGGCATAGTGTCTCGTTGTCGGGCTGTGTCCCAATCCATCGATCTGCGGGAATATATACCACATCCAGTGCGTGCGCTTCAGGCCGCCCCGCAGCTCGGCAAGGACACGATCATAGATCCCTTCCTGCGCGCTGATGAAGCGGTTCAGATCAAATGGATCGCCGCGATCGTCAGGATCGATTCCCTGTATCATGCCTGTCTCCTGTTATCAGGCCGCTTCTTTCACCGGAACGCGGGTTTTCTGGCGGACAACCGGGTCGTTTTCATGAAACGGTCGCGGCAGGGGTCATGGTAGTTTCAGAAGTCTTTCGCTTCGCCAGATCCGAACAATACGAACTTTATTCTTATCGTGCCGATAAACGATGCGAAAAGGCGGGTATATGATCTCTCGCAGATGTTCGACATTGAACTCAGGTACGACACGGCCGCTCAGCGGGTGTGCGCCCAGCCGCTCGATCTTGGAGACGATCTCGGCAGTAAGCCGCTTTCCCCCATCAGGCACGCCTTCGCCCAAGTAATAGGCCTGCAGGTCCTCAAGGTCTTTGATTGCCGACGCGGCAAACGTTATCCGTGCCTGTTCAGCCATGTGATTACTTCAGGCCAAGGCGTTTTTTCGCCTCGGAGAGCGAGATCTCGCGTCCTTCTTCCAGGTCCATCATTCCCTTCACCACTCCCTGCATAAAGGCGCGCTCTTCAGTCTCTTCCTCATAATCCTTGAGCGATCGGACCACGGCAACCCCGCGGCCCCTGCTCGTGAGCAAAATAGGCCGGTGCGTCTCTTGCGCGTGGGAAACCACCTTGCCGGGGTTCACCTTCAGGTCGCTGAGGGGGACGATGTCTTCGGAAAATTTGGTACTCATAATAGACCTCCTTAATGGTGCTGTTAACAGGTCTGATTATAGCACCCATTTGATGTCCTGTCTATAGTGTTTTTTTCGGAATTATCAAGAATGCAATTGAATGACTGAAAGTAGACCTGACCCTATCGCCCCTGGAACGGATTCCCTGGCTAAATTATCAAGTACCAGGCCAGAGACGAAGATCAAAGATTAGTTGCTTGGCGAGTTTTTGAGGCAGAGGCACACGACCAGCAATCTTCTCGGAATTTGCTTCGTTAAACTCGAATTTCTGTCCCATGACGACCTGGAACCACCGTTCACGGTCTTGTAACCACTCGAAACATTTTCTCGTCGGCGGATCCACCGATAAATGGTTCATAGATGACAATCGGTTGCTGACAGTATTCCGCTTTGCATCGGATCCGGTCAAACCGTCCAGTACGTTGTTCTAACGTACTTGGGTTCCAACAGAGGTCGTGGTGAACAACATATCGGCAAAAACGATGAAGATCAACTCCTTCGCCAAGCACTGCGCTGCTTACCAGAATTTCGGGAAACAGCGGGCTGTTAAACGCTGCCATAAGTCTTTGTCGAACGTCCTGTGTGGTATCACCGTAGACCATGCGGACGACAGGCAGGACTCGGTAAGAGCCATCATCTGAGGCTCTCACCCGCCTCCTCATCGTCATCTAGCTTAGATCGCCGTGGCGAGGAATAAACAGCAACTGCCTCCAGATACTGTTCGAGAAGACCTTTGATTTCACCCTCTTCAGCGTCAGGCTTGATCCGACCTCGTTCCGCCAATTCTGTAGCAAAATCCAAGAATAAGGCAATGCGTTCTTGGTTGTTGTTTGGTAACGATCATCTGTCGTTTTGATTCCATCGATGAGTGCTTTCGGCACCTTTTCGAAGTTTATTCGAATCACGTACGTTTTCTGCAAACGCTGCCCGAACATGTTCACGTTCGAAAGGCACGTAGCGCGCTAAAAAAGCGGCAGAGCGGAAATATGCTTGAAGCATTTCAATAATATTGTCCCTATATGGTTTTAATATTGCATATTCCGGTTTATCTACCATTTCCTGTAGAAAAAAACTACGAGCGTGTCATGGATAATACCATCATCACTTAGACGACGTATAATACGCGTAAGAGTTTGGGTAATGATTTCCTCGTCATGTTTGATTTCAAATTTCTTAGCGATTAAGGAGAAAATTCTTTTTTCGGTTTCTTTTTTTAAACGATGACGAAGTGCCTTTGCCGTTTCCCGATAGAAAGCAAAACACGAGGACCTTCTCCACCTTGAGCCCATAAATCAATTATGCGTTCAACAACAGGGCGAATCTTCGGATGGTTGTATCGAAGCTCCTGTTTAGCCTTTAAAGAGGGTATAAGCTCATTAACTTGATTCTCGTACCAGTCCACGGGTACGAGAGAACGGATTTTGTTCTGTTTCGATTCTTTACACGATTGTTCTTTGCCCTCATCATTGATATCCCGCATATCACATCGCCCATCCCGAGTATGGTGAAACGCTTCATAGCTCGAACAAAGGCCCTCTGCAAAAAAGGCGCGGGCGCTGGATGAGCTGGCCGCCAGTTCTCCTTGAGCGCGCACTGCTAGCAAAAAGGGGAGTGCCGTTCCTTTTGATAAGGGTAGTCCTGAGGTGCTCCGTTCTGAGCCAAGGGCTATGGACCCTCCTATTCGTTTCTCACGGCGATGTACACTGGGACTACCTTCATGTCTGGGAAGAGTAGCCGATCGATTGTGGCGAACTACCCAGGTACTTAAGGATTGCCATGGGTTTGATGGATCTTTTTCAGCTACGCGCAGACGTCTGGAAAGAGGAGCGATTCGGATAAGACGAGCATGGGAACCGCGTCAGCGAGCCCTTCGCAGAACGGCAAGCAATCCGACAGGCCGGCCCGAAATGGGCCGGCCTGTTGTTATTCCTTCTTCTTGAGCACTGAGTTTCTCAGGGTCGCTTATCCAACGGGATGGTGACATCCATCGTCTCGCCATCCCGGACGATGGTAAGCACGACGTCATCGCCGGGTGATTTGTGCGTGATCAGGTAGGCGATCAGATCGTCGTACTGCAGGACCGGGCGGCCGTCGATGGCAATGATCAGGTCGCCACCCGCGTTCAGCCCTGAGAAGCTGGTCGGCTTGTCGCCGACCCGAAGGCCGGCTTTTTCTGCTGGTCCGCCCTTGGCGACGCCGGTGATATACGTGCCGGTGAATCGATCGAGACCCAGCGCCTGGATCTCGTCCAGGCTCATGCCGCCGCGAGAGGGATTGCCCAGACTGAAGGAGCTGATGCCCGAGATATGGGTAGTCGTACTTGCCGTCCTTGATGATGACGGGGACCACGCGCCGGATGATGTTGGACGACACGGCAAATCCAACGCCGGAATTCAGCGGCTGCCCATTGGCCGTGAAGTTGGTTGTCTCGATGGCGCGGTTGACGCCGATGACCTGGCCATTCATGTTGAACAAGGGACCGCCCGAGTTACCAGGATTGATGGCCGTGTCCGTCTGGATCAGGTCGCCGGCGGTGAAGGGCTGACCGCTGTCCGCGGCCGTGTGCTGCGAATCCAGAGTGCGGTGCACGGCGGAGACAATGCCCACGCTCATCGAGCCGAAGTATTGGAAGGGGTTGCCGATGGCGATCACGGTCTGGCCCACCTGCAGCACATCTGAATCACCCAGCGTCAGCGGGTGCAATTCTGCGGCCGGAGCAGTCGACCTTGACGACGGCCAGATCTGAATCCAGGTCGGTGCCGATGACCGTGCCGTAGGCCTTGTAACCGGACAGGAAGTCCACTTCGACCTTGTCATTGACCGCGTTCTGCACCACGTGATAGTTGGTGACGACATGCCCGGCCGCGTCATACACAAAGCCCGCGCCGAGCGCTTCGCCGTCCGGCCCGGTGACCTTGATGATCACAACGCCGCGGCTGACTTCCTGATAGAGAGCGACAAACGAATCCTGGGCCGCGAGCGGATTTTCGGGAGCATTGACGGAGATCGGCGGCTGGCCCACCTGGGGCACGACAGCCTGGGGGACATCCACATCCGGCAAGCCTGCGCCGACCTTGCAGGCGAGGGCGACCAGAGCCAGGACTGCGAAAACGGCCAGAGTGCGATAGGTCTTCATTAAGTCTCCTAATACTCAATCCGTGCAAGGGGTCAGCAAATGCGCTGGGCGCGGGACGCGGAAGAATGCGTCGGTGAGGGGCAGGCGACCTCTGGCCGCTTCAGGCTCCGCCATCCAGTTCGGCTGCGCGCTTCAGCAGCGTCTTTTGCTCGTCAGAGAGCTCTCGCGGAACACGGACTTTTGCGCGAACGAACAGGTCGCCGCGGGTCTTGGGGCTTTTCAGCCTGGGCATGCCGCGTCCGGCAAGCCGGAAGACCTGCTCCGGCTGTGTGCCGGCCGGAATCTTGAGAGTGACTTCGCCGTCCATTGTTTGCACCTGAGCCTCGCCACCGAGCGCGGCCGTGAAGAGATCCAAGTCCGCAGTGGTGCGCAGGTCGTCGCCCTGTCTCTCGAAACGAGGATCGTCCGTGACCTCCACGATCAGGAAGAGATCCTCTCCATCCGGGGCGGCGCCGGCGGCGCGGACGCGTGAACCGGTCCTTACTCCGGCGGGGACCCGAACGGTGATCTGGCGGGCATCGCTTTGGAAGGCCCGCGTCGTTCCGCGAAAGGCCTCGTCCAGGCTGATCGTGATCGGTTGCTGATAGGAGGTCGCGCGACGAGGTCGCGTGGTCGTGCGCGCGCCCCCGACGCCTCCAAAGATGGTGCGAAAGAAATCCGAGAATGGCTCCTGCCCGCCTCCGAAGAGGTCGCCCAGGTCACCCGGGTCGACCCGAGTGCCACCGGGCTGACCTCCAAACCATTGGCTCCAGTCGAAGTCACCGGTGGGACGGCCACCCTGCTGCCAGTTGGAGTAGGCGCTGCCCAACTGATCGTAGCGGGCACGCTTCTGCGGGTCATTGAGGACCTGGTAGGCCTCGTTGATGTCCTTGAAGCGCTCCTCGGCGTGCTTATCGCCGGGATTGCGATCGGGGTGGTACTGCATGGCCATCTTGCGGTAGGCCTTGCGGATGTCGTCCGCGGCAGCACCGCGCTCCACGCCCAAAACCTTGTAGTAGTCTTTGTATTCCATTGCCATGGCATTCTATGCCCAATAACAGTTCCCCACAAGCGGGCGGGCGCGCATCTAATGCAACTCTTACCTCAGGATGAGGCTAAGAGCGCCAGCATTGCGCCTATTGTGCGAGAGAGTGCAGAACCAGGGGCGGCATCACCCACGGCAGGCATTCTCCGGACGCTGCCCCGTGAGTCGATCCCACAAGAGGGCCAGCGCCCCGCGAATGA
This sequence comes from uncultured Chloroflexia bacterium, assembly GCA_963784915.1. Lineage (GTDB taxonomy): Bacteria > Chloroflexota > Anaerolineae > Anaerolineales > Villigracilaceae > Fen-1038. The sequence continues at coordinate 17,335 of CAWATK010000017.1, forward strand.
CCGCATCGGCGATGTTGCGCACACCGGCCAGCTTGAAGCGCAGGCGATGCAGGGAGGGCACGCTGCGCAGACTCTGCTCACGAGCGTGCGTCACCGCGGCGGCCGGGACAAGGCGGCACTCATACCCAAAACGAAGGAGCTTAAGGAAGAGGTCCGGCTCCTCGCCGTAGAGGAAATACTTCTCGTTGAGGCCGCCGACGGCCTCATAGGCGGAGCGGCGGACAAAGAGGCAGCCGGCATTAAGGAAGGATACGCGCAACGGATCCCCATGCCCGGGCTTGCGGCCCAGCAGATACTGGAGATAGAGCTGGAAGGCGCGCGGCGTCCAATAGGACCAGGTGAAGTTGAGGTGCGGACGCAAACCCTCGTCCTTGAACTGCAGCGGCCCAGCAACTGCGACGCAGGGAGCAGACTGGAGGCTCGCCGAGAGGGCTAGGAACAGGTCGGCGCTGTGGATGCAGATGTCGGGGTTCAACAGAAAGACATCCCGGGTCTGGCACATACTGAAGCCCTGATTGACCGCCCGGGCGTAGCCCACATTGGTGGGATTGCGAACCAGGCGAACCTCTGGGAACTCTGACTGGATGAGGTCCGCCGTGCCGTCCGGTGAAGCGTTGTCGATCACGATGCTGCTGCTGGACGGGGCATAGCGTCGCAGGCCGAGCAGCAAGGCTGGCAGATCCCGGCGGCTGTTGTATGAGACGATCACGTTGGTGAAGCTGAGGTCAGGCAAGTGAACTCGCGAATGCGCCTAGCGGGAGTGGAGCACATGCCAGACGTTCATGGCACCCTTGCCCTTGACGTCGATCAGCCCACCCGGAACGCAGTGGAACGTGTCACTGATCAGCCGGTAAGTCTCCTCGGTGATCTGAACCACGCCACTGGCTCCATGCGAGCACATGCGCGAGGCGGTGTTGACCGTATCGCCCCACACGTCGTAGCTGAAGCGCTGCAGGCCGATGACCGCGGCCACGACGGGACCGCTGCTGATGCCCACGCGCAGACCGAGCTTCTGCCCGGCGAATGTGCGCATGCGAAAGAACTCGCACATCGCCAAACCCAGGTGTGTCAGCGCCTGGGCATGATCGGCACGCGCCTCGGGCAGGCCGGCCGCGACCATATAGCCATCGCCGGTGGTCTTGATGCGCTCGAGCCCATGATCCCGGGTCAGAATATCGAATTCGCTGATGACGTCGTTCAACACACTGACCAAGTCGTGCAAGACAAGCTGAACTCGAGAACGGGGTGAAGTTCACGACGTCAGCGAAGAGAATGCTGGCCTCGGCGTACATGTCGGCGATCTCCTCGCCGCGCTTGAGGCGTTCGGCCACCGAGCTGGGCAGGATGTTCAGCAACAATTGATCAGCGCGTTTGCGAAGGGCCTCTTCATTGCTGCGCTGTTCTTCGATGAGGCGGCGCTGCAGGAAGTCACGGCGCTGTGAGAAGACCAGCATGCTGCCACCGATCATGCACAGGATGTTCATGCCGACCAGGAAGAAGGTGATGACCAGGAAACTGCGCGATAACTCGGGAGCCGTCAACATGTGTTGGTGCAGGACGCCGATGAGCATGTACGCGATCACCATGAGCCAGCCCGCGATGGTGGGGTAGAGCAAATCGCCGCTGGACGGAATGTAGGTGGCCACAATCAACAGCAGCAGACCGAAGGCATAGAACACGTGGGCGGGCTCGTCCGGGCGGGAAATGTAGATCATGATCAGGATGCTGATCGCCGCCCAGAAGGTCCAGACGGACGGTAGCCAGAGGATGTTGCGCTTGAAGAAATCAGTTTTCGCATCGAAGACCAGGCGGAGCATCGCCGTGCCGAAGACAAGGCGCAGCGCCCAGGCCGTCGGATAGTACGTGGTCATCGCATAGTAATCGAGGATGGCGAAGGACATGTAGAGTGCGAGACCCAGGGCGAAGAAGCGCTGAAGCATGGGCGGTTGGCGTTCGCCGAAGTCGCGAAGAAACTCGCGCTCAAGCGCCGGCGGGAAGCGCAGGGCGGCCTGATACTTCTGCAGATCCTGTGCGGCAGAAGACGGGGATGGCAGCATGGGCGAGGGCTCTTTGTGGATTTTAGCTGAGTTCAAGACAGCAGCGTGTCCAGGATCGCGAGGGAGGCGGCTTTGCCACCCATGCCGTTCTCGCCGCCCGGGCCGACGCACGATGGGCAACCATCCGGGCACTCACACTGGCGCACCAACTCGGAGGCACGAGTCATCAGTTCCCTGTGAAGCTCGAACAGTCTCTGGCTGAAGCCGATGCCGGCCGGTACCTCATCGTAGAGGACCACGGACGGCAAACCGTTGCGTACAGTTCCGGCAGGATCGCTGTGCACTCCGAGGTCGCCAGGGTCGCACATGAGGAACAACGGCGCGAGCTGACCCAGCACGTAGGCCACGCCCGCCAGACCGGATCGAATACGGACATTCTGCTCCGCCCGGCGGTGATCCACCCGGCACAACGTTATGAGATTGTCCGAGCCGGTTGGCTTCTGCCGCGGATGGGAAAGCCCGAAACGGGATCTTGTGATGCACGTCGTGTTCGCGGCCGGCCTCGGGTGCGCCGCAGACCTGGCAGCGGAACCCATCGCGTGTGCGCACGGCCAGGCTGATTCGGGGCCAATCGGGGCCGTAGTCATTGGGATCATTTGTCCAGGCTCCGGTTTGCCGCAGCTTCTCCAGGTTCACTTCCGAAAGCGACACCCAGTAGCCGGTGGTCTGCAGATCGGTCGCCGGCATGTCCAGCGGTTCAGCGCCCAGGTTCTCCTGCGTCAGCCAGCGGAGCTTCTTGAAGCCCACGACGCGGGTGGTGACCTGGATTTCGCCCCAGCCCTTCTCGCCCCCTGGAACATTCTCGGCCTGTTTCCCGGATGTGATCGCAATCTCAGTCTCCCGTTGGGGCTCGGTGTAGTAATCCAGGCCCACCGGAATCAGAACGGCGACGTGCTTCTCCAGGTCCAGTTCCTGCACGAAGTATTGTTGGCCCTCGTGCAGATAGACCGCCTTTGGATGCACCATCCAGAGGGCACTGGGCAGATCCACCTCGCCGACAGCAAAGGGGCGGTCACCTCCCTGCGCCTGGAGCACCACATTCTCGGCCGAGGCAGAGCGCAGCGAGATGTTGGCCGCAGGATAGTCATCCGACATCCAGAAGTACTGCTCGCGCGACGTGTGTGCCTCGTTGTTCTCGACCAGAAAGTCGAGGAACTCCCGGAGTTTTTCGGGCGACAAGCTTCCAAAGCCCTCGGTGCTGCCAAACGGAAGCTCGAACATGGCACAGCGCAGGTGGCTGAGCAGAATCAGCAGATGATCCGGGTTGATCAGCGCTTGCTCGGGCGATCGGCCGAAGAAGTAATCCGGGTGATGCGCCAGGAACTGGTCCAACGGATTGGCGGAGGCCACCAGCACCGCCAACGCCATCTCCATGCCGCGCCCGGCGCGCCCGGACTGCTGAAGGACGCTGGCAATCGTTCCGGGATAGCCCGAGAGGACCGCAGCGCCCAGGCCGCCGATGTCGATGCCGAGTTCGAGAGCATTGGTCGCCACGACGGTCTGCACAGTGCCGTCGCGCAAGCCTTGCTCAATGGCCCGGCGCTCGGAGGGCAGGTAGCCGGAGCGATAACCGCGCACCGATGAAGCAGGTTGATTCGCCTTGCGGTCCCGGCGCCTCTCGGTGGTCTTCATGGACTCGCCGGATTGCAGATAGGTGAGCATCAACTCGACCGAACGGCGCGAGCGGGCAAAGACGACGGTCTGCACATGATGGGCATGCAACTCCTGCGCCAGACGGACACTTTCCAGCATGGAGCTCTTGCGCAGGCCGAGGTCCGGGTTCACGACCGGAGGGTTGTAGAGCAGGAATTGGCGCGGCCCACGTGCCGATCCGTCGACATCGATAAGCTCCACGGGGCGACTCGATCAGGCGCTCGGCCAATTCGCGGGGATTCCCAATCGTGGCAGAACTGAGGATGAACTGCGGTTTGGCTCCATGGAACGCGGCGACGCGCTTGCAGGCGACGTATCACATTGGCGACGTGCGAACCAAAGACGCCGCGATAGGTGTGCATCTCATCGATCACAACGAAACGCAGGCCGCGGAAGAAGTCGTCCCAGTTGGTGTGATGCGGAAGGATGCCCGTGTGCAGCATATCGGGGTTGGAGAGAATCAGGCGGGCGTTCTTGCGGATGCCACGGGCGCTGTCCTTGCGGCGTGTCGCCGTCGTAGATGGCAGCCAGGGATGGGGCCGATGGGCCTGTTTCCGGCCAGTCGCGATCATCATCCCCAAGGAAGTCAATTGATCCTGTGCCAGAGCCTTGGTCGGGAAAAGATACAGCGCGCGAGCGCCGCTCGAATCGAGCAGGGTGGCGAGCACGGGCAGGTTGTAGGCGAGGGTCTTGCCGCTGGCCGTGCCGGTGGCAAGAACGACATTGTTACCCGCAGCAGCCACGCGCCAGGCTTGTGCCTGGTGGCTATACAAGGATGAAATACCCAGGCGGCCCAGAGCGGCGCGGAGGGCAGGCGGCACGGCGCTTGGAATCGACTCCGTTTGTGCGGGGCGCTCAGGCAAGCGCTGCCAGACCGCGACGTTCGAGGCGGTCTGCGGGTCGTTCTTCCAGTGGTCGATCAGGGCATCCAGGGACATTGGAGGCAGATCGAAGCCGCGGACATGCACCTTGCGATCGTGCGCGGCGCGGCAGCGGGATCTCGAAAGCTCGATCAAACCCGGGTGATACAATGCCGTGCGATGTTGGGAAATGAACGGATCAAAGTGCCAGTGATGATGGCTCTCCACCTGCTGTGGGGAGTGGTCGTGTGGTTCAGTATATCAAAGTACGGTCTGGGGGTTTCGACGGATGCCGTGCAACTGCTGTTTGGCGGACAGAACCTGGCGGCGGGCCATGGCCTGACGTCGTACGATGGCGGCTTCATCGCCTTCTGGCCGCCGCTCTATCCGGCACTGTTGGCGCTGATGCGCATGATCACGGGCGCAGACATGCTTGTCGCGGCCACGATGGTGCAGGTGCTGGCCTGGCTGGGACTCGGACTGTCGCTCTCGCTCTTGTTCTTGCGAATTTTTTCGGGGCGCCTCATTCCGGCCGCGACGGCCCTCCTGCTGACGCAGGCAGGTGAGGTGGTTGTCACCGCCGCGGGCACAGTCGGATCGGACTATGTGCACCTGTTTCTCGTGGTCCTGGTCCTGCTGCTGGCGGCGCGGTACGTGGAGACGGGATCCCGAGCGAGCTTTGTCAGGCTTGCGTTAGTCACCATGTTGGCGCCGCTGCAGCGGTATCTCGGCGTGGCGGCCACCGCCACGGCCGTCGTGGCGGTGATCCTCCTGGGGCGCAGCACATTGCGGCAGCGGGTTGGCGAGGGTCTCGTGCTGGCGTTGACAGCCCTGCCGATGGCCGTGTGGTTCGCGCTAACATCAACACTCTACACTCGCCGTGGGCCGATCACTCTTGCGGAGAACTTCGCGTGGTTCTCGCGCTCCATCCTTGAGTGGTTTGTGGGCAGCATCGGACGCAAGGCAGATCTGACACTCTGGACGGCCGTGCTCTGGATCGTCATTCTGGCGCTGACCGCGGCCGCCCTTTTCCTCGGTCGCCGAGAGCGACAGGAGGCCTCGACGGAGGTTGGGCGGGGCACATCGAAAGGAGCGGCGTGGCCGTACTTAGCCGTGCTGCTGCTGTACGGTCTCCTATACATGCTTGCACTGTTCGGCTCGGCCTCGATGGCCTACTTCAACAAACTCGGAGGACGATTCATCCTGCCGCTGTACGTGCCGTTGATGGCTCTTCCGGTGATCGTGGTAGATGGCCTGGTGCAGGCGGCCTGGGGATCAAGTCGACGAGGGCTTGCCCGCGCCGTGACGGCGGCCGGCGGCGCGGCATTGATCGGGCTGGGAGCGGCTGTACTGCGCACGACATATCCTGTGGTCCTGGAATCGCACGCGCGCGGCGTCACCGGCGGGGAGAACTCCTTCAACAATGAAACGTGGCGCGAGAATCCGGCGATCGTATACTGGGAGAGGCATGCTCCATCGGGCGACTATCTGCTCTTCAGCAATGAGCCGGATGGGGCGGCATTCCATACGCGGCACGCGGTCGAGCCCGCGCCGCGTCGCATCACGGGACCCTATGGAACGGACGTGATGCCGGTGGCGGATTTCAAGGACGAATTATTCGGCTCCGGCCTCCCCGTGTATCTGATCTGGATCGAGCCCGGTTCCTACGACTACTACTACGCCCCTCAAGACCTGGAGGAAATCGCCGGGATGGATAGCCTGCTCAGCAGCGATCTTGGAAGCGTGTATCGACTTTCTCCAAGAGCGGAGAACTGAAGCGATGAACTTCTCGCGCATCACGGAGCATCTGCTGGTTGGCACAACGCCGAGAGCGGCGGACTTTGAACGCCTGCACGCACTGGGGGTGCGGCTGGTGATCAACATGCGACTGTGGCGGGGAGGCCGACCCGAAGTGCAGCATCCCGGACTGCAGTATCTGCGACTGCGGACATTCGACAACCCGCTGCTGCCAATCCCGACCGGCGCCCTGTTGCGCGGAGCACGTGAGGCCTTGAGGGTGATACAGGACGGGGGCAGCGTGTACACTCACTGCAGCCGCGGCCGTCACCGCAGTGTGGCAATGGCAGCGGCGATCTTGATCGCCCAGGGGTACGACCTCGAGGAGGCCATGGCCCTCATTAAACAGCGGCGGGCAGCAGGCGGATCCTGGAGCAGCACACATACGCTCCCGCATTCTGAAATTCCAGGAGGCCTGGAAGCTGCTGCAAACTGCATGATCCTGAGGCCAGAGTTCAACGGCAGAAGAAAAGGGCGGCCCCGTTGGGCCGCCCTTAAGTAGAGATGCGCTGCACCGTCAACCACCCCCCATTTTGGCTATGGTAACGCCTCCGCCGCCTTCATTATCACGTGCCTCCTCAAAGGAACTGACGTACGGGTTGTCCTTGAGGGCGGCCCGCACCGCCTCACGCATCCTGCCCGTGCCCTTCCCGTGAATGATACGCACGAACGGCAGACCTGAGCCGTAGGCCTTTTCAAGGTATCGGTCCAGTTCGTACAGGCCGTCTTCCACCAGTTTGCCGCGCAGATTCACTTCCATGCCGGGTGAAGCGGCTCCGCCCGAGGAGGAACGCGCGCACGAGATGCCACGGACTCAGCGCTCGATCCAACGCGGGCGGGCCCCCCGGAGGTTGCCATGATCGTGGAGGGCCGGTGCTCCAAGTCCTGGAGCTTGGCCCGCACGCGCAGGCTGCCGATCTGCACCTCCGCATCGGTCTCGGCCAGGGCTGTGATGATACCCTCGGAGTTCAGCTCGCGCACATAGACGCGCTGCCCAAGAGCGAAGGAGGTGTTGGAGCTGGGGACGGGGTCGGCAGAGCGTCGTTCCACGGGCGCTTCGGTTTCCTGCTCCATGACGCGCACTTGCGCCTCCAGCTCGCGCACCGCATCCAGCGGTTGGCGCGCCTTCTGAAGGTGGACCTTGAGTGACTCGATATTCTGACGCAGCACGGCCACTTCAAGCTCCCCTTCGGCGCGGGCGCGCTTCAACACATCGCGGCGCTGATCCTCGATCTTCTCCAGCTCGGCTTCCAGTTCGCGCTGGGCCTTTTCGGATTGCTGCCGGGCCTTCTCCAGTTTTTCGCGCTCCCGGGAGGTGCGGTTGCGCTCCTTGCGAATGTCGTCCAGCAGCTTGTCGGCGCGCAGCTCCGCCGGATCGATCTTTTCGCGTGCGCTGGCGATGATCTGCGGATCCAGACCCAGGCGCTGGGCGATCAGCAGGGCGTTGGACCGCCCGGCAGTCCAATCGTCAGCCGATAGGTCGGCCGCAGAGTCTGGACGTCGAATTCCAGCGACGCATTGACGACACCGGGCGTGGCATGCGCGAACGTCTTGAGCTCCGGGTAGTGGGTGGCGACCATGGTGGTGATGCCACGCTCGATCAGGGTTCCCAGGATGGCACGCGCAATGGCGGCGCCCTCCTGCGGGTCGGTGCCGGCGCCGAGTTCATCCAGGATGACGAGGGCGCGATCGTCGGCCTGCTTAAGTATCTGGATGATATTGGTAATGTGGCCGCTGAAGGTACTCAGGGATTGTTCGATCGATTGCTCGTCGCCGATATCGGCATAGACCGCGTCGAAACAGGGCAGCTCCGAACCGCTCTGAGCCGGGATGTGCGAGCCCGCTCTGCGCCATCAACACCAGCAGACCCACGGTCTTGAGCGTCACCGTCTTCCCGCCCGTGTTCGGCCCGGTGATGACGATGGCGTGCGTCGCGGCCGGCGGGTCGACGTCGATCGGTACCACCGTCTGCGGATCCAGTAACGGATGGCGGGCATGCAGCAAGTCGAATCGCGGGCCGGGCGGCTGGCGCGGCCTGATCGTTCGAGCCGTGTGGCCGGCCGGGGGCCCGCAGCTCATGCAGGATCGGCTCGCTGGCACCCAACCCCTCGGCGTACTTGGCGCGGGCGAACGCAAAGTCGAGGACCGCCAGATTTTCGATGCCGTATTTCAACTCGGAAGCGTGCTGCCCCACCATGGTCGAGAGCTCGGCCAGGAGGCGACGCTCTTCATCCCGTTCGGCGAGCTCCAGTTCGCGCACTTCATTGTTGAGTTCGACGACGGGCAGCGGCTCCACGAACAGGGTGGCGCCGGACGACGACTGATCGTGCACGATGGCCTTGATCTGTCCTTTGAACTCGGCCCGCAAGGGGATGACGTAGCGCCCGTCCCGCTGCGTGATGATGGGTTCCTGAAGCTTGGCGGCCGATTCCGTAAGGTAGCGCTGCAGTCGGGACATGAGCCGATCGCGAGTGACCTTCAGGCCTCGGCGGATATCGGCCAGCCGGGTGGAGGCCGAATCCAACACCTCGCCGCGCTCCGAGAGAACGCGGCTGATGGCGTCCACGAGGCCATGGGTTTCAGGCAGTCCCTCGGCGGTCCGGGCAAGGTGAGGAGCATGGTCCGCGGCGTTCTCCAGCGACTTCTTGAGATCCCGGCAGGCGATGAGCGTGGATTTGATGTCCAGCAGGGCCTGCGGATCCAGGACGCCCGAACGCGCCGCCAGATCGGCCGCGGGCCGAATATCGTGTGATCCGCCGATGGTTAGATCTCGCGTCGAAAGCAGATAACGAGCCTCGGCGGTCTCGGTCAGCCAGCGCCTCGCCTCCGCATGATCGATGGTGGGCTGCAGCGCCGAGGCCAACTCTGCCGAGGCAGTGAAATCGCAGTACCCCGCCAATCTGGCGAGGATCTTGTCGTATTCAAGTACGCGGAGAGTCCTAGCATTCATTTCGCACGCGATTTAACCACACTTCAAGACACCCGACGGCTGTGACCTGCATTCGCCCAGGCTGGTTCCGGCTCAGCATCGCAAGAATGACAGATCGCGGGCAGCCCCAGCCGGCGCCCGCGCACGTGCAATCGGAGTGAAGGGCGGTGCTACCTGGTCGAATCCGAGGTGTTGGAGGGCAGCGTCGGCCGCGCTTCGGGCTGCGACCAACCAGTCCCGATAGGTACGCAGATCAGCTCGATGAGCATCAAGCAGGCGGCCACGACCGCGGCATCGTCTATCTGCCCGACGAGGGGAATTACATCCGGCATGAGATCCAGCGGATTCAGGACGTATAGCAAGGTAAAGACCGCCGCGCCAATCACGCCCAGCGGCATCTTGCGATAGCGGCGCGCCCAGTAGTCCCTCACCATCCCGATGAGCAGCTGTCCGTCGACAATGAAGCGCTGAAGGGGCCCGCCCGGCCGGAACTTCTTCTTGATCTCCTCGGACTTGGCGACGACCTTGTCGATGTCCTTCTCGGATACCGATCGTGAGCCGGCGCGCACGAGGCCCTTTTCAAACTGCCCGTCTTTCATCTGTATCCCTGTGGCCCCATGGAGAGCGGACGCCTCAGCCGTAGCGCGTCATGAAGTGCTCCAGGCGTCGGAGCGCTTCCTCGATCTTCTCATACGCCGTGGCGTAGCAAGCCCGGGCGAAGCCCTCGCCGCCGGGACCGAAGGAGTTGCCCGGCACAATGGCTACGTGTTCTTCTTCGAGCAGCTTCTGGCAAAACGTTTCATCGTCCATGCCGGTGGCTGTGACCTGCGGGAAGGCATAAAAGGCGCCTTTGGGCTCAAACGTCTTGAGGCCCAAGCGGTTGAAACCATCGACCATAAGCCGGCGGCGGCGATCGTATTCGGCCACCATCTTGCGGACATGCTGCTCTCCGGAAACAAGGGCCTCCAGCGCGGCATCCTGGGCGATGGTGGGCGCAGACATCACACTGTACTGATGGATGCGCACCATGCCCTTGATGATGTCCGCCGGCCCGGCTGCGTAGCCAATACGCCAGCCGGTCATGGCGTAGTCCTTCGAAAAGCCTCCCAACAGCACCGTGCGCCGGCGCGTCTCTTCGCCGAAGGCCGGAACGCACACATGCTCGAAGTTGTATACCAACCGGTCATAGATCTCGTCCGAGATCAGGATCAGGTCGTGCTCTTCGGCGATGCGCGCGATCTCGAGCAGCACTTCGCGCGTGGCCACGGCACCTGTCGGATTGTTCGGATAGGCGACAAAGATGGCTTTGGTGCGGGGCGTGACCGCCTTGCGGATGCGATCCGGATCGACCTGGAAGTTGTCCTGCATGCGCGTGGGAATCTCGATCGGGACTCCGCCGGCCAGGATCACTTCCGGTTGATACGAAACGAAACAGGGCGTCGGGATGATGACCTCGTCACCCGGATCGAGAAGGGCCGTCATGGTGAGGTACAACGCCTCGGAAACTCCCACCGTGATGACCATTTCTTCCAGAGGGTCATAGCGCACGCCGTACAGGCGCTGCAGATGTTCCGAAAGCGCCTGGCGCAGCTTCAGCTTGCCGTGATTGGAGGTGTAGTGGGTTTCGCCCCGCTCCAACGATCGCAACCCGGCCTGCAAGATGGGTGCCGGCGTGGTGAAATCCGGTTCGCCGATGCCGAGCGAAATCACGTCTTGCATGGTCGCGGCGATATCAAAGAACTTGCGGATGCCGGAGGGCTTGAGGCTGGCCACCCTGCGCGCAATGCGTCCGGTATCCGACAGTTCATGTATCGCGGGCTTCACCTTCACCATGGAGCCTCCTCAGATTGGTTGTACCTGCCATTCGTCGGCGATCTCGTGGTACGCCAACTCAAAGGCGGCGCCGTTGGCGGTCTTGATGCGGAAGCCCTTCTCGCCGGGTCCGCGCCACGTGGCCAGGATCTCCGCGATCTCCATGCGCTGCCCCTGCCAGGTGAGGGCCAGGGGGCGTTCGGCATACTCAGAGTCGGAGCGGCATTCGACGGTGTCCATGGCCTGGGGCGGTCGGTTTCAAATTCCTGCCACCTGAGTCCGGATTCTAGCGGTTCTGCGCGAAAAAGGATAGTGGCGCCCGTCACGACCGGCGCGGGCGCGGCGTTTTCCGGGCCGGTGGCGTCGGTTCTAGACGCACACTGCTGTCATCCCCGATGTTCAGGCTGAGAATCTCACGTGTTCCGTTGCCGACTATGCTTGCCCGAGCTCCGATCAACGACGCTCGCAGCGACACATTTTGGACCGTGCAACCCGCGTCCAGGATGCTGTCCTCCAGGGTGCTACCGGACACACGGCAGGCGGGCCCCAGTGAGACGTAGGGGCCGATGACCGAGTCCTCGACCTCAGCGGACGGGTCAAGATAGACGGGGGGCCGAAGTTCGACACCGGGCCGTGAAGCAGATGGGTTGGCAGAGCCGGCCGCCCTGTCGAGCAAGTATCGGTTCGTTTCGAGTGTGGCCTCGATCGTGCCCGTGTCCAGCCACGTCTCCACACGCTGAGGATGGAACAGCTTCTTATGCTCCAGAAGGATGTTGACCGCATCGGCCAGGAAGAACTCGTTCTTGAGCTGGATGTTGCGCTGCATCTGCTCCTCGATGGCGCTCATCAAATCGTCGGCGCGGCGGAAGAAATAGCAGCCCACGAGCGCCAGGTTGTTGTCCACGGTCTGAGGTTTCTCCACCAGCCGCGCGATCCAACCCTCGGCGTTCAACTCAGCCACTCCAAAGCGACGCGGATCAGGCACGGCTTTGACCCACACCACGCCGTCGGCCCGCTCGTTCGACAGGAAGGAGAAGTCCGTTTCGATAAAGGTATCCGAGAAGCATGAGATCATGGGGCCGGAGAGGTACTTGCGGGCCAGGTAGAGTGCGTGCGACTGGCCCTTCATCTCGGCCTGGGTCACGTAGTGCACCGTCAAGCCCGAATGATGCTCTGACATGTACCTGGGAATTTGCAGTTCACCGAGGTAGGGGCCGAGGATGAAGACATACTCCACCTGGCCGGGGTCAGGGACCGTGGCGAACATGCCCAATAAGTGATCCAGAGCTGTCGCCCCGGCCACAGCTACCAGCGGCTTGGGTTTGCTCCAGGTGTGAGGCCGCATGCGCGTACCCCAGCCGGCCATGGGGATGACGATCTTGAGTGATTCAGCCATGGCTGGATTCTACCTTCACCATTCGCCAAAGCGGACGAAGGCGGATTCATGGCGATGCTGCTGGTACTCCCGGTATTCCAGGAGCCGCCGCCTATGCCCCGGCCATACGTCCGGCGGGAGCGCTCCAAGCGGAAAGAACTGGAGTTCGGCAATCTCGCCATCATGGCCGCCGGCCAGTTCGAAGTCTTCCGAGAGGAACAGGACGTTGTGGTCGCTCTTCCATTCCTTGAAATTGGAATACACACCCAACAGCGACAAGGAATGCAAGTCAGCCCGGACCTCTTCGCGAGCCTCGCGCCGGGCCGCCTGCTCGGTGGTCTCGTTCTTCTCGATGCGGCCTCCGGGCAGGAACCATCCATCCATGTAGGTCTGGCGCACCAACAAGACCTGGCCATCCCGAATCAACATGACGCGCACACCCAGAGTCAGCGGGCGGACGAGGAACAGATAGACCTGAAACAGCCGATACAGAATCCGAAACACCATCGCTTGCCCCCGGGCAGGGCGCTACGAATGGCCCAAGATCGGGTGGGGCTGATACGCCGCTTCGAGCTGCCGGGTCTCATCCGGCTCAAGATGGAGGTCAAGAGTCGCAATCGCTTCATCCAGGTGCTCGAGGCGGCTGGCGCCGATGATGGGAGCCGTCACATATGGCTTGCTCAGCACCCAGGCCAACGCCAACTGCGATCCGCTGACTCCGCGGCTCTTTGCAAGCTGGAGCACACGATCGGCGACCACGAAGTCTTCATCGCGGTAGTACAGGGTTTGGCCATAGGAGTCTGTGCGAGCACGCAGTGTGTCACCCCAGTCGCCTTTGCGATGATTGCCGGAGAAGAAACCCCTGGCCATGGGGCTCCATGGGATGATGGCCACCCCCTGGTCGATGCAGCATGGGATCATTTCGCGCTCTTCCTCCCGGTAGACCAGGTTGTAGTGATTCTGCATGGATACGAAGGGGGTCCAACCGTGTACGTGGGCCGCGTTCTGCGCCTTGCTGAACTGCCAGGCGAACATGGAGGAGGCACCGATGTAGCGCGCCTTGCCGGAACGGACGACGTCGTGCAGCGCCTGCATGGTCTCTTCGATCGGGGTCTGGTAGTCCCAGCGGTGGATCTGATACAAGTCGACATAATCCATTCGCAGCCGCATGAGGGAGCGGTCGATGGAGGTCAGGATGTGCTTTCGAGAGAGGCCGCGATCATTCGGGTCCTCGCTCATCGGGTTGTAGACCTTGGTCGCGATCACCAGATTGTCGCGGTCTGCTCCCAGGTCCCGGATGAGGTTGCCCAATACCTGTTCGCTGGCGCCCAGCGAGTAGACGTCGGCTGTGTCGAAGAAATTGATGCCGGCGTCGAGCGCCCGCTTAAGGAACGGTCGGGCTTCATCCTGTTCGAGGATCCAGGGTCGCCACGACTTGGAGCCATAGGTCATCATTCCCAGGCACAGGCGCGAGACCTGCAGCCCCGTGCTTCCCAGGTTCACATATTGCATGATGTGCTCCTTCAGGGCGTCCGGCCGCGATCAGATGACGGCCAGGTTCGCCAGACTGGCCGCCAACTTCTTCAAGCCCACGCTCTCAAACACGACATCCACGATCTCATCCGCATCCTGGATGCGGCTGTTCAGGACGATGCCTTCGCCCCAGATCGGATGGCGCACGCGCGTCCCCGCTCGAAAGCGGGCCTCCAACGCGGGTGCGAGGCGGGAGGCCGTGGCCGGATCGCGCCAGAGCGTCTCGGCAGACCGTTGGCGCGGCCCGGCGCCCGACGTGCGCGCGGATGCCCGCCCCATGAGCAAAGCCTCGGGGATGTCATCCAGGAAGCGGGACGGGTACGCCTCCTCGGCAAATCCACGACCACCCCGTCTCATGGCGCGGACGAGGTACAGGCGGTCCTTGGCACGGGTAATGCCGACGTAGAGCAGGCGGCGCTCCTCCTCCATCTCCTCGGGCTCATCGAATGAACGACTGTGGGGAAGTATGCCATCGTCCAGGCCGGTGATGAAGACCGCTCCAAACTCGAGACCCTTGGCAGCGTGCAAAGTAAGCAGCGTGGGCGCATTCATCTCATCTTTGATCGTATCCTGATCGGAGACCAGGGCCACCGTCTCCAGGAACTCCTCCAGAGGCCGACTGGAGTAATCCAAGGCCAGGCGGCGAAGTTCCTGTACATTCTCCCAGCGATCGATGCCCTCCTCGGATTCGTCGTCAATATAAGCCTTGTAGTTCAGGTCCTTCAGGACGCGATCGAATAGTTCAGGGACTGTGACCTTGGGTGCCCAGGCCACCCAACCAGCGAGCAACGCGCCGAAATCGGCGAGCGGAACAACGCTGCGTCCGATGAACCTGGGCCAATACGAGGACTCAGTGCCACGCCCGAGGTCCAGCACCACGAGACCGGCGGACGTCTGGTTTTCCCGCGCGACGGTGTGGAGGGCCATCAGCGTCTTGTCCCCGACGCCGCGTGGCGGCACATTGAGAATCCTGATCGAGCGAAGCTTCGTCGGCTGGATTGTGCACCAGGCGCAGGAACGCGATGACATCCTTGACTTCACGGCGGCCATAGAACCGCTGCGCGCCCACAAGGCGGTACGGCAAGTGGGCCTGCAGGAAGGCCTCCTCCAACAGCCGGGACTGCGCGTTGGTGCGGTACATCACGGCGCAGTCGCGCGGCTCAAATTGCCGGGTGGCCACCAATTGGGCGATGCTATCCACAACAAACGCCGCCTCCGCATAATCGTCGGGAGCTTCGTAGTACTGGACCTTCTCGCCCGCGCCACGCTCCGTGAAAAGCTGCTTTCGGCGACGGTTGGAGGCGCGGTCGATGACACCCATGGCCGCATCCAGGATGGTCTGACGGGAGCGATAATTCTGCTCCAACAGGATCACTTGCGCGGCCGGGTAGTCCTGTTCAAAGCGCTGAACGTTGCGCCAGTCGGCACCCCGCCAACGATAGATGGATTGATCCGGATCGCCAACTACGAAGAGGTTGCCGTGGACCGCGGCCAACTGGCGGACGATGGCGTACTGGGCCAGGTTGGTGTCTTGAAATTCGTCGACGAGCACGTGCTCCAGGCGGCCGGAATACTTCTCGCGGACGGCTGGATGCTCCTCCAGCATACGAGCGGTGTATACGAGCAGGTCGTCGAAATCGACGGCATTGCTGGTCACCAACCGGCGTTGGTACTCAATGTAGATGCGCTTGACCACCTCGTCGCGATAGGAGCGGGCGGGGTAGTCGGGAGCCAGGATGAGCTCGTTCTTGGCGTTGCTGATGGCGGCCAGCATGCTGGCGGGGCGATACATTTTGGGGTCCAGATTGAAATCGCGCAGGGCGGCCTTGACCAGGCGTTCCTGGTCGTCCTGGTCCAGGATGGCAAAGTTGGACTCCAGCGGCAGGAGAGCCACTTCCCGTCGCAGCAGGCGAGCGCAAATTGAGTGAAAGGTGCCCAGCCACATGCCCTGGGATGCCTCGGGGCCAAGCAGCTTCTCGACCCGAGTGCGCATCTCTCTGGCCGCCTTGTTAGTGAAGGTCACCGCCATGACGCGGTACGCCGGGACCTTTTGTTCCGCGATCAGAAAGGCCACGCGCTGCGTGAGGACACGGGTCTTTCCGGATCCTGGCCCGGCCAGCACCAGGATCGGGCCGCCGCTGGCAGCCACCGCCTTGCGTTGTTGAGGATTCAGGCTTTCGAGGAAGTCCATGCAGGAATCTGATCCGGGCGGTGCGCGAGGGGGCTTGGGACAGCCACCGGGAAGGAAGCTAGAGCTGCGAGGTGCAGTTGGGACAGCGAGTGGCCTTCAGTGAGATCGTGCTGAAGCAGTGGGGGCATTCCCGGGTGGTCGGTGCAACCTCGGGCGCCGGCTTCTGCAGCCGGTTGAGCGCACGGATCAACAGAAAGATCACCAGGCCGACGAGCAAGAAATCGATCACAGCGTTGATGAAATTGCCGTAGTTAAGAGTGGGGGCTCCTGCGGCCTGGGCATCCGCCAAGGTGGCGTAGGCCTGGCCATTGAGAGACACGAAGAGATTGGCAAAATCCACCCCGTTGAGCGCAAGGCCGATGGGAGGCATGATGACATCCGACACCAGCGAGGACACGATCTTGCCAAATGCGCCGCCGATGATGACGCCCACGGCCAGATCCATCACGTTGCCGCGCATGATGAACTCGCGGAATTCCTTGATCATTCTTCCTCCTGGAAAGCTCGGGGAGATCGTTCAGAGTCATTCTACCGTCCGGGCAACTCGATGTCAACGAAGGACCCCGGTCGGGCGTCCGCGCGCGATGGAACGGGCTGTTGTGGGCGAGAGGCGGGTGCCGGCAGGGCGCCTTTGGCCACTTGTGAAACGCGGTATAATGATTTTGGCCCCCGGGCAGTTCCACGCCTAACATGCTGAACGCCGATATTCACCCATCAGCAATCCCAGCGCCCGAGGCAGGCCGGCATCCGGCAAACCAGTTACTTCGTGATATCTCACGGCACCCGCATCTTCAACCGCAGCAAGCGCGGGAAGGTTCGTCTTTGCGTCTCTTGATATGGGATGATTGTCACTGGCTTTGAGTGATTTAGCTTATGTATAGTGCTTTGAAGGCCGAGGGGCCTCAGCATCGCGTTGACCGGCACTTGAATCTCTGTATAATCCCGGTTTACGCGCTGCCTGTGCCCGCCTGCGCACACAACGCTCAATTTCATCAACAAAGGACTGCGTAGATGCCCGATCTACTTCTCGATGTCCAAGGACTTGATACCCGCTTCAACACACAGCAGGGCGTGGTGCATGCCGTGAATGGCGTCTCCTTCGGTCTGAAGGAAGGCGAGACGCTGGGCGTGGTGGGCGAAAGCGGCTGCGGCAAGAGCGTTACGGTGCTCTCGTTGCTGCGCCTGATCCCGACGCCGCCCGGTAAGATCGTGGCAGGCTCTGCCAAGTTCTTTGGCCAGGACCTGCTGAAGATGACCAATGAGGAAATCCGCTTTGTGCGCGGAGCCCAGATCAGCATGGTCTTCCAGGACCCGATGACATCGCTGAACCCGGTACTCACCATCGGGCAGCAACTGGAAGAACCCCTGATGCTGCACGTGGGCATGAACCGGGCTCAGGCCCGGCAGCGCTCGGCCGAATTGCTTGAGCTGGTTGGCATCCCGAAGGCCAAGGATCGCCTAAACGACTACCCCCACCAATTCTCCGGGCGGCATGCGGCAGCGGGTCATGATCGCCATGGCCCTTTCCTGCTCGCCGCAGATCCTGATCGCGGACGAGCCGACCACCGCGCTGGACGTAACGATCCAGGCTCAGATCATCGAGCTGGTCAAGCGCCTGCGCGACGAACTGGGCATGGCCATCATCTGGATCACCCACGACCTGGGGGTCATAGCCGGCCTGGCGGACCGCGTGCTGGTGATGTACGGTGGCTTCATTATTGAAGAGGCTCCAGTCAAGGAGCTGTACGCGAACCCGCGTCATCCGTACACCCTGGGCCTGATCGGAAGCCTGCCACGCGTGGACGAGAAAGAGCATACCAAGCTGGCATCGATCGACGGATTGCCGCCGATCCTGTACGAGGCGCCTCAATCCTGCCCGTTTGCACCGCGATGCAAGTACGCCCTGGAGCACTGCTGGAAGGAAAATCCGCTCTTGGAGCCGGTGGGCGTCGACAAGGATCACCGCATCGCCTGTTGGGTGGACACCAAGACGGGGAGAGAACGTCGATGACAACCAACAACGTGTTGATGCACGTCAAGGATCTGGTCAAGCACTTCCCCATCACGCAGGGGATCGTGATCCAGCGGCAAGTTGGCGCGGTGCGAGCGGTGGACGGGATCTCGTTCGACGTGCACAAGGGCGAAACGCTCGGACTGGTGGGGGAATCGGGCTGCGGCAAATCAACCACGGGACGGACCATCCTGCAACTGTATCGGCCCACTTCCGGCGATGTGGTCTTCGACGATGTGAACCTGGTTACGTTGAAGGGCAACGACTTGCGCAAGATGCGGCGCAAGATGCAGATGATCTTCCAGGATCCGTACGCCAGCCTGAACCCACGCATGACGATCAGTGAGATCGTGGGCGAACCCCTGATCGTGCATCAGGTCGCCAGCGGAAAAGAAGTGGAGCAGCGCGTCGAACACCTGCTGGAATTGGTGGGTTTGAGCCCCACCTTCGCCAACCGCTTCCCGCATGAATTCTCGGGTGGACAGCGCCAGCGCATTGGCGTGGCGCGCGCCCTGGCATTGCAGCCCTCATTCATTGTTTGCGACGAGCCGATCTCGGCCCTGGACGTGTCGATTCAGGCGCAGGTGGTAAACTTGCTGGAGGACCTTCAGCAACAGTTCGGCCTCACGTATCTTTTCATCGCCCACGACCTTTCGATGGTGCGGCACATCAGCGACCGCGTGGCCGTGATGTACCTGGGCGTGATCGTCGAACTTGCCAGCCGTGACGAGATCTACCACTCCCCCCTGCACCCATACTCCCAGGCGCTGCTTTCGGCGGTGCCCATTCCCGATCCCTTTGCCGAGGCGCAGCGCAAGCGCGTCATCCTGCAGGGCGACGTTCCCAGTCCAACGAATCCGCCATCCGGTTGCCGTTTCCGCACGCGTTGCCCGATCGCCAAGGACATCTGCGCGCGAGTCGCGCCCGGACTGGAGGGAGTTGAAGCCAGGTCACTTCGTGGCCTGTCATTTTGCAGAGCAGTTTGTCTAGAACTCTCTTGAAAGGAGGTGGTTGCAGGCAGGCACAGAATGTAACTTGCAGTCCGATCTTTAGTCGACAACCAAAGCATACTCACGAGGAGAAGTAAAAAATGCGCAAAACTTACATGCTTCTGGGACTGCTGATCTCGATCAGCGTTGTCCTGAGCGCGTGTGGCCCGACCGCCGCTCCCGAAGCACCTGCCCCGGCCGCTCCGGCTGCCCCCGCGCAGCCCGCCGCTGCCCGCGGCGCCTGAGGGACCCAAGACGCTCTACACGACGTTCGCCGGCGCCGGCGATGTCCCGAGCCTTGACCCCGCTGTGGCTGAGGACACCAGCTCGATCCAGGTGATCGAAGAGACCTTCATCGGCCTCACACACCTCAATGAGGTGACCAACCTGCTTGAGCCTGGCATGGCCACCAAGTGGGAATCCGCCACCAATGCCGACGGCACCGAGACGGTGACGCTCCACCTTCGCAATGACGTTCCGTGGGTTCGCTGGAACGGCACCGAAGTGGAGACGGTCAAGACCTGCGACGGCTCCGCCGACCGCATGGTTACCGCCGGTGACTTTGCCTACGGCATTACGCGCCACCTGCTGCCCGCTACCGCCTCACCTTACGCCTACCTGCTGGGCTTCGTGCTTAAGGGCGCGGCCGACTTCAACAATGGCGTGACCGATGACCCGACGACCCTGGGCGTGACCGTGGTGGACGACAACACCCTGCAGCTCACATTCCTTGAGCCCACCGCCTACAACCTGAACATCGCCGGCCTGTGGGTCGCCCGACCCCAGCCCAAGTGGGTAATCGAAGGCGATTGCGACGGCGGCGTTGAAGCTCGCGGTGAGCGCTGGACCGAGCCTGGCTTCTTCCAGAGCTACGGCCCGTACACCATGTCCGAGTGGATCCATGACTCGGAAATGACGCTCGTCAAGAACCCCTTCTGGCCCGGCAGCGATGCTGTCCCGACGCCCAAGATCGACGTCCTGCACTTCGGCATGCTGGATGAGACCGCCCAGCTGGCTGAGTACGAAGCTGGCAACATCGATCGCACCGACGGCGTCCCGTTGGCTGACCTCGACCGCATTCAAGGCTGATCCGACCCTGTCGGCTGAGCTCTCGATCAACCCGTCGTTCTGCACGTACTTCTACGGCTTCAACACGACGGCCCCGATCGTCAGCGATGTCCGCGTCCGCCGCGCACTCTCCATGGCGGTCGATCGCCAAGCCCTGATCGACAATGTGACCAAGGGCGGCCAGGAACCGGCTCAGTGGTTCGATCGCCCCGGCTTGGCTGGCTCGCCGACCATGGCGGACCACCCGGATCTGGGCATCAAGTCCGATAAGGAAGCTGCCAAGGCCGAACTACAGGCCTACTTGGACGAGACCAAGCAGACCGCCGACCAACTTGACCTGACCCTGATGTTCAACACGAGCTCCGGCCACCAGCGCATTGCTGAGGCCATTCAGCAGATGTGGAAGGACACCCTGGGCGTCAATGTCAAGGTCGTGAACCAGGAATGGGCCGTCTACCTTGAGACGATCAAGGGCGCAGCCACTCCTCAGATCTGGCGCCTCGGTTGGTGCCAGGACTACCCGGATGCCAACAACTTCGACCGCGAGGTCTTTGCGGCCAATGGCTCGTCGAACCCGTACACCAACGGCAAGCCGAGCGGCGGCATCTTCTGGAACAACCCGGAGTTCGAGGACCTGGTGAAGCAGGCCGCGGTTGAGACCGACAATGCCAAGCGGGTTGAGCTCTACGCGCAGGCAGAGGACATCCTGGTCAACAAGGATGCGGTCATCATCCCGATCTACTGGTACACCAGCCTTGAGCTGACCCGGCCTTACATCGAGCGCACGTACGGCTCGACCTCTCGCGAGGCCTTCGAGAAGTGGGACATTCTGGCCCACTAAGCAGCTAGACAGGCAACAAGTAGAGAGGGGAGCATCCGCTCCCCTCTCTATCCAAATGGAGATGCCATTTCTGACAACGAGCAGTTCTGATTCTCCAGGCATGGAGCGGAGCACCATGGTTCGAGGCCTGAAGAATCCGAGACTCCTCCGGTAGCAGTTTCCCAGGAGACAGAAATGGGCCGATACGTAATTCGCAGGTTGCTGTACATGCTGGTGGTGATCGTGGTGGTTTCCTTCATCACTTTCGGGCTGATGCACGCCGTGCCGGGCGGTCCATTCAGCCGGGAAAAGGCGCTGCCCGAGGAAACCATCAAGATGCTGAACGAGCGCTATCACCTGGACGACCCGTTGTGGCGCCAGTACCTCGATTACCTCTACAACACGATGGTCCCGCGCATCACGACGGTTGCGCCGACCACTTCGCTGATGGATGACTTCCTGGTCAGCGTGAAGATCGGCGACGTGGCCTGGTTCCGCTGGATGAATTTTGGCCCGTCGATGCACTCCCGCAGCCGGACGGTCAACGACGTGTTCCGCGCCAACCTGCCCATTTCGGCTCAACTGGGCGTGATGGCACTCAGCGTGGCGTTGCTGATCGGCATGCCGCTGGGCATCATGGCGGCCCTGAAGCAGAACACAGTCCTGGACTACACAGGCATGGGTCTGGCCATTTTCGGCGTTTCCGTGCCCGTCATCGTTCTGGGGCCGATCTTCGTGTGGCTATTTGGGATCACGCTCAAGTGGCTGCCACCCACGGGTTGGGGCGCCAAACCACCGTACTTCCTGGGCTTCCTGCCCACCCACCTGGGGTGGGACTACTTCCGGTTTGCCATCATGCCCTCCATCGCGCTCGGACTGGGCTCATCGGCCATCATCGCGCGCCTGACGCGCGCCAGTCTGCTGCAGACCGTGCGCGAGGACTACATCCGCACCGCCCGGGCGAAGGGTTTGCCTGAACGCACGATCATCACCCGGCATGCCCTGAAGAACTCGCTTATCCCGGTGGTCACCATCCTGGGGCCGCTGTTCGCCGCCCTGGTCACCGGTACCTTTGTGACCGAATTGATCTTCGGCATCCCCGGCATGGGGAAGTACTTCGTGACCAGCATTACGAATCGTGACTACCCGATCATCATGGGAACGATCCTGCTGTACGCGGTGTTCCTGGTGATCGCGAACCTGCTGGTGGATCTGACGTACGCCTACCTGGATCCACGCATTCGCTACGATTAGAGACGCTTGAAAGCGGGGTCCCGGTCGCTCCCAGGCCGGGCATGGGTCGCACTGGCAATCGCTGCCTGAAGGCTGCATCAGAGAAAACGAATGGGTCGCTACGTAGTGCGCAGGTTGCTTTACATGATCGTGGTGGTGATCGCCGTATCGCTGATCACCTTCATGCTGATGCATTCCGTCCCGGGTGGCCCGTTCAGCCGCGAGAAGAAGCTGCCGGATCAGACGATCGCGATGCTCAATCAGCGGTATCACCTGGATGATCCCTTGTGGCTCCAGTATGTGGATTACCTGTACAGCACGATGGTTCCCCACATCACCACGGTCGGGCCAACCAATTCCCTGATGGACGACTTCCTGGTCAATGTGAAGATGGGATCGGTTTGGCTGCGCTGGATGAATTTCGGACCCTCGATGCATTCCCGCAGCCGGACCGTGAATGACATCTTCCGCGCGAACCTGCCGGTTTCGGCGCAGTTGGGGGTCCTGGCCCTGATCGTGGCGATCGTGCTTGGCATGCCGCTGGGGATCCTGGCCGCGCTGCATCAGAACACTCTCTGGGACTATACAGGGATGGCGGTTGCGATATTCGGAGTGTCAGTTCCCATCATCGTCATCGCGCCGGTCTTCGTGTGGTTGTTTGGCATCGCGCTGAAGTGGTTTCCACCCACGGGCTGGGGCGCAAAGCCGCCGTTCCTGCTGGGCTTCCTGCCGACCAATTATGGGTGGGGCTATTTCAAGTTCGCGATCATGCCGGCTGTCGCGTTGGGGCTGGGGGACGCGGCCATCATTGCGCGCTTGACCCGGGCCAGCCTGCTGCAGACGGTTCGCGAGGACTATATCCGTACGGCGCGAGCCAAGGGGCTGCCAGAGCAGACGGTGATCACGCGGCACGCGATGAAGAACTCGCTGATACCGGTTGTGACCATCGTCGGCCCCCTGTTCGCAGCGCTGGTCACGGGCACGTTCGTTACCGAACTGATCTTTGGAATTCCCGGAATGGGGAAGTATTTCGTAACCAGCATCACCGAGCGCGACTATCCGGTCATCATGGGTACCATCCTGCTCTATGCAGTGCTGCTGGTGATCGCGAACCTGGTAGTCGATCTTACTTATGCGTATCTGGACCCCCGGATTCGCTACGATTAGAGGATCTTGAGCCCCGGACTTAAAGGAGAAACCATGGCACAAACCCAAGCTCTTCAGCCCACCCCCTTCGGCGCAGGCGGCATGCCGCTCACGCAGAAGCGCGAGAGTCTGTGGCAGGATGCCCTGCGACGGTTGATGCGCAACCGCGCAGCGGTCATTGGCGGGGTCCTGATCGTACTGTTGATCCTGATCACGATCTTCGCCGACAAGATCGCCCTGAAGTCGTTTGAGGTGCAGATACTCCCTGACCAGAACAAGGTGCCGACGTGGCTGCTTTCGGTATTTCCCTCGATGAAGGGGTATGCGCAGATCTCGGAGGCATACCCGCTGGGCGCTGACTACGTGGGGCGTGACCTGTTCAGCCGGATCATCTACGGCGGGCGCGTTTCGCTTTCGGTGGCCTTCATTGGACCGCTCATCAGCCTGATCGTCGGCGTCATCTACGGCAGCATCTCGGGCTACTTCGGCGGCCGGGTCGACAACCTCATGATGCGCGTGGTGGACGTGCTGTACGCCTTCCCAAGCCTGCTCTTCATCATCCTGCTGATGGCCTTCTTCCGTTCGACGCTGACGGACATACCACCCGGCACCCCAGCCTACGCGTTGAGTCAGCTGGACCACCAGCTGGGGGGCATGCTCTTCATATTCGTGGGGATCGGCCTGACGGCCTGGGAAACCATGGCGCGCCTCACGCGCGGCCAGGTGCTCTCGGTGCGTGAGAAGGAATTTGTCGAGGCGGCGCACACCATCGGGGCAGGGAACATGCGCATCATGTTCAAGCACATCCTGCCGAACATCCTCGGGCCGCTGATCGTCAACGAGACGCTGGCCATTCCGGGATACATTTCCACCGAGGCCTTCCTGTCCTTCATCGGACTGGGCGTAACGCCGCCGACGCCCTCGTGGGGCGCCATGATCTCGGATGGTTCTGCGGTGGTCCGAACGTATCCGAATCAGGCGATCTTCCCGGCCCTGGCTCTGGCCATCACCATGTTCGCCTTCAATTTCCTGGGCGACGGATTGCGGGATGCATTTGACCCGCGGCTGCGGGGAACGCAATAGGGAGTACAGGCCACAACAACAGACGTGCGCAAAAGGGACAGGATACGAAGAAAGCCAAGCGGATCCTGTCCCTTCATGATTGGAGCAGCGCCGCTCGCCAGTTGCGCTGCCAACCAAGCCTGGATCCAACCGTGAAGAGTAGAGCCCGCCTGGTCCCCGCCTTGATGTTGCTGTCTGGCTGCGCATTGCTGTCTTGCGGCTTGCGGAACAGCATTGGGCGGTGCACCGACGGCCCCAGAACCCACGCCCATGCCTTCGCCTCCCGTAATGCCGCCCAACAAGGATTCCTGGATCCTGGTCGACCTGCCGCCGGACGCCACCCAACTTGACCACGGCCGCGAGATCTATCGCCTCGTGTGCAGCGCCTGTCACGCCTACTCCGGTGAGGGCCTGACAGATGCTTGGCGCGCCACCTGGGATCCGAAGGACCAGAACTGCTGGCAGTCCAAGTGCCATGCGGCCAATCATCCCCCGGATGGTTTTGTGCTGCCGATTGCTCCGGCGATTGTCGGCCGCGTCGCAATGGCTCCGTTCCAGACCGCTGCGAACCTCCGGGATTACATCCAGGCCACGATGCCATGGCATAACCCAAACAGCCTGACCGAGGAAGAGGGCTGGGCGGTGACGGCCTATGTGATCAAACTGAATCGGATGAACCCTCCGGTTCTCAACGCCGAGACCGCGGCTGGGTTCCGACTTCATCCGGAAGCCGCGGCGGCAACGCCGGCGCCGGCGGCAAGCACGCCGGGCAAGTCGGCTTCGACGATGCCGGTGCTGGCGACCACTACTGTGATTGCCGCCACCATCCTGCTGGGAATCCGCCTTCGCAGGCGGGGCCGGATCTCGAGCTAACGCTTAGCGCGCATCGACCACTGTCTATCGCCCGCGTCAGGACGTGACGCGGGCATTTCATTCTGGCCGAGGCGGTTGGCTTGTCCGAACTGCCGGGATGGGATAGGATTCGGCTGCAATCGTCGCGTCCTTCAGCAGCGTGGCTGCTGTGCGGCCGACAAGGAGCAGTCCATGCCTTCAACGCCCGGCTTTCGCCGAGCCATACTGATAGTCTTCTTCCTCGTCGCAGTTCTGAGTGGGTGCGCGCTTCCATTTGGCAGGAGTGCTGCGCCGACACCCTTCGCCCTGCCGACGACCATCCCCACACCCACGGCTGCGCCGGAGCGCAACCTCACGGTGTGCCTGGGCGCCGAACCCAACACACTCTACCCGCTGGGCTCCCCCAACGCGGCGGCCCGCAGCGTGCTGGCCGCCATCTACGATGGGCCCATTGACACACTGAGCTACGACTACCAGCCGGTGATCCTGCAAAAGCTGCCGACCCTGGCGGACGGCGACGTTCAGATCGTTCCGGCACAGGTGCGTGCGGGCGATACGGTGGTGGACGCAGACGGCAATGCGGTGATGCTGGCCGCGGGCAAGCGCATCCGCCCCGCCTCGTGTCGCGGCGATGACTGCGTCGTGACCTACGACGGAGTCAGCAGCCTGCAGATGGATCAGATGATCGTCACGTTCAAGATGCGAGCCGACGTGACGTGGTCGGATGGAACCCCGCTGACCGCGGATGATTCGGTCTACGCGTACCAGCTCGATCAGCAAACGGCGCCGGTCGGGTCGCGCTTCCTGCTTGACCGGACGCAGGTGTACGAGGCGGCGGATCCCGCCACAACACAGTGGTGGGGCATCCCGGGCTTTCTGGATGTTTCCTTCATGACGAACTTCTGGTCGCCTGCCCCAAAGCACGTCTGGAGCAGCTACCAGCCCGGCGAGTTGGCCCAGATCGATATCGCCTCACGCAGCCCGCTCGGCTGGGGACCCTATCGCATGCAGGAGTGGGCGGCGGGCGATCAGATCACGCTGGTGAAGAACCCCAGCTATTTCCGCCTCTCGGAGGGTTATCCGAAGTTCGATCAGGTCGTCTTCCGCTTCATCACGGATCCCAATGCCGCCATCAGTGAGCTCACCGCTGGCCGCTGCGATATTCTGGATCCCAGCATCCGCCTGGATGGACAGATGGCCCTTCTTACCCAGCTCGAGCAGGCGGGGACGGCTCAGGCGTCCATTGCCCCGGGCATGTCCATCGAGTGGCTGGGCATCGGGATCGTGCCGGGCACGTATGATGACGGCATCAGCCTGGCTCGGAATGACCGGCCGGACATTCTCGCGGATGCACGCACGCGCCAGGCCCTGGCCCTGTGCGCCGACCGCCAGAAGGCGGTCGACACCGTGCTCTTTGGCCGCTCGAGCGTGCCACTGACCTTTGTGCCGGTTGACCATCCTCTGCATAACGGCAGCGTGCCCGCCTACCAGCACGATTCTGCCGCCGGCATACAGTTGCTCGAGCAGGTCGGCTGGCGCGATCTGGATGGGAACCCAAGCACGCCGCGCGTGGCATCGGGCGTCGCCAATGTCCCGGCCGGTACACCGCTTACCCTTAACTACTATACGACGCCCGCATTGCAGCGACGCCAGGTCGCAGACATCCTGTCGCAGTCACTGACCGAATGCGGCGTGGGCGTCAAAGTGCAGTTCTTCTCGCAGGATGACGTGTACGCGCCCGGGCCCGAGGGCCTGCTGTTCGGCCGACGCTTTGACCTGATCGAATACGCGATGTCCACAGACGAGGTCCTGCCGCCGTGCGATTGGTTCATGAGCACAGGAATACCCAACGGGGGCAATCGCTGGAGCGGCACGAACGTCACGGGTTTCAAGGATCCACAGTACGATGCGGCCTGTCACGGCGCCTCGCTGGCGCTGCCGGGTGAAGCGGCATACGCTGAGGCCTACCGGCAGGCCCAGGAGGTGTTTGCCGCCGAACTCCCCGCGATCCCCCTGTATTACCGCCTGAAGGTGGCCGCGGCGCGCGCCGATTTGTGCCACTTCGACCTTGATCCAAGCGCCAATCCAATGTGGAATATCGAGGCGTTCGACATGGGTCAAGGTTGCCAACAGTGATCAACGGGTCGCAGCCGCTTGCGGCGGCGTGGGGTCGCGGGCGCCGTCGGGTGGCTCTTTGCCTGTCGCTGTGCACGATCCTCGCATCGGCCTGCGCGCCGGTGAATTCCAACGGCCCCATCGTTGCCCCCACGCCTACCGCAGCTCCAACGCACGCGCCGGAGATGCGCATCGGCCTGGTCGGATCGCTCGGCCGACAGAACGTGTGGGCGCTGTTCAATGGCGAGGGCTATTCGTACAACGACTACGCCGTGCGCGCCGGCTACTGGCCCCGGTTGTATGTGCTCTCCACTCCCGATCAAACCTTCGAGCCGCGGCTCGCCGCCGGCATGCCGACGCCCATGCACCCGGAGGGCGCCTTTCACACCGCCAGCGTTCCCGTTCGAACGGATCTGCGCTGGAGCGATGGCACTGCGTTCACCGCCCAGGACGCGGCGTTCACCATCAACGCCGCGCTGAAGTTTGACCTGGGCTTTGACTGGGGCGAATTCTATCAGGCGCAAACTCTGGATCACGCCGAGGCGATCGCGCCGGATGAATTGGCGCTCTTCTTCAAGACGCAGCCCGGTGTCGACGCTTTTCAACTTGGCGCGTTGCAGGGGCCGGTAGTCCAGGCAGCGTTCTGGGCTCCGAAAGGTCGAGCAGGCCGCGGACCTTCTCCCCACCGCCGAAGCCTACGCCAGGATCCAGGCCCTGGAGGAAAAAGCGGCGACACTGCAAGCGGACGTCAACCGCTTGTACGCTGCGACTCTCACAGCTCAGGGCGAACAGGCGCGCGAATTGCAGGCGGACCTGCGGCGTCAGCAGGGCAACTACGACGAGGCCACCAACGATCTTGCCAAGGAACAGGCCGGGATCCAGGATGGGCTGAAAGCCGCCCGGTCCGCCCTGTTCCAATCGAACGACTCCGATGAGCCACTGCTGGGACCGTGGCTGCCCGACGAGAACCCGGTGTCCTCAGAGGAGGCGACAAATCGCTACAATCCCCTCGTACCCCGGCCCAAGGGCGAATTTCGATCGGACCACGTACCTGCTGTATCCGTCGACGGAAGCCGCACAGCAGGCGTTGGCTGCCGATGAAATCAACCTGATCCTGGATCCCGCGCCCCGATCGCCCACTGTCTCCGCGTCGACGATGACCAGTCCGTCGCACAGCCTGCGCTTCGTGATTTTGAATCCCAACTCCGCAGGACTGGCGGAGGAGGCTGTCCGCGGCGCCCTCGGCTGCATGTTGGATCAGACGGAACTGGCCGCAAACATCGGCAACGCGGTCGAGCTTCCGGACTTCATTCCGTCGTATGAACTTGCATGGCACGCTCCGGATGCGCCTCTTCCTTGCGCGGGCATGGACGCAGCCGCAAGGTTGGCTCAAGCGGTCGGAAAATTGAAGTCGGCAGGATTCAACTGGGAACGAGAGCCACAGGAAGCTCAAGACGGGCAGGGTCTGACAAGGCCGGACGGCAGCGCGGTTCCCGCCATGCGTCTCCTGGCGCCCAGTTCCGATGAGCAGCGGGCGGCGGCAGCATCCTACGTTGCGAGGCAGGCGGCCACCCTGGGGATTCGACTGGAACGATTAGTTCTGCCCTCGGACGAGGTGGAGTATGCAGTCCTCAGCAGCGGAGACTTTGATGCCGCTATGATGGGCTGGCATGTGGGAGCATATCCCGGATACTTGTGCGGCTGGTTCGGCGCGGGCGCCGTTTTCAGTTACAGCCCCAGCATGCTTCCATCCTTGTGCGGCGAACTGCAGGTTGCCAGCAGCCTGGAGGACGCGCGCAGCCATGTGGGCGCCATGCAGAGGGCGCTGGTCGAGGAGCTGCCGATGATTCCGCTATACTCCGTGGCGGTTAGAGACGAGTTGCGCGGCATCTCTTATCCATTCAACTCTATCGTGGACGGGCTGGCCGGCGTGTACGGCGCGCCCGAACTCGCCATTCCGTCGGCTCCATAGCCGTTCTCGACTATAATCAGCCGCGACCTCGGACCCGTACCCAATGAGCGCATCGAAGCCCGAAAAGAAGACCCTGCTCGAAATCAAGAATCTGCGGACCCACTTTTTCACCGACGACGGCGTGGTGCACGCGGTGGATGGCGTGGATTTCACCATCCGCTCCGGCGAGATCGTGGGGCTGGTGGGTGAATCCGGCTGCGGCAAGAGCATCACCTCCCTTTCGGTCATGCGGCTGATCTCACCGCCTGGCAAGATACTCGAAGGCGAGATCCGGCTGGACGGCGTGAACCTGCTGGAGCTACCCGAGAGCGAGATGATGCGCGTTCGCGGCAACCGCATCTCGATGATCTTCCAGCAGCCGCAGACGGCCCTCAACCCGGTCTTTCGCGCGGGCGAGCAGATCGCCGAGGTGCTGAGCATTCACCAGGATTTCGGCAAGCATGCCGGTGAGGCTCGGGCGGTGGAGCTGCTCAAGATGGTGGGAATTCCGGATGCCGAACGGCGGGCCATGTCATTCCCGCATGAGCTTTCGGGCGGCATGGCGCAACGCGTGATGATCGCCATGGCCCTGGCCTGCATCCCCGAACTGCTGATCGCGGACGAACCGACCACGGCACTGGATGTAACCATCCAGGCCCAAATCCTGGACCTGATCCTGGATATGCGGGAGAAGATGGGCACCTCCGTGCTGCTCATCACCCACGACCTGGGCGTGATCGCCGAAATGGCGGAGCGGGTGGCGGTGATGTACGCCGGAGAGATCGTGGAACAGAGCGAGTGCATCGAACTGTTCGATCATCCGCTGCATCCCTACACCCAGGGCCTGATCGGTTCCATTCCGATCCTGGGCAAGATCAAGGACCGCCTGGATGTGATCCCCGGCAGCGTGCCGAACCTGGTGGACCTGCCGAAGGGCTGCCGATTCGCACCGCGTTGCACGGCACGCGTGAAGCATGCGCTGACCATCTGCACGGAATCAGAACCTGAGTCTGATCGAGGCACGGCCGGGGCACCAGGTCCGCTGCTGGCTCTATCAAAGCACAGAAGGCCACCGCGCGCCCCTCAAGGCACGCTGAGCGGAGCCTGGAGTCACTTGATGGCCGACAACGCAAATGGCAATGAGATCCTGGTGCAGGTCGAGCACCTGACGAAGTTCTTCCCGGTGCGGGCCGGCGTGCTGCGACGCATGGTGGCCCAGGTCCAGGCCGTGGATGACGTCAGCTTCTCGATCCGGCGGGGCGAAACCCTGGGTCTGGTGGGCGAATCCGGCTGCGGCAAGACCACTGTCGGGCGCACCATGCTGCGGTTGATCGACCCCACGTCGGGTGCGGCCATCTTTGAGGGCCGCGATATCTTCAAACTCAAGGCCCGCGAGCTCAAATTGCTTCGGCGGGATATGCAGATCATCTTCCAGGACCCATACGGTTCGCTGGATCCGCGCCTGCCCATCGGCGAATCGGTCATGGAGGGGTTGAACATCCATCAAGTCGGAACGCACGCGGAGCGAGTCGACATCATGATGGAAACCCTCAAGAAGGTCGGGTTGGAGACCTATCACGCTCGCCGCTTTCCACACGAGTTTTCGGGGGGCCAGCGGCAGCGCATCGGCATCGCCCGCGCTCTGGCCCTGCGGCCCAAGTTCATCGTCTGCGACGAGCCGGTGAGCGCCCTGGATGTTTCCATCCAATCCCAGGTGCTCAATATCCTGAGGGACCTGCAGCACGAGTTTGGTTTGACGTTTCTGTTTATCGCCCACAATCTGAGCGTGGTCGAGCATATTTCCGATCGTGTGGCGGTGATGTACCTGGGCAAGATGGCCGAGCTGGCGGATCGGATCGAGCTCTATCGCAATCCTCTGCATCCATACACGGCGGCACTCATGTCCGCCATTCCAATCGCCGACCCCAAGCTCAAGCGCAATCGACTGATCCTGAAAGGCGACGTCCCCAGTCCGCTCAACCCGCCCAGCGGCTGCCGGTTCCATCCGCGCTGCCCGGTGGCGCAACAGATCTGTTCCGAAAAGGTCCCCGAGTTCCGCGAGCTCAAGCCCGGTCATTTTGCTGCCTGCCACTTTGCGGAGACATTCATCCAGTAGTCCGGCAAAGTGGGGGCTGGTCAGCTTCCACAAACATGGCGCCTGCCATCCTTTTGGTTGACGATCAACGAGATATCCTGCGCCTGCTGCACTCGGCGCTGGATACGCTGCGCGATCCGGACCTTGAGGTCTTCGAGGCCATCTCGGGCGAAGCCGCGCTCAGGTTCATCGGCGATCGGCCGGTGGATCTGCTGGTAACGGACTACAACCTCCCCGGCATCACCGGAACAGAGCTGATGCGGCAGGCGCGCCTGGGCCTGCCGAAACTGCCGGCGATCGTCATCACCGGCAACACGGACCGCAAGGTCCGTGAAGAGATCCTGGATGCCGGCGCGGTCGCGGTATTCAGCAAGCCCGTCCCGCTGGGTGACTTCCTGGGCGCCGTCGAGCGCAGTTTGCGAGCGGAGAGCCCCCTTGACGTTGAGCCGGAAGCGGAGGCCGAGGTCGGGCCCGTGTCGCTACCCGACCTACTCGAGCAGCTGCGTCTGCAGACGGGTGCGGATGCCGCCATGCTCATCAGCCGTCGCGGCAAGCTGGCAGCCTCAGCCGGCAGACTGCGCGACAGCAGCATGGAAGTATCACTGACGTCGACGCTTGCGTCGCACTTCCTGGCCGCCCTGAAGGTGGCCGAATCCAATCGACAGCAGAGCCCCGATCACGTTTCGATATTCTCGGGCGGCGATCAGGATCTCATATTCATGCCGGTGAATCCAAGTCACGCCATTGTGCTTGCCGGAGAAGCTTTGGGTGCACCGGATGGGCTGTCCCTCATTCTTAAGACCGTCCTCGCGGCTCGATCGGACATCGGACGCGGTCTGCGCGCGAGAGAGGTGGAGGGCGCGACTGCGGCGGCACCAGATTCCCAGACTGAAAAGAAGGCGGCGGTCATCGGCGACCTCGAGAGCATGCTGCAGTCGGCCGACAACGCGGGGCTGAGCGAAGACGACATCGACTCCTACTGGGAGGCAGCGGCCGCGGAACACGGCAACAAGCCGATCAGCAAGGACGTGATCCCGTACGAAGAGGCGCGCAAGTTGGGCCTGACGCCCGACGGCGAGGGGAAGTAGCCTCGATCGGAAGTGCATCGCTCGGCGCCGCGCGCGACCTCGCAACCTGCGTGTGATACAATCCCCGCGCTCCTCATATGTAAGAGCACGCTGCACGGTGCCTTGGGGCGTGGTGCAATGGCAGCACACCAGACTTTGGATCTGTGGATCTTGGTTCGAATCCAGGCGCCCCAGCTGTGACACGTAGACCCGCGCAGGCGGGTATTTTTCTCTCAGCCTTCAGCGCCCGGGCCGCATCCACGACACGGCGTGCGCCGCGGCGCCCCCTGGAAGGAGACTAAATGCAGGTTGCTGCCGTACTGTTGGCTGCCGGGCAGGGCACCCGAATGCGGTCGGCCACACCCAAGGTGCTTCATTCACTGTGCGGCCGACCGATGCTTTGGCACGTGATGCGCGCGGTGGCACAGGCGTCCACCGACAAGCCCGTTTTAGTCCTCGGCCACGGCGCCGAACCAATCCGCCGCTTCGTGGGCGACGGAGCGCAATTTGCCGTGCAGGAGCCGCAGCTCGGGACGGCGCATGCCGTGATGCAGGCCGAACCGCTGCTGCGCGGCAAGAGCGAGCTGGTGCTCGTGACCTATGCCGATATGCCTCTGCTGCGCGGCGAGACTCTGATGAGGCTGGTGGATGCGCAGCGCACGAATAGCGGGCCCATGACCATGCTCACGGTCAACGCCCCCGATCCGCGCGGGTTCGGCCGGGTGGTGCGCGCAGCGGATGGGACGGTGGAGGCAATCGTGGAGGAGCTCGTGGCCACGCCCGAGCAGCTGCTGATCCATGAGCTCAACGTGGGCGCGTACTGCTTCAGAGGCGATTGGCTATGGGATGCGTTGAAGAAGATCGAGCGCAACCCACAGAAGGGCGAGTACTATCTCACCGACATCGTCGAGGTGGCACGGCGCACAGGGCATCCGGTGCTGGCCGTACTGCATGAGGACCTGGCCGAGACCATCGGGATCAACAACCGAGTGCACCTGGCCGAGGCAGAGGCAGCCATGCGCCAACGCATCAATCGCGACCACATGCTCAAGGGCGTCAGCATGGCGGATGCGGCTTCGACCTACATCGAAGTCGAAGTGACGATTGGCGAGGACACACTGATCCGGGCCAACACGCATATCATGGGAAAGACAACCATCGGCAAGGCGGGCGAGATCGGGCCGAATGCCATCATCCGCGACTCAAGCATCGGTGATCGCTGCAAGATTCTGGCGTCCGTGATGGATGGAGCCGTCCTGGAAGATGACGTGGACATCGGGCCCTTTGCCCGGCTGCGCCGAGGCGCACACCTGGCGAACCACGTCCACATGGGCAATTTTGGCGAGGTCAAGGACTCCTACCTGGCACCGGGCGTGAAGGTCGGACACTTCTCATACATCGGCGACGCCCGCATTGGGGAGAACACCAATATCGGCGCCGGCACGATCACATGCAACTACGACGGCGAAAAGAAGAATGCGACGGAGATCGGCGCGGACGTCTTCATCGGCTCGGACACCATGCTGGTGGCGCCGGTAAAGGTCGGCGACGGTGCGCGCACGGGCGCGGGTGCTGTCGTTACGCGAGATGTACCACCTGACACACTCGCGGTGGGCGTGCCCGCGCGGGGCATCAAGAAGCTGCAACGGAAACCAAAGAAATCCTGAGCGTGGCGCAGGCGCTGCGCACTGGGTGAGCGGAGATGACCCTTACCAAACAAGAGAAGCAATCCCTGATCGAACTGGCGAACGAGGCGCGCCGAAGAGCCTACGCGCCATATTCCAACTACAGGGTGGGAGCCGCGCTGCGGACCCGCAGCGGACGCATCTACACGGGCGTGAACGTTGAAAATGCCGCCTATCCCACAAGCATCTGCGCCGAGCGGACCGCCGTTTTCAAGGCGGTGTCTGAGGGCGACATGGACTTCGAGATCATCGCCGTGGTCACGGACAACGGCGGCTCGCCCTGCGGCAGCTGCCGTCAGGTGCTGGCAGAGTTCGGGCTGGACACGATCGTGGTCATCGCCGACGGGAACGGGAAGGTCGTCAAGGAGACCACGGTGGGCGACCTGCTACCCGAGGCGTTCCAACCGCAACACCTGGGCAAGGGCTGAGAGAGGCGTGACGCCTTGCCGGCGCAACGACCATGCGTGAAGCGCATTCATTTGGCGTCGAGGCGGTGGTGCTGCGGCATGCCGACTACGGTGAGGCCGACCGCCTTCTGACGCTATTCACCAGGCAGCGCGGCAAGACCCGCGCCATCGTGAAGGGCGTGCGGCGTATGACTTCGCGCAAAGCCGGCCACCTCGAACCCTTCACGCACGTCAAGCTGCAGCTGGCCAAGGGCCGCGATATGCCGCTGGTCACGCAGGCGGAGACGGTCGAGGCGTACTTGCCCCTGCGCGAAGACCTGATTCTTACCAGCCAGGCTTCCTATGTGATCGAGCTCGTGGATCGATTCACCTACGACGAGGGCAGCGACAGCACACCCGTCTTCCGATTGCTGACCGAGACACTCTCACGCCTGGCCGCGAACGCCGAACCCTGGATGGCCATCCGCTTCTATGAGATGCGACTGCTTGATCTGCTGGGCTTTCGGCCCAAGCTGTTCGAGTGCGCCCTGTGCGGCAATGAGATCAAGCCTGAGGATCAGTTCTTCTCATTCCTAGCGGGTGGAATCGTCTGCCCGGATTCGGCCAGGAAGACCGACCTGCGCCCGTCCGAGAGGCAGGCGCTGCACCCGATCTCGCTGGAGGGGCTGCGTTACCTGAGACATTTCCAGCGATCGGACTACGCCGAAGCGACCAGAGCGCGGCCGGTGGAGCAGGTGAAACAGGAGACTGAAACGCTCATGCAGGGGTTCTTCACGTACCTGCTGGAGCGCGAACTGAAGACACCGGGCTTCCTGAGGCAGATCCGACGATAGCGAAGATCTTCCCCCACCCCTAACCCCTCCCCCAGAACGGGGGAGGGGAACACAGAACCGGAAAAGAGATATGCGATAGAAGCACACCATCGCTTATCTCTTTTCCGGACAACGGAGGGCATGGGAACCTTCCAGGCGATGTGACCGCGTGCCAGTGCGGCCGGACAATCGCGTCGCTGCCCAAACAATGAGGAACAATGCGCAACAACCGATGGATAGCGCCTTCGCCTGAGTGGGCCGAGGCGGCAGCCCCCACCCCCAACCCCTCCCCCAAGTGCAGGGGAGGGGAGTCAATGCTAATGAGAAGGGATGGGAAGAGCACCCATCCCTTCTCCTTAGCAAGGCTGGCGCAAACGTCACGACTAGCTGCCCAACGGGGCGCGAAGCATCCAACGAAGTGAGGAGTCGGTAAGAGCACCCGACGCATGTCCTTTTTCAGGGAACCGGGTGTTGTGAAGTGGTCAGAGCTTGTCGAGAAGGTAATCCCGCGGACTTGTATTGTTCCTCATTGTTTCCGGAGCGACGCGATTTTCGCCGGTTTCATGCGGCGTGCCCAGTTGAGGACGATGAGCAGGGAGAACGCCTGCACGAGCGGCTTGAGCACGCGCCAGAAGAAGCGCTGGAACCAGGCCCAATGCAGGCGGTACAAGATGTGTGTGATGACGGTGCGCACGGTCAGCGCCTGGCCCAGGGGGCTGCGCAACACGCGCCGACCGTAGTCCTCAAATGACAGGTCACCACTTGCGAGCGCAGATTGTATGACTTCCGCTGCCACGCGGCCGTAGCCCAGTGCAATGCTGATGCCCTCGCCGAAGATGCCGTCTGCGCCCGCCGCGTCGCCCACGAGCAGCACCGCGGGGCACTCAGCCGGCTGCGGGGGCTGAACCAGCGGATGGGATGGCCCTGGAGTTCAGCCTGCGTGAGGCTCGCGTCGTGGCGCAGCAGTTCTTCCTCTAGCGGCCGCCTCAGCGGTGGGCGTTCCTGATCGGCCAGTAGATTGGTGTCGTAGATTCCCCAACAGCGCATGGGCCGGCCGTTTACTTGCGTGGGGAAGTCCCAGGTGTAGCCCGCGATTCCGAGGGGGACGGGTGCGAAGTCAAAGTAGGCGACGTCACGTGCGTGGGGATTGTTCTTCCCCCACCCCTCACCCCTCCCCCGAGTGCGGGGGAGGGGAAAAGAATCCGAAGTTGGATATGTCTCGGGGAGAACACCCGAGACATATCCAACTTCGGAGGACTGCAGTGAGGCGGCGGATCCAGCATGCGGGGAGGAGTGTGCGGCGCTACGCGGAGGGGGGAGGAGATTGCCTCGCTCCCTGCTGTCGTTCGCAACGACGTCGTCTCGAGGAATGAGCAGCTCGAGGGCGCGGGCGGTGTGGATGGGCTCGTTGGGGAGGATGCAGCGCCGGGTGACGCCGTTGGAGCCATCGGCACCCACAACAATGGCAGCCTTGAAGTCGCCCGCGTCAGTCTCCACGGTGACGGCGTCCCGGCCAGGTACGACGCGACGGACTGTCACCGCCTCGCGAATCTCAATTCTTGCGAGGCGGGCTTTGGCCGCCAGCCAGGCATCGAACTCGTCCCGCCGAATCATGCGTAGTGCATGCCGGCCGCGAAACCGAAGCACAAGCCCCTCGCCGGCAAAGTCCAGATGCGCTTCTGCCGCGTCGACATGCGGGATCTCGGCCACGTCCAGGCCCAGACCCTCAAGGATCACTTCGGCGTCGGGCGTCAGGCCTCCGCCACACAGCTTCGGACGCGGATAGCGAGCCTTCTCCAGGATCAGGATGCGGGTTGCGAGATTGGAGGCGAGCTGGACAAGATGAAGGGCAGTGGACAGACCGGCTGGGCCGCCGCCGAGGATCAGGATATCCGCAGGCATGGGGTGATTCTAACCACGCTCACGTGAACTTGCATCACGGGCAGTGCTCCACATGCAGGTATCTCTGGCACTCTTCGGTCGTCAAGCCGCGGTTGACCCTCGTCCTTGCCAGTGCCACCAGCTCTTCGATCGGGAGCACGTAGATGCGCGCGGTGCCGTCGTCGCTCATGGTCGCCAGGCGCGTTCCATCCGGGCTGAATGCAACACCTCCAACGACGGCGGTGTGGCCGTACAGCGTGAGCAATTCTTCGCCGGTCGCTGCGTCCCAGATCTTGGCGGTCTTGTCGGCGCTGCCGGTGGCGATGAACTTTCCATCGGGACTCCACGCCGCGCCGTAGACCGCGCCCGAGTGACCGGCAAGTTCCAGAAGCAGTTCGCCGGTCGCGGCGTCCCACACTCTGGCGACTTCGCTCGCATCCGTCGTGAGCAGGCGCGTGCCATCCGGGCTGAAGGTGGCCTCGTTGCTGCAGGATCCGCCTGGAATTGGCAGTTTGAGCACTGGCTGCCCGGAGGCGAGGTCCCAGACGATGGCGACCGTGTCCTCACCACCCGTTATGAGCCGGTTGCCGTCAGGGCTGAAATCGAGCCAAAACACGCGACCGGTGTGTCCAGAGAGCGTCTTCAACTCTTGCTGGGTTGCGATATCCCAGAGGATGGCTGAGTTCTCTCGTGGACTGGCGCTGGCGAGCTGCTTCCCGTCCGGGCTGAACTGCACGTCGAAGGTGCGTAGGGCGTGCCCGGGCAGAGTCGTCAGCAGCTTGCCAGTCGCCGCGTCCCAGATTCTTGGACGCCCATCTGTGCCACCGGTGGCGATCAGTTTTCCATCCGGACTGAAGGCGCTTCCGTTGAGATTCTCGTCGGGCAGGGAGAGGTTGTACAACAGTTGGCCGGTGGAGGTGTCCCACACTTTCACGATCCCATCATTGCTGCTGGTGAGCAAACGCGTGCCATCGGGACTGAAGTGGCCCCCGTAGACCGCCTGTGTGTGTCCCGTCAGAGTGAACAACTCCCGACTGGGCGCGGCTTGCCAGACGCGTGCGGTCGCGTCGTCGCTGGCCGTCGCAATGCCTTCCCGTCGGGGCTGAAGGCGACCGCCCGGACGGCGCTGGTGTGGCCAGCCAGGGTGAACAATTGCTGACCTGAGGACGCGTCCCAAACTTTTGCGGTTCCATCGTCGCTAACCACGGCCAAGCGCGCCCCATCCGGGCTAAAGGCGACGCCGGTGTTTCTAGCTGTATTGGCGGAAAGCGTGAGTAGCTCTGCCCCGGACTGGGCATCCCATACTTTGGTGGTGGTGTCGTAGCTGGCCGTGGCAAGCCGCGTGCCGTCAGCACTGTAGGCCAGCGCCAGGACGACGTCCTTGTGACCGACCAGCGTGAGTCGTTCCTGGCCCGTGAAGGCATCCCAGATCTGAACCGTGTTGTCATGCCCCACTGTTGCAAGGCGCGTCCCGTCCGGACTGAAGGCGACGTCGTGCACGTTGATCAGCGTAAGCATGTCAGGCGGCAGGCTGAGGTGAATGGGTAGAGTGAGCGACACGAGGGACTGCTCCAGGTCCCACACGCGCACCGTCCCGTCGCCACTTGCAGCAGCCAGGCGCTTCCCGTCGGGGCTGAAGGCCACAGAAAATACCGCCGAGGGCTCCCCGTCTGGAGCGAGTTTCAACACTTCCTGGCCGGTCACCGCGTCCCAGAGAGTCACCACTCCAGCGTCGCCGGCTACAGCGAATTGGGAGCCATCAGGACTTAAGGCCACACTGTACAGTTTGCCGCCTGAGGCTGCATCGGCCTTTCCCGGTTCCAGGGTGAACAGTGCGGCACCGGTGACAGCATCCCAGACTTTGGCAGTGCCGTCCAGGCTGGCGGTGGCGAGCCGCGTGCCATCCGGACTGAAGGCGACATCATTGACGCCACTGGCGTGCCCGCGCAGGGCCACATAAGGCTGCGCGGAGGATATGGTCCGGTGGAGAGCTTCCTCGGCTTCCCGCGTCCAGCCCTTGTCCACAGAGTAGGTGACCGACACGGCCTGAAGGGCTAGCAGAATGCTGCGGTCCGGATCGACGCCTATGTTGTTGACTGCGGCGGCGGCCCAGGCGCGGGAACTGGCGAGACGAGCCTGGTAGTCAGCACGGGCGAAGTCCGACTGGGCCGTGGCGGCAATGGCTGCATTCTGCGTGGCAAGAGTGCTATTGCGATTGGCGGCAAAGCCGGCTGCCAGCGCAGCAACGAGTGCCATCGCGAGGGCACCGACAAGATAGTAGGCCCGGCGGCGCAGCTGCGCGGATGTGCGGCCCTGATCTTCGGCGCGCTGCCGCTGCTCTTCAGCCAGCCGGTGGGCAGCCTGAAGTTCGCGCAGCCGCTGCCCGTCGCGCTCGGCCTGCTCGCGTTCGGCGAAGGCCCGCGAAGCGGCGATGAATTCGCGTTCAAGGTCATTGATATCCTCGGAACGGGCAGCGGCCCATTCACGAAGCTGCGTAAGCCGCGCGCCTCGGTAGAGCATGTCCGCCTCACGATCGGCAGCAGACCACTCCTGTGCGGCCTCCGTGAGCTGACGATGCAAGCGCAGGCTCTCGCGGTCCTCGTCCAGCCAACCGCGCAGCGTTGGCCACTCGCGAATCAGGGCTTCATGAGCCACCTCAGCGGAATCTTCCGTTGTGGTGATCAGCCGGGCGTCGGCGAGGGCTTTGAGGACGACTTGTGTTGAGGCGGCGTCCTCCGGTCGCAGAAACAGTTCGTTAAAAGTGGCTCTCCGGCGCGTGTCGCCCGTGTCCCTTTCATCACCCAGCTCGGTGAGGCGCAGGAAGATCCTGCGGGCGATCACTTGTTGATCGGGCGTGAACTGATCTTTGAAGACCGACTCAGCGGTCTCAGCGATGGCTCCGCGCACGCCGCCAGACGAGGCGTAGCCACTCAGAGTGAGAAGGCGGCCGCGTCGACGCTGCCATGTCTCCAGAAGAGCGTGCGAAAGCAACGGCAGCGCACCCGGCTCCTCCCCGACGTCGTGCAGCAACTGATCAACCAAACCGGGTTCCAACTCCCAGTGCCCGCGAGCAGCCGGCTCTTCAATGGCGCGCCGCAACTCCGCCGCGGCCATGGCGCCGATGTAGTCCTGGTGCCCTGCGAGGGCTTCGCGCAGCCCGTCATAGGCGGCGCAGTGAGCGTAAAAATCAGCCCGGAGAGCGATCACTGTCCTTGTCGGGCCTGCCGGCTCCGACGAAGCCAGTAATATGTTGTCGATGAATGCCCTGCGCTTTGGCTCCGAACGGCACAGGGCGAAGAGCTCTTCAAACTGATCGATCACCAGCAGGAGGCCCGGAGGATTTTGTCGCTGCCCTGCGCGTTGGACGAAGAGGTGCAGGCTGCGAGGGTCACGCAGCAGATCATCCATGAGGGCGGCAGTTGCGGCCACCGAGTCAGTGAGACTGACGGCCAGACTTTCCAGCGGATCAGCTGTGGGGGTGAGGAGATGAACCGGCCAGCCGGCCGAGACCTGATTCCAGCGAAGCGCGGGCACCAAGCCAGCTCGGAGCACGGATGACTTCCCGCTTCCCGAAGCGCCGACAATGGCGAGAAAGCGTCGCTGGGCGGGGGTCCCGCCAGGAGAGAGGGCAAGCACGCGATCCGTCAAACGCGCGGTGAGCGCCTCGCGGCCGGCAAAGAGTTCGGCGTCGGCCTCATCAAAACAATTGAGTCCTTTGTAAGGGCTTACTCCGAACGCCGCGGCATCCTCGCGCCTGACCATGGCGGCGAGTTCGACGAGCCGGGCCACGGCCAGCGGCTCGTGCTCCAAGGCGAGGGCCGAGACGAAGTGGGCCTCGATCATCGGAATGTCGGGCAGACGCAGATTCTGTTCCAAGCGGCTGATCTGCGCCCCGCTGTAGCCGACTGACACGGCGAACTCCACCTGGGTGAGGCTTACGCGCCGACGCAGGAAGCGCAGCAAGTCACCAAAGTTGGTGAAACGCTCCAAGGTGCTGCTTGGGATCGGAGGGGACATGGCAGGGTGGTTTTCCGGAGGCCGCAAATGTGCTTTGGGACTTCAGAATAGCACCATTTGGGCCCGTTTGGGCAAATTTGGCAAAGAATGGCAAACGGGGCAAATTCCGGGCGCTACAGTTGTGACATTCGGGGCAGGAGCGCGATGAAGCGCAAAATCAGCCGGCCTCTGGAGGTTCAGATGAATAGGAATGCTGTGTTGAAAGTCACGATGGCGGCCATCCTCGTGGTTGGTGTATTACTGGCCTTTCAGCCTTTGGCAGGCACGAGCCTGGCGTCAGAGTTGGCCCTGCCATACAGCCGCGGCGAGCGCTTTGGCAATGAGGGGTTCGGGGTGGCAAAGCCGAATCCTGCATACGGGTATCGGATGGGCGAGAGATTTGGAACGGAGGGCTTCGGCGTAAGCCAGCCTGCTCCCGGCGAAAAGCGCGCAACAGCGGCGCGCTTCGACTCCGAGGCATTGCCCGCCGCGGCGCTTTCGACCGGCGCGCGGTTTGATGGTGAGCCTGGCCCGCAGATGCAGCCAATTGCGACACCCCGTTTTGATGATGAGTAGGCACATCGGAATGGGCGATGTGGGGATTGGATCACCCTATCAGACGACCTGTTCAAGCGGAGGACTGGGTCACCGCCATAAGCGCTGTGACACAATGGGCTAACAGCCCAGACAGAAAACCTCAAACAGACATTACACGCCTTTGGGCTCATGCCGCCCGGAGGCGTGTATTCTTGCCTACGGTATAATGCTCGCGCAATCTCCCCACACCGCGAAGAAAAGAAGAGCCAATGGCGAAATCGACGTTCCAGCAGATCATTCTGACGTTGCAGCAGTACTGGGCGGAACGCGGGTGCCTGATCGCACAGCCATATTACACGCAGGTAGGCGCTGGCACGATGAATCCCGCCACTTTTCTACGTGTGCTGGGGCCAGAGCCGTGGAACGTGGCCTACGTGGAGCCATCAGTGCGCCCGGACGACGGCCGCTACGGGCAGAACCCCAATCGCTTCCAGCTGCATACGCAGTTCCAGGTGATCCTGAAGCCGGACCCGGGTAACCCTCAGGAGCTGTACCTGGATTCCCTGAAGGCGCTGGGCGTGGATCCGCTCAAGCATGACATCCGGTTTGTCGAGGACAACTGGGAGCAGCCGGCAATCTCGGCCTGGGGGCTGGGCTGGGAGGTGTGGCTGGATGGGCAGGAAATCACGCAGTTCACTTACTTCCAGCAGATGGGCGGCGTGGCGCTAGATCCGGTGTCGGTAGAACTCACGTATGGCCTGGAACGGATCCTGATCGCGCTGAATAACGCGGACGCCATCTGGCATGAGCCGTGGGGCGCGAGCGTGCGCTATGGCGAGATCCGGCAACGCGAAGAATTCGAGCACTCCAAGTACTACTTTGAACTGGCGGATGTAGCCAACGTCCGCAAGATGTATGACCTGTGCGCCGCCGAAGCCGAGCGCAGCCTGGAAGCAGGACTCGTGCTGCCGGCCCATGACTATGTGCTGAAATGCTCGCACGCATTCAACATCCTGGACACGCGCGGGGCGATCAGCGTGGCCGAACGGCAGGCCTTTTTCAAGCGCATGCGCGCGCTGGCGCGCGGCGTGGCGGAAGCCTACGTGCAGCAGCGGCAGCAGTTGGAGTATCCGCTGCTGGAGGAAGCGAAGAAGCCCGTCCCATCACAGGCAGCGCTTCCGACCGCGGTCCCGGGGCCGGCGGATTTTGTGCTGGAGATCGGCGTGGAAGAGTTGCCTGTCGACGACATCACGCGCGGCACAGAGGAACTGCGGCGGGCGTTCGAAAAGGACGTGCTCGAGGGCCAGGGCCTGACGCATGGCGAGGTCAAGGCATTCGGCACACCGCGCAGGCTGGTGGTGCACGTCGCCGACCTCGCATCGCAGCAGGCCGACAGCCAATCGGAGTTGAGGGGTCCGCCGGAGTTGGCAGCCTTCGACAAGGAAGGCAAGCCGACGCCGGCCCTGCTCGGCTGGGCGCGCAAGAACCAGATCGAACTGCAGCCCGAGGAAATGACCCGCGAGCGACTCGTGAAGGAGATGCCCGGCGGACGCTATGTAGCCTGGACCAAGGGGAATGTGGGCCTGCCGACGATGAGCATGCTGGCCTCCGCGCTGCCGGGGGTGCTTTCCAAGATCAAGTTCGAGAAGTCGATGCGATGGAACAACTCGGGGGTGGCGTTCGCGCGTCCCATCCGGTGGATCGTGGCGATGTACGGCGAGAGCGTGGTGCCATTCGAGTTTGCAGGCGTCACGACCGGTGGCACGACGCGTGGTCTGCGGCCCAACAGCTCGCCGGAATTGGCCGTGCGCGCCGCAAGCCAGTACTTTGAAGATATCGCTGGCCTGGGAATCATGCTGGAGGCGGATGAGCGCGGCAAAGGTCGTACGAAGGCAGGTGGAGGAGGCCGCTCGAAAGGTTGGCGGCGCTGCAGTGATCTCGGACGGACTCCTGGCGGAGGTGGCCAATCTGGTGGAAGCGCCGACGGCCGTGCTGGGCAACTTCGACCCCGATTTCCTGCGGCTGCCGCGCGAGGTGCTGATCTCGGTGATGCAGAAGCATCAACGCTACTTC
The DNA here is from genome assembly GCA_963784915.1 of uncultured Chloroflexia bacterium. Classification (GTDB taxonomy): domain Bacteria; phylum Chloroflexota; class Anaerolineae; order Anaerolineales; family Villigracilaceae; genus Fen-1038. The sequence goes on from CAWATK010000017.1 coordinate 61,342, forward strand.
CCCATCGAGAAGGACGGCGGGCTGGCGCCCAACTTCGTGGCAGTCCGAAATGGAAACGACCAGCACCTGGAACTGGTGCAGCAGGGGAATGAGCATGTGCTGGGGGCCCGGTTTGCGGATGCGGACTTCTTCGTGCGCGAGGACCTGAAGCGGCCGCTGGAGAGCTACGTTAAGGATCTAGCCGGCCTGACCTTCCACACAAAACTGGGGTCGATGCTGGCCAAGACCGAGCGTGTTCAGAAGCTGGTCAACGACCTCGTCCCGATGCTGGGCCTCGACAAAGCGGACGCCGCGTATGCCCGCAGAGCAGCGAAACTGTGCAAGGCCGACCTGGTGACCGACATGGTCACGGAGATGACGTCGCTGCAGGGCGTGATGGGACGTGACTACGCCCGGCGATCCGGAGAACCTGAGGCGGTGGCCCAAGCGATTGGCGAACATTACCAGGCATCACCCTCGACGCGGCGGGGCAGGCAGTGGCACTGGCCGACCGATTGGATTCACTGGTGGGCTTGTTCGCCGTGGACCTGGCACCCACAGGCGCGAAGGACCCCTTTGGGCTGCGCCGCGCAGCCCTGGGGATCGTGCAGCCGCTTCTCGACCAAAGCCGGGAGTTCGATCTGGCAGCGGCCGTTGAGAAGACCGCCAAGCTCCAGCCCGTGAAGGTCGGCAGCAAACACAAGGCCGAGGTGTTGGACTTCATTCGCGGTCGCCTGGCGGTCGTGTTGAAGGATGGCGGCTTTCGTTACGATGTTGTGGATGCTGTTCTTGCCGCCCAAGCGGCAAACCCCGCGGGCGCCAGGCGAAGCGTGCAACAGTTGCAGGCCTGGACCGGCCGCGAAGACTGGAAGACGGTACTGCCCGCCTTTGCGCGCTGTGTGCGAATTACCCGCGACCAAAAGAAGAAATTCGGTGTGGAAGCGAAGGCACTGGGGGCGAAGGAAGAGAGGGAGCTGTGGGATGCACTTCGTAAGGCCGAGGCCGTGCTCAGGGCGGCACCCAAGCGGGACACGGAAGCCCTGCTGGGGGCATTCGTGCCAATGATCCCAACCGTCAACCGGTTCTTCGAGCAAATCCTGGTCATGTCCAAGAAGAAGATGGAACGCGAGAATTGCCTGGGCCTGCTGCAAAGAGTGGCGGCGCTGGCGGACGGCATTGCCGATCTATCCAAGCTGGAGGGATTCTAGAACGGCGAGGGCGGTGCGGCGGCCGCTCAAGACTGGAGGCGCCCCGTGGGCAAGTTGTTGCTCGTCTTGCTCGTGATAGCCATCGGAGTGGGTGCGTGGGTGACGGTCGACCCGGGCGCGCGACCTGCGATAGCCGGGGCATGGAACAGCATAACTGCGGCGACCGGAGAAATCGATGCGGCGTCGCTTTGGGCTCCCATCGGGCGAGCCTTTCAGAACTTCGCGGACTCAGTTGCGCATATGTGGTCACCCAGCAGCATCCGGATCAGCGTACCGAGCGTACAAGTCAAACCCTGAAAGCCGCGCCCGAAGGAAGGCGTTGCCAGAAGCCAGGCCGAATCGTGCGGCTGGATAGCTGGCCGGACATTTCCTGATGTTGCCGCCGCGAGGCGGTCGCATCGGCCGAGTTGGCGGAACGCGTCTATAATCCAAGTCCGCCCGTGCACGGCCGAGGGCTCCGACCTTTCACAGATGTCCACAACCGACGAGATCAAGTCCCGCATCGACATTGTCGAACTGATCACAGCCAGCGGCGTGCGATTGCGCAAGAGCGGGCGCAACTTTACCGGATTCTGTCCGTTCCATCCCAACAAGAACACACCCGCCTTCGTGGTCTGGCCCGAGACGGGAACCTGGCGCTGCTTTGGGGAATGCAACGAAGGCGGCGACATATTCAAGTTCGTGATGAAGAAAGAGGGCATTGATTTCCGCGAGGCGCTGACGCGGATGGCGGCGCGCGCGGGCGTGCAGCTGCCCGCGTACCAGGCGGAGGCACCCGAGCAGAGAGAGGCCTATGAGCAGCTGCGCAGACTGCTCGAGGATGCGCGTGTGTACTACGCCGATCAATTGCGGCAGCAGCCTGCGGTGCTGGGCTACCTGCGTGGAGAACGCGGTCTGACCGATGCAACCATCGAGACCTTCGGCCTGGGATATGCACCGGCTGGCTACGACCATATCCAGGAGCACTTTGCCCAGCGCGGATACAGCCCGCAGGAGATGCTGGAGGCGGGTCTGCTCAGCGAGCGGCAGAGCGAGTCTGCGGGGGCGCGGCGGGCTCGACCTTTGATCGATTCCGGCACCGAATTCATGATCCCCATCCGCGACGAAAACGGGCGCATGGCGGGCTTTGGGGCGAGAGTGGTGGATCCGGGGGACCAGCCGAAGTTCCTCAATTCACCGGACACCGCGGTTTTCACCAAGGGCCGGCTGCTCTACGGGCTGGACCGGGCGCGCAAGCCCATCCGCGCGGCAGACCAGGCCGTGATCGTCGAGGGCTACCTGGACGTGATCGCGCTGCACCAGGCGGGATACGAGAACATAGTCTCGCCCATGGGGACGGCGCTGACAGACGACCAACTTCGGCTGCTGAAGCGATTTACGCGCAAGATCGTGCTGGCGCTGGATCCGGACACGGCCGGGCAGAAGGCGGTCTTGCGCGGCCTGGAGGCGGCGCGCCAGGCCATGGATCGCGAAGGCGAGCTGGGCTTCGACGCACGTGGACTGCTGCGCAACGAGGCCCGGCTGCAAGCCGATCTGCGCGTGGCCTCCATGCCGGACGGACTGGACCCGGACGAGATCGTACGCCGCGACAGCGACGAGTGGCGGCGACTCATCGCCGCGGCGCAACCCATCATCGAGCATGTGATGCACGCACTGGCGCAAGGACGCGACCTGCAGGATCGCAAGGTGGCATCCGAGATCTCGGAACAAGTGCTGCCGCTGATCCAGGATCTACCCCGGCCCGAAGAGCGCGAGTTCTATACGCAAAAGCTGGCGAGATTCCTGCGAATTGACGAGCGTGCCTTCATCGGTGAGCAGGCACGCGGGCGATCCGGCAGTCCGGCGCGACGGCGCCTGGTCCGTCCGGAGGCACAGGCACAGCAGCCCATCATTCCGACCCAGGCGCCCATGACCTCGAGGCGCAAGATCGAACTGCACGTGCTGGCCTGGTTGTTCCTCAGGCCTGAGCTGATCTTCCGGGTGGACCGGCTGCTGCAGCAGCACGGACTGGGCATGCTGGGAGCGGATGACTTCGCCTACACGGACGAGCAACTGGTGTTCGGACTGATCCGACAGGCAGTTGAACAGGACGAGATCGATCAGCATGAATTCGTCGTGCAATCCATGCCGGAGTCACTGGAGGGCCTGAAGGTCGAACTGGCGGAACTGACGGAGAGTGTGCAAGCGCTGGACGACCGGTTGATCGAGGAACTGCTGCGCGGCATTCGCCGTGTGCGCGAGGAGGCCGCGAACGAGAAGCGCACACAGTACCGTTTCCTGCAAGAGGATGCCCAGGAAAGCGGGGACGCCGAAGCCGCCTCGCAATACCTGGAAGAGGTCATGAAGCTAACGCAATTGAAACGCGCCCTGGACGAATTCGAGCGTAAGATGTCCGTCTCCCGGATGCGCTAGCCCAGAGAAGCACGGGGGCCACGAACGGTGATGGTGAGCGGCAAGAAAGCACGGCGCAACACTCCACCAGGACCTCGCAGAACGAAACCCGGTCGCAAAAAGATCACGGCAGGGCCGGATACGATCGCGGCCGACACAGCCGAGAGCGTGAACGCGTCCGCGGCCGTCCACACGACTCCAAGCCAGGAGGATGCGCCCGTTAGACGCCGGCCGAACCGATTCGGGGCCACCGACATTGGGGGAGAGTTGATGGAGGATGATCTGGAGCTGGAGGAAGGGGCGAGGCCCCCGGATCCGCAAACGCTGGCGGCGGAAGAGGACCTGCTGGAGGAGGCTGTCGAGCGCGAGGCCCAGGCCCGTCGGTGCAGCCGAACTGGGCGAGGATCCCGTACGTCTATACCTGAAGGAAATTGGCGAAGTCAAGCTGCTGGACGCCGACAGTGAGTTCCGCCTTGCAACGCAGATCGAGGCGAAGCGCCAGTTGGCAGCATTCCGCCAGCGACCGGTGCGCAAGGGCCGCGCCCCGCTCTCGGCGGCGTACCACAGCCTGCTGGCCGAGATGACCACATCCTGGAACCGGCTGGGAGAGGACGCCGGCCGGCTGAAGAAAGAGCCGCCGGAGTTGCACAGGATGCTGGCTGAGGCGCAGGCGTTGCAGAAGACCTGGGAGGCAGGATCGCCGTCCTACCTGCGCGGCTATCTGGCAGGCGGACAATGGGGGCAGGATTCACTGTGGAACAGCCTGGTGCGCAAGGTGTACGCGGTGTTCCTGTGCATGTACCTGCTGCCACCAGACCTTGCCAACTGGCTGAGAGGGCGGCTGGAGGGCGGCCGCAGGCTGCCGTCGCTACCTGTGCTGGATCGCCGGCTACCCAAGGAAGCGGCGCTGAGCCGTGTGGCGGAAGGCGCCGAAGCACGAGGTGATGAGGCCACGCGGGCGATCATTCGTGCCAACCTGCGGCTGGTGGTCAGCGTGGCGAAGCGCTACCTGGGGCGCGGCATCTCGCTATTGGATCTGATCCAAGAGGGGAACCTGGGACTCCTGCGAGCGGTGAGCAAATTCGACGCGCGACGGGGATTCAAATTCAGCACATATGCAACGTGGTGGATCCGCCAATCGATCAATCGATCGATCGCCGAGCAGGCCCGCACGATCCGGATCCCGGTGCACCTGTTCGAGTCGATTTCTCGGATCCTGCGGGCGCAACGCCACCTGACGCAGGAACTGGGGCGCGACCCGACGACACGTGAATTGGCCATGGAGGTGGGCTACCTGCCGGCCGCGGACGTCCAGACCGTGCTGCGGGCGCAGGCTGAGGAGCGACCGTTGGACCCGGCCGTGAAGCGGCGACTGGAAACAGCCACGCAGAAGGTGGACCGCGTGCTGCGGTCGGCGGAAGAACCGGTATCGCTGGAAGGCCCAGTGGGAGACGAGGATTCGAGCCAACTGGGCGATTTCATCGAGGACGACGATGCCGCCTCCCCCATTGACACGGCTGCCCGCGAGATGCTCAGGGAACAAATCCGAGAAGCACTGGACGGACTGCAGGAACGCGAGCGACATGTGCTCGAATTGCGGTTTGGATTGACGGACGGCAAGGACCATACGTTGGAAGAGGTCAGCCGCTATTTCAATGTGACCCGGGAGCGAATCCGTCAGATCGAAGCCAAGGCGCTGCGTAAGCTGCGGCATCCGACCCGCAGCCGCCCGCTGCGCGACTACCTGAGCTAGGCGCAACGAGGGTATCCTTGCAGGTGCAGCCGTGGGCCGGCAGCTGGTGCCGGCTCATTCATGAAATCGGCGGGATGGTAACCAAGGCACGACTCCACGATCCGTGTTAAGACAGAGTGTGATCAAACGCGTCGGCATCGCGCTTGCCGTCATTGTGGTCCTGTTGCAGATCCGGGACATGCTGGAGATCCAGCCAACGCCACCGGGATCGGATGCCGCGGCGTACCTCATGGCAGCCACTGCCCTGCGTGACGGGCAGAATCCTTATGACCAACCCATTCGGACTGAGGCGCTGCCCGGCGAGCGATTTCCGAGCCTCCCGTATCTTTACCCGCCCCTGCTCGCTGTTCTTTCCATCCCGCTGACGTATCTGCCGCTTCAAACCGGGACGTATGTGTACATGCTCCTGGCCCTGATCGAGGCGGGCGCGCTGTGTTGGGCACTGAGCCGCTGGATCGGCTGGCCCGTGGCGCTCGCGATGGTTTTCCTGTATTTGCAGTCGTGGATCACAATCTACTTCGGGCAGATCGGCTTCATCCTCGGATTGCTCCAGTTCTGGGCACTGTCCGCGATCCAAAGCGGACAGGCGGGCAGCCTGGGCGTCGCGCTTGCCCTCGGGGGCCTGCTCAAGATCACCCCGGGGATTGGTTTCCTGATGTTTTGGCGAGGGGGTTACCGGAATGCCCTGCTGGCCGGCCTAGCGACCGTCGTCCTGGCGGTGGTGTTGACACTGCCCTACGCGGGTCTGGAACGCTGGCTGGAAGGCAGCTTGATGGCGCTGCGCCTGCAGTGGCACGTATGGTGGCTGGCTTCATGGACGGGCATCCTGGCTTACTATCTGCCGCCGCCATACGGAGATGGGTTAAGCGCGATCCTAGGGTTGACCGCGGTGGCTTACACACTGCTGCGACTGCGCAGGCTGCCTCCTGCACTGGGGCTTGCAGCGCTCTTGCTCCTGCCGATCATGTTCGCGCGCACGACGTGGTCGCATCACACCGTCTCGGCGCTGCCGGTCCTGGCACTCCTGTGGCAACGATCGCGGGGAAACCGACTGCTGGTGACATTTGCCTGGCTGCTCATGGCCGCTTTCGATTTTCGCGGCGTGCCTCCGGCGATCACTCTGTGCTGGGTGGCCTGTGTTTGGCCCGAGAGCACGCGCTGGTTGGACGCGGCCGCCGATCGCCTGCGGGCCAGGTGGCTGGGAGCACAGTCAGGGCTGCACCCGGCGTAGACCGAGCGCCGATCCGCGGCAGGCGTGACAAGCAACGCCGCGCCGCGGCCCGAATGGCACTGACACCATGCGCCAACTTATGGTAACGTTTGGCGGGCGAGCTCTCGGGGCGGGCGCCCTGTAACCGGATCATTCGCCGGGGAAGCATCCCGGTGCGGCTAACAACACAACAAGGAGACCCAGCATGTCCAAGATCCAATCGATTCACGCGCGAGAGATCCTTGATTCGCGCGGCAACCCGACGGTAGAGGTCGAGGTGAAGTTGAGCGACGGCGCGATGGGGCGCGCAGCAGTTCCGTCGGGCGCGTCGACGGGCGTACACGAGGCGCTGGAGCTGCGCGACGGCGACAAGAAGCGCTATGGCGGCAAGGGCGTGCTGAAGGCCGTGGAGAACGTGAACGGCCCGATCGCCAAGGCGCTGGCTGGCAGCGATGCTTCGAACCAGGCCGCGGTCGACAAGACGATGCTGGACCTGGACGGGACCCCGAACAAGAACAAGTTCGGCGCAAATGCGATCCTGGGCGTGAGCCTGGCGGTGGCGCGGGCAGCGGCCAACTCAGCGGGCGTGCCGCTGTATCGTTACCTGGGCGGCGAGAAAGCCAATATCATGCCCGTGCCGATGTTCAACATCCTCAACGGGGGCGTGCATGCAAACTGGCAGGGGACGGACCTGCAGGAATTCATGATCGCGCCGATCGGCGCGCCGAATTTCCGTGAGGCGCTGCGCTGGGGCGCCGAGGTATATCACGCCTTGAAGGCGGTGCTCAAGGATGGCGGTTATTCGACCGGCGTGGGCGATGAGGGAGGATTTGCGCCTGCGCTCAAGACCAACTCGCAGGCACTGGACGTGATCGTGCAGGCCATCGAGAAGGCCGGCTACAAGCCGGGCCCGGATGTGGCGCTGGCAATGGACCCGGCCTCGAGCGGTTTCTATGAAGACGGCATGTACAACCTGCGAACCGAAAAGCGCAAGGTGACATCGGAAGAGATGGTAGGGATCTACAAGGAATGGTGGACGAAGTATCCGGTGTACGTACTGGAAGACGGTCTTTCTGAGGACGATTGGGCTGGGTGGAAGAAGCTGAACGAAGCGCTGGGAAAGACCACCGAGCTGGTGGGCGATGACCTTTTCGTGACGAATGTGGAGCGTATTGCGAAGGGCATCAAGGAGAACGCGGCCAATTCGGTGCTGATCAAGCTGAACCAGATCGGCTCGCTGACGGAGACCATCGCGGCGATCAAGATGGCGCAGGACGCCGGCTGGGGCGCGATGGTCTCGCACCGCAGCGGCGAGACGGTGGACTCGTTCATTGCGGACTTCACGGTGGCGATGGGTACGGGGCACCTGAAGACCGGCGCGCCGGCCCGGGGCGAGCGCGTGGAGAAGTACAACCAGCTGATGCGCATCGAAGAAGAACTGGGGAGCAAGGCGGTCTACGCCGGGGCGAAGGGCTTCGTGCGGCAGCGCTGATCCGAAGCAGCACCTCCCCTCGTCGCGCTGGGGAGCAACACGGTGGAGTGCATGGACGGAGGCGGACCTTGGTCCGCCTCCGTCCGCGCGAAACCGGGTTCGGCTGCACCCGTGGAGGTCTGCTGGCGTAAGGGTACGCTAACCTAATTGTGACAAATCAGCACAGATTATGGCTTGGCGGGGCTCTTATGATATACTACCGCCCCAGTGTGCCGAATCACACAAATTAAACCTTTCAAGTTCACTTTTTCGAGGATTCGATGCTGCTGGAGTACATAGCGATTGCCGTAATGATCGTGCTGGCGACCATCATCGCGGCGATCGCCATCGGGCTGGGGGAATTGCTGGGACCAAAGAAGAAATCCAAAGTCAAGGAAGAGCCGTATGAATCCGGAATCGTGCCGTTCGGGCCTGGCACGCGGCGCATGCCGGTGAGGTTCTACCTGATTGCGGTGCTATTCATCCTCTTCGATATCGAGGTCATCTTTTTCCTGCCGTGGGCGGTGGTCTTCCGCCAGCTGGGCGTGTTCGGGCTGCTGGAGATGGGTGTCTTCGTGACCGTGCTGCTTATCGGTTTTGTTTATGCGTGGAAAAAGGGAGCCCTTGAATGGGAGTAGAACAGAAACTCGGCAATATGGGCGTGGTGACGACCACGTTGGAATCAGCGGTGAATTGGGCGCGCACGAATGCGATGTGGCCGCTTATGTTCGGACTGGCGTGCTGCGCGATCGAAATGATGTCAGCCCAGGCGGCGGACTACGACATGAGCCGCTTCGGAATGGAACTGATGCGACCCAGCCCGCGGCAATCAGACCTGATGATCGTGGCAGGGCGCGTTTCGCGCAAGATGGCACCCGTGCTGAGGCGCCTGTATGACCAGATGCCGGAACCCAAGTGGGTGATCGCCATGGGTGACTGCGCCTCGTGCGGCGGCGTGTTCAACAACTACGCCATCCTGCAAGGCGTGGACGAAGTGGTGCCGGTGGATGTGTACGTGGCGGGCTGCCCGCCACGACCGGAAGCCCTGATCCATGGCGTGGTGACGCTGTTCGAGAAGGTCAAAGGGGAAAAATTCGCAGAGCTTGTGAAGGCATGACGGGCGCGGCCAGTGGGCCGGGCATGAGGGGCGGGCGGGAAGCGGAGCGAGTTCATGGATGAGCGGCTGGAGCAACTGGTGCAGGTGCTGCAAGAGCAGGCCAGCGCCACCGTCGAGGAAAGCCTGGGGGAGGTGCATGTATTTGTGGATGCGTCGCGCATTGTCGATGTACTGACCTTTCTGCGCGACCAGCACGAGTTCTCCCTGCTCTCGGCCCTGACGGCAGTGGATTACTGGCCCGAGCAGAAGCCGCGGTTCCACGTGATCTACCAACTCACATCGCTGACGCAGAACCTGTCGATCCAGCTGCGCGTGCCGGTTGGGGGGGAGCACCCAAAGGTGCCGAGCGCGACCAGCGTGTTCATGAGCGCCAACTGGCGGGAGCGCGAGATCCAGGACATGTTCGGAATCGAAGTGGAGGGGCACCCGGATCCGCGGCGCATCCTGATGCCGGCGGACTGGGAGGGTCACCCACTGCGCAAGGACTACCCCCTGGGCTATGAAGAACCGCAATTCAGCTTCAACCTGGACGAGATCGACTTGCGCAAGCCGTACGCCAAGGAATAGTCGTGACGAACTACACTCTGGAAGAGATCCCCGTCGGACCCTACCGACACCTGGTTTCAGAGCGCGCCGTGAAGGGCGAGACCATGCTGCTGAACATGGGACCGCAGCACCCTTCGACGCACGGCGTGTTGCGATTGCTGCTGGAGTTGGACGGGGAAGTGATCATCAACTGCATCCCCGAGATCGGATATCTGCACACCGGCATCGAAAAGAACATGGAGGCCAAGAGCTACATCAAGGCCGAAGTGATGTGTGACCGGCTGGATTACATGAATCCACTGGGCAACAACCTGGCGTACTGCATGGCGGTCGAGAAACTGGTGGATCTGGACGTGCCCGCCCGGGCACAGGCGCTGCGAGTGATCCTGGTGGAGCTGCAGCGCATTTCCTCGCACCTGGTGTGGCTCGGCACTTTCGGGCTCGACCTGGCCGCGATGTCCATGTTCCTGTACTGCTTCCGGGAGCGAGAGGACATCCTGGATATTTTCGAGCTGGTATCCGGGCAGCGGATGATGACGACCTACATCCGCCCGGGCGGACTGTGGCGGGACGTGCCGGCGGAATTCGATGCGGCGGTCCGCAACATACTGCAGATCATGCCGGCGAGGATCGACGAATACGAGTCGCTGCTGACCAACTAACCCGCTGATGCTGGATCGGACGAAGCGGATCGGGGTGCTGCCCAAGGCCACGGCGCTATCCTACGGTGTGACCGGACCGATGCTGCGGGCTTCCGGCGTGAACTGGGATCTGCGGAAGGCGCGCCCGTACTCGGGGTACGAGCAGTACGACTTCGAAGTGCCGACCAGCGAGGAGGGCGACACGCTGGCGCGCTACGTGGTGCGCATTGCAGAGATGCGCGAGTCGCTCAAGATCGTCCGCCAGGCGCTGGACAAGCTGCCCGAGCGGGCCGGTGCAGAGCGATAATCGCAAGTTCGTGCCGCCGCCGCGCTCGGAATTGGGCACGAGCATGGAAGCGCTGATCCATCACTTCAAACTGTGGACCGAGGGCTTCAACGCGCCCAAGGCATCCGTTTACAACGCAGTGGAGTCGCCGCGCGGGGAATTGGGCGTGTACCTGGAGGGCAACGGCGGCCCAAAGCCCCATCGGGTCTTCTGGCGGACGCCGTCATTCGAGAATCTCTCGGTAATCGCATCCATCACGCAGGGTCACCTGGTGGCGGACCTGATCGCCATCCTGGCCTCTGTTGACATCGTACTCGGAGATATCGATCGATGAGCCTGGCGCAGAAATACCCAGCGGAGGTGGCTCAGATCCTGGCCAAGTATCCGCCTGAGCACAAGCGCTCGGCGGTGATGCCGCTCTTGTACCTGGCGCAGCGGGATGACGGTTACGTGACCAAAGAGGCCATGCGGGATATTGCCGGGCTGCTGGACATCAACGTGACGGAGGTGGGCGGCGTGGTGGGCTTCTACACGCTGTACCACGACAAGCAAGAGGGCAAGTACCGCATGCAGGTATGCACCGACCTGCCCTGCGCGCTGCGCGGGGCGGAGGCGTTCCTGAAGCGAGTTGTGCGAGAACCTCGGGGTGCGAGTGGGCGAGACGAGCCCGGACGGGCTGGTAACGATCGAGGCCGTCACGTGCCTGGCGGCGTGCGACAAGGCGCCGATGTTCCAACTGCAGAGCGCGGACGACATTGAGTATCACGAGAACATGACGGTCGAGCGCACGCTCGAGCTGGTGCAGACGCTCAAGCGCGCCCGCCGAGGGGCGTCGTCATGACGCACGTGGTTCTGCGGCACCGCGATGTGCCGGGCATCGATCGAATGCCGATCTACGCCGAAAACGGCGGGTTTGCGGCGCTGCGAAAAGCCGTGACCGGCATGCAGCCCCAGGAGTTGACGGAGCTGGTCAAGGCCTCCGGCCTGCGCGGCCGGGGCGGCGCCGGATTCCCCACCGGCACCAAGTGGTCCTTCATCGACAACAAGAATTGGCCGCACTATGTCGTGGCCAATGCAGACGAGTCTGAGCCGGGCACATTCAAGGATCGCGAGATCATGGAAAGCAATGCCTTCCAGTTCCTGGAAGGAGTGGCCCTGGCATCGTATGCGGTGGGGGCGAGCACGGCGTACGTATACCTGCGAGGTGAATTCAAGGCAGTGGCCGAGGCGCTGGATCGGAACATCGCCGAGATGGAAGAGGCCGGCTACCTGGGTGCGAAGCTGTTCGGTACGGACTACGGGCTACGAATCCACACGCACCTGGGCGCGGGGGCTTACATCTGCGGTGAAGAGACGGCCATGCTGGAGTCGATCGAAGGCAAGCGCGGTCAGCCTCGCATCCGGCCACCTTTTCCGGCGGTGCACGGACTGTACGACAAGCCAACCGTGGTGAATAACGTAGAGACGCTTGCCAATCTGCCCCCGATCGTGCTGAATGGCGCAGACTGGTACAAGCGGATGGGGACGCCGGACAGCGCGGGTGTGAAGGTCTTTTCCCTTTCCGGGCGCGTGCGCAAGCCTGGCAACTTCGAGCTTCCGTTCGGATCGACGTTCCGGGAGTTGATCTACGACCACGGCGGCGGCGTATTGGATGGCAGGCCGGTGCGGGCGATCATGCCGGCAGGCGCCTCGTCGTCGTTCATTGTCGTGGACGACAAGGTACTGGACACACCGATGGACTACGCCACGGTGAAGACCCTGGGGGCGGACCTGGGTTCGGCGTCCATCATCGTGATCGACGACACGGTGTCGTTGGATTGGGTCATCCAGAAGACCCTGCAATTCTTCAAGCACGAATCTTGCGGCAAGTGCACGCCGTGCCGCGAGGGCACGTACTGGATGCTGCACCTGATCGATCGCATACGCAGCGATGGGGCTGCGCCGCAGGATGTGGAGCTGCTGCAGACCGTGGCCCGGCAGATGCAGAACAAGTGCCTGTGTCCGCTGGGGGAGTTTTCGACCATGGCTGTTGTCACGGCGATCGAGCGATTCCCAGAGGATTTCAAAGCACGCGTGGGGAGCGGCCGGTAATGCTGAAGCAGATCACACTGACGATCGACGGGAGCACAATCAGCATGCCGGAGGGTATGTTGATCGTGGATGCCGCCAAGGCAGCGGGGATCGACATCCCGGTCTTCTGCTACCACCCGAAGATGGAGCCGGTGGGGATGTGCCGCATGTGCCTGGTGGAGGTTGGCCGGCCATTCATGGACCGGACCACCGGGCGAGCCATGCTGGATGATGACGGGCAGCCGAAGATGCAGTTCGGCCCGAAGCTCGAGACGGCCTGCACAACGCCGATCTCCGAGGGCATGGTGGTGCTGACCCAGTCGGAGAAGGCCAAAGCGGGGCAAAAGAGCACGGTGGAGTTCCTGCTGACCTCGCACCCGCTGGACTGCCCCATCTGCGACAAGGGCGGGGAGTGCCCGCTGCAGAACCTGACCATGGCGCACGGGCCCGGCAAGAGCCGGTTCCTGTATGACGAGAAGATGCGCCTCTCGAAGAACGTGCCGTTGGGCGACCTGATCTACCTGGATGAGGAGCGCTGCATCCAGTGCGGCGCGCTGCGTCCGATTCCAGGACGAGATCGCCGGCGACCCGGTGCTGAGCTTCGATGACCGGGGACGATCCATGCGGATCATCACGGTCTCCGAGCCGGGCTTCGAACTCGGTCTTCTCGGGGAACACGACTGACATCTGCCCAGTGGGCGCGCTCACGACGACGGACTTCCGCTTTGGAGCGCGCCCATGGGAACTGACACCCGTCGCTTCGATCTGTGGTCAGTGCCCGGTGGGGTGCAACACGACGCTGGACACGCGGCGCGAAGCCAGTTCAGGCGGGCGCGTCGTGATCAAGCGCGTGATGCCGCGGCAGAATGAGGGCGTGAATGAAATCTGGATGTGCGACAAGGGACGCTTCGCACATCACTACACAGAGAGTCCAGAGCGGCTCACCAAGCCCCTGGTGCGCAAGGAAGGCAAGCTGACGCGCACGTCCTGGGATGCAGCGACCCGGACGGCAGGAGAAGCCTTCGCGAGAGCCAGGAAGAATCTGCTAGTTCTGGCATCCGGTCGGCTCTCCAACGAGGACCTGTTCAATCTCAAAGCGCTGGCGGACCAGGCGGGCGGACAAGCCATGCTGTACACCAACATGGGCGGCGGCCAGCTGACGGCTCAGGTGGGCATGGGGGATGGCTCAAACCTGGGATCGCTGCGCGAAGGCTCTGCGATCGTAGTCGTCGCATCGGACCTGTACGAGGAGGCACCGGTCTGGTACTTGCGCGTCAAGCAAGCGGCGGAACGCGGTGCGACATTGATCGTGGCCAACCCGCGCGAGACCAAGCTGGACCGGCATGCCTCCTTCGTGGTGAGGTACGCGTACGGGGATGAGGTTAAAGCCGATCCAGAACCTGACGCGCCGCGGCAAGATCGGCGAAGCATTCTCGCAGGCGGAGAATGCGGTGGTGTTCTTCGGCAGCGAGGGCCTTGGGCAGGAGGGTTCCACGGCGCTGGCAGCCGCGTGCGGGCGGGCACTGCACGAAACCGGCCACACCGGCCGGCCGAACAACGGACTGATCGGCGTATGGGATTATGCAAATCACCAGGGCGCGGCCGAGATCGGATTCGAGCCCGCCGAGAACCTGCAGACAGCGTTCGATCGGGCTGCCGCGGTCTATATCGTGGGCGCTGATCCGATCGGCGATGGGGCGATCACGCCCAAGAGCGGACGGCGCCGGCCGTTCGTCCTGGTGCAAGACCTGTTTGAGACCGAGACAGCGCGGGCGGCAAACGTCGTGCTGCCGGCGCAAACGTACATGGAGCGGGACGGGAGCTTCACGAGCGGTGAACGGCGGGTTCAGCGATTCCACGCAGCCATCTCTGCGCCGGAGGGGACGAAGCCGGATTTCGCAATCACTGCCCAGGTGGCGCGTGCGAGCGGCGTGATCCTGGAGGGCTCTTCGGCTTCGGTGGTGTTCGACATCATGGCGGCCGAGGAAGACTCGCCTTTTACGCGGCTGAGCTACGAACGGCTGGCGGAGGTGCAGGAGCAGTGGCCGATCGTTGGCCGGGGCGACCTGTACTACGGCGGCACGACCTACGACAACACCCAGGGGATGGGCGTGCAACTGCTTAATGCCGCGCAGAGGGGCAAGAAAGTGGGAATGCCCCGGCTGCGCAAGGTTGCCAGCCTGCGTCCGAAGGAAAAGCTATTACTGGGCGTGCCCGTCACGAAGCTTTACGACCGGGCACGGACGGTGGCCTCGGCGGATGCGCTCAAGAGCAGAATTGGCGAGGCGTTTGTGGCCATGCATCCTAGCGCGGCTCGAGAGTCACGGGCTGGCGGCCGGAGATCGGGTCACAGTCAGCCTGGACGGCGCGAGCGCGCAAGTATTGGTGAAGATCGATGCCAGCATATCAACAGGCGTGGCGCTCATCCCACGGTCGATGGGCTTGCCGATCAGTGCACCGACGCCGATCCGGATCAAGGGCGGCCGGAAGGGCGCGGCGAGGTAGGCATGGATCCCTGGCTGTGGCTTGAGTGGTTCTTGAAGGCCCTGGTCATGCTGTTGATCCTGCTGACGGGATTCGCGTACCTGACGTGGTACGAACGGCACGCCCTGGCGCGCATCCAGACCCGCGTGGGTCCGAACCGAGCCGGCCCGCAGGGGCTGCTGCAGCCGATCGCGGATGCGGTGAAGTTGATCTTCAAGGAGGAGTTGACGCCCTCAGCGGCGGACAAAGTATTGTTCGTGGCAGCGCCGATCATGACCGTGGTGCCGGCAATGATCTTGATGGCCGTGATACCGCTGGGAACGCAGTTCACCCTGCCTTTCACACAGCGTGTCATCTCGCTGAATGTCGCCAGCATCAATGTCGGCGTTCTGTACCTGACGGCGATCGCTTCGATCTCAGTGTACGGGATCGTGCTGGCGGGCTGGGCCTCCAACAACAAGTACGCGATGCTGGGGGGCATGCGCTCGACGGCCCAGATGATCTCGTACGAGCTGGCGCTGGGCCTTTGCTTTGTGCTGGCGATCCTGCTGGCCGACTCAATGAACCTGGTCGCGATCGTGGAGGCGCAAAAATCGGTGTGGTTCGCCGTGCTGCAACCCGTCGGCGCGCTGGTCTTCATGGTCACGACGCTGGCAGAGGTCAACCGGGCGCCTTTTGACATGCCGGAGGCAGAGCAGGAGCTGGCGGCAGGCTACCACAGTGAGTATTCCGGCATGAAGTTCGCGCTGTTCTTTATGGCGGAATACGAGAAGATGATCGTGATCAGTATGATCGCGGCGACGCTTTACTTTGGCGGATACCGGGAGTTCTGGTTCCTGAAGGACACCTTCCTGAGCGTGGACCAGACCTGGTGGCTGGGCCCGTTCTACCTGCTGGCCAAGGTTGTGGTGTTGTTGTTCTTCATGATCTGGATCCGGGCCACCTGGCCGCGAATCCGATATGACCGACTTATGGCATTCGGCTGGAAGGTGCTGCTGCCGATCTCCGTCGTCCTGGTGATCGTGACCGCCGCCGGCATCCTGCTGGCCGAGCAGTTTGGGCGCGCCTTGATCTGGAGCATACCGGTGGTCTCGATCCTAGTGGGAATGGTGGCGGCCCTGGCGCTGAATCACTCTCTCAACCGGACGGCCTCCCATGCTTAGAGGCTTGGCGCGGGGACTGGCCACCACGCTCAAGGCCATGTTCGAGCGACCGGTGACGGTTCAGTACCCGGAGCAGAAGCGCCGCGTGCGGCCGCGTTTCCGCGGGCGACACGTGCTCAAGCGTTACGACAACGGGCTGGAGAAGTGCATTGGCTGTTCGCTGTGCGCGGCGGCCTGCCCGGCGGATGCGATCTTTGTGGAGGCCGGCGAGAACACCGACGAGAAGCGCTTCTCACCGGGTGACCGCTACGCCTCCACATACGAGATCAACATGCTGCGCTGCATTTACTGCGGATACTGCGAGGATGCCTGCCCGACCGAGGCGATCGTCCTGGGCGACAACTACGAGCTCAGCTTCACGGACCGCCGTCAGGCCATCTATGGAAAGGATCTGCTGTTGGAAGCTGCCGCAGAGGGCGCCGGGACAACGCCACAGAAGACCGCGCCAGGCACTTTCACACGC
This sequence comes from uncultured Chloroflexia bacterium, assembly GCA_963784915.1. Taxonomy (GTDB): domain Bacteria; phylum Chloroflexota; class Anaerolineae; order Anaerolineales; family Villigracilaceae; genus Fen-1038. The sequence continues at coordinate 78,124 of CAWATK010000017.1, forward strand.
TCGGTACCCGAGATGAAGGATGCAGCCGATTGAGGCGATCAATAGGGTTACGGTTGGGTTCGATGGTTCAAGGACAGACTGAAGTGGGCGGCGAAACGGCGGTGCGGATGTTTGAACGCAGAGAAGGACTCGCAAGGCAACCATGACCCTCGATCTCGTGCTTTTCCTGATCCTGGCCGTCCTGGCAGTCGCCAGCGCCATGGGAATGCTGCTGAGCCGAAGCGCGATCTACGCGGCACTCTTCCTGGTGCTGAACTTCTGCACCGTGGCGGTCTTCTACATCCTGCTCAATGCGCCCTTCATCGCCATGTCGCAGGTAAGCGTGTACGCGGGCGCGATCATGGTGCTGTTCCTGTTCGTTATCATGCTGCTCGGGACCGATCTACTGCCTGCCTCGGATGTTCTTCCCTGGCAGCGGCCGGCGGCGGTGCTGCTGGCGCTGGGTCTGGTGGCGGAGGCCGGATACGTGCTGTTCGTGCGCGGCGGCATCCAGGGAACCGTTCCCCCGCTGCTGGAAAGTTTTGGAAGCCCGCAGGGCGTTGGAAGGGCGCTGTTCAACCAATACCTGCTGCCCTTCGAGATCACCTCTGTACTGTTGCTGGTGGCCATGGTGGGCGCGATCATCCTGGCGCGGAAGAACAAGGGGAGCCCGTAGATGGTGCCGATCTCGTACTATGTCACGCTCTCGGCCATCCTGTTCACGATCGGGGCGCTGGGTGTGCTCATCCGCCGCAACCCGCTGGTGATCTTCATGTCGATCGAGCTGATGCTGAATGCGGGCAACCTGGCCATGGTGGCGTTCACGCGGGCCTTCAACGTTTTGGAGGGCAGATCTTCGTGTTCTTTGTGATGACGGTGGGAGCGGCAGAGGTGGCTGTGGGCCTGGCCCTGATCGTGACCATCTTCCGCACGCGGCACAGCATCAACATCGATCTGATGAATAGTCTGAAAGGCTGAGCATGCTCTTGAGCCAAGTGGGCAGCATGGGTCTTTTCTTCCTGGCACCGTGGGTGGTGTTCTTCCCGGTGCTCGGTCTGCTGACAAACCTGATCGTCGGCCACCGCCTGAGCGAGAAAGCCATTGGGGCAGTGGCCAGCGCGGCCTCCGGGCTGGCCTTTGCGGTTTCCGTGGCGCTGGCGCTCTCGCTCGGCTCGCATCCTGAGGCGGTTCGTTGGAGCGTGGCCGAATGGATCCACTCGGGCAGCCTGGAGCTGGACTGGGTCTTCCGGGTGGACACACTCTCGGTAACGATGATGCTGGTGGTATCGGGCGTGGGCACGCTCATCCACGTGTACGCCATCGGCTACATGCATGAGGATGTGCGCTTCAAGTCGGACCCGGGCCGCTTTCGGCGGTTCTTCGTGTTCCTGAACCTGTTCATCGCGGCGATGATGATCCTGGTGGCCGGCGATTCGTACTTGATGCTGTTCGTCGGCTGGGAAGGGGTGGGCCTGTGCTCATTCCTGCTGATCGGCTTCTGGTACGAGATGGACACGCTCGGCCGGCCATCCTGGGCGAACTCGGACGCGGCGAAGAAAGCGATGATCGCCAACCGTGTGGGCGATTTCGGATTCCTGATCGCGGCGTTCCTGATGTTCACCGCATTCGGCAGCCTGCAGTTCGACGCAGTTCTTCGAGGGCGCGATGACCACTTCGGCGATCGAATTCGCCGCTGATCGTGCTGATCACGCTCTTCCTGCTGCTGGGCGTCACGGGCAAGTCAGCGCAGATACCGCTGTATGTGTGGCTGCCGGATGCGATGGCCGGCCCCACGCCAGTTTCGGCGCTGATCCATGCGGCGACGATGGTCACGGCGGGGGTGTACCTGGTGGCGCGCTCAGCGCCGCTGTATGTGGGCGCGCCCGCGGCGCAATTGGTGGTGGCCACGGTGGGCGCCGTAACCGCGTTGTTCGCGGCCACGATCGCGGTGGGGCAATTCGACATCAAGAAGGTGCTGGCATACTCCACGATCAGCCAACTGGGATTCATGGTGGCGGGCGTGGGCATGGGCGCCTTCGGCGCGGGCATGTTCCACTTGATCACGCATGCATTCTTCAAGGCGCTGCTCTTCCTCTCGGCCGGGTCCATCATCCTGGGGCTGGAGCGCGGTCACCATCATGCAGCGCACGCCCACGCGAAGAATCACGACGGCAAGACCAGCGAAGTGTTCGACCCCAACGATATGCGCAACATGGGCGGAATGCGCAAGAGCATGCCGACAACATTCTGGCTATACATCGTCGGCACCCTGGCGCTGGCCGGCATTCCGCCACTGGCGGGTTTCTGGTCCAAGGATGAGATCCTGGCGGATGCATTCGGCGAGGGATTTACGCTGGTCTACTGGCTGCTGACGCTGGCGGCATTCCTCACCGCGTTCTACATGGGCCGACAGATCTGGATGGTGTTCTTTGGCAAAGCGCGGCACGAGGCAGCAGCCAAGGCGGAGGAGAGCCCCCGGTTGATCACCGTTCCGCTGATGGTGCTGGCGGGGTTGTCGATCGTGGGTGGGGCACTCAATCTCCCAGGGCTGCACACGCTCACAACGTGGCTGGAGCACAGTATCGAGCCCATGCATGTGGGCGAGTTCGCGCCGAACGTGGCGCTGATCTCGACCGGCCTGGCGCTGCTGGCGGTATTGCTCTCATGGCTGCTGTATGGGCGGCGGCCGCTGCGCGCCGGTCAGCCCGACCCGTTGCAACGCATGCTGGGGCCGATCTTCACGGGCATGAACCACAAGTGGTATGTGGACGAGATGTATGCGGCCGTGGTCCTGCGTCCGTACGCGAGCGTGTGCCGCTTCCTGGCGGACGAGGTGGACGGCCGGTTCTGGCATGACTGGTTCCACGAGAAGGTGCTGGCCGGCACTTACAACTTCCTGAGCGGCATCGCGCTGAACCGCTATGCGGATCAACGCGGCATCGACAGCTTCTTTAACGGCGTCGGCAGCGCGACGCAGGGCCTTTCGGCGGGCCTGCGTCGCATCCAGAATGGTTTTGTGCGCAGCTACGCCATGGTGGTACTGCTGGGTGTGGTCGCGATGATCGGCTACTTGCTGCTCAAATGACGAACGCGCTCCGGGGTGCGAAAGGCCGCGCCCTCAGGACATAAACGAGGAATCAGCATGCAACTTCTCCTACAGCCCCTGACATTGATGACCTTCTTCCCGCTCCTGGGAGTCCTGGCGCTGCTATTCGTCAAGAGCGAGAACAAGAACGCGCTGCGCTGGACTGCCTTGATCGCGTCCCTGCTCACCTTCCTGGTGTCGATCTGGGTTCTGGTGCTGTTCCGGCCCTCCAACCCGGATCTGCAACTGGTGGCGCGGGCGCCCTGGATCACGGTGGGCAACTGGACCATTGAGTATCACCTGGGCGTCGACGGGCTGAGCATCCTGCTGGTACTGCTGACGACATTCCTGACGCCGCTATCGATCCTGTCGACCTGGACGGCGGTCGAAGACCGGGTCAAGGACTTCCTGCTGTTCTTCCTGCTGCTCGAGACGGGCATGCTGGGCGTGTTCGTAGCCCAGGACCTGTTCTTGTTCTACGTTTTCTGGGAATTCACGCTGGTGCCGATGTATTTCCTGATCGGCATCTGGGGCGGCCCGCGACGAATCTACGCGGCGCTCAAGTTCTTCCTGTACACGATGGCCGGCTCGATCCTGATGCTGCTGGCGATCCTGTGGCTGGCGGTGTACCAGGGGACGTTCTCGGTGCCGGACCTGATCCTCAGGGGCGGAATCGATCCGCGGACACAACTTTGGCTGTTCATTGCATTCGCGGCGGCGTTCGCCATCAAGGTGCCGATGTGGCCGCTGCACTCGTGGCTTCCGGACGCGCACGTGGAGGCACCGACCGCGGGCTCGGTGATCCTGGCGGGCGTGCTCCTGAAGATGGGCACATACGGTTTTCTGCGTTTCAACCTGCCGCTGTTCCCGCAGGCGGCGGTGCAGGCGGCGCCGGTGATCGCGGTGCTGGCGGTGATCGGAATCATCTACGGCGCGGCGGTATCGTATGCGCAGCGCGACGTGAAGAAACTGGTTGCGTTCTCCTCCGTCAGCCACCTCGGCTTCGTGATGCTGGGCTTGTTCGCGCTGAACACGCAGGGCATGCAGGGCGCCATCCTGCAGATGATCAACCACGGTTTGAGCACGGGAGCGCTCTTCCTTCTGGTCGGCATCATTTACGAGCAAACGCACACACGCGAGCTGGCGGTATACGGGGGGCTGTGGAAGATCACACCGGTCTTTGGGACGATCATGCTGATCGTGTCGCTCTCGTCCATGGGATTGCCGGGATTGAACGGCTTCGTGGGTGAGTTCACCATTCTGCTGGGCGCGTTCCGGTCCAGCGTCCTGGGATCGCCCTGGTATGCCGGGCTGGCGGCGCTGGGCGTGATCATGGCGGCGGTGTACATCCTGTTCATGTTCCAGCGCATGTTCCTGGGACCGGAGGGATCGATCGTAGCGGAAGTACGCAAGCACGGGCAGGCGATCCGAGATCTCAATGCGCGCGAGATCATCACACTGGCGCCGATCGTGGGGCTGATCTTCTGGATCGGCCTGTACCCGGCGCCTTTCTTCCGGTTGATGGCACCGTCGGTGGACAAGCTGCTGGCGGCGTTTCAGGCGGCGGCCGTGGTGATGAAATGACGCGAACCTCCACCGGAGCAAGGAAGGGATTGTTTCATCAGCGGGCGGGTATAAGACCCGCCCCTACGTCTTCGGGCAACGACGGGTAGAAAGCCATGCCCCCACTGAACTTCCAAGTCATCCTTCCGCTGACGGTGCTGATCAGCTGGGCATCACTGCTGCTGCTGGCGGACCTTTTCATCAAGAACAAGAGCATCACGGCACTGCTGGCCGCGTTTGGGTTGGCACTGACCCTCGGGCTGACGTTGAGTCAGACCGGATACAGCGCCACGAGCTTCAACAACAGCGTGGTGGTGGACGGCTTTTCCACGTTCCTGAACGCGCTCCTGTTGATCTCGGGTCTGCTGGGCGTGGCGGTGGCATACGATTACCTGAAACGCACGGGGTTGGAACGCGGAGAGTACTACACCCTGCTGCTGTTCAGCATTTCGGGCATGATGCTGATGGCCCAGGCCGCGGACCTGATCATCGTGTTCCTGGCGCTTGAACTGCTGTCGATCCCCCTGTACGTGCTCTCGGCGTTTGCGTTTCCGAAGCCAGAGTCCGAGGAAGCCGGCCTGAAGTACTTCCTGCTGGGGGCATTCGCGGCAGGGTTCGTCGTGTACGGAATCGCGCTGGTGTTCGGCGCGACCGGGTCCACTTCGCTCCAGGCAGTCGTGCGCGCGGCGTCAGGCGGCGGATCCAACGTGCTGCTAATGACCGTGGGCGCCGCGCTGATCCTGGTGGGCTTGAGCTTCAAGGTGGCGGCGGTGCCGTTCCATATGTGGACGCCGGATGTGTACCAGGGCGCGCCTTCGGCGGTGACAGCTTTCATGGCGTCGGGCGCGAAGATCGCGGGCTTCGCGGCGTTGCTGCGAGTGTTTGCGATGGCGTTTCCTGCGTTATCAGCAGACCTGACGCCGATCCTGAGTGTGCTGGCAGCTCTGACGATGATCGTCGGGAACCTGCTGGCCATCTCGCAGACCAACATCAAGCGCCTGCTGGCGTACTCGAGCATTGCACACGCCGGCTACATCCTGATGGCATTCGTGCCGTACGGACAAGCAAGCGTGGTGGGCACATCGGTGGCAGCCGGATTGTTCTACCTGGTCTCGTATGCGCTGAGCAACTTCGGCGCATGGGCGGTGGTCATCGCGCTGGAGAACGCCGAGGGAAAGGGCCTGGAGATCGCCGACTACGCGGGGCTGGCCAAGAGGCGGCCGGCGATGGCGGCTGCCATGGCGGTATTCATGCTGTCGCTGACGGGGATACCACCGACGCTGGGCTTCGTGGGCAAGTTCTATTTGTTCCGAGCCGCGATCGAGGGCCAGTACTACCTGCTGGCGGTCATCGGCGTGGTGACCTCATTGATCTCGGCCTACTACTATTTACGCGTTGTGGTGACGATGTACATGCGCGAGGGCGAGCCGCAGACGACCTCGGAGCCATGGCTGAACCTGACGTGGTCGGCTGCGGCGATCCTGACGGTGCTGGTGAGCCTCTTCCCGAATGTGCTGTTCGGTTGGGCGACGAGCGCGGTATTTCGGCTTTTCTAGGACGCCACGAACTCTCCAGATCAGCAGAGACGGCAGCAAAGCTGCCGTCTCTGCGCGTGTGTGTCTTGAAGCCAGGATGATTCCGCCTGGCGCCGCGAGCGGAGCCTTGGAAGCAGCCTGCTCGGTTCGACGCAGAGCCACGTCAGGCTGACCCGGATGCCGAAGGCGCCGACCGGGGCCGGCATCGGGCCAGTCATCCCCTCTGTTTATGGAAAAGAGTATAATTTTCATCCAGATTGGATGAAAACATGGATGTAACCTCGAACGCAACAAACGTAAGTGGCAAGGTGCGCTGGCAGGAGATCGTGGCGAGATATGCCAGCCCGGATCTGCGGCGAAGCGTGTGGATGACGGTCGACACGATGATCCCGTTCTTTGCCCTATGGGCGCTGATGGTCTTCAGCGTCCGCATCTCGTATCTGCTGACGCTGTTGCTGGCCTTCCCCACCGCGGGGTTCATGATGCGCACGTTCATCATCTTCCACGATTGCGGCCACGGCTCGTTCTTCAAGTCACGCAGGGCCAACGATATCCTTGGGATCGTCACGGGCCTCATCAATTTCACGCCCTACCATCACTGGCGCCACGAACACGCCATTCACCATGCCACGGCGGGCGACCTGGACCGACGCGGGGTCGGCGACGTCTACACCATGACGGTCAGGGAATTCCTGGTAGCACCGTGGTGGAAGCAGGCTGGCTATGCCGTCTTCCGGGAGCCGATCTTCATGTTCCTGTTCGGACCAGTGGTCATGTTCGGACTGGCCCAACGCTTCCCCGGCCCGAAACTCGGCCGCCGTGAGCTTGCCAGCGTGCTCTGGACGGACGCGGCTCTGGCGGTCGTGATCGGCCTATTGTGCTGGACCATTGGCTGGCAAACCTACCTGATGGTGCAACTACCCGTGCTCATCCTGGGGGGCGGCGCCGGCATCTGGATGTTCTATGTGCAACACAACTTTGATCCAACCTACTGGGAGCGCCAGGACCGCTGGGAATTTGTCAAAGCGGGCCTGGACGGCAGCAGCTTCTACAAGCTGCCCGCAGTACTCAATTGGTTCACCGGGAACATCGGCTTCCATCATATCCATCACCTGAGCCCGAAGATCCCCAACTACAAACTGCCGAGCTGCCACAACGAGAACCCAACCCTGCAGGTCAAACCGATGACGCTGCTCTTCAGTCTCAAGTCGCTGCGACTGCGTTTGTGGGACGAGGAAAGGCGCATTATGGTCGGGTGGAATGCGTTGAAACAGTATCGTACCCGCTCACCCAGCACCAGCGCATAGAGCAGAGAGCGAAAACAACAGAACGAGACGGCAGCCCAGGCTGCCGTCTCTTCGCGTAACTCCCAGTGCAGACGAGGACTTCGAGTCAGTTGCGCGAGCGCAGCTTGGAAAGCAAGCGGAGCAGTTCGATGTAGAGCCAGACCAGCGTCACGATGATGCCGAAGGCGCCGTACCACTCCATGTACTTGGGGGCGCCCTGATCGGCACCCTGCTCGATGAAATCGAAGTCGACCACGAGATTGAGAGCGGCGATCACGACCACGACCAACGTGAAGCCGATGCCCAGCAGGGAGTTGTCGTGGATCAGCGGGGCGCGAATGCCGAAGAACGACAGAACCAGACTGACCACGTAGTACAGGGCGATGCCGCCTGTGGCGGCGACGATGATGAGCTTGAAGTTCTCGGTGACCCGGATGAGGCGCGTGGTGTAGACCACCAGCAGGACAGCCAGAATGCCAAACGTAAGCAGAAGAGCCTCGAAGGCGATCCCCGGGTAGCGCGCGTCGACGAGGGCGGACAAGCCGCCGAGGGCGAGTCCTTCCAGAGCTGCATAGGCCCAGGCCAGGTAGGGCGCCCAGGTCTTCCTGATGGAGATGGCGATGGCCAGAATGAGGCCGCCAATCAGGCCGCCCCAGAAGAAGAATGCCACACTGGCGAAATCCTGAGTGGTATTGAAGCGCGACCAGGTGAAGATGGCGCCGGCGAAAACGACCAGCAGCAGGAAGGCGATGCGATTGACCGTCCCCTGCAACGTCATCACGTTGTCAGGATCAGCGGCCCGGGCCAGGGGCGCAAAGGTGTTCTGGCCCAGGGCGGGATTGCCCGACTTGAATAACGCCATGTGTTCCTCCTGATCAGTTGGTGGTGGATTGACCCTGTGGAAATCGAGCAGAGCGAAACCGAGGGACTACGCCGGGTGGGGACGGCGGCTCGGTGGGCCGCGTTTTCTCAAGAAATGCGCGGATGAGTGCCACCCGGTCCTCGCGACCCATCACCTGGTAGGCCTCGACCTCGTATTCCAGGGAAAGCACGGGAATCTTGAGATCCTTGTGCTCCACCCAGCGGCGATGGTCGGCGACCTGAACAGGCGCTTCCCAGGAGCCATCCGCAAGGCGTTTCTGGATGGCGCCCATCACTTCGACCTGGATGCCGTCGATGGCGAGCTTGCCGAGGCGTGAGCGCATGCGGTCCGAGCCTTTGAAAAGAACGGGCTTGACGACGAATTCAGCCAGGCGCCGCTCGATCTCGTAGGCACCGTCCTCATCCGTCTGGATATCGATGTCGTGGACGGGCAGGTCCATGCCCTGCAGGACCATGCCGAGGCTGCCGGTGATGGCCCAATCGAACTGAATGCCGTGCATCAGCTCGCAGATCTGCCGCAGGACTTCAAGATACGGCTTCTCGATCATCGCAGTGAACTGGCACAGGCGCTAGTCCGGCTTCACTCCGACGAACATGACATGTGCGTGGCGCTCCCAGGTGCTGTGATCGTACGGGAGCTTGCGGGGCCTGAAGCCCGCATTGCGAATTACCTTCATCCAGTCGCGCTCGCTGAAGAGGCCGCAGAGGTGCTCATCGAGAGCCACATGCCGGACGCGGCCGTCCCTCGCGCAGGAGGTAGCTCATGTAGAGAGTATAACGCCCATCCCGCGGGTCGGGGTCCATGGTCCATTCGAGATAGCGGAGGCCGCGATCACCCTTATCGTGTCCGCCGTGGCCGGATGAGGGACGAAAGCGGTCGGCGGTCTCATCCGGCACAAAGAGAGCGACGCCGCCGGGCCGGCAGTGCACAAAGGCGGTGTCGATGGCCGCCTGCGCAGGTCTTGCAGCGTCAGCATGTAGTCGATGGCATCATGGATGAAGACGGCGTCAAACTGGCGCTGGAGGCGCACGGTGCGCATATCGCCGCGCACGTGCACGCACTCGGATTGAGCTTGCGGCTGACGCGCAGCATGCCGGGTGACAGATCGACCAGAGTCATCTTGAAGTGACGCTTGAGGTGCGATGCGTTGTTGCCGCCGCCCGAGCCGAGCTCCAGAAGCGTGACGGGAGTCCGAGGCGAGTGGTGGAGAAGGGTGCGGCGATAGATCTCGGCCTCTTCCTTGTATTCGTCCGGCGAAGAACACAGCGGCCACCACTTCGCCAGGTCGGTGTATAGGCGGAGCTGGCCTACCGCCGGAGGTCGCTTTCGAGTATCTCCCATTTGTTCTCCAGTGCGTGCTCGCGCAGGTGATGCTCGGGATGCACGGCGACGGGATGCCCGACCAACTGCATGAACTCGCGGTCGCTGTACGAATCACCATAGGCGTGGCTGGCCGCCCAATCGATGGGCGCTCCCAGCGCACTGAGGTGCGCCTGAATGCCTGCCAGCTTGTCGGCGCCCTTGATGACCGGCGGAATGAAGCGCGGCCCGTGTAGCGGCCCAGCGCGGATCTCGATGCCGCTTCCGATGAAGTGCTGCACGCCCAGGCGATCTGCCAGGATGCGCAGGCTCGGGGTGAACGTGGCGGAGGCGATCAGGACAAGGTGTCCCTGGTCTTGATGCGCTTTCAGGCGCTGGATCACATGGGGTCGCCGGGTCGGCATGCAGATACTCGTCCGTCACCCACTGGAAGGCGCGCTGGACCTGATCTTCTGTCCAGCCACGCAACAGCCAGGTCATGCGAGAGATCTTGAGGCGATCAAGGGCCTCGCTGTGAGTCAATCGGAGCTTGACGGGCACGCTGGCCGGAACGAGCGAGGCAAAGTAGGCCGCCACGTGCAAGGTGCGGCCGTGAGACATGGCATATTTCATCAGCCCACGACCGTAGGCGGCCGAGTAGAGGGTGCCGTCTGCATCAAACAAGGCAACGATCATGGCGTCCAGTCTCCACAAGCCAACCCTGTCGGCGCAATTCGGATCGCGGTCCCATCCATTACGGTGCGCCAAGCGGGCGCAGGCTGCGAGCGATCGAACTCGAGGACGGTCAGGTCGCCTTCGCCGGCGAGCTCCAGGTATTGATCCCCAAGGGTTGTGAGCAGGAAATATGACACGGTGCCGTCGGGAGGCTCCACCAAGAAGTCCGCGGCCGGGCGCCCGTCCGCCAGTTGCGTGAGCGATCCGTCCCGGACCTTGAAGCCGCTGGCATCCCACGCCTCTCGTCGGTGAGCAATGAAGGCGCCGAGATCGGACTTTGGATCCCATTGATAGATGGTGATGCTGAGGCGCGAGCCGCCCGCCGCCAGTGATTCGGCGGTGGTGCCGGGTGATAGCAACTGCGCCTGCGAGCCGCGAGAGCCGATGACCGAGTTGGGATGCGTGCTCCAGCCGGAGGGATAATCCAATTCAAACCCGTTGGCCTCATCGCGATATGTGGCTGCAAGAGCCGGGGCAGTCACGGCCGGCACGGCCGCAGTCATGGGCACGGATGTTGGCGGAGCCGTCGGCGGCTTCGTCGCCAGCGCGGGAGCGCAGGCCGCCAGGAGGACGAACAAGATGGGAATGCTGCGAGCAAAGCGTATCAAGAGGTTGCTCCAATGAGTTGGGATAAGGCCCGATGGCCATGCAAAGAGAGACAGTCAAACGCGCGCCAGGGTTCCGGGGCGCGCGGAGGACCGTGATCGGCTGGGAGGCCTGGCTGCACTGACCGGCATGCTGCCCTAGACCGGCATGCTGCCCTAGACCGGCAGCACGACGCGCGTGTCGGTGCTGCCGACGCCCTTGACGGCGCGGACTTTTCCGAGAACATCCATCAGGCCATCTTGATTGGCCGCCTCGACATAGACGATGATGTCCGTGGGACCCGTGAGGAAGTGAACGGTTTTCACACCTGGAACCGCGTGCAAGGCATTGTGGATGGCGGGCGCGTTGCCCCAGCCCACTGCGGATGCGACCTGCACGAGAATAAATGCTCCAACCATGGATGGCCTCCTTGTCTGAGTGGGCCGATTCTACACGATGCGGCCCTGCCCGGAGATGCCGCGTGGACTCAAAATGCGGCGTCTCTTCAGCGCTGAATGTGAAGGCCGAGACAGGCTACGCGGCGAACGAATCGGCAACCGGGCCGGTCTATTGCACGACAGTCGGAGGTGCCACGCGGACAGGACCTTCGAAAGGTGCAGGAGCCCCGATCGGGGTTGGCTGTTTCCGAGGAACAATGCCCGGCAGCGGAGGAGGAGGTGGGTTGGAGCCTGAGCAGTCGACAGGCGTGGGTCCGCCGCCAATTGGGCTCGGGCAACCATAGATCATTCCCGAGTCACCTGCTGCTGAGCAGACCACAGGTGTAGGGCCGCCTCCGACGGGACTCGGACAGCCACTGCCGACCGCGGCTGAGCAATCCACCGGCGTGGGACCACCGCCGACCGGGCTCGGGCAACCACTGCCGACCGCGGCTGAGCAATCCACAGGCGTGGGACCACCGCCGACCGGGCTCGGGCAACCACTGCCGACCGCGGCTGAACAATCCACAGGCGTGGGGCCACCGCCGACCGGGCTCGGGCAACCGCTGCCGACCGCGGCTGAACAATCCACGGGCGTGGGGCCACCGCCGACCGGGCTCGGGCAACCGCTGCCAACCGCGGCAGAACAATCCACTGGCGTGGGGCCACCGCCCACAGGACTTGGGCAGCCGGTCAGGGGCGATGGAATGGTAAGCGCGCCATACGTGGGCAGGCGCGAGACGTCGCCCACGATGGTGGCGGCGTCAGCCCTGATCCAACATAAAGTGGCCGGATTGGCAGGGTCACGCAACAACAGATAGGCTGCATCAGGGGTCCGCCCCGCGATCTCAGCGTTCTGACCGGGGCTGAGCCCGATCACCACAGCAAACGTCTCGCCGGGGCCGCTCCAACAAGAAGAGGCCGACAGCATGACTGCAACCGGCGCAATCGATGGGGCCTGAGAACCCGCGACCCGATCCGGCAAATTGCAGGCTGACAGGACCAGCACACATGTCAAAAGGACCAGAAATGGAATCCGTGAACTTCTCATCAGCCCTCCCTAATCGCATCCCATGCAGGCTGAAAATGGAGGCGCCTCCCCGATGAAGATGCAAGGCCCTCAAGACCACCCGGAGGACAGCATATCACACCCTCAACACCACCAGATGGCGCCCACGGCAAGACTACGAGTCGGAGACTTGCGGGACTCACCCCTGACAGCAGTGTGGAGAGACCTAGGGCCCCCTGAGGTGGATGTATTGTTCCACGTCGAGGTTGTAGTGAAGTTCCTCGACAGTGAACACGGCCCAGGGCCGGCCCTGATCGAAATCTGCCGCAGGATTTAGGCGGACTGATCTGCGTATTGCCACCAGAGGGCAGTGGCGACGACACCCAAGATGAAAGCCAGGCCGACCACAAGGTAGCCGTGGGCACCGACCGCCGAGGCGTCTGGACCTCCGGCGCCGCTCAGGAGTGCGGGAACGGACCACGGGATCCAGTCGCCCCAACCGAGCACTGCGGCGATCTGGGCCAGCGCGACCGTAAGAAAGGCCCAGCCCATCGGAGGCAAGACGCCGCGACCCAGACTGGCCACGAACGCGACCAGTGGCATGAGCATGGAAGTGAGGACGACGACGATCAGCAGCCTCCGGGATTCACTCACGACGAGTTGCTCTGACCACCCTGGAATTACAACCAGGCGCCCCACGATAAGACCTTCCATGTACGCGAGCAACCCCAGACCAACCGTCCACAACCCAATGAGGGTGAACTTGGCGGCGACGATGGACAGGCGGTGTGTGGGCAGCGCCAACAACTGGGTATTCATGCGGTTCGAGAACTCTGCGCCGAACACCCAGGAGGTGATGAAGGCAAAGATGATGGCACCGGCCATGGCACTCCCCTGCAGCAGGAGCTCGAAGAAGGAGGTCCAATCGGCCACACCGGCTGCGATCTGGGCCTTGGTGCTGATGAGACCCAGATCGCGCGCGCAGATTCCGGATCCTTGAGAATGATCATGAACAAGCCGCCGAACACGGGAAGCAGGGACATGGCCAGGACCGTCAGTGGCATGATCATGGAGCGACGTGCCTTCAGGATCTCCGCCCACAGGGCGGCACCGAAAGATCTCATGGATGCTCCGCGGTGAGCCTCAGAAAGTGGCTTTCCAGGTCTTCCTGCTGCACGGTCAACCGGAAAGGCGGCGCACCGGCACGGACCATCAGCGTGGCGATCTGCTCCGGAGACTCGACGGCGCGCTGATCTGAAATCAGAAGGCTTGAGTCGTCTAGCACGACCGTGAAACCAGCAGCGCGCACAGTCCTCGCCGCCAGCTCGAGATCGCGTGCCTGGACCTGCAGGCGGGGTGCGCGCAGACGATCGAGGCCGGAGCTATCCAGTTCCTCGATAAGGCGGCCATTGTGAATGACACCGATGCGGGTGGCCAGGCGATCCACCTCGGGCAGGATATGGCTTGACATGAAGACGCTTGCGCCGCGCGAGGCCGCCAGTGAACGCAGGAGATCTCGAATCTCCACAACGCCGGCCGGATCCAGCCCGTTGACCGGCTCGTCGAGGATCACAAGGTCCGGGTTATGGATGAAGGCACGCGCCAAGCCGAGACGCTGCAAATTGCCGGTCGAAAGGGCGCCGGCTTTTCGACGTGCGTAGGGAGACAAGGCAAAGAGGTCAATGACGCGCGCGGTCGAGCCGGCATCCTGAATGCCGTGCAGGCGCCGGGCAATCTCGAGGTTCTCCCAGACGGTCAACTGTGGATATGCGGAGGTGGGTCCGGCCATGTAACCGACCCGCCGCCATGGTTCGGTGACGCCCGGGCCCACGGGCTTACCCAGAATGCTGCACCACGCCGGCTGTGGGACGGATCATGCCCAACATCATCCGGATGGTGGTGGTCTTGCCCGCACCGTTGAGACCGACGAAGCCATAGATCTCGCCGGGACCAAGCAACAAGTCGAGACCCGTGACGGCGTGCACAGGGCCGTAGGACTTTGACAGGCCGTGAGCCTCGATTGCGTATGTCATGTTTGCAGGCCGCGTGCTGGAGCTCAACGGGCCGGTGGGCGCCCGATCGTGCCCAGGTGTGTATTGGTGAAACGGTCGGGAAATTTTAAGCCATAGCCCAGGACCCGGTCGAGGCTGGAGTGGGCGAAAAGGATCACGCCCGCCAATGCCAGGCCGGGAAGGTTGAGCAGGACGCCAGCCACGTAGTAGAGCAGCGCCAATCCGCGATGGTGGACCAGGTTATAGATGAAGGCGCCCACTCGAGGGCCGCCAAGATATCCGAGCATCCCCAAATCCGGAACAAAGAACAGGACAGGAAACCACCACCACGCGTAGGGCAGCCGCGAGAAGAGATAGACGGAGAAAAGGAAGAGTCCGAGTTCTTCGAGGCGCAGGACGGTCTTCATTGTCGACTCGCAGCCACACCCGCGGCCTTGAGCGCCTGGTCGATCTCATCCATGTGCTCATGGCGATGAAGAGCACGCACCACGGTTCGCTTGCGGTCGTTGTAGATCAGCTCGAGCAGGTCTGCCGGGAAACTCTCCAGATGCTTATCGCAGGCATCCGCGCACTCCAGTGCAATGCGAGCCGCTTCACGCGGGGGGATGGCAGCCCAGAGCGGCAACGACAGGTCATTCACGAAGGTATCAATGTCGGGGGAAACGACCTTGCCCGCCTTGCGGGTCATGTCGAGCACATACATGGCGCGGCGATCCCAGAAAGCGAAGTGGGCCAGGCAGATGGCGATGGTCCAGTGCTCGCCCATGCGCGTCTGAAGCTGCTCATCTGTCAAGCTGTTGACCAGGCGACGAATTCGCTCGGTGGCGGCACGATTTAACTGGACAAAGGACCGATCAAGGGACATATGCATCTCTCCGGCGGCATGAGCCAGGGGCAACCTGCCAGTTCAGTGAAGGGCCATCCAAGGACATCCGGCCACCCATGGGCCGGGCTCGGACATATGGCGGCCTCAGTATACTGCGCCAGCCCGGCACTTCAGCGCGGAGCGCCGGTGCCAGCCGCTGAGGAGGCGCCGTTATAATCTTCAGGCGGGCATGGGCATATCTTCGCGAGGCGGCAAGGCATTGGCGCAGGGGATCTTCTACGCGCTTATCCTGACGCTGCTTGTGAGCCGGGCCGCATCCAGCAACATCACCCACGACGAGAATCAATTCATCGCTCCGGGGCAATTCCTGGCCTACGACGGCCAGTTGCCGTACGTGGACTACCCGTACACGCACATGCCGTATGCCATCCCGTTGTACGCGCTGAGCGCGGCTCTCTCCGACTACGATCTGCTGGCGGGCAGGCTGCTGAGCGCGCTGTTCTGGCTAGGCAGCATCATGTTGATGGTGGCAGTCGGCCGGAGTCTCAATCGGCCACGCGCGGACATGGCAGACGGGCCCCCATGGACGCGCCTGCTGTGGGAGTTTGTGCTCGTGCTGGCGTTTGTGCAGGACGCCGCGGCGCAGTTCGTCCTGGGGGCGGCCCTCAATCATGCTCCGGCGACGTTCTTCAGCCTGCTGGCCATGCTGTTCTTTGTGCGCGGCGTACGAGAGGCAGACCGCGCAGGAGAGGCGGCTTTCTGGAGCGGACTATGCGCCGCCGCGGCGGGCTTGACACGTTTCAACTACGCCAGCCTGATGGTCGTGCTTTTCGCGGGCTGGCTTGTACACGGCCTGCCGCTCGGGATGGGGCGTGGAAGAAGCTGATCCTTCGATTTGGCGCAGGCGCATTGACGGCCAGCCTGCCTGCCCTGGTCCTGGCTGCTCTCGCGCCGCGGCAGTTCTACTATGGCAATATCGTCTACATCCGGCTCAACACGGTCTACTATGAAATCATCCTGCACCGCACGGGGATGGACCTGGAGTCGAAACTGAGTGGCTTCGTCTCCGTGCTGCGAGCACAGCCCATCGAAGTCCTTCTGTACGCGGCGCTGGTGTTCACGCTGGTCGTTGCCCTGGTCAGGGCGCGGCAGAACCGAGACAGGGCGGACGTTGCGCGCCTGACCGTGGCGGGGGCTGCAATTGCCATGTGGCTGACGGCGTTTGCGCCAACCCCGGCGTTGCTTCAGTACATGGCCGCGCCGCTGCCATTCCTCTTCATTCTGGTCGAGGCGATCGAGTTCGAGCCGGCGCGCCTTCAGACCGCAATTCGCATTCTGGGAACGCTGATCGTCGGCGCAACGGCTCTGGCGGGCCTGGTCAAACAGGACGCGCTGGCGAATCTGGCGCAACTTGCGCACCCGGAGCAGTGGCCTCCCGTGCAGGTGCACGAGCTGGCAATGAACGTGCGAGGGCTGGTGCCAGAGGGGCGAGTGCTGGTACTGCAATCGATGGTGCCTTTGGAGGCCGGGCTGGACGCCTACCCATTCACCGCGACCGGACCCTTCTCGTGGAGGACCTCGCTGCTGCTTACGCCCGAACGAAGAGCTGAGTACAGTGTGGTGTCACCGGAGGAATTGACGGCCCTGTTGCAGACGCAACCACCGGAGGCGGTGCTGGTGGGATTCGAGGAACCGAATCCGGGCTTTGAACGCAAGGATATGGGGGGCCTGGAAAGGCCGTTCAGGGAATTCGCGGTCGAGAACGGCTACACGGCGGAACGATTGCTGCCGCCGTTCTGGCCGCGAGGATTGACGTTGTGGCTCAGGCCGTGAGGCGGGCCAGGAATGAGGCGCTCACCCACTCATTCTGAGCGGGGTGAATGCGCGCCCAGCCGTTCTTCGCTTCGTACACCCGCACGATGGTATTGGCCTTGAG
Organism: uncultured Chloroflexia bacterium; assembly: GCA_963784915.1. Taxonomy (GTDB): domain Bacteria; phylum Chloroflexota; class Anaerolineae; order Anaerolineales; family Villigracilaceae; genus Fen-1038. The sequence continues at coordinate 95,294 of CAWATK010000017.1, forward strand.
GGCGCGCAAGATGCGCCCGCCAATGCCCTCGCGGACATTTAGTCCGCGTGTGGGAACGACGCGTGCCTGGTACAGCTCCAAACCGGAGGCCGGGGGCTCAGTCTGACCGCCAAGATCCAGGGTGGTCTCCACATCGCTGCTGTTCCCGAGGAAGATCCACTTTTCAGCGTCCTGGGTGACGGCGCCCCACTTGGTTTCGGTGACGTGCCAGATCGGCGCCAACTCGGCCTTGGCCAGGGCGCCCACCTTGGCGCCAGCCGGCGAGGTGCGAATCCACATGCCACCGCCGACCTTGACCTTGGCCCAGCCCAGCGGCTGCGCGGGAATGGTGCGACCGCCGTTCTTCCACTGATAGTTGGAGAACGTCTGCCAAAGATCCGGCGTGGTCTGCGTATCATCGGCGGCCCACATGATGACGCCCTTGATGAAGGGATCGCTGTCCGCGGCGGAGAGGAAGCTGAAGAGCTGCTCCGGCGAGGGGCGCATGCCCTTGAACACGTGCATGTCGCCGGCGACGACCGGCATGTTCACGTGCGGCACGTTGGGCACCTCAGCGTAGGTCTGCTGGCTCTCGATCAGCTTGACGACCGGATCATCGCCATGTCCGTAGACCTGCGGGCAGGTGAAGTCGACCGCGTTCAGAAAATCGATCCACGGGAAAGTGGGGTGGAGGCGGACATTCCAGAACGAATTGAGGCCGAGCGGCAGCCCGGGGACGCTGGGGCGCAGGGCGTTGATGAACATGCGTGCGCCGCCGAAGTTGCCTTCGACCTCGGTCTCGACGTCGATCAGGTAGAAGTCGGGCTCATAGCGGCTGCAGGCCTCGGCGATGACGCGGGCCTCCTGCAGCGGAGCGCGATTCAGGTAGGAGTAGCCCCAGGCACCGACGCGGATGCCGTGATTGCGCAGGGTCTGGATCAGGGCCTCGAGACCACCGAGGACTTTGAAGCCGTCGCAGATCTTGATCGTGGCGGTCTGCACGCCCGCGAGCTTGAAGCGGGCCGCGATGGCATCCGGGTTGCCGTGCTCGATGCTGCCGGGCTGCCAGACGTAAACACCCTTGCCAAAGTCGAAATTGGTCATGCCACCTCACATCCGACATGAGAATAGCACGCCGCCACGGAGGAGAAAACCGCATTTATTGCCCGCGGATGGGCATTTTGCGCCCCGGTGAAACCTCTCCAGTGCCCTCGAGCGGCGGGCCGAAACGCGGTGATATACTCGCCCGGCTATGGCAATCAAGGCCCTGATCTTCGATTTTGACGGGTTGATCCTGGACACCGAGACGCCGGAGATCGACGTGTGGAAAGGCATCTACGGCGAGCATGGCCAGGCTTACCCGATGGACCTGTGGTCACAGATCATCGGCGGCTGGGGAAACACGGATTTCGACCCGGCAGTGGAACTGCAGCGCCTGGCCGCGAAACCGCTGGACGTGGCTGCGATCCGGCAGCGTCACCGCCAGGAGAGCGATGTGCTGATCCTGAATTCGCCGGTGATGAAGGGAGTGGCGGCCGTGCTGGCCTCCGCAAAGCGGCTCGGCTTGCGGTGCGCGATCGCGTCCAGTTCGGACCGCGGCTGGGTGGAACCGCACCTAGCCCGGTTGGGGCTATTGACTCATTTCGAGAAGATCGTGACCGGCGATGAGGTGGCGAAAGGGCGCACCAAGCCGCATCCGGACATCTTCCTGAAGGCCCTGGAGGCACTCAAGCTGCTCCCGCGCGAAGCGCTCGTGCTGGAGGATTCTCCGAACGGCATCAAGGCCGCGCATGCGGCGGGGCTGCGAGTTGTCGGAGTGCCGAATCCGGTGACGGCGCCGCTCAAGCTGGAGGCGGACCTGGTGCTGTCGTCGCTCGCCGAGCTGCCGTTGGAGGAGATTCTGCGGCGGATCGAGGTCCTTCAGGGCCACAGCCAGGGCGGAGAGGCGGCGGGACAATCCGAGAAGATGCAGGCCTAAGGCAGCGCGAATCCCTCGCGGATGGTCAGGCGCAGCCGTCCGAACTCACCGGTCGCGTGTCGACTTCTCCGGGCAGGGCAGGTGCGGGCTTGAAAGCATAGTTGACGAGGTAGCGTCCGCTGCCAAAAGTGCGCTGCTGGATGCCTTCCTGGTAATTGCGCAAACCGTAGCTCCTCAAGAATTCATAATCGAATGCCGCGGCCGATCGTATACGGGCGCGGGATACCATTTCAGATAGGCCGATCCGAACTCGGTGATCCAGTCCCAACGGCCACCGCCCAGATCATAATCAATGGGAACATCCAAACTTGAGGAGTGGGCCTTCCAGTCCTCCGCGACGAATGCGACCAAACGAGACTTGTCGTAGATCGGCACATCCGAGTCGGTCAGCTTTGGACCACGGTAACGGAGGTTTTCGTAGACGATCAGAAGCCCCACAGCCATGCTCATGACGACGTAGATGGCAGCGCTGATGCACGAAAACCGCCGCAGGATCCCCTGGAGGCGCCGAGGGTACTGGAGCAGGGCGGGGCAGAGAAACCAGAATGCCAAGAGAAACGGCAGGAACTGCGTCACTTGATCGAGCCGTTCTGCCTGGACTCCAGGCTGGTCCGCCGAGGAGCGGAGCAACCGCGTAGCACAGCTCAACGCACAGAAGGAATAGCGCCAGCATGACCGCGGGCAGCCGGTGCTGAGGATGTATCAGATCGCGGATGGAGACCCGGCGAAGCACAAGTGAGGCGAAGCCTGCAAGGATGCTGGCGTAGCAGGTGAGCGCCTGGATCCAGGTCTGCCGCAGCAACCACTGGTATGCAGTCCATGCCAGGGGGAAAGCAGCGCGCGAGTCGGCCTGGCCGATCGTGTACAGCTGCGAGCCGGCAAACTGTTCAAGGGAAAAGGCGGGAAACGCAATCAAGGACCCGGCAGCCGCCAGCAGTCTTTGGAGCGGGGCGCGACCCCAGGCGGCGCCCGCACCCGAGAGCACAGCCGGAGTGACTTCGCGGAAGTATGGCCACCAGGTGAACCAGAAAGAAACGACCAGGATGCCGCCGCTAACCAGCAAGGGCGCGAGCCAGGCGCGCACAGTCGCCGCGTGGCTTCCAGCGAAGAACCACTGCGAGGGTCAGGAGCACGAAAGCCAGGGAGTTCACGATCCCGGAAAAATAGAAGGATGGTTCCGCGACGGTCGCCGAGCACGACGAGCGGCAGCCCCCAAGGACTCCGGCTGCGGATGTAGATGAGCAAGCCGGCCATCAACAGGAAGTTGACAGGAATGGAAGTCCACTGGCCCCAGAGATCAACCGATGTCCCGCGCAGAGTGATCGAAGCCAAGAGGGGACCTGCCGAGAGCAGCGCCAGCTTCAGATCGCGAGTGCCCAGCCAGCTGACCCAAGCGATGAGGCATGCCTGCAGCACTCCGAGCACCGCACTGACCACCCACAGACTCGGTAAGCGGCTTAGGATGGCAGAAGCCAATACAAGACCGTTGGGATTTGGGATGCGCATGGAGCTGATGAGGCCCACGGGCATCTCGAAGATCGAGCGGGTGTAGCCGAGCCACATGTTGGTGGCGGGATCCTCGCGCCATATGGCCACAGATGCCCAGGCGAAGCGATCCAGCACCACAGCCAGCAAGAGGAGTCCAACGAGCGCAACCAGCAGGGGGCGTTGAGGGCGCCACATCTTCAGCCTCATGAATGGCAGGATGTTTTCACCATGTTGAGATGACGACCCGGCGTTCACAGATGAATTGACTCAACGCACGAGTGGCTGTTGGCGGGCCACTGGACAATGGCCGCTGCATATTACCATATCTGGACTCTGCACCCAAAGTGGCTCGTTTCGCACCTGTGCAGCCTGAGCAGGGAGGGGCATCCTCGCGACGGAAACCACGAAGTGCCATGACATGAAAAGACTCGGTAGAGACACATCGGGCCGTATCGCTTTGCTCAACCGCATCCGCACGTGCATGACTGCACTGACAAGACGGGCCCCGGCATTGCGGCCCCGCACGCCCGATAGGCGTGAAGTCCTGCGTCCATCTGAATTATCAGGCTTTTCAGACGTGGGGAGAGTCCAGGTGTCGCGGCTAAGCGTACGGATGCGGGCTGCTCGGTATTCTGCGGGGGCCCCGCTGGTAGAATTGCCGGCATGCAAGACAGGTCTTGAATGGGGTCATTCCGGTCTCGGATCCTCACCTGGACTGCCTGGGCGTGCATGCCTGCGGTCCTGCTGTACTTACTTGTCCTGCAGACCTCCGCGCCAAGCACAACGCGCATACTGATTTCGGCGCTGGTGATCCCTCCACTCGCCGCACTGGGATATCACCGCGGTTCAAGGATTAGTCGGCTTTCCAACACAGACTGGGGCAGGCTGGTGTTACTGGCTGGCTTTACGGCCGCACTGGCAGGACGCGGCTTGTATGCCAACGTTGAGAAGACATATCTTCTTGCTGGCCGACACACCATCCACCTTGAGCCCATTGCCCTGCGCGAGGGCGAGTTCATCGAAATCCGCTGGTTTCGCACCGCCCTGGGCGATGTGAGCTTCGGTTCTTTCCGCAACAGCGAGGGTTGGAAGCGGACATCCAGCGGGCTCGAGGTTAAGCACGGCACCCAGCCAGCCGCTCGCGTGGGAGGGATGGCCGGGCGATCAGGCTCAGCTTTCGCTGGCGGCACCGCCCGGGGTCCTGGTTCGCGTCACCTGGGATGGTCAGGCCAGGATCATTGATTTCGCAGAGACGCGGGGGCGTGCCGTGGATGCACGCAGCTTCACGCCGCCATGGTGGTCATGGTTCGCGTTGTTGATCGTGCTGTTCGGTGCCAGCCTTTATGTCCTGGTGCTGATTGCCCTGAACAGCCAGATCGCGGCAGCCGACTCGAGATTGCCGGCGTGGGCGGGCTGGTCGCTGGGCTGCGGGCTGCTGCTGCTGGTTCTCGTGCCCTCATATGACCTTCCATCGGAAAGCATGCAGATGCCGCTTCTGGTGGCGATCACCCTTCTGTGTGTGCTGCCTGCCTGGATAGTCCATGAGCTGCGCGGCAACCGCGCCACGGTGACAGGCATTGCACAGAGGACCGCCGGAATAATCCAACAACACTCCGGGCCGCTCATTTTCTTGTGCAGTCTGGCGTTGGCGCTTGGGGTCTTCGGCCGGAGCATCTGGATGGATTGGACCATGTTCGATGATCATCAAATCATGCAATTCGTCGGACCTGGACGAGGACTGTCATTCAGCGAGATGTGGGCTCTATTGCCGCAGACCGAAATTGGGCAATATGGTGTGTCACTGCGCTTCCGGCCAACCTACTGGTTCCTGCGATTACTGGAATGCGTTCTTTGGGGGGCCCGCCCAGCCCTGTGGCATGCATTCAGAGTCCTGATTCTGGTCCTTTCGCTCAGCGTATTCTGGACACTGCTCACGCGCTGTCTGGGATGGGTTGCGGCCGGCCTGCTGTGCGCATACACGCTCACGTTTCCATATTGGGCGGAGATCTTTACGCTGCTCGGACCCGGCGAGACGTACGCGGTTGGGGGCCTGGCTTTGTACCTACTCGGGATGCACCGAATGGCGCAGCGCCTCCAAAATGGCGTCAAAGCAGGCTTGTTTCCGTGTGCGGCTTTGTTCATTGGCAGCTTGCTGAGCATTGGATCGAAGGAAAACTTCGTTCTGCTGGCAATCCCGACGGCGTACCTGGGTTTCCTGGCGGTGCGACACAAGGACGCGATGGCCATCATCGCCGCATCGGCAAGCGCCATGTTCGCGCTGTACGTGGCCTCGGGCGCAGTGCTCGCCGTGGCTCACCAAGGCGTTGACGTCTACGCTCATCCGGTCGATCCGCTGGATCGCGTGGTTCGGGTTTTCCAGAGCCTCCGGGAGGTCCGGTCCCAAACCCCCTTGCTGATGCTGGTCACCCTGGCGGTTGTGCCAGGCGCCCTGGCGCTTACCGCGCGTGCGGCCGGCTCTGCCCGGAAGCCGCTGCTGAAGGCGCAGGGTTGGCTGACGATCTTGAGCCTTGTTTACCTCAGCCAGCTGCTCTTCTATAATGGCGAGTGGCCGACGGGCACTCGTTACGACTTCCCGGGCTTGCTTTACATTCCGGCAACCCTGGTTATCCTGAGTGCATACAGCACGAGGGTGATACACAGTGCGGATCAGAGCAACTTCTCACGAGTGTGGCAGCTGGCAATAAGTCTCGCCTTAGCTGTCCTCATCCTGGTGCGCGGCTACGGCGGGTCCGTCAAGTTCGTCGAGGGCATGGTTCAATCGTCCAACCAGTTTGTCCAATCCATCGAAGAGACGGCATTAATTCTGCGTGCGCATCCGGATCATGCGCTGGTTCTCGAAAGCGGAAGCGTGTCAGACTACGAGTTCGTGTTCAGCCACGAGGAGTTTTTGAGGGCGTATGGCGTTGAAAACAAGATCTTCCTGCGGCTGCATGGCTACTCCGTAGCAACGGCTGTGTACACACAGGAGACCAAACTGGTGACCCACCTCACCGAGGTGTCGTCAGCCGGCGCGAAAGGATTCACACCCCTGAACGATCTCGGGGTATTTGGGCCGAAGTGCTACTCTCTGTCGCTGTCGACTCCCATTGCCACAGAATGCACACCCATAGAGTGACGTGTGGTCGGCGCCGTGTAACGGTAGAATCGGTGGGCCCGGAGACCGCCTCGGCCGATATGGGTCAGAGCGAGAGAGTGTGACTCTGCGTGCGTACGGTCTCGAAACCCGGGCGCGGCCGCCGACACACGCAGTGATCGCAGTACGTAGCGGATGAGTCGAACACTCCCATTGGCTGCTACCTCGAACGCCAGACGATCGAAGTGGTTGTGGTTGCTTGCAGCCGCGGCCTGGCAGCCCGCATTGCTTCTGATCGTTGTCTGGTGTGCGCGCTTCCTGCTCTCAGGATCATTCGGCCTGTACGAGGACGACTACTACTTCATTGGCCGTCCGATGGGCTGGTCAAGCGCTGAGCTGCTACAGTCCCTTAAGGTGCTCTGGACCTGGCCGCAAGGGCGGCCCATCGGTTACCTGCTGTCCTACGTGATCGGGTATCTCGCCACCAGATTCGGGTCCTTCCACGCGCTGTACTTCAGCGCGTACATCCTCCAGGCGGCCAACGCCCTGCTCATCTACTTCTTGTTGAGGAGGCTGGGCTTCAAAGCCGGCGCCTGGTTTGGCGCGCTAGCATTCGCCCTGTATCCGGCGGACACCACGCAGGCATTCTTGACCCATGCATTTCAGCTGCAAACGTCGCTGGCGTTTCTCCTGCTTGCCAGCCACGCATATCTCTCGGGGCACAAGCCGGCTGCATACCTGTTAAGCCTGGGGGGCCTGCTCACGTACGAATCGACCTACACAGTCTTCCTGGCTGTGCCGCTGCTGGAACAGCGCTCGGGCCGGCCGCTGCGCAGAGAGCTTGTTCGGCACGTCGTGACGTGGGCGGCGATCCTCCTGGCTGTGATGCTGGTGCGGGTTGTGCAGGGCGAGAGTCGAATTGGCGGCCTCGGGCAGGGGTACCTGCCGATCGTCGATGCTCTGTGGAAGACGGCCGCGGCGCTGTGGATTGGGCCCGCGGAGAGCTTGCGCGCGTTCTGGCGCGGCCCGCAATGGAGCCTTCAGAACTGGTCCCGCGAATTGACCGTGACGTATGCGCTTGCATTTTTGGTCTTTGCGATCGCGGGCTATGCATCCGTGGGCAGGGCGCAACCAGGATCGGCCGCCGGCGGGGGTAGTTCCCGGGTGAGGGCGCCGGCTCAACGGGAGCGTGGTGCCCAAGCATTGGCTGGCATCGGCGTTTGGAGAACGCTAGTGGTCGGCGCGATTCTGTGGAGCCTCTCCTACGCCACGTCCTTCCTGCACTTCCCCCCCACCGCCTATTTCGGCAGAATGACTTCTGTGCACATGGCTGGATCCCTCGGCGCGGCGGTGGTGGTGGCCAGCCTCACGACGGTAATGTTCGCATGGGCAGACAGCAACCCACGTCGCGCAGTCGTGTCGGCGATGCTGGCAGCATACTACGCGTTGATGATGGCATACGGCTATTCGATCCAGGACGGCTTTGCAAGGGCGTGGAACACTCAGCGCAGGTTCTGGACGAGTGCGATCAGCCAGCTTCCCGATCTGGATGAGCACACGATGATCTTCGTGCCCCAGGGCAACCTGCCGGAAGGCAGATTCATGCAGGCATTCTCGTGGTCGGGGCCGCTGATCCTATCCCAGCTGTACGACTTCCCATCCGAGTGGACCGGCGCCCCGCGCCTGTTCTTCGTCCCGGATGACTGGACCGATCAACTTCAATCCGTGGAGGGGAACATCGTGTGGGTGCTCCCGGACGGAGAGACGCCGCAGCATCCGGAGATCCTGCCCCCAGCGGACATCATTCAATTGGAGTGGACGAATGGGAGGGTGCAGCGCAGCGTCGGTGCCATCCATGCGGGTGATGTGGACGTGGCGCTCCGACCGTGGCCGGCGTCGGTGTCACAGAACTGGCCGCACGGTCCGCTGTTTCCACTCCTGATCCAGGAGCCGAACTAGTAGAGTACACAAGTAGTGGCGCCGTAGGCCGAAACGGGATCCGCCTCGCGCCTCAACTTGAATCAAGGAGAACAGCCTCTGTGGGCACGAGAAGGATACCAGGCCGACTATCTCGCCCCAAGGGGTGAGTTCGGAGCAGGACGCATGGCAGCTTCAGATCACCAACAAGAGCGCGCCACGAAGCGGAACGCACCGAGAACGGAAGAAGCCGCACGCGGTGTTCAGTCGTGGATCATCGCAGTACTGGCGGGCGGGCTCGTGCTTTGTGTGTATGTCTGGTACGTCAGCATCGGCACGTGGACGTCATGGCCATCGGGCACGGACTACTATGACCAACTGGCCAGTGCATTCATCGGGGGCCATCCCTGGCTCGCAGCAATCCCAGATCCTGCTCTGCTGGCGCTTCAAGATCCGTATGATCCAGCACAGCGAGAAAACATTCCCCACCTTTCGGACGCCTCGTTGTATGAGGGACGGTACTTCCTGTATTTCGGTCCGATGCCGGCCGTGCTTGTCATGGCCGCGAGGCTGGTGCATCCCGGGCCGATCCGGGACATCCAAATTGCGTTCGCCCTGACCTACGGCACGTTCCTGGCATTGGCACTTCTCATTCTGGAAACATGGAAGCATCGCTTTCCCCACATCCCGGCATGGATCGTTGGGGTACTGCTTGCTGCAATCGGACTGATGGGCCCAGCTCCGTGGAATCTCGGTAACCGCGCTTGGGTGCACAGCGCGGCCATATCTGCCGGCACGTTCTTCTTTATGGCGGGTCTCGTGACGATCATGGGGGTCTCCGACCGGAACAGCCGCTACTTCTTCAGAGCGTGTCTGGCAGGCGTGTTATGGGGCTGCGCGATATCATCCAGAAGTCTCCACCCTGGTACCGATCGCGCTTGTGGTGATCATTATCGCGATTGCGCTATCTGGACTTCAGGAGTTCTCCGGGCAGGACCGAAAAGTCCGGCGGGTCGTCTGCGGGCTTGTGCTACCGCTCCTGGTAACCCTCGCGGTTCTGGGTTGGTACAACTACGTGCGTTTCGGCAAGCCCCTGGAATTCGGCATCCGCTTTGCCCTGGCGTTCCTAAACTTGCATGATCCAGGAAGCGCCTTGTTTTCGCCGGGCTATGTGCTCCAGAACCTGTACAACTATTTGCTGATGCCACCGAAGCTCAGGTATAACTTTCCCTACATCTGGATGAGAATGGGCATCCGAACCCCGCTTCTGCCAATCTTGAGGCTGCCCCATCTGTACTTCGCGGAGCCAATCACCGGCATTCTTCTGAGCACACCGTCCGTACTCTACGCAGCCGGTCTGCTATTGGCGCGGGGAAAGGGCAGCCGGACCGGGACCGATGGTGCCCCCAATGCAAGCCTTTGGTCATCGCTCGAAGTTATCCTAGCCGGATCGTTCGTTGGATCCTTTGGGGTCTTGCTCGCGTACTTTTGGGCTTCGGAGCGCTTCATCATGGATTTTGCTCCGTCGCTCATGATGCTCAGCGCGCTGGGAATGGCAAGGCTGGGAGATCCCGAGCGGGGCCGCCTGCCAAGGCGCCTTGTGCTATTCGGCTTCATGGCAGTGGTGACACTGAGCTCAGTTATTGCCAGCAACTTCCTTGCGCTGGGACTTAACGTGAGTGATTTCAGGGCGCTAGACCCGATCCTCTGGCAGCACTTGAACAACTTGTTCCGCTAATATTGCGCCGGGCGCGGGATCCGATGGCTTCAGTCAGCGGTTGAGGCCGCGAAGATCGTGTTCGAATACCCCAGGGCGGCAAAGAACTTCGCCAGGTACGTCTCGGCATTCTGTTGAGCCAGCTCGAGGATGCCATCCTGCTCGGCGGCCTTGCGGATCTCGTCTTCGGCAACCTGGCGGGCGGTGGTTTCCAGGTCGACCGTAGGGCGCTTCAGGATGCCGGTCTCCCGTTCGTACACGTAGGACTTGTCGTTGTCGAGCGTGGCGATGAAGATCTCGGAGGGCGGCAACGTGACGTAGAGCACGCCGTTCTCCAAGCGCAGGTCCTCGGGCTTGAGCTTGCACATGTCGATGCCGGCGATGACCTTGCCGTGCGCGACAAGAGCAGCTTGTCGCCGATCAGAAAGTCCAGCGCGCCCTGGCCGACCTCGGCCGTGATGACCTTTTCCACGCTGTACTGAATGGTCTCCAGGCGGGCCAGCGAGCGCACCTCGGTGATGTACGTGACCGGGTCCGGAATCACGGTAGGCGTGGGATGCAGCAGATCGGAGACCTGGGTCTGAATGCCACTATTGGCCTGCTGGAAAGGGGCGATGACCTGCTGGGTGGTGCGCTGGATGCTGTGCACAATGTAATAGGCCGCGCCGGCGATTACAATTAGGATCAGGATGGACAGCAGGGCGGGTATCGAGGTTCGATCTGCGGTTTTCATTCATGTGCGGCCTCCAGGCTCAATTCATCGTGACGCTGCCCCCCAAGGTATGATCATTATAACGAAGCGAAGTGCTTGCCCAAGCCGTCCACAGGTCCGGGTGCACGGATGAGGTGGCTTGCGGCGCTGGCGCTGCTGGGCCTGGCCGGATGCAATCTGCCGATCGAGGTGAGCCTGATGGCCGCGGCCACGCCGACCGTCACCCCGACGACCGGCCGACGGCGGTCCCGGCCACGCCGGTGGCGCCGCTGGGGTCGGCAAAGAATCCGCTGGTGGTGGCGCTGCCGCCCTCCACGCGGCCCGAGGGCCAGGTGCTGAGCGCCGGAGAGACGCTGACCTCGCTGCTGGAGAAGAACACCGGCTACGACTTCGTGTCGGTCATACCGCCGAGCGAGAGCGAGCTGATCAAGGGCCTTGCAAGCGGGAACGCCGACGTGGCATCGCTCTCGCCGTTTGGCTACCTGCTGGCCAGTGACGACGGGCCGAGCGGAGGCGGGCTTTGCCCGAGAGCAGGACGGCAAGATCTTCTACGGGGCCGAGTTCCTGGCACCTGCCGCAGCGGCGTACCTGTCCTACTTTGATCCGGTGCAGGACGCCAACAGCGCGGAGGCGGCGGTGGCGCTGGCGCAATTCACCAACAAGAAGCCGTGCTGGACAGACCAGCTGTCGCCGTCCGGCTATGTGGTGCCGCTGGGGACGCTGAAGCAGGCCGGCGTGAGCACGCGAGAACCGGCGTTCCTGGCGGGGCATCCGGCGGTGGTGCGCGCGCTGTACGCGGGCGGCATCTGCGACTTCGGGGCCACCTACGTGGGGGCCATCGACTATCCCGGGCTGGAGGATCAGCTGCCGGAGGTGAAGCAGCGGATCGAAGTGGTCTGGCGAATCCCCGCAATCATCCCGTACGAGACGCTGGTCTTCAGCCGGCGAATGCCGGTGGAGATGCGCCGCTTGCTTACGCGCACACTGGTCGACCTGATGGGCACGACCGAAGGGCGGTCGGCCATCCAGACCCTGTATGGCTTCAGCGCCATGCAAGTGGTGAACGACGGGCAGTATGAGGAGTTTCGCGAGACCGTGCATGCCTCGGGTCTTGACCTGCAGAGCCTGCTCGAGCCGTGAGAATGACGCGCCAGCGGCTTTTTAAGATGATTCGCTTGCCATAATGACGGCAATGGGATTATTATGAATACGACACGCGGGCATCATCCCGCACTGGACCGATCCAATTCCATTCGAGAGGAGAAACACATGTCCAAACGCCTTACCTTTGCTTTCGTGGCACTGGCGGTGTCGATGTCGCTGATCCTGGCGGCATGCGCGCCTGCGCCGGCGCCGACCGAAGCACCTGCCGCACCGACTGAGGCCATGCCCGAGCCGACCGAAGCACCGCCGACGGAGGCTCCGACCGCGGCGCCGCCGACCCCGACCCCTCCGCCTCCGCCCGTCTGCGACAAGATGGCGGATGCGCCCGCTGCTCCGGCAGCCGGGGCACTCGGCTCCGCTGATAACCCGATCGTGATCACGTTCGTGCCCTCTGGTGACACCGGCAAGATCACCAAGGCCGGAACCGCCATCGCCGACTGCCTGGCCGGATTGACGGGCCTGGCCTTCAAGATGGAAGTGGGCACGAGCTTCGCGGCCTCGATCGAGGCCCTGGGCGCTGAGAAGGCGCAGGTCAGCTTCCTCAACACGCTGTCCGCTCTGCTGGCTGCTTCCAAGTACGGCGTCTATCCCGTGCTGCTGGCGCTGCGCAAGTACAGCACCAACGATGTCGATCCGGATGCTGCGCTGAAGGGCGAGCTGGAGCCGTTCTACAAGGGCCAGTTCATCGCCAACACGGCTTCGGGCGTCACGGGCTTTGCCGACCTGAAGGGCAAGACGTTCTGCTTCGTGGATCCGAACTCGACTTCCGGCTACGTCATGCCGCGCATCATCCTGAAGGCCAACGGGATCGATCCGGATACGGACTTCGCCTCGACGACCAACGCCGGCTCGCACGACAACGTTGCGCATCGCCGTGTATAACGGCGACTGCGATGCGGGCGCGACCTACGTGAACGTCCTGACCGACTCGGTCGCCAACCTGGCAGCCACGTATCCGGACATCAACGACAAGGTCAAGCCGTTCGCCGTCGGCGAGAAGATCCCGAACGACGGTATGCAGGTGATCAAGAGCCTGGATCCCGACGCTGCGCGACGCGATCGTGAACGGCGTGCTGTTCATGACGCAGGACCCGGGCGGCAAGGCCGTGCTGAAGAGCCTGTACAACTACGACTCGCTGGTGTGCCGTCGAACCCGATTTCTACGATGACTTCCTGGCCGTGCTCGTGAAGGCCGGTGTCGATCCGGCCGAGCTCGTGAAGTAGTCTGAACACGAAGCCTGGTGGTGCTCGCAGCGCCACCAGGCTTTTCTTTTATTCGGGCACAGAGAGCCCGATCCGCGAGCCGGGGGAACGTGCCGCCGCAGGGATCATTCAATGGTCGAGGGGATGGCTCCCGAGCGTCGCATCGCCGTAGCTCATTCCGCAATGACAGCCTGAGTTGAGAAACCATGCTACGAGTTGAGACATCTCACCAAGGTCTATCCAAACGGAACGCAGGCGCTGAAGAACGTGAGCTTTGAGGTGGCGGACGGCGAGTTCCTGGCCGTCATCGGACTGAGCGGCTCGGGCAAGTCCACGCTGCTGCGCTGCATCAACCGCCTGATCGAGCCGACGTCCGGCAAGATCTTCTGGAACGACCAGGACCTGACGGCGGCCTCGAGCGCCGAGATGCGCAAGGTGCGCCGGCAGATCGGCATGATCTTCCAGCAGTTCAACCTGGTGAAGCGCTCGTCGGTGATCACCAACGTGCTGGCCGGACGACTGGGATACGTCAACACGCTGTCCAGCTCGCTGCACCTGTTCTCGGAGGCCGACCGAGCAGAAGGCGCTGGCGAGCCTGGACCAGGTGGACCTGGAGGGCAAGGAACACGTGCGCGCCGATTCGCTTTCCGGCGGGCAGCAGCAGCGCGTGGGCATCGCGCGGGCGCTGATGCAGGACCCGAAGCTGATCCTGGCGGATGAGCCGGTGGCCTCGCTCGATCCGGTGCTGGCGCATTCGATCCTCAAGTACCTGGAGAAGCTGAACAAGGAAAAGGGCATCACCGTGATCTGCAGCCTGCACTTCCTGGACCTGGTGCATCGCTACGCCACGCGGGCCATCGCGCTGAAGGACGGCGAAGCTGGTGTTCCGCGGCCTGCCGAAGGAGATCGACGACGCGCAGTTCAAGGCGATCTACGGCCAGGAAGCCGAGCGGGTCTCGATCATCTAGGCCGGCCTGGGCCTGCACCGAGGCCGGGACCCAAGCGTCGCCGCATCGGCACGCAGCCCTCCGTCCGCACTGCCTCAATACGACCATGACAGCTTCCCAGAACACCAACAGAAGGCCACGAGCTCTCCCCACGCTCGGCGTACAGTTCCGTGCTCGTGCCCGGGCTGGGACAATTCCTGGCTGGCAAGCGCGGCCGCGGCCTGCATGATCCTCATCACGACCGTGGTCCTGGCGTTCATCATCAACTGGGCCTTGGGCACCAGAACGTCGGCAAGGTCACATTGGGTGCGCTGACGACCAGTTGGCTGTGGCTGCCGCTCATCCTGTTCTGGATGTGGAACATCCTGGACGCAGGGCGGCTGCGACGCTGGAAGGCCGATCGGCCTGCTGCCCGGGCTCCTGTTTGTGGCAGTCATCCTGTACGTGATCGCCTGGGAGTTTCACCAACGTCCAGCTGGAACGGCTGGTGGAGCGTTTCGACGCGGCCCGGACAGGTATCCGCGAAGCTGCTGAACCCCGACATGCTGACGATCTCCGTGGGCGGCGAGGACCAGATCTGCGCATGGGAATGCCTGTCGAAGTACCTCGGTGACAAGCTGGACGGCCGCACGCCGGAGGGGGTGCATCCGGGTGAGCGACAACCTGCTCGACATCGTCGGGCGGATCAAGCCGGTCAAGGCGCCGGCATGGCAGGTGCGCCTGGGCCTGGCCGAGCCGGACAGCAAGGTGAACACGTTCGTGGCCGGCTCGATGATCGAGACGATCGCCATGGGGCTGATGGCGACGATCTTCTCGACCATCCTGGCCGTCCCGGTCAGCTTCCTGGCGGCGCACAACATCATGTCGCGGGTGCCGGGCGGCACGGCGATCTATTACGTGACGCGGACGATCCTGAACATCGTGCGGGCGATCGATACGATCGTGTGGGGATTGGTGGTCATCGTCTGGGTGGGACTGGGCTCCTTTGCGGGCGTGATGGCGCTGACGATCCACGGCATCGCAGCGCTGGGCAAGCTGTTCTCGGAGGAGATCGAGCACATCGATGCGGGCCCGGTGGAGGCGGTCACCGCCACGGGCGCCAACCTGATCCAGACGATCGGCTACGCGGTCATCCCGCAGATCATCCCGTCGTTCCTGTCCTATTCCCTGCTGCGCTGGGACATCAACATGCGTTCGGCGACCGTGATCGGGTTTGTGGCCGGCGGCGGCATCGGTTTCTTCGTGATCGAGACCGTGCGCATGGGCGGCTACCAGCAGTACGCCACGGCGCTGTGGGCGGTGGCGATCGTGATCATCATCGTGGACTACGTCAGCGAGAAGTGGCGATCCAACATCCTGCAGGACCAGCCGAAAGCCGATACGCGCGGCATGCGGCCGGCCCTGCGGACGCTGCGCACGATCGTCTACGTGATCCTGGGCGTGGCCATCTTCGCTTATTGCTGGGAGATCACCGAGCTGAGCATCCGCGGCCTGATGAGCCCGGGCAAGAACTTCGGGCGATTGATCCTGGATTTCCTCAAGATCGATCTCTCACCCGAGATCTTCAAGGTCGTGTTCCAGCAGATGCTGGTGACGATCTTCCAGGCGATGCTGGCGACGACGCTGGGCGCGCTGGTGGCGTTCCCGTTCAGCTTCCTGGCGGCCAAGAACCTGACCGGTCGCAGCCGCTTGTTGATCTGGCTGTATGTACGCGGCACGGGCGATCCTGAACATCCTGCGCTCGATCGAGGCCCTGCTGTACGTGGTGATCTTCGTCTTCTGGGTGGGCATCGGGCCGTTCGCGGGCATGCTGGCGCTGGCGGTGACCTCCTTCGCTCTGATCGGCAAGCTGTTCTCCGAGTCGATCGAGAGCATCGACACCGGGCCCGATCGAGGCGGTCACGGCGACGGGCGCCGACCGGCTGCAGATGATCAGCTACGCCATCCTGCCGCAGATCGTGCCGCCATTCGTGTCGTACCTGCTGTACCAGTGGGACATCAACGTGCGCATGGCGACCATCATCGGCTTCGCGGGCGGCGGCGGCATCGGCCTGACGCTGATGACGTACTTCGGCTCGCTGCAGTATCACAAGGCCGGGACGGTGGTGGCCATGATCGTGATCGTCGTGGCCCTGATGGACTTCGCCAGCGCCAAGCTGCGCGAGAACCTGGTGTGAACTGAATTGAGGATTTGGGACTTCTGATTGACGATTGAAGGCTGATGCTTATCCCGGCAGACCGACATTCGGCCAGGCAACGGGCACAACGGAGCAAGGTGCTACCAAATCAAGAGGGCTCTCCAGAAGGGAGCCCTTTTCTTGTTCGGCTTCATGCCAACGGCCGGCAAGCACTTATGAAGTTGATGAGTGTCGCCGGGAGGCACTGGGTGCTCCGGGAACGAGTTGATATAATCCGCCGAATGTTGAAGCAGCTTTGGAAGTTCGTGCGCGGCCTGGTGGCGGCACTGGCGGCCATCGGGCTGGCGGTGCTGATCGTACCGCGCGTGTTCACCAGCCTGTACAGCGTGTCGCGGATATACAGCGTGGAAGATGCCCCGGCGGAACGCGCCGCAATCGTTTTCGGCGCGGGGTTGAGCCGCAGCGGCAGGCCGACGCCGATCCTGCGCGACCGCATTGAGACGGCGGTCAGGCTGTACTCCAGCGGCAAGGTCGAAAAGCTTCTCATGAGCGGCGGCGAGTGGTCGTATGCGCGCAGCGAGCCCGAAGCAATGCGCGACTACGCCGTGAGCCTGGGTGTGCCGGCGGAGGCGATCGTCCTGGACCATGCGGGGCAACGCACCTACGACACCTGCTATCGAGCCAAGGCGGTGTTCGGCCTGGACTCGGCCCTGCTCGTGACACAGGGCTTTCATCTGCCGCGCGCCCTCTTCGTATGCAACGCACTCGGATTGAAGGCCGAGGGAGTGATGGCAGCCAACCGTCAGTATTGGCCGGTCATGTCTTTGATCTGGAATGTGCGCGAGCAGTTCGCGACCGTGGCGGCGCTGGTGGACGTGTATGTCAGCCGGCCGCAGCCCGTCCTGGGCGAGCCGCAGCCGATGTTCGCCCAACCACAAGCCAGACTGGGCGTGCGGCACGACCCTGGAACCAAGGGCCATGGGGAATGACTATGCATCGAGAAGAGGCGCTTGCATTGGTGCGGGAGTACGTCAAGAATGAGGGCCTGGTACGGCACATGCTTTGCGTCGAAGCATGCATGCGCCTATACGGCCAGAAGTTCGGCGAAGATGTGGATGCGTGGGGCGAGCTTGGCCTGATCCACGACTTCGACTGGGAAATTCACCCCACGCTCGAGGAACATCCGTCCAAAGGCGCGCAGATCCTGCGTGAGCGCGGCGTGGCTGAGGACATCATCCAGGACATACTGAGCCACGGCATCGGCACGGGCGTGCCGCGCGACACGCGCCGGCGCAAGGCGCTCTACGCCTGCGATGAGATCACCGGGTTAGTGACGGCGGTTGCACTGGTGCGGCCATCACGGTCACTATATGACCTTGAGCCCTCGTCCGTCAAGAAGAAGTGGAAGGACAAGGCCTTCGCGGCCGGGACCGACCGCGCCGAGATGGAAGAGGCTGCGAGGGATTTCGGCGTGGAACTGTGGGAGCACGTGGGGAACGTGATCACGGCCATGCGAGGAATCGCGCCGGAACTGGGGCTGGTGGGGAACCTGCCGCCGGAGCAGCGCCACGGGACTTCCTGAGACCGCATCCGGCCCAGCGCCTCATCGAGAGCCAATGTCCCGGTTGTTTCGAAGTGGCAGGCTGCTGATCGGGGCCGCATTTGCGGCCTGGGGGATTGCATACATCGTCCACGCATCCTTCATTGCGATGGACGGGCATCGTTACTTCAGCCTGGTGGACGACGCCATGATCTCGATGCGGTATGCATGGAATCTTGCCCACGGTGAAGGCTTGGTTTGGAATCCCGGTGAGCGAGTGGAGGGTTACTCCAACCTGCTGATGGTGCTTTGGATGAGCGCGGCCACGCTGCTGCTTCACCGATCAGGGGCCGCGTTGCTTGTCCAGCTTGGCGGCATTCCTCTGCTCCTGGGCACTGGCGTGCTGGCATCCGAGGCCGCCGAGGAGGTCCGCAGCATTGAGGGGTATGAGAAGTCCGCCGGCCTCAAGATCCTTGTCTTTGCCGCCACACTGCTCTACTATCCGCTCGCGTATTGGACCCTTCTGGGCATGGAGGCAGGGCTGTTGGCGGCCCTGGTTACGGGCGCTGCACTTGGAGCCCTGCGCTTCCTAATGACGAACCAGCCTGCCCGGCTCTATCTGGTCGCGGTCGCGCTGGGGTTTGCATTCCTGACCAGGAACGATTCATCCGTGTACACGGTGATCCTATTCGCGTACGTGGCCGTGCGCCTGAGAGGCACGGGCGCCGAACTCAGGACATGGTACCTGGCCGTGTGCACGTACCTGCTGTTCGTAGCCGGGCAAGAGGCCTTCCGGTATCTTTACTACGGTGCCTGGCTGCCCAATACCTATCTTCTCAAGCTCACTGGAATGCCCCTGCTGGAGCGACTGCGCAACGGGATCGGATTCGTAATTCCGTTCCTGAAAGAAAGCAGCCTCCTGCTGGTCCTGGCAGGGATTGGCCTGTTCGTCCAACGCCGTCACCCGAAGTTCTTCCTGGGCAGCCTGGCGTTCTCGGCCGTGGCCTATCAGGTCTACGTCGGAGGCGATCCGTGGGATCGCTGGCGGATGCTTTCCCCTCTTATGCCACTGACGCTCACGCTTTGTGCGGCGGGAGCTGCCGGACTCGCACAGGCAATCACGCGAGGCACCGTCGCGTCACACGCACGGCTGGCGACCGCGGTCTTCGTGCTGCTTGGTCTGCTTGGGACCGATCTCCGCTTCATGCCCGAGATACTGCTCCTGCCAAGTACGACAAGCCGGCTAACAGACATCCAGATGGTGAACCAGGCGATCGCACTGGATGCCGTCACCACCCGCGCAGCATCCATCGGGGTCATCTACGCAGGCACGGTTCCTTACTTCACGGGGCGCCGCGCGATCGACTTCCTTGGAAAATCCGACGAGCATATTGCATCACTGCCGCCGGATCTGTCGGGAAGCGTCAGTTGGAGCGGCATGACCAGCGTTCCGGGCCACAACAAGTACGACCTGAACTATTCCATCAAACAGCTGAGGCCCACGTACGTGCAGACCCTGGAGTGGGGATCGCAAGACATAATCGCCTGGTCAGCCGACTACTATGTGAAGGCGTTTTACAAATCCGTTTCACTGTGCCTGCTCAAGAACTCGCCGGAAGTACGCTGGCAGCGGGTCGAAGTTGTGGGTTCATGCAGGCCGTGAACACGGGAGGCACACGGGCGGCGCTTCATGGGCGAATGGGTCATCCGCGGGGAACGTGATCACCGCGATGCGGCGGATGGCTCCCGAGCTGGGGCTGGCGGGGAACGTATCTCCCAGCTCGCCGTTGGTGCACACGGCACAGGCTCGGCAGGCGGAAGCGATTCGATGAATCCAAGCGAAAAGAGCAAATACGACATGAGCCCAAAGCAAGCATCTGCAGATCCTGCGCGCCTTGAGTTCCTGGCGGATGGGGTCTTCGCCATTGCGCTTACGCTGCTGGCGCTGGATCTGAGACTTCCCCTGACCGGAATCCGAGGATCTGGGCAGCGCACTGGTTGCCCTGGCCCCGCGGCTGGTGGTCTTTGTATTTGCTTTCCTGGCGGTCGCGCAGCAGTGGGATGTGCATCGACGAACGATGCTGCACGTGCGGAGAACAGACAGCACCCTGGTGTGGTGGCAATTGCTTGCGCTCATGTTCGTGGTCCTGTTGCCGGCATCGGCCGACATACTCGGCCGGTTTGCGCTCGAGCCGCTGGCGCTGGTGGTTTTCGGCACCAATATCGCCTTGCTGTGCCTGTGCTCATGGACCATGTGGCGGCATGTACAACGGACCAGCGGACTGATCGAACCAGGCCTGGCTCCTGAAACAGCCAGGATCATCGGCCGGCTTTGGATCTACCCGGTGATTGTCATCGCCGTCACAATGCCCCTGGCCTTCGTCAGCGTCTACCCGGTCTATGCGATCTGGTTCCTCATGCCGGTGTTGTCATACAGCTTTCGCATTCCGCACGGTCGCAGTTAGAGGGCACACGGGTCGTGCACCGGGGCACAAGCGGCCGCAGTGGTTGGTCTCGGTCCAGCGGGATGGGTGCGCCCGCACGTTGGATTATGTGCGAGATTGGCTGCGCGCTCATGTTCCCATTGACACCAAGTCCGATAAGCCTATAATCCGGACCAACGTTGTCGAGAACATCTCCGTGGCGCAACAACAACTGAATAGGGCGACAACCCGTCACCAGCGGCGACGGTGTGCGCGCACCAGTGTCCTGGCGCTCGGAGAGAGCGGCTGACAAGGGCCACACACCGGCAGACACGCGCCGCAATCGACTACCAGGCATCTCATCCGCAACCCTTACTTGGCATTCGATCGGAAGGCGATCACAACACATGAACTGGGGCCCAGCCGCCGCGGGCGAACGGGCGTTGGTGAGGCGCAACGCGCCAAGGAGCAGCTATGAGGACGCGACTTTACGGGTTGATGGGATTGCTCGCAATGACATTGGCGTTGGCGGCTGCCGTGACTGTCAGCCAGAGGGCGTATGCAGCATGTGGAGGGCCGAACGAACCCGAGTGCCCTCCGCGAGAGGGATAAGAAGATCAAGCCAACCGCGACGGACGTTCCCGCCACGCCCACGAGTACCCCAGTGCCGCCGCCTAACCAGCCGGCGTGTGCGCCACCGAACGCGGATGAGTTGAGGCTGCTATGCGGCGGGCTGGCTCCGATCGCGGCCCCCGGCGGCGCGAACACAGCCGGTACCACCCCGAACGAACCGCCGAATCCCGGCGGGCCCACGGTGCCTGGATCCCTCTTCGGCGGTGTCTCGCTGGCAGGGATCCTGATCGGTCTGCTGGTGGGGATCCTTATCGGGTTGTTGTTGCCGGCGGTTCAGCGGGGGATGTTGGTTCCGGCCGTCCAGCGAGGGTTGGCGCCATCTGACAGTCTCTCGCATAAGCACTCGAAATCTGAGAAGCAGCACGGCCTTTCCGAGGCGTCGGCAAAAATGGAAAACGGATACATCAAGGGTGAAGACGCCTTTATTAAGATGAACGACACTTTCATCAAGGGTGAGGACGCCTTCCACAAGGGTGAGGACGCCTTCCACAAGGGCGAGGACGCCTTCCACAAGGGTGAGGACGCCTTCCACAAGGGCGAGAACTCCTTCATCAAGGGCGAAAGCTAGTCCGCCGGGGCCTCCCAACCACCCCCGGTGACGCAGGGTTCATCAAGTAGCCGCACCTCACCGCTCGCTGCGGCCGGCAAATCAAAGCGAGAAGACAACGATGCGGATGGCAGCCAGTTCTTCGCCATCCGCATTGCCTGTGCCCCGGCTGGAGGCGAGGGAGCTCCAGGAGCTTGCCGCGCTGCTGACCCGCACTGGTTATGGCGCAGCGCAGGAGTTGCGCCACTCGCGCGGCCCGGTGGCACTTGAGGACTCACCTGGCCGACTGGTCTTCCTGAGGCGGCTGTTCTGGCGCGGAGAGGCTCTTACCGCCCACGAGGCCGCCGAGGCTTTGGCGCCTCTGAGGCCGGCCGACGCTGCTGGAGGCGGGTCTGCTGCAAGAGGCTGAGGGTCTGATCCGGGCGGCATTTCAGATCCAGGTGTATGACGGTCTGTATTTCATCGCGGACTTCATGCCCCAGGAACATCCCGCGGATCTCGTATTGCCAATCGGGCCATCGGGCAAGTACCTGGCAGAACTGACGATACGCACAGCCGTAGAGACCGCACTGGACCTGGGGTGCGGATGCGGAATTCAAGCCCTGTTGCTTTCCAGACATGCGCGGCGAGTCACCGCGACCGACATCAACCAACGGGCGCTGGCGATGACACAGCTCAACGCCGGGCTCAACAGAATCTCGAATATCGAGACGCTGGAGGGAAGCTACTTCGAGCCAGTCAAGGGCCGGACGTTTGACCAGCTGGTGGCCAACCTGCCGTACGTGATCACTCCAGAGCAACGGTACGTATATCGGGATCTGGGCCGGGCCGATGACCTGCCCATTCGCCAGAGCATTGAGGTGGCGCCACAACACCTGAACGAGGGCGGGTATGCGCAGGTCATGCTGAACTGGATCCATGAGGCGAACCAAGGCTGGTGGCAGCCGATCGATGAGTGGACCCGAGGGCGCGGGGTTGACAGCTGGCTGCTGTATTCGCATTCGCAAACTCCCGAACAATACACGAAGCAATGGCTCACGGTCGATGAGGGTCGTCAGCCAGAAGAGTACGCGCGAACGAAGAGCGCCTGGCTGGAGTGGTACGAGGCACAGCATATAGAGCGCATCGGGTTTGGGACGCTTGGCTTGCGCCGCCGCACGGCCAGCAAGAACTGGCGCTGCTCTGTGCATGTCCACCAAACAGCCAGTGAGCCGCTCGGCAGGTACGTGCAACACCTGTTTGAGATGCAGGATTATCTGGGCGGCCTCAGGAAGCCGGTGGATCTATTGGGGCGGCGGCTTCGGCTGCACCTGATGACAGTGGAGTCATCTGGCCGGGGAGCCTGGCGAGCTCGCACGACGAGGGGCTTCCTCATTCAGGAATCGATCCACCGGCAGACGGCCAGGACCATCGAGCATCTGGACGAGGCGACCGATCTGATGACCGCCATACGCAAGGCGGGTGTGCTGCGACCATGGTCGCGTTTCAAGACGCAGGAGTTGATCTGCGGCGAGATCTACCGTCTGATGAGTGTGGGGATGGTCGTACCCGCCTGAGGTGCGGCGGAGGCGATGTGGAGGCCGCGGCGCAATTCTCCGCTCCCAGGACAGGTCGTCGGAGACCCGGAGTCACCCTGCCGCGGCGCCTGGATACCCAGCCAGCTACCTACGTTGTGTTTTCCGAGATCCAGTCCAAGTATGAGGGCAGCCCGCGCTCGATGGGCACTTGCACGATCTCCGGAACTTCATCGGTGTGATGCTCCAGGATGGCCGCCTCGACCGCGTCGTAGCGGTCTGCGCGAGTCTTGATCATCAGTAGGTGCTCCGGTTCCCGGTGCAATTCCCCCTTCCAAGTGTACAAGCTTGAAATGGCGCTCACCTGCACGCAAGCGGCCAACCGGCTGGTGACCAGCCGCTCGGCAAGGGCTTCGGCTTGCTCGCGGTTGCCGGTGGTGCTGAGGATGACGCAATAGGAATCAGTCACATCAGCCCCGGTCTTTCAGCCACTTGAGCAGCTTCTGCGGCGGCCAGCAGTTGATGACGTCCTTCGGCTCGAGCCAGGCGCGGCGGCCGGTGGCCACGCCATAGAACAACACGTCGAAGTCGGCCTCGGAATGCGAGTCGGTGTTGATGCTGATCGGAATGCCCAGCTCCTTGGCGCGGCGTGCGTGCACGTCCTCCAGGTCGAGGCGTGACCAGTGGGCGTTGATCTCCAGGGCCACGCCCGTCTCGGCGGCGGCCTTGAGGAGCGCCTCCATGTCCACGTCGGCGCCCTCGCGATCGGGAATCAGCCGGCCGGTAGGGTGCCCGATGATATCCACATGCGGATTGCGAACGGCGTTCAACAGGCGCAGCATGATCTTCTCGCGCGGCTGACGCAGTGAGGTGTGCAGCGAGGCCAGCACCAGATCCAGGCTCGGCCAGGAAATCATCGGGATAGTCCAGGCTGCCGTCGGCCTTGATCTCGACCTCGGTGGCGTGCAACACGCGGATGCTGTCGCCCAGCTGCTTCTGGATCTTCTTGATCTCGGCCGCCTGTTTCTTGTGATCGGCCATGCTGAGGCCGCCGGTGACGCCCAGGCTCACGGAATGATCGGTGAAGGCAATGACCTGGATGCCGTGCCGGGCGGCGATGCGCGCCATCTCGAGCATGGAGAGCTTGCCGTCGCTGTAGGTTGAATGGACCTGCAAGTCGGCCTTGATATCCTTGACCTGGATGAGTTTCGGCAGCTTGCCCGCTTTCGCAGCCTGGATCTCGCCACGATCCTCGCGCAGCTCGGGTGGTATGTACTGCAGGCCGAGCGTCTGATAGACCTTCTCCTCGGTGTCACACAGGATCTCGCCGCCGCCCTTCACTTTGGCAAATGCCTGCTGGGAGAGGGAGAGCCCCTTGTCGAGCGCCATCTGGCGCACCTGAACGCTGTGATCCTTCGATCCGGTGGCGTACTGAAGGGCGGTGCCGAATCGCTCGGGGGGATGAACCCAAACCTGGGCGCGGACCCCATCATTGAATTCAATGCTGGTCTTGAACTCGCCTTTGCTCAGGACGCGGGCAATGCGCGGCAGCTTTACGAAGGCCTCCATGACCGGGGCCGATTCCTTGGCCGCCACAAGAATATCCAGGTCACCGACGGTGGAACGCATGCGGCGCAAACTGCCGGCGGGCTCGGCGGCCACGACCCCCTTGACCTTCTTGAGCTCCGCGGCGATGTTCTGAGCCAACGGCCAGGCGATGCCCAACGGAATGCGATCCGAGCGGCGCGCCAGCGATTGCAAGCCGGCCAGGATGGCCTCTTCCGATTTGGAGCCCATGCCGGGCAGGTCACGCAGCTTGCCGGCTTTGGCGGCCTTCTCCAACTGCGGCAGGGTGGTGATCTTGAGCGCTTTCCAGATCATGGAGATCTTCTTGGGACCCAGGCTGGGAACCTTGAGCCAGTCTGCCAGGCTCTCCGGCACTTCCTTCTTGAGTTTTTCGAGGAACTGCAGCTTGCCGGTGCGCAGGAGCTCGTCGATCTTCTCCGCGATGGCCTCGCCCACACCTGGGATGTCCCGCAGCTTGCCTTCCTTCCAGTACTCGGAGGCCTCGCGGCTGAGGCCCATGAGATTCTCGGCCGCCTTGCGATAGGCCGAGGGTCTTATAGATGACTTCGCCCTTGATCTCGGACAAGTTGGCGATGAGAATGAAGGTATCGGCCAGTTGGCGGTTGTTCAGCATGAGAACTCCTGTGATGGCGGCTGGGTCAACCCCACCCCTGCCCCTCCCCTAAAGGGGAGGGGAGAGGAGTCCGAAAAAGAGGGATGGGGAGAACGCCCATCCCTCTTTTTCGGCAGGCGTCCCAATGAAGTGGAACACATCGGCGAGCTGACGGTTGTTTAGCATGAGTGCTCCTGGGAGGGCGGCTGGGTCGGCCCCACCCCCGCCCTCCCCTGATGGGGAGGGCGGAGATATCCGAATAAGAGGGATGGGAAGAACGCCCATGCCCTCTTATTCGGCAGCCGTCCTGATTTGGCGTTACACATCGGTGAGCTGATGATTGTTCCCGATGGGGCACCTTCCGTGGTTGACGGATTATATGCGCGAACGCCCACTGGGCTGGCGGCCGCTGAGTATACTTGGCGGGCAAGCTCACCCGGAGGAATGAGATGGACGCCACCGTCCGAAAGCACCTGGACAACGTCCGCGCAGGAGACGCGCGCGTTCAGAATGCGGCCTTCCTGGCGCTGATGAAAGCCACTGAACGGCGCGTCGATTGGGCGTACGAGGCGTGGGATGAGCTGGTGGCGATGCTGACCGACAAGGACAATCACGTGCGGGCGATCGGGGCGCAGGTGCTGTGCAACCTGGCGATCAGCGACCCCAGGGGACGCATGCTCAAGGATTTCGGGAAACTGCTGCAGGTGACCCGCGACGAGCGCTTCGTCACGGCGCGGCACACCTTCCAAGCCATCTGGAAGGTGGGGCTGGCAGGCAAGCAACAGCGCGAGTTGCTGCTGGCCGGCCTGGAAAAGCGATTCAAGGAGTGCGCCCGCGAGCGAAACACGACACTGATCCGCTACGACATCAACGTGAGCCTGGGAAAGCTCTACGACGCGGTCAAGGACAATGAGATCAAGCGCAAGGTGCTGGCCTGGAACGAGACCGAGCCGGACGTCAACTACCGCAAGAAGTACGCGACGGTGTGGCGCAAGCGCTAGGCCCGCAGGAGGCGAGAAAGCATGGCAGGCAAGTCACTCTACATCTACAAGATCCAGCCTGTGCGGCAGGAAATGGTCTCCAAGGGACGGACGCCGGAGGAGGATGCGGTTGTTGGCGAGCACTTCAGCTACCTGGAGCGCATGACCAAACAGGGCGTGGTCCTGCTCGCCGGTCGAACGCTGACGGATGACTATGCCGGGTTTGGCATCATCATCTTCAGCGCCGAGTCGCAGCAAGCCGCTGAGAAGTTCGTCCGCAACGACCCGGCGGTGGCGCAGCGCGTGATGCGCGCAGAGCTGTATCCGTTCCGGGCATCGCTGGTAGGGCAGCCGATCCCGCCGGCGGAATAGGCCGAACTGGGCCGCTGGAGGACAAGATGCAATTCAGGGGTCACGTAAGCAATGCCGGCGAAGATCACCTGGCCGAGGTGGCAATGGGTGAGCGCCGCACGACGATACAGATCGCGGCGAAGGCCAGCGGGCGTGGATCGAGCGTGAGCGGCGGGGAATTGCTGATGCTGGCCCTGGCGACGTGCTACTGCAACGACCTGTATCGCGAAGCGGCCAAGATGGGCATCGAGGTCCGCCAGGTGGACGTGGAGTGCACGGCGGAGTTCGCGGCCGAGGGCGCTTCGGCAAGGGATGTGTCCTACTCGGCCAAGATCAGCGCGAAGGCGAGCGAGGAGCAGATACGAGAGCTCGCGAGGCGGACCGACACGCTGGCTGAGATCCAGAACACGGTGCGCCAGGCGATTCCGGTAACGCTGCGGAATGTGATGGCCATCAGCTCGTAGCCTGCACGATCCCGTTCAAGACCAAGACTTGAATCACACAGATCACGTCAACCTGCATCCGTCCGGCGGCACTGGAGAGAGGCGGAACCTGGGCCGACCTGGGGGCGGGTGCCGGCGCGTTCACCCTGGCACTGCGCGAAGTACTCGGACCCGGGGCCGAGATCCATGCCGTGGACAGGGACCGCTCCAGCCTGGCTCAACTTGAGGCTTCATATCTCAAGCGATTCGGCGCGGCCGGCGGGCCGACCGTTCTGCGGGCCGACTTTTCCCGTCCGCTTGACCTGCCGCCCCTGGATGGGGCACTGATGGCCAACTCGCTGCATTTCTTTCGGGACAAGGTAGCTTTGCTCCAGCACGTGCGCGGCATGCTGCGGCCCGGCGGAACCCTGCTGCTGGTGGAATACAACGTGGACAAGGGAAACGCGTGGGTGCCGTTCCCGTTTTCCTTCGCCACCTTTTCAGTGCTGGCTGCTGAGTCTGGATTCGAGACGCCGAAGCTGGTTGCCACCCACCCCTCCAGCTTCTTGAGGGAGTTCTACTCGGCTCGGACCCGTCGGGTGAAGCTCACCTCCCTGGACAAAATGCCATTCTGCACTTGACAAGCCGTGAAATTCTGCCAATACTGCGGTGGGGAGCGGCTTGACGACTGGACGGAGGGCACGCATGGACGCTGGGGCGGGATTCTCGGGGTGGCTGCGCAGGCAGGGCTGGATCATCCTGCTGATCGCGCTGGTGCAGTTCGGGCTGCACCTGTGGACCAACGCGCACGACAACATTTTCCGCGACGAGATGTACTACCTGGTGGCGGCGCAGCATCCGGCGTTCAGCTACCTTGAGTACCCACCTTTCGTGGCGCTGGTAGCGGGCGTCTCGCGGGCGCTGATGGGCGACTCGGTGCTGGCGATCCGAGTGTTCCCAGCGATCGCAGGGGTGATCATGATCCTGCTGACGGCCAACATGGCGGCTATCCTGGGCGGCGGGGCCGCGGCGCAGGTGCTGGCTGCGTTGGCCGTTGGGCTTGGGCCGGTGTTCATCGGCTCGAGCGGATTGCTGACCATGGACCCCTTCGACCAGTTGTGGTGGACGCTGCTCGCGTGGGTGTTGATGCGGATGATGACGGACGAGCGGCCGCAACGTTGGCTGCTGGCCGGCGCGGTGATCGGCATCGGGCTGCAGACCAAACTGACGATCGCGTTCTACGTGCTGGCGCTGTTGGCGGGCATGCTGCTGACGCCCAGCCGAAAGCTTCTGTTCAACAAGTGGCTGGTATTCGGCGGGCTGATCGCGCTGGCGATCATCTCTCCGTATATTGTGTGGCAGGCGGGGCATGGGTTCCCGGTCGTTGAGTACACGGCCAACTACTCCAGCGGCAAGACCTACCAGGCCACGCCGATCGAGTTCCTGCTCCAACAGGTGCTGACGATCAATCCGCTGGCCCTGCCGCTCTGGCTGGGCGGGCTGTACTTCCTGTTCTTCGTACCGCGCGGGAAAGCCGTATCGACCGTTCGGGTGGGCCTACTTGTTTCTGTTCGTTTTCTTCATGCTGCAGAAGGCCAAGTTCTACTGGCTCTCTCCAGCGTATCCGCCGCTGCTCGCAGCAGGCGCCTACGGCTGGCAGCGGCTGATCGGGAGCAGGCCCAGGCTGGGCTGGTTGCAGCCGACATACGCGGCGGTGCTGACCATCACGGGCCTGCTGCTGGTGCCGTTCTCGATGCCGATCCTGGCACCTGAAGCCTTCATCCGGCTCAACTCCATGCTGGCGGCGCGGGCGAGGTGAAGCAGGAATCGTTGACGGCCTCGGAATTGCCCCAGAACTTTGCTGACCGGTACGGGTGGCGCGAAATGGTGGCGGCCGTGGACGAGGCGTATGAGTCCCTCACGCCCGACGAGCAGGCGAAGGCCTGCATCATTACGACGAACTACGGCGAGGCGGGCGCGATGGAATACTACGGCAGAGAGCTGGGACTGCCGCGAGCCATCAGCGGACACAACAGCTACTACCTGTGGGGCCCGCAGGGCTGCACGGGCGAGGTGCTGATCTCCGTTGGCCGGCCGCTGCGAGACTTGAGCGATGCATTCGAGAGCGTGACCGCCGGGCCGGCGTGGAGCTGCACAGTACTGCATGCCTTACGAGAACGGCACCTGGATCTACATCGCGCGCGGAGTGAAGTTCCCAATGGAAGATGCGTGGCCGACCGTCAAGGATTGGAACTAGCGTGAAATCGCGGAGCCGTCCAGTCGTCGTATTGCCCTAAACCCGGAGGAGTCAGCCTCATGACAATGAAGCAGATCGCTTGCATCGCTACGCTGTTGCTCCTGGCGCTGGGCTGCGCTCCATCGCCGGAACAGATCGCCACGATGACGGCCGCGGCGTGGACACCCACGCCCGTGCCCTCACCCACACCCACACCCATTCCGTATGGCCTGACAGTGCACATCACGGACGAGACCGGGGCGGGCATTGGCGCGAAGATCTTGCTGCTCGAATCCGGGAGCGAGGAACCGGTGGAGACCGACGCTTCCGGCACATTCACCTGGCCCAGCATCAATGGCGCGTCCGGGAACCTGCAAGTCTCGGCTCCGGGCTATCATCCGGCGTCGCAACCGGTGACGCTGGAGCGCGGGCCGAATGAACTGGCGGTGACGCTGCAGCGGGATCCACAGGGCCTGACAGCTGCCGAGGCGTGTGCGCCGGACGAGAAGCTGGCGTACCTCGAAGACTTCCAGGATGGCAAGGGGCAGGGTTGGGGCAACATCACGGCCGCCACCGACTTCAGTGCGCTGAATGGATGGAGCGTGGTGACGATGGAGGACGGCGATCAGGTCGCTGCGTTCACGGGCGGGCACGAGGACCAGGACAACCTGGACAAACGGAACTTCGACAACGCCGTGTGGCGACTGCGCGTGATGACCGAGGGCACCGACGGATTCTCATTCCTGAATATACGGCACACGCCCAAGCAGGGCGGCGAGACGCGCTACACGATCCAGTGGGGCGCGATGCCGATCCTGGCGCTGGGCAGATTGGATTTCCCGGATGTTGGGCACTTCGACGTGGCCCACGGCAACCTGCGCGCCAAGCAGGGCCGGTGGTACTTCGCGGAGATCAGCTACTACCAGGGGCAAGTGCAGGTTTGGGTGGATGGAAAGAAGCAGATCGAGTACCAGGACCCGCAGCCGCTGCCGCCTGGGATGATCAGCATGGAAGTGCACGCGCCGAAGGATCCCAAAACGATGTACTACTTCGACGATCTGGCAGTGTGCGAGCTGGAGGCGCCGTTCACCACGTCTCTGTATGTGCCGCCGCAATAGGCAAGACAAGTCGTTGCAATAAACAAGAGTGCCTCGGGCAACATAGCGCCAGGGCACTTTCCTTTTGCGGAGGGGCGTAAGTCTAGCTCACTGTGAGCCAGACGCCGAGCATGACCACGCCGAGGCCAAGCAGGCGCGGCGCATCCAGCGGACGCACGGAGGCGCCCAGCCAGCCGAAGTGGTCGAGGACAGCGCTGAGGAGGATCTGCCCGGCGACGATGCTGACGATGGCCGCGGCCACGCCGATGCGCGGGATGGTGTAGCTCACGGCGGAGAGCACCACCAGCCCCAAGAAGCCGGCGCAGAGCGCATACCAGGGCACGCTGCGCCACTGACCGACCTTGCCGCCACCGATGATGAGCAGCGGGATCAGGGAGATCAGTGCGCCGCCTGAGTGGACGATGAAGCTGCTTTCGAGCGCGCCCATGCGCTGAGTCATGATGCTGGCGAGCGGGCTCTGCAGGCCGACGGCGATTCCGCCGGCGAGGCCGATCAGGATGATCAGAACAAGTGATTCCATATCAAGTACCTCTGCACTCCCGGGGGATCCCGAACAAGTGCAGGCACATTATAGACGCTGCCTGTGGGCGCCTGCCGCAGGCAGTATCTCTCGCAGGGATGTCGGGGCTGCCGTCAACCGGTGTTTCCCGCTGCGAGGCCGATCGGAATGCAAGACAGCAGGAAGTCTGAGCTTCCGGTTGTTGACTTTTCTGCGCCGGGCGCGATAATGTGCCTGGGGGAAGCGAACAGTCACATGAGCCTTTAGAGGTGCTGGGTTTGCATTGGGTGTGCGGTCGCTTCTGCGCCGCAATAGGACGGGAGGCCGTCAGATTGTGCATGCCCGACTGAACGCGCCTGTTCACCCCTTCGTCCCAAGCCGCGACAGTATCTTCATCCGGTCGTCGAGATCGCAGGCGGTGCGAACCTGTTGCCGTCCGGCACGCGTGGCGCGGAGCCGGCTGCCCGCGGTGCTGCACTGCAACTCCGGACTCATTTTTCCTGATCGTCAATTGAAGCCAAGGGCGCGATCGCCCAGGAGGTCTGACATGCCCTCGCACCGCCACATATGGACGACGTCCAGCCTGGTAGTGGTCATGAGTGTGTTGCTGGCTGCCTGCAACATGCCGGCGTCCAGCGGGGCAACGGTCTGGATCGACGTGCCGCTGGATGGATTGAGTTTCCGGCCATCCAGGAGATCAACATAGAGGGTCACGCCTCGGCCGAGGGCCGTGTCCGGCGGGTGGAAATCTGGATCGATGGTGCGCCCCTGGTGAACCTCAACAATCCTCCGACCGACGGCGACCTGGCGTCATTCCAGACCACATGGACGCCTCCGGGGGTCGGCACGTTCACCATTCAGGCGATCGCGGTGAGCGCGGATGGCGCGGCCAGCGCACCGGATACTGCACGGATCACATTTGGCGAGAAGTCGCCGGTTGGCTGCCCGAGTCCGGTTGGCGGCGGCCCGACGCCACCGCCGCCCTGCGCTCCCGTGCCGGTCGGTTGTCCATCTCCGGTGGGCGGCGGACCCACCCCGCTGTCGCTGCGGAGTAACGCCGGTTGGCTGCCCTTCGCCGGTTGGGGGAGGGCCCGACACCGGTGTCATGCGTGCGGGCACTGCCAATCATCACTGTCATCGTTCCCGGAGCGACGGTCGAGTTCTGGGCGGATCCTGCTGAGATCGACGCAGGGGCGTGCACCAACATACGCTGGCACGCGACCGAATCGCGAACGCCTGGTGTTTGGCGGCATTGACCAGCCGATGGATGGATCGTATGAAGCTTGCCTGTGTGACGATGAGCGCTACTCACTGGGTGTGACCCACCTGGACGGCTCACAAGAGAAGCCGTAGCGTGGACGTTGTGGTGAACGGCGATTGCGTAACACCGGAGCCGCGGACGGACAAGGGCCGCCTGCGCCCGAGCCGGCTGGTGCCGAGCAACGGGCTGTCCATGGCCTGCAAGGGCTCTCAGAACCTGGTGTGGCTGCCGGTGGACGACCCGTCCGGCATCGCCGAATACAGTGTGCAGGTGCAGCGGCATTCGGGCAACGGTAATTGGCAGGATGCACCGGGCGGCGGCTCTGGGATCCAGGGGAAGCAAACCGGCGTCAGCGTGGAATGCGGCTGGACCTACCGCTGGCGTGTGAGCGCAGTGGACGGGGCAGGGAACGAGGGCGGCTGGTCCGGGTGGTCGGAGTTCTCGGTCTTGCTGGGCTGAGGAGGGCGAGATGAAGAAGAATCGTCGCCTTGCGTGTGGGCTGATCGCCGGCGCCGCAGTGCTGGCACTGATCTGCGCGGCCGTGGTCGGATTCGCGTACCGGCAATCGCGCTCGACGGCATTCGCCTCGCGGCCGCTGGTGCTGATCCACTCGCCCATCAACCACGAGCGGGTGCAGACGGGCGATCGGGTGCAGGTGCATGCCACGGCGCGTTCGCAGCGCGGCCTGCGACGCGTCGAGCTATGGGCGAACGACGTCTTTGTGGGCGCGCAGGATGCCGAGCAGGGCCAGCGTCCGAGCATGCTGGTCTTCTCCGGAAGCTGGGTGCCCACGACCGCAGCGAATCACGTGCTGATCGTGCGCGCCATCGCCTCGAACGGGACCGAGGGCAGGCCTCCATAGTGGTGGCCGCATCCGACGCGGCTGCGGCGGCGGAGCCGCAGACCGTGGATGTGGCGGAAGGAGCTGCCGCGGAGGGGACCGCCGCCGGTGAAGGCGAGGGCGCAACTGGCGGTGATGGATTGGAGGGCGAGCGGCGGCGAGGCGGCCAGTGAGCCCCCAACGCCGGAGGAGGGCAGCGAGGCTCCGGGACCCGAGGGCGAACCGCCGGAGGGGCTTTCGCTCTTGATGTTTGCCTACCAGTTCGCACCCGGCCTCCCCTTGGGAGAGGCCGAACCGTTCGATCGCAGCTCGGAACCGACCGGGCTGAGGTTGGAGTTCATCAGCTTGACCACCAGCGCAGCTTATGACCAGCTGCAATGTTATGCCGGCTTCGCGGGGTCGCCGCCGCGCCGCTATCCCGACCAGGATGGTGACCCGTCCACGGATGAGTTATTCGTGGCGCAGGGCGATTCAGCGTCCGGTGGTGTGGACTGGAACGTGGTGGGCCTCTCGGGTACCAGCATGCCCGTGAGCATGTGGCCGCGGAACCAGGACCTGCCGATCAGCGTTTGGTGCGTGGGGATCGCCGGGGGCGGCACCGATGCGGTCGACCTGGGTCTGTGGGAAGGGGAGGTCACACCGGATCGCTGGACAGGCATGATGCTGACCGGCGGAGTGGCCGGGTCGTATGAATTCACTTTTGTGATCCGGCGCGCCGAGGGCGGCAGCCGCGGCTTCGACGTGTTCCTGGACGAGAACATGGAGCGGCCGAGCCGTGTGTGGCTCGACGACAGCCGGAGCACGCTGAACTGGGAGTACGCGCAGCCGGATGACGAGGATCCGATTGACGGCTTCCGCATCTATCTGAACGGAACCCTGCAGTTCGTCAAGGGATCCAGCGAACGCAACGTCCGCATGCCGTATGAATGGTCCCATCCGGCATGCGGGACGACGTACACCTTCGGTGTTACGGCCTATCGGGATGGTTTGCCGGACGGACCTGAGTCGTATCCTCGAACCGTCTCCCTGGAGGCGCCCGAGGAGGGCTGCGAGCGGGAGGTTTTGATCACATTCCTCACACTGGAGACCTTTGACCTGGGCAGCGACCAGGAAGAGGACTTCATTGGCGACGTGGGCCCGACGTACGGCTACCTGTACGCCAACGAACAGCAGGTCACGTTTGACGGCGGCATCCTGGGCCCGGGCCTGGGCACGCCCGAGGGTTTCCGGGACAACAGCAGCTACGATCTGTGGAGGCTTTCCTACAATCCGGAATGGCAGTTCAGCGACAACCCTGAGATCTCAGTGAGGCTGCCAGCGGACTCGGGCACGCTGTCATTCGGATTCCACATTGACGACCGGGATTCCGGCGACTGCGATGAGCCTGGAGACGTGGGCTGCGATGATGTTCTGTGTGAACGGGGATTTCACAACGTACTACTCGCCCGAGCTTTCCGGCCACATGGATCAACACAATGAAGGCGAGCTGAGGTCGGAGGACGGGCGCTGCCTGGTAAGGTATCAATGGGGACCGGCGATTGGCAGCCCGACCGGGGCGGGCGGCGCAGCAGGAGGCATGCCGCTCCCGTGGATCGACGTCGAGGGTATGGATGTTGATGAGGGCAACGGGCGGGTCAGCGTGCGCATCCGCAACACGGGCGCAGCCGGCTGGCGCGACCAGGACCTAAGCGTTGAGCTCCAGAGCCGCGAGGGCGTGTCAGTGGGGATCTACACCTGGCCGAACTTCGTATTGGAGGCCGGGGAACGCACGGTGCTCGAGCAGGCTGACATGCGGCTGGAGGCGCCATTCAACGCCTGCTTGGTGATCGATCCATACAATGATGTGGTGGAGCGAGGCGAGGAAGGCGGCAGCACTTCGCATGGGCCGGTGTGCCCGCAGCTGCCTGACGCCCAGCCAGCCGAAGTGATCGAGCATCGCGCTAAGCAGGATCTGCCCGGCGACGATGCTGACGATGGCCGCGGCCACGCCGATGCGCGGGATGGTGTAGCTGACGGCGGAGAGCACGACCAGGCCGAAGAAGCCGGCGCAGAGCGCGTACCAGGGCACGCTGCGCCACTGGCCGATCTTGCCGCCGCCGATGATGCAGCAGAGGGATGATGGAGATCAGTGCGCCGCCGGCGTGGACGATGAAGCTGCTCTCCAGCGGGCCCATGCGCTGCGTCATGATGCTGGCGAGCGGGCCTTGCAGGCCGACGGCGATGCCGCCAACGAGCCCGACGAGAAGGATCAGGAGGATCGATTCCATGCTGGCTGCACCTCTCTGATAGACCTGCGGATCTTGCGCGGGCTTTTCACGGCCCGGGACGTGCGGCGTTTGCGCATTCCCCATCTTACACCCAGCGCCTGCACGCAGAATCCCCGGGCGCGCTCACGCAAGCGGTGGTCACGGCCAGCACTTGCTCGGCAGCGTGTACGTGTCCTCGAAAAGCTCAGGCGGCCAGCAGGAATCCTCGAAAGCGCCGGAGACGTCGCGGCCGACGACGCCTTTGAGTTCAAAGCGGAATTGGGCCATGTCCGGCACCAGGTGCTCGAACCGCTCGTGCAGCCGTCCGTCGTCGCGGCGATAGATCCGATCGACGGCCCTCATTGCCGGCGCCAGATCCTCGATCTCGAAGTGGTCATCCTCGCACAGCGTGTAGATCAGCCAGCCGCGGTAGTCCCCCGGGGGAGTGTCCGGATGGTAGGTGCACAGATCCCCTCCCGGAAGAGTCTCGGTCACGATAGAGGGCTATGGGGGTCACGAAATCATGCATGGCCACTGTGCCGGGCACGCGTCCAAAGAAGATGGTGTGCAGGTACGCGTGGACCAGGTCGGTTTGATGATCCAAAGCGGAGGCCTCGCGGGCCGCATCCGGCGTGACGGGCGCATCCTTGAAGGGCTCAAAGATGAAGCTGCAGATGTAGGCTTTGCCGCGCGGGTCGTGACCGGCGAAGGCGGGCTCGGGTGCATCCGCGCGCGTGCCGCACTTGGGATCCTCCAGGACGTGAATGTCGACCGGCTGCAATTCGGGCAGCGTATCGACTCCCATGATCTTGACCAGGCGTTCCTGCGCGGCCTGGAAGCCGGAGACGTGCCAGTACATCAACTGCGAAAAGCCGGTGCAGGGGTAGGGACAAACGAAGCGGAACGAGGCGCCATCCGGCTGATAGGCCATATACGGGACGCCTTCGATATCAATGGAAGAGGCGGGGAGTTCGACGGCAACGGATAGAGTCGGCTCCATGAGCGACGTCCGCTTCGTGGGGGTGGGCACTGGCGTATCGGTTGGAAGTGGTGCGACGGGGGTGACGACCGCGCGGGGTAAGTTGCAGGCCGGGAGCAGGAGGAGCGGTAACAACCAGTAAATTCTGCGCAACGACATGGGTGGACTCCTCCAGGGAGATCAGCGCGGCTTCATCTGCCCGGGCCGGGGCTTGGTCGGCGCTTCAATGCATACCCTAGAATCCCAGGTCCTTCAATCCCTCCCCTTTCCCCTCTTCGCGCCGAGGAGTTCCTTCCAGAACGCGTCGTCGTAGCGGCGGGAGCGGATGGGCAGCGGCATGGGGACGCCCCAGCCGAGCAGCAGGACCTCTTCCTTGGGCTGCAGCCGCGCCAGCATGCCGCGCAGGGCTTCGCGCCCCGCCAGGCCAGAGAGCACGGCGTGGATGTCGTCCTCGTCACCCAGCCAGCCGCTGATGCGCGTGCCGAGCTGCGACATGACCTCGTCGTAGATCTGCGAGGGGCGCTGATCGACGACCAGCAGCGTGACGTAGTACTTGCGCAGCTCGCGGGCGATGGTGGAGAAGGTGGTCTGCGCGGCCATCTCGCGGTTGAGCAGCTTGTGAGCCTCTTCCAGCACGATGACGAGCTGGCGCGGCTCGTCCTTGCCGGAGCCGCGGAAGTCGTCGGTCTTGCGCTCCCAGGCCTCGCGCAGCTTGCGCGTGAGCAGGTTGGAGACCAGCAGGTAGTCCAGGTCGTTGTCGAAGTTGGCGAACGAGAGGACGATGTGCTGGCCGGCGGCCAGCGAGTCGGTGATCTGCTTGACGGTATCGGCAGCGGGCTTCGGAACGATGTAGGGTTTGTTGAAGAGCCGGCGCAGTTTGCTGTGCAAACCCTCGGCGGCCATCACGTTGACGCCGTGGGATGTGGCCCAGGCGGCGACACTATCGGGTGCAGGGATCTTCTTGCCATCCTCGGCGGTGATGACGTCCTGCGTCATGATCTTGAACTGGCTGAACCACTCCCCCTTGAAGGAGTCCCACAGGGCATCCAGAGTGGTCGCAGTAGTCTCCTTGAGATTCAATTCGCGCGTGAGCAACTCAATGTCCGAGGTGGAAATGTCGCCCTCGGCGATCTCAAGGTTGAAATCCGGCGCCGCGCCGCGAATGGCCGCGCCGCGGCCCAGTCCCACGACGCGCACCTGCGCGGCGAACTTGCTCTTGAGCCCCGGAACAGGTCGGCCCGAGTCCGAAGTCGGTTGAGTCGTAGCCATACTCGTTGTGCATATCGAGCACGAGCACGGAGGCCTTGTTGTGTTGAATCAAGCCGGCCAGCACCAGGCGCGTCAGGAAGGATTTGCCCGTGCCGGTGGCGCCGAAGACGCCAGCCGAGCGCTGGACCAGCTGCTTGAGATCGACACAAACGGCGTGGCCCTGTTCGCGCGTGTAGCCGATGACGAAGTTGCCAGCCTTTGTCCGGGCTGCCGAAGATCTCGGCGATATCGCCCTCGGATGCGAGGCGGACAGGCGAGTGATGCGCGGGAACGGTCTTGACGGGCACCGGCCGCGGCGGGCGATCCGCATGCGTCTGCGCCCAGAGGGGATACTCTGGCGACGACGGGTCGGGCCCGCGCTCGAGCATCAGTGCAGGCAGGATCTCAAGGTTGGTGAAGAGCGTCTGCCCTTGCAGGGCCTGGGCCAGCATGGGAGAAAGACGCTGCTCGGATTGCTCATCGGCGAAGCGCGGGTCGGTGGCGCCCAACTGCATGTCGGTGACGAGGCCGTAGAACAGGTAGGCGCCGCTCTCGATCACGACGAAGGCGCCCTCCTGGACGGTGCGCGGGTCGACGGTGAGGCGCACGCGGAAGGACTCTTTGAGTGCAGCCGTTGATGATGTAACCGATGGATTGAGGATTGTTGATTTCTGATGGCGGATTGGTCATCATTTCGCTCGCTGCTTCAGCGCGGCTCTGGCGGTCTTGGCGGAGGCGGTGAGGATTGCGATGAGTTCATCGCCTTCCTGCATGAGCGGGCTCAGCTTGCCCTTTGGAACGATCCCGGCCTCGATCAGGATTTCCATCCAGTAGAGGAATTCGTCGGCTTCCTCGATCGCAATGCCGAGCTTGGAAATGAAGTCTGGCCGCGACCGCGCCCGGCAGGCCGACCGATAATTGGCGCCAACTGATGTCCCCGCCCGCAGCAGTTGGTGCCCGAGCATTCGGGCCACAGACGTGTTGGGTAGGGCCTCGACCAGCTTGAGAACGCGTATCCCAAACTGCTTGGTCCGTCGCTTGAGCTCCTCGGCATCCATGCAACCTCAATCACCACGTCGGCAATCAGCAATCAACAATCTCAAATCCTAAATCGATTATAAGACATGATAAACTGACGAGAAGCCCGCGATGCCCATCAAAGAATCGATACAACGCTGGACAAAAGAGATCCTGGAGCCTTCGCTCAAGAAGTTCGCGGAGCGACGGGAGCATTTCGAAACCTCTTCGGGAGCGGAGCTGCCGCGGGTGGCGCTGCCGTCTGAAACGCCGCGCGCGTACGAAGAAGCCCTGGGCTTCCCGGGGGAATACCCATACACGCGCGGGGTGCAGCCCACCATGTACCGCTCGCGGCTGTGGACCATGCGGCAGTACGCGGGCTTCGCCACGGCCGAAGAATCCAACACGCGCTATCGCTTCCTGCTGGATCACGGGCAAACCGGCCTCTCCGTGGCCTTCGACCTGCCCACGCAGATCGGGTACGACGCGGACGACCCACTGGCGCACGGCGAGGTGGGCAAGGTGGGCGTCTCGATCTCGTCGTTCGAGGACATGCAAACCCTGTTCCGCGAGATACCGCTGGAGAAGGTCTCGACCTCGATGACGATCAACGCCCCGGCGGGCATCTTGCTGGCCCTGTACATTGCGGTGGCCCGCAAACAGGGCGCGG
Organism: uncultured Chloroflexia bacterium; assembly: GCA_963784915.1. Lineage (GTDB taxonomy): Bacteria > Chloroflexota > Anaerolineae > Anaerolineales > Villigracilaceae > Fen-1038. The sequence goes on from CAWATK010000017.1 coordinate 134,335, forward strand.
ACATCCGCAAGCTGCGCGGGACGATCCAGAACGACATCCTCAAGGAATACGTGGCGCGCGGCACGTATATCTTTCCGCCGGCGCCTTCGATGCGGCTGATCACGGATACGTTCAAGTACTGTGCCAGCGAAGTGCCCAGCTGGAATACGATCTCGGTCAGCGGGTACCACATCCGTGAGGCAGGATCGACCGCGGCGCAGGAGGTGGCCTTCACACTGGCCAACGCCATCGCCTACGTGGAGGCGGCGCTGAAGGCCGGGCTGCAGGTGGACGACTTTGCCTCGCAGATCTCGTTCTTCTTCAATTCGCACAACCAGATCCTGGAAGAGGTGGCCAAGTTCCGGGCCGCGCGGCGGCTGTGGGCGCGCACGATGCGCGAGCGCTTCAAGGCGCAGAAACCCGTCAGCCAACAACTGCGCTTCCATACGCAGACAGCCGGCTCCACGCTGACGGCGCAGCAACCCGAGAACAACGTGGTGCGGACGACCATCCAGGCACTGGCGGCGGTGCTGGGCGGGACGCAGTCACTGCACACCAACAGCCGGGACGAAGCCCTGTGGCTGCCGACGGAGAAATCGGCGCGGCTGGCGCTACGCACGCAGCAGATCATCGCGCATGAATCGGGAGTGGCCGATTCAGTCGACCCGCTGGCCGGGTCGTACCTGATCGAGCAACTTACGGACGAGATCGAGTCGGCCGCAGCGGACTACATCCGGCGCATCGATGACATGGGCGGCGCGCTGGCGGCCGTAGAGAATGGCTTCATGCAGAACGAGATCCAGAACGCGGCGTATGAGGCCCAGAAGCGGATCGAGGCGGGTGAGCAGATCGTGGTGGGCGTCAATCAGTTCCAGGTGGAGGAAGCCGTGGTGCTGGAACGGCTGCAGGTGGACCCGGCGCTGGAGGCCGCCGCCAGGGAGCGGTTGGCGCAATTGCGTGCCCGTCGGGATGCAGGCAAAAGCGCAGAGCTGCTGGGCCACGTCGAGCGGGCGGCGCGCGGCGACGAGAACATGATGCCGATCTTCGTTGAGTGCGTGGAGAACGATGTAACCCTGGGTGAGATATGCCGCGTACTGCGGGGCGTGTGGGGCGAGTACGCGGCGCGGGGTTTCTAAAGCGATACCAAAGATACCGAAGCACATCAACTGCCCCTCGGCCAGTTGCAGACTGGGCCTCGATTTGGCCCGCGCGGTGCCGGACTGGCTTTGCAAAGATGATAGCCTACGGAGGGCGGGCGGCTTTCTGGGGTAGGAAGCGCAATTTTCCGGTCGAAGGCCGAGGGCTATACTAAGTCAGCGGCGAAATGCATCTGTTCCGGGCACATAGCCGGAGCGATCGGTATTTCCCGTCAACCTGATGAGCGCCAGCCCCAACAATTCGCACGTTCATACGTATCAGCGGTGGTCGAGAGTCGCCGGCGTATTCACGCTGCTGGTGGGCGGCCTCGTGCTGGTCGGCTGGTTCACCGGCAACGACGCACTCAAGACCCTGCTACCGGGCTCGATCCGCATGAAGGCGAACACTGCGCTGGCCTTCATGCTGGCTGGTATGGCATTGTGGCTGCTGCACGCGAAGCTTGCCGACCGGAGGATGGTGATGCTGCGGCGCGCATGCTCCGCGTTGGTGCTGCTGGTGGGCCTGCTTACCCTGAGCGAATACGTACTTGGATGGAACCTGGGAATCGATCAGCTGCTTGTCCGGGAAACGCTGGAATATGGCGGCGTCTTTCCCGGGCGCATGGCGCCGCTTACGGCTCTCAACTTCGTCCTGTTGGGAGTGTCCCTGCTGCACCTGGACGGGTACCGCCGGGTCCGCGCCGCCCAGATCATCGCACTGCCAGCCATCGTCTTATCGCTGCAGGCCGTGGTTGGCTACTTGTATGGCGTGCCATTGCTGTATCGGGTCGGAGAGTTGACACCCATTGCGCTGCCGACCGCGATCACCTTCGTGATCCTTGGCCTGGGTATGCTGTGGGTGAGACCTGAGCAGGGTTGGATGGCGGTCATGGCGAGCGACAGTCCGGCGGGCGTCATGGCCCGGCGCCTGCTCCCGGCGGCTGTCCTGCTGCCAATTGTCCTGGGTTGGCTGCACCTGCTCACCGAGTCGGCCAATCTCTACGAGGAAGTGTTCGTGGAGGCGCTGGCAGCGGTGGTGCATGTTGTCATCTACTCGGCGCTGGTCGTCTGGAGCGTTCTAAGGCTGCACCGGATGGATCTTGCCCGAGAGCAGGCGGAGGCCGAGGTGCGGCGCCTGAATACTGAGCTGGAAGAGCGGGTGGTGAGACGGACCGCGCAATTGGCGACGGCGAATGAGCTGGTGGAACAGGAACGCGACCAGCTTCAGACGCTGATGGACAACATTCCCGACACGATCTACTTCAAGGACACGGCTTCGCGCTTTGTGCGCGTCAACCGGGCACAGGCCCGCACGCTGGGGGTCGAAGATCCGCAGCAGGCCGTCGGCAAGGCGGATGCATACTACTTTGCTCCCGAGGCGGCTGCCGCGGCGCAAGCGGATGAACAACTCCTGATCCGTACCGGAGAATCGATCATTGACCGGCGGGAGATGAATCCGACGCCGGAGGGGAAGCCGCGCTGGTTCTCTTCCACAAAAGTGCCAATACTGGACCAGCACGGCAAGGTCACCGGCCTGGTTGGGATCTCCCGGGACATCACGAATCACGTCTTGAATGAAAAGGCTGCGGAGAGAGCCAACGCCCGGCTAAGCAGCCAGGTCAACCAGATGTCCATGATCATCGAGCTGAATGAGGAGTTGCACGCATGCGCGGTGGATCAGGAGGTGTACCAGGTCACGGCCCGCCTGGTCAGCCGGCTCTTCCCCGGAGAGCAGGGCGCCCTGTATGCAATCGATCCCGTCACAGGGTCGGTGGAGACAGCCGTGGCATGGGGGACACCGGCACTCCCGGCCCAGAGCTTCGAGGTCGATGACTGCTGGGCGCTGCGCCGCGGAAGACCGCACTTTTCGGGAGGGGACCGCACCAGTGAAGTGTGCCCACACCTGGCAGACACGCCGTCTGCGTATTCGGTCTGCCTGCCGCTGGCGGCCGCGGGAGAGAGGCTGGGCATCCTGCATTTGAGAACCGCGCCCAGCAGTGAGATGCGCGACTCTACTGACGTCCAGAAGCAGTCGGCGCAACTGGCAGCCGACAGCCTGGCGCTGGCGTGGGCCAATGTGCGCCTGCGTGACTCGTTGCGAGAGCAATCGGTTCGTGATCCGCTGACGGGATTGTATAACCGCCGCCATATGCAAGCCTCGCTGGAGCGTGAGCTGCGGCGTGCGGCGCGCAACAGCAAGCCGATCGGCATCATGATGCTGGACATCGATCATTTCAAGGAAGTGAATGACACGCACGGACACGACGCCGGTGACGTGGTCCTGCGGGAACTTGGCCGTTTCTTGAACGAGCATACGCGCGGCGGCGATGTCGCCTGCCGCCTGGGCGGAGAGGAATTCATCATCATTCTGCCGGAGGCCAGCCTGGAACAGACCGCGGGCCGCGCCGAGAAGCACCGCCAGGGGTTCAGCGCCATGCGCATCGAATGCAACGGGAAGCGAATCGACACGCCGTCGCTGTCCATTGGCGTCGCGGCGTATCCGCAGCACGGGACCACGGCCGAAGAGCTGTTGCGAGAGGCTGACACAGCGCTGTATCTGGCCAAGGAAGCGGGCCGCAACCGGGTGATCACGGCCAAGTGAGGCGAACCATATCGCAGGCCGCTCTCCAAACGCGCAGGGGGATGCAAAGGCGTTGAATGCCTAACCAGAGCCAACGGACGAGGCGAAACGCCAGTCTCATTCCGAGCCGGTGGCGTGTGCCGCTGATCGGGGCATTGCTCGGGGTACTTTACGTCGACTGGGCCGTGCCGTTCATGCTGGAGTCGTCCATCGTGGCCATCGACGGCCGGCGCTACTTCGGCCTGTTCGACGACGCCATGATCTCGATGCGTTACGCGTGGAACCTGTCGCACGGGCACGGATTGGTGTGGAACCCCGGAGAGCGGATCGAGGGCTTCACCAACCTGCTCTGGACGCTGGTCATGTCCGTGTTCACCGGGCTGATGGACAAGGTGACCGCGGTCCTGGCGGTGCAGCTGCTGGGCATGCTGATCGTGCTGGCGTGCGGGCTGCTGGCATGGAAGTTGGCGCGGGCGGTTACCGCGGACTTGCCCCACTGCGACGGCCTGATCATCGGGGCCGCGGTGGCCATTTTGACACTGCTGTACTACCCGCTTTCATACTGGACATTGACGGGCATGGAGACCGGGCTGCTGACGCTGCTCCTGATCAGCGCGCTGCTCGCGCTGGAACGGTACGTCCGCGGCCGGACGGGCGCGGCCGGGCTGCTGGTTGGACTGTTCCTGGGCCTGGCGTACCTGACGCGGGAGGACGCCGCCATGCTATGCCGTGCCGCTCTTCATATATATGGCGGTCGTGCCGCGCGGCGAGGCGAAAGCCGGCTGGCGGACGTGGATGCCGGCACTGCTGCTGTTCTGCGTGTATCGTCGCGGGCCGCGAGATCTTCCGGATCACTTACTACGGCGACCTGCTGCCGAACACGTATTACCTCAAGCTAACTGGCATGCCGCTGGCCGAGCGCCTGCAAAGCGGCCTCGGCTTCACGAGCCTGTACGTCATCACGCACCTGCTCTTCCTGGGGCTGGGCTTGGCAGGCGTCATACGCACAGCCCGACCGCAGAAGATACTTGTACGCTGGCGCTGGTGGTGTTGCCGATCGCTGTACCAGATCTGGACGGGCGGCGACCCGGTGCGCATCTGGCGCATGATGACCCCGGCGCAGCCCGCCGCGGCGCTGCTGTTCGGCCTTCGGCGCGTATGAGATCGCGAAGGGCAAGGCGGCCCAGGCGCTTTCGACGCGGGGGAGGCGCATGCTCGCGTACCTGACGGCGCTGTCGATCCTGACGGTCAACCTGATCTTCACGTCCCTTCATCCTCTTTCGCGAGCGCTGGTTTCCGCTGGACTTCTACCGGCTGCGCATCAACGCGGCGGTGGCGCTGAATGAGGTGACATCGCAGGACGCCAGTGTGGCGGTGCTGGCAGCGGGCGTGGTGCCGTACTATACGGGCCGCCCGGCGCACGACATGCTCGGGCGCACCGACGCGTACATCGCCTCGCTGCCGGCGGATCTCTCGGGAGCGGTGGCCTGGGGTGGAATGCTCAGCGTGCCGGGGCACAACAAGTACGATCTCAACTACTCGATCAAGCAACTGCGGCCGACGTACGTGGAGGCCAGCGCCTGGGGCAGGCAGGACATCACGGACTGGATGCTCACCCACTACGAGTTGGTGAGCTACAAGGGGGTGGAAATGTGGCTGCTACGCGGCTCGCCGGACGTGAAGTGGGAACTGCTGACGCCGTAGCATTCGGGATCGATCCCCCAAAAACCCAACTTATTTAAGGCTTGACTTAATTAAGTGTTTCATGTAATATCCCGGCCCATGGACGTCTTTGCAGCCATCGCTCAGCCCACCCGCCGCAGCATCCTGGAGATGCTTGCCCAGGGCGGCCAGCTCCCTGCCTCGGATATCGCCCGACGATTTCAGTTGAGCCCGCCCGCCATATCGCAGCACCTGAAGATCCTGCGCGAGGCGCGGCTGGTGCGGATGCACAAGCACCGCCAGCAGCGCATCTACCAGGTCAATCCGGAGGCGGTGCAGCAGGTGGAGGCGTGGGCCCAGGCCGTGGAAGCGCTGTGGAAAGACAGGTTTAACAGGCTCGAGGCGCTACTTCAGGAGGAGCCGCCTCTGGCCAGCGCCCCACCAAGTAGGAGGCCGCGGCAGCCAAGAAAGAGTTGATCGCACCCCGTCCAAGCAGTCATTGTCACATTCGAAACGAATAGAAGAGAGAAAGGAAGGATTAGAGGTATGGGAATCTTAAAGAGTATCGGCGCAGTCCTGGGAGGCCTGATCTTGATCTTCGCACTCTCCATGGGCACCGACGAGGTCCTGTTCGCGACCGGCGTGATGCAGCGCGGCCCTCTGCCGATGCAGGGAGCGGAGGGGTTGATCATCGGGCTGCTGGTGTACCGGCTCGCGTACAGCATCCTGGGCTGCACCGTGGCCGCCAGGCTGGCCCCGTCCCGACCGATGGCGCACGCCATGGCCTTGGGTGTGATCGGATTCTTGTTCAGTACCATGGGCGCCTTGATGACCTCACAGCAGTCACTCGGACCGACGTGGTATCCGTGGGCGCTGGTGGTTCTGGCCCTGCCATGCGCGTGGCTCGGCGGCAGGCTGGCGAGGCCGCGGCGACAATTCGCCGCTGCAGCATGAAGAAAGGCCGGGCGCGGGCCTTCACTGACAACGAAACCACGGCGACTGCTTCAGGCATAGAGACGCCTGAACGGATCCATGCACGACAACCGAGAGAGGAGAGCAAGCATGCGAAAGCTCATCGTGTTGACCTTCATGACGATGGATGGTGTGATGCAGGCGCCAGGCGGCCCGACCGAAGACCCCAGCGGCGGCTTCAAACACGGCGGATGGACGGTGCCATTCTTCGACGAGTTCATGGGCAAGGTCATGGGCGAGCAGATGGCGGGGCCGTTCGACCTGGTGCTGGGACGGAAGACGTACGACATCTTCGCCTCGTACTGGCCGAAACAGGATGAGGCGACCAACCCCACCGCGGCGGCGTTCAATAAGGCCAAAAAGTACGTGGCATCCAGGTCGCTCACGAAGGTGGACTGGCGGAACTCGGTCGTCCTGCAAGGCGACGTGGGAGCGGCCATGAGGGAACTCAAGCGCGGCAATGGCCCTGACCTGCAGGTGCACGGCAGCAGCAACTTCATCCAGACGCTGTTACGCGAGGATCTGGTGGATGAACTGTGGCTGAAGGTTTTCCCCATCACGCTTGGCGCGGGCAAGCGCCTGTTCGCCGATGGCGCCCTGCCGGCGGCCTTCACACTGGAGAATACGCAGGTTTCGCCCAAGGGCGTGATCGTCGCATCCTACAAGCGCGCCGGCGCGGTCGCGACCGGATCGTTCTAGAACCGCCGCCGAATGCGGCAGATCAGGAGAGAGGTGGAGAATGGCAACCGATGAAAAAGCAATGGTGATCACCCGGGAGTTCGATGCGCCGCGTGAGCGCGTGTGGAAGGCCTGGACCGACCCCGAGATGCTCAAGCGCTGGTGGGGCCCGGAGATGCTTCACGGCGCCGTCCATCAAGGTCGACCTGCGCGTGGGCGGCAAGTACGTCTTCGCGATGCGCGGGCCGAGGGTACCGAGTGGGACAGAGTGATGTACAGCGCCGGGGTCTTCAAGGAAATCGTCCCCAACGAGAAGCTGGTCTCGACGGATTACTTCTCCGACGAGGACGGCAACATGCTGGATCCCATCGGCATACGGCAGCCATCCGAGGCTCCGCGAGGAGATGACCATCACGGTGCTCTTCGAGGAGATCGGCAGAAGGCAGGACGCGGCTGTCGATCTGCTACCACAAGCCGGAGACCGAGGCGCAGTACCAGGCCATGCTGCGGAGCGGCATGACCGAAGGCTGGAATTCGAGCCTGAACAAACTGGCTGAGGCGCTGCAAGTAGCCCGAAGGAGATGGAGCAAATGCCGAACTTTAGGTTGAACGCCGAGCCGGGCAAGCAGGACATCACGATCACGTACGAATTCAATGCGCCGGCAGCACGGGTGTTCAAGGCCATGACGGACGCGAAGCTGCTGACGCAGTGGTGGGGTCCGCGCAAGTACGAGACCATCGTGGACAAGCTGGAGCCGAGGACCGGCGGACAGTGGCGCTTCATCAACCGGGCTGCGGATGGCGGCGAGCATGGCTTCCACGGCGTGTTCCACCTGGTCGAGGCGCCGCATCGCGTCGTGCAGACATTCGAGTACGAGGGCGCGCCGGGTCACGTCGCTCTCGAGAGCATGACGCTGGATGAGCGAAATGGGAAGACGCTTCTGACGGCTCACTCGGTGTTCCAGTCCGCGGAGGACCGCGCCGGGATGATGGCAGACGGCGGTATGGAAGAGGGCGCGCGCGAGACGTACGCGCGGCTGGAGGAGCTGCTGGCGAGACCGTGATTGCTCGACCCCCTCCCCTAACCCCTCCCCCGAGTGCGGGGAGGGGAATAATCAAGAAATGAAAGGATGGGTAGAGCACCCATCCTTTCATTTCTTGTGAACCTGCAAATCGGAGAGCAGCGGCCGAATTGCCCCTCCACAAAGGGGAGGGGAGAATATCCGAAAGAGAAAGGATGGGTAGAACGCCCATCCTTTCTCTTTCGGGAGCCTACGGGTTCCGTGCGGCAGCTCTCAAGTAGCCCCTCCCCAGCGGGGGAAGCTCAATGATCAAGAAATGACGGGATGGGTAGAGCACCCATCGTATCATTTCTTGTGAACCTGCAACTCAGAGAAGGCAGCCGCGACGGGGGGCAAGCTCAATGACAAAAGAGTGACGGGATGGGCAGAACACCCATGCTGTCAATTCTTGTGAACCTGCAAATCGGAGTAGGTCGCCGAGACGAATCGCTGCTCCGGCTTCATCTGCCGCCATCTGTGGTTAAATGCCTTCCATGGACGAACTCACACAACTCTTGAGCGACATGGTGGCGATCGACTCGACCAACCCGGAGCTGGTGCCGGGCGGCGCGGGCGAGGGCGAGATCGCGCGCTTCATTGCCGGCGTGGCTGGAGAAGGCCGGGCTGGAGGTCGAGCTGGTCGAGACCGCGCCCGGGCGACCCAACGTGGTGGGCATCGCGCGCGGCACGGGCGGCGGCAGAGTCGCTGATCCTCAACGGCCACATGGACACGGTCGGCACGGGCGAGATGCAGCGCGCCCACACCCCCACCGAGAAGGACGGCCGGCTGTACGGCCGCGGCGCGTACGACATGAAGGGCGGGCTGGCGGCGTGCATGTGGGCCGCGGCCGAGGCTGCGCAAACGCAGGCTCTGCGCGGCGACGTGATCGTGCAGGCGGTGGTGGACGAGGAATATGCCAGCATCGGGACACAGGCGCTGGCGCCCAGGTTCAAGGCGGACGGCGCCATCGTGGCCGAGTTCACCGAGCTGAAGCTGATCCTGGCGCACAAGGGATTCGTCTGGCTGGAGGTGGAGACCACGGGCAAGGCCGCCCACGGCTCGCGGCCGGACCTGGGCGTGGACGCGATCGTCAAGATGGGCCGCGTGCTGGCGGCGCTCGAACAGCTGGACAACGACGCTGCGGCATGAAGCCGGTGCATCCGCTGCTGTGGAGCGGATCCGTGCACGCCTCGCTGATCAAGGGCGGCCGCGAGCTTTCGAGCTATCCCGACCAGTGCGTGCTTTCGGTGGAGCGCCGGACCATCCCGGGCGAAACGCCGCGCTCGGTGAAGACCGAGCTGGAAGACATCGTTCGTGCGCCTGGAAAGCGGCGGATCCGACCTTCAAGGCGGTGGTGCGGCGCGGCCTGGATCGTGCGCCGCTCGAGACCCCGGAGACGGCGGCGATCGGTCATGGCGACGCGCGAGGCAGCCGCGCAGGTGCTGGGCAAGGAACCGCAGATCGCGGGTGTGCCCTTCTGGACGGACGCGGCGCTGCTCTCAGCGCAGGGCATCCCTTCATTATTGTTCGGCCCGGCGGGTGCAGGCGCGCACGCGGCCGAGGAATGGGTGGACCTGGAGAGCGTGCGGCAGTGCGCCGAGGTGTACCTGCAGACGGCCGTCGATTTTTGCGCGTGAAGGCGGCGCCTTTGCCGCCCCAACACCAATAAGCCATCAGGGACACACCTCATGGGCAGCAGGGACTGCTTGCCCTAATGCACCCTATCGCTTGAGCACTCTTCATATAGATGGAATGGCGGCGGCCTTATGGCCGCCGCCGTGTCGTTTCCGCCCAATCCGACAGGGCTTGGTCTATTACTTTCGACACTACGCCTGGGAAGCGGGAACTCATACACTGAGACGAGAGGGCGTATCCACAGGACGGGAGGGATCAATGCGCAGCGCACGCGTCGTCATTCACATTTCAGCAGCCATTTGCCTCATCGGACTTCGTGTTGATGACCGCGCCCGCAGCGCGGGCGTCAGGTCCGGTCACCATCTGGGTCAACGCAAATACCTACGACATGGCGGTCAATGCCAACTGCAACCTGATGGAAGCGCTGGCGGCGGCCAAGAACAACGCCGCCCAGGACGCGTGCGCGGCAGGCGGTGCGGTCTTCCCGGATATCATCTCCTTCAATATCGGCGGCGGCGGAGCGGCTACGATCACGCCCACCACGGCCGTGGTCGTCGATTCGCCGGTCACGATCAATGGCACCAGCCAGCCCGGGTTCGCTGGCACGCCGCTGATCCGCATCTCGCGGCAGCGTCACGACGGTGCTGCGGCTCGACGACGCAGCGGCTGGCAGCACGGTCAAGTCCCTGAAGATCGACACGACCAGCGGGGCCGGCAACGTGGTGGAGGTGTATGCCGATAACGTCAGCCTGCTCGGCAACTACATCAGCACCGACGGCTCATCGGTTGTGGGTACCGGGTCTGATGGGATCATGCTGATCGAGTTATCGAACAGTACCATCGGAGGAGCGTCGGCCGCGTACCGCAACCTATTCGGGGGCGAACGCGGCGTCACCATCAACGGCGGCAGCGGCACCACGGTGGAGGGCAACTACTTTGGCGTGACCTCAACAGGCAGCACGCTGTTGGCCGGCACCCCGGCCTACCCCATGCACGGGGTCAACATGGGGCACAACCTGGAGACGTCGGGGAACACCGTCCGAAACAACGTGATCTCGGGGGACTACCACACGGGTGTCTACATTGAACCGTATGCGCACGACAACGTCGTGGTGGGCAATATCATCGGCCTGGGCGCCGACGGCATCACGCGCATCGGCAATGCCTGGGGCGTGGCGATCCAGGGCGCGGCCAATAACACGATCGGCGGTTCGACCGCCGCGGACCGCAACGTCATCTCCGGCAACGAGGTCTACAACATCCTCGTTGACAACTACGTCGGCGGCATCACCATGACCGCCCTGGCCAACACGATATCCGGCAACTACATTGGCACGACCGCGGACGGCATGAGCCGCGTGACGGCCGAGGGTGCCGAGGGCACCGACGAGCATGGCATCGTCCTGATGGCCGGCGACAGCACCACCATCGGCGGCGCCAGTGCGGCCCACGGGAACGTGATCTCCGGAAATGATTCCGGCCTCGAGATCAAGGACGACACCACGTCGACGAAGGTCCTGAACAACAGGATCGGCACCAACGTGACAGGCACGGCTGTACTGCGCCAGGAGTTCGGCATCTCGGTAGGTTCCGACGCCAACATTGGGGATGCCATCACCCCCGGCCACAACCTGATCTCCGGAAATGACACCGGCATCCTCGTCGGCGATGGGGCGGTGGTGAGCCTGTACGAAAACCGCATCGGACTCACAGCCGCGGGCAATGCTGGCCTGCCGAATGACCTGGGCGTAAGCATTCAGGGCGCGGCGGACGCAACGCTCGCGGCAACTGGATCGCGCACAATGTGGAGTGGGGCCTGGTTGTCAGCGACACGGCAACAATCGGCGCTTCTTCGATGGACAATTGCATTACGGACCACCCCAGCTACGGCGCTCGTGCACTGGTACCGGGCACGCCGCCGCTGACCCTCAACTGGTGGGGCTCCCCCGCCGGCCCCACACATTGGGCCAACCCGGGCGGGAACGGCGACGCGAATCTGGGGCGACCCGGTATATCAGCCATTCCTGCAGACGCCTCCGGCGGCGTGCCCGCGCGCGCCATCCGATTTTGACGGAGATGGAAGGACCGACCCGGCCAAATTCGTGCCCGGCACCGGCACGGCATGGTGGTTCGGGTCCAGCAACGGGGCCTGGGACGGCACGGGCATGGGAGCAGACGTGGCAAGTTACGTCGCGCGCTCTGACTTCGACGGCGACGGCATGGCTGACCCGGCCAAGTACGTATCGGGCTCGCAATCCCTGTGGTACCTGGGCTCGTCCGACGCCGCCATGCACGGTGTGTATATGGGCTCCGGTTCCTACACTATGCTGCCTGGCTCCGACTTTGATTGGGACGGCCGAACCGACCCGGCGAGGTACGACACCCTCGGCTCGGTCTGGCGGCTGCTTTCGGGCACGAGTACATGGGCCGGCACATTCATAGGCACGGACGCAGCGCCGGCGTTGCCCGGCTCTGACTACGACGGTGACGGCAAGACCGACGTGGCCAAGTACGTGGCCGTAGGCGCCATCTGGTATCAGAAGTCCAGCGACAGCACCTGGGACGGCGCATACATCGGCTCGGATGGCACACCCGTGCCCGCCTCCGACTTCGACGGCGACGGCATCACCGACATGGCCAAGTACCTGACGGGCTCCAACGTCCTCTGGTACCGGCGATCGAGCGACAGCGTATGGGTCGGCAACTATCTCGGCCCGGGCACATTCACCTACGTTCCGGCCTCGGACTTCGACGGCGACGGCAAGACCGACCCGGCCAAGTTCGATACCGGCAGCAAGGTGCTGTGGTATCTCAAGTCCAGCGACGGGCACCTGGGAGGGCGTGTGGATGGGCCCGGAGACGTATGATGTGGTGAACTAGGCCTCCATTAGATCCAGCGCGCACCACGAACGCGAAGATGCAACCTCCCGGCCAACCCGGGAGGTTTCCTTCATCTTCAGGAAGTGGCGGGCGGCGAGCGGCTAACGGCATGGCACAGTGCCCATCGAGACAGGTATTGAGAAAGTTGGCACATTCACAATCATTGAAACTGACTCACTCTCTGTGCATGAATTCGTAGGCTGGAAAGCTTGCATTGTTCGCACGCCGTACCTATAATCTCTCTGTCCAGCCGAGCAGGCTGTACGCATCCCATTCATCGGCTTGATCATTTGGATGAAGGGCATCTCTCGGCCCCATGTCTGCACGCGTGGGGAAACCGTTTCATGCACGTCAGGAGGTCACCCAATGAAATTCCGGTTTCGACCAAGCTTTAACATCCCCGCCCTCGCCGCCGTTGTGGCGTCCCTGCTGGGCAGCGCGCCGATCTTCACGCCGGCTCATGCTTCAGGCGGCGTCATCCGCTATGCCACGCCCAGCGGAATGAACACGGGAACCTGCACATCCTGGGGCACTGCCTGCGAACTGCAATACGCCATATCGGTGGCCGTCTCAGGCGATGAAGTCTGGGCGCACCAGGGCACGTACGTGCCCGACAGTGGGCTTCCTTCTGACCGCACGCTCAGCTTCGCGCTCAAGAACGGCGTGGAGATCTATGGGGGATTTGCGGGGGCCGAGACACTCCGCGAACAGCGCAGCCCGCTGGCCACCGTGACGATCCTTTCCGGCGCCGTGGGCGATCCCGGCCAGACGGCCGACGATTCCTACCACGTGGTGACCGGCAGCGGAACAAACAGCACCGCCATACTGGATGGTTTCACGGTCACGGCGGGAAATGCCAACGGATCGTCGCCGGCCGACTGCGGGCGGAGGGATGTATAACCTCGGCGGCAGCCCAACCATCACGAATGTGATCTTCAACGCCAACAGCGCTTCCTACGGCGGCGGCGGCATGCAGAACTCGAACTTCAGCAGCCCCGTGCTCACGAAAGTAGTCTTCATGATGAACACCGCCCCTTCCGGCGGCGGGATGTACAACACCGGCCTCAGCGTTCCCACGCTGACGGATGCAGTTTTCGGCAACAACACTGCCACAGGCGTCGTACGGCGGCGGGGGCATGTTCAATGACGGCGGCAGCGATGCGATACTGAACGGCGTGACCTTCAGCGGCAATACCGCCTCCGGCAACCGAGGCGGCGCGATGGTCAACCAGGACGGCAGCAGCCCGAGCGTGACCAACGTCACCTTCTACCTGAACTTCGCCGACAATGGCGCGGCCGTCTACAATACCGACGCATGGCCGACGTTCACGAACGTGACCTTTTCGGGAAACCATGCGGCCAACGCGGGCAGCGCCATGTATAACGACACGGGCGCCAGCGCCACCATCCTGAACAGCGTGCTGTGGGGCGACTTCAGCGATGAGATCGTCAATGCCGGGACCGGGACATCCACCATCAATGACAGCGTCGTCCAGGGCGGATGCCCATCCCTGGGGTCCACTTGCAACGGCAATGTGCTGAATCTCGATCCCAGGCTCGGCGCGCTGGCGGACAATGGCGGCTTCGCCCAAACGATGGCATTGCTGGCTGCCTCGTCGGCCATCGATTTCAGGCAGCACGGGATCGTGCGCCAGCGAGCGATCAGCGGGGCGTCACGCGACCGCGCGGCGCGGGCTGCGACATGGGCGCGTACGAGCGCATTCCCCCATTCACGGACTTCGACCACGACGACATAACCGACCCGGCCAAGTTCGTGCCCAGCACGGGCATCGCATGGTGGTTCAAATCCGACACGAGCATGTGGGACGGCATGTACCTGGGCTCGGACGTGGCCGAATACGTGGGCCGTTCAGACTTCGATGGGGACGCCATCACTGATCCGGCCAAGTACGTCTCCAGCAACCAGACGATGTGGTACTTCCAGTCCTCCGACTCCACCTGGCAAGGCGCCTATCATGGGGACGGGGACCTACAGCCTGCTGCCTGGCTCGGACTTCGATGGCGATCAGAAGACCGATCCGGCCAAGTACGACAGCCTCGGCTCGGTCTGGCGGCTGCTTTCGGGCACGAGCACGTGGGCCGGCACATTCGTCGGCACGGATGCAGCACCGGCGTTGCCCGGGCTCGGATTATGACGGTGACGGCAAGACCGACGTGGCCAAGTACATCGCCGCGGGCGCCATCTGGTATCTGGGTCCAGCGACAGCACCTGGCACGGCATGTACATTGGCTCGGATGGCGCACCGGTTCCTGCCTCCGACTTCGACGGCGACGGCATCACCGACATGGCGAAGTACCTGACGGGTTCAAATACGCTGTGGTATCTCGCCTCCAGCACCAGCAGCTGGGTGGGTCTCTACCTCGGGCCGGGCACCTTCACGTACGTGCCCGGCGGCGGACTTTGATGGGGATGGAAAGACCGACCCGGCCAAGTTCGATATCGGCAGCAAGGTGCTGTGGTATCTCCAGTCGACGACCAGCACCTGGCAGGGCGTGTGGATGGGCCCAGAGACGTATGATGTGGTGAACTAGGCGCTCTGTAAGTTCACCAGTGTCACGGCCAACTGCGCCCGGGAACCCCGGGCGCAGTTGTGTGCCCCATCGGGAAACCTTTCACATGCCGCCCACATGAGCCGTGCCAAACTCAGACTGTGTACTTGACAAAGTAGGTGCGCTTGGTACAATTCAGACATCCTTCTGCATTCCATGAAACATCGTTGAAGACGTCGTCGCAGGCATGCAGAACATGTCCTTCTTGCAGAGGGTAATGGCGGCATCCTTCTGAGGCAATTGCCTTGGACCGGGTGCCGTTTGCCGTTCAGTCGTACATTCAAGAGGAGAGTGAGATGCAGACCCATGTCCGTTTCAATGCACTCGGAAGGTTGTCGCGCTGGGTGATGCTGCCGGTGTTACTGGCAGCGGCGCTGGGCAGCGCGCCGCTTTCGACCGCGCATGCCATCGGATCGATCATCACGGTGGACACGCTGGCTGGCGACTTTGCGGACGACGCCGGCACCGGCGATTGCTCGCTGGCCGAGGCCATCGATAATGCCAACAATGACGGCGGCGGCACGCCGCGGTCTGGACTGCGTCGCTGGGTACAGGCGATGACGACATCGTCTTCAGCGTTTCGGGCACGATCACGCTGACGCAAACGCTGCCGACCATCGATGATCCCCAGAACGAAATGACGGTCATCGACGGCGACGGGAACATCACCATTGACGGGACCGCCGCCGCCTCCGGTGGCATCGTCTACGGTAAACGGCTATGCCACCTTCAGGCAGTTGATCATTCAGGAACGCAAATGACACGTGCTGCAGCGCGCGGCGCGGTGTCTTCGTGGATGGCGAGGCAAACCTGACAGTCAGAGCGAAAGCCTGTTCTTCAACAACTATGCCGTGGGCAACGGGGGAGCGATCTACAACGATGGCACCCTCACCGTCGATCGCAGTACATTCTCGAGCAACGGCGCCGGGAGCAGGCGGAGGCGCAATCTACAATTCCGGCACGGCGACCGTCAGCAACAGCACGTTTTACAACAACGCTGCCTCGGGCGCGACTGGGGCGGCGGCGCGATCGACTCCACCGGCACGACGACGGTCTACAGCAGCACGTTCTCGGAGAACTCCAGTCCTGCCGGCACGGGCGCGGCGGTTCATGTGGTGACCGGCACCACCTATCTGTACAACAGCATCCTGGCAAACAGCTCGTCCGGCTTCGACTGCGACATCGACTGCGGTAGCGTGGCGGGAAGCTACAACCTGATCGAAGATGACAACTGCGGGTTCACGGACGGCGCCGGCGGCATGATCCTGGGCGACGATCCCCGACTGGGCTCGCTGGTGAGCGTCCCGGCCTACTTCACGCTGCAGAATGATTCGCCGGCCCTGGATGCGGGGAACAACAGCTTTGCGGCAGGTTCGGTGGACGAGCCCGGAAATGCCCGCATGTATGAATATTCCATGGGCCGCGGACACGGGCAGCGGCATCGCGCCGATCATCGACATGGGCGCATACGAGAACCAGATCAATTGCCCGGGCGGGTCGCAGCTCTACGTGGATGACAGCGCCGGCGGAGAAAGCACCGGCACCTCGTGGACCGACGCCTTCCCAGACCTGCAGATGGCGTTATACACCGTCAGCAACTGCGGTCCCTGTGGACGTATGGGTCGCGGCCGGCCTGTATAAGCCGGATGGGGGTATCCCCGGCGACCAGAGTACGAGCTTCACGGTTCCGCCCGGCACGCGGGTGTACGGCGGGTTTAACGGCACGGAGACGTCGCTGGGCGAGCAGGATCCGGGCGCGAACGTGACGATCCTGTCCGGTGACATCGACGAGAACGACGCCAACGCCGGCGGCAGCGAGATCGACGAAACCGCAGCCGATATCGCGGGCTTCAACAGCTTCCGTGTGGTCTACATGAACGGCAGCAGCACACCGATCACCAGCAGCACCGTGCTGGACGGCTTCACGATCACAGGCGGTGATGAGGTTGCGGGCGGCAACTACGGCGGCGGCATGCTATGCTTTGGCACGGGTCGGCCACCTGCAGCCCAACGCTTTCGTCGCTCACGTTCAGCGGCAATCACGGCCACGTACGGCGGGGCGCTGATGAACCAGGGCAATCCGGCGGCACAAGCAGCCCCACGCTGACGGATGTGACCTTCAGCGGCAACTGCCGCCAGCGGCGGCGGCGGGGCGGTCTACAACTGGGGCAGCGGTTCGGCAGCGTCAGCAGCCCGAGCTTCACGAATGTGACCTTCTACAACAACTGGGCGTCAGCGCCGGCGCAATGTGGAACGACGGCAACAGCAGCGGTGACAGCAGCCCCACGCTGACCAACGTGACCTTCAGCAACAACTCCGCCACGTCGGGCAGCGGCGGCGCCATGCTACAACGGACGCAGTAGGCGGCACGAGCAACCCGGCACTGACCAACGTGATCCTGTGGGGAAACACGCGGTCGGCACCGGGCACCAGATCTAGAACGATGACCACCGCCGCGCCCGACCATCAACTACAGTGTGGTGGAAGGCGGTGACGCCGGCAGCAACATGGGCACGGCCTTCAGCAGCGGCACGGCAACTCGCTCAACGATCCAATGCTGGGTCCGCTGCAGGATAACGGCGGCAACACACAGACGATCTCGTTGTGGCGCGGCCCTCGGCCATCGATACCGGGGATGGCGGCTCGTGCCCGGCAACCGATCAACGCGGGTCAGCCGGCCGCGGGGCGCCGCATGCGACATCGGCGCGTACGAGCGCATCCCCCCGTTCACGGACTTCGACTACGACGACATAACCGATCCGGCCAAGTTCGTCCCCAGCACGGGCGTCGCATGGTGGTTCGAATCCGACACGAGCATGTGGGACGGCATGTACCTGGGCTCGGACGTGGCCGAATACGTGGGCCGTTCAGACTTCGATGGGGACGCCATTAGTGACCCGGCCAAGTACGTCTCCAGCAACCAGACGCTGTGGTACTTCCAGTCGTCCGACTCCACCTGGCAAGGCACCTATCTGGGGACGGGGACCTACAGCATGCTGCCTGGCTCGGACTTCGACGGCGATCAGAAGACCGATCCGGCCAAGTACGACAGCCTCGGCACGGTCTGGCGGCTGCTTTCGAGCACGAGCACGTGGGCCGGCACATTCGTCGGTACGGACGCAGCACCGGCGTTGCCCGGCTCGGACTACGACGGTGACGGCAAGACCGACGTGGCCAAGTACATAGCCGCGGGCGCCATCTGGTATTTCGGTTCCAGTGACAGCACCTGGCACGGCATGTACATTGGCTCGGATGGCGCACCCGTGCCCGCATCAGACTTCGATGGCGACGGCATCACCGACATGGCCAAGTACCTGATCGAGCAGCAATTCGCTGTGGTACGTGTCGTCCACGGATGGCACATGGACTGGCGTGTATCTTGGGCCAGGCACATTCACGTACGTGCCCGCGGCGGACTTCGACGGCGATGGCAAGACCGACCCGGCCAAGTTCGATACCAGCAGCCAGGTGCTGTGGTGGCTCAAGTCCAGCACAGGTCTGTGGGATGGCATATACATGGGGCCTGAGACGTACAGCATCGTGAACTAGGCGCCCAGCGGCGGTCCTCCGATCGCGAAGGACTTCGACCGAACGACATCCGACCGCGGGAACAAAACCCGCGGTCGGATGCATTTCTGTGGGTGCGTGCACCCGACGAGGAACGTGCGTGTGCGAAATCGCACAAGAGGCGCGACTGTATATTGACAATGGCTACCCGATTGATATACTTCAGCTGCGGAGAAGAGCCGGGCCATAGAAGATCATGATGCCCTGCATCACGAACACGGTGGCTCTCGGTATTCAATTCCGCCTAGCGAACGGCACCCGCCACAGGTCACGACCTGGGACGGGTGCCTTTCATTTTTTCCAACTCAACGAGGAGAATGCAATGAACTTCCAACCGAATTCACGGATCACGCGTATCGCCTCACGACTGGCGGCCAGCCTGGTAATCACGAGCGGGCTGCTGGGCAGCGTCGCCCCGGTTGCGGCCGCTCCGTCGCAGCAAGCATCAGCTCCTGCCAGCGGGCTCACCTCGCCGGCGAGCTTCCTTAACCCGGACGGCACGATGAAGCTGGACGGGAGTTTCTCCGGCAGCCTGGACCTGAGCGGCTGGGACGTCCAGATCGATCCACAGCGCGGTCCGGTGCTGGCGCCCAAGACCAGCACCGATGAACAACCCCTGCAGACCGCCGCGCCCGGGCAGTGGGCTGACGTGGGCTACGGCACCGGTGACCTCAACAACGTGGTCAATGCGATGGCGGTGATGGGCGGAAATGTGATCATGGGCGGCTCCTTCAGCGACGTCGGCGGCAACCCCAATATCGACTACATCGCCAGCTGGAACGGGTCATCCTGGTCAGCCGTCGGAGATAACGGCTCCGGTGGCAGTGTGCTCAACAGCACGGTGCAGGCATTGCTGGTGGATGGGACCGACCTGTACGCCGGCGGATGGTTCAACAACCTCTACAACGACTCGGTGTACCTGCCGGAGGCCGACTACGTTGCCAAGTTCGACGGTACGGACTGGTCGGCATTGGGCAGCAACGGTTCCGGTAATGGCTCGCTCAACAACGGTGTCTTTGCCCTGGCGATCCTGGGCGGCGACCTGTACGTGGGCGGCGGCTTCACGAACGTCAACGACGGCGGCATGCCCGCTGCCGGAGGCCGACTACATCGCCGAATGGGACGGAAGCAACTGGTCGGCGCTCGGCAGCAATGGAGCCAGCAACGGCTCCTTGACCAGCAGCGTGAGCTCGCTGGCGGTCATCGGCAGCGACCTGTACGTGGGCGGCTACTTCACGAATGTCAACAACGGCGGCGTTTCGCTGACGGCGGCGGACTACATTGCCAAGTGGAACGGCAGCAACTGGTCGGCGCTCAGCAGCAATGGAGCCAGCAACGGCTCCTTGAACAGCAGCGTGTACGCGCTGGCCGTTATGGGCACCGACCTGTACGTGGGCGGCAACTTCTCGAACGTCAACAACGGTGGGGTTTCCCTGACCGCGGCGGACTACGTGGCCATGTGGGATGGCTCGGATTGGTCAGCCCTGGGCGAGCAACGGCGGCGGCGGGGGCTCCGTGAACAGCAGCGTTTAGCAACGGCTCGGGAATGGCTCGCGTGAACAGCGGCGTTCTCAGCCTGCTGGTCGACGGCACGGACCTCTATCTGGGTGGCTACTTCCTCGATGTCAATAACGGCGGCACGGTGCTGGGCGCGGCGGACTACATTGTCAAGTGGGACGGCTCCGACTACTCCGCCCTCGGGAACAACGGTGCGGGCGACGGCTCTCCTGAGCGGCTCAGTGAATGCCATGGCCAAGACCGGATCCCGGCTGTACGCCGGCGGCTACATGCTGGGGGTGAACAGCGGCGGCTCTTTCCGCAGCAACGCGCGCTACGCCGCGGTCTGGAACGGCAGCAACTGGGACGCCGTCGGGCAGCATGCAGGGCCCGTTCGAGCAGCAGATCTACTGCCATGGCCGTGAGCGGATCCGACGTGTACATCGGCGGCTCTTTCAGCGATCTGACCGACTTTGGTACGCCGATACCCCAGGCGCGCTACATTGCCCGCTGGGACGGGAGCCACTGGCACGCGCTGGGAGACAACGGCTCGGGCTCTGGTGTCGATCAACAGCTATGTGTATGCCATTGCCGTCCAGGGCTCGGATGTATACGCGGGCGGCTACTTCACCGACCTGACGGATGATTCGAACTACATGCCGGAGGCCGACTACATTGCGCGCTTCGACGGGGCGCACTGGCATGCCCTGGGGAACAACGGCGCGGGCAACGGCTCGTTGAACAACGGCGTGGAGGACATCGCCATCAGCGGCTCGAACGTCTATGTGGCGGGCTCGTTCAGCGACGTCAACAATGGCGGCAGCGTGCTGACCGCGGCGGACAAGGTCGCCATGTGGGACGGCTCCAACTGGTCTGCCCTCGGGAGACAACGGCTCGGGCGATGGGTCGTTCGACAGTAGCGACTATATCTACGCCATCGCAACCGTGGGCAGCGATCTGTATGTCGGCGGTTACTTCTTTGACATCATGAACGGCGCCACGACGTTGACCGCGGCGGACTACATCGCCAAGTGGGACGGCTCGAACTGGTCGGCGGTGGGCGGTGACGGCTCGGGCGGCAGCTCACTGAACTACTCGGTTTACGCGTTTGCACACAGCGGGACCGACCTGTATGTCGGCCGGCGACTTCTGGAACGTGAACAACGGCGGCGCAGTGCTGGACAATGCGGACTACGTCGCAAAATGGGACGGCGCTAACTGGTCGGGCCTGGGCGACGACGGGTTTGGTGGGGGTTCCATCAACAGCTCGGTGTATGCCCTGGCGACGCGCGGTTCGGAAGTATACGCCGGCGGCTACTTCTACGACGTGAACAACGGCGGCGTGGTGGACACGGCCGCGGATGCCGTGGCCATGTGGGATGGGAGCGAATGGCACGCGCTGGGCAGCGATGGCGCGGGCGGCGGCTCGCTCTCGTATGTGGTGCCCTATCCCAACGTCGGCACTCTGGGGGCAACTCCAACTCAACTGTACGTGGCCGGTTACTTCTACAACGTCAACGACAGTGGCTTCCCGGTGCCGTACGCAGACCTGATCGCAGCCTATGGCATCGGCGCGAAGGCCAGCGGCACGACCGACTTCGACGCCGACCTGATGGCCGACCCGGCCAAGTTCGTGCCGGCCACCGGCTACGCCTGGTGGAAGAGATCCACCGACGGCGTCTGGCAGGGCGTCCACCTGGGCGCCGACGTGGCCACGTACTACTCACGCTCCGACTTCGATGGCGACGGCATGACCGACCCGGCCAAGTACGTGTCCGGTCCACAGTCGTTGTGGTACTTCGGATCGTCCAGCTCGCCTGGCAAGGCGTCTACATGGGCCCGGGGGTACACCCTACTGCCCGGCTCGGACTTCGACGGGGATGGAAGACCGACCCGGCGAGGTTCATGACGGCCGTCGGCTCGGTCTGGCGGCTGCTCTCGGGTACGGAGCGCGTGGGTCGGCACATTCATCGGCATGGACGCGGCGCCGGCGTTGCCCGGCTCGGACTATGACGGTGACGGCAAGACCGACCTGGCCAAGTACGTCCGCGGGCGGCGCCATCTGGTATTTCGGCTCGGGTGACAGCACCTGGCACGGCGTGTACATCGGCTCGGATGGCACACCCGTGCCCGGCTTCCGACTTCGACGGCGATGGCAACACCGACATGGCCAAGTACCTGACGAGCGCGCAATTCGCTGTGGTACTTCGCATCCGGCGACGAGCACCTGGGTGGGCGTCTACCTCGGACCCGGCACGTTCACGTACGTGCCGGCGGCGGACTTCGACGGCGATGGCAAGACCGACCCGGCCAAGTTCGATACCGGCAGCAAGGTGCTGTGGTTTCTCAAGTCGAGCACCGGCTTGTGGGACGGGGTGTACATGGGGCCAGAGACGTACAGCGTCGTGAACTAGGCACAGCACCCAACCTCCACCGCCAATTTCATTCAATGACGTGAGACGGGCTCCGTGAACGGAGCCCGTCTTCATTGCCCGCGAGCGGCGGCGTCTTGGCCTCGGGATACAAGATGCGGTCATGTATTTTCGGCCCAAATAGATGGGGCATGCCTTATTACTTAAGACACTTTTATTGCGCCGTCGAGGCGCCTAGGATGAAAGACACGGGGGAGAACGGATGGCGAGAGAGGAGGCCGCGCATGAATATGATTCGCAGGCTTTTTCAGCTGGCCGTGGTGGGTGCATTCACAGCGGCGTTGTGCGCGGCGCTGCCGCGCGCTCACGCCAACGGGCCCGTCCACCCGATCATTGTCGACACCGACGAAAGCTCGGCGACCGCGAACGGGAACTGCGACATCCGCGAGGCCATCCAGGCAGCCAACACGGACCTGGCGGTGGATGGTTGCCGGGCGGGATTCGCGAACGACGTGATCGCCTTCAACATAGGTGAGAGCGGCAGCTCCCATACCATCACGCTGGAGAGCGGCCTGGCGGTGTCGGCGCCGCGTCGTTATCAGCGGGGCGACGCAGCCTGGCTATGTGGACACGCCGCTCATCACCATTACCGGCGCGTTCGACAATCTACTGATCATCGTCTACACGGCATCGCCCAGCGAGGTCAGGGGGCTCCGGTTCACCAACACCTACGCGGGCCCCAGCACAGCCTTTGACTTGACGACCGCGGCAGACAACACCCTGGTTTGGGGCTGCCAATTCAACACGGATGGTAGCGCTTCCGTGGGCGACAAGTCCGGAGGCGTCAGGCTCAACTCGTCGTACAACCTGATCGGCGGGGCTGAGGCGGCAGCGCGCAATCTCTTTGGGGGCCAGGAGGGAGTGAAGGTCGTGGGTGGCTGGAACAATGTCATCCAGGGCAACTACTTCGGAGTGACGCCCAGCGGCAGCACGGCCCTCACCGATCTCCCGGAGGACGGTCAGGCCAGTCGGGCTGGACGATATCTCATATACCGGCGGGCACACCGTGCGGGGCAATGTCATCAACGGTTTCCTGACCGGCATCGCAGTTCACCATCCTTCATACAACAACATGATCGTCGGCAACATCATCGGCCTGGGCGCAGATGGAACGACCGTGCTCGGCAACGACGTCGGGATCGGGCTGGCTGGCGCCTCGACCAATACCATTGGAGGCGTGACGACCTCCGACCGAAATGTGATCTCGGGGAATGCCTCCGCCAACATCTACCTTGACAATTTCGACAGCTTCACCCCCAGCACGAACGTCATCGAGGGCAACTACATCGGCACCACGGCCGACGGACTGAGCGCCAGCGGCATATACCGCGACCGGCATCCTGCTTGCCGCCGGCAACGGCACGTACATCGGTGGGACCGCGGCCGGCAGCGGCAACCTGATCTCAGGCAATTGGCCGGGCATCGAAGCAGGCGCGGGTGTAGTCGGCACGTGGATCCTCGGCAACAAGATCGGCACGGATGCGACGGGAACTGCCGCGCTGCCCAACGTGAACGGCATCGAGCTCAGGTATACGTCCGCGTACATCGGATCGTACAACACTCCGGGGAATAACGTTATCTCGGGCAATGATCCGTACGACGGAATCTACATCTGGGAGTCAACCGGCACAAGCATCGACGGCAATCGGATCGGCGTGAACGCCACCGGCTCTGGCGAACTGCCCAACGCTTACGGCATCCACGTCGAGGGCGGCTCAGCCGGCATTAACAACAATTGGATCGCCTACAACTCGCACTACGGCGTCTTCTTCGGGCCGACGGCCTCCTTCGGGGGCGGAAGCTGGCACAACTGCTTCACTTCCAGCCACATCGCCGCCGTGAGCAACCAGAACACCTCTGCGACCGCGCTTTTCCCTTTCAATTGGTGGGGCAGTCCCACCGGCCCAACTAGCCCCGGCAACCCGGGCGGCACTGGAGAGAAGGTGTATGGCCTTGTGGACTACGGCGGGTTCCTGACGTCGCCCCCAGCGGCTTGCCGCGCGAACGCCCTCCGATTTTGACGGCGATGGCAAGACCGACCCGGCCAAGTTCGTGCCCGGCACGGGCACTGCCTGGTGGTTCAAGTCCAGCGACGGCACCTGGGACGGCATGGGCATGGGAGCAGACGTGGCAAGTTACGTCGCCGCGCTCCGACTTCGATGGAGACGGCAAGACCGACCCGGCCAAGTCCGTGGCGGCCGGCCCGTCCCTGTGGTATTTCCAGTCCTCCGATTCCACCTGGCAAGGCGCCTATCTGGGGACGGGGACCTACAGCCTACTGCCTGGATCGGACTTCGATGGTGATCGAAGACGGACCCCGCCAAGTACGACAGCCTCGGCTCGGTCTGGCGGCTGCTTTCAGGCACGGGCACGTGGGCCGGCACATTCATCGGCACCGACGCCGCGCCCGCGATCCCCGGCTCCGACTATGACGGCGACGGCAAGACCGACGTCGCCAAGTACGTCTCGGCGGGCGCCATCTGGTATCAGAAGTCCAGCGACAGCACCTGGGATGGCGCGTACATCGGCTCGGATGGCACACCCGTTCCGGCCTCGGACTTCGATGGCGACGGCATCACCGACATGGCCAAGTACCTGATCGGGCTCCAACACACTTTGGTATCTCGCCTCCAGCACCAGCAGTTGGGTGGGCGTCTACCTCGGACCGGGCACCTTTACGTACGTCGCGGCCTCCGACTTCGACGGCGATGGCAAGACCGACCCGGCCAAGTTCGATACCGGCAGCAAGGTGCTGTGGTGGCTGAAGTCCAGCACGGGCTTATGGGACGCGGCGTACATGGGGCCCGAGACGTACGACGTGGTGAACTAGGGCGAGAGGCTTCGGTAGAAGAAGGCATCCGAAAAGAGAGATGACCGCGCACACGGGCCAGGAATGGGTGGGGTTGAAAAGCCTGGGCCAGCGCGCCGCGGTGTGCCCGGAGACAGTTGCCGCAGAGCAGACTCGTCAATGACCAAGAGAGTCGCCCTCGGTGAGAGCGGCTCCCCTCATTAGAGGCTGTGAATGGCTGGCAGGACACGCTGGAATGGACCTGCAATCGTGCTACACAGTTCCTTACAATTGAATAGAGTTGGGCCTTTAGAACTTGCGAGATGTAGCGCAATGACTCTGGGGGTGCTTTCTGTTTTGCGCAGGAGGGAATGCAATGAACAATAGACTGGCTCGACATTCGATCATCCTGGTTCTCGTGGTGACGCTGTCCACGTTCTGGGCGGCACGGACAGCCCATGCCGATGCTCGATGCTACGTGGATGCCAGTGGGCCACCCCTTGGGGATGGGACCACGTGGGAAACGGCGTACACCAACCTTCAATCCGCGCTGACGAACCCCGCTTGCACCGAGGTCTGGGTGGCGGCCGGTGTCTACACACCTGGTGTTCTCCCGACTGACACCTTCACCATCCTACCGGGAACGAGGGTATACGGCGGCTTCGCCGGCGGGGAAACAGACGTCAGCCAGCGCCGGGCCGCGGTCCACATCACAGTGTTGTCCGGTGACATCGGCAAGGACGATGCCAATGCCGGGACGACCGGCATCGATGTCAATACGAGCGACATCGTGCCAAACAACAGCTACCACGTGGTTTGGATGGATGGATCCGCCACGCCTGTGACCAGCACCACGGTGCTGGATAGTTTTGTCGTGACCGGCGGCGATGCGAGTGGGGCATATCCACTGGGAGGCGGCCTGTCTTGTTCTGCCAGCGGCAGCGGAAAGGCGTGCAGTCCCACGCTCAACCTCTTGATCTTCAGCGGAAACAGGGCCGCAGGTGGAGGGGCGATCGACCTGTATGCTGAGAATGGAGCCGTCAGCAATCCAACCCTCACGTACTCGCTTCTCTCAGGAAACGGCTCCACCACCGCAGGCGGGGCGCTGGAAATGAGCGCTGTCGATGATGGGACCAGCAATCCCAGCGTATTCTGGGTGACATTTTCCAACAATTGGGCCCGCTATGACGGCGGCGCCATTGAGAGCAGTGCAGGATACGGCGGGATCAGCAATCCGACCTTCGTGTACGTGAACTTCATAGGGAACACGGCGGGCGAAGATGGCGGCGCGGTGGAAGCCTGGACAAACGACGCTGAGAGCACGGCCAATGCCACCTACAGACTGGTGACCTTCACCAACAACTCTGCTGTGGACGGCGGGGCGATGTCGAATTCTGCTGGGGTTGGAGGGAACACCAGTCCCAGCCTGACCAACGTGACTTTCCACCGCGAACACCGCCTCCGGCCGGGGTGGGGCCATGGCCAACTTTGGCAGCACGGTCTGGGGCGGCGGCACGAGCAGCCCGCTACTGAGAAATGTGACCTTCAACGGCAACAGTGCGCCCAGTCGGGGCGCGCTATACAACTCCCAGGATACGGGCGCCTGCAGCCCGACCCTGACCAGCGTGATCTTGTGGGGGGACAGCGCCACCACTGCCGGCGCTGAGATCGCCAACTCCGGGGCCGTCCCAAGCATCGATCACAGCGTCATCCAGGGATCGGGGGGTAGCGGTGTTGGGTCGTGGGACACGGCGTTGGGCACCGATGGCGGCTTCAACCTGGATGCGGATCCATTGCTGGACGCGCCTGCGAATAACGGTGGTCCGCTGGAGACCATGGCTCTGCTCGCGAACAGTCCGGCAATCGATACTGGTGCGGACAGCGGCTGCCCCGCCTTTGATGCCCGCGGCATCAACCGGCCACGCGGGCCGCACTGCGACATCGGGCGCGTATGAGCGCATTCCCCCATTCACGGACTTCGACCACGACGACATTACCGATCCGGCCAAGTTCGTCCCCAGCACGGGCGTCGGATGGTGGTTCAAATCCGACACGAGCGTGTGGGACGGCATGTACCTGGGCTTGGACGTGGCCGAATACGTGGGCCGTTCAGACTTTGATGGGGACGCCATCACTGATCCGGCCAAGTACGTCTCCAGCAACCAGACGATGTGGTACTTCCAGTCCTCCGACTCCACCTGGCAAGGCGCCTACATGGGGACGGGGACCTACAGCCTGCTGCCTGGCTCGGACTTCGATGGCGATCAGAAGACCGACCCGGCCAAGTACGACACCCTCGGCTCGGTCTGGCGGCTGCTTTCGGGCACGAGTACTGGGTCGGCACATTCATCGGTACGGACGCAGCACCGGCGTTGCCCGGCTCGGACTATGACGGTGACGGCAAGACCGACCTGGCCAAGTACGTGCCCGCGGGCGCCATCTGGTATCTGGGTCCAGCGACAGCACCTGGCACGGCGTGTATATCGGCTCGGATGGCACACCGGTTCCGGCCTCCGACTTCGACGGCGACGGCATCACCGACATGGCCAAGTACCTGACGGGCTCCAATACCCTGTGGTATCTCGCCTCCAGCACCAGCAGTCTGGATGGGTGTCTACCTCGGGCCGGGCACATTCACCTACGTGCCGGCCGCGGACTTCGACGGCGATGGCAAGACCGACCCGGCCAAGTTCGATATCGGCAGCAAGGTGCTGTGGTGGCTCAAGTCCAGCACGGGACTGTGGGACGGCGTGTACATGGGGACAGAGACGTACGACGTGGTGAACTAGCCGCCAACGCCTTGGAGGCTGCTTCGAATACAGACAGAGAGCCGCCCTTGATCGAGGGCGGCCCTCTCGCGCCGGCGTGCAGACCGCGCGGCCAGTATTGTGCAAAATCACACACGAAATCAGGGCCTCAGTCATTTGTCATGTCCCGACTTGACATTTGTCACTTTGGTTGAAGGGTGTAAAGCGATAAGCTCGATGCACATTGGGGGATTGTGAGTCGTGCCCGAGACGTTGCTGCCTCCATCCCAACGTCGCACGTTGTAACTGCGCACAGTCTGGGTTCGTTGCCGCCATCATCGCTGCCGCCTCCCGAGGGTGATCCGCCAGATCACCAGGACCCCGACTGAGGCAGACTACCAACCAAGGAGAGAGGCATGTCATCGCGATCGGTATTTCATCGGGCAAATGATCTATCCGCACATCTTATGAAGAGCATCAGCGTAGTGGTGCTGCTTTCGTTGATGCTGGCAGGCCAGCCGGCAACACGCGCCCACGCCGCGACGATATACCGTGTCGCGCCGGGCGGGCTCACCAGTGGCGCGTGCGGCAGCGACTTTGGCTCTAATGCCTGCGATCTGCAGTATGCGCTGAGCATCGCGATCGCTGTCGATGAGTTGTGGGTGCTGCAGGGACGCTATGTGCCGACCAGCGTCATGCCCTACGACCAGACCATCAGCTTCGTCATACCGCCAGGCGTGGGCGTCTACGGCGGCTTTGACGGCGCGGAGACGCTGCTGACGGAGCGCGACTGGGTCAGCAATGTCACGATCCTGAGCGGAGATCTCGACAGCAGCGACGTGGACTACGGCACTTACGACTATGGCACTTGGATGGACATTTCTGGATCCAACAGTTACCACGTCGTGAGAATGGATGGCACGTCGACGCCCGTCACTTCCTCGACAGTGCTGGACGGCTTCACCATTACCGCCGGTTCGGCCGCGTATGCGCCCGCGATCAGGTCCGGAGGCGGTCTATGTGCAATGGGGCGGGCCCCGGCCATGAGTGCAGCCCCACCCTGGGCAATCTCTATTTTGTGGGCAACCGAGCTGACCTGTTTGGCGGGAGCCATGATGCTCAGATGCCTCCAGCTGGTCTTGGTAATCCCGCGCTGACGGATGTGGTATTTCAAGGCAACCACTCCGAGATAGACGGTGGAGCTTTGGCAATCGACTTCCCTGGCGGAGCAAGCAGTCCAACGCTGACCCACGTTACCTTCAGCGCCAATAACGCCAGCCTGAAGGGCGGCGGCGTATACGCCGAGGCCACACCTGGGGCAACAGATGGTCCGGTGCTCACGCATGTGACCTTCACGTCCAACACCGCATCGTATCTCGGCGGCGGCATGTTCACTTACGGGCTGCAGCCCGCAGCTCACGGATGTGACGTTCGACAGCAATCACGCGGATGGTACGGGCGTTGGTGCGGGCGGTGGAATGTACAACGACTTAAGCACGCCTGCGCTGACGGACGTGGATTTCATCTCTAACCAGGCTACCGACAGCGGCGGCGGGATGTTAAACGATGACAGCAGCTCGACGCTGACGACGGTGACGTTCACGGGCAATAGCGCCGACGTCGCTGGCGGGGGCATGTACAACGGCGGCAGCGCGCCCACGCTCACGGATGTGACTTTCGAGTTAAACACGGCGGAAAGCGGCGCCGGAATGGCGAATTTTGCCAGCAGTCCGGACCTGACGGACGTGACCTTTTCGACCAACACTGCAGACTACGGCGGCGGGATGTACAACAGCGCCACAAGCAATCCGACACTAACGGACGTGACCTTTGGCACCAATCACGGCCTTTTCGGTGGCGGAATGTATAGCGACACGTTCAGCAGTCCGAGTTTGACGGATGTGACGTTCGATGAAAACTCAGCCGACAGCTACGGCGGGGGGATGTACCTCGAAACCAACAGCGCTCCGAGTCTGATGAACGTGACTTTCAAAGGAAACCAGGCCACCAACTACGGCGGCGCCCTGTATGCGAGCGCTGCCAGCCCCACGCTGACGAATGTGACTTTCAATGGCAATTGGGCCGCCTACGGCGGCGCCGTGTATGCCGCGAACGGCAGCAACGTCGCCCTCAACCACGGGACCTTCAGCGGCAATTGGGCCACGACCATTGGAGGGGCCATGTATATCCTCTCCAGTGACGCGACCCTGGATAACAGCATATTCTGGGACGACGCATATGAGATCTATAACCCGGGATCCCACCCGGTCATCCGGGACAGCATTGTCTTCGGAGGTTGTCCCGGAGGGGCCGTCTGCTCTCACGTGATCATCTCCGATCCGCTGCTGGATATTCTGAGCGGCCATGGGGCGGGCTCACACAGACCATGCCCATTGCTCGAGTTGCAGCCCGGCGCATTGACGCCGTCGGGGCTTAACGCCACCTGTGCCGCCACGGACCAGCGTGGCATAGTCCGCCCGCAGGGGCTTGCCTGCGACATGGGAGCCTACGAGTACACATATTCATTCCGATCCTCGGACTTTGATGGCGATGGCAAGTCCGACCCGGTCAAGTACGTCCCGGGCACGGGCACGGCCTGGTGGTTGAAATCCACCACGGGCCTGTGGGATAGCGCCTACCTGGGCTCTGACGTAGCCGAGTATGTAGGTCGATCGGACTTCGATGGCGATGGCAGGGCAGATCCGGCGAAGTACGTCTCCGGCACTCAGTCGTCATGGTACCTGAGTTCACGACGCTCAGCATGCAGGGAGTCTACATGGGCGCAGGCTCCTACAGCATCCTGCCCGGTTCGGACTTCGACGGCGACAGAAAAAAACCGACCCGGCGAAGTACGACAGCCTCGGCTCGGTCTGGCGACTGCTTTCGGGCACGAGTACGTGGGCCGGCACATTCATCGGTACGGACGCAGTACCGGCGTTGCCCGGCTCTGACTACGACGGCGACGGCAAGACCGATGTCGCCAAGTACATCTCGGCGGGCGCCATCTGGTATCAGCGCTCCAGCGATAGCGTGTGGGACGGCATGTACATCGGCTCGGATGGCACACCCGTGCCCGCCTCCGACTTCGACGGCGACGGCATCACCGACATGGCCAAGTACCTGACCGGCTCCAACTCACTTTGGTATCGTGAGTTCGTACTCAGGCGTCTGGCAGGGCATCTACCTGGGGCCAGGCTCCTTCATCTATGTGCCGGCGGCAGACTTTGACGGCGATGGCAAGACCGACCCGGCCAAGTTCGATACCGGCAGCAAGGTCCTGTGGTGGCTCAAGTCCAGCACGGGCATTTGGGACGGGGTGTACATGGGGCCGGAGACGTATAGCATTGTGAACTGAGTCGGGAAAGGACGTACGTTGCTGAAGGCATGCGAGTGCGCCATCCGGAGATGGTGCACTCGCTCTTCTGTAAGAGCAGGGATGGGAGGATCCGACCTTCGGAGGCAGGAAGGCGGAGCGCCATTGCGCGTTATCGCACGACCTATCTTGACAAGCTCGACCGCACGAGTAGAATTTCAGCAGTTTCCAACACGTCGTGCAAGGACGCATGCAAATCACATCGGAGAGGCGCCCATCGCGTCGAGCCGACCCAGGACCCTTGGCACCCCATCGAGGCAACCATCTCGGAAACGGGTGTCCTTTTGTTCATCTTGGACAAGGAGAACCATAATGAAGAACTCAAGGCGATCATTCGCGGCTCAAGCGCTGCTGAGGATGTTGGCATTTCTTGCGGTCTGTTTCACCGCGTTCGCGCAAGTCCAAGGCTGGCGCGGGCGGCCACGATCATGGTCAACACCACACAGGAGACGGTCATCGTCAACGGCAACTGCGGCATCCGCGAGGCGATCCAGGCCGCCAACACGGATGCGGCGGTGGATGCGTGCACGGCCAGCGCGGCCGGACTGGACTCCATCACCTTCAATATTCCGGGCGGCGGGACGCAGATCATCACGCTGACCAGCTCATTGGTTGTGCTTTCTCCAGTCAACATCGATGCCACCACCCAGCCAGGTTGGTCGGCTGGCTCACCGGGAATGCCGGTGGTGGTCATCACGGGCGCGACCAGCCAGCTGATCGATTTCCAGAGCGGCTCGGGCGGCAGCAGCATCAAGGGCATTCAGTTTGTCAACACAACGTCCGGCTCGCTCAGCAGCGCCATCCGCCTGCAGGCAGATAGCATCAGCGTTTCTGGCAATTTTATCAACACGGACAGCCTGGGCTCGCTGGGCGGCGATCAAACCATCGGCGTGCTGCTCTCCGGCGCATCCCTCACCACCGTCGGCGGCGCCAGCGGCGCGGAGCGCAACCTGTTCGGCGGGCATGCGGGCGTGCGCGTGGATGACGGCTCGAACAACACCATCCGCAACAACTACTTTGGCGTTGCGATCGGCGGGAGCACGGCGCTCACCAGCCTGGCCGGGGATGATGAAGCCATCAACTTCTGTGGTTATGGCTGTTCGGCCTCCACAGGCAACGTGATCCGAGACAACGTCATCACCGGCTTCTACGACGGCATCCTGCTAGACTCTCTCCTCCGCGTCCAACAGCGTGTGGGGCAACATTGTGGGTCTGGGCGCGGACGGCACGACGAGCTACGAGCGCCACCGGCCTCAAGCTAGTCGGCTCCTCGAACAATACAATTGGAGGCACCAGTCCGGCCCTGCGCAATGTGATTTCGGGGAACAATAACAACATCATCCTGCAGGCCGATGGTGGCGCTCACGAGTTGAGTATCAATACCATCCAGGGCAATTACATTGGAACGACGGCCGACGGCCTGAGCCGCATCACCGCCTACGGCGGAGGCTCCACGGACTACTACGGCATCCAGATCACGGGCGGAGACGACAATACCATCGGCGGCACGACGCCGCGCGCGCAACGTGATCGCCGGGAACACCATTGGCCTTCGGGTGGAGGGCAGCTCCACGGGCACGATCGTCCGCGGCAATTACATCGGCGTCAATGCCGCAGGCATCACGGACCTGCGGCAGGGTACGGATGTCTCCCTTCAGGCCACGAGCGCCAACCTGGGTAATGGCTCGACGCCCGGCAACAATGTGATCTCCGGGGCGGACGTGGGCATTGGCATTTGGAGTTCCAGCGGCACGACCATCTACGGGAACCGCATCGGGGTCGGCGCGTTGGGCCTTGCGCACAACGGCAATGGCTGGGCGTCCAACTGGCCGCCGCCTCGGCCGCGGTGGTGGGCAACTGGATCGGCTTCAACAATATCGTCGGCCTGTCGCTGGACGCCACCTCCTATCTGGGCACCTCCAGCATGAACTGCTTCACGGGGAATGTATCGTATGGCGTGGAGAGCTTGAACAGTGGCGCGAGCGCCGCGCTGGAACACAACTACTGGGGCAGCTCCACCGGTCCGACGCACTCGGGCAATCCGGGCGGAAGCGGTGACAGCAGCACAGACTACGTGGATTATTCGCCATACGCCACCGCGCCGATCGGTGCGTGCGTACGTCCGGTCACGGATTTTGAGCATGACGGTATCAGCGACCCGGCCAAGTTCGTTCCGGCGACCGGCTACGCCTGGTGGCTGCCGTCTTCCACCGGCGTGTGGGACGCCATGCACCTCGGCAGCGATGTGGCCACATACGTCTCGCGTTCCGACTTCGATGGCGACGGCATGACCGACCCGGGCAAATACGTTTCGGGGTCGCAAGCGTTGTACTACTTCCAGATCCTCTAACGCGACCTGGCAGGGCGTGTACATGGGCTCCGGTTCGTACACGATGCTGCCTGGCTCCGACTTCGATGGTGATTCGAAGACCGACCCGCGAAGTACCAGACCGACGGCTCGGTCTGGCGACTGCTTTCGGGCACGAGTACGTGGGCCGGCACATTCATCGGTACGGACGCAGTACCGGCGTTGCCCGGCTCCGACTACGACGGGGACGGCAAGACCGACTTGGCCAAGTACATCTCGGCGGGCGCCATCTGGTATCAGCGCTCCAGCGACAGCGTGTGGGACGGCATGTACATCGGCTCGGATGGCACACCCGTGCCCGCCTCCGACTTCGACGGCGATGGCAAGACCGACATGGCCAAGTACCTGACCGGCTCCAACTCACTTTGGTATCGTGAGTCGTACTCAGGCGTCTGGCAGGGCATCTACCTGGGGCCTGGCTCCTTCATCTATGTGCCGGCGGCGGACTTTGACGGCGATGGCAAGACCGATCCGGCCAAGTTTGACACCGGCAGCAAGGTGCTGTGGTGGCTCAAGTCCAGCACGGGCATTTGGGACGGGGTGTACATGGGGCCGGAGACGTATAGCATCGTGAACTAGGCAGAGACAGATCCTCGCTCTGGCTTGAACGACACACCACCCCCGGTGAAAAACTGGGGGTGGTGTTTTGTGTTGAGCCTGCGATCCGCGGGGACTGTACGAGTGCAGTCACTATGCATCCCGTGAATGCATTTTGTTTGTGTGCATATGCACATGCAACGGCTTTCTGTAACTTGACATTTAAGATATGAGAGGTACACTACATCCATCAACTGCGGGCTTTGGGGGAATCGATCAACCCATTCGGCAGGCGCGCAGACAGCAGTCATCAGGTAGAGGTACGCAAGACTCCCCCGGCCTGGCAGCCGCACTGCACGGGGGTTCTTTTTTGTCACCCATGGGCGAGGAGAATGCATTGAATATCTTAAGACGGATCGTGTTACGCGCAGCATTGATCGTGACAGTCGGGGCAGTGACACCCATGGGCGCGGCCGCCCAAAGGGAGGCTGCCAAGCCGGTTGCGGAGGCAACGTTCAAGGGCCTCACTTCTCCGTCGGGGATGCTCAATCCAGACGGCACACTGCAGCTGGATGGCAGCTTTTCGGGCAGCCTGGATCTAGGCGGCTGGACAGTCGAGATCGATCCACAGCGAGGACCAATACTCTCGGCCCGAGAGCAGCCAGAGTCCGAGGCCGCTGGAGACCGCCAGCGCCGGCCAGTGGGCGTCGTTGGGTTACGGCACCGGCGACCTTAACGATCCCGTCTACGCGCTGGCGGTCCTGGGCACCGACGTGATCGTCGGCGGAACCTTCCGCGACGCCGCCAATATTTCAGAGGCCGACTTTGTCGCCAAGTGGGACGGCACCAGCTGGTCGGCCCTGGGCGCCAACGGCTACAACGACGGCGCCCTGGGCGGCGACGTCATGGCGCTCACCGTGGATGGCACCGACCTGTATGCGGCGGGCTGGTTCACCGGTGTCCTGAATAATGGAACCCTGATTGGGGAGGCGGACTACGTTGCCAAGTGGGACGGCAGCGACTGGTCGGCGGTGGGCAACAATGGCTCCGGCAATGGTTCCCTCAATTCGGGCGTCCTTGCCCTGGCCATGGTCGGCACCGACCTGTACGTGGGCGGCTGGTTCACAGATGTGAACAACGGCGGGACGAGCCTGACCGCGGCGGACTACATTGCCAAATGGGACGGCAGTAACTGGTCCGCCTTGAGCAGCAACGGCGCCAGCGGGGGCTCGCTCAATTCGCCAGTCCGTGCGATCGAAGGCAGCGGTTCGAATGTCTACGTTGGCGGCGATTTCACCAATGTGAACAATGCCGGGATCAGCCTGACCGCGGCGGACTACGTCGCAAAATGGGATGGCAGCAACTGGACCGCCCTGGGCTACAACGGCGGCGCACCCGCGCAGGGCTCTCTCAATTCCAGTGTGTATGCCCTGGCCGCGAGCGGCTCCGACCTCTACGTGGGCGGGGCATTCACGAACGTCAATGACAGCGGCACGGTGTTGAGCGCGGCCGACTACATCGCCAAATGGGATGGGGCGAACTGGTCGGCACTGGGCAGCAATGGCGCACTGAACGGCTCGATCGCCCACTACGTGTACGACATCCTGGTCTATGGCAGCAGCGTATTCGTCGGCGGCGAGTTCAATCTCGTGAACAACGGCGGCACATTCATCACGGCAGCTGACAGCGTAGCCGAATGGGACACGATCGGCGGCAACTGGTATGCCCTGGGCGATGACGGCGCGGGCGGCGGCTCGCTCACCAAGCCTGTGCACGCGCTGATCATTGGCGGATCCGATCTGTACGTTGGAGGGCTCGCTGGAAGGTGTGAACAACGGCGGCACATTCATTAGCCAGGCGCGTTACATTGCCGCGTGGGATGGCGGCGCCTGGTCTGCGGTCGGGAGCACGCAGGGTCCGTTCGACAGCCAGATCGAGGCCATCGCGGTCAGCGGGACAGATGTCTACGTGGGCGGGACCTTCTTTGATCTGGCCGACAACGGAACGCCGATCCCGCAGGCGGACATGATCGCCCGCTGGGACGGGGCACACTGGCACGCCCTGGGCGACAATGGCTCGGGCGACGGTGTACTCAACTCCGACGTCTACAGTATCGCCGTGAGCGGCTCGGATGTGTACGCCGGCGGCTATTTCAATCACTTCTACGATGACGGCAATTACATACCCGAGGCCGGTTTCATCGCCCGGTTCGACGGCGCCCACTGGAATGCCCTGGGCAGCAACGGCGCCGGGGACAGCGCCCTGGATAACGCGGTGCAGAGCATTCAGGTCGACGGCTCATACGTATACAGCGGCCGGCTACTTTATGAACGTTAACAACGGCGGGACCACTCTCAACGCGGCGGACCGGATCGCCCGATGGGACGGATCCAACTGGACTGCGCTGGGCAGCGGTGCTTCCGGCGACGGCTCGTTCGACAGCAGCGACTACATCTATGATATGGCGGTGCTGGGCGGCGACTTGTACGTCGGCGGTTACTTCGACGACGTCAACAATGGGGGAACCGTCCTGACGGCGGCCGACTGGATCGCCAAGTGGAATGGCAGCAACTGGTCGGCATTGGGCAGCAATGGATCTGGCGGACCCTCGCTGAACGGGCAAGTCAGCGCGCTGGAGGTGATCGGATCGGACCTCTACGTCGGTGGCTGGTTCTACAATGCCTCGAACTCGGGCGTGGCGGTTGGCAACGCGGACTACGTCGCCAAGTGGAACGGCGCGAGTTGGTCGGGCCTGGGCAACAACGGCGCGGGCGATGGCTCGCTGAACTATGCCGTGCACGGGCTGGCCGTCCACGGTTCGGAACTGTACGCAGCAGGCTGGTTCAGCAACGTCAACAACGGCGGCACGGTGGTGCAGGAGGCCGACTACCTGGCCCGCTGGGATGGCGGCACCTGGCGCGCGCTTGGGCAGCAACGGCTCAGGCGACGGATCTTTCAGCGGACCTCCATCACCCTACGTCCGCGCGATCGCCGTCAGCGCAACGGACGCGTACGTCGGTGGCAGCTTCTACAACGTGAACAACGGCGGCAGCGAGCTGCCGTATGCGGACTACATTGCAGCCTACGGCATTGCCCCCAAGAGCCCTGCCTCAGACTTCGATGGCGATCTGATGAGCGACCCGGTCAAGTTCGTGCCCGGCACCGGCACGGCCTGGTGGTATAGATCCAGCGATGCAACCTGGGGCGGCAAGTACCTGGGCTCGGATGTGGCCGAGTACGTACGCCGTTCGGACTTCGATGGGGACGGCATCACTGACCCGGCCAAGTTTGTGTCTTCGGGGCCATCCGTGTGGTACTTCCAGTCGTCTGACTCGACCTGGCATGGTGCGTACATGGGCCCGGGTGGGTTTACGCTACTGCCCGGCTCGGACTTCGACGGCGATTCGAAGACCGACCCCGCGAAGTACGACAGCCTCGGCTCGGTCTGGCGGCTGCTTTCGGGTACGAGTACGTGGGCCGGTACATTCATCGGCACGGATGCAGCGCCGGCGCTGCCCGGCTCGGATTATGACGGCGATGGCTTGACCGACCCCGCCAAGTACGTCGCGGGCGGCGCCATCTGGTATTTCGGTTCGGGTGACAGCACCTGGCACGGCCAGTACATCGGCTCGGATGGCACACCCGTTCCGGCCTCGGACTTCGATGGCGACGGCATCACCGACATGGCGAAGTACCTCACGGGCTCCAATACGCTGTGGTATCTCGCTTCCACGACCAGCAGTTGGGTGGGCGCATATCTTGGACCCGGTTCATTCACGTACGTTCCGGCTGCGGACTTTGATGGAGATGGAAAGACCGACCCCGCCAAGTTCGATACCGGCTCCCAGGTGTTGTGGTATCTCGAGTCCACGAGCAGCACCTGGCAGGGGGTGTGGATGGGCTCCGGGACGTATGATGTCGTGAATTAGCCGGACCAGCGCTCTCGACCAGAACGTCAGACACGGGCTCCGCGACCGGAGCCCGTGTTTCCGTTCCACGGCGCTCGCGTAGCGCCCGGTAGCACTCGTGTCATATGGCATGGATGCGCCCGTTGATCGGGGTATGGAGGGTCGTTTCATCTTGACATTCCGGGCACTGAGAGTACACTCCGAGCATTCCCCCATGCTGACAAGCCCGCGGGCCGGGCACGAAGCGCCCTGCCCAAATCCATGCAATCACGCGACGGCACTCCCTGGCTGCAAGCCGGGCCCGACGGTGTCGTGATCCATGTTCCGCGGAGGCGCAAGCGGTCAAAACGAGCTGACAACGGTGTTGAAACCACCACCGCACGCGTCCTCGGGAACGCACACGGCGCGAGCCGCAATGTGACGCATGTACCAGAGGAAAGGACTCAGCATGAGACCCCGATCGCGTTTCCTATTGAACGGCACCATGCTAGTGGCGCTGGTGGCCGCGGCCCTGGGCGCGGCGCTGAACTTTACGCCGGCCCACGCCTACGACACTACCATCACTGTGACCACAAACATCGACGAGCTGACCACCAATGCCGCGTGTTCGCTGCGGGAGGCCCTGGCCAACGCCAACCTGAATGATGGGGGCTATCCCGACTGCGCCAACGGCGTCGGCGACGACCAGATCAACTTCAACGCGGGCTACACCATCGAACTCAATCCGGCGTTCGGCAGCCTGGTGGTTAACAGCACCATGACGATCTCTGGCTCGGGTGTTTTGAACACGGTCATCCAGGCGAATGCCTGCGATCCCACGCCCAGCGTGCCGGACTGCACGATCAATAACCTGCGCGTCTTTGACTTCACTGGTGGGACAGTCACACTGCATGGAGTGACCCTCCAATTCGGCTCGGTCTCGGGCGGATCGGGCGGCGGCGTGCTGGTCGACGGCGCCATACTGACGATCGAGCAGAGCGCGATCAAGTTCAACGAGGCCAGCGCCGGGGGCGGGGGCATCGCAGTCATTTCGGGCGCTTTGGGCCTGTATGACACAACGGTGAGCGGGAACCAGGCGGCGAACGGCGGCGGCCTGATCGCCCAAACCTCCTTCGAGATCGCAAGCAGCACGATCTCCGACAACAGCGTGAGCGGCATCGGCGGCGGCCTGTATAACGATGTGGCCGGCTCCGGCAGCCGCAGCATCAGCAACAGCACGTTTGGCTTCAACACCGCCGGAACGGCCGTGGGCGGGATCGCCAATTACAACACGCTGACGATCCTCAACACGACGGTCGGCGACAGCACCGCGCCCGGCGGCCAGGTGGGCGGGGTCTACAACGATCTGAGCGGGACCCTGACCATGAAGAACGCCCTGCTGGCCAACAGCAGCGGCGGAACGACGGATTGCGCCAGCTACGGAACGCTGACCTGGACCAACAACGTGATCGAGAACAACCACATCACCAATCCGTGCGGCACGCCCGTCAGCGGCGGCGGCGACCCAGGCGTAATGATCTATGACCTGAACGACGCCACTCCCAATTACCCGAACCGCACCTACGCCATCGATTCGAGCAACGACGCATACGGCGCGGCGACTCCACCACTTGCGGCGCAATCGGGGTAAGTCTCCTGGATGAACGCCATTACCCGCGCAAGGTCGGCTGCGACATCGGCGCGTATGAGTTCATCCCGCCGCCGGTCAATGACGATGTGACCTCCGCCATCCACTTCGCGGCGTTGCCGTACAGGGATATGGTGCCAAGCGTGTGGGGCGCCACCACGACCCAGAACCCACCGCTCGATCCGACCAACTGCGTGGGCAGGCAACGCTGGCACAGCGTCTGGTACACATTTACCGCCCCGTTCAGCGGCATGCTGGACGTCAACACGTTCGGCAGCACCTACGACACCGTGCTCAACGTCTGGACCGGGATCCCGGGCAGTCTGTCCGCGGTGACCTGCCAGGACGATTTCGGCGATATCAATGGCACCCGGTCGGGCGTGAGATTCCCGGTTTCAACCGGAACGACCTATACCATCGA
Organism: uncultured Chloroflexia bacterium; assembly: GCA_963784915.1. Taxonomy (GTDB): domain Bacteria; phylum Chloroflexota; class Anaerolineae; order Anaerolineales; family Villigracilaceae; genus Fen-1038. Next base: position 174,756 of record CAWATK010000017.1, read on the forward strand.
GGTGACGAGCTTCTGGATCAACGCTGGCACGTTGAATTTTCAGGCCGTCTGGCGGCCGTTCACCGATTTTGACGGCGATGCAACCACCGACCCGGCCAAGTACCTGCCCTCGATGGGGTCGGTTTGGTACTTCGGTTCCGCTGCGAGCGCGTGGAATGGTGCGTACATCGGCACGGACGGTCTCTACGTCCCGCGCTCCGACTTCGATGGCGATGGCAGGGCCGACGCGGCCAAGTTCGTCTCGTCGGTGGGCGCCTTGTGGTATCAGAGGTCGAGCGACAGTAGCTGGGTCGGCGTTTACGTCGGCTCGGATGGCACCTATGTCCCGGGCTCGGACTTCGATGGCGATGCCAAGACCGACGCCGCCAAGTTCGTCTCCGGTACGGTCTGGTACCAGGAGTCCAGCACCAGCCTGTGGAACGGCCAGTACATCGGTTCGGACGGCACCTACGTATCCGGCTCCGACTTCGATGGAGACGGCAAGACCGACCCGGCCAAGTTCGTGTCTGGCACGCTGTGGTATCTGAAGTCCAGCACGAGCACCTTGGGAGCCTTGTATCTGGGCACCGATGGAACCTACATGCCCTCATGCGACTTCGACGGCGATGGCATCACCGACCCGGCCAAGTTCGTCTCCAGCACCGGATACGTGTGGTTCTTCAAGTCCACGAGCTCCACGTGGGACGCCAAGTACATCGGCACGGACGGCACAGGTGTGGTCCTGGCCTCCGACTTTGATCGCGATGGCAAGACCGATCCGGCGAAGTTCGTCGCCAGCTCGGGCTCCATCTGGTATCTGAAGTCGAGTGACGACACATGGGGCGGCCAGTATATGGGCATGGAAACGTACGACATCGTGAACTGACGCTGAAACAAGCGGGTCTTCGTCGAACCTGGATACGACACCACCTCCCGGCCAGCGCCGGGAGGTGGTGCGTTTCAACGCGGCCGCCAGCGGCGTGTGAAGTTTTGCACTTCCCGTACCGACTGCGACTGAATTCGGACGAATCCGATGCTAAAAATACTGATAGCTGGCACCGCACCAATCCCTGCCGCCCCTCCAGCCGTACTTCGACCACATCGGATGCCCCAAGCTGGGCACGCCCAATGGCGCCCGGGGGCCAATGCAAGCGTACTGGAGCCGCGATGAAACCCCACTTCAAGCTCATACACGTCAGCGCAGCGCTACTAGTGGTGATCACGAGTCTGTGCTGTCGCCGGCGACACCCGTGGGCGCCATACCCACGATCGTTATGTTGCGATAACCGGCAACGATAGTTCCAATGATTGCACGAACGCCCTTAGTCCCTGTCTGACCGTTGCTCATGCAATCGGCCAATCGTCGGATGGTGACACGATATACATTGGCGCAGGGGCGTTCGTGGAGCACTTGTCCACGAGCCTGGATCTGTCCTTCATCGGTCAGGGGATGGATTCCACGTTCCTGGAAGGCGGCGGGAACGGGGCGCGTGCTGGCGGTTGGCGTCAGTGCTTCCGTCAACCTGAGCGATCTGACCATTCGCAACGGCAACTCCGGCACGACGGCAGGCGGCGGCATCGTCGAATTTCGGCACCCTCGTGATGGATCGCGTCAAGGTTAACGAGAACACGGGGGGAAACGGCGGCGGCATCTACAGCGGCGGGCCGTTGACGATGAACGACAGCGAGGTCAGCTGGAACACGTCGTCAAATTTGGGCGGCGGCTACGGCGGCGGTATTGTCCCTCGACGGGCGCGGTCACCAGCACACTTGACCCGGGTGACCGTGCGGTACAACACGGCGGAGGAATACTCAGGCGGCATCCACGCGCAGGGTGGGGGAACGCTGAACCTCACCAACGTGACCCTGACGGGCAACTCGTCAAACCAGGGCGCGGCGGCGACGGTCACTGCCGGCAGCACGGCCAATTTTCTGAACAGCACGATCTCGGGTAACACGGCCGACCGCTCTCAACGTCAGCGGTAGCCGACTTTGCGACGGCAACTTTCAAGAACACGATCATCGCCGGGAACAGTCCCGACAATTGCTTCCCGGGCGGCGGTTCAACCTGGACCACGCTGGGCATACAACCTGGAGAGCAGCACCGACTGCGCTTTCAGTCGGAGCCGGGGATCAGCAGCAGCACGAATCCCCAGCTGGCCGAGCTCGGCGACTATGGCGGATACGTGCCGACGATGACGCTGCTGGGCACCAGCCCGGCGATCGACTCCGGCAACAACAGCGGCTGCCCGGGCACGGACGCGCTGCGGCCTCAGCCGGCCGGTGGACGGGCCAGGGGCCGGCGGCGCCGTGTGCGACAAGGGCGCGGTGGAGATGAGGGCAGAGACCACAACGATCAGCCTGTATGGCATCGCCCCGAGCCCCTCGATGATCGGTCAGGACACGACAGTATCCATGATCGTGGCCGGATCTTCCACCACGCCGACCGGACTCGTGGAGATCAGCAGTGGGCTGCTCAGTCTGCACCCCCACGCTGAGCGTGGGTTTTGCCAACTGCGGCATGAACTTCAATACGCCCGGGGGCGCGGCATCCTGTACCGCTACCTGGGCGATGGGACGCACGACGCCAGCCAGGCGGCCTTGTACCACATCGTCAACCAGGCCTCCCGCTCCGACTTCAACAATGATGGTGTCGCGGACCCGGCCAAGTTCGTTCCCAGCACGGGCAGTTTATGGTGGCGGACCACATTCAGCGGTACCTGGTACTCCACCTACCTCGGCGGTGACGTGGCCAGCTACGTCCCGCGCTCCGACTTCGACGGCGACGGCAATACGGATGCAGCCAAGTACGTGTCGAGTATCCAGTCCATTTATTACCTGAGCTCGTTCGGTGGCACGTGGCAGGGCATTTACATGGGCTCCGGTTCCTATACGCTCCTGCCCGGCTCCGACTTTGATCGCGGACGGCTTTACCGACCCCGCGAAGTATTCAAACGGACGGCTCGGTCTGGCGCCTGCTTTCGGGCACGAATACGTGGGCAGGCACATTCATCGGTACGGACGCAGTACCGGCGTTGCCCGGCAGTGACTACGACGGCGACGGCAAGACCGATGTCGCCAAGTACATCTCGGCGGGCGCCATCTGGTATCAGCGCTCCAGCGATAGCGTGTGGGACGGCATGTACATCGGCTCGGACGGCTCACCCGTGCCGGCCTCGGACTTCGACGGCGACGGCAAGACCGACATGGCCAAGTACCTGACCGGCTCCAATACGCTGTGGTATCTCGCCTCCGGCACCAGCAGCTGGGTGGGCGTGTACCTGGGGCCAGGCTCGTTCACGTACGTCCCGGGCGCGGACTTCGACGGCGATGGCAAGACCGACCCGGCCAAGTTCGACACCGGCAGCAAAGTACTATGGTGGCTCAAGTCCAGCACGGGACGTGGGACGGCATGCTACATGGGCGGGGAGACGTACAGCATCGCCGACTGACGCTGAAACGTTTCATCCTTTAGCCAGCACGGGCTCCCTTCCGGGAGCCCGTGCTGCATTCACCCAACTCACGCGAGACGCGAACTAGGCCGGCACGACTCGCGGCGAGGCGGCGATGAAGGCCGTCAGCGCGGCGATGCGGGGCGCGGCCAGATGCCGCGGCGCAAGATCCAGCTCCACGTCGATGCGTCCACCGGCGTCCACTTCCTCCCGCGTCAACAGGTCGGTGCGGATCCAGCGCGAGCTGTGGAGGCTGCGGATCGCGAGCCGGCTGCGCGCAATTCGAGGCCGAGTGCTTCGAGATCGACAATGATGCCATTGAATTGAATGAACATGCGGTCCTCCTAGCCGTATTGGGCGCCGGTGGCGGTGGCGCCGGCGACGGTGCCTGGGAAGTAGTTAGCGCCTCCGCCGTTGGTGAAGATGACGCTGTTGAGTGCGCCGTTGTAGCGTTGGCCGGTGACGGTGAAGACTCCGAGGGCGTAGGTTTGGGCGAAGGCGTCGAGTAGACCTGCGCGGGTGGCGTAGGCGAAGGCGACGCCCCATGTGGTGTTGGCGAGGAATGTGATGGTTCCGCCGGCGAACTTGATGGCGGCGTCGTCCTCGGCGTCGTAGAAAGCGTAGGACTGACCGCTGACGTTGTGGTCGATGCCGACGGACCTGATGATCCCTCCGGTGGATGCGTACAGCGTGACGAAGCCACAGGTTCCGAAGTCACATTTGCCGGTGAATTCAGCGATGGCGTAGTTTTGGCATATGACGGCGCTCGATCCTGAGCTCTCGAGTTTGAGGCCGGCTAGTGCAAGCTGGACGGCGGAGCCGTCGAGGATGATGGGTCCGCCGGCGACTGCGATGAGTACGTTTGATGGGGTAGTGGCGTCTCCGACGAGTGAGACATTGCCGCCGACAAAGCGGCTATACAGGGCGATGCCGGCGAGGTATTTGGATTTGGCGAGTTGGATGGTGCCGGCGTAGCCGTTGAGGTCGAGGCGGATGAACTTGTCGGCGGCGGCCTGGGCGTGAAGAGAGCGCCGAGTTGCCCGGTGGTGAGGCCGTCGTTGCTGTCATTGCCGGTGGCTACGGAGTGGGTGCCCGAGCCGGCAGAGGACGTGTTGATCTCGGCGCCGCCGGCCGTGGCGCTCACGCGGAAGGTGTTGGTCGTCTTCCCTGAGACATAGTAGGCGGTGCCTGCGGTCAGGCCGGTCGGAAGTCCGCCGGTCGTGAAGAAGGCGACCTGGTCGTGGTTGTGTAGGCCATGGGCGGCGATGGTCACGATGGCCGGCGAGGCGTTGGTGATCGTGCAGTCGCCAATGTTGGTGCGGACGTAGAGGGTGCGGGCGGCCCCGAGCACTTCGCGGGTGTAGCCGCCCGGGTGGTGGTCGTCGAGCACGTCGAAGCATCGCTGTATGTTGGTCTCGTTCGGCGCTGAGGACGTTGTCGAATTCGGACACGTTGATATAGGCGTGGTTCACCTTGTTGGCGACGTTCTGCGGAAGGTCGCCGCCTTCGGTGTTGCCGAAGATGGGCCAAGCCTCGATCTGCAGGCCGCCACTTGGGCAAGGCCATGACGGCCTTGCTGTCGAACTCCTCCGTCACCATGGCGAAGAAAGTCGCGGTGGCGGTGCCACCGTACAGGCTCATGCGGATGGTATCGCCGTCCTGGATGCGGAGATCCGGGCGGACGTAGCCCTTGAACTGGAAGGTCTGACTGTTGCGCGCCGGCGGGCTGTCGGTGCTCATCATGAAGCCGAGGTTGTGGACGGGGTCGGCTGCGTCGCCGTCCTGGTGGTAGGCGCCGAGCTCGTCCTTCCACAAGTACTGACGGGTGCGCTGCTTGGTGGTGAAGAGCGAGTACTCGTCGGCGGCGGTGATGGTGGCCACGTAGGAGCCAAGCACGTCGGCGGCAGAAGATGCGGACGTCCTCGGCGCCGTTGTCGCACACGCCAATGAGGCGCTTCTGCGCGAGCATGGGGAGCATGCGGTCAGCGTCGGTGATGGAGAGGTCGGTCGGGTTGGGCAGGAATTGGTAGTCGAGCCACGCCTCGGCGGCGTCCTTGTAGGTGGTGGTCTTACCGAAGGCGGCGAAGAAAGCGTCGATCACGGTCTCGTAGGTCTCGGTGGTGAGGCTGTCGGCGTAGTACTCGTGGGGCACGAGTCCGCCCTTGTAGCGGGTCACGCGGTTGGGCAGGTACTCTTCTTCCCAAATCCAAAAGCGGCCAGTCGTGAGGGTGTAGTTAGTGCCTGCGATGGTGAGGCCACGTTCGAGCCAAATCTGCTCCTGGTCGATGGCGAGGTTGGCGATGGATGGGACCCAGAATTCGAGGGTGGTACCTGGTCAGCTTGTAGGCCCACACGTCGGTGTGGAGGCTTTGACGGAGCCATTGGAGTAGCCGACGTAAGCCTTGAGGTAGGGCTTACCAGTGCCGGCGGCGAGGGCGGCTGTGAGGGTGGCGTCTACTGTGCGCATGGGATCACCTTTGTTCTAGTGGCCGCGATGCCAACGGACCTGAGCGGCGGAGCCCGCAGGGGTGTTGCGGCGAGACGTAGGAACGGAGCCCCAGAGGACGGCGGAGCGAAGGGCGAGGGGTGGTGAGTCGCCAGCCGGCCCCTCGCCGCGGAGCACCCGGCTCCGCTGTCCAACGGGCAGCCAGAGGAGCCGCCGCGAGGCTGTGAGGGTGCTTGCCGGCCGCTCGAGCTGCGGGCAATGGCGGCTGGTGCGAGCGTCTCGGACGGCGCTGCGGAAGCTGCGCCCCGGCCACACTGCGCAACAGCGGCGGAGCTTGTGGACTGGTCGCATGTGCATCAGTGCAGGGTACTGGGCCAGTTGTGCCAAGCGTCATTCCAAGCGGAGGCCGAAGGCACGGAAACTTGAAGTCGTCGGCGGCGGGAGAGGGCGAGTAGCCCGTTGTCGAAGGCTTTGGCGAAGTGCGTCGCGGCCTTGAGATAGTTGGCGGGGACGTTGGGGTCGAGGTTGTTGGCGAGGACCTTGCCGACCGCGGCGGTGCGGCATGACTGGGCCGCGGCGCCGTCCAGCAGGACGACGTCGGCCTCGGCTGTGAGCGTGCTCTCGGTGGCGCTGTCGAGGCCGTAGATCGTGTTGTTCTGCGTGAAGCGGACGATCAGATGTCCGTCGGCGGCTTGCGGCTCGGCGAGGCGGAAGAAGAAACGCTCATCTTCGCGAGTACGCCTGGAAGACGAGGGGCGTGTCGTAGGTGTTGCCGGCGGGGTCCTGCAGCCAGAACGTCGGTGATGGTCAGGGGTGCGGCGCCGGCGAGCGCCGACGTGAGCTCGTACTCGTACTGGTCCGTCGACGGTGTCGATCAGCGTGCCGCCCTGGATGGGCACGCGGAGGTTGAGTTGGCTCAGTGCGTGACGGATGGTGGCGGTGCATGTGGCTGTGGAAAAGATCGGTGCCGTCGTCGAGCAGGACGGCCTGGAGTTTGGCGATGAGTTGGGTGAGGGTGTCGGCCATGGGGTCACCTGTATGAGTTGCCTCGCCGGGCTGGCCCTGCTCGGGAGGCTGATGGCCCCCCGCCATGCTGGCGTGGCTGGCGGGGGGCTGAGAGGAGCGAGAGACGGGCGCGTCAAGCGGCCCGGAGCTCTTACGACGTGGGCGCGCGTGTCTTCCAGACCGGTGCCGAGGATGTAGGCGACGAGCACGTAGATCACATTCGTCACCTGGTCGGCGTCAAGCGGGAAGTCGGGCATGATCTTCTGGATCATGACAAGCAAGAAGGCCGGCGACCGACGCCCAGAACTTGCGGGATTTGAAGAGGTCCATGGTGTAGTTCCTCCTTTCCTGATGTGATGCGCCGGCGTATCCTGCGCCGTACGCCCGAGCATTGCTCTCGATGGCCATGGATCTGACTGGTCTCGAGCAAGTCGGCTGATGGCCGCGGCCCTGCGTCGGCGGCGTGCGCATGGCGCGCCACGTTGCGCGTATGGTGCTCAGCTCGCCCTAGAGGCGCAGGGTGTAGTTGGCGACGGCGCCGAGGAGGTCGACGGTACGGTGCCGCCGCGCAGACGAACGACGGACCTTCGAGCAAGTAGTACTCATCGTTGTCGATGTAGGCGGGGGTGGTGAGGGTGAGACTTGTCCTTGTGCTGGTCGACGGTCGTGGCTGCTGCGGCCGCGGAGCGTGTCTGAGTGTTGGTGAGCCGGCGGCCACGACGGCGACGGCGGTATCGGCTCCGCGCGTGACCTTGTACGATGGAGAGCGTGACGGATGTAGGCTGCGGCGTGCAAGAGCTCGTAGTCGAGCTCGATGGATTGCGAGCAGGGCGCCTTTGCTGGCGACGCTGTTGGACGGGACGATGATCGGGATGTTGACTACGTTGCGTCTCGTCGGTGGCGGCCTTGTGCCTGGCGATGGTGCCGGCGACTGCGCCGGCGGCGTCGGTCCAGGTGCCTGTGACGTAGTGCATGGTTGGTGGGATGTACTGGCTCATTGCGGTGTCGTGTACGTAGCCCATGGCTTGGTCTCCTTATTGGTGCTCGCGGTCGGATGGTCACGTGGGCGCCGGGAGTCGCGAACCATCCTGCAGGATGGCCGGCCCACGTGGGCTAAGCGTCGGGGAGGAGTGCCCGGCGCGTCGCTTCGGTTTCTTGCCTGGGCTTATCGGGCTCGCTGGGCTCGGGTTCGGCTTGGGCTCGGGCAGTGGTCGCCTTGGTGTGCACGATCTTGCGGCCGTCGGCGAGGATGACGGTGAGCGTGTCGTCGTCTCGGAGTTTCCACTGCGAGGCGGTGGAGTTGTAGGCGCGGGCGATCTTCTGCGCTTCGCTTCTTGAGCTTCGGGTCGTTCAGCATGTACTGTCCATGGTCTCTCCTGGTGGTGCTTGATCAGAATTGGGCGGCGCGGTGCCTGCGGTCATCAGGCGTAGCCGCTCCCGTTGGCGATGTCGGTCTATCCTGCAACGTTGGACTTGTGCAGTGGGCGGAAGTCGGCGACGCCGACGGCGATGAAGTGGCGGACCTTGATGCGCTGTTCGTCGTTGGCGAACATGGCGGGGTCCTGGTCACTGCCGGCGACGAACACCTGGGGCACGAGGCCGAAGCGCTCGCCGACCATCACGCCGGGCATGATGCGGGGATCCGCGACTGCGGCCCAATCGGTGGCATCCGTCCATTCGGGCACGGTGATGGGCTCGACGTAGCCGGGGTAGGTCTGCGAGCCAGCGGACGGGGGAGTCACGCCCATGTTGACGGGTCCCCATCGGGGGATGAACAGGGCTTCGGCCTGGGCCTTGAGCGCGCGGGGCACGAGGCAGTACTTGGGCTCGATAGCCATTTTCTTGCCGGTGCCGAGTGCGCTGGAGCCGCTGGCGACGAGCATGGGCTGGTTGTACATGGCCGTTGCCACTGCATCCCATGCGGTGAAGTCGGTCCCGAGGGCGGTCGTGAGCAGGTTCTTATGGCCGCCGAGCGTGGTCGTGGCGGTGCGAGTTGAAGAGGGCGCCGGTGTCTGCGAGCGTGGGGCCAACGGCGCTGTTGTCGGTGAAGACGGCAGCGACGAGGGCGGAGAGCTCGCGCAGTGAGGCGAAGGCGAGCTCCTTCGGGAGTTGGCGCAGCTTGCGCCCGTCGTCCCGGTCGATGGCCTCGAGCGTGATACCGATGTAGCCGCCCTTCTTGACGAACGTCGAGGTTTCGACGTTGTCGCCAAGCACGAGCTCGGTGTACTCGGCGCCTTCGGCGACGGTGGGCACGCTGGCGATGGTGCCAAGCATGTTCCACTTGATCGCGTTCAGGGTCTCGAAGTGCTCGACGGTGACGATCTTCTGCCACCAGTCATAGCCGGCGCGGCCCAACTGCTCCCACTCCCTCACCAGTGCCTTGTTGAGCGCACTCGCCACGAGGGCGGGGAATGTGGCGGTTGTGGACTGGAAGAGGATGCGGTCCTTGAAGCTGCCGCCGACCATGTCACGGTCGCCAGTCATGGCGATGTAGGCTTCCTTGAGGCCGGATAGCCTTGTGACCTTGAGGTCTTCGGCGCCCTTCTCGCGGGGTGCGCCGACGAGGTCGTCAACGGCGGCCTGGATCTGATCGTCGCTGTTGAACATGGCGGAGACGCGGCCTGGGCCTTTGATCTCCTGCGGGGCGGTGGCCTCGGCGACGGTGTCCTTCCAAGCCTGGATAGCGGCCTGAACATCGGCGCCGGCGATGGTGGCCGCTGACTTGAAGGCTGGCGCGGATGGCGTCCTTCGCCTTGTCGGGGATGTCACTGACGGCAAGGGCGGTATCGAGCACGAGGGCATTGAGAGTGGCCCGGGTGGCATCGACCTCGGCGGCGGCGGTAGGCTGCCGCCGCCGGTGGTGCGGGGGGTTGCGGTTCGGTTCTGCATGGTGCTCCTTTCGTGTGTGCTGCTGCTGGTTGAGGGTACGGATGAACTTCGTAGCGAAGGCGGGGTCCACTACGAGGTCCACGCTATACGGCTGAAGGATGCGCGTCACGTTGCCGGCGGCGTCGGCAGTGATGACCACGTCAGCCGAAAAGCCAATGTTGGGGGTGGGGCCATCACGCATGGTGATGTCTGCGGCCTCGCGTATGATCTCCTTCGAGGGGCCGGCGAGAGTGAGGTCGGCTGTCAGGCCGGCGAACTCGTCGGACCATGCGGCATTGGAGAGGACGGCCCCGAGGTCACGGACGGAGGGCATGCCCCAAAAGGAATGGTCCACGAACACGGATGCGCCTTCCCACAGTGCGGCGCTGTCTTGCAGGACCTGGCGGGAGAATGTCCAGCCGTTGGCCTTGCCTTCGTGGATGAAGAGGATTTGGTAGCGGCCCGGTGTGGTGCCGGGTGCGCCTGTGAATTGGGCTCGGAGTGTGAGGTCCATTAGTCGTGGCTCCTTTCAAGTCGTTCATCAACGGTGTCGCCGTGGGCCCATGGGTCGGTGCGGCGTTGGGCAACGATGCGGATAGCGTCGTCGGCGAATAACTCGGCCTGGCGGTGGTCGTCGATCTCACTGAGTTCGGCGGTGCCGCGCGGATGGCGGCGTCCACGGCCTTCTCTTTGGTCTTGGCCTCGATCAGGCTGGATTGGGTGCGGTTGGCATAGAAGGCTTTTTGGGCGTCACGCATCTGCGAGACGAGCAAGAGGAATTCCGTGTACTTCATGACTGGTCTCCTTGGAAGAAAGTAGCCGGCGAAGTCCTGGGCGATGTGTTGGGCGAGGGCGTAGACGAGGGGCCATAGGGCGCTGCATGGCCTTGCGTCTCCTGGATCGGTGGGGTGCTCGTCGAGCGATGCGGGTGCAGCGGATGCGGATGGCGTCCGTCGTTCGGTCTCTTGGATGGCGACGGCTGACGATGATCATCAGTCGGCTCCTTTGGTCTTGGTCTGTCCGGTCTCGGCGTCGGTCTTGACGTTGGAGTTGCCGGCGGTGGTGCCGGCGGTCTTGACTTCATCCTTGGGGGCGGTAGGGTCCGTGGGCGAGGCTTCGCCGGCAAAGCGGTAGATGATGCGCAGGAGTTCATCGGCGTCGATCATCTTGGCGTTGTAGAGGGGGGCGAAGGCGGTCACGATCTGCGAGGTGGCAAGGGCAAGGGCGGCGTTGTCACGCTCGGACACGTCGCCGGCGGAGACGACGATTTCAGCGTGTGGGGTCCACGGTGGTATCGCCCTTGGCCGCGCGGCGAGCGACGGCGACCATCAAGACTTCCCGGACCATGGCGAGGAAGAATGCTTGACGGCTCTCGAGCGTCTTGAATGTGGGGGTACCTGCGGCCTCGGCGGTGGTGCGGGTGCTGCTCTCGGGCTCTGAGAGCCAGTGCAAGCGGGACGCCATGGCCTGATGCGATGTACTTCTTGAGCGTCAGGCCGTCGCTGTTGGCGTCGAAGGCGTCAAGCTTGGGGGCGATCACGTCCCATTCCTCGGCGTCGTCGGTGACGAGCACGGAGCCGGGGGTGGGTGGGTGGCTGTTGAGCTCGATCTGTCGGGCGTCCTTCTCGGCGGCGGAGAGGCCCTTGGCCTTGACCTGGAACATGAAGGCGTTGCGGTAGCGGTTGAGGCGTACACGGTCCTCGAGCCATGAGGCGTAGCGTGCGAGCCATGGGAGCAGTGGGGCGAGGTCTGGTTCGCCCCACTGCATCCCGGCGAGGCGGTTGACGGCGAAGTGCAGCATCACGGTCTTGGGCTTGCGTGTGCGGTAGGCCCAGTAGTTGAGAATGTGGACGGGGTCGGGGTCGTCGAGGGAGGCCTTGGGCATGTAGGCCTGCTCTTGCTGGACGTCGTTTGGAGCGCACTCGATGGCCTTGATCGTGTCAGTGGGGAAGACGCGGACGTATGACATTCCCGCGCTGTCGGATGTGAGGGCGAGGAAGAGATTGCCGGTGATGCTGAGTTCGTCGCGACCATTCGCCGAGACGGCTGGCTAGGCCGTTGAGGGGGTGGGTCCAGAGCTCTTTCAGAAACTTGTTTGTTCCCTCGTGGGTGCAGGAAAAGCCCACAGTATCGGCGACGTAGGTCCGGGTCAGAGTGACGAGCCGGCGGGCGAGGGGGTTGAGGCGCCACGCGAGCAGGGATTCGGAAAGGACGGTGTCGCGCTGGTAGTTGTAGCGGTCGCGGTAGACCGCATTCCAGTCAATGCCCTGGGTGACGTTGCGGTCGGAGACGGGGGAGGCGCCGAAGGTGGCGCGCTGGCCGATCACAGTGCGCAGGCTGCGGGACATGCGGGCGACGATCGACGCGATGAGATTCATGGCGGCTCCTTGGATCAGAGTGCCGCTATTCTAGAACACGTGTTCTGGGTGTCAAGCAGAAAAGTGTAAAACTGGTAAAGTTTTTGAGTGATTTTTTCCCGTGGGCCCCAACTTAGGCCCGTCGTTGCGAGCAAGCCGGATGCACTTCCCGGCGCCGCGAAGCAATCCCCTCGCGGCCCATGGTGGGGATTGCTTCGTCGGGCTTCGCCCTCCTCGCAATGACAGAGAGGGATACTCGACGATGCGGCGGTGCCAGCGCGCGCGATAATTGCGCCACCACCCATGACGCTGATCAAACGTCATTCGCTTTTGTTCGGGCTGGTGCTGATGTACGCCCTCACCTGGGGCGTGCATCTCTCCAACGCGGGCGTGCTGCCCTTCCGGCTGCCGTTCCCCCTCTACTTGCTGGGCGGCTGGGGCTTCGGCGTCGCGGCCGTCGCCATGACGTGGCTGACGCTGGGTCCGGGCGCGGTGATCGACCTGCTCAAACGCTTCCTGCTGTGGCGCATCGGGTGGAAGTGGTACGCCTCGATCCTGATCATCCCCGCCACGTATCTATTCGGTGCGAGCGTGCACGCGCTGGTCAACGGCATCCCGCTGGACTTCACGGCGACACCCGCCTTTGGAGCCACGGGCTCGGTGACCGCGGCCCTGGCGCTGATGCTGCCGGTGTTCGTGGCGAACGTGCTCGGCAACGGCGAGGAGATCGGCTGGCGCGGGTACGCGTTGCCGCGCCTGCAGTCACGCTATGCGGCACTTTTCTCGGCGCTGGTGCTCGGGCTGATCTGGGCGCGTCTGGCACATCGCGGTCTACATCCGCAGCTTCAACCCGACGTGGTTCGGCGTGGTACGTGGTGGGCGTGATGGCCAAGTCGGTGCTGATCACGTGGGCCTACAACGGCAGCCGCGGCAGCCTGCTGCTGGCGACGCTGTATCACGCCATGTGGAACACGGCCGGCATGTTTCTGCCCATCACCACCAAGCTCTCGGCGGCGGACCCGGGCGCGTTTGCGTACGTGGTGCTGAGCGAGGTGGCCGTGGCGGCGGTGATCACGCTGCTGACCGGGCACCAGCATCTGTCGCGCACGCAGACGCGGCAGGTGCAGGCGTAGCCAGGCGGCGTTCCGGGCGCATCCGTCCTGGGCGCTCGGGGTTCTGGTATTACGCGAGCCAGCACGGCAGGGTCATTGACCGAAACCGGCCCGCCGCAAGCCAAAGGAGGAGAGTATGCAGTCGCTGCGCAGCTTCTTGACGCGCCATTCCCTGCTGATCGGCATCATCCTGATGTTCCTGTTCACGTGGCCGATCGACCTGGCCAACGAAGGCCTCATGCTGTTCCAGGTGCCGTTCATCTTGTATCTGTTCCTCGGCTGGGGCTTCATCGTCGCCGCGGTGCTGATGACATGGCTGACGCTCGGGCGTGCGGCGGTCGGCCGACTGCTACAGCGCTACCTCATGTGGCGCGTCGGCTGGAAGTGGTACCTGGCGCTGCTGATCGTGCCCGCGGCGATGGCCATGGGCGTCTTCCTGAATGCCGGCCTCACCGGAACGCCTGCGGACTTCGGCCATGTGATGGCGGACCAGATCATGCCGCCCGGGCTGAGCCGGCTGGCCTTCGTCATCCCGTTCTTCCTGATCGATGCCATTGCGAACGGCGAGGAGATCGGCTGGCGCGGCTACGTTCTGCCGAGACTGCAAGCCAGGTACTCCGCCCTGGCCGCCGCGCTGATCACGGGCGTGATCTGGGCTGTATGGCACACTCCCAAGTTCCTCACGCACTGGGACTGGAGCTTCTTCGCAGTGTACATGGTGAGCACCGTCGCCAGATCGGTGCTGCTGGCCTGGATCTACAACGGCACGCGCGGCAGCCTGCTGCTGGTGGTGCTGGCGCACGCGGCGATGAACACGACCGGGATATTCCTGCCCACAGCCAACACGCTCACGACCGAGGGCCTGGGGGCATTCGCATTGCAGGCCGTCATCGAGGTGATGATCGCGGCCGTGGTGGTACGCCTCGCGGGCGCGGAGCACTTATCGCGCACGCAGACGAGGCAGATGCAGCAGTTATGAATGCCCCTCCCGACCGAGTGCCCTCTGAGGGCACGGCCCTCTCAGGGCGCACCACTTCCCTTCTGCGGGGACTTGGTTGTAGTACTTTCCTCACTACTGTAGTACTAAGAGAATCACTACTACTACCAAGTCCCTTAAAGGGAATTGCATCCTTCACGCGCCCGAAGCACCTGGGACGAGCCGAAACCAGCGAGTGGCAGTCGCCTCAGCCATGCGGCGGCCGGGGCACAGGCCGGTGCAAGTGCTCTCTACGAGCATTTGATGATGATGTTCCTCTATCTATATGGTTAAGTGAATCATCATCATCATTAAGCGCTTTTAAAGCATTTCTCCCGATCTGTGCCCTCTGAGGGCACTTGGTACTAGTACTTCCTCCTCTAGAATCAATCAGAGTTAATCACTACTACTACTAAGCGCCCTTAGGGCACTGCCCTCCCGGAGGGCACACCAGGACACCTTTCAGCCGCGCACCAACAAGAGACCCTCCGCAGCGAGTTGACTGCGGAGGGCTCTACGGGGGAGCAAGTGGTTCGCCGTGGAACAGGGACCACGTACTCTTGAGGCTGGAGCGCCGACTACTTGATCAGAAGCTCAGGGTGGCGCAGGAAGTAGTCGCTGGTGTCGATGGCGGCCATCAGCTCGGGGTGGCGCAGGAAGTAGTCGCGTCGTGTCGACGCCGGTCGTCCGGGCCGCGAACTCCGGATCATTCCTGGCAAGCGCTGAGCCGGCATAGTTCACGATCAGGCTCGCACCTGGGCCGCCAGCCACTCGGGATGGCGCAGGAAGTAGTCCGAGCTGTCGACTGGCAGCTACTGCGTGCGGCGAACTCCGGGTCGTTGCGGGCCAGGTCCGAGCCGGCATAATTGACGACCACGCTGGCGAGCGTAGCCGGGCATGCCGTTCGGGTGCCGCAGGCCGAAATCGTCCGCGGACGAACCGGCGGCGGCAGGGGCGGAGGTGAAGCTGGAGGTGGCGATGGCGAGGGCGACGACGACGATCACGATCACGGTGGCGGAAATGCGGTTCTTGTTCATCTCTGGTCTCCTGGATCGGTCTGGGTTGGTTTGTGCCGATCAATGAGCCCAGTGTAGCCAGGCGGCGTTTCTGACCGTCTCGCCTGGCGTGTTTTCAGCGTGTGTTTTGCGTGTGAGTTTTTCCCGGTATTGCTTCCCCCGTACCCGTACCGTGCCTTCCGCCTAACTCCCCGGCTTGCCAGGGCAAAGGCCATGGCCTCTTCCAGGGACATGCGCCGCGCCCCTGGCCCGCAGAGCTTCTCGAGCTTGCTCGGGCCCAGTGCGCCCGTGCAGTTCAGCCAGCGTCGCTCGTACTCCAGCGCGGTCCACGAACAGCAGCCGGATGCCCGAAGGCAGTCGAGCTGGGCCTCCACTGCTGCGGCCAGCATGGCGGCCGTGGTCGTAGGCACCTCCGGGACGGCAACCGCGGCAAAGCCGGCCAGGCAGGCCAGCACGCCGCGCGGGTCGAAGACTTCCTGGTTCAGTCGCAGGCTCTCGCTGCACAGTTCAAACGCCCGCTGGTGGTCCCCGGCCCGCCACGCCAGGTGACCCAGGCGGCGAACGGAGTAGGCCAGCCAGTTGGCATCCAGGCGCTCCTCAGGATCCGCACGGCTTCTTCGTACAACGCGCGGCGCCTTCGTCATCTTGTCCTGGATCAGGGCCAGGTCTCCCAGGAACGTGAGCGACATGGCCGTGCCCCGCCGTGCCTCGGGCCCAAGTTTCTTCCAGATTTCCAGGCTCTCCTCCAGCAGCGGCGCGCGGCCGCGTAGTTGCCCTGGATGTTCTCCAGCAGCCCCAGGGTCCGCAGGGCGGTGGCGATGTTCCAGTCATCGCCCAGCTCGCGGCCGATGGCCAGGGCTTCTTCCAGGTCGGCACGCCGGTCGATCGGCGCCAGGTCCGCCCAGTACCAGAAGCCGATCCCATTGAGCGCCTTGGCGCGCGCCAGCGTGCGTTCGCGGCCCTCCGGGCGGCTGCAGTGCCGCTTTGCACAGAATCGTTCCACTCGGAGATCTGGTGGCCCCGCGCGAACCAGAAGTACACCGAGGCCCCGAGGATGCGCAGGGCACGGTCCGCCTTGCCGCTGGCGATGGACCACTCGATGGCAGCGCGGATGTTGTCGAGCTCCGCGTCCAGCCTGGGCCACCATCCGCCCCCGCCCCCTCCGGTGCCGAATCCGCTGGTCTCGGACGCCTCGGCCAGGCGCATGTAGAACTCCAGGTGCCGGTCGCGTATCGTCGCGGCCTCGCCTGCGGCCATGAGCTTCTCCAGCGCGTACTGGCGGATGGTCTCCAGCAGGCGGTAGCGCGTTTCTCTGGACTCGGCCGAGGCATCCACGATCACGAGGGACTTGTCCACCAGCCGGCCGAGCAGGTCCAGCATGCCGCCGGACGGCGGGCTCCTCGGCGCACACGGCCTCGGCGGCCTCCAGCGTGAAGCCGCCCGCGAAGACCGACAGCCGGCGGAACAGGATGCGCTCCGGCTCGGTCAGCAGGTCGTGACTCCAGTCGATGGTGGCGCGCAGCGTTTGGTGCCGCGGGATGGCCGTGCGGCTGCCGGCGGTCAGCAGCGAGAAGCGGTCGTCCAGGCGGGAGGCGATCTCCTGCACCGAAAGCACCTTCATGCGGGCGGCGGCCAGTTCGATCGCCAGCGGGATGCCGTCCAGGCGCTTGCAGATCTGCACCACGTCCGCCGCGTTCTGCTCGGTGAGGGCAAAGCCGGAGTTGGCATTGGCGGCGCGCTCTCGAACAGCCGGATGCTTTCGATCTTGCGCAGCTCCTTCGAGCGGCAGTGCATCCCGCGTCCCGGGCAGCGGCAGCGACGGCACCTGCCAGACCGTCTCGCTGAACAGCCCCAGCCCCTCGATGCTGGTGGCCAGGATGCGCAGGTTCGGGCAGGCGCCCAGCAGTTGTTCGGCGTACTGCGCGCAGGCCGCGGATCATGTGCTCGCAATTGTCCAGGACCAGCAGCAGCTCCTTGGCTTGCAAGTGGCGCGTCACCGTCGCCATCATGCTCTCGGAGGCCAACTCGCGCAGGTGCAGCAGCTGGGCGATCTCCTGCGGGATCAGGTTCTCGTCGGACAGCGCGGCCAGGCTCACCCACAGCACGCCGTCCTTGAACGTTCTTGAGCGCCGACCTGCGCGCTCTCGATCGCCAGGCGCGTCTTGCCCACGCCGCCCGGGCCCGTGAGCGTGAGCAGCCGCGAGGTGAGAGCAGCTCGGCGATCTTCTTGAGCTCGCGATCCCGGCCGATGAAACTCGTCAGCGGGACCGGGATGTTGGAGTTGAGGCGGGCTTCGGGCTAGCCGCCGTGGAAGGCGTGCTGCGTAGCGGCAGCGGCGAATGTGCCGGCCTTGATGTCCTCGAACAGCGACCGGCGTCTGCTCGGACGGTTCGACGCCGAAGTCCTTCAAGCGTCTTGACGCAGCGCTCATAGGTCGCGGCCACGCGCGACATGTCGCCGTCCGCGGCGTACGCCGACATCAAGCGCGCGGTAGGCCGATTCGGGTCGCTGTCCAAAGGCGATCCACTTCTCCGCCCAGACCAGCACGTCGCTCCAGCGGCCGGCATCCTGCAAGCAGCTCCAGCAGGCGCCCCACCCCTTGCTCGTACGTGGCCTGCATGTGCTCGCGCTCCAGCACCACCCACTCGTCGTAGAAACCCGGAAGCAGCTCGCCGCCATACGCCGCCGAGGGCCCGTCATCATCTCGTCCGCCGATGCGCGCGTCTTCGGCCTGCTTGACCGACCGTGCAATCGAACCAGAACTCCGCCGCGGGATCGAAGCCGATGGTCAGGTCGTCCGCGCTGCAGCAGGCTCATGCTGCCGGCCTCTTGCAGCAGCTTGCGGATGCGCCAGAGCGCGTGGCGCAGGTAATCGCGGGCGCTCTCCTCGGTGGAATCCGGCCAGAGCATGCCGGCCAGTTTCTCGCGTCGATAGGATGTTCCGGCGTTGAGGATCAGGAATGCGAACAGCGATTGCGCCGCACGCGACGGCAGGTTCAGGCTCTTCTTGCCAGCCTGGATGTTGAATCCCCCGAGCAGTCGAATCTCGATCAAGGGGTGTTGTCCATTTCGGGATAAATTTGATAAAGTATAGCATCTTGACGACCGGCGACCGCAGCACAACGCAAGTACCGGCCCGGGGTTTACATTGAGCAGGCGGTTCGCAGCGCCAGAGCCTTATCCATTCCGAAGGAGCAGTCCCCCATGACCACGCTCGTCCCCACCCTTTACACACGGACCTTCCCGCGCACGGCCCCCTGGCTGCGTGAGCTGCTGCTCATCACCGCCGGCGTGCTGCTGCTGGCGGCGCTGGCGCAGGTTGAGATCGTCCTGCCCTTCACGCCCGTGCCCATCACGGGGCAGACCTTTGGCGTGCTGCTGATCGGCGCGGCGTATGGCTCGAAGCGCGGCGCGGCCACGATGATCGCGTACATCCTCGCCGGCGGCCTGGGCCTGCCGTTCTTCTCCGGCGGCGGCAGCGGCATGCGCATCCTCACCGGCGCCACAGCCGGATACCTGGGCGGGTTCGTCGTCGCAGCCTACGTCATCGGCCTGATGTGCGAGCGCGGCCTTGAGCGCAGCATGCGCACCTCGTTGATCCCGTTCCTGGCCGGCACGTTGATCATCTATGTGTTCGGCGTCGCCTGGCTATCGGTCGTGGTCGGCGGCTTCGGCAAGGCGCTGACCTTGGGCGTGCTGCCCTTCCTGCCCGGGGATGCGATCAAGCTGATCGCCGCGGCGTTGGCGCTGCCCGCCGCGTGGAGCCTCGTCAAATCCGGCCCACCCGACACGCAGGAGCCCTTGCGCGGCTACAAGGCGTGAGGCGGCCCCATGACGCCGAGCATTCATGGCTGATCTGCCAGCAGATGCAAAGCAGAACGCGCCCGGCGGCGCAATCTCGATCTTGGCGTGGACCGTGGCGTGGGGTCTGACGGGCGTCGCCCTGTACATGAGCGGGGTGTTCAATTCCCCGCGCACCGGCCCGCTGTGGGTGGCGTTGGCGGGCGGAATGATCTCCTGGGCGCTCGCCGGTCATTTTACGTTTCGGAACGGAGCGCATGCATCCTCCCATGTTCGCGGGTCCGCGATCCTGCTGACCTGGGCGCTGGCGTACCTGGTGGCGTTCGGGCTGGCGGCCTTTGCTGCAACCGCGCTGGATAGGGTGCTCGGCGGATTCCTGTTCATGCTGTTCGGATGGTCGGTCGGCGGAGGCGTAGGAGCATTCGCCAGCACGTGGCTGTTGACGGAGCGACCGCGTTTCAAACGGTCGATGGTGCCCGCGGGCATCTGGCTGCTGGCATTTTTCGCCGGCGGCTACGTGGCGCTGCTCGGTCTGTATCTGGGGCCCGAGGTGGGCAAGATGACCATCGGACCGATCATCGGGCAGCCCGTTGCGCTGACGTTGGGCGCGGGGTTGGGCATGGCGCTCGGCGGCCTGGTTGCGTCCGCGATCGCGGCCGCCCTCACGCGGCGGTCACGGTAACCCCGCTGAATGCAGCGAGGGACTGAAAAGGAGGCTGGACAATGGCCAAACTGATCTACTTCATGCCTGGGTCTCTGGATGGTTTCATCGCGGGCGAGAACCAGGACATGGATTGGTCGGTGCCGGACGACGAGATATCCGCATTCATCAACGATCGGATGCGCCCCATCGGCACATACCTGTGCGGACGCAAGATGTATGAGACGATGAAGGTCTGGCAAACGCCGGATGTCATTCCCGGCCTCACGCCGGACATGCTGGACTTCGCGCAGATCTGGCAGGCGGCCGACAAGATCGTCTATTCCAGATCGCTGGAGACCGTCAACACGCCGAAGACGCGTATCGAGCGAAAGTTCGAACCGCAAGCGGTGCGCGACCTGAAGGCTCAATTGCCGCACGATCTTGGGGTGGAGGGTCCGAACCTGGCCGCGCAGGCCATCCGCCTCGGGCTGGTCGACGAGTATCAGCTGCTCATCGTCCCGATGATCCTTGGCAGCGGCAACCGGATTCTGCCCGGCGACGTGAGCATAAAGCTGGAGCTGCTGGAAGAGCGCCGTTTTGGCGGTGGATGGGTCTTCCTTCGCTATCGCAACGCGTAGGGGCACGCGGTACCTTTCCCCACCGGGGGGCTTTGTGCGATGCGGTGATCGGGGTACAATTCTCATGGCGAACGGCGTCAAAACGCGCATAAGGAACATGCCATGAGCACCCCAAACGATCGGAACAAGGCAATCATCGACGAGTTTCGCGCGAACGCCGGCAAGGTGGGCGGCTATTTCGCCGGACGGACGCTTCTTCTCCTGCACACGGTCGGGAAAAGGACCGGGCAGGAACGCGTCAACCCCGTGGCCTACGTGGCGGACGGGGATCGCTATGTGATCATTGCGTCCAAGGGCGGAGCGCCGACTCATCCGGACTGGTACCGCAATCTTTGCGCGCATCCATTGGTCACGCTGGAGGTCGGCACACAGAAGTTCCAGGCGCAGGCGCAAGTTGCCCTCGAGCCGGAGCGCACCCGCCTTTACGACAAGATGGTTGCGATGATGCCCGCCTTCGCAGAGTATCAAGAGAAGACCACGCGCCAGATCCCGGTGATCGTTCTGACGCGTGCGAATTGACTGCCCACCCGAAACGACACGGCACACAGAACTGAGCCCCCGGAATCGGGGGCTCAGTTTCATTTCGACGTGGCTGTGAGGCAGCTTACCCCGGGCAGATCGTTTCCTTGATGGTGATGTCCTTCTTCTTCAGCTCATCCAGGAACCAGGTGTAATCCTTGCCGGTGACGCACTCTTCCGGGGCGCGGATGCCGCGTACGCTTACGCGGCGGGTGGCAACCAGCTTCGCGCCGATGCAGGCGGGGAAGGCGGTCACGCGGGCCATGCCGGAGAATTCGCTATCCGCCTCTTCCCACATGAACGATTCCACCTTGGTCGGCTGACCGTTCTTCCAGCCCGTCACGGTGACGTACATGACGCACACATCGCCATCCCCGAGGCGCGGCACCAGCAGCGGATTGATGGTCTTGAGCAGGAAGGCGCGTGGCGCGATCGATGAACCGCCGAAATCAACGGGCGTCTCATCCAAGAGCCCGCACTCGAGCAGGGTCTTGACGCCCTGGTAGTGCCCCGGCCAGCGGACGGTCTTTTCGGCAAAGTAACGCAGCTCGGGGTGTGTGTGCACAAAGCTGGGCATGCCCGGCGTGACCGCACATTCCAGGTCCTCGTTGACGCCGAACTCTGTGAATCGGAACGTCTCCGGATCGGCCAGCGCCGGCACCTCGGTCTTCACGCCGCCTTTGATGATCTGCGTCTTGATGCTGTACTCGCGCAGCACGTGCTCCAACGACCAGGTGGTCATGTAGCGCAGAGGATGCGCGGCGCTGCTCTGGCTGTTGGGTATGCCGCCGACGCGGGCGACGACGTTCTCGGTCTCGTCCAGCAGGCTGATGCCGTGAGCGGCAGCCAGGTTGCTCAGGCCCGGGGCAAAGCCCATGCCGTCCAGGATGAGCACATCATTGTGAAGCGCCTTCTGGTGCAGTTGCTCGCCATACTCGTCGAAGGTTGGCAGTCGGATGGCAGCACAAAGCCTTCGGTCTGATACACGTCCGGGCGGCGATGGTATTCCTCCAGGATGTCGACCAGGTCCAGGCGGGCCTCGATGGCCGCCTCCATCACCTTGTAGCTGAGCTTGCGGTTCGGCAGCGCAACGACGGCCACATCGTACTGCTGCATCACGCGCTTGAGCTCGTCGGTGTCCTGGATGTCGATCTGGTGCAGCCGGATCCGGCCCGCCTTGTCGGCTTTCGCCAAAGGCTCGAGTGTGCCGACCTGGGCATCCAGCAGGCCCAACGTCTGCATGCCCGGTTCGTGCGCGAAATACGCCGCCACCGCCTTGCCCATCTTGCCCGCCGCCCCTATTGCCAGTATCTTCATTGTGCCCTCAACATTCGTGTGTGATGATGCCAGCCGTGTGAAGTTCTTCCCCTGCAGTCAAAGATATCGCTTCAGCGCAGGTGCGTCACGTGTCAATTGTCATGATTGGTGGCTGTCCAACGCTCCCCAAACGTCGTGTGCGAGGCGTGGGGCAAGCAATCTCCTCCGATCGCGGGCGTCCGTGGGAGAGGCGTTTGGTCACCACATCCCCGGCCCGTCGCCTTAAGGGGAGGGGCGTGATACCGAAAACAATGGGGTGTGGAAGGCGCGTACCCCATTGTCTTCGGTCGCGCCCGCGATGGATGGTGATTTGCCATCGAAGGGCTCGAGGCGGTCTCCCGCTACGTACTCGGAGGGCCAGTGCGCGCCATGCTCGCGACTGTCATTACTGCGGTCGGCACGTAAAAGCGAGGGGTGGATGTTCTTCCCACGCAGCGATACATTTTCGTTCGCCTGCCCTCCGTCGCTGCGGGCCGGAGGGGTGGGGGATCCCTCAGGGGGCCGACGCGTAGATGGCGCCGTCCAATCCCAGGGCGCGCACCGGGGCAAGCGTCTTCTCGCGACGACGAAGTGAAGGACGTGCCGTCACGTGTCAATTGTCATGATCGCGGGCGTCGCAACGCAAGGTGATGGCATTAGGCATTATGATTGTTCTGGACTTGGATGGCGCCGGGGGCGCCACGGGGAACACTGCATCGGGGCGGAAGTGCAATCATGCCAAGCGTATTCATCGAACCCATCGACACCTCGGGATGGACCGAGGCGCAGACGCGCGCCAGCGAGCGCTTCTGGCCCGTGCTGAGGCCATACCTGGCGGCGCAGATGCGCGATCAACCGGCCTGCCACCGCTTCTTCGAGGCGCAGCAGACCGCCACCAAGGCCCGCCACATCGACATCAGCGAATGGCAGACCGCCGTGCGCGTTCCGGTGATGAACGCGCTGGGCTACAGCTTCGACGGCCCAGACGCGCCAAAGCAGTACTCCGCCCTCTATCACCTGCTGGGGGCGGCCACGTGCCTGTACATGAGCTATCCCGCGGGCCGCGTGGATGGGCCGATGATCTCCAAGGCGGTGGATCACGAAGCGCGGCAGTTGGTGGATTACCTCGTCACGTTGGGGGTAACCGAGGACGAACTGCCGCAGCTGATGGACTTGTGCAAACAGCTGTAGCCTGATCGGCGATGGCATAGCCCATGAATCTGCTTGCGATCCTCCTTGCGCTTCTTCCCATACTCGTCGTACTCGTGCTGCTCGTCTGGCTGCGCATGCCCGCGGACACGGCCGGCCTGATCGGCCTGGCGGTCGCTGCGATTGTCGCCTGGCTGTACTTCCAAACACCGATTTCGGTGCTGCTGCGCGCCGCAGCCTCGGGCGTGGTGGCCTCCTTTCCCATCACGCTGATGGTCATGACCTCGCTGCTGCAGATCTTCATCATGGGCGCGACCGGCGCACTGTCGCGCATCGTCGTGCTCATCAAGACCATCGCGCCGCGCGACCAGGTGATCCAGATCATGATCGTCAACGTGGGCTTCGGGACGCTGCTGGCGGCCATGGGCGCCACGCCCGTGTCCATCCTGCCGCCTATCATGCTGGCCCTGGGCTACTCGTCTTTCGTGGCCATCGCGCTGCCCGCACTGGGTTATGACGCGCTGTGCACGTACGCGCTGCTGGGCGTGCCGGTGGTGGTGTTCGCGGGACTGGTCGATATGCCGGTCAACGAGGTCGGCACGTACTTCGCGCGTTTCATGCCCGTCATCAGCACGTGCATCGCCCTGGGCATGCTGTGGCTGGTCGGCAAGTGGCGAATGGTGTGGACGGGCCTCGTCCCGGCGCTGCTCTCGGGCGTGACAGCGGGGGCGATCGCGATCGGGATGAACGCCATCCACCTCATCCCGCTGACGGGCGTGGCCGCCGGCCTGGGCGTGATGCTGGTGATGCTGCTTTATCTGGTTGTCACGCGCAAGCCGCTGCGCGACCGCAGCGTGCTGAACGCGGCCGATCAAGAACTCTCGCAGCGCATCCCGTTGTGGATGGCGGCCTCGCCCTGGATCATCCTGACGGTCTTTGCGGTGTTGGTCAACCTGCCGTCGCTGCCTTTCTACACGCTGACGTTTCAGACGCTCGCCATGCCGCTCGAGATCATCCCGAAGGCGGCCGAGAAGATCCGGCTGTTCTGGCAGGCGTACTTCTGGATCTTCATCAGCACGTTCCTGGCGCTGCCATTCCTCAAGCCGACGCGGCAGCAGTTGAGCGATGCGCTGCACAAGTGGATCAGGCGCGCGCCGCGCCCCATGCTGGCTTCGGCGGTGTTCTTCGCCATCGCCTACATCATGAATCACTCGGGCAAGTCGCTGGATTGGACGCTGGCCGACCCGGGCCGCAACATGATCGCGGTGTTGGCGAATGCCTCGTCGGCGACCTTCGGGCGGGGCTATCCGCTGGTCGCGCCGTATCTTGGACTGCTCGCGGGGTTCGTCAGCGGCTCGGAGGCCTCGGCCATCGCCATGCTGACGAAGCTGCACCTCTCCACCGCGGAGCAGATCGGCGCGGTCGGGTTGCTGGTGGCGGCAGCCAGCGGCATCGGTGGCGGGTTGGCGTCGGTCATCTCACCCGCCAAGCTGCAGAATGCGGCCGCGGCCATCGACCGCATCGGCGAGGAGGCCGGCGTGCTGCGGGTCACATTCGTGATCTCATTGGTGATCACCGCGGTCTGCGCGGTGATGGCGCTGCTCTGGGCGTTCTGAGGAGGATGGGTCTGCCCCCACCCCTGCCCCTCCCCCGGCTCGGGGGAGGGGGTGTATTCCGAAGAGAGTAGATGGATGGCTAGAACGCCATCCATCTACTCTCTTCGGCGAACTGGCACATGAGGGAGGTGGGCAAATGGAACGCGCTCGCCGCGCCAGCCTTATTGCTGTGGGCTCGTTCCCCGGCTAGACCGTAGCAGCACGATACCCAACCAGACGCTGACGACCAGCGTGAAGAATCCCGCGTAGCCCTCCAGCTCTGCCCATTGATAGACGAACAGCGCGGCGGCGCCTGCCACCACGTAAAGCGCGCTGAGAACGCGCGGCAACTGCCGCGACGTCCAGCCGGACCATCCCACCAGCACATAGACCCAGCCGAGGAAGTGCCACGCGGCGCCGTTCACGCCCACGACCAGCGTGGTCCAGACGATCAGAACCGTCGAAGAATCCTCCAGGTGCAACTCCGGATGGATCAGATGGTAATGGCGGTTGGCGGCGCGGATGCAGGCCATGAGCACGAAGGCGCCGGCCGCGAGCACGGCCACCAGTTGCGCCAGCTGCATGCGCCGCGGGGCGTGCTCGCCCATGCGCTCGCGCAGCGCGGTCGTCACGATCACCAACGCGGCTCCGAAGACCGGCCCAAAGAGCAGGTCGGCGACGGAATAGCCGATCACTCCCAGCGCGGTGTTGATGTCGCCGGTCAGATAGATCCATCCCGCGGTGACGAGTGCCGCCGCCATGAGCAAGGAGGCGATCGCGCCCATCGCAACAGTGCTTGGGAGGCGTTGGTTGTGGACTTGGCCTGGAGACCCATGCTTTCCTCCATTTCGAGGAGTCGGGCAACAACTCCCGCACCGCAGGCGACGGGCCAGCGGGCGGCTCTGTTTGGGACTAGATGTAGATACAACGGATGGCAAGATTGTACATCCCGGCCGACCTTGCGCTTCCGGGCGCCAGGGGTGGGGTCACACCCATGCGGCCAATGCGAACTTGTGGCCCTTCGTGCAGCAACGCACACAGCGAGCCCCGGATGCAAGTATGATTGCGCGCGCATCTGGTTTCACCAGACCCGGCCGCCGCCGGGCAGCCCTCGCCGCATGCTCGTCGTGACATGTGACCTGCGCATCCCTTATTCGTATTCACGACACAGGAGCGGACCAGCATGAGCGCTACCGTTGGATTGATCCTCACAGCCATATTCCTGATCGGCGCGGTCCTTTGGGCGGTCCTGGGCAGGCAGAGACGCGAAGGCGCCCTGCGGCAGGTGGCCCGGGATCTGAGTGCGGACTACGTCAGCGGCGGACTCTTCGGGACCAGCAAGGTGGTGGCGCACATCCAGAAATGGACCGTCACGCTCGACATCTACTCGACCTCCGACGGAGAACACACGTCCACGTACACGCGGGTAGCGCGCCTGTGCAGAACCCGGGTGGCTTCGAGCTCACGCTGTATCCAGAGGGCATGTTCGGAAAGCTGCAGAAGGCCTTCGGCGCGCTGGACGTGGAGATCGGAGTTCCGGATTTCGATCGCGCCTTCGTGATCTGGAGCAACAACGCAGCCAAAGCGCGCAGCCTGCTGGCAGACGCACGGCTGCGGCAACTCATCCAGCAGCAGCCCGGCCTGCATCTGACCGTGAAAGGCCCCCAGCTGCACTTTCGAGCCAACGGCACCATCACGGATGTCGCCCGGCTCGAGGCGTTATTCGACCTGTTCGCGGTGATGCTCGCCGCGCTGGAGCGCTGAGCCTTTTTCCCCGCCCCCTGCCCTCCCCACAGTGGATGGGAGTTTAGAATCCGAAAAGAAGAGATGGATGGGTGGAACACCATCCATCTCTTCTTTTCGGTGATCTTGTGAGGTTGTTGGTGGGCGCCGCTCTCTGGGCCCACACAACCAGCGTTGTGGTGTTTCTCAGGCGGTCTGCGAGAGCAGGTAGTTCTGCAGCCCCATTTGTGTGATCTGGTCGACCTGCGCTTCGAGCCAGTCCAGATGTTCCTCTTCGTCCTCGAGGTTGTCCTCGATCAGCTCGCGGCGAGCCGCCGTCGCCCACTTCCAGGCAGGTCTTGATGCCGTCGTTGTAGCCCTTGATGGCGCCGACCTCCGCCGCCAGGTCATTCTTCAGCTGCTCCTCCACCGTGGCGCCAATGCTGATCTTGTTCAGCTGGCTGACGATGGGCTTGCCCTCCAGGAACAGGATGCGGGCGATGAGCTTCTCCGCGTGTTTCATCTCCTCGATGGCGCGCTTCTCGGTGGCATCGTGCAGCTTGGCGTACTGCCAGTTGGCGCACATTTCGGAATGGACGATGTACTGGCTGATGGCGGTGAGTTCATCGGCCAGGAACGTGTTCAGAACTGCGATGACCTTGTCGTTGCCTCTCATGGGGTGCCCTCCTTGGGTAACTCATTATATGGAGGGTGTGCCAGGCGTCACAAGTGATGAACGTATGCGCCGCCGCGTGAGAATGCTCAACGGCGCGCACCCCCACGGCTGGGGCGGGAGGCCGCCGGCACCAAAATGTGGCGATTGTCAGACAAGCTGTGTGGCGCCACATCGGTTTTGTTATGGCACCCAGCCCAGAAGATAGTACGATGCTCGCAGAGCAATGCCATGAAGCAAGGGCAGATTACGCCCGTGCAAGCGCAGAAAGGGCGATCCGGAACAAAGGCTCCAGGCAAGACCGGATCGACGCCGCGAGTTTCGCCGCGGAGTCCCAGGGTGGACACGAAACAATCCGGTCCGGGAAAGCTGAAAGCCTCCGAGACGCTACCGTCGCCTGTTTGAGGCGGCCCAGGATGGAATTCTCATACTGGATGCCCAGACGGGCTTGATCGATGACGTCAATCCATTCCTGATCGCCATGCTGGGTTACTCGCGCTCGCGAGCTGGTCAAACGCAAACTCTGGGAGGTCGGCCCGTTCAGCAATTCGAAGGCCAGCCGGCTGGCGTTTGATGCGCTGCAGCAGCGCAGGTACATTCGGTATGAGAACCTGCCCTTGAAGACCAAGGACGGACGCCTCATTCCAGTGGAATTCGTCAGCAACGTGTATGTGGCGGGTGAGAAGGATGTCATTCAGTGCAACATCCGTGACATCACCGAGCGAAAGCGCCTCGAGCTGGCTCAGGCGGAAGACGAGCGACGCCTGCGCGACCTGCTGCAAAACAGCGCCGACGGCATCACGCTGTTGGATGCCGACGGAAGGGTGATCTGGGAGAGCCCTGCCACCACCAATACGCAGGGCTATTACCCGGTCCAATGGATCGGCAAAGAGGTACTGCAGCTGGTGCATCCCGACGACGTACCCGAGCTGCGCACGGTCCTGGATGAGCTTGCCAGGGCTCCCAGCACCCGCGCCACCGTGACCTTCCGCGTGCGGACCGTCAGCGGAGCCTGGATGTGGATGGAAGGCATCCTGACCAACAAACTTGCCGATCCGGCGGTGAGGGCCATCGTCGTCAACTATCGCGACATCACCGACCGCAAGCAGGCGCAGGAACAACTGGCAGCCTCGGGAGGCCGGACTGCGCACCCTCTTTCGGCCATGACCGACGTGGTCATCGTGTACGATCGCGAGGGCCGCTATGTCAGCGTCGCCCCGACCGGCACCACGGCGCTTGTGCGTCCACCCAATGAGCTGCTGGGCAGGCGTGTGCACGAGATCTTTCCCCCGGAACAGGCAGATTTTTTCGTTGACAAGATCAACACAGTCCTGGAGCTGGGGACGGCGGATCAATTTGAGTACGGCCTGCAGATACAGGGCCAGGAGCTATGGTTTGCGGCGGGGGCCGCGCCGCTTTCCCGGGACACCGTCATCTGGGTGGCGCACGATATCACGCGTCGCCGGAGCTCGGAACGGGCGATGAGTCAGCAGCTTGGCCAGCTGCAGGCCCTGCACGCAATTGACCAGGCTATCGCCGGAAGCACCAGTGTGCACGTGGTCCTCAGCGTGATCCTGGGACAGGTGCTTTCACGGCTGTCCGCGGATGCAGCGGACGTGCTCATGTACAATGCGGACCTGCTGCTGCTTGAGTATGCCAGCGGCGCTGGCTTTCGGACCGAGGCCCTTCAGAATACGCGGCTGTCCATCGGACAGGGGTATGCCGGCCAGGCTGCCCTGGATCGCCAGTTGGTCAGCATAGCGGACCTGCGCAACCAAGTCACAGAAGCCCTTCGTTCGCCGGCCTTTGCGCCCGAGGGCTTGCTCTCACAAGAGGGCTTCGGCGCTTATTTCGCGGTTCCATTGATCGCCAAGGGCCGGCTGACGGGCGTACTGGAGGTCTTCAAGCGGGCGCCGTTTGAGGCCCCGCCCGAGTGGCTGACCTTCCTGAGGACGTTGGCGCAGGAGGCCGCCATCGCCATCGACAACACCGCGCTGTTTGAAGAACTGCAGCGCACGAATACCCAGCTGAGCATGGCCTACGATGCCACGATCGAGGGCTGGTCCAAGGCCCTGGACCTGCGCGACAAGGAGACGGAGGGCCACACGCAGCGCGTCACCGAGATCGCCCTGGCGCTCGCGCGCCGGATGGGTCTGGCTGAGGCTGAATTGCACGACCTGCGCCGTGGCGCACTCCTGCATGATATCGGCAAGATGGGCGTCCCGGACTCCATCCTGCACAAACCCGGTCCACTCACGGAAGAGGAGTGGGCCCTGATGAAGCGGCATCCCGCCCTGGCGCAAGAGATGCTGGCGCCCGTTCAATACCTTGAGCGCGGCGCTGGCCGTGCCGCATTGCCACCACGAGTGGTGGGACGGCACGGGCTACCCACGCGGCCTCAAGGGGGAGCAGATCCCGTTGCTGGCCCGCATCTTTGCCGTCGCGGACGTATACGACGCGCTCACTTCGGAGCGCCCGTATCGCCCGGGCTGGACGGAGCATAAGGCGCTCGAACTGATCCGCACGGAATCGGGCACCCACTTTGACCCGGTCGTGGCGGATGCATTCCTGAGAGACATCCTGCCGCCGGGCCAGGCGTGACGCGCGGCGAAGCCACCCTCCCCCAACTGATGGATATCAGCACTCCCCGAGAGAGGGATGAGTTCGCGGCGCTTCAGGCATAGGATTGGAGGGGGCCGGCGATGGCCGCCTCGACGAGGGGGAACTTGTGCCCCGTCCTCGCTGCCCCAGTTGGGGCCAGTCCGGCCGATTGCCCGGATACCAGACTGGGCTCTGCATCCTGTGCCAAATCGGACTCGTCCCTCAAGGTCAACATGAAGTCCATCAGCAAACAACGTCCACAGCCATCATTCCGCCCCTCCATGCCGGTGACCCAGAAGAATGAGGATACCAAGCCGCGCCTGAGGGCACAGACCAGCTTAAGAGGCGAGGTGGAGCATCTGCGCCGCCTGGCGACGGTGGTCAGCAACTCGAACGACGCGGTCATCATGCACGATCTCGAAGGAAAGATCCTGGCCTGGAACCGCGGCGCTCAAGAGACCTACGGCTATGCGGAAAACGAGGCGCTGGGCAAGAACGTCAGGGAGATCGTCGCAGAGCCCGACCGTGAGGCCGCGCTGAGCCTGATCCAGAGCATCAAAGAAGGAAACGTCGTCAAGTCCTTCGAACTGCGGAGGCTGGCGAAGGATGGCCGCGTCCTGGACGTCTGGCTGACGACTACGTTGCTAAGGGATGAGAGCGGGAGACCTGTGGCGATCGCCACCACCGAGCGCGACATCACCGAGCGCAAGCAGGCGGAGACGGCCCTCAAGGAGAACGTGGAGCATCTGCGCCGCCTGGCGACGGTGGTCAGCAACTCGAACGACGCGGTCATCATGCACGATCTCGACGGAAAGATCCTGGCCTGGAACCGCGGCGCTCAAGAGACCTACGGCTATGCCGAATCCGAGGCACTGGGCACGAACGTCAGGGAGATCGTCGCAGAGCCCGACCGGGAAGCCGCGCTGAGCCTGATCCAGAGCATCCAGCAAGGGAAGCTCGTCAAGTCATTTGAACTCCGCCGGCTGGCAAAGGATGGCCGCGTCCTGGACGTGTGGCTGACGACCACGTTGCTAAGGGATGAGAGCGGGCAACCGATGGCGATCGCCACCACCGAACGCGACATCACCGAGCGCAAGCGGGCGGAACAGGAAATTCGCGCGCTGAACACCGGGCTGGAGCAACACGTCGTGGAGCGGACCGCGCAGCTCCAGGCCGCCAACAAGGAGCTGGAAGCCTTTGCCTACTCGGTCTCGCACGACCTGCGCGCGCCGCTGAGGGCCATCGACGGCTTCTCACGCATCCTGATGGACGACTACGCAGCGGCTCTGCCGGCCGAGGCCAGCCGCTACCTGGGCCTGGTGCGCTCCAACACACAGACCATGGGCGAGCTGGTGGACGACCTGCTGGCGTTCTCGCGGCTAAGCCAACAGCCGATGAGGAAGCAGACCGTACGCACGGCGGATGTGGCGCATGCGGCGCTGGATGCACTGCGCGCCGAACAGGATGGGCGCGAGATCGAAGTGCTGATCGGCGACCTGCCGGCCTGCGAGGGGGATGCCGCCATGCTCAAGCAGGTGTACCTCAATCTGCTGGGGAATGCTCTCAAGTTCACACGCAAGCGCCCGCGCGCGAGAATCGAAGTGGGCTGGGAAGAACAGGCTGGAGTGCCCGTCTATTTTGTGCGCGATAACGGCGTGGGGTTCGATATGCGCTACGTCGACAAGCTCTTTGGCGTTTTTCAGCGCCTGCACCGGACCGAGGAATACGAGGGAACCGGGGTGGGCCTGGCCATCGTGCAGCGCATTGTCAAGAGGCACGGCGGGCGCGCCTGGGCTGAAGTCGGAGCCGGACCACGGCGCGACATTCCATTTCACGCTCTCAGGAGAACGGTCATGATTCCAAACGGTGTCGAGATTCTGCTGGTCGAAGACAATCCCAATGACGTGGAGCTGACGCTGCACGCATTCAAGAAGCACAACCTCACCAACAAGATCCACGTGGCACGCGACGGGGCTGAGGCCCTGGAATTCCTGTTCGGCACGGACGAGTTCGCAGAGCAGGAGTTGACCCATCTGCCCAAGTTGATCCTGCTGGACCTGAAAATGCCCAAAGTGGACGGATTGGCAGTGCTGAAACAGATCAAGTCCGACAAGCGCACGAAGGCCATCCCGGTGGTGGTTCTGACCTCTTCGCGCGAGGAGAGCGACCTGGTGGCGAGCTACGAACTGGGCGTCAATAGCTACATCCGCAAGCCGGTGGATTTTGACAAGTTCACGGAGTCTGTGCGCACCATCGGCTTGTACTGGCTGCTGCTCAACGAACCGCTGCCAAGGTAAGCGGCCTGCCTGAGGCGTCCGACTCGAATCGGATCGACCCTGGAGCTCCATGTCCACACCCTTGAAGCTGCTGTTGCTGGAAGACAACCCTTCGGATGCTGAGTTGTTGCTGGCCGAACTGCGCCGCGCCGGCTTCGATCCGGAGTGGAAGCGCGTGGACACCGAAGCCGACTTCAAGGCGGCCATCGAGCCCGGTCCTGGATCTGATCCTGGCCGATTATGGCCTGCCGCAGTTCACTGGCTTTGAAGCCCTGGAGTGGCTCAAGCGAACGGGCTTGGAGATTCCGTTCATCCTCGTCTCAGGCACCATCGGTGAGGAATTGGCCGTGGAGGCCATGAAGCAGGGAGCCGCCGACTACCTGCTGAAAGACCGGTTGCAGCGGCTTGGATCGGCTGTTCTAACCGTCCTGGAGCACGGGCGCATGCGCACCGCGAAGCGAGAGGCCGATGAGGCGCTGATCGCAAGCGCCAGGCGCCTGCATGCCTTGCTGGAAAACAGCGCTGACGGCATCACGCTGCTGGATGCCCAGGGGCGCGTCCTGTGGGACAGCCCGGCGGCCCGCAGCATGCTGGGTTATTCTCCGGAGGAGTGGATCGGCAAGGACGCATTCCAGTTGGTGCATCCGGAGGACGTGCCCATAGTCGCCGACGCTATGGAGAGCGTGGTCGCAGACGCCCAGGCGCGCGTGGCCCGGACCTTCCGCGTGCGCAGTCAGAATGGATCCTGGCTGTGGGTCGAGGCGGTCGCCAGCAATTTTCTGGCCGAACCCGGGGTGCAGGCCATCATCGTCAACTATCGCGACGTCACCGCGCGCAAGCGCGCCGAAGAACAAGTGGCGGCTTCGGAGGCCCAATTGAGCGCGCTGTTCGCGGCCATGACCGACGTGGTCGTCGTGTACGACCGGGAAGGCCGCTATCTCCAGATCGCCCCGACCAACCCCGCGAATCTTTACCTGCCTCCGCAAGCCATGCTGGGCAAGCACGTGGATGAGATCTTCTCCAAAGATCTGGCGGATTTCATCGTCCGCCATATCGGAGACGTCCTCAAGACTGGCCGGCCCAGCCAGTGCGAGTACAGCCTCCGGATCCAGGACAAGGAAATGTGGTTCGCCGCCAGTGCCGCGCCGCTGTCCGAGAGCTCCGTCGTCTGGGTGGCGCACGACATCACGAACCGAAAGCAGGCCGACACAGCGTTGAATCAGCAGCTGAAACGTCTCGCCTCGCTGCACTCGATCGACGAGGCCACCCGGGGCTTCGTCGATATCGGGCTGATCCTCCAGGTCGTGCTGGATCACACGATGACGCAGCTCGGCGCGGACGCGGCCGATTTTCTACTACTCAACCCCGTCACGCAAACCCTGGATTATGCGAAGGCGGCAGGGTTCCGGACACAGGCCCTGCAACACACGCGCCTGCCGCTCGGGCAGGGGTATGCGGGCCGGGCCGCACTCGGGCGCGAGTTGGTGCACGTTTCCGAACTGCGCGGCCGAGCGACCGACTTTCTGCGCTCACCTTTATTTGGCCAGGAAGACTTCATATCCTATTATGGGGTCGCGCTGGTGGCCAAGGGCGTGCTTAAGGGCGTTTTGGAGGTGTTTCACCGCAGGCCATTCGAGGCCGACGCCGCCTGGACCGATTTTCTGGAGAGCCTTGCAGGGCACGCGGCCGTGGCCATCGACAGCGTGAGCCAATTCGAAGATGCCCAGCGCTCGAACATGCAATTGGTGATCGCCTACGACGCGACCATCGAGGGCTGGTCCCATGCTCTGGATTTGCGCGACAAGGAAACCGAGGGCCACACGCAGCGCGTGACCGCCCTGACCCTGGACCTGGCACGCAGCCTGGGCGTCCCAGCCAGCGACCTGGTGCACATCCGCCGCGGGGCGCTGCTGCACGACATTGGCAAGATGGGCGTCCCGGATGTGATCCTGTTCAAGCCGGGTCCACTGACCGACGAAGAGTGGGTTGCGATGAAGAAGCACCCAAAGTTCGCCTACGACATGCTGTCGCCCATCCAGTATTTGCACGGGGCCCTGGATATCCCCTACTGTCACCATGAGAAGTGGGATGGCAGCGGTTACCCACGCGGCCTGAAGGGCGACGAGATCCCGTTGGCGGCGCGCATATTTGCCGTGGTGGACGTGTGGGATGCGCTTACCTCAGACCGGCCCTACCGCCCCGCGTGGTCGCAGGAAAAGACAGTCGAGTACATCCGGGCGGGCGCGGGAACGCACTTCGACCCGACCATTGTCGAGCCATTCCTCCAGGAGATCCTGCGGCCGGCCCAGGCCTGATCAGCCGCCACCCGAGAGGCGGATGAGCCCGGGGGTGTGGCGCGCCTCCGCCGCGGGCCGAAGCGGAGGCAGCAACGCGCGCGTGCCGGACGGGTTGAATCAACTGACTGACTGGCTGTCCGCGGCGGAACCGCGGGCCGGGGTGAGAGGAGCGAAAGATGAGGCGAGCCACGCTGTTATGCCTTGTCGGGGTCAGCGCCATGCTGGCGTTGGCTCAGGTCACGGCAATGCCCGTCAGCGCACAGAGGAGATGTGGGACCGACAAGCAGGGGAACCCCATTGAGTGCGAACCCAGGGAAAACAACGGCCAACAGCCCGAGGTCCCGCCTCCAACGGCCACGTTCACAGAAACGCCGAAGCCGACCGCGACCTTCACGCCGAAACCCACACAGACCAACACCCCCGAGCCCACCGCCAGCCTGGCGCCGGTTGCGGCCGCGATCGTGCCGCCGCCTGCGCCGAAGCCCAACGGGCCCGATTGCAGCCCCTCACCGTGGGCGCTGATCGCGGGTGCGGCCCTGTTGGGCGCGGGCGGATTGGGCTTGTACATGTCGCGCACCGGCGGGGGCGCGCCGGGAAGTAGCTGGCAGACGTTTCGCGGCCAGCAGGGTGAGGGCGCGCTTTCAGCCTCTTACCGGTCCATAGCCAACTCATCCGGCGACCAGTCGCCGGGTGCAGGCGCCGGTAACGCATTCGCTTATCAGCCCTCCGGAGCGCAGCAGCGCCTGGTCAACACGGCTTTCGGTGATGGCAGCGTGCGACCGAATGATCGTCTGCGGGGTGCGGGTCCGTCAACCAGCGGCTGGACGCAGATCCTCGCGTCCGTTGCATTGTTGGCGGGGGCCGGCGTCCTGGCCGCGCTCGGGCTTGGGTCCGCGGGGATTGTGCCCTGCGGGTCGGTGGTGCCAGCGGCGCTCGGCGGAGGGCTGCTGGGCGCGGCCCTCGGCGCCGGCTTTCGCGCGGGGCTGTTGCGAAAGCCACCCGCTTCAGGTCATGGGGGACATGCAGGGCACGCGGCCGATGGGTTCCCCCACGCTGAAGGCTTCGGAGTTGACGTCCCCGACTCGGGCGCGGTGTCCCTGGATGCGGAACTGGACTTGGTGCCGGATTTTGAATTGCAGCATGACGATGTACACGTAGTCCTAAACACCGGCCACATTAGCACCGGACCAACGGTCGCGGCCAAGAAATCGGCCGTCCACTTCGACGCCGGGCTGGGCGCGGCCCTGGATGTGGACGCGGGCGAGGCCCGCTTGCCGGGGGCGCGGGAGGAGGGTTCGTCGGGCGAGGGGGATGCTGATGGAGACGATGAGGATGCAAAGGGCAGCTAGTCGCACCACGGCCCGACCAGAGTTCGATGACCTGATTGGAAGAGCCACGGCCTTTCAGCGGTGGCTTCTAGCTAGGTGGGGACGGGTTGCTCGGAGGAGGCGGATGAATACGTCGCCTCAGGCTGATCTTCCAGCATGGTTTTCAGCTTGACCAGCACCGAGCCGTAATCGAACAGGCGCGTGAACATGAATCGGATCAGCGGCCGGTGCAGGAACGCCGGCAAGCGGGGTATGCTGCCTTTGAGGGAACCGGTCACTCGGGTGTGGCCTGCGTCCACGGGCTCGAGCCGGAATGTCGTCCGGATCACGCCCATCGCCCCGCTGTCCTGTTCGACGGTGTAATAGTCGAACGGTTTCCAGTCGAGCACCACCTCGCGCATGGCGACGTTTTTCCCGTGGACGCAGTGTGTCGTCGCGCCCGCGGCCGTGCGGCCGTTCGGTCTTAGCATGGGAACGAACTCAAGCCCGTGCGGTTCGTTGGAGACCGCGGCGCGCTTTTGCGGATCGTTCATCCAGTCCCACAACACGGGCGGCGTGGCGCGAATCACCTGTGAGAAAGTTAGGAAGGCGTCCTGCGGTGTGACCTCGACGTGCCGTTGGCTCATGAGGGTCTCGTAGCGCGCATGCAGGTCGAGGGCGCACACCGGCACACTGCCGAGGTGTTCGTATTCCTCTGTGCGGTCGACGATGCCGCTCAGCTGCAGCCCGGTGCGTTCGAGGCCGGCCTTGCTGAAGAGGGCGTATGCCGACCAGCCCGTCTGCTCGCTGACGTGGTTCTTGAGCAGCCGGTGCGCCAGGTTGACATCCGTCCCAGCCAACTCGGGGCGCCCGCCGATGCTCTGCAGCGCAAAGTCGCCGTGGTGCACGATGAACTTGAGATCCAGCGTGGAGATGTTGTTGCAGGCGCGGCACGTGCAGCCGGTATGCCGCCGCACGTTCTTGGTGCGGTCACGAAAAGCCATGTAGGTGGATTCGATCAGCTCCAGCAGCGTCTCGCCGCGCAGCACCTGCGCGTCGCGGGCGTAGCCAAAGACCGCATCCCCCTCGATCTTGTGAATGGTCAACAGGCTCTTGAAGCCATCCACGATGGTCTCGAGCAGGTCGGTCAGGATCTCCTGGGCGTGCTCGAGTTCAGCCTTCGAGAGGAAAGCCGTGTAGCCCGAGATATCAGCCAGCACCAGGAAGCCGCGCTGGATGCCTTTCGGTGAATCGGACATGATGAGTCGGGATTATAGCACCGGGCTTTGAGGCGACAGGCGACCTCAACCCGAGCTCCGTGCATCAGTCCAGATGCAGCAGATACCCGTGCTCGTCCATCCAATCTTCCCGCTGCCGGAAATCCGGAAGGATCGATTTCACTTTGCTCCAGTATCGCCTGGAGTGGTTCCGATGTTGCAGGTGCACCAGCTCGTGCACCGCCACGTAGTCGATGATCGGCAGCGGCGCCATCACCAATCGCCAAGCGAAGCGCAGGTCACCTTTGGATCCACACGAACCCCACTGCTTGCGGGCCGAGGTGATCTTGATCTTGCTGAACTCGAAGCCGTTGGCCGCCGCGTACAGCGCCACGCGTTCGGCCATCACGCGCAACGCCTGCCGCCGGTACCAGCGCTCGAAGACCGCCTGCGCCCGCGGCGTCGCAGCCCTGGACAGGTGAAAACCGCTGTTGAAGATCAGCGGTCGCCGCTGGTTGTCTTCGATCTCCAGCCGGTAGAGGTCACCCAGGTACAAGAATTCCTCCCCGCTGACATAGCGCTTGGGCGCAAAGCGCCGCTTGCGCGCCAGGGCCAGCTCCTGCTTGGCCAGGATCCACTTTTCCTTGGCCCGCAGGAACTCCTCGATCATGGTGTCTTTGATGCGCAGCGGAGCGCGGACGACGATGCGCCCATCGTCCTCGACGATGACCGCCAGCGTCCGGCGCCGTGTGCGGACGAGCTGGTCAATCGCGATCATGAAAGAACCCTGCTCTCATCCTGCGTTTGCGCTTCATTCTGGGTTTTTCACCGAAGCGGCATTACTCGAGGCTTGGCGGCCTGTACCCCACCCCCGCCCCTCCCCTGCAGGGGAGGGGAGAAGATCCGAAAGAGAGCGGATGGGGATTGCGCCCATCCGCTCTCTTTCGGATTACGTGCGCAACGCTGGGCATCCTGTGCTCAAGTCTCGATCCACGCCCGCACTTGCGAGGGCGTGACCGGCTCCGTCAGCAGGCGCGTGAACCAGTGCGTGACGTCGGGCTTGTGATCGAACAGCGCCTTCAGCAGCCGCTGGCCCACGCTGTAGCTGAAGATGTAGGCGCGGTCCAGAGGATCGCTGATGAAGTCCGCCCGCTTGGCGGCCTCCTGGGGGGTGAGCAGTCCATACTTCTGCAGGTACGGCGCCAGCTCGGCCGGGTCCACGCCCTGGTCGTGCAGCATGAAGGCCGCGTTGCCGCTGGCCCCGCCCAGCACATCCATGATGCGGGAGATATCGGCCTCGCCCTGCGCCAGCGCCGGATCCACGCCCGCCCGCGGCATCAGCTCGTGCGCGTACCATTGTTCCAGCTCCTCATCCGACAGGATGACCGACAGCGCGCTGGTGGCGATGCCCTCTGAAATCACCGCCGAAGGCGAGTTGAGCAGCATCAGGCCGTGTTCCCCGCGCGCCTGCTGGCGGTGCAGGCGCATGTCCTTGATCGAAAGTTCCGTGTGGTGACCCGGGTAGCACTCGTGCGCGATGGTCTTGACCAGCCGGGTGATCTGCATGGGCAGATCGGTATTGAGTTCGATGCGCGAGCGGCCGCCGCCCAGGTACCAGTTGTATGCGAACCACGGGTGCCCGCTGACGTACTCGAACTCGAGCCCTTCGTCCTCGGGCAGTGGAAAGCGCTGGCGCGTGGCCTGTCGCAGCCGGTCCTGCACGATGGGCAGCAGCTCGCGCGTCTTCTCGGCCGATATCTTCAGCGCTTCTTTGCGCTGCGTCAGCCGTTCCAGGAGCGTTCCCCCGCTCGGAAGCAGCTCATCCAGCTCGCTTTGCGCCGCTTCCAGGTCCGGTTCGTCGGTCCACTCGGGGCGGATGTCATAGACGCCCTCGGCCTCGTCGACCAGGGGCATCTTCTCGCCGCTCAGCAGCCGCAGAGTGGTCTGCATGGCGCGCGCGTGGCGCGCGAGGAAGTCCTTGCGCTGCAGGTCCATGCCCGCATCTGCAGTGATGGCCTCGGCCAGTGCGGCAGCCCGAACTGCCAGGTCGTTCAGCGGCAGCTTGCCCTCGCGTGCCGCCTGCTCCTTCCACTCCGCGGGGCCAAAGTACGCGTCGATGTAGCCATCCCGGTGCTGGTCGATGGCCAGCGCCAGGCGCACGTACTCCTCCACCATGGACTGTGTGCTCATATGCTTCCTGCGGCTGGCCTAGCGGTCCATCTTCTTCAGCATTTCGAGCAGCCTGGTTGTCGTGTTCCAGTTGCGGATCGTCATGCTCTTGTAGGCAGGCGTGACCATGATCTTGTTTAATCGGCTTCGGGTGCGCTGCGCGCTGAGACGCTGCGAGTAGATCACACCCTTACCCGGCCAGACCCGGTCGACTCCCTCGCGGGGCTTGAAGGCGGGCATGACCCGGGCCGCGTCCATGTCCATCAGAAAGATGGCATCGCTGTGATACTTGTCGGGCTGTTCCCCAAAGCCCTTCGGCTTGTTGTCGATCACAGCCTGGAGCTGCGCGCGCGTCAGCACCAGGATCTTGATCAGCTGGCTATCCAGTTTGAAGCGCCCTGGCAGCGCCTTTTCGATCAGCGCTCGTACCCTGTCCGCGCGCTGGTCGGACCTCAGGATCACGTTACCACTGGCAATATACGTTGCCACATCGGTGAATCCCAAGTCTTCCAGGCATGTCTTCAGGCCTGCCATTGGGACGATGTTCTTGCCGCCGACATTGATGCCGCGCAGCAGTACGACGTAGGCATTCATCATGCGCATGCACGCTCAAATGTGTGTGGCGTTCCGGGGGCGACGGCCCGCGCCGCGCGGGCGAACGATTTACCGATGGGGTCGGTCCTCAGCTCACCGCTTTCTTCACCAGCGCGGCGATCCTTGCCTCATCCGCAGGCGTCAGCTCCTTCAGCGCGAAGGACGTGGGCCACATGGCGCCATCGTCGAGCTTGGCCGCGTCATTGAAGCCGAAGGTCGCGTATCTCGCCTTGAACTTGTCCGCGCTTTGGAAGAAGCAGATGATCTTTTCGTCCCGGGCGTAGGCGGGCATCCCGTACCAGGTCTTCGGGGAGAGGGACGGCGCGCTGGCCTTGACGATCGCATGCAGCCTGCGGGCCATGCTGCGATCCGGTTCGGGCATCTCGGCGATCTTGGCGAGCAGGGCGCTTTCTCCGGCGGCCCTGTCCCCTGCCATCTTCAGCTCCCGGGCGCGCTCTTTCATGGCGGCCTTTTCCTCGGCCGTGAAGCCCTGTGAGGCCTTGGCGCTCGCGCCGCCGCTCTTGGCTGCTTTGTGAGTGGTCTTTCGGGTGGCGCTCTTGGCTGGATTCATGAGGCTCTCCTTATGTCTAAATCGTTGGATTGCGGTCCACGTATTCCATTGTATTCCAACGTCGGCGGGGCGTGAACGGCGGGTTACTCCGTGGTATCTTTCAGCAGGCTCCGATGCGCGGCTCGGATGAGGCATACGACATGGCCAACAACAGCACCTTCGACATCCTCCTGTTGATCGCCCGGCCCGGGGCTGGCAAGAGCGAGGTCATCGACTATTTGAAAGGCGTCCCGGCGGAAGCACGCGCCCGGCGCTTTCACATCGGTCCGTTCGATGAGATCGACGACTTTCCGATGCTCTGGGCCTGGATGGAAGAGGACCAGCTGCTGGAGCACATGGGGCACCCCCGGCTGCACACGGACCGGGACGGCTATTTCCTGCACCAGTATCTTTGGGATGTGCTGATCGAACGGATCGGGCTGGAATACCAAAAGCGGCAGCGCCAGGTCTCAGATCCGGAGACGCCCGCTGACGACGATCGTTGAATTCTCGCGCTGGCCGGGAGCACGGCGGGTATCGATCGGCATTCTCCCACCTGCCGGCTCAGATGCTGACGAAGATGGCGGTCCTGTGGATCGATGTCAGCTGGGAGGAATCCCTGCGCAAGAACCGCAAACGGTTCAACCCGGAGAAGCCGGATAGCATCCTGGAACATTCTCTGCCGGACGCGAAACTCGAACGCCTGTATCGTGACGTGGACTGGCCGGAGGTCACGGGCGGCGATCCGGAACACGTGCTGATCCAGGGGGTGCAGCGTCCCATATGTTGTGATGGACAACTCGGACGACGTCACGACAGCCAGAGGCGAGGCGCTGGGCCAACGCCTCGAGGCGAGCCTGCGGAGGCTGTGGCTGCTGTACTCGGCTTCCCCAAACTAAGTCGCCACCGCCCGCAGCGGGCCAGCCTGCGCAATGAAGCCGAGGTGAGGCCACGATCATGGAATAATTCCCGCTGCGACTGCCGAGGTCTGATCGGGGTCACCATCCATCAGAACCGGGGGTAGAGAACAGCGAATAGCACGCTGGCGATCAGGCAGGTGACGAGCATCACCGGTAGGCCCACGCCTGAACCACAAGCGCGGAGTAATCGGATGGCGCGTCCGCTCGGACAGGGAGGTGACGACGATGTTGGCCGTTGATCCGATAATGGTGCCGTTGCCGCCAAAACCGGCGCCGAAGACCAGCGCCCACCACAGAGGGCTCAACATCCATACCGGTCCGGCCCAGTCCCTGGATGATGGGGATGAAGGCAATTGTGACCGGGACATTGTCGATGACCGACGACAGGATCGCCACGGTCCAGAGTAGCGCCAGACCGAAGTAGACCGGTGGCACATTGGAGGCACGTTCGGCCAATCCGACCACCAGATCCCAAACGCCGGCAGCCTCGAGATCCGCCGACCATCACGAAAAGGGCTCCGAAGAAGATCAAGACGCCCCACTCGACTCGCTTGAGGGTTTCGTTGATATCCGGACGAATCCACACCATGGCGGCACCGGCAGCGGCCATGGCAATGAAAGAAGGACTGAGGTGCAATAGGGGATCGAGCAGGAAGAAGACGACTGCCGCCCCGAGCACGATCAGTAGACGTCGGGCACTCTCCGGTTCATTCAGCGCGTCGCGGCGAGTCATCCGCATCAGAGCTCTGACGTTCTTCGGCCTCTTGGAAAGCTCCCTTCTGAACAGGAACCCAAGCAGCAAGAGCGCGCCCGCCCACGCAACCACCACGATGGGCAGCGAGTGCACGAGGAAATCACCGAAGGAAAGGTGGGCGGCCGAGGCAATGAGAACATTCGGAGGATCACCCACGAGCGTCGCAACGCCGCCGGTATCTGAAAGCAGAGCTTCGGCCAGCAGGTAGGGGAGGGCGCTGATACCCAGGATCTCGCAGATGAGGATCGTAACGGGTGCAATGAGCACCACGGTGGTAACGTTGTCAAGAAACATCGATATCACGGTCGTGATGCTCCCAAGCAGGACGAAGAGGCGAACCGGCTTGCCGAGCGAGGCCTGCGCCGCGGACACCGCCAGGTACTGGAAGAAACCCGTCGGCTGGAGCATTGCCACCAGGATCATCATTCCGAGGAGCAGGCCCAGGGTTTGGAAGTCGATTGCCTGGATGGCGGCCTCCTCCGAATAGAAGCCCAGCATCCGTGCCCAGGGCGATCATCAGCGCGGCGGCCGCGATGGCGGTGATCGAGCGATGCATCTTCTCGGTAAAGATGATCGACCAACGCGGCGCTGAAGAGCAGACTGGAGAGAACGACCGCGGCGGTCAATCGGTCTCCTCCACCGTGGCCCAGGCGGCGAGAATGGCCCTTCCTATGTCCACCCGCGAGGCAATGCCGACCAATTCGCCGTCCGGAGCGACGACCAGAAGGTCGTGCAAATCATCCTGCACCATGGAGTGCGTACGCTCGCAGCAGGCCGCAATCCTCAGGAACGGAGAACGGCGGCTTCATGAGCTTCTTGATGGACCTGCCCAGTGTGGCAGCGGATGGACGTGTGGTTTCGACTGCACCGAAATCCTGGACAAAGTCCAGGTCCGCGACAAAGTTGACGAAGTCCGGCAATTCAAGCGTCAACATGTCTTGCAGGCCCACCACGCCGACCGGTTTGCCATCGTTGTCGATGACAGGCAGCATGCCGACATGCTGTTTGACGAACACGTGCGCCGCGTCACGGATGGTGGCATCCGCATGGACGGAGACCACGTTCCTTTTCATATACCTCGCAAGCGTCATGGTTTCCTCCGGGTCTGGTCGCGAACCGCATTGCCTACCGGCGGCGGCCCTCAGTCTGGCAATGTGGTTCCCTGGACACCACCGACCGGTGGATCCGCACTCGCCCCATTCGGGGGTGGCTGTCCGTGGGGCGCCGGCCTTTGAGCAGGATTTCCAAGATGGGAGGGCGCGAGCATGGCTGTTATCAGGGACATGGCAATGATAATTGCATATATCTGGCCGCCAAAGATGCCTGCCTGCTGGCCTAGGCTGGCGATTATGATGCCCACCTCGCCC
The DNA here is from genome assembly GCA_963784915.1 of uncultured Chloroflexia bacterium. Taxonomy (GTDB): domain Bacteria; phylum Chloroflexota; class Anaerolineae; order Anaerolineales; family Villigracilaceae; genus Fen-1038. Next base: position 218,055 of record CAWATK010000017.1, read on the forward strand.
CGCGGCACCATACCCACGCCGACTATCAACGCGTCCTTACGGCCCAAAGGCAGGGCGCCGAGACCACTGCCGGCAAGTTTACCGATGACGGCCAGAACTGTGACGATTGCCAGCGTGCTCAAAGCGGAAAGACTGCCCAGATCGGCTAGAACGACCTTGGCCCCGGTAACGACGAAAAAGAACGGAACGAGGAATGCCTGAATCGGACGAAGTTGCTTCTCCAGAGAGTCGCGTTGAGTGGTCTCCGCGACTGCCATGCCAGCCAGAAATGCGCCGATGATTGCCGCCAGCCCCAGGAAGGTCGCAGCGAGCGCGAGCCCGAGACAGAGTGCAAGCGAGATCGTCAGCGGCGAGAGTGGATTAATGGGCAGCTCAAGCCAGGGCGAAGAGCGTCGCATGAATCGAGTGCCCACAAGGGAGATCAATAGGACAAAGCCAACCGCCTGCAGGAAGACCACAGCCAGGCTAAGCAGACCCAGTTGCTCCCCGCCCTGCAAGGACGTCACCACAGCAAGCAGGAGCATCGCCAGGATGTCATCTATGACGGCTGCGCCGAGGATGACCCGACTGGTCGTGTGGTCCAACACACCCATGTCCTTGAGAACACGTGCCGTGATGCCTGCCGACGTCGCCACGAATGCGGCGGCAACGAAAAGGGCTTTGGGCGTTTCCAGTCCGCTAGATTTCGCCCAGGCAGCGCCCAGAACGAACGGCAGGATCACGCCCCCGAAGCCTGCCAGGGTCGCCACGCGCCCCACCTTGCGCAAGTCCTCGACGCGCGTCTCCAATCCGACGGAAAACAACAGGAGCACAGCCCCGATCTCGGCAAGCACCTCCAAAGGCTCATTGATCTCGATCCATCCCAGGACTGAGCCCCCAACAACGATGCCGGCGGCGATCTCGCCGACGACTGCCGGCAATCTGAGTCGCTGCGCGATTTCGGCGCCCACTTGCGCCGAACAAAACACGATGAAAATTGCGAGGAAGGTCTGTGCGGTGTGATCCATGGACAATTTCTCCGCGGGACTTCAATCCGTACTCCGCGCACATCGCGCCAGCCCGGAGGCCAAATTTGTATACCATGAAACTGCGCATGCTCGATTAATTCCGCGTCGGCGGGTGACTGGTTCGGCCTGTAGAAGCAGCCTCAGCCCAATTGCCCCGCACTCGCTGCACCATCGCCTTGCCCCTTGCGAACGCAGTTGAGCACCCAAGCCTGACAGGCAAATGGGCGCGGGGCGATTGAGCCCCGCCCCTGGCATAGGCGGGGCCACGCCGGGAGGCGCAGAGTGGGCGGGCGCCTTTGCCCCACCCCTACCGTCTCCTAAGGTGCCGCTCCGCACGCGTTTGACATATCCCGGCAATTGGGGTACACTCCATGCACTTGGTTGACTTTTACTGTCGAACGTCTGGCAGTTTGTTTGGGAACATCGTAGCTGGAAGGTAACGATCTCCGCGAGCAACCCGGCGGAGGTCTTTTTGTTTGAAACATCACAAAGCGACCGAATTACAAAGCAAGACGACAATGACCGCAGCGCGGTCTTATTTGAACTATCCAATTTCATGAGGTAAGAAGGAACATATGAGTAACAAGAACAAGTTAAGGATCATCCCACTCGGGGGACTGGGCGAGGTGGGCAAGAACATGATGGCCTACGAGTACGCCGGCAAGATCATCGTGGTGGATGCCGGCATCATGTTCCCCGAGAACGACATGCTCGGCGTGGACTACATCATCCCGGACTACGAGTACCTGAAGCAGCGCGCCAACGACGTGCTGGGGCTCTTCATCACCCACGGGCATGAGGACCACATCGGCGCGGTCCAGCACTTCGTGAAGGACTTCCAGGTGCCGGTCCACGCCACGCCGCTGACCCGCGGCCTGATCGAAGGCAAGCTGCTGCGCAACAACGCGCAGCACAAGGCCCACCTGAAGACGGTGCAGGCCGGCGAAGCGACCAAGCTGGGCCCATTCAAGGTGGAGTATTTCCACGTCAGCCATTCCATCCCGGATGCGGTGGGGCTGGCCATCACAACCGGCGCCGGGCTTGTGATCCACATGAGCGATTTCAAGCTGGACAAGACGCCCGTGGACGGCTGGCCGACCGACATGGCCAAACTGACCGAGCTCTCGGCGCGCGGCGTGGATCTGCTGCTTTCCGATTCGACCAACGCGGAACGGCCCGGCTGGACCCCCTCCGAGTTCGTCATCGGCCCCGCATTTGACCAGGTCTTTGCCAATGCGAAGGGCCGCGTCATCGTGGCGACCTTCGCCTCGCTGATCTCACGCGTGCAGCAGGTGGCGGACGCGGCCGCCAAACACGGCCGCAAGCTGGCGATCGCCGGTCCCAGCATGGTGGATAACGTCAAGATCGCGCGCCGCCTGAAATACCTGGACATCCCGGATGAACTGATCGTGCCCATCGATCAGGCCCTGCACATGCAGGACCACAAGGTCGCCATCATGTGCACCGGCTCGCAGGGCGAACCCTCCTCGATCGTGGGGCGCCTCTCGGCCGGGACGAACCGCCAATTCGACCTCAAGCCGGACGATACGATCGTGCTTTCATCCCATCCCATCCCCGGCAACGAGGAGTCGATCAGCAAGACCATCAATCGGCTGCTGCGCCGGGGCGTGAAGGTCATCGACGACAAGGTGGCCCCCATCCATGTATCCGGTCATGCGGCGCAGGAGGAGCAGAAGCTGCTCATCAACCTGGTGCGCCCGAAGCACTTCATGTCCATCCACGGCGAGCTGCGCATGCTGAAACGGCATGCCGAGCTGGCCCAGGAGGCCGGCGTCGCAGCCGCCAACACCATCGTGGTCGAGAATGGCCAGGTGGTTGAACTGGTTGGCAACCAGGTGCTGCTGGGCGAGCGCATTCCCGGCGAATACATCTACGTCACCGGTGAATCCATCGGCGATATCGACGACGAGGTCATGCGCGAACGCGGCCAACTGGCGCGCAACGGCATCCTGCTCATCGACGTCGGCGTGGACAAGCACACGGGACGCCTGCTGCAGGCGCCCGAGATCATCACACGCGGCTTTCTCTCGCCCGAAGAGGCCTTGCAGCTGATCCCGCAGGTGCGCCAGCGCATCACGGATGTGATCCGTGACCGCAGCATCAATGACGAGAAGGGCCTGGTCAATGCCGTCAAGAGCTTCCTGCATGAGCAGACCAAACGCAGGCCGATGGTGTTCGTCACCCTGAGCAAGGGATAGCACGGCGGGCCCGAGGGCGATTCGCCATTCGATCCTTGTGAACCGTCGCCATCCATCCCAGGGAAGCACCCGAAGTGCGAAACGATGGACCGGAGCCGCTCATCCTCAAACTGAGCGGACTATGGACTGACAGCCAGGATCATGTGTTGCTTGCCGGTGCGGTCCGCGCCCTGGAGAGTCGCTACAACCTGATGCAGAAGATCGCCAGCGAGCCGGGCGTCCAGGACATCGTCTTGCAGATGTTCGGCCGGCTGGCGAGGTCCTTTGCGAAGTTGTCCGATATTCGGGGTCAGAGGATCCTGGACATTGCATGCGGCTCAAGCACGAGCCGGGCACCTGCCGCACTACAGATTGACACGCCATTTGGCTCAGTCTCCATTGGACGAGGCGCCAGCCGCGGCTTCACGGCACAGTTTGAGCCGTGGTTCTGTCGAATCCTGCTGGAGCTGGGTGCGGAGCCCGTCGGCGTTGACCTGGGTGATCTCGACCAGGAGGCCTTTGCCCATCACCGGGTGGACCTTGGGCAACCCGGCGCGCTGGATTTCCTCCCCGATCGTTCATTTGACGCCGTTCAGGACAGCCGGCTGTTCGGTTCGCCTGAATTCACCGCCCGCTTTGCCAAGCGGGCGGATCGATTGAGGGTCGCGCAGGAGATCAGGCGCCAGGAAAACAGGTTGCTGAAGCCCGGCGGGGTCGTGATTCATTCCGACGCCGCGGCCTTGCTGCAGTAGCATTTCACTCTCGACTCGCGACTCCCGGTCCCCGTCTTGAGACCCAGTCTTACAGGTGCAGGAACTCAAGCATCCGATCAGCTTGCGCCCGCCGCTTCCGGCCGGATCGCTCAAAACCAGCATTTCGAGTCGCGTTTCCTCTCCCGGCCGCATCTTGGCGGTTGTCCTCGGATTCCTTTTCGGGCGGCGCTACGACGTGCAATCGCGGCCCGGATTCTTGATGTAAAATCCGGGCCTCGTCCCTAATAATGGTATCCACCGGCGCCGATGGGACCGTCGCCCTGATTGCAGGTGCCCATGGGAAAGAGACGATCGCCCCGAATGTTCATTCCGGCCCTCTTGCTCGTACTGGTGATCGCGGTTGCCCTCTACGCTCTGGCGCCCCATCCGCCCAGGCTTCCGGCGCAGGTCGCGGACGTCGCCGGTCTGGAAGCCTACCTGAACGCCCTCGTGGCCTCCGGAAATCCACCCGGCCTTTCGGTCGTCGTGGTCAAAGATGAACGGATGGTCTACAGCCACGCGTCCGGATTCGCCGACGGACCCCGCAAGAACATGGCCACGCCGGACACGGTCTATCACTGGTGGTCGATGACCAAGATCCCCACCGCGATGGCCATTGTGCAGCTCTCGGAGCAGGGCCGCCTGGGCCTGGATGATCCCGTTTCAAAGTACCTGCCGTGGTTCCAGGCCGTCTATCCGAGCGACGTGCGCACGCCGATCAGCATTCGCCACCTGCTTCAGCACAGCTCCGGGCTCCCGGACACGATGCCGTCTATGATCGGATGGGTGCACTACGACGACGATCCGCGCGATCAGACCGAGATCGCCCGCACGTACCTGTCCAGGTTCAACAAGCTGCGCTTTACGCCCGGCACGAAGGCCGCGTACAGCAACTACAACTACATGCTGCTGGGCGCGGTGATCGAGGCGGTCAGCGGGCAGACCTATGAAGACTACATGACCCGCAACCTGCTGCAGCCCCTGGGCATGACGCAGACCTCGTTTGTGTATTCGCCCGGCATGACGGAAAGGGCCGCAGCCGGCTCGCTGCCTATTGTGCATTTCTATACCCCGCTCCTGCCGTTCCTGCTGGATACCGAGCAAGCTCGTGCGGCTGCAGCAAGGCAACCTGGTCTGGTTCAACAAGATGTATATCGATGCCACACCTTCCACCGGCCTCGTGGGGCCGGCGACCGATGTAGCGCGCCTCATGCTGGCCTATCTGAACGGCGGCAGCCTCGACGGGAAGAGCGTGCTGTCGGCCGAGTCGGTCGCCTTGATGACGCAGACGGCTCCCATCGATGGGCATGGTATCGGTTGGTTCTCATTCCCGTCCGCCGACAGACCATACCTGGAGCACGCGGGGGGCGGCCCGGGCTTTGCCACAAATATGCGGTTGTATCCGGGCGAGAACCTGGGCATTGCCATCCTTGCCAACGGGACGGATCTGGATCGCGCCGGGATATCCGAGTTGATCGCGTCGCTCCAGTGGTGATGCGAGCGCGCCGTCGGACCGCGGGCAAGCGCCGCTGGGACGCGCCGCCGTACTGGTCGAGGCGCCGGCGCTCAGGACACGGGAGTCGCGGGCTGCACACGATTCAGGCGACTCAGCAGCCAGGCCGCGCCGATGACCAGTGCAATGATCGTCAGCAGGCCGCTTTCACCCAGCAGATACTCTCCCGCGAGCGGTGAGGCCGCCACGGTGACCGCCGCCAGCTGTTCGGCCGTGATGTTGATCGAGGTGTGCGCGATGGCAGCCGGCCAGACGCTCTGACTCGTCAGCCGCAGGTATCCGTAGAAGACGCCCGCCGCCGTCAGCGCCAGCAGGAACAGCGGCACCACGATGAGCTTGTTGCCCTGGCCGTGATAGAACGGCGTCAGCAGGATGAACGGCAGGTGAAAGACACCGTGCAGCAACCCGCTCAACAGCAAAGCCCGCGTCCGGCCCAGTGAGAGCAATCGCGGCAGGAAGTAGCCGCGCCAGCCGATCTCCTCACCGAACGAACCGAGAACAGACATGCCGACGGCCATGGCGATGGCATCTGGCGGGAAGTTGGTGATGAAGCTCGGCCCGGGCGCCGTTAAGCGGACAATGCCCAGCAGGGCGCCCACCGCGTAGGCGAAGGCCAGCACGAAGATCGGCCCCAGAAGCGCCAGACCCCAACTCCGAAACCCGAGGCGGTGCAATCCGAGGGAGCTCCACGCCTGCCGGGTGAGGCCATCGCGCGTCAGGATGAAGAACATGGCGAAGACCGAGATCAGCGGCGTGAACATGAGCCCCAGCCCTGGGTCGACGCCCAGCCGGCCCGCTGCCAGACTCGCGACCAGGACCAGCACGAATGCAATGACGTAGTACCAGGTGGATTTCTGCAGATCCGTTAGGGTTCTGGACATGCCTCTCTCCTCTTCTGGGCTGGCTGAGCGCATGACGATCCTGCGAACGGAGGGGGTAACGTCGTTAGGCACCCGCCTCGATCCTACGACCGTGTCATGCCCTTGCGACTCTCCAGCAGCAGCCACAAGAACGGTAACAGGATGACCGCTTTCAAGACCTCCGGTGCGGGCGTCCCTTGCGCTGTGGAGCTGATGCGTACCGCCTCCGCGACAAGGAAGACCAGCAGCGCGAAGAAGCCGAATATGCGCGTCCATCCGTGGCTATCCCGCAACAGAAGCGCCCCGAACCAGATGATTATCAGCAAACGGGGCAGCCACGCTTCCAGTCCCTGCCCCAGCAGGTCATAAGCAAAGTGGGTGAAGGCCGCGTTTTGAATCAGGTGGCTTAGCCCCTGCAGGAAGAAGATCACGGCTTCCGCGCCTGCCAACAGGCACCCGATCCAGTTCAGCGACCTGGGCAGCCGGTCGAAATCCAGGGCTCCCAGCGCGACCAGCAGGGTGCCGGTCGCGAGCACCCAATGCAGAAAGGTCTCGAACCCATTGGCAAGAAACATCTGATACACAGCAGCCAACGGGAGTGTGGCAAGCAGCACGAGGGCGCCCCAGAACCCGCGCGCGGATCTCATTCGGCCATTCAACTTCATCGTACGACCACTGTCTGCGGCGCCGGCTGTGCTCACATTCTCTCCTTCCTGTTGTCACGCGGATCGCGACAAGCTCAGACTGTGCGCCGGCGCTGCCCGTCTCCCCCGAGCGGGAGCCCAGGCGAGCTTGCCCGGCGCAGCACATAAATGGACAGCGCCAGCCATACGAGACTCCAGCCGATGCCGATCACGCCGATGTCGTGGATGGCGTATCCAAAATCCGGGTACATGTACTGCATGAACGACAACGGAATCTGCAACACCTGCGGCACCGCCAGCAGAGCGATCAATCCCAACGCCAGGTAGACGAGAAACGGCACGGCGACGTGCCAGCTCGTTTGCCAGAAGCCGCGAGGACGCCTGCCCGGCACCCTGTGCCAGCGCCGGAGCGCCAGGACGGACAGCAGGATGCCCAGCAACAACAGGACCACGATCAGTGTCGGAAGGCCGCGGTAGATTGCCGGCAGGTTACTTGAGGGCGCGGGCGAAACTTCCTTGCCCAGCAGGATATTGGTTACGCCGATGGGAATGAACGGCAGGCGCAAATCGCCCAATGTGGTGCCCAGGCTGTCGTTGGTGTTGATCAGGGTAATGACCGCTCCGTGTGCGTCCGGAACAAGTACCACCTGAGTCTTGAAATCGGCCAGGTCGCCGCCCTTCATGATCAAGCGCTCCCCATCCAGGGTCATGTGGCCCCAGTCCATGGCATAGGCCTCGTCGGCGTTCGGTTTGGGACCTGCAGGCCGCAGGAGCTCCTGCATGCTTTCGGGGGACAAGATCACCTCATCACCGTAGAGTCCTCGATTCAGGTGCGGGATCACGAAATGCGCCACATCTTCCACACTGGCGATGATGAAGCCGGAAGGCAGACCCGCACGGTCGAAGGGCGTGTCCCAGGGCACGCCGATTCCATACCAGTTCCGATAGCCTGTGGCCAGGCCATTCAGCTGGGCCTCGCGCTTGGAGGTATAAGTTCGCGTCATCCCCAACGGCTGGAAGACGTGCTGTTGCATGTAATCTTCGTAGGATCTGACCCGTGACCTGCTGGATGATCATTCCCAATATTTGGTAGTTGGCATTGCTGTATTCATAGGATGCGCCCACGGGACGGTTGAGCTGCACGACGTGCAAACCTCGCACCCGTTGTTCGATTGCATCCGCATCCAGATCTTGCACGCCCGCATATTCGATCCCGGTGCGCTCAGGCAGTCCACTGGTGTGGTAAAGCAGGTGACGGACGCTGATCTGTGCCGAGGCGGCCTCGTCAGCCAGACGGAACCATGGGAGATACTTCTGGACGGGTGCGTCCAGCTCCAGCCTGCCCTGCTCAACCAATTGCATGACGGCCAGGGCCGTCATGGGTTTAGCCAGCGAGGCCAGGAAGAAGGGCGTTTGCGGCGTGACCGGGCGCCCCGACGGATCTGCGATGCCGTAACCCTTGAGATACACGACCTGATCGCCCTGAACAATGGCGAGTGCCAGGCCGGGGATGCGCTTCTCCTGCATCCGGGCTTCGACATAGGCGTCCACGGCGGCGAAGTCCGGACCGGTTGCGTGCCGCGGGCCGGCGGCAGCGGCCGACCAAACCCAGAAAGTGAGGGAGGCGAGGAAGACGATTCGCGAGGCTGATCTTCCGAGGCGCATGCCCGTCTTCTCCTTCAGCGCGCCGCGGATGCGCGGGCTGCCACAGGCTCCACAAGGACCGTCGGTTGGCGGCTGAGGCGATAGAGCAGCCAGGCCGCGATCAGCACGATCCCCGTGAGGGTGAACAAGCCGCTCTCGCCCGCGAGATATTCCATCGCCAACGGGGACACCGCCACGGTGAGCGTCGAGAACTGGTCCCAGAATGTGTTGACGGCCCGGTGGGCGATGGCGACCGGCCATACACTGTTGCTGGTCAGCCGCAGGTAGCCATAGAAAATGCCGGCCGCCGTGATGGACAGCATGAAGAGGGGCACCACGATCCAGCGATCGCCGAGGCCGTGATAGAACGGCGTGAGCAGCATCCCAGGCAGATGCCAGACCCCATGCAGGAAACCGGTCAGCAGCATGGCGCGTGTGCGACCGATCTGCATCAGGTGCGGCAGCAGAAAGCCACGCCAGCCCACTTCTTCGCCCAGCGCGCCCAGGAGCGAGCCGATGGCGATCGAGATCAGCAGTTTGACGGGCAGACTGATCAGCGCTCCCCCGGTGGGCAGGTTTGGGCTGACCCACGCCTACGGCCCAGGCCGCGGCATAGGCGCCGCCGATCACCAGCAAGGGCAGCAGCACGGCCCATCCCCAGCTGCGAACGCCGGGTCGATGCAGACCAAGCGAGCGCCAGGCCGCTTTGGAAAATCCGTCACGCGTGATGACGAAGAACATGATCAGCAGGGCGGCGAGCGGAGTGAACATGCTGATGAGCAGAACACCCTCACCCAGCGATGACGAAAGCAGGGCTACAACGAGGACCAGGCTGAATGTGAGAGCATAGAAGATCCCGGCTTTGGTCAGGTCCGATAGGTTGCGCAACATGGCGGATCCTCCCTCTGAACTTCTAAAGCGGGCGGCTCACAAACCCCGTCCGTTCACGTGATTCCGTCAACGCCGGAACGCTGCGGCGCCAACAAAAAAGAGCAACCGACGCAGCCATACGAGGCCGTTGCGCAGGTTGCTCCAGTTGATGCGTGAAGATCCAAGTCTGTCCTCCCTTATTCTGACAACTTTGGTCATATTATCACATTTGTCGCCTTTGGGAAGTCCCCGTCTGCATCGAATCAAAGACACCCCCTTTCGGGGGCGTCTCTCTTCGTCTTTAGCTGGTGTGGGCCGGGCCTCACATGGGCGGGGCAACCCCAAGTTGCGCCAGGATGCCGGGTACACCGCCATCCGGCGACGGCGCCGCATCCAGCCGGCTCATCTTTCCGTTCTTGATGGTCCAGGAGGTCTTCTGCGGGGGCAGCGAGATCTTCTTTCCGGTCGGCGGAACCTTGACGAAGCCGGGCATCGGCAGGTTCAATTCGCCGGTATGCGTTCCGGTGATCTGCACGTTGGCGGTCACCACGTCACCGGCTTCCGTCCAGCCCGTGGCGTTGAAACGCCAGTCCGGGAAGGCCACATGCAGAGCCGTCTGCACAGCCAGGAACTCGCGTTTTCCGAGAGGCTGCGGCGTCGGCCCCACGAACACCAGATCGTCCGCTGTGACTTCCTCGACCTTCTTGAAGTCCCCTTGCTCCACCGCGGTCAATGACGCCTTGACGATATCCATTGCACCCATAATGTTGTGAACTCCTTTGACATTACTTCGAATTGGCGTTGGCACACCCAGCGCCTGCAAGCATTATACGACCGGGGTGCGCGCAGCTACGCGGCCGCGGTGGCAGCTTTGGGATCGGGTCCGAAGCGGTTCGCGCCTTTCGTGCCCTCGGTCAGGGCAAACACCAGGTTGACGATGGGGACCAGCACCCACCACCCGCTGTGATCCGCGTCGTGCATCCGTCGGATGCTGACACCGATGGTCGGCAGCAACACGGCCAATTGGAAGAGGCCTGCGAGAACGCTCTGCTTCGAGTCTTCGAACATGCCGGTCGCCCCTTCGAACAGGCCGAGGACAGCCGCGATCACGAAGTTGACCAGGATAAACGTCCAGTATTCCTTGCGGCGGGCGCGACCCGTGAACAAGGCGTACTTCTTCAATGTATCCAGATATGAGTTCATGGCTGCTCTCCTCTCGCCCCTCTGATCCGCGGCAACGGCCGGGGCCTGAGACCGTCGCGGCGCGATTATAACGATCGCGCCTTGAGTTTCCACAGTTGATTGAATTGGCCCATTCGATACCGACCGCACGTCATCGCCCGCAGGAGCGCAGCGACGTTACGGCAGTTGAGGTTCCAAGGGAACCGAAAGCCTGCGCGGCGGGCTAATCCCCTCCACCGCTCCCACACGTCATTGCGAGGAAGAGCGCAGCGACGAGGAAGCAATCTCATACTCAGTCCGCGCGGGGATTGCTTCCTTCCTAGATCCTTCGCGATCGCCGCGCCCGGGCGAACACCGCCACGGGCCATCCGCATGCCGTGCTGAGCCCTTCGGCCTTGTTTTCGGGCCCCTCGACCGTCGGGAAGTCAGTGGACACCGCCACAGGGCGGTATCCTCGTTCCCTGGAGGCTGCATTCAGGCAGTACCAATGGATGCCCGGAGTCGGGTAGCTGCAAGTTACAGGACCCTGCAATCGACCTATAGTGAGGAGAGGGATTCGCCGCGGCCCGCGGGGCGCGGGCGAGTACCCGCTGCGGGCGAACACCGCCCTGCCAGCAGTTGCGTTGCAGTTCCACGCGGACTTAAGAAGGAGGATTTCCATGAAGCGCATTTCTGTGTTCGTTTCTTTGCTCGTCCTGTGCGGCCTTATGCTCTCGGCTTGCGCCGCGCCCGCCGCGGCCCCGGCGGAGCAGCCGCAGGCGCCGGCGGCCACCGCAGAGCAGCCCAGCGCGCCCCAAGCCGAGGCGCCCACCAGTGCACCGGCGTCGGCGCCCCCCAGCGCGCCGTCCGGCACTCAGCACACCGCGGTTCCAGCGGATATGCCTGCTGAAAAGGGCGTTGTGGTGGGCGATCAGAGCACGCTCTCCAGCGCCAACCCGGCCCGGGCCTTCGTCGGCGATCGCTTCAGCCAGGGCAAGTTCGAGCGACCGTACAATGCCAACAGCATGGACGTGTACTTCCCGCAACTGGATATCGCTTCGGGCAACTTCTACATCACTCCGACCTGGGTGTATGTGAGAATTACTCTCGTCGGCCGCGATTCCGGAAATTCGTTCCCGGGTCAGTACGCGGTGGAGCTTGACCGCGACATGAACGGGCGCGGCGATCTGCTGGTGTGGGTGGATCATCCGTCCTCCGCCGACTGGACCACGGACGGGGTCAAGGTGCTGCTGGATTCGAACCTGGATGTGGGCGGCGAGAACATCATCAACTCGGACAGCGAAGGCCGCGGCGATGGATATGAGGCCGTGGTGTTCGACCAGGGCAGCGGCCAGGATCCGGATGCGGCCTGGGTGCGGCTGGATCCCGCGGATGCCAACAGCCTGGATGTAGCCTTCAAGACATCGCTGCTGGAAGGCGATGACACGTTCCTGGCCGGCCTGTGGGCAGCCACGGATGCTCTCGATCCTGCCATGTTCGATCTCAACGATCACTACACCCACGAACAGGCCGGTGAGGCCAATCAGGATTACGCCAGCTTCTACCCGATCAAGGGATTGGCCGAGCTGGATAACACCTGTCGCGTCGGCATCGGCTTCGTACCCTCCGGCAACGAGCCCGCGGTTTGCCCGGGCCAGTGAGAGCCGGTTCGTCCCGCACGGGCGGGTATTCATGCTCCACCTGCGAAACAAACACACCGCCTCGGGCGGTGTGTTTGTTCATCGGGGACGGAGCGAGCGGCTCCACTACTCCTTCAGCGTCACCTTGCCGATGCGGAAGAAGTCACCCCCTCCCAGCCTCCCCCAAATGCAGGTTAGGCATCATCACCTTCAGAGATTTCTGAACCTGCATTTGGGGGAGGTGCCCGTAGGGCGGAGGGGGTGTTCCGACGTGGCAACCCGCTCAAGGATCCACGTGGAGATTGCTTCGGGGAAGAGCAGCCTCGCAACGACATTTGGAAGCCAGGCCCACTCCCTCAACGTCACATCGCACCGGAGGTCCGCCGCGTAATCGGTGTGGCGCAGCCTGCACGGAGCCGTACGCATGCCGGCGCCCGGGCTACGGGCACTTGGGGACATCCACCGACGACCTCGTCGAGGCGCCTACCTCATTGAAGGCCTCCACGCCGAAATTGAAATACAGCGCTCCGCCGGTGCCCTGGGGATAGCGCATCTCTATTTGGTAGGTCTGGCTGTCCTTCGGCAGGTCCGGCACCGGGCTGCCGTTCTTGTACACGCGGTACCCGTCCTCGTTGACCGCCAGGTCCCCCCAAGAGAGGGTGATGGGCTCGATCCAGATGGGAGTGACACCATCCGAGGCCATTCCACCCTCACAGGATCGCTCCCACGCGAGGATGCTGGGGGTCTCGGGCACAGACGGCGGGAAGTCGGGCGCGGCGAGTCATGGCGGGCCCAGGAGTCTGGGTGGGCTGCTTTTCCTTCGTTGGCTTAGGCGCCGGTGGCGGGGGCGCTGGGATAGTCAGGCACCGAGCTCGTGTCTCCGGTGACCTGGGCGTACTGGCCCCAGAGCCAGCAGTTGCCGCCGGCCGCATTACTGATGATCCAGTAGTTGGTCTGCGTGTTCTTGCCGATGACCGTTGCGGTGGTGCCCGGGTGCATGGTGAGCACCACGTCAAAGTCGGTGCTGGGCCCGGTTCGGCAGTTGGTATCGGAGGAGACGGTGACCTCGACGCCCGAAGGTGCGGCGGGCGGTTCGGAGGTCGCCAAGGCGGCTGCGTCGTTCGCGGCCTGGACTTGCGCGGCCTGGGCCGTGATCGTGGCGATCAGATCCTCATCGCCGCCCTGGTCCGCGGACAGGTTGCAGGCCAGGATGCTGATGCAAAGAACCATTGCCGATAAAGCGAATCTCGCGTTCATCTCCATTCTCCTCGTGCCAATGTGTCGGTGAAAACACCTCCGGGTTGACGGCGATACGCGCCCGGATGGGCGCGGCGTGCGATTGCGCGGGACGCCTGTACCTTGATCCGGCTGGAGCAAGTAATGGATGTGTGATGTCGTTCACATGCGCACGATATCGTTGCTGACAACAAGACACCCCCGAAAGGGGGCGCCTTGTTGTTCCACTTGAGAGCCAACTGCCGCCTGCTCCGTTAGTGCGACCTTGCCGATGCGGAGGAAAAATCCCCCCCCACCCCCAAGCACCCCTCCCCCCGTAAGATCGGGGGAGGGGAGAGAAACGAAAACGAAGGGGTGGGCGACGTGACACCCACCGATCCGTTTTCGCGTTGCTGTTGGGCTCGATCGGTGAAGCTCGGCCTTTCGCGCGTCACCGGAACGCGGCGTCCATCGCGGACGACGGTGCCCTCTACTCCTTCAGCGTCACCTTGCCGATGCGGAAGAAATCGCCCGGCGTGACGCCGATGGACTCGGCGAAGTGCACGCTCAGCGCCTGGATGGGCAGGATCTCCACCAGCGGCAGGCCGATGATCGGCACCGCCGGAATGGGCATCTGCCATTCCTGCGCGGTTGACCCGATGCAGAAGGCCTTTGCCCCAGCCGCGCGCAGCTCGTGCAGCATGCCGAAGTTCAGGTCGCGCGTGGAGGCCTCGCCCTCGAAGATCAGCGCGGTCAGGTCGGGGCCGGCGGTCTCCAGCGGGCCGTGACGGAACTCGGCCACCTCGAAGGGCGTGGCCAGGTACTTGGCCGCCTCGCTCAGCACCAGCGCGCCCGAGAACGCGCTGCACAGCGATGAGCCCGCGCCCCAGCAGCACCAGGTGCCGGGGGAAGCCGATCGCGTCCACCAGCCGCTGCTTCAGCGCCTCCCAATCCGCGAGGAACGTCTTCATGGCCTCGGCCGTGTCCAGCAGGTCGCGGCGCGCCCACTCGACATCCCCGCCCAGCAGCGCGATGGCGCCCAGTTGCCCGAGCGCCAGCGTGTTCACGTAGGTGCGCGTCGAGACGGTGGCCTCCGGCTCGGCGTGCATGGGTATGCAGGCCGCGGCGGCCGCAGCCAGCGGGCTTTGCAGGTCGTTGACCGTGGCGATCAGCGTCGCGGGTTGGGTCAGCCGGCCGCCCTCCAGCGCGGCGGTGATCTCCACCGAGCGGCCGGATTGCGACGTCATCCACAGCAGCGTGCGCGGGGTCACCAGGCTGGCGCGCGTGATGGATCAGCTCGGCGGTGTCCACCCAGATGGCGGGCAGCGGACCCCGCGAGAGCATCAGCCAGGCCGGATAGCCGGAATGATATGAAGCGCCCATGCCGGTGATGACCACGCGGTCGTACTGGCCGGCCTTCAGCTGCGCGGCGATATCTTTCAGCGGGGCCGCATCGAAGGCGCGCACGGCGCTCTCGAGCGCCTCGGGTTGGCTCAGAATATCACGTACATATGGAACTTCGTTCATGGCAACTCCCTCAAGATCATGTGGGCGCCCCCGAACAGCCCGGCCCGGTCGCCCAGTTGGGCCGGCACAATGCGCACCTGGTCGAATGGCACCATCGGATGCTCGGTGTGGATGGCTTTGAGCACCGTGGGCAGGAACAGGTCGGCGCTTTCCATCACGCCGCCGCCCAGCACGATCACGTCCGGCACGAACAGCAGGATGATGTTGACGAGGCCGCGCGCCAGATCCAGCGCCACGTCATGCAGGATCTGCTGCGCGAACACGTCGCCGCGCGGCGCCGCCCAGGCCAGCATCGCGCGCCTCGAAGCGGCTGCCGGTGTCGTCCGGCGTGGGCTTCCAGCCCCGCGCTTCGCGCGGCCAGGCGCGCCCTGCGCGCGATGGACGGGCCGGCGATCAGGCTCTCCCAGCAGCCGCGCTGACCGCAGTAGCATTCCGGGCCGTCGGGGTCGATCAGCTGATGCCCGCCCTCGGGGTGCACCTCGCCCGCGCCGCGCTGCAGCACGCCATCCACCATGTAGGCCGTCCCCACGCCCGTTCCGACGGTCACGGCATACAGCCGCTTGGCGCCGCGGCCCGCGCCCTGCCAGCAGCTCGCCCAGCGCGGCCGCGTTGGCGTCGTTGTCCAGCCGCACCGGCACGCCGAACTTGCGCTGCAGGCGGTCCACGATCGGCACATTCGTCCAGCCCTGCAGCGTGTAGGGGTTGTTGATCACGCCGCGGGCGCTGTCGATCGGCCCGGTGGCGCCGATGCCGATGCCCGCGATGGGCGCCGGCTGCGCTCCGATCAGTTGCGCGATGAGGTCCTGGATGAGGCCCAGTCCGCGTTCGGGGCCCAGGCCCGCGATGCTCGGCCTCCACCTGCCGCAGCAGTTCTCCCGCCGTCGGTGATGACCGCCGGCCCGAACCCGTGTCCCCCCAGGTCCACGCCGATGGCCGAGCGCGCGGTCATCCCTTGACCGCGCCCGCGGTCAGCCCGCTGACGATGTAGCGCTGGAACAGCAGCGAGAGCAGCACGGGCGGGATGGCGGCCAGTACGCCGCCGGTCATCATGCCGCCCACGTCCACCACGTAGCGCCCGGTGAACTCGGCGATGGCCACCGGCACGGTCTTGGCGCTCACCGTGCTGGTCAGGATCAGCGCGAAGAAGAACTCGTCCCAGGCGGACAGGAAGACGAACAAGCCGGTGGATACCAGCCCCGGCGAGGAGATGGGCAGGATCACGCGCCACAGCGTCTCGAAGCGGTTGCAGCCGTCGATGCGCGCCGCGTCCTCCAGCTCCACGGGGATGGTGCCGAAGAAGGCCGCCATCAGCCAGATGGCGAACGGCAGCGCGAAGCTCAGGTAGGTGATCACCAGGATCAGCGGCGTGTTGAACAGCCCGAAGCGCGTGGCGAACAGGTACATCGGGATGACCAGCGAGATCTCGGGGATCATGCGCGTGCCCAGGATGCCCACCAGCAATCCCTGCCGGAACGGCATGCGCAGCCGCACGAGCGCATAGGCCGCCAGCGGAACCCAGCACCAGCGCGATCGAGGGTCACGCTGCCCGCCACCAGCAGCGAGTTGCCCAGCGTGATGCGGAACGTGCGCGCCACTTCCGAAACGCCCTGCGAGGGCGACAGGATGTCGATGTAGTTCTTGAACGTCGGCGCCTGCGGGATCCAGTGAATCGGCGTGGACAGCAGCTCGGCGCGCGTGGAGACGCTCGAGATCAGCAGCCAGGCCACCGGCATGTAGATCAGCACCAGGGCCAGCAGCACCAGCAGCACCGGCAGGATCGTGCGCCGCAGGATCTTCACAGCGCCTCCTCGGGCCGGTACAGGAAGCGGATGTAGAGGAAGGCCGTGACCATGGTGAAGAGCGAGATCAGGAAGGAAAGCGCCGCGCCGCGGCCGACGTGGCCGTAGCTGAAGGTCTCGAGGTAGGTCAGGAATGAAATGGTGACGGTGCCGAAGGCCGGTCCGCCGTTGGTGATGACGTAGATGATATCGAAGGCGCGGAAGGCCTCCACCGTGCGGATGATGAGCGCCACCAGGATGGCCGGTCGCAGCAGCGGCAGGCGGATGAGCAGGAAGCGCTGAATGGCCGTGGCGCCATCCACCTCGGCCGCCTCGTCCAGGTCGATCGGCAGCGTGGCCAGCGCGGCCTGCAGGATCAGCGCAATGAACGGGACGCTGTGCCAGACGTCCGCCATGATCACCAGGTTCATGGCCACGTTCGGCATGGTGAGCCAGGGGATGTATTTCTGGATGATTCCAAGTTGCGTGAGCAGGCCGTTGAGGGCGCCGTAGTCGGCGTTGTAGATCCAGCGCCACATGGTGCCGTTGACGATGGTGGGCACGGCCCAGGGGATGATCAGGCTGGTGCGCAGGAACTTCCAGCCCGGCGGATGCGAGTGGATCAGCTGCGCCACGGCCAGGCCCAGCACCAGCTCCACCCCCACCGATACGACGGTGAAGTACACCGTCCGCCCGATGGTCTGCCAGAAGACCGGGTCGGACAGCAGGTTGACGTAGTTGCCCAGGCCGGTGAAATGGCCCACCGCGCCGACGCCGCGCTGCAGTTCGAAGAGGCTGAAGTACAGCGTGGAGATGATCGGCTGCAGCGCGATGGCCAGGATCA
The DNA here is from genome assembly GCA_963784915.1 of uncultured Chloroflexia bacterium. Lineage (GTDB taxonomy): Bacteria > Chloroflexota > Anaerolineae > Anaerolineales > Villigracilaceae > Fen-1038. The sequence continues at coordinate 235,708 of CAWATK010000017.1, forward strand.
GGAGCAGGGCCGGCAGCACCAGCACCAGCCCAACCAGGGCGTCCTGCTGGGTCAGCGTTCGCTTGCGGAGCATTGAATGCAGGTTGAGATGAAGAAGGACGGGGAGTTGCGATCCCCGTCCTTCCCGGTAACGTGACTTACTTGGCGAGATCGACCCACTTGGCAGCCGCGTCGTCCAGCGCCTGCTTGGCGGTCTTCTGCCCGGTCAGCGCCTCTTGCAGCGCGAGCTGCAGCGCCTTGGAGGCCTCAGGATAATAGGCCACCTTGGGGCGCACGTGCGCGAACGGGAACTGCATGTTGAACGCCGGCACGCCGCCCGCGTTGGCGGGCGAGTAGCCCTGCAGCTTCGTGAGCATATCGCCCTCGAAGCTGGTCTTCCAGATCGGCAGCAGGTGCCCCGAATACTGGTTCTGGATGCTCTCGGAGGTCAGGAACTCGACGTACTTCCAGGCCGCATCCGGACTGGGGGAGGTGGCTGCGACGGAGAAGCCCATCGATCCGTTGATGCTGGCGCTCTGCACGCCGCCGTCCTTGAATGCCGGCATGAGCGAGATCTTGACCTTGCCGGTGACCTGCGATTCCTTCTCCTGGAAGTTCACCAGGTCGTACATGTACAACCAGTTGCTGGCGAAGGCGGCCTTGCCCTGCGAGAAGACGTTGCGCACGTCCTCTTCCACGTAGGAGATCGAGCTGGGGTTGGTGTAGCCGTCGTCGATGCGTCTTCTTCATCCACTCGAGCGTGGCGACGCCCTTGGCGTCATTGAAGGCCGGCGCGCCGTTGGCATCCACCAACGAACCGCCGTTGCCGTAGAGCAGCGTCACCCAGTCGCAGATGGCGGCCTCGTACTGGCCCCACGACCACACGATCGGGTACTCGACGACGCCCTTGTCCTTCAGGATCTTGGCCTGGTCGAGCAGCTCCTCCCAGGTGGCGGGAGGTGCGCTGATGCCGGCCTGCTTGAGCAGGTCTTCGTTGTAGTAGAAGTACTTCTCATCCAGCAGCCACGGCATGCCATAGACCTTGCCGCCCACGGTGGTGATGTCCCACGCGGCGGGGAAGATCTTGTCGCGCATTTCCTTGGTGATGCGCTTGGTGGCATCCAGCGAGTAGCCGGCCTTGGCGAACTCGGCGTACCAGATGTCGTCCACCAGGAAGACGTCATAGGCGGGCGGCGTGGAGGCCATGGCGGTCGTGATCTTGTCGTGCAGCGCGTCGTAGGAGACGTACTCGATCTCGACCTTGATCTCGGGGTTGGCCTTGTTGAAATCGGCCACGATGGCGTTCATCTCGTCCACGGTCGGGCCGGCCTGTTCCATCGTCAGCACACGGACGGTGGCGGGGCCGGTGGCCTTCGGCTGGCAACCAATAAGTGCGATGCTGAGCGCAACGGTAAGCAGAGCGAACAGAATGGTGCGCAGGTTCTTCATGCTTTTCTCCTCTTTCAGGGATATGCGTGCAGGCGTGATTGCGATGGCGTGTGACCTGGGCTGAGCACCTCCTTTGCGTATCGGTGGTGCTGCCGGCAGGAAGCCGGTATTTGCGGGAAAAGATGCGGGCAACGTACCTGTGAACCAGCCGCGCCAATATGTGAATTCTAGCACAGAGACCTGCGGCGCGCGTTCTATCATCGCGGCGGACGGAGGTCGAAGCTGGCCCACGGAATGCGGCGGATAGGTGTCAAACTCAGGATGATTCGCACATGACGCGGCCGCTCGAAGATTGTAGACTGCCAGCAGCCTGCCGAGTGGACGGCTGGCACGTGGCTCAGCAGCGCGCCTCCATCGAAAGGAGAGCAGCATGTCAGGCCTTGGGTCGTTCGCCAAACGTCACCCGGTGCTCTCGTACTACATCCTGGTATTCGTGATCTCCTGGGGCGGCGATCCTCCTCGCCCTGGGCCCGGCGGATTCATGGGCATCACGCAGACAGCCTCGCCAGCAGTTGATGCTGGGTGTGCCGGTCGGCATCCTCGGTCCGTTCATCAGCGGCCTTCTGTTCACGGGCGTGCTCTACGGCCGGGCGGGCTTCCGGCAGTTGAAGTCCCGGCTGCTGAAGTGGCGCGTGGGACTGGGCTGGTATGTCTTCGCCCTCCTGATCGCCCCGTGTTGACATCGCCGGGATCCTTGCGCTCGGGACCACGCCCGCGATCGTGACCGCCAAGGACAAGCTCGGCCTGCTGCTCATGGGCATCGCGATCGGCGATCGGGTCTTCGCCCATCTTCGAAGAGATCGGCTGGACGGGCTTCGCCACACCCGAGTTGCGCAAGCGCTTCGGCGTCCTGCCAACGGGCCTGCTCATGGGAGTGCTCTGGGGCGTGTGGCACTTCCCCGTCTTCTCGGCCACCGGCATGGCGTCCACGCCCGTCCCTCCGCCCTCTTCACCGTGGTGCTTCTATTCACCTGGCTGATCCCCTACCGGATCCTGATGGTCTGGCTCTATGACCACACGCAGAGCGTGCTGCTTGCCATCCTCATGCACGTGCCGATCGTGGTGGAGAAGTTCGTGCTGGCACCCGCGGGCCGAACCAGCGCGCAGATCGCGGCACAGAATCTCGTCTTCACCGCGTCTGTTGTGGATCACCGTGCTGGTGATCTTCGTTGTCAGCCGCGGAAAGCCTGAAGCTCCGGCCTGATGGGCTCCAGCCTGCAACGCCTTTCGGCCGAATTGACCTGGAAAGCGCCCTGGCGTCTCCCCGCCCGAATGCGATAATCGCTCCAACCACGGATACAGCACACACCAGCTACTGGCAGATCTCGGAAGTGGTGTTTGGCGTCCCCTTGCTCATCGGCATCGGCCTGCAATGGCTGCTGCCCCTTCAGGTGCAGCCCGGCGCACTGCGGAGCGCCCTGATCATCCTGGGCGGGTTGTTGTTCATCGTCGGCGGATGGCTGGCCATATCAGCGCGGCGGGAGTTTGCGCGCTTCAGCCAGTCCATGGAGCCCAGGCGCTCGATCAGCCACATCGTGGATTCCGGGCGTCTTCTCCGTCTCGCGCAACCCCCTTTACCTGGGAATCGCCGTTGGGCTGGCGGGCGCGGCGCTGGCCTTCAACAACCTGTGGATCCTGCTGATGCTGTTGCCGGCCGTGATCGCCTGTCACTATATATTGATCGCGCCGGAGGAGCGCTACCTGCGCCAGAAGTTTGGAAACGAATACGTGGATTACGCCGGTCGCGTGCGCCGTTGGTTGGGTCGCGGCAGGTGAAGACACGGGCCTTCGTAGGCGGCGGGGTTCATCCCCGCCGTGCTTCGTCCAGCGAAACCAACGCCGGTGGTGTCTTTCTTCACGATGCCGCAGGCTGCGCGCTCCAACCTTCACGGCTTCATCAACCAGCGCATGATAGGATGAAAGCGACACCCCACCTCCAACTTTAGGAGAACAGCACCATGGTCTACATCAGCATGCGTTACGCCGTCGCCGACTATCAGGTCTGGCGCGGGGTCTTTGACAGCAACGACGTCACCCGCCGATCCGCGGGCTGCACCGGCGTCATCCAGGTATATCGTGACGTGGACGATCCCAAGACGGTCTCGCTCGTGATGGAATGGGACAATGCCGACAATGCGCGCAAGTTCCTGGATGATCCTGCGCTGCGCGAGCGCATGAAGGCCGCCGGCGTCGTCGGAGCACCCGTGGTGCGCACGATCGCCAGTCTCGCCTAGTGCCCGGCTGGTCGGCAGGGACGCCAATAATCCCTGACATTCAGACAAGACACCGGCCGTGGACGACCGGCGGTGTCTTGTTGTCTGCACTCTGCGCGGCAGCATCAGGCCGGGACGAATCCCGTCAGGATGAGGGCCAGGCCGCCCACGATCAGAAGAATCGGCCACAGCGTGGTGAACCCCAGGTTGAAGAGGAACACCAGCGCCAGGACCGTCAGCAGCGTGCCTCCGACCGCCGCGCCCGCGAGCGCGGCGCGTCAGCCGCCCCTGCTCGCGATAGCTGTCCCACGCTCCAACGAAACTCCAGAAAGCCGGGATGAGGATGAAGACCGCCCACCAGTTGAGGGCGATCTGAATGCCGGAATTCTGCAGGAAGAACACGATGCCCAGCAGGATCAAAATGACTCCCCAGACGAGGGGGGAGCGGCCGGAGTGACGGTGCCAGCGTTCACCACGCTCCTGCCAGCGGGCTTCGCGTTCGGCATGCCGGCGCTCGCGCCATTCATCGCGGCTCAGGGGCGGCGTGCCGGAGGACGGGCTGCCCTGGGGTTCAGGGGTTTGCGGTTGTTCGGTCATTGGGTCTCCTTCTTACATGAGGAAATCACGGAACTGCGAACGAGGACGCTGAGGGCGGGTTCTGGCACAGCGGCAGAAGCGTTCAGGTGGTTCTTGCCCAAGTCTAATACGTCCGGGCCGGGGCAAAGTTGCCCTCGCCCTTCAGGTAGACGTTGAAGAACTTCAGCACCAGGTCGTTGACCGTCTCGATCACGTAGAGCTTGTCGGCCGCCTCCCCACCGCCGGCCTTCGGCACCACTCCTGTGATGAGCTTGACAAAGAACGGCGAGCTCAGCGCCAGGTCGGTCACGCTCTGGTGGTCCGTGCCGGTGATGTGCACCCGGTAGGCGTGCGGTGCCGTGGCGAGTACGTGCTCCAGCGCCACGACGTCCCGCGCGTCGGGGATCTTGTCGATCAGCCGAACCAGATCGTCCGCCATGATGGCCAGCAGCGGCACCGGATAGACCTCGTCGTTCAGCGTGTACTTGCCTCGTTGGAGTACGAGCAGATAGTCGCCCTGCAGGTCCGCGTCCAGCAGCACCACGGCGCGGATGTCGCTGCGCTGACGCGCCACCAGCCCGACCGATGAGCCGCCCAGGGAGTGGCCCATCAGCCCGATCCTGCTCACGTCGATCATGCCGTACACCGGGTCTGAGCCGGCGCGTCGCGGCGCTGGTTTTGATGCGTGTCGATGCACGAAGTTGATGTCGGCGGTGCGCAACCCCAGCCAGTCCTGCCACATATCGAAGGTCTCGGCCTCGCGTGTAGTTGCCGTTGTTGATGCCGACGATCTGCTGATAGAAGCCCGGCGCCGACGGTCACGAGCCGCGCCGTCCGAGCCCGCGCGTGAACAGGGCCTGGTACGGATGGTCGATGCTGCAAACCACATAGCCATGGCTGGCCAGCTCGATGAAGGTCGAGGTGTTGCTGGTCTTGATGCCCAGCGCCCCGTGCGAGAACACGACCAGCGGATACTTGCCGCCGCCATCCGACGGATACCAGAATTCCACATTGACCTGGCGGTTGCCGGCCGTCGGACGCGAAGGTCTCGATGCGGCTCGCATCGGTGTAGGTGTAGAGCGCGGTCGCCACCGGGTGCGGGCCCGTGACCCTCGGCGGCTTGTGCTGCGGGAAGATGAAGGCCGGCACGAGCGCCAGCCAGACGAGCACCAGCGTGCCGATCAGGCGACCGATCACGATCGACCGGGCTTGAAGGTCGACGTATCCGGCTTGCGGCGCAGCAGCTGCACGCTCGCCACCACAGCCCAGATCATCAGCAGCAGCCCCAGGCCGTACCAGCGGAAGCTCCACTGGAGGATGGCAAGCAGCGTGAAGGCAACGAACGCCAGGAATGCGCCGAGGCGGATGAAGTTGCGCACCCGCCGCTGGCCGGACCGTGTGACGCATGCAATACGCGGCGAACGCCACCTCGACGACCAGCGCGATGATGAAGACCGATGCCTGCCATGTGGAACTCCTCTCGGTCTGCTCCCCAGCGGCGGGCCAGGGCAACAAAAGCGGGAGCGCTCCGGCTCCCGCGCTGAATCATGCGCCCTGCGAGGCGCGGCGGGTAGTGTCATTCGTCTGCTTTCAGGCCGATCCGTTGATCCGGAGCACGTCCGACTGAAGCCCCGGCTGTCGTCTCGCCCGAACCCGCCCGGGGCAGGGCCCGCGCACTTGCGCGACTTTGCACAGGTCATCATCTGGTGAGACCAGGGTGGGCGACTGGGGCGATTGCCGGCTTGTAACTCGGCCGGGATGGTGCGATAATGGCGCATTGTTAAGCCGTAATTCTTAGCGTTGGCAATCGAGTGGAGACATCATGAATAGAAGCTTTAGCGTTGTCGCTGCAGCGTTTGTTTCGATCCTGGCAATTATCGCCTGCAACGCGCCCGCCGCACAAAGCAACGCACAGCCGGACTACGTGGCGACCATCACGGCGCAAGCGATGCAGATCGCGGGCGCCACCGCCCAGCCGACCGCGGCCACCGCGCGAGCCCGGCGGACACGCAGGCCGCAGTGAACACGCAGGCGCCGCCGCCTGCGGACACACCCAAGCCCGCAACACCCTCCAAGCCCAAGAATTTCAAGGCCAACGGAGCAGCCTCCGCCATCACGTTCTCATGGAATGACAACTCACTGGACGAGAACGGCTTCCGCATCTACCAGGACGGTGTGACGGCGCCGATCGCCTCGCTGGACGCGCACGCGGCGACGGGCGGCATGTCGTACAACTTCGGTGGTCTGGCTTGCGGCTTCAAGGGCAATTTCAAAGTGCGCGCCTTCAACCAGAACGGCGAATCGGGTGCGAGCAATTCCGAGGACGGCGTCACCATCCCGTGCACACCGACGAATTTCAGCGCCAACGGGCAGGACAACTCCATCACCTTCAACTGGGCCGTGTCGAATCCGCACAACGAAGATGGATTCCGCATCTATGCCGAAGGCAACTCGCAGCCGGTCGGCTCAAGGGGGCCGAACAAGGGATCGGGCGGCACCAACTTCGAGCTGGACGGACTGCATTGCGACACGATCGCCACGTACTCGGTGGTGGCATTCAACAGCGCCGGCGAATCGGGCAAGAGCAACCTGTTCCAGGCCGAGACCGTTCCGTGCGGCCCCAACGGGTTCACCATCACGGGCGCCACGAAGGATGTCGTGACCTACACCTGGACCGACAACTCGAATACCGAGACGGGCTTCCACGTCTACCAGAATGACGTGTTGTATGCGACGCTGCCGGGGCACGCGGGCACCGGCGCCATGGCAAACGATGCCTTCCAGCTGTGCGGCAAGACCATCGTGTACGCCATCCGCGCCTTCAACTACGCGGGCAAATCATCCTGGAGCGAGCACCAGGGCGCCACGACGCTGAGCTGCTGAACGACGCCTTCGGACCGGCGAACAACAAAGCAGGCTGGCATTCGCCAGCCTGCTCTCTCAACCTTGCAGGTCAATTGAACAGGAACGGTCCGAGTGGGTCACCAGGCCGGGCGCACTTCGCGATACGCCAGGGTTGCCTGGCTGAGCGCTTCAACTTCCTCCGGAGTCAGCGAGAACGTCAGCGCGCCCACGTTCTCGGCCGCCTGCGCCTCGTTCTTTGCCCCGGGGATGGGGAGCACGACCGGGTTCTCCATCAGCCAGCGGATCGCGACCTGGCTGGGTGTCTTTGAGTGGCGTTCGGCGATCTCGCGCAGGAGTTTGAGCGCAGGTTCAACAGCCTGCATGGCGCCGCGCTTGAAATTGGGCATGATGCGCCGGAAGAAACCGCCCGGCCTGTTTTCGGTTGAGTACTTGCCGGTGAGCATGCCCATCCCCAGCGGGGAATACGCCATCAGCGTGATGCCCAGCTCGCGGCAGGCCTCCAGCGTTCCGTCCACCTCGGGCTTGCGAAACACCAGCGAATACTGCACCTGGTTCGACGCCAGTGGAATGCCGCGGCGTGCCAGCGCGGCATGCGCGGCCCGCATCTGTTCCGCCGAGTAGTTGCTCACGCCCACCGCCTGTGACCTTGCCCTCTTCGACAGCATCTGCAACCCGATCCATCAGCTCGGAGATGTCCAGGCGCGCATTGGGGTAGTGATGTTGATACAGGTCGATCGTCGTGCGCCCCAGTCGTTCCAGGGTCGCCGTCACTTCCTTCGGAAGATCCTGCGGTCGAAAGCGAAAACCGGACGGGAACTTGGTTGCGATCAGGACATCCCGGCCGCGCGCCAGTTCCCCCAGGCGCCGTTCTGCGGCCCCCAGGCTGTACATGGCTGCCGTATCGAACAGATTGACGCCCGCGGCCAGGCTGGCTTCCAGCGCGCGCTGCTCCTGCTCACGTCCATGGGCGCCCCCGTAGGCGCATCTGAGCCGGGTGCAGGCGGGCCAGCCCGCGGGGATCGCCCCAGGTCATCGCGCCAACGCCCATCTTGGGCACGTGCAGGTTGCTGCGACCCAACGTGCTGGTGTGTTCCATGTTGGCTCCTTGGACAGGCGAACGACGCGAGCGCTGCGCGACCCGACGACCGCATCCCGGCAGACCCACGGGAGTATGCCCCCGAAGCCCCGGATCAGGTAGCTGGTAATTCGGCTAGGGCCGCCTGCCGAAGCAGGAGCAGGCCGGCGATCGCCGGCCTGCTCCTCGTCCACTTGCATTTGGGTTAGCAGGCAGGATGAAGGTGCCGATCCAGCCCAGCACTTCGGGTGTATCGACGCGGAAGGAACAGCCGACGCCGCCGCAGTTGTTGTTGGTGACGTAGGAATTGACCGAAAGAACGGTGTTCGTTCCCCTCGGCAGATCCAGGCTCACTTGAGCATGCGGACAGTGCGGCCCGGCCCATATCATGCCTGCGACAATCGCCGCGGAGCCCGCCAACTACACACGGTGCTGCACTTCTGCCCCGAGGGTGGTGCGAACCACCGCGCCTTGGGTGCTGCTGGCTTGGTTGGTTGACGCTGCCGATACGCCCTCCTGGTTTCCGGGCGAGCGTGCACACGATGGCATGCGTTTGGCACTGTTACAATGGATAATTCCGCTGGGTGCCGTGTCCCCCATCGCCCAAACACGCCGGATCCCGAGAAGGCCCCGGATGACAACCAAGATCATTGTAAATTTCACGCCGACTGGCATGGTGCCCACCAAAACCATGACACCGCACGTGCCGGTCACGCCCGAGGAGATCATCGAGCAGGTCCACGAGGCGTACGAGCTGGGCATCACCGTGGTCCACATTCATGCCCGCGATGAACGGCAAGGTCCGACGTGGGACCCGAAGATCTATCAACGTATTTTCGAGGGTCTGCGCAAGCACTGTCCGGAGCTGGTCGTCGGGGCCAGCACCTCGGGCAGGAATTTCCCGGAGTTCGAAAAGCGCTCGGCCGTCGTCGAATTGAAGCCGGATCTGTGCTCGCTTACTCTAAGCAGCCTCAACTTTGTAACCCAGGCCTCGCCGAACTCACCGGACATGATCCGCGGCCTGGCGCAGAAGATGAAAGATCACGGCGTGAAGCCCGAGTTTGAATGCTTCGACCTCGGCATGATCAACTACGGACTGTACCTGATACGCAAGGGTCTGGCGGAACCGCCGTTCTACTGGAACCTGTTCTTTGGCAACATCGCCGGCATGCAGTCCAGCCTGGCGCAGATGGGAGTGGCCGTCGGCGAGATCCGGGGGCCCGAGCACTACGTGGCCCTGGGAGGCATCGGGCGCAGCCAGCTTGTTGTGAATGCCACGGCTATCGCACACGGATATGGCATCCGCACCGGCCTGGAGGACAACATCTGGTTCGACGCCCAGGAGACCATCCCGGCCAGGAACATCGACCTGCTGAGACGCGTGCACGCCCTAATGGCCCTGAATGGCAGGCAGCTGCTGACCAGCGCGGAATTCGGGAGGCTCGGCTTTTACAATGGGCGCTAGGCTGTGCCTGCTGGGGTTCAGCCCAAACACCGTGTCCCTGATCTTCAATGCATTGAAGTCGCTGGACGTGGATGAAGAACTGATCATTCGTCGAAAACTTGCCCGCCACGGGCTCCACGCCATACGATTGCGGGCTGCCTCACCGCCGCATGCCGTTCGAACACTACACCTGGAAGGCGGAAGATCGTTTCCTGTTCGGCGTGGCCGGGGCCAGGGCGAAGGCTGCGGTCCTCGACTTCTACGCGGCTCGCTTCCCCATCACACGTCAGCAGTTCGCGAACCTCATCCATCCATCCGTCCAGCTGGCCCATGCGCATCGCCTGGCGACGGGTGTTTTCCTTGAGCCTGGCTGCATCATCTCGCCCTTCGCCCAGCTCGGCTTCGGCGTAAGCGTTTTCCGGGGAACGTCCATCGGCCACCACACGGATGTCGGCGATTTCTGCCATATCAGCCCCGGCGTGCGCATCGGCGGACAGACCCGCATAGGGCATGGCACCACTCTTGGCATCGGCGCGATCGTCTTCGACCATCTCTCCGTCGGCGCGGACTGCCTGATCGGCGGGGGCAGCCTGGTCAATAAGGATATTCCGGACGGTGTCGTGGCCTACGGGAATCCGTGCAAGGTGATCCGGCGGAACGCCCCGTCCGGCTGAACCGGCCCCGGCCGGGACGCGGCGCGGCCACAGGAGGACCCACTGCCCAAGGTCTCCGTCGTCCTGACCTCGTTCAACCACGCCCGGTTTCTGCGCGCGGCCATCGACAGCGCCCTGGCGCAGACGTTCAGAGACTTCGAGCTGATCATCTGGGACGATGCCTCCACCGACGGATCCTGGGGCATCATTCAAGGCTACGCGGACCCGCGCATCCGCCCCTACCGCAATTCCAGCCGGGAGCGCCCGGTTTACGGCATCAACCGCGCCATTGCGGAAGTGGCGACCGGCCGAGTTGATCGCCATCCATCACTCCGACGACGTGTGGAGGCCGGGCAAGCTCGCGGCCCAGGTGAGCCTTCCTCGACGCACACCCGCTGCACGGGGCGGTCTTCACGCACGCCCAGATCATCGATGAGCGTGGAGATCCCTTCGCCGATAGCAGTCGCATTTCTACGCCCACATCTTCGATCAGCCGAACCGCAGCCGCCATGAATGGCTGAACTTCTTCTTCTTCCAGGGCAACGCCCTGTGCCACCCGAGCGCCCTCATTCGCAAGGAGTTCTTTGACCGGTACGGGCCGTACGCACGCGGCTTCAGCGTGACCACAGATTTCGACACCTGGATCCGGCTGTGCCTGCACTACGAGATTCACGTGCTGCCAGGACGAGCTGATGCAGTTCAGGATTCTCGACGGGAATGCCAACTCCAGCACGACTCCGGAGAGTCCCATTAGGGGTGCGTTCGAGAGGCTGCACAGTCCTTCAGAATTACCTGCAGGTGACGGACTACGAGGAAATGGTCGCGATCTTCCCGCAGGCGCGGCAGCTACTATCACGCGGATTACTTTGACGCGCGCTTCGTCCTGGCGATGATGGCCATGGAGGCTGAAGCACTCGAAGCCGACGCTGCTGTTTGGCATGAACCTGCTCTTCGATGCGCTGCGCGATGCGCCGCGCGCCGCGAAGATCAAAGAGGTGTACGGTTTTGACCTGAACCGCTTTCATGAAATGAAGGGCTCAAATGAGATCTTCGGCGACCCGGGCATGCGGGCACGGCTGGCTTCCCACGAAGAGGCCCTGGCTGCCCTGCAGAACGCGTTGCCGCAGCTCGAGACTTAACGGCTCGCGGCAGTCTCGCGACTGGACGAGATCGAGCACAGCGTCGGCTGGCGCCTGCTGCAGCGCTTGCGGACCGTTCGCATTTCGTTGATTCCGCACGGGAGCGGGCGGGAGCGACTCTGGCAAGCGGCGTTGCGACGCCTTAATCAAGTTCTCTAGGCCCAGGGCATAGTCTCATTGTTGGTCCTTACCGCGGCCGCTGCATGTGGCGCCGTGGTGCAGCGCCGGAGACGCCCAGTTTCCAGACGAAGATCAGTCACCGTTGAAGTTGATTGCATTCGGGAGGGCTACCGCCCGGAGCCGCGATCTCCTCTTTGGCTCTTGCTCCGCCATCCTGCATCCACACGGTCAAGTCGGCGCGCATCCCGAGGATCATGCCCGGAATTGAACGCCCGAGATCTGCGATATCCGCAACACATGGTCTTGAATGAAAAGCAGGCTGGCGATTGCCAGCCTGCTCTCGATCCACTTGCACTTACGTTACGGCAGGAAGGTGCCGATCCAGCTCAGGACTTCGGGCGTGTCGACGCGGAAGGAATAGCCGACGCCACCGCAGTTGCTGTTGGTCACGTAGGAATTGACTGACAGAACCACATTCGTGCCTCGCAGCAGATCAGGCCCGCCGGAGTCACCGAAGCACGTGCCGCCCGAGCCGCCGCCGGGATTCAGCGCGAACTTGATGAACGCGTCGCTGTGCACGAAGTTGCCGGAGACCAGCTCACTCGGCGCGTACATGCGATTCTTGAGACCGGTCCATACCTGCCCGCCAGCCTGCTGAACCTGTGTCTGCACGCCGTAGCCGACAAAATCGACCTTGGTCTTGTTCTTGAGGGTGTCCACAAGCCCCTGCGCCGGAAGCGCCGCGTAGGAACTCACGACCGAGGCCGGCACGGGCTCAGAGAGCACGATGATGCCCACATCGCCGGTGGCGAAACCAGGCAGCCCATGGCCGCAGCCGATGCAAAAGTCGGGGAACGTGTAGGGCGTGCCGTCGTAGGACGTGGCGCCACTGAACGGGTACTCGGGATTGCCCTGCACCACTTCATCGAACCAGACGCGCGCCGCTTCGGCGCCGTCGGTGCAGTGCCCGGCCGTCAGGACGACCGTATCGGTGAGCAGAGAGGCGCTGCAGCGCCAGGCCGGCCCGCCGCCTACATCGAACACGGCCAGGCCGATGTACGGATGGTTGCTGCCATCCGGTTGACCATTGGTGATGGCGCCGGCCAGGCTGATGGTGCTCAATACCAGGGCCAGCGACAACACGACTGCCATTGCGAACTTTTTCTTCATGAAGGTCTCCTCATTCTGGTGGTTGCGATGCCTGCCGCACGGGTCGTTGTGACCTGGGCGGGTGCGCGAGATGCATGGGTCGACGTGGATCCTGCGAAGCACCTCCCTTCCAGACGAACTCACGTCGCTTCCGCCCCGGCGTTCCGAGGCAGGAAAGCCAACTCTCTCCACCACAATACTATGACAATTCAAAACTGATTGCAACCCCATCCGGAACAGGACTTAGTCCGGGTCCGAGAAAATGCCGCGCAGGTGTGTCGCCGCGGCCCGCGCGGGGCTCTACCCGTAAAAATCACTCAAAAACTTTACCAGTTTTACACTTTTGTCCTTGACTCTAGAACATGCGTTCTATACAATGATTGGCAAGCAGCTCCCCACGGCGATGTGCCACCGGCGAAGGAAGGCGATGCGCATGCATGACAAGAAGGCGACAACCCAGCGTCCACCCTCACGGAGACGAGCAGGCTCCCAGGCACGCGACTCAGGTTCCCTGTCCCGGGAAGAACGCTTGCTCAAAGTGCGCGAGGTCGCCCGCATGCTGTTCGTCAGCCGTCCGACCGTCTACAGCATGATCCGCCGCGGGGAGCTGCGGGCCATTTACGTCCGCCACATGGTGCGGCTGCGCCCGCGAGTGGTGACGACGTACGCGCGCATGCACCAGGAGTGGGTGGCCAGGCATAAGGCCAGGGCGGAGCGCAAGCGCCGACACAGACGATGAATGTGATGAACGCAGAGTCGCAACCTGACAAAACGGGTGCATCCGCCCCGGACGTCACGGTGCAGAACCCGATGTTGTTCGTGCAGGCGCTGAAGGGCGCGCCCGCGTCCGTGCTGCTGGCGCTGGCGATCACCGGCCGCTTCATGTCGCACAAGGAGTTGCAGCTCTGGACGCGCTGCGGCAAGGACCAGGTGACACTGGCGCTTCGTACGCTGACATCTCTGGGTTGGGCCGCTGGGCGCACCTTCCGAGGGCCATGGGCGCTCGCCCGACCACTCTCCCTCCCGCCAATGAGTCTTCCTGACCCGGCGAATCCTTTAAAAGGACTTAGTAGTAGTAGTGATTCACTTAATACTACACAAGAGGAGGAAGTACTACAACCAATTCCTTCCAGAAAGGAATTGACCTCCACAATGTACGCGGCCGGCATTCGCGAGCCCACTGCCAGTGAACTGGCGGAGCTGCCACATGTCACATTGGCATATCTCCGGGCTCACATCGACGGCGCGCGCGCCAACGGATTGCGGATCGGTGCGGCCATCGAGGCCATGCGGCTTCACGCTCCGGCCCCAGCCATAGCGACTCCGCAAGACCGCCAGGCGGACGTGGAGGAGAAGATCCGCAGGTTCATGGAGGGAGGCTGAGCGTGGCCACGTGCGTGGCCCCCCACCCCTCGAAAGGAACAACACCATGACCGAACTTGACGCACTACGAACGCAACTGGAAACCAAGGAGGCCGAGCTGCTGCAGCTCAAGCTGGAACTGATCGAGAGTCGCATCGCGGAATTGCAGCAGCGGGATGCCGACAAGGAGCTGCGCCTGCGCATCGTGGAGGCCTCGCGCACGCGGCTCGAGACGCTGGCGTGGCTGGCATTCGGTGGCGGCGCCATCAGCCTGGTCAACATTCTGAAAACCATCGTGGGCTGAGATGACGCACCAGATCACCAGCCGGCGAGCACGTCGTTGCGAGCAAGCCGGGTGCGTTACCCGGCGCCGCGAAGCAATCTCCTCCACGGTCCGCCAGAGGATTGCTTCGTCGGGCTTCGCCCTCCTCGCAACCACATGCCCACATGGAGATGCCATGACCGAGAAGACCGCACAACCCCTGCACGCCCACGTCGTTGCGAGCAAGCCGGGTGCGTTGCCCGGCGCCGCGAAGCAATCTCCTCCACAAACCGCCAGGGGATTGCGTCGTCGGGCTTCGCCCTCCTCGCAACCACGTGCCCACATGGAGGTGACATGACCGACAAGACCGCAAGACCCCGCATGACGATGCAGGAGCGCATTCAGAAATACGGCTTCTACGCCTCCACCTTCACCGCCGAAGAGATGCGCTACCTGGAAGCGGATCCGACGACGCGGCCCGAGTTCGCCATGCTGCGAACCAAGATCCTGCGCCTGGCGCGGCTCACCCCGCTGCGCAGCATCGACGAGGACCAGCTGGACACGCTGATCAAAATGGTGCGCGTGGTGGCCGCGCTGGACGCGATGGAGCGCACGTCCGTGATGCGCACCAAGGCCGAGGGCGGCACGGACCCGGCGCTGGCCGCGCTGGGGGCCGATACCCTCGAGGACCTGTAGGCGAGGGCAGATGGCCACCGCACCGCACAGCTCAACGCCGCGTGAACGCCAACTTGGCCTGCAGGAATTCGCCCGGACCCGGCTGGGCATCCGTTTGAGGTCCTATCAGCTCGAAGCCGGGCAGGCCGTGCTGGATTCGATCAAGGCCGGCGCCGGCCGGACGATCGTCGTGATGTTCGCGCGCCAGTCCGGCAAGGACGAGCTTTCCGCCATCCTCAAGGCCTACCTGCTTTCGCGGCTGGCACGGTCGCGAGGTCGGCATCGTGGAGGTCAATCCGACCCACGATCCGCAGTCGCTGGAGGCCATGGCCCGGCTGGACCGGCGGCTGAGTGACAACCCGTCGACGCGCAAGTCGTGGCACAAACGCGACGGCAACGTGCGCAGCATCGGCCGGGCGCAGGTGGCCTTCCGCTCCGGCGAAGCGGGGGCCAACGTGTTGGGCGCGGTGGCCTCACTGCTGCTGATCGTCAACGAGGCGCAGGACGTCTCGCCGGCCGTGTACGACCACAAGTTCGCGCCGATGACCGCCTCCACACATGCCACCAGGCTGCTGCTGGGCACTGCCTGGACCAGTCACACACTGCTGAGTCGCGAGCTGCGCGCGGCGCGCCTGGCCGAGCAGCGGGACGGCATCCGGCGCGTGTTCATGTACGACGCGGATGACGTGCGTCTTGTCCTACCGGCCTACGGCGCGCACGTGGACGCGGAGGTGGCCAAGCTGGGCCGCGGGCATCCGCTGATCCGCACACAGTATTTCAACGAGGAGATCGACGCGCAGGCCGGCATGTTCACACCCGCGCGCCGCGCCATGATGGCATGCGACGCGCGGCCCACGATCTCCGCCAACGCGATCCTTGCGCCAGTCCCCCAAGAACAAGGGTATGGGGGCCGCTCGGCCACTGTCGTCTTCACTCTCGACGTCGCCGGGCAGGATGAGGCCGCATTCCACGATCCCGGGGCGCAGATGTTGCGAAACCCGGGCCGGGACGCCGTCACGCTGACGATCGCCGCGGTGGACCTCTCAGAGTTGGATACCCTGCAGGCGCCGATTTTCCGCATCCGGGAGCGTGTTCAATGGACCGGCCTGAATCACCTGGACGTCTTCGCGCGGCTCTCGGCCCTGGCCGACCAATGGCGTCCGCAGCACATCGTCGTCGACGCCACCGGCGTGGGCGAAGGGCTGTGGGCCATGCTCGACAAGCGTTACCCGACGCGCGTTCGTCCGGTGAAGTTCAGCGCGCAGAAGAAGAGCGAGATCGGCTACCGGTACCTGGCGATGATCGAGACGGGCAGGGTGAGGGACTGCTCGTTTCGGCACGTCGTTGCGAGGAGCTCGCAGGACGACGACGCAATCTCCGCTTCTATCGTGCCCGCGCATGGCGTGTCCCGCGCAGACGTGGACCGCCAATACGCGGCCTGCATGTCGGAGGTGCTGCCTGGCCCGCAGAAACCTCTGCGCTGGGGTGTGCCGGAAGGTACCCGCGATGAGGACGGCAACCTGATCCACGACGACATCGTCCTGGCGGACGCACTGCTGGCCGAGGCCGACGGGCTCGAATGGCGGCGTCATACGCCAACGTTCATCATCGAGCCAGTCGATCCCCTCGAAGAAATGAGCCACTTTCGATGAGGCGGTGTGGATGAGGACCCCACCCCCGACCCCTCCCCTAAAGGGGAGGGGAGAAGAACCGAAAGAAAGGGGTGGGCAGAACACCCACCCCTTTCTTTCGGAGGACCGGCGCATGAATCGTTGCGTGGCCTTGCACGTCCCTTAGTCACCGTTTTGTTTAGCGAACCCCAACCCGGACATTCTCCCCCAGGAGCCAACCATGGCCAACAACACGCAAGACCTGGACGACCTCTGCGCAAACCTGCTGCCCAGCTACGACGAGATCGTGGCTTTTGACCCGGACGAATTCGTCACGGCCTTTCAGTGGGCCATGAACGCCGTCTCCGGCGCGGCCCTCATCCAGGATCCATCCAGGCTGAGGGTCACCCTGCCGGATGAAGACGGCGCCCTCATGGACTATCGGGTTGCAGCTCAACCGGAGACGCGGCATCCTGATCGCCATGCTGGAGCGCTATGGAAAGGCCGACGATCTGAGGTGCCACAGCGCGGTGGTCCGGATCTTTGCCCTGCTCCATTTTGTCAGCCAGGGCGGCCTCGAGCCGTGGGTCAGCAAGGTCCCTGGAAGGACGGACGAGGTGTACGTCGACAGCCGCGTGATCGCTGCGGCCGCCGTGGTCGGGCTGGACAGCATGCTGCGCTTCCCCGTCGAGGCGTTCATGCGCCAGGTGCGGCGCATCCAGGCAGGCGAAGACCGGTGAGGCTTCGACCTGCACACGTCCCGTTGGTTGGGGCATGACCCCGCGCGGCCGCGCCCGTACGGGGATATCCAGATCGGAAGGAGGTCAGCGATGGCTTTCAACTGCTATGTCTTCATCGACCCGGAGGCTGAAGCCGAGGCGTATGTCCGCCAGCGCTCCCCGGTGTTTCGCTTCCCGGGTGTATGGGGTTGGGGTGTCAATGAGGCCCGGATGGCCTGGTTGCTCTGGACGTTGGACGGCAGCCCCCCCGGCGATCCGTCGCCCACGCAGCGCGCAGCCGCGCTGGCGCCGCCCGAGGTCGAATACCCGCTGATGTGTGACTTTCCGCATCGCTCGTTGCATTTCCTTGCCGGGCTGTGTGACGCGCACCTGCAAGGGTTGGCCTCCGATTGGGCGTCCGCCAGCCTGTGGGGCAAGGACAGGGTGGAGCCCGATGATCTCGAGGACCTGCTGCTAGGGATGCGGCAATTGGCACGGCATGCACTTTTCGCAGACTGCGGAATGTACCTGTGGGTGAGCGTGGCCGGGGCTGACGAGGATTGATCGCCTCGGCTGGGCTTGTCTGCCGGCCAGTCGCGGCCGAGAAAATGAAGGTTTTGGGGCCGGGGCGCGATTCAGCGCTGGCTACACCGGCCATGAACGACGACGGCCGCGTGCTAGGGTTGGCCACATGGTGCGCCTGTGGCAGAATATTAAGGTGGGCGCCTGTTCTTCTTGTTGGTATTGGAGTTCATGCTCCGCACTGCCTTCAGAATTGATACAAAGTTTGTCGGTCCGACCATCGCTGCTGCCGGGATCGGGCTGGTATTGCCGATCCTTTCATACAACAACCGGCGAAGGACCCTGGAAGGGATGAATGCCCGTTTTCAGAACATCCTTCGGCAAGGCGGTTACACGCTTGATAGCAAACGGGCCCGCGCTCTTAGGGCTGCGGCGTGGACGACACTCTTTGCTCTGACTTGCGTATGGTTAATGACGGTCTTTGCCGCAAAGGCCGATTGGATGGTACCCGTGCTTCAGATTCATTTTCACTATGTTCTGGGCTTGGCGAGTTTTATCGGTGGCGTCTTGATCGTTGAAGTGAAGGAGGTGATCGATGGAAACAACAACTAGGATCCTTAAGGGGCTGTTCGAACTAGGGTTCATCACCGGATTGGCGGTGGCATTGGTGGTGATCGTGCGAAGGCTTGTTACGTGGATCATCACTAGGGACAACAAGAGGACGATCTATGTCCGCAATCCGGCAACTGGCAAGAAAGTCACCGTTGTCCTCGAACCCAACCTCAAGGAGGGGGAATTCCGCAGTGCCCTCCGGGAGCTCGAGTCTCGGACCAAGCCCAGGGGAGCGTGAGACCGCGCTTGGTGCCTCCGAGAAGGGAAGCGCCCCTATTGCGCCTCGCCTGGCCATCCGGCGAAAGGGTCGCTCAGAACCCGCGAACAAAACCACACTGAAAGGCTAACTGCAAACTAAAATGGACCGAGAAGCCGGCTTTGACGAGCAAAGAGCCACAGAAGCAGCTTCCATCCTCTTGGGCCGGAAGGGCACAATGATCGAGTACCTCTGGCTCATCAAGATGCTCTACTTCATCGAGAGGGAAGCCCTCCGGAGATGGGAGAGGCCTATCGTGTACGATGCGTACACGTCCATGGACAATGGGCCCGTCATGCTTACAATCTACAATCTGATCACGGGCAATGTTCCAAGCACGGTCTGGAAGAGCCATATCTTGGCCTATCCGAAGGCCTCCAAGTATCGATACTTCGTTGCGCTCAACGGGGCGCTCCCGAGGTTACGAAAGCTCTCGGACAGTGAGGTTGCGCTGGTTAACGAGATGTACGATAAGTTGGGCGGACACGATTGGAAGCAACTCATCGAGCTTTCCCACAAGCTGCCGGAATGGAGAAATCCTCACAGCGGCCGCTCCATACCAATTGGCGTTCCCGACCTATTGAAGCATTTGGACTACGAGGAGAACGACATAGCGCGCATCGTTAGGGAAATAACCGAAGAAGCCGCGTTGGATCAGGTACTTGGAACATAGGGCATGCCCGGGGCGGGGGAATGTTACCTCATCAAGACCAGAATCAATCACCACCTCCACATTGTGCTGCTGGATTACGAGGACTTCTCGGGTACGACCGTCATTGTCAATATTGAGACGCTGGATAGCCCCAGACAAGAGCAGACTACTGTCCTAGAGGCTGGCTGTCATCCATTCGTGACGCACAAGTCGTACGTGAACTACCGCCGAGCTCAAACATATTCCCGGGCGAGCCTTGATCAACTAGTCAGGAATGGGGACGCAGTTCCTAAGGAACCGATGCCTCATGAAGTGCTCAAACGCATACAGGACGGACTTCTAAGGTCGACCCGAACACCGCCCATCACTAAGCACTACTACGAGAACAAGTACTGGGATCAGCTGTCTGGTAAGACAAAGTAATCCTGAGGTGCGGCTGAGGCGCCCCGGAGATAGCGAGCATTGGAGGAGAAGCCGGTCGGTATCCAATATGCGGAGAACACGCTGTGGTCGGCGAACCGCTCAGGCTCGATCTCGACCTGCTTCCTGGAGACGCCGGTCACACCGTAGGTAGCTCACGGTCCACAGCAGCGTGCATCCAGTTGCGACATTCGATAGCCCCTCCGTCGCCCCTCACCTATGAAGTGATGGGAACAAAATCCGAGAAGCAGGGGATGGGGATACGCCCATCCCCTGCTTCTCGAAGGGCCCGCGCAACGTTGGCACCTGGTTGAAGGTGGAGAGAAGAAAGGCTAAGCAGCCAGTCATCCATGCTCTTGTCTTGTTTCAATATATGGGCAGAGGCATTTCCTGCTCAGGCAGCGCCGCCACGCACTAAGAGTTCCAGTTCTTCCGCTGCCAAGGTACCTTGACTGGCCAGCCTGCCGAAAAAGGAGGATAGGCGGTCTACCTATCCTCCTTTTTCGGATTTTGTTCCCCTCCCCTGTAGGGCAGGGGTTAGCCTGTCCCTGCGGCTCTTGGCAGGGAGGGTGGGGTCTTCTGCGCCCGCGCCTCCGCCTGACGCGCCGCGTGCCGTCGATAGACGATCACGCCGGTGAGTAGCAGGAACTGGAGGGCGGTAGTAATGATGGTCGAGAACTGCTCGAAGTAAAACAGCAGGACGTCCACCGTGGTGAGCGAGAGCAGCAGACCCACGTAACCCACCGCGGTACCGCGCTTCTTCTCGCCTGCGATCAGCAGGCCGGAGGCCGTCAGCAACAGCGCGCCCACCCCGACCTCCAGCCCCAGGCGGACGGAGGCCCAAAGCGGAGAGACCTGCGCCTCAACGTGCCTGCCCACGTGCAGCCTGGAGAGGAAATCTGCCAGCCCTGGCAGCTGCGGGCCCAACAACACAGTCACGGGATTCTTCAGGGTCAGCAAGCCGATGCCGGCCAGCCCCACGATCAACACAATTCGCAGTCCATGCTGCGAGAACACCCGGGCGATGAATCGGCGCACGGGCCTGGCGCTCGCCTTTGCCTTCCTTTCAGCGGGCGGGTCGGAATCGGCCTCGGTCTGCACGAAATTCAACAGGGCGTTCGCCAGGTCGGCATGCTGCGGCGAGGGAGCCGCTTTCGCGGCAGCCTGCAACCGCCCACGCAGGCGCGTCGTCTCGCGCGCCGTGAGCCCGCCGTTCAGCGCTTCCCACATGTCCTCGAAGAGCCGGGTGAACTCATCCCGCGCTCACGTGCACGCCACGCGGCGAATATGCAGGAACACTACGATGGTCAGCAGGAACAGGACATAGATGAGCGAGGCGGCGATCGGGAAGAAGTAGTCATTCTGCCGGGTGATGAATTTGCCGACCTCGTCGATGAACAGCCCGACGCCCGTTCCGGCCAGGATGGCGCCTGCGGTGTAGATCCCCCGGTTGGCGAAGAGCAGCGGCAACAGCGCGGCTGCGTATAGCAGCAGCCCGCCCCACAGGACGTCCGCGATGTGCAGCTCACCGCCCCCGATCTGCGGGTAGCCCGTCAACGTGAGAAAGAGCCGCGTCAGGCTGACCGAGCCGCCGAAGCTGAGCAGGATGAGGAAGATGTATTGCTCTGCCGCGTCGCGCTGGAGAAAACGGCGGGAGGCGCGCCGACCGGGTTGCTTTGCGTTCACTTCAACAGATCACTCATTGGCTTGGTCCCCTGCGCATGCCGTTCTTTTCGGGTGGCCGGCGCAATGGTCATGCGCCGAGGTTTCTACGGGCAGGCCACCATCGAATAGCACCCACCGCGCCATTGGAATCGCGGGCTTGGCCATCATCTTCCCCAGCAGCCAGCTTTTCAAACGCCAGCACGATCGTGCACGAGGGGCGCCGTTGTCACTCAACGCGGTCACGGCGAACTTGTGCTGGACTGCCGGAGCACAAGGGCTCACTGGCAGGCCCATACGGAAGTGCATTCGCCGGGCGCAGCGCAACCACTCGACCTGCGGCAGGATCACCGGGCTAGCAGCTGGACATCATCCCATTCTGCTCGCAGGGCGGTCCGCCACCCTCCGAATCATTGGTGCGGTTCGCCTCATCGTAGGCCGGCTTTTCAAAGTCAAACACGGCAGTGCAGATCACCTGGCCAGTCTCATCCAGCGCGCTGACTGAGAATTGATGCTTGCCCGCGGCCGGGAAGTTCTCCATATAGATCGTCCTGGACGTTTCATCCGTTGGCATGATCCACGGTGGGCCGGCGCCTGCCGGCGGGATGACGCGGAACTCGTACCCAACGGCCTCGGGGACTTCGGACCACTTGACTTGCATGGGGCCTTGCAGCGGAATCATCTCAGGCTCGGGCGGGTTGACAAAGGTCAGCGCGCACGGATTGGGCGGATACGACACAGGCTGCTCCGGCGGACCCGGATTGGGTACGTTGATCTCCGGCGGACCCGGCGAGGGTGTGTTCGTCCCCCACGGCCCGAAGAAGCGCAGGCAACAACGAAGACCGCGATGCCAACGAACAGCAACGCTGCCAGGAGGCCCCAGCGGCGTTTCTTCTTGCTCTGCCCCGCGCCCCCACCGCCCTCGGAGCTCGTCATGATCGAGCCGGCGGTGGAGCTCATTTTTTTCAGGACATTGCTGCTGAGCTCAAGGGGGTCGCTTGTTCGGCTGACCGTATCTTGCAGGTGGATGTCACCCAGGTCGCCGCCGCCGGCATCTCCCTTCCCATGCCCCATGATGTTCTTGAGATCATCATTGGCTGCCTTGGCAGCGGCCGCGGAAGTGAGCAGCGTCCTCGCCAGTATGTCGTCGCCTCCCATCGATCCCATCTCTGGGTACTCTCCGCCACCGGGCGCCTCTCCAGGGCTGCCTGGAGCTTCTCCCTCTGGAGGCTTCTTATCGGCCATCGCTTCTCCTCACGTTGTGGTGCGCACGGTCACAGTCTCCTGCGCGACCGCACATCCTCCAGCGCACCCCGTTCCATGCCTGAATCAAGATCCGGCCTTGGGTCCGCTGCCAACAGCCGGCGGGCCGGGATTGATGCTTCCGTCCACGCCGCCCGTGCCTACCCTTCCGCCTTGCACAACGACGCCTTCCGAGCCGCTGGGTTGCAATCCACCTTGCACAACGACGCCTTCCGAACCGCTGGGTTGCAGTCCGCCTTGCACAACGACGCCTTCCGAGCCACTGGGCTGCAATCCACCTTGCACAACGACGCCTTCCGAGCCGCCCCCGCCGTGCATGGCCGCCTCACGGGCGTTCAGCGCTGCCTCGCGTGCGTTCAGCGCTGCTTCGCGGGCTGCGAGATTCGGTGGGCCGGGAGTGACTATGCCATCCAGACCTCCGGGCCGCGAATCGAGAAACTGCCCGCGGGGTTCGTATCGCCACCCCCGGGTATCCCATCGCCAGCGATCCGGTCTTCTCCGCCGCCGCCATGCGCCATCCTGCCGCCTGCACGACCACTCCTTCGGCGCCCGCTGTTCGTCCGCCTTGCACGACGACTCCTTCGGCGCCCACGGTTCGTCCGCCCTGCACCACGACGCCTTCCTTGCCACCCCGGTTCCTCAAGACCGCTGGAACCAGCATGCCGATGAGTATCCCGACCAGCAGGCCAATGAGGATGCCGGGCAAACTACCCCCACCGAGCAGTCCGGACGGGAGACCCACCTCTGCATTCGAGGAGTCGGACGGCGGTGGGGGAACCAGCAAAGCCGCATTTGGAGTATCCGTCGGCAAGACGACGGCCTCAGTTGCCGTCGGCGGTACCGATGTTTCGGTGGGCTTCTTTTCTTTCTCCCCTTTTTCGGGGCATGGTTCTGGGTCATTGGGTCCGCCACCGCAAGCGTGCACGGACGAAGTGCCATGGATCATCAGGCTTGCCAGTATTAGTCCCCCGACTGCAATACACAGGAGCAGACGCGCTTTCATTGTTGCCTCCAGGCCGCGATGGGCCTGTTAACAGTATATGGACTAATTGGGTAAGTTCAATAGACAATTTGGCGTAAGTGAAGGAAGGCACGTGCGGTGAGCTCGGCGCTGGCGGGGATCACGTCTCGGCCGGTGCTTGAGAACTGCCCGTGGGCAATCTGCGGCCGCCTCTGGTTGCGACTCGAGGAACAAGGTACCCTTGCGTTCATGCACTGCGCCGTGGGTCCCCCCACCCCTCAGATAGATGCCCGATACTGAATCGCTCTGATCGATGCTCCGGAGCTCGTCCTGGAAAGAAGGAGTCCTTGCATGAAATGGACCACAGCCTTGAGCGTGATCTTGGCAGCCAGCCTGGGCTCCGCATGCAACCTGACCGCTGGAACGCCACCCGGCGGCGTGGCCTCGCCTCGGGACCCGACCCCGATCTCGCCCCCCAGAATTCCAACCCCCAGGCCGCCGCCCTGTCTTGAGTCCGGTGATCAGAACACCATCAACGCCAGGCTTCGAGGACCGGGTGCGGTGGCCAATCTGTGCCCGGGAGCGGTGTTTGAGCTGACCGGAGAGGTGATCATCAGCGCCGACGGCCAGGAGATCTACACCGAAGGCCTGCCCGCTGATGACACTCGCGCCACGCTCCGGATCGTCTCTCCGGGCCTGGCCAGCGCCGTCACGATGCGCGATCACAACGCGGCGGTATTGCGCAACGTCATCGTGGACGGCAATCGCCGCGGCCTGGGCATCCACGGTGGAGAGGCGCTGATCTATGCGGGCGGGTATTCCAAAGGTCAGATCATTCGCGACAACCGGATCATGGACCCTCGGAGCTGGTCGGCGCTGCAGCTCATCCAGGGATACTCCGAGAGCCAGCCGTGCGAGAACGCATGGGTGGAGAACAACGAGATCGGTCCTGCCGGCACCAGTGACGACATGCAGTGGGCGGACGGCATCTCGTTCACCTGCACAAATTCTGTTGTGACCCACAACGTGATCACGGATGCGACCGACGGCGGCATTGTGATATTCGGCGCGCCGGGGTCGATCATCGAGGGCAACACGATCCGCGCCGAGACCCGCACCCTGCTGGGCGGCATCAACATGGTGGATGAGGGGGTCTATGAGGGACGCTACACCGCCACCGTGGTGAGAAACAACATCATCGATGCCTCCGGCGCGGTCATTCGGATCGGACTGGGCATGGGCCCGCGCGTGTGGGGCTGCCTGTCGCCCGTTGAAGCGGGCCACGTCATCACGGGTGGGACGGTCACCGGCAATACCTTGCGCGGCGCGCACATGCAATATGGCTATGCCGTGGATGGCGTGCGCGAGTGGACCGTCACCGGCAACGTGGATGAGGCCACGCACACGGGCACGCCTTCCGTGGATTGCGGCAGCCTGCTCGCCTCACCGCCCGCCGGCTTCCAGTACGACCCCGCCCACTCGGATGGAACCTTTCAGCCGGAGTTCTCGGCTGCGCAGCTCGACCTGGCGCTGTGGGCCATCGTCTCACCGCGGCCGGGGGAGTAGGTCGATCGGGCGGAGCCGCCTTCTGGTGGGGCTCCTTCACTAGAGTGCGTGGGAGCGTGCCCGAGGAGTGGAGCTCGCGGCCTGCTGACGCAAGCACTGCACACGCGCAACACAACGACACCGCCCCTCGGTGGTGTCTTCGTTCCGTCAGCGCGAGACGACGCGGGCGCGGCGCTGCCTCTGGGTGGACTGACCTATAATATGGGGCGGGGTGGCCAATGAAACAATCCACGATCGATCAACTGACGCACCGCAAGCTGCTGCTGGTCCTTACGTACGCACCCGCGGGGCTGGGACACCTGCGAGTCACGGACGCCCTGTATCACGGGCTTCCGGAGACGGTCAACCCGGTCGTGCTCGGCAGCCAGGACGCATCCATCCAGTCCATTCACCGGGTCACCAGCGTCAACCCGGTTGGAAAGGCGGTCTTTGACTGGCTGCAGGCCGGGTCGTTCTCCACCCAGTCCAACAAGCTCTATCGAGACTCGCTGCGTGCCGATACCCGCGGCATCTACAAGGAAATGTCCCGTCTGCTCACGGAGCGGCTGGAGCGGCCCGACAAGGTCCTGGTGGTATGCACGCATTTTGGCCTGGCGCACAAACTGGCGGCGATCAAGGATGAATTCCAGGAGCGCGAGGGCGTCCGCATGGTCCTGGCGGTGTGCGTCACCGACGACACCTTCCAGCACATCTGGTATGTCGATGGAGCCGATCTCCTGGTCGTGCCCAGCGAGCACACCAAGAGGAAATACGTCGCCTACGGCGAGCGCCTGGGCCAAACGCCCAGGATCGAAGTCGTGCCGTACCCGGTGCATCCTCGTCTGGGGGAAAAGTTGAGCGCCGCCGAGCTGGCCGCCAAGACCCGTCAGCTCGACGCCGCCTCCCCGGAGCCGATCCACGTTTCGATCCCCATCTCCGGGGCGGCCGTAGGCACAGAGTATTCGTCCCGGCTGATCACGTATTTGAGACAGAAGTCAGACCGGTTCATCTTTCACATCGTGTGCAAGGAGGCTCCGTTCACGCAGGACTTCCTGTCTCAATGGGCCGGCAAATCCTGGGTCGTTCTGCACGTCGGCAAGCAGGACCGCGAGGTGGTGGATCGCTACGACGCTCTCATGGAGCAGCAGACCATCTCTCTCGAGGTGACCAAGCCCAGCGAGCAGACCTTCAAGTGCCTCGTGCCAACGGCCTCGCGCGGCGGCGTCATCCTGCTGTTCACGCATCCCGTCGGCACCCAGGAATACGAAAACATGGATTTCCTGCAGCGCCATTCGCTCGTACCCTCCAGCGAGACGAACGACCAACTCTGGGCGCTGTCCCGGGGCGCCGAAAGCGCGGATGCCGCACTTCAGCCCCGCGTGCTGGATGAGTCGCGCGGCTGGAGAGGCGTGCGCATCCCACCCGATCCGCACGAGGCCGCGGACTTCATCTTTTGGATGCTGACCTCGGGCTTTTTTGCCCGGATGTTGGATGGCAACCTGGACCGCAAAGTGCAGGACGAGAAATCGCGCATCCTGGGGCCGGACGGTGTGTCCGAGTTCTGGGATCTGGCGACGGCCGCATAGACGGCCCGGCGCCTCCTTTGATTCAACAGCCATAATGTCCATCCAGATCATTCAAACAAGGAGCAGCAGATGAATGCAACGGGTGGGATCTCCGAATTCAAAGACAGGCAGGTAAGGCTTTCCACGCTGTGGATATTTGCCTCTTTGAACTACATCTACGCGGATGTTTTCTCTCTGTACTTTGTTCCCGGGGTTCAAGAGGAAACAGCGAACATGGCGGCGGGCGCTGTGCTGGGGTTCGCTGTTTTGATGGAAACCGCCATGGTCATGGTTGTCCTCTCCCGGCTCTTGAAGCATCGAGCCAATCGCTGGGCGAACATCATCGTGGGCGCAATCCATACCGCGGCGGTGTTCTTCTCCCTGTTTGGCGCGAAGCCTCCGGCTCCGTTCTATGTGTTCTTTGCCACGGTCGAGATCGTGTGTACATTGGTGATCATTGGGTATGCCTGGAAGTGGCCCAAGCCTGAACGCTAGCCATTGTCGTTTTGGATCGAGCCGGGTAGAGGCACGTAGAACTTGAGCCTGCAACCGCTGTTCGAGGTCCGACGACATCTCGTTGTGCTTCCCTCTCAGGCTGCGTCTGCGCGGCACAGGCCAAAACAGGACAACGCCCTGGCAGGCTCGTGTTGCAGGAGCGAAGTTTGCACGCGATCTTGCGCCTCGCCGCAATCCGGATCTGCGCGACGTCTCACTCAGACGAGCTCTCGCGGCGTTACATTGTGTCCTTCCTCACACGCCCTCCAAGACGCTCATGTGCGCCTGCTTCAAGCGGACTATACTGATCTGGATATTTGACGAGACGCTAGTTGCATTGGGCCGTTTGCCCCACAGGGAGCCATAAATTAAGATGATCATGACGCCGCCTTCGGCGTGCTTTTGGCGCCTGCCTCTCTCATCGTCAAGCGCCGCAGACCTGCTGGCTCGCCTGGCAAACCGCCGAATCCACCCCAGGAGATCAGGATGAGGAACATCTCAGCATTCATCGCATTGGCCCTCTTGCTTGGTGGCTGTTCCAATCCCGGGGCGCCGGCCGCCACCCCGACGGGCGGTCAACCGCCCTTGCCTTCACCCTCCACCAACCCTGGGGTGGCGCCGACAGCACCACAGAGCGCGGTCAATGCAATGTCGCAACCGGCCACCGTGATCTTCTTCGGCGGCACCATCCTGACGATGGACAAGTCGCAACCAGCGGCGGAGGCCATCGCGCTGGCGGACGACATGATCCTGGCCGTCGGGTCCAGTGAAGACATCCTGGCGCTCAAAGGCGCCAATACTCAGGTGGTCGACCTGCAGGGACTTACGCTGATGCCCGGCTTCATTGATACGCACACGCACATTCTCAACGAGGCTCCCAACGACCCGGCGACCGGAAACCTGCAGAAAGCCCAGCAATTGGCGCTGAAGAATGGCATCACGACCATCGGCAACCTTTATACGACGGCCGATTTCCTGGAGCAGATGCGCTCGCTGGATGCCTCCGGAGGGCTGCTGCTGCGCACCAGTCTCTATTTGACCTACGCGGATGCCTGCGGCAAGGTTTTGGGCGACTGGTACAAGAAGTACCCGCCCACGCACGTCGCTGGAGAGATGCTGCGTATCGCGGGCGTGAAGGTGTTCACGGATGGGGGCTCATGCGGTCATCCGGCCGTGAGCTTTGATCGCGCAGTTGGCGGCCGGGGCGATCTGTGGTTCACGCAGGACCAACTGAACCAGATCGTTTCGGATGTCGACGCGGCGGGCTACCAGATCGCGATCCACGCCATCGGCGACCGGGGTGTCGACGAGGCCCTGAACGCCATCGAGTTCGCCCTGCACGGCCGTCCCAACGTGCTGCGGCATCGCATCGAACACAACACAACGGTCCGGCCGGACTCGTATCCGCGCTATCAGCAGATCGGTGTTGTCCCCACGATCATCGGCAATATCTGGTCCTGTAAGGATGTGTTCTTCGCCAAGGGTATCGTCCCTGACCCGGCCGCCAATCAGGCCTGGAACTTCCCGTACCGGGCCATGCTGGATGCCAGCCCGGAAGCGCATTTCGCCTGGCACACCGACTACCCGTGGGCGTCAGTCAATCCGCTCTTTCATCTATACAGCCTGGTTACTCCGCGGGAGATCGCCGGCGACCTGACCGAATGTGACGATCCCTCGTGGGTCGGCGACAAGACCCTCACGCTGGATGAGGCCCTGCCGATGATGACCATTGAGGGCGCCTATGCCATGTTCCGCGAAACCGAGGTCGGCAGCCTGGTGGCCGGCAAGTACGCTGATCTCATCGTCCTGTCCGGCAATCCCAGGGACGATCTCAATGCCATCCGCAACATCCAGGTGTGGATGACCATGCTCGGCGGTGAGGTGCGTTGGTGCGCGCCGGGTCACGAGGCGCTTTGCCCGGGCTCGCTGACGGCCGAGAACACGGCCGAATCTCCGCTGGCTGGCCCTGTCCAGATCCGGCTTGTGCTGGAGACCACCTCGGATTGGGCGACGCTCGCCCTGAGTGGCGGCGGCACGCTCAGCGATGCTCGTGTCGTATCCGCGAGCCCCGAGACGACCAACGCCGCCGCGGGCGGAAATCAGATCGCCATCAACCAGCCCCTCGATCGGGCGAGTTCCGGCGGCAGCGTTGAAATGGTCGTGGAAGCCACGCTTTCAGATGCGCATACGGCCGGGCAGCTGCAGTTCCTCATCCAGAGCGGCGCGATCGGCGACACGACAGTGAAGCTGTTCAGCACCTTCGGGGCTGCGCCCGCAGAGATTGGCACTTTCGTGATGAATGGAGACAGCAAGACGATCACCGTGCCGGTTGCCAGGTTCATTTCGCCCTGAGCGGCCCCGCTTCTGTTTCCGACCTGGGAGGCCGATCGGCTCCCGGGGAATTCATTGCCTGCCTTTGGACCGTCGCCGCGGACCGGAAGGCCAGGCCCGCGAAATCATACAATTCATCGCCGATCACATGACCCGCAATGGATACCGGGAATTGTTCATGCACTTGCCGGACGTGCGCGCCGCCATGGGGTGAGAGGGCGCGCGGCTGGTGGTGGAGATTGCTTCCTTACCGGATGCTTCGCGATCGTCGGGCTCCGCCCTCCTCGTCGTAGATCCTTGGTGTTCTGCCAAGGGCAACGACAGCTGCAGCGGAGGCCGTGGGCGTAGGAGGCGACTAACCGCCTTCCAGCAACTTCTTCAAACGCTGGCCGTCCTCATCCAGGGATTTCTGCAGCTGCCCCTGCAGCGCGCCCTCCGGCGATCTTGAAGAAGCCCTTGGGCTCGCCCTCCACCTCGGTGGTGATCTTGGTGCCGCCGCTTTCTGACGAGAAGGTCTGCATCACTTCAAACGGCACCGGTCCCTTCAACACCTTTGCCCCCCACCGGGCATTCTTCTCATGGACGGTGATCTCAAGTGTGGACTTCATCTCCTGGCCCATGAACTTGCGCACCTCCGTGAACTTGGAGCCCACCACGTCCTGCGGCCCATCCGGGATGACGTTTTCAACGCCTCCCTGCCACTTGGTCGCATTGGACGTATCCAGGACGAATGCAAACACCTCGGCCACCGGCCTGTTGATGACAACGACGCTGGAAACCTTGATCATGGAAAGCCTCCTCTGGCGGTCACCGGATGCAACTGTCTGATTGTATCCGCCGGGGGTGGCCTCCGGGAGCTGTGCCTGAAAATGCCAAACCTGGGCGGCCATGGGGTGTGCCTCACGCGGCAGAATGGCCTTGCCGCGATTCGGCACAAAGAGAACACCGCCTCGGCCGTGTTTTCTTTACTCCTCTCATGACAAATGACACGTGCCCTCCCTTCCCAAACGACGTACAGTATGAATCGTTGAGTTCACGTCGGGGGACGGGGAGGGAAGAATGAGCAATTGGAAGAACCTGTTCGAGATCGTGAACTTCTCCATCCTGGGCGCGTTCCTCATCTCGGAGATCTGCGTCAATGCTTTCCGCCGAGGGGATAAGAAACAAGCCGGCCCCAGCAAGGGACAGATCAGCAATGCCCGCATCATGGCCGTGGGACTGGGCAGCATCCTGCTGGGGACGGCCATCGGCTTCCTGGCCAAGTTCAGGGACATCCGCTGGTTGTTCAGCCCGGACTATGCCATCAGCGCCTTTGGATTGCTGCTCATCCTCATCGGCGTGATCATTCGTTGGGCGGCCATTCTTCAACTGCGCAAGTTCTTCACGGTGGATGTCAGGATCCTGCGCGACCACAAGCTGATCCGCACCGGGCTCTACAAGTACGTCCGTCATCCGTCGTACCTGGGCTTGCTGCTCTCCGTGTTGGGCCTGGGCATCACGATGGTGAACTGGCTGTCGACGCTCGTCATTCTGATCCCGCACATCATCATCATCCAGATGCGGATCACGGAGGAGGAAGCGGCGTTGGAACGGCGCTTCGGCCGGGACTACCGGGCGTATCGCCAGCAGACGAAGAGCCTTATCCCGCTCATATACTGATGAGTTCGGCGCGGAACGGGCACGTCGCGGGCCGGCACTCATATGCTCTTGCACAGAGGAAAACGCATTTCGTGGATTAACTGCCGTTGGGAATCGGCATCCTTGTGCTCCTGGCCGCGTTGGTGATCATCAAACAGCGTTCCACCGGCGCGGTGCTCGATGTACCCAAAGGCGAGTTGCTCATACAGGTCGTCAACATCTTCAGTCTCCTCTTCGTGCTGGGCTGGCAAGGGGAGTGCACATCAGAGAGTAGAATCGAGCCCGACGCAGCCTGAGGCGTCGCGCGCTCTTTCCCGACGCGACCATCCATGCAAAGTGAACCGCAGCACAGCCACAACACTGAAGATGAAGCCGCCGAGGGAACTCCGAACTCGAAGGGCCTCACACCCGCATCCGTGCGCCAGAGACTCGTTGTGTGGTCTGCGGCACGACCCGTGCTTGCGTGCTTGTTGGCGTACACCGCTGCCTGGCTGGGCACTGCGCTGATCGGCTACGCCCTGTGGGGCGACAGCTTGCCCCGCGCAAGTCTGGCGCTTCTACTGCTTGGCTTTTTCCTGCCGTGCTGTCTGGTCGGGGCGGCTGTATCCTGGACCACAAGGGGCGGCAGCATGGGGCGGGTTGTCCAGGTTTGCTTATTCCTGGGCATGCTGCTCGCGCTCCTGAACATCTTTGTTATTCATTTTCCGCTCAAGAGCTACGGCGACAGCGCAGCCCTCAGCACCCATGTGCTGAAGGACTCCGTGCAGGCTCATTGGCTTCTTGGTGCCAGCATCGTAAACCGCTTTTATCAGTCGATCATTCATCCCCTCGGCCGTTACCATCTTCTTCCCCCGAGCCTGAACGCCAACTCGTATGTCCGCGCGTTGGGCAGTATCGTGATGGCTGTCTCTTCGATTCTGCTGGTCGCCAGGCACCCCAATCGGCTCTCAACATTGCTGCCCATGACCACCCCGATCTGGATCCTGTTTGCCAGCGGCTACAACGAATACTATCCGTTCGTTGCACCTGCATTCCTTGGCCTGCTGGTCCTGCTTACAGAGCGCGACTTGCGGAGTACCCCGCCGTGGGCAATTGCGCTGCTTGCGTCTTCCCTGGGCCTTCTGTACGCAGGCTTTGTGCCAATCGCCATTTTGCTGTTGCTGGGATATGCGGCTCAGCATGGACTGCGTCCCGCCGTCCGCGCCGCCATCCTGTCGGGTGTCTTCGCGTTGGTGCTGGTTATCATCTTCTGGCCAACGACGATGTTGACCTTCATAAAGAATTACGTATATGAGATGAACCTGGGAGAACAGAATACGCTATACCCCCAGTATGTAGGCAAAGCGCTGGCCTCCACTCCGTTCTTCAGCCCCGCCTATGCACTTTCGATGGAACATTTAGGGCACTTGTTCTTCATGTTCTTTTGGGCAGGCGGCCTGTCTCCCTTGCTGCTTGCCGTCGCCGCGCCGCGGCTGGCCAACCATCGTCCTTTTGCGTTCCTGAAGAGACCCTCGCATTCTTTCGATCGCGATCATGTGCCTCTTCCAACTCAGCTACTTCGTTCTCATGATTGCAAAGATCGGGCCGATCGGTGACATCGACCTGTTTTTTTCCGTGTACATGACTTTTGCCTTCGTGGGCGGGCTCGCCGTCGACGAACTCTCACGAAGCACAGCCCCTCACAGACGCACCCTCGCGCAAAACCTCATCATTTCGGCTTTCGTTGGAAATACGTCCTTTCTTCTCCTGCCCCTGCTGATTCTCGGCCTGCCAGGCCGGATTTGAACTTTCGCCGCAGCCAAACGCCAGCGCAAAGGCTCAGTGGCCGAGGCTGCGCGATTCCGAAGGACTCGGCGGACGGTGACACTCCATGTTCCGTGCCGCACGTGCTCGATTCTCGATAGGCGGCACGGATCAGGACAAACGGCGTCGGTGCAACTGGAGCGGGCGCTCGTCCCGGCGCGGTCCGCCGGGCGTGCATCGTGGCAGGGTGCACGCGATGGTCACGGGCAGTGACAAATGACACGTGACCTCCCTTCCCAAACGCCGTACAGTATGAATCGTCGAGTTCTCGTCGGGGGACGGGGAGGGAAGAATGCATCTCATCGATCAACTGCCGCTGGGGATCGGCATCCTGGTGCTCCTGGCCGCGCTGGTGATCGTCAAGCAGCGCTCCACCGGCGCGGTGCTCGATAAGCCCAAAGGCGATCTGCTGATACAGGTCGTCAATATCTTCAATCTCTTCTTCCTGCTGGTAGTTAATCCGCTGGCGGCCGTGGCGCTGATCACTCGCAGCCTGCCGGGCCTGGATCCGACGCACTACGTCATCCAACCGACGTGGCTCCTGACCTTCACGGAGATTCTTGGCCTGCTGCTGTACGTCGGCGGCTTCGCCCTCATGTGCTGGGCGCTGATCACGCTCGGGCGCAACTATCAGCTGGGTGGCAGCGCCCCTCGGGCGAAGGACAAGATCGTCACGCAGGGACCGTATGGCCTGATCCGGCACCCCATGTATTCGGCCGCCCTGGGCATCTCGCTCGGGCTCGCCTGTCTAATCCAGTCCTGCGCCTTCTTTGCCGTCTTCCTCATATATGTGGTGTTCATCCTGCGGCTCGTCCCCGTGGAGGAACGCGCGCTGGCGAAGGCCTACGGCAG
This sequence comes from uncultured Chloroflexia bacterium, assembly GCA_963784915.1. Lineage (GTDB taxonomy): Bacteria > Chloroflexota > Anaerolineae > Anaerolineales > Villigracilaceae > Fen-1038. The sequence goes on from CAWATK010000017.1 coordinate 269,575, forward strand.
GAAGTATGCCGCCTACCGCGGCAGGACCAAAGTGCTCCTCCCGGCGCTATACTGATACATCCGCACACCGTCATCGCAGGAGGCATCATCCATGCACGTTCTGACCGTCATTGCCCACCCCCAGCCCAAGTCGTTCTGCCACGCCGTGCTGTCTGAATTCACACACGGCCTGCAGGACGGAGGCCACACCTTCGAGGTGGTCGACCTGTACGCCATCCGCTTCGACCCGGTCTTCCGCACCGCCGACTTCGCCAGCTACGTGCATGAGAGCATGCCGGCCGAGATCCTGGAGTCTATGAACCTGAAGCAGCGCGTGCTGGATTCCGCCGGGGGACCGATCATGCGCTTCGCAGCCAACATGTGGCTGCGCAATAAGACCCCGGTGGAGATCGCGCGCTTCATCCACGCGCGCCGGCCCAGGGACGTCATCGCGCAATGGGAAAAGATCCACAAGGCCGACGGCTTGTGCTTCATCTCGCCGGTCTACTGGCTGCACTTCCCCGCCATCCTGAAGGGTTGGTTCGAGCGCGTCTTCTCGTACGGCGACGCCTACGCCCTCACAGCGGACGGCTGGAAAGGTCATGCCTCCGGGCGCGTGCCGCTGCTGAAGCACGAGAAGGCGCTCGTCATCAACACCACGCTGTTCTCCGAGCAGGACTACAAGACGGCCTGGCAGGCGCCCATGAAGAGCATCATCGACGACTGGGGCCTGCGCTACCCGGGCGTGAAGAAGGTGGAGCACGAGTATTTCTACCAGGTGCCGGTGGCGGACAAGGCGACCTTGCAGAACTACCTCATGCGCGCCTATCAGCTGGGCAAGTACTTCGCGCCCAACTAGCCAGCGGGCTCGTTGAGCAGTCGCGCCAGGCGGCGAGTTTACAGCGGAGGGGCAAAATGAACGGGAAGTCATGGCTCAAGCTTGCCGCGGGACTATGTTTCTTCATGGCGCTCTGTCAGACGGCCATTTCGCTTTCCCCGGCCGCAGCCGCCTATTTCCAGGCGCCGCCCCCACTCCTGCAGGACCGCTGGCGGCTCTTCCTCATGGGAGAGGCGGCCGCACTGGTGCTGGTGGTCTTTGGCTTGTACGCGCTATCCGGCGCCGGAAGCATCCGGCGCTTGCCCCTGCTGCGTCTCGGGCTGATCGGCATCAGCGTCCTCTTTCTTCTGCGTGGCCTATTCCTTATCCTGGACGTGTTGATGATCGTTGGAGTCCTGCAGGGACAGCTCCTGGTTCAGGGCACGATCTCGACCCTGGTGTTCCTGGCCGCGGGACTCGCGTTTGCGATCGGGACCGCTCTGAACTGGAAGGACATGCAGGTTCGTCGGTGATCTTCAGCTGCCTCGCCTGGCTGCCGCTGTGCGCGAATTTTCACTCACGCGCGCGGCATGAGGCGCCACATTGTGTCGTTCCTCACATCCGCGCAAGAATACTCATGTGTGGCTGATGCATTGGGGCTAGACTTACTCTGAGATCTGATGCGCCGCGCACTCCATTGCGGCGCTTGCGCTTGGAGGGAGCAACTCATGCAGACCACCAAAATCGCCGCGGCACTCGGCCTCGGTTTCTTGATGCTGACCATGATCGTGGCACTGCCACCGCGGGCAGCGCACGCGCAGTGCAATCCGGCGACGGGCGCGGATTGCGACCCTGGCGATAAGAAGAAAAAACCAACTCCCACGGATGTACCCGCGGCCACGCCAACTCTGATTCTGGTGCCGCGGTCCGGCGGCAGCCCGGGATTGCCCCTTGCACCCGTGACTCCGACGGCGACCATTGACCCCTCGCTGCTGGCCACGGCGCGCGCCTGCTGGGACGGCATCTATCGGCAAACTCCCGCGCCGGAGCTGCCGACGGCATCCTGGGGTGACATCCAGGGCGATGCGCCGCAATGCATCCCCACCTTCACACCCACAAAGGTGCCGCCGATCTCCCTGACTCACGTTGCCGGGCCGGTATTCGTGGCGCCGGGCGTGAAGAACGTGATCATTGCCGTCCTGGTCCTCGGGGTCGTGTTGGCCGCGGTGAGCCTCATCACCCGGCGCCTGAAGCCGCCGAATCCCAACAAGCCTCCGAGCCCAAACAAATAGCACACACGCGCGGGGACGTGGCCGCGCACTGCCGCCCCTCTCCACACGTGCTACGTCTTTGCGAGGAGCACCGCAGGGGCGACTAAGCCATCTCCGCCGCCAATCGCGCGGAGATCGCTTCGTCGGGCTCCGCTCTCCTCGCAACGAAGGGTGCACCGGAGGGTGCCGGCGCAGGTGGGCGTTGAATGCGCGCTCCAGGCGCGGTACAATGAATCGCTCCCAAGGCGCGTCAACACCGCGCCCCCCTTACATCCAGTGTCGGCCTGCGTTCTTAGCGGTCTGTGAATCGGGGACACCCGAGTCATATCACCTCGCCTCTCAGGAGAATGCAATGCCGAGTCGGAATGCCTCACTGCATGCGGGCGTGATGCTCCTGTCTTGCGTGCTGTTGGCTGCCTGCCGTACGTCAAACCGGGACCAGACCATCGTCGACCTGGTGGAGCAGAAGCTGGTTTCGGTCAGCATCAGCGGCGTGAGCATGGACGCCGTTGCGCTCCACGTCACCAACATCTCGTCCGATGCTCTGGAAATCGACATCCCGGCCGGCACCTTCTTTGTAGCTGAGAATTCCTCGGTGCAGAACATGGTGGCTCGACACGCCGCCAGCGCCTCCGTTGACCCCGGGGACATCGTGGACATCAAGGTCGATGCAGCCTGCGCCAGCCTGCACCTGGCCGCTCCAGGCGCCTCAGACAGCTTCGCCATGGTGCGCGCTTCCGAACTTCCCGAGATGGGCAAGGTCATCGACCAGCTGAACAAGACGCCGGTTGATTATCCGATCGAGCAGGCCGCCATTTGGATCGTGACCGACGACGCCAGCTACGACGAGCTGGGCATGCTGGTAGGCGGCTCGCCCTTTGGCCCGGCCCTCATCCAGGAAGCGGATGCGGCGCGGGCCATGATGCTCGCCGATGAGGCCGGGGTGGATATCCGTAAGTATTCCATCTGGCGCGATCGCGTAACGCTGCTTTCCAAGGTAACCGAGCCGGAACTCGTGGCCTGGCTCGGGGATCAGATCACGTCGGCGGAGCCGATCTCAAGTCCGGTCGTCCCACTTTTGCCGTCGGCTGCGCAGCCCCTTTCCACCGCCGGCGGAGAGCAGATCAGTCTGTGGGCAAAGGAAGCCAAGGCGGACTATGAGCTAAGCCCAGGCTCTGCGGCGCAGGCCGCCGGCGCGCCGGACTCCGTCGGCTGCGGACAGCAGCCAACGGCGTGGGCCACCGGCGAGACGAATCCGGGGGCGAGGCTTACGCTGACATACGACCAGGCACTGGTACCGAGCCGGATCGTGATCTACGAAAACTACAATCCGGGCGCGGTCTTCTACGTTGAGGTGCGGGATCAGTTCGCGGGCGAACCGTTTCAGGTGTACCAGGGCAACGCTGCCCTGGGTCCGCAGTGCCCGCACCAGTTGGTGATCGATGTGAAGGATGTGCCCGTGGGCGTGAACATGGTCGAGATCAGCGTGGATCAGAGCCTCGCCTGGACGCAGATCGATGCGGTCGAGTTGATCGGCGTCCGGCCATAGGCGCCGTCTGCATGCCCCGGTGCGCGGGTGTGTTGGGGTCATTTCGGGGATCGGAGTAGCGCGAGTTCGGAGCGTGAAACACGGAGGGCCATTCTCATGAACGCAAACAGCTTGCTCAAGATCGCCAACGCCCTGCCGCGGACGGCGAAGTCCGTGCTCAAGGGCGTGCTCCTGGTGGCCCTGGTCGGCGCGGCAGCATTCCTGGCTGTGCCCCGCAACACGCCGCGCAGCCGATCGGGTCCGACGTCCAAGCCGGGCGTAGCCGCTCCCCAGGCGGCGCCGTTCAAGAAGACCCTGGCGTTCAAGAAAGCCCTGACACTCGAGCAGTACGAGTCGATCCGCGTGGCCCACGAGATGGCTGTCGTCCAACCCGTGTCGATGCCCCCTGGGAACCTCGCAAGCTCGGCGCCGAGCTACGTCGCCCAGCCCGTGATCCGAGTGCCGCAATTCAACACCGTTCCCAACATGCAGATTCCCAGTTACAGCCCCCCGACCGCCATCCGGATGCCCCAGTCCTCATTCAGCCTGCCGGTCACGCAATATGATCCCGTGGAGTTCCCGCCGATGTACTACCAGGGCCCCGGCATTCCTTATGCCAACCCACACTACATCCCGCCCATCACAACCACGTCCACTCTCTACAACCCGTCCGCTTTGGATAGCCCGACGTTTTACAATGGGTCGACTCTCTACAATCCACCCACCAATTTCAATTCGCCGACGTTGTACAACCCACCCACGCTCTACAATCCACCCACCAACTTCAATTCCCCGACGCTGTACAACCCGCCCACCCTCTACAATCCACCGACCAACTTCAATTCCCCCACCTTCTACAATCCGCCGACCTTCTACAATCCGCCGACCTTCTACAATCCGCCCACGTTGTACAACCCCTCCTGGCCGTAGACGGGTGTGCGGCGCGCTTGAGCGGCGCGTACCATCACGGGGAGGGCGGCGATGTCGCAGAAGTTGAGATCCTCGCGGGACCGGAATCCCGCGCAGCGACAAGGCAATCTACGCCACAGCCCGCGCGGACATGGCTTTCTCGGAGGAGCGCCGGTGGGCCACGCCTTGCTGCCACTTCCTCCGGCAAAGAATCTGATGTACCATCGTGTGTTGAGGCTGTTTGTTCCCGCGGTCACAGGTCGTCCGGCGCGGATACCAACAAAGATTGAGGTGGTGGGATGAGGCTGCCAAAGCATGTCGGGGTCATTCCGGATGGCAATCGCAGGTGGGCTGCGTCCAGGGGACTGGCCAAGGGCAAGGGCTACGCCAAAGGCCTGGACCCGGCGCTGGCGTTCTTTCGCCTGGCCCAGAAAGCCGGCATCCGGGAGATCTCGGTCTACGGCTTCACCATCGAGAACAACATGCGGCCGCCGGCGCAGAGGAAGGCGTTCACAGACGCCTGCGTTCGAGCCGTGGAGTTGCTTTCCATGGAAAATGCGGAGTTGCTGGTGGTCGGCAACACTCAGTTCGCGGATGTTCCCGAAGGCCCTGCGCAGCTATGCGGCGCAGCGCACATGCTTCGGCGCCGGCGGAACAAAGGTCAATTTCCTGGTGAACTACGGATGGGAGTGGGATTTCGGCGGCTTGAAGGGAGCCGATCCCGGCCGCGGCAACATCCTGAAGAACCTGCACTCGTCGGATGTCTCCAAGATCGATCTGATCATCCGCTGGGGCGGCCGCAGCCGGCTGAGCGGTTTTCTTCCGGCCCAATCGGTGTACGCCGACATCTTTGTCGTGGACGACCTGTGGCCGGATTTCAAGCCAGAGCATCTAACCCGGGCATTGAATTGGTACGCAAAACAGGACATCACCCTCGGAGGCTAGGACGCAGTCTGAGCGGGCCCTGGCCCTGGCTTACGCGGCCGGCGTCTGGATCGCGCCGAGGCGTTGATGCCGGGCTTTGACCTCCCCTACCAGCCGATCCCCCACACGCTCTATTCGGGCGCGGATCTCTTTCAAGGCTATGAGCCGTCTCAGCCCGAACTCCTGGGCGCGCACCGTGGACTTCGAGATCTACCGGCACTTCACCTCAGAAGGCGGGGTGAGTCCGCGCAACCCGTACCTGGGCATGATGCAGGCGCTGCACGACAATGCGATCGGAGAGGCCACGGCGGTCTACATCCAGGGCCGGCAGGTCGTGGCCATCATCGGCGATCACCGCCTGGCGCGCGACTCCGCCGCATACCAGCAAGCCGCCCGCCTGGCCCGCCTCTTCACACGCGGCGGCTATCTTGTCTGTACGGGCGGTGGGCCGGGCGCCATGGAGGCCGGTCACCTGGGGGCGGCGCTGGCGGGCAGCGGCGATGAAGCACTGGACGCCGCGTTGGCGAAACTGAAGCCGTACCCCGTGGTGCCCGACCTGAAGAAGATCGTAGACTCAAACGGCGTCGTGGATTCAGAACTGGTTGCCCGGGCCTGCGCCTGGTTCCAGCCGGCATTCGAGTTGGCCAGGTCGATCGCCTCGCCCGGCGAGAGTTCTGGCCATCCCAACATGGAGCTATGGCCACGAGCCGCCCAGCCCGCTGGCCACCCACATCGCCAAGTATTTTCAGAACAGCCTGCGCGAAGACGGACTGCTGGCCATCGCGCGCCACGGCATCGTCTGCATGGAAGGCAAGGCCGGCACCATCCAGGAGATCTTCCAGGACGCGGCCCAGAACTACTACGAAACGTTTGGCCCGTTCAGCCCGATGGTGCTGTTCGGAGTCGAATACTGGACGAAGACCTACCCCGTGGCGGCCGTCATGCAGAAGCTCTTCGGCGACCGGTTTGCCGGCAACGTGCTCATCACCGACGACGTGGAGACCGCGGCGCGTTTCATCCAGCGCGGATCGCGGTCCGGCTGAACCAGAGCTGCCCGCTCGCGGGCTTCAGTCGGTGGACTCCAGGTCGATCGGACGCTTCGTCATGAAGGATGTCAACAGCTTGAATTTGTCGATCCAGACCTTAACGCGCACCTGGCGGGCTGCGCGGGTGCTGGATGGGACATACGTCGTGCAACTCGCCAACCCGGTCGAATCCGTCACTCCGATGCACGTCGCCGTCACGCTGGACGCCCAGACCACCCGCATGATCTGCCCCGGGACACCGGCACCCTTGTACCTCATCAAGCCATAGATGGTGATGGAGGAGCCCGGCCGCACGCGCGCCTCCGACACCGAGGCGCACACCCGCCTCGACCGGATCTCATGACAGACAACGTTGTAGCCGGGGATGAATGCGGCCAGCCCGTCGGCTTCCGCCCCGCTGGCAGGACCCGACGTGGTCCCGGCTGCCGGCGCCGCCGCGGAATCCAGGGGCGCGAACCCCAGCGAACTGAAAGTCAAGACCGCAGCAAGCAGCAGTCCGGATAGGCGTTTCATGTCTCCTCCTTAATGGTTCAGGGGAACCGGTCAGTGGACGTTCTTGAAATCATAATAGCACGAGTCTTGCACAATTCAAGCGGCTGGGTCGCAGCCTTGCCCATTGGGCGCCTCCGCCTGCCCCTGGCGGCCCCGGGAAGCGGAACAAAAAACCGCCCTCTTCAGGCGGCTGCTGTTGGCTGACGGCTGTCTCAGTCCTTCCAGACGTATTCGTTGCCTGCGGCCTTGGCCGGACCGGTTGATCCGTATTTGTCGAAGACGAAACGCAGTGCCCGTCCGTCGGCGGCATCCACATTCCGGATCTCATACCCGCTGACATACAAGCGCGTGTCGACCGGGTGCTGTCGGATCCATCGACTCTGAGCCCTTATGACAATACTGCTCCTGCCAGGCACCTCGGGCGGCAGGTCGACACGGAACTGGAGCAACGTGTTATTGGGGACGTGCTTCGACCCTTCCAGCCGGAACCCATCCAGGCTGATGTCGGCCAGGTTGCCCACCAGTTCCCCGGTCACGTCATTCCTGAACTGCACGTAGTTCGGGAATCCCCGTCGCTCGTTGCTGCGCCGTTCCGGGTGGGAAAACGCTTTCTTGAACATCTTGCCAATAAGTATAGCCACATCGCGGCCGGATTTCAAGTCCCCTCTTGCCCACCCGTCGCCGGACCGCGTGGGCGCCGACGGAGCAACGCTGCCGGGCGGCGGGGGTTGTGGCTGGTATGAATATCGTCCAAAAACCCCCTTTTTTGCCCTAAATCTGGACTCACGCTTGCCGTTGCACAATCGAGCAGTCTACGGGGCCTCGCATCGAGGCCCGGAGGCGCCATCATGACTCAATCTCATCGATCCTCTCGGGTCCGTCGCACCGTCGGCGGGCTGTTCCATCGCTGTACTTGCTGGCCGCGTGCTCGCACTTTGCAGCGTGGGGCCCACCGAGTCCGCGCGTGCGCGCGTCGCCGGCGGCAGGGGCGGCGACGAGTACCTACACAGTGATCGTGACTCCGCATGAGCTCACACTCTGTCCAGGTCAATCCCGGCAGGTTGCCGTCAGGGTATCGAGGCAGGTCACGCGAACAGTGAGGGGCCAGACACTGCAAGGACGGCCCAGTGACGTGCACAGAACGCGCATCACTTCGCAGGCGTTGGATCCGCCCATCGCCTCGGTTGCGCCCGGTACCGCGCAGACCGCCGGGCTGCAATTCACCGGCGGAGCGCGAGGGCGGGCGCCGCATTTCGGGGCCTGGTTCAACGTGATGGCGGGCCAGGTGGGAGACACCCAGATCATCTTCGCGGCGGCCAGGCTGTCGAACCCACAAGCAGTCCTCCCTGCTGGACCTGGGGAAGATCAACTGGCCACTCTGGGGGCCACGACCCCCGGCGAGCGCATGGATGTCCATGTTAAGTGCCAGTTCAAGGTCACGCTGTCCGCGGCCTGGACGATCCCCGGACGAGACCTGACGCATGACGCCTCCTTCGTTCTATCGGATGTGGGTCTTGCGCCCGATCCGCACGGCGAATTTCAGCGTGGATGCCACTGTCCCCAACCGCGTCGTCCGCGGCGGAGCGGTGTGCAGCGGTGTATCCACGGTCAACGCCTCGCAAGCCCACTTCAAAGGCAATGTGTCTCCCACCGGCCTGACTGCACGTGGATGTCACGTTTGACCCGATTTCGCACGGCGGGAAGTGAAGGTTGCCTGGGCAAGAGCGTCCAAGGCACGTCCACGCTAGATCCGCTGAGCTTCACCGCGAACGTGAGCTCCGGCGCCCACCACTTCTTCTTTCAGCTTCCGCAGATCTTGCATGACGACTCCGGTGCGCTCAGCGGGCAGACTCTCGTGTACCTCGATGTGCTTTCACCATAGATTTCGCCCGAGGACAGACACCTTGGATCTTCGCCCGTCGCTGCGCCTTACCGAGGAAAGACCGACATGAAACCGTATGATACAAGACACGCGCCGCTGCTCGTGGTGCTCACGCTGCTGTCCGGGTCGCTGGCTTGCCAGCCCTCGCCGACGGCCGCACCTGAGGACGGCGCGCCAGAGACCGCGCTCACACCCCAGTCGGTGACCATGGAAGAGGACATAGAATTCGGCCCCGGCAGCCTGGACCTGCCCGACCCGCGGGTAGGACTGGCCGAGGCATCCAGCTACGAGTCAACACTGAAGATCACATTCGATGGCACGCGGGCGGGGCAGCCCCTGGAATGGTCGGGTACATACACATTTGCAGCCACCCATGAGCCACGGGCGCGCCAGTTGCTGATCGAGACGACGGGCGAGGAGTCTGGGTCTCCGCTCCTGAGGCTGGAGCTGGATGGGGTGGCGTACGAAAAGCCGGGCGAAGACCTATGTATGGCGCAGGTGATCGACCCAACCAATTCGGCGGTCGATGAAATGGAGCCAGCCGCGCAACTGCCGAGCCTGTTCGGCGCCGAGGAGGCCGACACCGAGGCGCTTAATGGCGTGCAAGCGGCGCATTACACGTTCGATGAGCGCGCCCTGACCGAGGCTGGCCTTAACAAATCTACGGGTGAGTTGTGGCTCGCCGCTGATGACGGACGCGTGCTGCGCTACCACCAGGCGACGACAGGTGATGAGAACTACTTTGGCGAAGCCACGCAGGGCACGATGACCTGGGACTACGAGTTGACCCAGATCAACCAAACTGCGACGATCGCCCTCCCGCAGGATTGCCCGCCCGGCCTTTTGGAGGCTCCGATGCTGCCGGACGCAGCCGACGTCGAGAGCCTGCCGGGGTTGCTCAGGTATGAGACGACGTCCAGCGTGCCGGAAGTGGTCGCGTTCTATCAGAAAGAGCTGGCCGCCCTGGGTTGGCAGGATTTGAGTGCATTCGTTCTTCCAGGGGGCATGTCGGCCGAGGAATACCAGAAGGCGCTGGAAATGATGCAGGCCCTGGGCATGGGCCAGCCAGGCGCCCTCGGCCAGCCCACGTCCACGCCGGATCCCAATGAGGCCTATATTGTCTTTAGCCAGGGCGATCAGCGCCTGCGCGTGACGCTCACGCACATCGAGTCCGTGACGCAGGTCTTCATCAGCCTCGGCCGGGCCCCGGCCGCCGGCGGGTAGTGGCTGCCGTCTCAGTTAACCGCTTGTCTAAAGAGGGGATACATGGCGCGGAAGAATCTGGCGAACTGTTGAATGAGTCGCGGCAGCGGCAGCCGGCCCTTGGTCGGGTCAAGGTGCGAGAACTGCATTTCGGTGAACTGCACGCCGGCGTGCCCGGTCAGCGCCGAAACCAGCCGCCGCGAACTCGCCGATGGGTATCACCTGGTCGCCCACATCATGCAGTAGGACGATGAGCGGAGCCCGCAGGTTCTGAATGTGATTGATCGGGGAGAGTTCCGTCAATCGCTCCTGCATGGCAGCCGGCAGTTGGCGCAGCGCCTCATCCGCAGCCTGGGGGTTGGAGGCGGTCATCAGGGCATGCACCGCGCGGCCATCCGCCGAGAGTCCGCGGCCTCCAGCTGCCCGCCTTCAACCGCGAAGGCGCCGCGCAGGGCTTGCGCCTCGGCGGGATGCAACATGGATGTCAACGAGTGCACGAACACCTTGCGTGTGAGCTGGTCCACCCGCCACGGCTCGTGTAGTTCCCCTTCGGTCCGCGTGGCGCTGGCGATGTCACGCGCCAGTGTCCACATGGATGAAAAGGGCGCGTAGCCCGACGCGAACGCAACCCGGTCGCGAATGCTGGCGTGCGCGGACGCCATCAGCGCGAACGAGCCTCCCACGCACGTGCCCAGGATCCCACTGCGGCCCGCCTCCACAAAAGCCTGGTCCGTCAGCCAGCCGTACGCCAGCGCGATGTTCTCGATGTCTTCTGGAATCAACTGGAACTCCCGCATGGCCGGCGACCAGTACAGCAGCGCCGCAAAGCCGGCGCGCGCCAGCGCCTTGCCCAGCACGGGCACCTGCGGATGATCGACGCCGAACGGGACCACGCCCAGGCACACGACCACACCGGGATGCGGACCGGGGCCGGGCGGCCGATACAGATCGCCCTCCGCCTCGCCGTGCAGCGTGGGATACCTCACCCTGTCCACCACCGGCGCATCGGTCAGCCAATCCACGGGCCGGGATGGCAGCATCGGAAATACCTTGAGGAAGAAGACCGACAGTCTGCCCAGGGCCCGAAGCGGGCGCGTCAGGCCCGCCAGCATGCCAACGTTGCATTCGCATGCGGCATCATACTGCACGCGGCGTCAACCCGCCTCAAGGTATGATTGACTTGCACCTGGACGCCGGGACAGAAACATCATGATCGACGAACAGCAGTACGAACATATTCTGCACGCTCTGCCCATTCTGGCGACGGCCGAGCCGACCTTGCTGCGCGAGTTCAGGAACAGCGCCTTCGTGGCGCGCATCCCGAAGGGCCGCGACGTCTTCATGGAAGGCGACCACGTGGACGCCATCGCCCTGCTCATCTCGGGGGTCGTGCGTGTCTATAAGGTCGGCGAGATGGGCCGCGAGATCACACTCTACCGCTTCGGGAACGGAGAATCCTGCATCCTGACCGCCAACGCCATTCTGAGTCAAAAGACCTTTCCGGCCATCGCCGTGGTGGAGAGCGAGGTGGAAGCGGTGATGATCCCGGCGGCCGTGTTCCGCGACTGGGTGCGCCGCTACGACCTGTGGCGCGAGTTCATCTTCGACCTGCTCTCCCAGCGCCTCGCCAGCGTGATGACCATCCTGGACGAGGTCGTGTTCCGCCGCATGGACGCCCGCATCGCGGACTTCCTATTGAAAAAGACGACCATGGAGACCCGCCTTCACATCACGCACCAGGAGATCGCTGCGGAGTTGGGCACCTCGCGCGAGGTGGTCAGCCGCATCCTGGAGGGCTTTGCCTCGGCCGGCCTCATCGGCTCGTCACGCGGCGAGCTCGAGGTGCTGGACCCCGACGGCCTGAACGCCCGTACGGCTATGTGACTTTGTCACAGACGGGGACACGGCTCCCTCCTATACTGGTCTCAACGCAACCAGACAAAGGAGAACTCAAAATGAACCCGTTTGTTTCTTTCATGGCATCCCCGAGCGGCCGCATTGTCCGCATCCTCGCCGGCATCGCATTGGTGGCCTGGGGCCTGCTGGGCCTGAACGGCGCCACCGGGATCGTGGTGGCCATCGTGGGTCTTGTTCCGCTCGTGGCCGGCCTGTTCGACTTCTGTGTATTCGCCCCGCTATTCGGCGCCCCGCTCAGCGGAACGAAGATCCGCGCCGGCAAATAGTGGCTGGGCGACAAGCAGGGAGTAAGCATGGAAATGTTGATTGATTTTCCCGGTGGGTCAAGGGTGGATGCACACTTCAGTGGCTTCACCGTAGCCACCGATCAGCCGCCCGCCGCCAGTGCTCCGACACCCTTTGCGGTGTTCCTGGCCTCCATTGGCACCTGCGCCGGCATCTACGTTCTGGGCTTCTGCCAGCAGCGCGGTCTGCCCACCGACGGCATTCGCATCCTGCAGCGCGTCCACGCCAGCCCGGCCACCGGCATGGTGGACAAGATCGACCTGGAGATCCAGGTGCCACCCGCCTTCCCCGAAAAGTACCGCGAACTCGCTCATCCGCTCCGCAGAGCTCTGCGCGGTGAAGAAGCATCTGGAGAATCCCCCGCAGTTCAAGATAAGCACGGTGGTCGCAGATCCTGTGTCGGCCTAGCGTACAACGCAACCAGATGGCAAAAGCCCCGGACCTCAGCCCGGGGCTTTTTCGTTTGCAGGGTAGACTCGGGCGATATGAAGCGATCTCTTCGGACCACTCTGCTGGCTGCCGCCATGCTGCTCTGGCTCAATGCATGCACCGCGGCCACCGCCTCACCGGCTCTCCCGACGTTCACGCAAGCCGCGCCAGCACCCACAGCCTCCGCCTCCAGCACACCTGCGCCGTTGCCCTCACCGCTTCCCGCGCCGACGCGCCCAACCGCACCGGCGGGTCCGGAGCTGGATTGCAGGCTGAACTCCCAGTCCCCCATCGATGGCACCAAGCTGGAGCCGCGCACCGACTTCACGGTGCGCTGGGACGTCACCAACACGGGCGCGGCCGCATGGGAACCCGGCTCCGTCGATCTTATCTACTCGGGCGGCACCCGCATGTACTTCGCGCCGGCGATCCCGCTGACTCAGACCGTGGCGCCGGGGCAGAGCACCACTCTCACGGTCGATATGAAGGCGCTGCGCAACACCAGCAGCTACGTGACCACATGGACTCTGCGCCGAGGCGACATCTACTTCTGCACACTGAGTGTGAAGATCCTGGTGCAGTGGTACCAGGGCCTCGAACGCCACTGGTAAGCTGCCACTGCGCGGGGTGAAACTGCAGGCGGCTCGCAGGTGGCGGGGAGGAGCGGCATGGCACCAGTAAAACCAAAGGACATGTTTGTGGATGCCAACGGCATCCGCCTGCACTACCTCGACTGGGGCGGCGAGGGGCCCGTCTTGCTATTCCTGGCGGGCATGGGCTGCTCGGCGCACATCTTCAGTCAGTTTGCACCGCGGTTCATCGACAGCTTCCATGTTCTGGCTGTCGACCGTCGCGGCCACGGCGATTCGGACTACCCTGACAACGGCTACGACGTTCAGAGCCTCACCGCAGATCTGCGCGGGCTCCTCGACGCGCTGAAGATCGAGCGCGTTATCCTGGTCGGCCACTCGATGGCGTATCTGGAATTGTGTCGCTTCACGGTGCTGTACCCGCAGCGCGTCATCAAGCTCGTGTTCCTGGACGCCGCCTACGACAGCTCCAACCCTGATCAACGCGCGGTGTGGGAGAACAACCCGGCGCTAAAGATGCGGCCCAAGTGGCCCGAAGACGGTTTTGCCAGCATCCAGGATTACTCCACCACTGTCCGGCGCCTGATCCCCTCGCTGGGCGCCATCTGGGGGCCGGTGCTCGACGAGGAAGTGCGACACTCGGTGCGCACGACCGCGGAGGGGAAGATCATCGATAAGATGTCGGACGCCGAGGCCAGTGCCCTGCAAGAAGGGCTTAAGAGCTACAAGCCGGAGTTCTCCAGCTTGCGCGTCCCCGTGCTTAGTTTCTTTGCGCTGCGCGACGGCCGCGATTTCGTCTCCACCGATTGGATGACACCCGGTCAACAGCAGGAAGTGATCGAGTACTCCGAGAACACGGTGCAGACGTACACCCGGCACTGGGCGGACGAATTCCGGCGCATGCTGCCGCATGCCCGCGTGGTACTGATCCCGAACGGCCATCACTACTGCTTCATCAAGCAGGCGCAGTTGGTCTTCGAGGAAATGCGCAGCTTCCTCGCCGAGCCCTGATCCCCGATCTTGCTGTTTCTTACTCTGAACCCGAACTCCGTCATATGGCGGTCGGGGTGCTGTTCGCGGTCCTGTCTGAAGCTGGCTCTTTCCTATTTGTTTGATTGCCTGCTCGGTGCGCGCACGAATCCGCTACTGCGCCACGCATTTCTTGCCGACGTAATCATAGGTGCAGCCATCGGTGGCGTTGCACTTGGCGTCGCTGGCGATGCTCGGGCAATCCAGCGCCTCGGGCTCGGGCGGCGGAGGCGGAGTGGCCGTCACGGGTATCTGGTCCACGGGACAGTTGGTGCTGCCGCCGACGAACGAGATCCAGCAGTGGCCGTTCGTATTTGGCACGCGCACCCACCACCAGAGCGGGTCGCCGTCGTTGCGGCCGTCGATCTGCACCTCGGTGCCCTTCACGAAGCCCGTCACATCCGGATAGCCCGTTCCAGGTCCCGTTCGACAGAAGGCGTTCTGCGTCAGAACGAGAGTGGGGTTTTGGCATGATTCCGCAGGCGTGGTCGGCGTGTCCGACGCAGCGATCTTGGGCGCCACCGGAGTCGCTGCCGAAAGCGGCGGCGCGGTGGGGTTGGCCTGCGTCGCCGTCTTCTCGTAAGCTCCACGGTCGCACGCCGGGCCCTGCGGGCGCACCACTCCGCGCTGATCGGTACCGCCGCATCGGCTGGGATCGGCCGAATCCAATGCCGGGCTTCCATCTGCAAGCGGTCGGATGGGCAGGCCGCCCAGCGCCGCCACCGGCTGGAGGAGCGGGTCCAAGCCATTCAGGTCAGTGGGCTTGTTGAAGCCGCAGATGTTGCCCGAGGAGGCCGTCGAGGAATCGATGTTGAAGCCCTCCGACTGCAGGGGCTGAAAGCAGTTGCCATCCCCAACATGACCGGAGACGATCGAATTACTGATCTTGAAGGAATCAACCGTCGAGCTGTTCCAGATCTCGTACGCCCCGGGGTTGTCCGCGATGGTGCTGTACGTGACTTCCGCATGGCCGGGCTCGCGGTTCTCAATGCCGTAGCCGTCATTGCCCGTGATGGTCACGTTGTCCAGCGTCAGCGTTCCGTCGTTTCCAACACCGGCGGTCTCCTCGTAGGAGACGTTGTGATAGAACGCGCTGTGGGAAATGCTGGCCGAACCCGAACTCCACATGGCTGCGCCGGCTCCTCCGATGGTGTCCTGGTTGTCCTGGAAGAGCACATGGGAGGCTGTCAGCTGTCCGAAGTTGATGAGGCCGCCGCCCCATTGGGCCACGCCGCCCTGGATGATCAGATCCTGCATGTTCACGCTCGCGTCCGGCTTGATGTCGAACACGCGATCAATGTGGTTGCCATCCAGCGCCGGCATGCCCTCGCCGATCAGGTTCACGCTCTTCAGGATGTCCAGATCGCCTGTCCGGTTGGCATCCTCCCAGGCGCCCGGGCGCGTCAGTAGATAGGTGCCGCCGGGAATGCGAATGGTGTGCGGCCCGCCGGGGCAGGAATTCGCCAGCGCCACGGCCTGGCGCAGTGAACAGCTCGTCTCGGTGCACAGGCCGCCCGGCGGATCGTCGCTGCGCGTCACCACGTATTCGGGCATGGCGCATACCCTCGCCAGCCCGCGCACAATGCTTTCGAGCACGTCGCAACCTGAATTCAGCAGGCCGGCAACGCACAGCACCGTGAGAAGGATCATCAGCCGGGAACTTCCATGTTTCATTGAATTGCCCTCCGTGCGATCCATGCCGCCGATGGTCGGCGGGTTCGAGATTTGCCCAGCGCATCTCTTCGCCCGTCAACCGGCGATGAAAACGATTCGGGCCAGTATAGTCAGTTTTCACTCCATGATGGATTAAGGAAGTTCTTCACGAAGCGCTGGCGCATCGTGCACGGTCGCCGGACCGCAACCTGTATCCACTTACCGTCACGCTGATGCTCTTCTTCGCCCGCGCCCACCCGCAATTTATTATCGAGATGCAACGCCAGCGCGGTGGTTATGTGGGAGCGTCCCTCAGCGCCACCCGCGAGAACGCCTCGCCCGCCATCCACCAAATGCACGTGTGTGGCCAGGGTCGGTTGGGCCGCTAACGCACATTGCTGAGTGACCACGCCGCGGGCGTGGCGTGCAGGCCTGGGCGCTGGGGGCTGTAGACTCGTGTAGAATCCGTGTCAGCGTCATTCCATCAGACAGGAGGCAACCATGTCCGTCGCACGCGTGACCGAGATCAAGGCGTCGTCCACCAAGGGCTTTGAAGACGCCCTCAAGCAGGGTGTCGCCCGCGCCCACAAGACCCTCAAGAACGTCAAATCCGCCTGGGTCCAGAACCAGGAAGTCATGGTCAACGAAAAGGGCGAGGTCAGCGAGTACCGCGTCCAGCTGAAGGTCACCTTCATTCTCGAGGACTAGCTCCGGCCCGGGCAACTGCAAGCCAGGTTTTCGACGCACCGGGTTTCAAGTGGAGTAGCAGGAGGAGCGATGCGCCATACACGTGCTGAGGTGATCAAACGCGCCACCCAGGAATACAGGCTCCTGGACAAGTTGGTGTCGAAGCTAACGGCCGCGCAATGGAAGCTGCCGCTGGGGCGGGCGGAGACCAAGGACCCGTGGACCGTCAAGGACGCCCTTGCCCACATCACGCACTGGAAGACTGGTGTGACGCTCTCGGCCAGGGGCGAGCACTGGCCCGCGGAGGAGCGCAAGCTCAACATCACGGATGGCAATCGCCTCATCTACTTGCGCTGGCGCAAGCGACCGCCGAAAGAGGTGCTGGCCTGGCACCGGCAAGCGCAGAGAGATCTGCTCAAGGCCCTTCGAGCCGCGCCGGCCGCCTGGTACAGCCGCACCAGCCGCGGGCCGGATTGGCCCTTCGACCTCGACGGCCACTCGAGAGAACACCGTGTGAAGGATATCGAGCGCGCGCTGAAGAAGACAAGCAAGTAGATCGGGGCCGTTCGCCCGCGGGGGAGGCTCAACCGTGAGGCGGTTCTACTGCAGCCGCTCGCGGCCAAGTCACACGAGTCGTCGCTTCACCGTCCTCGGGAGGGATGCAATCCAATGAAAAAGACCGATCGCAATGCGCTGATCGCTCTACCCATCTTGATCCTCATCGGATGGCTGTTCGCCCTGGCAGGCAGCCAGGGGGGTGCCACCTTTGCCCGCATGCCGCTATTCGCCGCCCTCGTCGGGCTGACATTCCTGATCCAGTGGCTGGCCTTCATCCCCGCGTTTGTGCTTCAGACTGAGAAGTTCTTCGACCTGACAGGCAGCCTGACATACATCACGGTGGTCACGCTGGGATTGCTCCTGGCGCCGGCCCCGGATGGGCGTGCCATCCGGCTTTGGGGCATGGTGATCTTCTGGGCTGTGCGCCTGGGTTGGTTCCTGTTCGGGCGCATTCGCACGGCCGGCAAGGACACGCGCTTCGATGAGATCAAACCTTCCTTCATCCGCTTCCTCAACACCTGGACCATCCAGGCGCTGTGGGTGACGTTCACGGTGGGCGCCGCGCTGGCGGCCATCACCTCCACCGACCGGAAGGGTTTGGACCTCATCGCGGTCCTCGGCGTGCTGCTGTGGGTGCTGGGCTGGGCGCTTGAGGTCATTGCCGACGCGCAGAAGAGCCGCTTCAATGCGCAGGCTGCCAACCGAGGGCGTTTCATCAACACCGGCCTGTGGAGCCGTTCCCGCCATCCCAACTACTTTGGCGAGATCGTGCTTTGGGTAGGCGTTGCCGTGGTTGCCTTCCCGGTGCTGCATGGCTGGCAGTATGTGACGCTGCTCTCACCCTTCTTCGTGGCGCTGCTGCTTACCCGGGTCAGCGGCATTCCGCTCCTGGAAAAGCGCGCCGACGAGAAGTGGGGTGGGCAGGCGGAGTACGAGGCTTACAAGAAGAACACGCCGGTCCTGATTCCAAGACTCTAGGCGCCGTTAGTGTTGCCTTCGGATGTGGCGGCCGCGTCGGCCTACTTGGCTACGGCCTCGCCCTGGGCCTCCAGTGAGGCGCGCACCTGCTCGCGATAGCCCACGGTGTTGTAGGTGCAGAATGGGATCATCCGGCCATCCGGCGTCAGGAACTCCACGCAGCATTTCATCGCGTTCTTGACGTTGAAGGTCCACGGATCCATGAAATCGCGTGTGTTGATCATGAAGATGTGCCGCGTCAGATCGCGGCCCGGATGCTCGCTCAACGGCAGGTGCGCGTGGCAGGAAGTGCAGCGTTGACCGGCGCGCGTGGTCTCCAGTGACTTGTGCCCGTTTCCGCCGGGTGGGTGCAACTGCGTTCCGCCCCCCAGGATGGCGCTGATCTCCAGGCTGGCCTGATCCGAGCCGACCTTGGCCGAGCTGCTCCACAGCCGCTCGAGTGCATGCAGCAGGTCGTCGTTGAGCGCCGGCATCGTGCGGTTCTTGATGTAATCCAGGTACTGCGAAACCTCCAGCAGGCGCGTGATCGGCGTCACGCTGTCGCCATCGATCAGCGCGTACGTCACGAAATTGCAGCTCGGCATGCAGCACGGCACCGGGACAAAGTCGTCCAGGCGGATCAACCCCTCCGTCTGCGCTTCCAATCCCTTCAGCACATCCGGGATCGTGATGCGTGTCAGCGGATCGCCGGGGACGTGGCGTTGGGCGCGGAACGCCGGCTGGAAGTTCACGCCAAACACGGCCGGGTGACGCAGCCCAAAGTCCACGATCTTCCCAACCTCGTGCTCGTTCACGCCGCGCTCGACCGCGGCCACCAGCACCACGCGCAGATCCGCCTGGGCCAGCCGGTCCAGCGCTTTCAGCTTGATATCCAGCAGGTCGGGCTTACCGCGCAGGATCTCATTGGTGCGCGCCTCGAACCCGTCGAACTGCAAATAGATATGTGGCTTCAGCCGGCTCAGCCCGTTCAAAAAGGCGTCGTCGCGGGCGATGCGGATGCCGTTCGTGTTCAGCATCACGTAGCTGATGCCTTTTTCCTGCGCCAGCTCAATGAAATCCAGTATCTCGGGGTGCAGGCTGGGCTCGCCACCGGAGAACTGCAGCACTTCAGGGTTGCCCTCGGCCGCGATGAATGTGTCGATCATCCGCTCCACCTGCGGGCGCGTCAGCTGCCAGCCAGAGTGGGCAAATCGCGTTCCCGAATCGGCGAAGCACAACGGGCAATCCAGGTTGCACGCCTGGTTGACCTCGATCAGCGCCAGGCAGGCGTGCTGCTGATGGTCGGGGCACAGGCCGCAGTCCAGCGGGCAGCCATCGCGCACTTCCGTGGCGAACTGCAGCGGGATGGTTCCAGGTTTGTTGTACGGCGCGATCTTCACGTACAGCTCGGAATCGCCAAACACCAGCGCCTCGAACTGCCCATGTTCGGGGCACTGCTTGCGCATGAACACCTTGCCCTCGCGCAGCAGGATGCGCGCCTCGATCACGCGGCGGCACTCCGGGCAGATCGAGCGTGTCAGCTCCCAGAAGATCTCGCCGCGTTCCTGCTTGACGGCCACGCCGTTCATTGTGCTCTCTTCACTTTCTCTCCATGCGTCTCAGCCTGTCGCTCCCGATCCTGAGGCGGCGATGATGACGAAACATACGACCGCAAGGATCACGCCCAGGACCAGGACCACGGCGAAGGCCACCGCGAACGCGGCCAGCATCCCGAGCGCCATCTGCGAGCGCGTCAGCGCCAGCAGGACGATCACGCCGACATTGATAACAAAGGGAAGCAGCGAGCAGATCCAGGTCAGCGCGGTGACCAGTCCCATGTTCTCCTGCATGGTCGACGGAAGCAGCGCGCCGAGGAACGTAAGTCCTCCGGTCAGGATGCTCAGAACGATGTTGCCCGCCCACCACAGCCAGAACCCGCGCCAGAAGTCGCTGCGCTTCTCCTTGTCGTCTGCATAGACTTTACGCGTGAGCTTCATCGCCGGGAGATCGTCCTGCTAGTCGAGGTATCTGCTAGTGCGCGAAGAATGGGACGAAGCAGATGGCATTTGTCCGCAAGCCAAGGATCAGGGAGATCGCCGCGTTGATGGCCAGCGCAGTGAGTATGCCGAGGGCGGTGATCCGGCGTGTGCTCTTGACGAGAGCCAGCAGCACCACAGAAAGAACAGGTTCAGAGGGAAGGTGCCGCAGACAAGTGCGGGGTCCTTGACCAGAAGCCACAGCGGAATGTTGATGGCATACCAGCCAAGAAACCCCGCACAGGAACTGGCGGCTGGTGACCACCTCTTTGACCGACCGCCGCTTTCCGGGCTCCGCTGCGTCCGGGGGCTTGGGTGCCGCTGCATTCACATCGGGGTCCGCTATCAGGCGTCGTCATGTCCAGCGCTCAGGCGGTCGCGACCTGGAATGCAGTGCGCCGGTTGCGCACAAAATAGAAGATCACCGCACCCAGCAGCAGCACGCAGGCGAACTGTTGCCCCGTCAGGCCCAATGCAAGCACCCGGTTGTTGCGAGTGAACTCGATCAGGAAGCGTGCCACGGCGTACCCAGCCAGCCCGAACTTCAGCAGGTTTCCGTTCTGCATCCGCGGGTGGTCGCGCAGCAGCATCAAGCACAGCGAACCACGCCAGGTTGAACGCCATGTCATACAGCGGCGCGGGATGCACCAGGTAGTCCACGCCCGGCGCCTGTACTCCCCACGGCAGTGTGGTGGCCTTGCCCATGCCGTCCTCGGCCGCCATGAAGTCCCCCATCCGTCCGATCGCGGTCGCCATGGCCATGGCGGGCGCGAACGCGTCGCAGGCGCAGCCATCCTTGCCGATGATCTTGGCCGCGATGTATCCGCCGATGTATCCCCCGGCCACTGCTCCCAGGATGGACCCGGGGCCGATGCGCGGGTCGAACAGCGCGTAGAAGTTCAACACGATCGGAGCGGTCTCCCATCCATTGAAGAAGAGGATCGAGAGCCGGGCTCCCATCATTCCGCCCACAAAGGCCGCCAGCGCGATCGGGACGACCTCTTCCTTGGGCCAGTGCCGGCGGCGCGCTTCGAGGATGAGCAACGCCAGGCCCACCAATACCCCCAGCAGCATGAAGAATCCGTGCGAGTAGATCGCGACGCCGCCTACCTGGAACAATACCGGGTACATGGTTTCCTCCTGCGGCACTTACGACTTAAGGGATATTATAGGTCTGATTTATTCCGGGGTAAATCGTTAGTTGCATCCAGCCTGAAGCACTAGAAATCACCCCATGCTCTCACGGCGCAAGCTCGTCCTTTTTCTCACGATCCTGACGATCGCGTTGCTGGCGCTGACCGGCTGCGTGCCGCCATGGAGCGCGCCGCGCGGCGCTCTCCCGGACATGAGCAGTCTGCCGGCGCGGCAGATGTCCGACGTGGAGCAGGCAGCCCAGGCCATCGCGGGCTTGCTGATCAAGCCCACGTACATGCTGTTGTCACTCTTGATCATCGTGGCATTGTTTGGGCAGGCGCCGGGCGACCTCCGTGCCTTGCAGTGGGGACAGATCGCGTTCCTCGTCGGCGAGACCTTCTGCGCCGTGAACTTCTACATCTACAACCACCAGTCGCTGCTCTCTGAATACCTGCACAGCTTCGGGATGGTGATCGCCTTCGGCCTCACGATCTACGCGGTGGCCGAGGCCCTGGACGTGCGCCTGCTGAAGCTCACATCCTCGCGCGGTGCCTGTGCCGCCATCGGCCTATGCGGCCGGTGCACGCGCCACGATGCCGTCGGCTGTCGTGCGCGCCAACTGGGGCTGCTCATGCTGCCTGTGCTCGCCGTAGTGGGAGCCATCCCGTTGCTGGCGCCGCTCGTCCCGCAGGCATACTCTGTCACCGTGTTGGGATTTCCATACTCGTATGCACGGCTCGAGCCGTACGAGTTCATCGAGCGCCGCCTCCTGCCCATCCTGGCGATCACCCTTCTATTCGCAGCCTGGCTGCCGCTGCTCCGCAAGGGCGAGCCGCCCGTTCCAGGGATCACCAAAGGCCTTGCCTCGGCCGGACTTGGCGCCCTCGGTTTTTGCCTGCTGAGGGTTTTTCTGAGCAGCCTCTTCGTCCGAGATCTCGTTTGGTTCGAATTCTGGGAGGAAGCCACCGAGCTGATCTTCGTCGGCTGCGTCGCGCTGGCCCTGTGGCACCTGAGGCAAGCGTTCCTGGCACCAACCCCAGTACTGGAAGCAATGGGCGTCCTACATACTCACGGCTAGTTGCATGATCCCCTGTCGCGCCTCACAGAAGCGGGTAGACTCCATCCTATGAGAACTCCAGTGCAGGCTGCATTGCCCGGCATATTGACACTCTTGCTGCTTTCGTGCACGCTGGGCGCGGCGCTCACGCCTCCAGCCACTGCCACCCCCACGTTTGAACCGACGGTCGCGCCGCTGGCTTCGGCCACACCCACACTGCTCGCGAATCTGCCGCCGGACACGCCCGTTCCGTCCGCCACGGTCGATCCGAATTCGCCCGAGTACTGGGCCTGCAAGATCCGCTCGCAGGTGCCCAGGGACGGCGCCAAATTCGAGTCCAAAGAGCGGTTCGACGTGGCCTGGCAGGTGGAGAACTTCGGTTATGGCAGCTGGGAACCCGAGACGGTCCGCGTCACGTACTTCAGCGGCACGCGCATGCAGGTGAACGACTTGGTGAAACTGAAGGCCAGCGTACCCATCCGATACGTGGACACAGTTCGTGGTGCCGATGGTGGCGCCGCGTTCCTCGGGCAACTACACCACGGTCTGGGCGCTGTGGTACGGCGACAAGGACTTCTGCCACATGCAGTTGTCAATCACGGTGAAGTAAGCACGGCATCGCGCTGCGCCGATTGCTGAAGGGGCGCGGGAAGGCCCCCACGTCGTTGCGAGGGCTGGGAATTCCGCCGCCCTCACACGGAGATTCGACGGCGATACCCTACCGGAACCGCCTCGACAGCTCGTCCAGCTCGCCGATCTCACTCTCGGACAACCTGAACTTCATCGCAGCGGCGTTCTCCGCTGCCTGAACCGCATTCGTCACACCCGGGATGGTCACGACCAGGTCGCCAGCGCGCATGGATGACCCAATTCAGCGCCACTTGAGCCGCGGTGGCGTGATGCCGCGCGCCGATCTTCTCCAGGCCTATTACCAGAGATCGGCTCTTCTCAACGCCCAACTCCAGCCGCATGCGCCAGTAGAACGACTTCTTTCCAAGCAACTCCGGGTGCCGATGATATTTCGCCGTAAGTAAACCCGACGCCAGCGGTGTGTAGGCAATGATGCTCACGCCCAATTCCCGCGCTGTCTCCAGCACGCCGTTGCGTTCGATGCGCCGGTCCAGCAGACTGTAGGGCACTTGATTGGCAGCCAGCGGCAGACCGCGGCGCTGCAAGGCCGCCTGCGCGCGGCGCATTTGCGCCGGGTTGAAGTTGCTTACGCCCACCGAGCGGATCTTTCCCGCATCCACCAGGTCCGCCATGGCCTCCATCTCGGCCTCCCGCGAGGACAGCCCGAACGGCTGGTGCACCATGTACAGGCCGATGCTGTATCCGTGCAGGTAGCGGATGCGCTCATCGATCGTACGGCGGATGTTGCCGGCAGTTCGCATAAAGGGCCACCACTTGGTGGCAACCACCACGTCCTCGTCCCGCTTACCGGCGACTTCCAGCGCCGTGGAGAGCGAAGCCTCCGAGATGCCATTGCCGTACAGCTCCGCCGTGTCGAACCAGTTGACCCCGCCTTCCAGTCCCGCGCGCGCACGGTGGCATTCTTCTCCTCCTGCGGGATGAACGGGAAGGCGAAGCCCATCAGGCCTCCGCCCCCTGCGAACTCCATCATGCCCGAGGCCGATGGGCGTCACGGCGATTCCGGTCTTGCCCAGCGTTCGCATTCCTTCGACCGATTTCATCAGCAGCCTAAATTCTCGGCCGGTAGGGCGCGAGCACCTTGAGCCTGTAGTCCGGCCGTTCTCCGGTGGCTGTCAGATTCTCCCATCCAATGCGCAGCAGCCCGAGCAGCGGCGTCCACGGTTTGAAGCCTCGATATTCGACGAACTCATTGCGGTTCGAACGCAGGATGCCGACCAGTTTGTCGGCCGCCCACTCCGGCGGGCGCGCCAGAAGCCGCAGCACGAAGCCGTAGTTCTTCAGCATGTCCCGCCCGGCCTTGCCCACAACCGTGGGCGAGGTGAGCATATCCGTGAGCAGCATGCCGGGGCTGAACCCCACGATGCGCACTCCGCTGCCCTTCACTTCCCTGGCCAGCGAGCGGGAGAAGGACGTCATCCAGGCTTTGGTCGCGCCATACAGCGCCGTGGGCGAGGCCGCCCGTAAGAATGATCCATTTCCGTACACATTCACCAACGTGCCCCTGCCGCGCGGCAGCATGAAGTGCAGAGCCGCGCGCGCTCCATAGAGCGTGCCCATGTCATTCGTCAGGAACATGTCGCGGGCCTCTTCCGGGGGCATGTCCAGGATACGCCCCGCGAACGCCGAGTAGCCCGCATTGTTGATCCATATATCGATCCCGCCGTGGTGCGTCACGACCCAGCGTGCCAGCGCGTAGACCTGCCGCTCCTGCCGCACATCGCAGCGCCTGCCATTCACGGTGCCGTGCCGGGAGAGCTTCTTGACTGCCCGCTCGACGGCCTCGCTAGATCGCCCGCTGACGACCACGGTCGCACCCGACTTGAGCATGGCTTCAGCAATGGCGTAGCCCAGGCCGCGCGTCGAACCGGTTATCACGACGATCTGTTTTTGCATCCCACTCCCCTGTTTCGATTCACGGAGCGCCCACCCCACACCCGTCCATGCAGGGCACCCCGCCAACAATCCCGGCGACCGATTTTTGCTACGGCGTTTGAGGCGTTCGGAGCGGATTCTGAACCGGCTGCCCGGCGTTGCCACCCTGGTAGTACGGGAAGGTCACCGGCAGATCGAATCCGAAGTACGCCGAGACGCGCGCCACGATCTCGCCCTTGATCTGCGCCCGCCGTGTGTTGTAGGCCTTGACCGCGTCGTTCCAATCCGTGCCGGCCAGTTGGATCGTGTTCATGCCCTCATCCACGGTGTCCCCCAGCGCAAGCGTCACCTGCGCATCCGGCACGGGCGGCGGCGCCTGCACCACGGCATTGACATACAGAGTGAAGCCCTGCCCCAGGCCGTCCGGCAGCGCGCCCTTGTTCTGCAGGTCGTTGCAGGTTCAGCTTGGTCGGGTCCAGCGGTTGTCCGTTGGCATCCCGGTAGTTCTTCAGCAGTTCGGTCATGGCCGCGGCTTCATCGCGGAAGTTGCCGGTCCACACCTCGCCGCTCTGCGCCACCGCGTCGTAGTAATCCTTGGTGATCTGCGTCTTGGCCTGGATCTTGGCATACTGTGTGTCCGTGACCAGTTGGAAATTGGCGGCCGCGGACTGCACGCCCTGCACCAGGCTGACCAATTCGTTGTACTCATCCGCGCCGGACTGCACCACGCCGCAGCCCGTCAGGCTGACGAACAAGGCGCAGACCGCCAGAACGGGGAACGCTCGCCCAATCAATCGTTTCATGTCTGAAGTCTCCTTTGGTTTCTAGTTGCCGCGCCCGGAGCGGCCGCTGCCGCCGCCACCGCGCATCGATCCGCCGCCGCCAAATCCGCCGCCGCGGAAGCCGCCTCCGCCGAATCCACCACCGCCAAATCCTCCGCCTCCCATCCATCCGCCGCGCCCGCCCCCAAACGACGAGCCGCCTGAGAATGGATCCGACCCATAGGGTCCGATCTCGATCCCCGCTCTCGCCACCCGATAGGCCACCCACAGCATGAAGACGATGAAGAGCGTCACCAGGCACAAGCCGAGGCACAGGACGGCCAGTCCAGCCGGTCCCGCGGGCAGTTGGGGAACATCCACCATCACGGGAGTGGCTGTGGGTTCTGGCAGCGGCTCGTAATTGCTCCGGGTGACCGCATCGAACTCACGTATCAGCGTCAGCAGGGCATTGTCCATGCTGCCGGTGGTGGCATATGCATCCTCAGCCGCGCGGTTGATGGGCGTCAGTTCGGCCGCGGTGAGCGCCGGCAATCCAAGCCCCACGCCGTAGTGCACGTCGATCTTGGACGGCTCCACCACGATCAGGAAGACAAAGCCGTTGTCCTTGCGCTCTCCTGCCGGCAAGCCCAGGCGCATGTAGCGCAGGAAGTGCACCGCGCAGTTGACGCGTATGCCCACCTGGTCCGGCGCCTGGAACAGGATCATCGTCTGGGCGATCGAATCCGCGTTCAGCTGGTCCAGGATCGCGTCCACCTCGGTCACCGCCTGCAGCGAGACGTAGTTCTGCCAGTTCACCGTCCAGTGCTCCTGGCGCAGATCGTAGCTGAAGCCGTAGTCCGGCGCAGCGCCGCTGCCGCACAGGGTCGCGTCCGCATCCGGACCGGCGTTGACAGGCGTAGCCGGGACCGCGAGGCTCAGGGTCAGCAGCGTGGCTGCCGCCGCCATCCACCCCACTGCGCTGATGCCCCGCCTCGCTCTTTGGTGCTCCAATGATCCTGCCTTCCTTAGCATGGCGACGATCCCATCTCTCCGGCTCCACGCCTATTGTGCCACACTCAGACCCCGCGCGCAGCCAGCCGGAACAGGGTAATATTGGTCGCATTCCAACGCACGGGCTGAACCCAATTCAGAGAATAGGAGAACCACAATATGTTGAAACTCAACACGATCATGGTTTGCACCAAGCAGACCAAGGCCCTATTGGCCTTCTATGAGGGCGTCATCGGACAGGCGCCTGGCATGGCCGACGCCGAGCACGGCTTCTATGGATGGCAGCTTGGCGGCGTGTACTTCGCCATTCTGGATCATTCCGAGATGGTCGGCAAGAACAAGGACGGCGGGCGGATCATGCTCAACTTCGAGACCAAGCAGGTCACGGAGGAATTCGAGCGGGTGAAGAAGCTGGGCGCGGGCGTGATCAAGGAGCCGACCGAGATGGGCGACGGCTGGATCGCAACGCTCACCGATCCGGATGGCAACTACTTCCAGCTGGTCACACCCATGTCGATGTAGGGGGGCCAGGAGAGCATGGCTCCCGGCCCGCGCGTCGGCTGGGTCCGGCATCGCACGGCGCGTCATCGCCCGTGTTGAATGCGCCTGACATCCGAGGAGGGAATTCCCTTGAGCCTGACGCAGTTCGCTGGTGTGCTTCTGATATTGCTTCCGATAGCTTTCAATGCGCTGTTCTTCACACTGCAGCGGACCTTTGAATACCCCGACATTCTGCGCAAGCCTACCGGGTACATTCTTGAACGGTTCAACACCGGCGGAAGACGCCTCGTTGTCACTTGGTACGCTTTCGCTCTCGCCGCCCTGCTCTTCCTGCCTGCCGCCATCCTGGTGCATCAAGTTCTGGCAACAGCTGATACGCCCTACATGCTGGTGGCCGCCGCCTTCGGTGCAGTAGCGGGCCTGGTGCAGTTCCTCGGTCTCATCCGCTGGCCGTTCCTCGTTCCTTATCTTGCCCGCACCTACACTGACCCAGCCTCGAGTCCAGCCACTCGGGATGCGACCGCCGTGGTCTTTCAGGCATTTCATCGCTATGCCGGCATGGCGATGGGCGAGCACCTGGGCTATCTCTGTACGAGTGTCTGGACGGCGTTCATTTCGCTCGCGCTGACCCAGTCTACAACCTTCGCTCCCTGGATCGGCTGGATCGGCTTCATTCCAGCCGCGGGTATCTTCATGGGGTTGTTCGAAGAAGCTGGGTTCAAGGCGGCCGGAGCGATCAATGCAATCAGCTACATCTTGTGGTCCATCTGGTTGATCGTAGTCGGTGTGGCATTTCTGCTGCACTGATGCAATTCGAATTCGCTAACGTTTAGAGGAGGCATAGCATGGCGAAACCAACAGTCAAGGGCAAGGGCACCGCAGCCGATCCATGGGTGCTGAAGACACCGCCCGGCACGTCCGAGTACAAGATGTACCGCGATGAGTCGGCCGATCCGCCGGCGCTGGTATGCGTCGTGGGCTCCACCAAGCTCATGTACCATCTGCGCTGCATCGAAGATCTGCACGCCATGCTGAAGAAGCACGGCGATTGGATGCTGTTGGGCGGCGCCGATGAACAGAAGCCCGCCGCGGAGGGCACAGTGGAGGCCTGGGGGCGTTCCCCAAGAATCCGGTCAAGGGCTGGTACGGACTTAAGAAGGGTCTGCGCGGGCGATTCGGTGTCTACGTTCCACCGCTGATGGAAGCGCTTGGCCTGGCGGAACTCGAGCACAACCCGAAAAACAATCGGATGCGGGCGCTTTAGCCGCCGGCCGAATCTTGCACCCTTGTCCACCTGGTCGGGTGCGGGCTCTTCAGCCCGATTTTACGGAGGCCTGAATGCCTGGCTGGCCTGAACTCATCACAGCGGCCCTCATCAACGGCGCCCTGCTGTCGTTGACACTGGTCGTTATCATGCTCATAAGCGGTGCGGTCGCCCTCGACATGTGGGTGGGCGACTACCCGCCCGATATCCGCGATAAGTACGGGCCGATGTCGGCCAAAGCGCGGCGGCCGCGGCCCTTCTTCGGCGTGGCATTCTTCTGCTGGCCGTGTTGGCGATCCCACTCCTCGGTCTGGCTTCCCTGCGAGACGAGGTGGGCCTGATACGGATTCCTGCCCGCGTTCGTCTTCGGGGCCCTGTCGGTCTTCGTCTTCAACGTCTTCGACCTGCTGGTGCTGGACTGGCTGCTGTTCTGCACCGTCCAGCCGCGCGATGATGGTCCTGCCCGGCACCGAGGGCATGGCAGGCTATCGCGACTATCGCTTCCACTTCATCGGCTTCCTCAAGGGCCTTGGCTTCTGCGCTGTTCGGCGGTCTGCTGATCGCCCTGGCTGTTGCTGGGCGCACAGGCTCTCCTGGGCTGACGGTCCATGCGTGTCGCGCAGCGCCGCAGAAAATGGCCTTGCCTGCGCAAGGGACTGGGGTGAGGGCCAGGGTGAAGTCTTGACCGGTGACCCCCATCGGCTTCTCCTGATCACGGCCTCGGCTCCGGGCATCCAAAGGGCGCGCCGGACCCGCGTGCTCAATTTCCAGCAGATCACCATGCCGTACCTGGCCGCCCTCGTCCCGCCGGGATGGGAGGTGACCCACGTGGACGAGGCGGTGGAGCGCGTGGACGTCTCCGCGCAGGTGGACCTGGTCGGGATCACCTTCCACACTCCCAGCGCCCCGCATGTGTATGATCTGGCCGACGAATTCCGGCGGCGAGGCGTTGCCGTTGCTCTGGGCGGGCCGCACGTGAGCCTGATCCCGGATGAGGCCCAGGAGCATGCCGACGCGATCTTCGTAGGCGAGGCGGAGTTGCACTGGCCGCGCTTCCTGCAGGCCTTCACCCGCGGGCAACACCGAGCCGCGTTACGTGGCAACCGAGGCGCCCTCGCTAGCATGACGCTCCGATGGCGCGCAAGGATCTGTACCATCGCCACGATCTCACGGCCGGCCGGTTGTTTGCCACGCGTGGCTGCGCCTACGCCTGCGAGTTCTGCGCGGTGGCCGTGATGTACCCGCACCCCGTGCGCAAGCGGCCGGTGGCCGGCCGTGGCCGCGGAGTACGCCTCCTTCCCGGGCAAGGTCATCATCTTCTGGGACGACAACCTGGCCAGCGACCGGGAGTACGCCAAGGACCTGTTTCGCGCCATCGAACCACACCGCAAATGGTGGAGCAGCCAGGTCAGCATACAGGCCGCACAGGATCCGCAGTTCCTGGAAGCTGCCGCGGCGCAGCGGCTGCAAGCAGCTTTTCATCGGCCTGGAGTCCGTCTGCCAGGACAGCATGAACGAGGTGCACAAGGGATTCAACCGCGTGGAGCAGTACGCGGGCCTGATCGAGCGCGTCCACTCATACGGCATCGCCGTGCAGGCGGGAATCGTCTTCGGCTTCGACCACGACACGCGACGCGGTCTTCGCCGAGACCCTGGATTTCCTGGAGCAGGCCGGCGTGGACAATGCCACCTTCAACATCCTGACGCCCTATCCCGGCACGCCCGCTGTTCCGCCGCCTGGAGGCCGAGGGCCGCATCCTGACCCGCGATTGGAGCCGGTACAACGGGCGGGAGGACGTCGTCTTCCAGCCCAGGCACATGAGCCCGGAGACGCTTGCTGCAGGGCTTTCGCTACGCCAACCGGCGCTTCTATTCCGTCGAGAGCATCCGGCGGCGCCTGTCCCGCTCGCGCGCCGGTTGCTGGTGGACCGTGCCGCTCAACCTGGCGTACATGTTGAGGTGGAAGACTTCCAGATCGGCCGCGAGGGCATAACGGACCGCTCAAGTAGAATCAACCGGCAACAATTGGCAGTCACGCTGCCACAAGAACCTTCGCGGACCAGCCCAAACGCCGCTCGGAACGGCCATTGCAACGCAGCTTCAAGGAGACACCGATGACGAAACCCCGCGCCCGCGATCTGGGCATCCCCTTTGAAGGCACACCTGGACCCAACAATGCCATCACCGACGTGACCGGCGTAGAGGTTGGCTTCAGCACCCTCATCGCCGGCGATAGCGCGCGAACCGGCGTGACGGTCATTCACCCGCGCGGCCGGCAGAACCACGCCCCCGTGTTTGCCGGCTGGCACGCCCTCAACGGCAACGGCGAGATGACCGGCGCGGCCTGGATCGAGGAAGGCGGCTTTGTCGAGGGAGCCATCGGTCTGACGAACACGCACAGCGTTGGCATCGTGCGCGACACCATCATCGCCTGGGAGGTGGAACACGAAGCCATGGTCCAGCGCTGGTCGATGCCCGTGGTGGCAGAGACCGCCGACGGCTGGCTGAATGACATGAACGCCTTCCACGTGCAGCCCGACGCACGCGCTGGCCGCGCTGAACGAGGCGCGCGGCGGACCCGTATTGGAGGGCAATGTGGGCGGCGGAACCGGCATGGTCTGCTTCGGATTCAAGGGGGGCACCGGCACCTCCTCACGCGTGCTGCCGGAGGCGGCCGGCGGATACACGCTCGGGGTTCTGGTGCAGGCCAACTTCGGCCGGCGTGCGGAACTCATGACCGCCGGTGTCCCGTTGGGCAAGGAGCTGGCGGAATATGCGCCCTTCGCCCCGCATCAACCTCACGAGGGGCAGGGCTCGCTGGTGGCGGTCATTGCCACAGACGCGCCCCTGCTCCCGCATCAGCTCAAGCGCCTGGCCCGACGCGGCGGCCTGGGCATGGCGCGCACCGGCGGCATGGCCTCCAACTTCTCCGGCGACCTGTTCCTCGCATTCTCCACCGCCAACGCGGATGCAGGCGCGAATGAGCCTGTGCTGCACCTGACCGCCGTGCCCAATGAGCGCATGGATCCCCTGCTGCATGCCGCGGCCTATGCAGTGGAAGAGGCCATTCTCAACGCCCTGGTTGCAGCAGAGACAATGACCGGCCGCCTCGGCCTGACGGCCGCCGCCCTGCCACACGGCAAGGTGAGGGAGATCCTGCGCAAGTACGCCCGGCTGGACGGCTAGCGGGCGGGCCAAAAGGCACTTGACTTGGCCACCCGCCGCGCGTACAGTATGGAGGAGGCCCGTCCCGCGGCCCACCGCCCTCAAGGGGGAGTCCATGCCCTTCATCGTTGTAACCATCGAAATCGATTCTCGTGAGCCGATCGAGCTTTCGCTGCCTCTGAACGTACCCAGCCGCGGGCTGGCGGCGACGATCATGCGCGACCTCGGCAAGCTGGTACGGACCGGCGAGACCTTCGCCCTGTTCGTCAAGACCGGCCGCGGAGACAAGCGCATCCCGCCCAGCATGACCCTGGGTGAGTTCGGCGTGGCCCAGGGCGTGCAACTGCGCCTCCGACGCGAGTCGGGTGGACTGGCATCGGATCCCTCCAGCCCGCATGCCTTCCTCCAAACGCGGACCGGCGTGCTGCTGCCGCTCGATGCCAACAACGTGATCCTGGGCCGCAAGGACCCGAAGCAGCCGTCGGCCGTGGACCTGGACCTCTCGCGTTACGACGTGAACAACACCATCTCAAGGAAGCACGCATCCATTGTGCGTGAACGCCGCAAGTACAGTCTCCAGGATCTTGACAGCACGAACGGGACGCGCCTGAATGGGGAGTTGATCGTGCGGGGAAAGAAGGTGCCACTCACCAGCGGCGACGTGATCGAACTGGGCCACGGGCTGGCGCTGATATTCGTGACGGCCGAGGCGCGTGTACGAAGGACCGCGAGGAATTGCAGACCGCCCGGCTCGTATCCAAACGCAGTCGCAGCAAAGGAGCTTGAACACGCGTCGGGAATCCCCGATCGGTCTAAGCCGCCTGCCAATCCTTCTGGATTTCACCCGGCGGGCAGGCTGGATGCATTGCGCTCGACTGCCACGTGACCCGGTCCGCAGCCGTGCATCCAGTGAACAGGCGCTCAGTGCCTTCCACCCTGGCGCCCTCTGCGCGAGGGGGCCAACTCCATGACATTCGCCGTCGTAAGCATCGAGACCGAAGCCGGGGAACGGCTCGAGTTGGCCCTGCCCCTCGACGTGCCCAGTCGACTGCTGGCCCTCAAGGTCATGCGCGATTTTGGAAAGATCGTGCGGACCGGCGAAAGCTACGCATTGTTCTTCAAAACCGACCAGGGCGACAAGCCCATACCGGCCACCGCCACCCTCCGGGAGCTTGGCATCACGGACGGCCAGAGCCTGCGCATCAAACACCAGGCGCGTGGCCTCGTCGCGAGCGCTTCCCGCGCGCACGCCTTTTTGCGGACTCAAGCCGGCGAGCTGCTGCCACTGGAGGCCAACAACATCATCATCGGCCGCAGAGATCCCAAGTACCAGGTCCCACTGGACTTGGATCTAAGCCGCCTGGACCCAGGCAAGGCTGTGTCACGGCAGCACGCCTCCATCGGCCGCGACGGCAACAGCCACTATCTGCTCGATATGGAAAGCACCAACGGTACGTGGCTGAATGGAGAGAAGGCCGTGCCCGGAAAGAAGTTGCCGCTGAAAGACGGGGATCTGATCCAATTCGGCGTCGCGGTGCATCTGACCTTTGTGGAGGCAGCGCCCGCCGTGTCGGCCTCGAAAAAGGGCGGATAGCGATACGCGCTTTGCAGGCGCCGAAGGGATTGATCGCCCCGGACCGGAACCCTGCCCACGGAACTTCCGGCCGCTGCGCCACGTCTTGGGAGCATGAAGAGAACCCTTGGGTTACGAACCCTCCTTCTTGGATCATTGCTGCTGAGTTCGTGCGCCACGGCGCCCACACCCTCGGGTCTGTTTCTGCCCGCCACGGTAAGCGCCGATTGTGCCCCGTGGGATGGCGCGGCCTTCACCATCAGCATCCCGTACGCGCAGGACTCGCTCTACATTTCCATCTGGCGATCGGCTGACATTCCGACAGCCTCCCGCTTCTCATTCCCGGACGCCACCGGCAGGTCGGGCGCCGCGATCTACCAGACCTCGACAGGTCAGGTGCAGGCGCTGCGCGGCCGAGTGAACCTTGGCCCAGTCAACAAGGCTCACCCCATCGAAGGGGAATTTGATCTTCAATCAGAGAGCGGTTTGAACTTCTCCGGCCGCTTCAGTGCGGACTGGGACCGGCGCCAGACCTACTGCGGGTAGAGTTGCAGCTGGGCTGCGCCCGCGAGCGCTGCTCTAAGCCGCCTGCAGCGTCAGACTGAACACCTCCACCGCTTCGCTCTTGCCTTTGAAGAGCACCGGCCCCAGCTCTTCCACCCGGACATCCGCGGTGAGGCCATCGCGCGCGTTGCGGTCGATGAGCACCGGGCGGCCCGCCAGTTTGGTGTGCGCCTCGATTCGCGCCGCCAGGTTGACCGTGTCGCCCACGCACGTGAAGGTGGCCCTCTGTTTGGTGCCCGAGTAACCCGCGATCAGCGTGCCGGACGCGATGCCAATTCCGATCGCCACGCTGGTCTTCTTCCTCTGCTGCTGCTCGATGTTGAAAACTTCCAGGTTCTCGATCATCTCGCAGCGCCGCGCGCACGGCCTGCAGTCTGTGATCCGTGTGCGCGATGGGTGCTCCGAAGACCGCCAGCAGGCCGTCGCCCATCATCTGGGTGAGTGTGCCGCCGTGATTGGTGATGGCATCGAACATCAGCGCGAAGTAGTCGTTCAGCATCTCAAAAGTGTCCGCCGGGTCCTGCTTCTCCGCCAGGCTGGTGAAGGAGCGAATATCGGCAAACATGGCGCTGGCCTGCACGTGCTTGCCGCTCAGTGAAAGTCCGCTGCGCAGCAATTCTTCGGCCACCTCCGGCGCGGCAAACGTGCGGAAGAGCTTGCGCTGGGTATCGCGCAGTCGTTTCTTTTCCAGGCTGGCGTTGACGCGGGCGCGCAGCAGCACCGGGTTGAGCGGCTTGGTCAGGAAATCCTCGGCCCCCATCTCGATGCACTTGACCACACGATCCAATTCATCCGAGGCCGAGGTCATGATGACCGGGATATCTCCGAGCTGCGGGTCATGCAGCATCTGCTGCAGCACCTGGAAGCCATCCAGTTCCGGCATTTCGATGTCCAGCAACACCAGGTCGTACGGCTTGGCGCGCAGCATGTCCATGCCCTGTCGGCCGTTCTCCGCCCAGGCCACCACGTGCCCGTCCTGTTCCAGCCCGCGCACGAGCAGCAGGCGGTTCACCCGGTTGTCGTCGATGACCAGCAGGTTGCCGGGCTGTTTGGGCTGCGCCTCGGTCATGCGCGCAGACCCTTCAGTTCTTCGGCCACCAGCGCGAAGTTCGCCTCCAGGGCCCGAAGGCGATCGCCGGTCTCGGCCAACCGCCCTTCTTTGCCGATCATCTCCAGCTCGCGTGCCAGTTCCGCGAGATGGCCCGCGCCGAACGTGGCGCCATTGGACTTGAGCGAATGCGCCGCGCGCCGGAAAGCCTCCGCGTCCCCCTTCTGCAGGGCAGACTTCAACTCGCCCATCAACTTGGGCGCGTCCTCCAAAAAGGTGTCCACCAGTTCGCCGATGAAATCGGCGCCGGAAGCCTGCTTGAGTTCCTCGAACGTCGTCAGGTCGATCTGCTTGTTGGCCATGTCGCTTTCCTCAATTCCATGCATCGGTACGACGGATACTACTACTTCCTTCGAGCTTTGACGCGGCGGGGCTTGCCCCGCACTGTGGTCTTCGCGGCCGCGCGTCCGCGGGACTTGGGAGCGGCGGCTCGGCCGCGGGCCGCACGCGGCTTGCTGGTTGGCTTCGCCGGCGCCTTGGCGGCCGGACCATGCGCCCGGCGCAGGGCCTCGATCAGTTCCGCCACGCGGATGGGCTTGCTGACATAGTCATCCATGCCGGCGGCCAGGCACATTTCACGGTCGCCCTGCATGGCGTTGGCCGTCATTGCGATGATCCTCGGCTGCCGCAGACTCGTGAGCTTGCGTATGGCGCGGGTCGCGTCCAGCCCGTCCATCTCTGGCATCTGCACGTCCATCAGCACCACGTCGTAGGACTGGCGTTCCACCGATTCCACGGCCTCCAGCCCATTAGAGGCTACGTCGGCGCGATAGCCCATCTGCTCCAGCAAGCGCAGAGCCAGTTTCTGGTTGACCGCGTTGTCCTCGGCCAGCAGAATGCGCAATGGATGGGCGTTGGCAAAGTCGGTATCGATGGCTGCCTTGCCCGACTCCACCCGCGGCGCGGCATGCTGCCCAAAGATGCCGGCCAGGGCGTCGAACAGGCCGGAGGGCTTGAGCGGCTTCGTGAGGAAGGCCGCCACATCCAGTTTCTCCGCCCCGGCCTCCTTGCGGCCCAGGGACGTAAGCAGGATGATCGGCAGGTGCTGCCGGCTCTTGAGCTTCCGCACCTCGCCTGCCAGCGTCACTCCATCCATTTCCGGCATCTGCACGTCCAGGATGGCCAGATCGAAATCCGCGCCGGTCTTGAGCATGCGCAGCGCTTCCAGCGGGGATTCAGTATCACGCGGCGTCATTCCCCATTTTGCCGTTTGCAGCATCAGGATGCGCCGGTTCGTGGCGTTGTCATCCACGATGAGAACGCGCTTGCCATTCAGGGAGGGTTGAATGCCGTTCAGATTCGCGTACGGTCTTGCGGGCGGTGACCCGCGCGGCTGGAGCCTGGATGGTGAAGGCGAACGTCGAGCCTTTGCCGGCGCCATCCGAACTCCGCCCACATCGTTCCGCCCATCAGCTCGGCCAGGCGCTTGCTGATCGCCAGGCCCAGCCCCGTTCCACCGAACTTCCGGGTCGTGGATGAATCCGCCTGGCTGAACGAGGCGAACAGCCGGCCCATTCGATTCTTGGGAATGCCGATGCCGCTGTCGCGGACACTCACCAGCAGTTGTTCCGGCGCCTTGCCCGGCGCGACCGTCAGCACCACCTCGCCTTTCTCTGTGAATTTGACCGCGTTGTTCACCAGGTTCAGCAGGATCTGGCGCAGGCGCGTTACGTCTCCGCGGACACCCGGCGGAACCTCGTCCTCGATGATGTATGCCAGGTCAAGCTTCTTCTCGTTGGCTCGCGCGGCCACCAGGTCCATGGCCAATTCGACGCACTCGCGCAGATCGAAGGGCTGGCTCTCCAGCTCCATCTTGCCTGCCTCGATCTTGCTGAAGTCCAGGATGTCATTGATGATCGTCAGCAGCGCGTCGCCCGAATTGCGAATGGTCTCGGCGTAATCGCGCTGTTCCGGGTTCAGGGGCGTGTCCATCAGCAGGCCGCTCATGCCGATGACGGCGTTCATTGGGGTGCGAATCTCGTGGCTCATCGTGGCCAGGAAGGCGCTCTTGGCCTCATTGGCCGCCACCGCCTCGTGCCTCGCCCGCTGGAGTTCGGTGATGTCATGATAGATGGCCACCACCCCGGTCTTTCCGCCTTCGAGCGGCAGTGGCAGCGCGGAGAGGTCCACGTCCACCAGTGTGCCGTCCTTGCGCGTGCGCTGGGTCAACCGATGCACGTACTGGTTGTGCCGGCCCTGCTCGCTGTAGGACAGCGCCTCTTCGCGCACCAGCTCAGAGCTGGCCACCAGCGCGTCCACGTTCTGACCGACGACCTCGGCGCTGGTGTATCCGAAGAGCTTTTCCGCGGCGGGACTCCACGACATGACTTTGTCCTGTTCATCCGCGGTTACGATCGCCACCGGGCTGTTGCGGAAAATGGTTTCCAGATATGCGCCCTGGCGCTTGACCTCGTCGAACAGGCGCGCGTTTTCGAATGCGATG
Organism: uncultured Chloroflexia bacterium; assembly: GCA_963784915.1. Classification (GTDB taxonomy): domain Bacteria; phylum Chloroflexota; class Anaerolineae; order Anaerolineales; family Villigracilaceae; genus Fen-1038. The sequence goes on from CAWATK010000017.1 coordinate 306,871, forward strand.
GCCGCCTGGCGGGCCAGCCCGATTAGGAAGTTCAGGTCAGCCTGATTGAACGGAGCCGTGGTTCGCCAGACCGCGAGCATGCCGACTACCTGGTCCCCGCGCATGAGCGGCGCAACCATCAGGCGTTCGGTCTCGGGCTCATTCATCCCGGGAACGACGATTCCTCGGGCATCATGGAACACATCGTTGACAAACTCCGCGCGCCCTCAGCCGCCAATGAGCCGATGATGCCTTCGCCCAGCAGGATCATCTCGGAACGCAGCGCCTCGGCCGCGTTGCCGCGGGCTGCGATGGCCCTCATCGACCGGCCATCCGGTTCCATCAGAAACACGGCACTGTTCTCGGCTGCCAGCAGGTCCATGGCGCGCCCGGAGATCAGTTCCAGGACGGCCATCTTGTCCAGGGAGGCGGAGATCTCCCGCCCCACCTCGGCCAGGGCCGACATCTCGTTGGCGCGGCGCTGGGTCTCGAGGTACAACCGCGCGCTTTCGATCGCGATCGTGGTTTGTCGCGCCACGCTCACCAGGAAATCCAACTCCGCCTGCGTGAACATGCCTTCCTTGCGCAGCCGCCAGACCATCAACCCGCCGATCACCTCGCCGCGGGAGATCAGCGGCGCGCCCATCAGGCACTCCGGGTCTTCTTCCACCTCCGGCGTTCCAGGCACCGTCACCCGGCGCGGGTCGTTCTGCGGATCGTTTACGAATTCGGCGTGGCCGCTCGCCAGGATGGTGCCAATGATCCCGAGCCCCGGCCGCACCACCAGTTGTTTCATCTCATCCGAATAGCGTCCCAAAGCCACCCGGGTGTGAAAGTCTCCTCCGATCTCGTCTCGCAGCGTAACCGCGATATCGCGCACATGCATGATCGACAGGGCATGCTCGGCAATGCGCTCCAGCACCGGCTCCAGCTCGCGCGTACCGGCAATGTCATTGCCGATCTCCGCCAGGGTTGCCATTTCCTGGGCGCGGCGCCGCGTCTCCGTGTGCAGCCGGGCCGTCTGGATGGCGGCGCCGGTGTTGGCGGCGATCGTGCTCAGCAGTCGCGAGTCGTCCTCAGAAAAGGCATTCTCGATTCGCGTGGACTGCACACTAATGGCGCCAATGACCTCGCCGCCCGCCAGGATCGGCACGCCCAGGTATGAGCTGGCCTGCTTGCCCACCAACTGGGTGCCCAGCTCGTGCCGGCGCTTGGCAATGTCGCGATTGATGAGCAGGGGGGCACCGGTTTCCATGATCTTGCCCGTCAGCCCCTGCCCGGCTGGCATACGCGGCATCTCGTCGCCGTGCTGGTATGGGAAGTCCAGCATGCTGGACTCAGAGGTCCAGCAGTGCCACATACGCGATGTCTGGGTTGAAGATCTCCAGCAGCTCGTCGCCGACGAGCTGGATCATGCGGTCGAGGTCGGACTCGGCTACGAGGGCCTGGCTGACCGTGTTGATGGAAGCCAGTTCGGCCGCGCGCTGCTCGGACACCTTCAGGAGGCGCTGGGTCTCGTCAAACAGGCGGGCGTTCTCCAGCGCAACACCCATGGCGCCCGACAGGGTTTCCAGCAGATTGACATCCGACTCACCAAAGGCGTCCTCGCGACCCATGTCCTGCAGTGAGATCACGCCGGTGACTCGATCGCCAGCCACCATCGGCACAAATACGAGGGACTTGGCGGGGGCGCCGTAGAGGACCGGGTTGGCGTGCTCTTTTGAAAGCCTCTCGACGTCGCGGTTGATGAGCATGGAACGCCTGCTCTCCACGACCTCGCTTGCGGAAGCCGAAAAGCGGGATCGGGCCGGGGACAAGAGTACGGTCCCCTTTTTCCCAGGAGTAGCGGTCGGTCAGGATGCCTGTGTCAGCGTCGTAACTCAAGATGCTCACGTTGTCGACCTGAAAGATCTCCAGCACCTTATCGCCAACCAGGTCATAGATGGCCTGGATATCGAGCTTGGATGCCAGACCTTCCTGCACGCTGTTGATGATGGCCAGTTCAGCATTGCGCTTTTCGGTCTCCTTGAGCAGGCGCTGCGTCTCATCGAACAAACGCGCGTTCTCGAGCGCCACGCTCATGGAGCTTGCCAGCGTCGACAGCAGTTGCGCATGACCGTCGTCATAGGCGGACTTCTGGTGGCTCTGAACGCTCAACACTCCGGTGACCGCCTCTCCCACCAGAATGGGAACGCCCAGATATGACTCGTTGCGATCCTTGGAAGGATCCGCATAGCCGGTATGGAGCGCAGCTTCCTTGTGCTCCTCCGATGTATTGAGCAGCACCGGCCGGCGAGCCTCGTAGACCTCCGATGTGATCCCTTTGCCCAGCGGAATCGTGCGCGGCTGCAAGTGTTTCCCTTCATCGACGTAGTAAGGGATACGGAACTCCTTCCGCTCCGGATCAAAGATCGCGATGTAGGCCGTGTCCGCCCGGAAGGTCTGCCTGATCTTCTCGCCCACCAGGTCGTAGATGGATTGCATGTCCATCTTGGAGGCCAGGCCCTCCTGCACGCTGTTGATGATCGCCAGCTCGGCGGCGCGTTGTTCCGTCTCGTTCAGCAGCCGCTGCGTCTCATCAAACAGCCGTGCGTTCTCGAGGGCAACGCTCAAGGAGTTGGTGATGGTCGTCAGCAGGCGCACGTCGCCATCCGAAAAGGCGTTCTCACGATCCATGTCGAGCAATTCCACCAGTCCACGCGCTTCATTGCCGACCAGGATCGGAACCCACAAGCCCGATTTTTCTGTGTCCGTCCCGGGCAGGGTCGAGCTTCCAAGCTTGGCGGCGGTTGCTTCCAGGTCCTTGTTGATCATGAGCGGAGCCCGCGTTTGGAAGACGTGCTGGGTAACTCCAGCCGTCAGGGGCAGGGGGCTGATCTCGAGGCGCTTTCCACGCTCGATCGCATATGGGAAATGCACCAGGCCTGGTCTCAGCATCATAGATGCGCAGACCTACGTCCGCCCGCGGGAAGATCTGGGAGATCCGCTCCCCCACGGCATCGTAGATCCCGTGCAGGTCCAGCTTGGCGGCCAGCGCCTGTTGGATGCTGTTGATGATGGCCAGCTCGGCCGCGCGCTGTTCCGTCTCCTTGAGCAAGCGCTGGGTCTCGTCAAACAGACGCGGCATTCTCGAGCGCCACGCTCATGGCATTGGCGAGCGTCTGCAGCAAGCCCACGTCCCCCTGGCTGTAGGCGTTCTGCTGGTAGCTCTGCACGCTGACCACGCCGACGACTTCACCCCCGGCGATGATGGGCACCCCCAGGTACGTCTCGTTCAGGTCCTTTTCTTCGTCCGGTGACTCGATGTCCGAATCAGGCGCCTGCTGCGCATCCGCTTCCTTGCTGGTCCCGAGCAGCAGGGGCTGCCGCGTATTGATGACGATGGAGGTCAATCCCTGGCCCAGTGCGGTCGGCTCCAGTTGGTGCCGATGCCCTCGCTCCACGTAGTATGCCCGGTGAATGAGTTGTGCGGCGCGATCGTAGAGAAACACGTAGGTGGTGTCCGACTTGAATGTCTCGCCCACCTTGTCGCCCACCAGGTCGATGATCGACCCGAACTCCAGCCGGGAGGCCAGGCCCTCCTGGACGCTGTTGATGATGGCCAGCTCGGCGTTGCGCCGGCGCGTTTCCTCGATGGCCCGGGCGCGCGTCAGTGCCGTGGCAATGTGCGAGGCCACGAACTCGAGCACCTGCACATCCTCCTCGGTGTAGCCGATTCCCTCGGTGTAGCTCTGGACTGCCAGCGCGCCCAGCACGGCGTTGCCTTGCCGGAGGGGCACAAAAATGGCGTCCAGCGAGCGCGTCCCCACCACGCGTATATCGCCCGTGTTGATGAGCCGGTCATAGTCCGTAATCCCATGCAGGCTCTTGCCCGTGCGGATCACGTACCCGGTCGTGCCCTTGTCGGCCGCCAGCGGTTCCGGTTCCCAGACCTCTGCCTCGAGATCCTTCTCGTCCACGTGGTAGGGCCAGGTGAGCATGCCGGTCTGCTCATCCAGAATGGAAATGAAGAAGTTGCCCGCGTACATCAGCTCTCCCACCGCGGCGTGCAGCGTGGAATAGAACTGGGACATGTCAGTGGAGGAGCTGGCCGCCTCAGCCACCTTGTACAGCGCCGCCTGCACCTTGGCGGAACGCGTCGACTCGGCCTCGAGTTTCTCGAGCCGTGCTTGAAGCACAGCGGCAGTAACGGACTCAGCGTTCATCGGACCCTCCGGAGCTTTAGCCAGGCAGCTTCAGAGGCCGGGAAGCAGGCGCCGATCAGTGGGGGCGACAACAAAAAACGCGGTCCCAAGAACCGCGTGTCTGCGCCCTCCGGGGCCCCGCCACTCTCCCGTGCTCTGGTTGAATTGCTGCCCAATCGTACTTAGTCTACATTCTTGGGCATATTACGTCAATGGACGACCACCACGATAATGGCGAAACACACAAACCTGCCATCTCTGCGCGATCAAAGCCCGGCGTCGAGGGGGCGCAACGGACCGCCTCCGCGTCGGTATAATCGTCCGATGGGCAAAGGCCGGCTCGAAGCCTTCAGTGACGGCGTGATCGCCATCCTCATCACCATCATGGTGCTGGAACTGCCGCACCCGCAGGGCACCACGCTCTCTGCCCTGCAGCCCCTCGTCCCCAAGCTGCTCACGTACGCCTTCAGCTTCATCATTCTGGGCATCTACTGGAACAACCATCACCACTTGCTGCAAGCCGTGCAACGCGTCAGCGGGGCGGTATTGTGGGCCAACCTGCACCTGCTCTTCTGGCTTTCCCTGATACCGTTCGTCACCGCCTGGGCCGGCGACAATGGCCGGGTATCGCTGCCCGTTAGCGTGTACGGTGTGATCCTGCTGCTTTGCGCTGTGGCCTACACCATTCTGGTGCGGGCTCTGCTGGCTTCTCACCCGAGCGATTCGCGGCTTGCAGCCGCCATCGGCAGCGACACCAAGGGTAAGGTCTCCCTCCTGATCTACGCGCTGGGCGTTGCGCTTTCTCACCTCCAGCCTCTCCTGGGGTGGGCCTGCTACGTGACCGTAGCCCTCATCTGGGTCGTACCCGACAAGCGTATCGAACGCGCTCTCAAGGAGTAGTCGGTCCCTGCTCCAGGTAGGCCGGTTGCGCCGGGCGGAGTGGAACAAGGCCGCCTCTGCAGGCGTCTGCTGTGCATTACAGACTTGACGAGGTGAGAACATGTCGAACAAGACACTGATCGTGATCGCCGTTGTCGTTGGGCTGTTCGTCCTGGCAGCAGCCGGCTATGCCGTCATGTCCGGGGCCCCTGGGCACTACCTGCAACTGCGCACTCTTGATTCGCAGGCCGCCCAGTGGCACGCGCACAACATGACGAGCTACGAGATGACGCTGGGCATCGGCTGCTTCTGCCCGTTCTCTGACCGTATGCCACTTACCGTGGAAGTGCGTGATGGTCAGGTGATCTCGGTGGTGGACAGCCAGGGACAGCCCGTGGCCCAGGACGATCCCATCCGCTCCTACGGCAATGAGCAGCTCATGACCGTCGACGGCGTCTTCGACTATGCGCGGGACGCCATCCGCAACGCCGATGAAACCACGATCAGCTACGACCCATCCTTGGGATTTCCAACCAGCTTGAGCATCGACCAGATCAAGTTGGCGATGGATGATGAGATGAGCGTGACCATCCAGGCAGTCAAGGCGCTGCCTTAGCCCCAGCGTGTCATTGCGAGAGGCGTGCGCATGGCCTCCTAACCGGAGCGGCTTCCAGGAAAGCGACGATCGCGAAGCATCCTGTAAGGAAGCAATCCGCACCCGGGGTGATGACTTAACGCAACCCTGCCGCTGCTCCAAAGGCGCGTCTCGCGTCGCGCCTCCATGGTCCACCACGTGCATTTGGGGGAGGTGCCCCCGCAGGGGGCGGTGGGGGTAGAATGCGCCGATGCCGTCGAACTGTAGGACCTCCCCCCACTGAACATGTCAGCATTTGGGCGTGGCGCCCGCACATTCCAGCTCAACGTTGAATCCCTGGGCATCGTGCTCACGTCTGGCATGCTGGAGTGGTTGCGCGAGCTGCCGGGGCGCCGCGCACTGCACATGCTCAAGCTCATCACCGAGCTGCTGCGCAAGCATGCCGAGAGCACCTGGCCCGGCAGACTGACCAACTTGTCCGCCCAGTTACGGGCTGCGCACGATCCTGCCAACAGCGATCGCCTCGTGCACGCGATGCATGCGATCCTGAGTTGCTTCGACGGCATGGGCTCGCTCAGTGATCTGTATTTGAGTCCTGGCAACGGCCATAAGATCAAGACCGAGGAGGTCGACGGTGTAAATGCCCGCCTCGGCGCCCTGCGGACGCAGTTGTACCTCTCCGCGCGTCAGACGCTTGCCCGCGACGAGTGGCAACGCCGCAGGCCCGTGGCATATCACCGGTCGACCAGATCACAGGCGTGAATACAAGACGGCCGCGTGCAGCGGCCGTCTTGGTCCATCCCGGGCCCTGGCCTATTCCTCCGCCAGTTCCCTTCCAGAGAACCCCGTTTTCCTCTCCACAGTCGCCAGCCGCATCGACCGCCCTCCGAAGAGCATCGGCGAACAGATGCATATGCAGGGCCGCCTCCCTGCGCCAGCATTCACGGAGGCGCCGAACTCGCGGTTGAGTTGCCAGCGCAACGCCGCCACGAGCGAGAACGTTTCATCCAGCAACGAGTAGATGCCGCGCGCATATACGGCCCGGAAGCTCACATACTCGAGCTTTGCCGCCAGGCTCATGGTCTCCTCCTCGGAGAGCCCGTCCAACCAGTTGTCTACTTCCTCTTCGGAGAACGAACGCTCAGCTATCGCCCCTGACTTCGATTCGCCTGTAGAACTCGTCCCACTTCCTTAGGAGTTGAGTTTTCCTCGGCAGCCTCCCTTCGTGCCTTCTTAAGGCGCCCGCTCCGGGCGCGAGGGACTGTATGATACAACAATTGCGACGCCATGCAGAATCTTTAAGGACATCGCCGAACCGGACTGAACGTCGTTGTGCGCTGAGTGATCGCAATGCATCCTGCAATGAATCAAACTCGTCCACCTTCAGGCGGGGTACAATGCGGGCGCGCATGGCGGGCGAGTGACCTACTCCACCCTGATATTTGATCTTTCGGAAGTCCTCATCAACGGTCTGTGGGGTGCGGAACATGGGCTGGCCGCGCGTCTTGGGCTCCCAGAAAACCGCGTCGCGCAGGAACTCTGGATCCCCTGGGCGACCTCCCTCTTCGAGGGCCGCCTCACAGAACAGCAATACCTGGATGAGGTCATCCGCAAAGCTGGCTGGCAGAACATCACAGCCGTTGAGGTCGGTGATTACCTGCGCGAGAACTTCCGCCGGCGCGTGCCGGGCATGCACGAGCTCATCCGCCGGCTTGCGCCCCGTTATGAACTGGCTTTGCTCACCGACCATGCGCGCGAGTGGGTTGAGTACATCCGCGAGCAGCATCCGGTCCTGGAGTGTTTCGCGCATCAGTTCACCTCCTATGAACTGCGCCACACCAAGCGCGAGCGCGTCACGTTCCTGACCGTGCTCTACAAGCTGGGACGCCAGGCGGCCGAGTGTGTCTTCGTCGATGATCTGGCGGCCAATATCGAGGTGGCGCGCTCGGTCGGTCTGCGCGCGATTCAGTTCAAGGATGCGATGCAGTTGACCGCCGAGCTGCGGGCGCTGGGATTCGACGTTGACTGAGCCGCAGTTTGAGGGGGGCGTTTCACTCGGCGCGCAGGGGGCGGCGAGGCGGGATTGAAATTCAGAGGCGGCGCACCATGGCCTGCAGGACAAGGGCCGGACTGGAAGTCCGGCTCTTGTGTTTTCCTGGTGCTCTTGGTGCCCTGTGTGTTGAACGCCCCGCAGGCCCCCTACTCCTGCTGCAACCCAGCCAGTTGCGCCTCGGACATTCCATCCACCAACATCATGTCGCTCTGTTCCTGCAGGTGCAGCTTGTGATGCGGGTCGAGCCAGTGACCGGATTTCTCGGCCTTGGTTTTGAGATAGAACTCATTGAACGGATTCGGCGGGATGATCACCGGGATGCGGCCGGTCACGTTCACGCCAAGTTTGGTCAGTTCTTCGATCTTGCGCGGGTTGTTGGTCATTAGCTGGATGGACCTGATCTTGAGCGAGAAGAGCATGTGAGCGGCCACGCTGTAGTCGCGCTCATCGTCGCGAAAGCCCAGCGCCAGGTTCGCCTCCACCGTGTCCAGGCCGTGATCCTGCAAGCCGTAGGCGCGGATCTTGTTGACCAGCCCAATGCCGCGACCCTCCTGCCTCAGATAGAGCAGCACGCCCCTATCCATTTGGCCCAGCTGCCTCAGAGCGGTCTCCAATTGGTCGCGGCAGTCGCAGCGCAGCGAGCCGATGGCGTCGCCGGTGAGGCACTCGGAGTGCACGCGCACCGGTACGTTCTCAGCGCCCAGTAGGTCTCCCCGCACGATGGCGGCATGCTCCTTGTCGTCGCGGTTGTTGTAGAAGGCCACGACCTGGAAGTCGCCAGAGCGTGTGGGCAGGTCGGCGATGGCCGCGATCCGCACGCACACCTTGTCCTCGCCCACGCCGTCGCACTCATGGCTGCGGTTTTCGTCCAGCAGTTCCTGGATCTGCATCTTGGTCAGTGGCATGTCATCTCCGTTTCATCGCCGGGTGCGTCGCGGCGCCGTCTGCATCTATGAGAAACGTCCTTATCCCCCGTAGAGGGGAATGCGCGCGCCGTTGATCGTACCGGACTCGTCCGCGCACAGGTACAGCAGCGTGGCAGTGATCTCGTCCGGCGTGGTCCAGTTGGCATTCGCAGGCGTCGGCTTCGACTCGCGCTCCCCCTTAACATCGATCGTGCTGACAACTACCAGGTTGGCGGTGACGCCGCTGCCCTTGAGCTCCTGCGCCAGCGTCAATACGAGAGCCTCCTGGGCAGCCTTGCCGATGGCATACGGTGCACGCTCCGCCGACGGCCGCGCGGCCGTCGGTGAGGAGACCGCAACGATCCGTCCCCAGCCGGCAGCGCGCATCGCAGGCACCACCGCCTTGAAGAGCCGCAGGCTGGTCCAGAGGTGCTGTTGCAGCATAACCTCCACCTCTCGATCGGGCACATTCTCCACCTTCCTGCCGCCGCTCCAGCCTCCCACCAGGTGCAACAATATGTCGATCCGCCCGAATTTGCTCAGCACGGCCCGCGCGAGATCTGCGGCCGCCTCGGGTTGCGCTACGTTCGCCGCATGCGTCAATACGCGATCCGGCGGAAGCCCCAGGCTCTTGGACAATTCATTGAGCTTTTCCAGCCGCTTTCCGACGAGCGCCAGCTTGACGCCGCGCCCGGCGAATTCTCGGGTCGCCACCTGACCCAGACCACCGGACGCGCCGGTGATGATCACAACTCGTTCTTCCAGACCCATGCTTCACCTCCGCCAATCGTACACCCACTACTTGGCGCCTTGTGCTCCCATCACTAGCTTACCAGATGCGGAAGTTGTTGCCCAAACTTACTAGGGGCTCGTATAGTCTGGGGAGTCGGGTGCGACGACCTCTTGCTCCCCAGAATCCATTTCGATGGCACCATGCGCCGGACGAATGGTCGGTCCTGCGGCTTCTGCCATGCCTTCGCGTTCAGCGGTGCGGGAGGTGCTCGTCTCCGGCGCTGGCATGTGGCCACCTGATTGAATTCCCTGCTGCCTCGCTGTATACTGATTCTGGGGAAAGGTTGGGCAGGCAGATCCTGCCCCGCAGCACAGGACCAGCTGGCATCATGCAAATCCGCGAAGGTCACATTTCATTCCGCGGTTACCGCACCTGGTACCGCATCGTGGGCGACGACGAGCAGAGCGACAAGGCGCCGCTGCTGTGCCTGCACGGAGGCCCAGGCGGGGGACACTACTACCTGGAACCGCTCGAACAATTGGCCGCAGGCGGCCGCCGCGTGGTCCTTTACGATCAACTGGGCTGCGGCAATTCGGATGTTCCTGAGGCGCTCTCTACCTACACGGTCGAACTCTACGTAGATGAAGTGGATGCCATCCGCAAGGCTCTCGGCCTGGATGCGGTTCACATCCTGGGCCACTCCTGGGGCGGCATGCTGGCAATGCAGTACGCCCTGACGCAGCCGGCCGGCCTGCGCAGCCTGATTCTTTCCAACACCGGTGCGAGCATGCCGCAGTGGATGGCGGAGGACGCCGTGCTGCTGGCCCACTTACCCGAAAAGGTGCAGCAGACTCTGAAGTCCCACGAAGCCGCCGGCACGACCGATTCGCAGGAATACAAGCTGGCCGGGGCAGAGTTCTACCGCCGGCACGCCAGTTTGCGCGTCCGGCCGCGGCCCGAATGCCTCAAGCGCATGCAGGGCAAGCCCGGAGATCACATCTACCAGTACATGTGGGGGCCCGGAGAGTGGATGATCTCAGGCACGCTTCGAGATTGGGATATCACGGACCGGCTGGGCGAGATCGACGTGCCCGCCCTGGTGTTGGTGGGACGGCACGACCATGCCACCCCGGCCCTTGCCAGGACCATCACCGACGGAATAACTGGTTCCGAGCTGGTCGTGTTTGAGAGCAGCGGACACCACGCCCATCTTGAGGAGACCGAACTGTACTTGAAGGTAGTGCAGGACTTCCTCAGCCGCGTGGAGAGTTGACTGAAGCAGGTTTCCAGGCGTGGATCTGCCGCCTGGTGGAAAAGATGCCACCCCGATGCGCTGTAGTATGATGAGTTCGCAAGACATCTCGGTCGCACTGGAGCAAGTAACATGCCGTGGCGCCAGCAACTGAACGCCAATCCCCTTCCATGGCTGCTCGAATCCAACTCGCCTGGAGTGCGCTTTCTCGCCATGCGGGACCTGATCGCCGGCGCCAAGCCGGACGATCTGCAACGCGCCCGATCCGCCGCCCACAGGCACGGGCCCATCGGGAAGATCCTGAGCCACATGAAGAAGGACGGCTACTGGGAAAAGCCCGGCCCCGGCTACAGCCCGAAATATCGTTCCAGCGTTTGGGCTCTCGTGACCCTGGCACAGTTGGGCGCCTCCATCGACGAAGACAAGCGCATCGCAACGGCTTGTGCCTACATCCTTGATCACGCGTTGGCGGAAGGCGGCCAGTTTTCCTGCCTGAGCTCCGGCGATGCCGCGGGTGCCATCGACTGCCTGCAGGGCAACATGTGCTGGGCCCTGCGCGAGCTCGGATGCGAAGATCCGCGCCTCGACACGGCCTTCGACTGGATGGCGCGCAGCGTGACAGGCGAAGGCGTCGCCGCCGCGAGTGAGGCGGCATCCAGTTGGCGCCGGGGCATGCCCCTGCCGACGCCTCCGCGCGCCCCCTCGCTGGAGGCTGCGCGCCCCCTTCAGTACCACGCGTACAAGTGCGGCCCCGGGTTCGCCTGCGGCGAGAATGCCGGGCTGCCATGCGCCTGGGGCGCTGTGAAAGTGATGCTGGCATTTTCCACCCTTCCAGCCAGAAAAAGGACGCCGGTGATCAAGCGCGCAATGCGCCGCGGGGTGGAATTCTTCTTTGAGATCAATCCGGCCACTGCCGCGTACCCGACGCGTACCGGCGAACGACCAAGCCCCAACTGGTGGAAATTCGGCTTCCCGGTCTTCTACGTCACGGACCTGCTGCAGCTGGCGGAAGTGGCGGCGCGCCTCGGATACGGCCGTCACGCCGGGCTTGAGCCTAGTTTGCACCTCATCCGTTCCAGGCAGGATCCACAGGCGCGCTGGCCGATGGAGTATGACTACCTGCGCGGCAAGACCTGGGTGGATTTTGGCCCGCGCGGCAAGCCGAACAAATGGGTCACACTGCGCGCCCTGCGCGTGCTGAAGATCGCCGCCGGCTACTGACCTGCACCGCGATCAAGATGGGACCGTGCGGCTGTCGGGGCAGCAAGCATCGCGCAGGCCGCGCCGTGCGGGAGGTGCTGCATGGCCTGGCGTTGACCAGCTGAAACGTGATCCTCTGCCGTGGCTGCTTGAAACGGATGATCCGGGCGCGCGCTACCTCGCGCTGCGTGATCTGGTCGCTGCCCCCAGGGTCGCCGACGTGCGCGCCGCGCGCAAAGCTGCTCACGCGGTGGGGCCCATCGGCGCCGTGCTGCGCAGGATGAACGCCGCGGGTTACTGGTCTGCCGCCGGCCCGGGCTACAACCCCAAGTATCGCTCCACCGTCTGGTCCATCATCTTGATGGCTCAGTTAGGCGCCTCCATTGAAGAAGAGGTGCGCATCCAGCACGCCTGCCAATACATACTGGAACATGGACTCACCGACTCGGGTCAGTTCAGCACCTCCGGCGCGCCGTCTGGTACAGCAGACTGTCTGCAGGGCAACTTGTGTTGGGCGCTGGTGGAACTCGGCTGCCAGGATGGGCGCCTGGAGGCGGCCTTTGACTGGATGGCGCGCAGCGTGACCGGCGAGGGCATCGCCCCGATGACCGAACGCAGCGCGGCCGTGCGTTACTACGCCGGCAAGTGCGGTCCGACCTTTGCGTGCGGGGCCAACAATAAACTGCCATGTGCCTGGGGCGGCGCCAAGGTCATGTTGGCGTTGGCGGCCTGCCCGCGCAAGTGGCAAACACCGGTTGTGAAGCGGGCCATCAAACACGGGGTGGAATTCCTGCTGAGCGTTGATCCTGCCGAGGCAACGTACCCGTCTGGCTGGTCCGCAAAGCCGAGCAGCAACTGGTGGAAGTTCGGCTTCCCCGTGTTCTACATCACCGACATGCTGCAAGTAGTGGAGGCGCTCGCGGCGCTGGGCTATGGCGGAGACCGCCGACTTACGCGCGCGCTGCAGCTCATCCGCGATAAGCAGGATGAACACGGCGCGTGGGCGCTGGATTACGAATACACGGGCAAGACCTGGGTCGACTTCGGCGCGAAGAAGCAGCCGAACAAGTGGGTCACGCTGCGCGCCCTGCGGGTGCTGAAGGCGGCTGGAAACAAGGAACGGAGACTGGACCAATGAAACCAATACGTGACGCACTGATCCGCATCGGCCTGTTCGCGCTCGTCTTTCTCTCGTGGATGTGGGTCCTGGCTCAGCCTTTCTCGAGCGCGACCAACCTGGGCATCATCGTGGGCTCGGTGATCCTGGTATTCCCGGTGGTGTGGCTCGGCCGCCTGTTGCTCGACCGGGATCCGGAGCCGCAGGCCGCCGCCTGGATGACGACCTTGATGCATGCCCTGCTGATGCTGCTCTTCGGCGCCGGCATCATCCGCGCCCTCAGCACATACGAGTCGTGGCGCGGCTGGTTGATACCTGTTCCGGTGGCCGTGGGCCTCGCTTTGGTGGTCCTCGCCACCGCCGCCACAGCCGTGACGATGGTGAACCTGGCGCTGCGCGCGTGTGGAGCTCCATTCGGCATTGCGCTCAGCCGCCGGCTGGCCGTCGACTGGTTGTATGCCTGGACGCGAAACCCCATGGTTCTGGCCACCCTGGCGCTGCTCGTGTCGCTGGGTCTCTGGTTCCAATCCGGTTTGTTCATTTTGTGGGTGCTGCTGCTGGTTATGCCGGCGTTGTTGTTCTTTGTGAAGGTGTTCGAGGAGCGCGAGCTGGAGATTCGTTTCGGCGAACCGTATCACCAATACAGGGCACAAACTCCGATGCTGTTGCCGCGCAGGCCGAAGCCGCGCGAAGTCGGCGCAGGGCGACCACGGCAGACAGGGAAAACCCGGCGGCGGAAGCCTTCCGCCGCTCGCCCCGCAAGAAGGCGGAAGACGAGGTGAAGGTCCTGGCGCTGGAGCATGACAAGCCGAACCTCACCAGCTCCGATTTCGCGCCACATCTACAGGACGAGGCGCGAGTCGTCTGGAACTTGATTCAGGATGGGGCGATCCGTGAGATCTACTTTCGAGAGGATCGCCCGGAGGCCGTGATCATGTTGGAAGCCGCGGATCCCTCGGCCGCCCGACGACTTGCTGGCTCAGTTGCCGCTCGTTCGACACGGGCTGATTGAGTTCGAGGTCATCGGTTTGCAGCCGTATCCGGGGCTGGGCCGTCTGTTCAAAGAATAGTGCATCCGCGCCCGGTGGCGACGCGGCACCGGTTAGAATGTCGGGATGACCCGACGCCCCAAGCTGGGATCCGAGCGGAAGGCTCCGCACGCTTTAACCGGTCGCGGCCTGTCTCAGGCGGCGCCGCGCATTGCGCTGCGCGCATGGCGGGAGGACGACCTGCCGCTGATGCAGGCCATCATGGGCGATCGGCAGATGACTGAACATCTTGGCGGCCCCGAATCGGCTGACAAGCTGCGCAGCCGCCTGCAGCGCTACGTCCACGGTCCTGCGGGCACGGACCACATGTACGTGATCGTTGTCGGCGCCGAACAGATCGCGGCAGGCTCCGTGGGCTACTGGGAAAAGCCATGGCAGGGTGAACAAGTGTGGGAGGCGGGCTGGCACGTGCTGCCCGCCTTCCAGGGACGCGGCATCGCCACGCGCGCGACCGCTATCGTGGTCGAGCGGGCACGAGCGAACGGCCTGCACCGATTCATGCACACGTTCCCATCCATCGGCAACGCGGCTTCGAACGTAGTATGTCGCAAGCTGGGCTTCACCCTGCAAGCCGAAGTCGACTTCGAATTTCCGCCGGGGCACTGGATGCGCTGTAACGATTGGCGGCTTGACTTGTCACCGGGCAGACCATAGGCTGGGACGTGCTCCCGTTTTCTAGGGTAAAATCGCGGGCCTATTCAAAAAGGAGGAGAACATGGACTTCGGTTCGATCAATTGGCTTGCAGTAATCGTGTGTGTGCTGGTGAGCTTCGCGGTTGGCTTCGTCTACTTCAGCCCCAAGGTCTTCTTCGATATCTGGTGGAAAGCTCTCGGCAAGAAGGGTCAACCCGGCATGGACAGCATGGGCATGACCTGGGGCCTCACCACTCTGGCCTCGATCGTCATCGCCGTGAGCATGGCCTTTGTGGTTCCGGTGATTGCGGGCGGCATGACCGGCGGCGTGAACGCGGTCAGCGGGGCCCTGACCGGCTTCATGCTCTGGCTGCCCTTCCAGGCCGCCACCTCGCTCTCCAACCGGCTGTTCGCGCAGCAGGGCCTGAAGGTCTGGGCCATCGAGGCCGGCAATCACCTCATCGTGATGGTGATCATGGGCGCGATCCTCGGCGCCTGGCGCTAGTCCGCGGAACAACGCTCTTCTGCCCCGGTGGTCTCTCCGACGCCGGGGCTTCTTTTTCTCTGGGGCCCTGGATGCGCGGCGTTACAATGGAGCCAGGCATTGGCATGCACTGACGGCCGGCCTCATGGCGGCAGGGGGTCTGTGCAAGAATCCGTCTCGCAGGATCCATCCATGCAATCAACTTCATACAAGATCGTCCTGGTCCTCTCCTACCTGACCTTCTTGTTCTTCGGCATGTTCACGGCCGCCATCGGCCCCACGCTGGGCGAGCTATCGCAGCAGACCGGTTCCTCGGTCGCCGCTATCGGCGGCGTTTTGACCTTCCTCTTTCTGGGATCCGTGGTCGCGCAACTCGCCGGCGGTCCGCTCAACGACCGGCTCGGAACCAAGCCGGTGCTGGTGACCTCCATGGGCATCCTGGCCGTCGGCATTGTCGCCTTCACCAACGCCCGTAGCCTGCCCTGGATGTTCACGCTGGCGCTGATCACTGGCCTCGGCCAGGGCGGGGTGGACATGGGGGCCAACCTCGTAGTTGCGGAGGCCGCCCCGCGCCATACCACCTCGGCGCTCAACCTGCTGCATTTCTTCTTCGGCCTGGGCGCCTTCATCGGCCCGGCCCTCGTGGGGCTGGCCATCCTGGTCACGGGCGCGGGCCTGATCATCCAGTGGGTCATCGCGGGTTTGTTCGCGCTGCTCACTGTCTCAATGGCCCTGCTGCTGCGGGGCGGCAAGCCAGCGTCTGCCGAAATCGCGCGCATCCGCTGCCGCGTCCCGCGCTGGGTCCAGCATCTACCTCTCACCCGTGCTCTGGCTGATGGGAGCCCTGATGCTGATCTATGTCGGCGTTGAGATCGGCCTGGGCAGCTGGATCTCGACCTACATGGGCATCACTACTGGCATGCTCGCGCAGTATGGCGCCTGGGCCACCTCGGCGTACTGGGCCGCGTTGGCCGTTGGGCGACTTGTGGGCGCGGCCGCCAGCCGTACGCTCACGCGCCTGCCGCTGCTCGGCATCGCCCTCGGTGGGAGCCTTCTGGGCGGCGTGGGTCTGTTCCTCAGCCGCGGGTCGGTGCTCCCGTCCATCCTTTCCCTGGTGGGGATCGCGTTCTTCTATGGAACGGTGTATCCCACCACCGTTGCGCTGGCCACATCCGAGTTCCCACGCAACACCGGCAAGGCGGTCGGCCTCCTTGTGGCGCTGGGCAGCATCGGCGCGGCCCTGCTGCCGTTGCTTGCGGGCCAGTTACTGGAGACTGACAGCCGCAGTTATCTCTGGTTTGTCCTGTCCGGCCTGGGACTCCTTCCGTTGCTGCTGTTGGCGATCAGCCGCCTCTCCAGCAAAGCTCGTCCTGCGCCCTCTTGAATGGTCAGACCTCCGCGGCATCGGTCCACTGGCTGATGCCGTTGCATTGTCAGCTCAAGCTGGACATGCCAGCTCGGGAGCGCCGGGGAGTACAATCGGGAATTCACCCGACTTCCACCGCATGACCACAACCGATCGGCCTGGAGGAGAGCGTCGCCTGGCGGCCATCATGTTCACGGACGTGGTGGGCTTCACCGCCCTCAGCCGCCGCGACGAGGCGCTGGCGCTCGAACTTCTCGAACAGCACCGCCGAATCCTTCGTGACTGCATCGAAAAACACAACGGCCGCGAGGTCAAGACCATCGGCGACGGATTCCTGGTGGAGTTCCGCGCCTCGCTCGCGGCCGTAAACTGCGCCATCCAGATGCAGACGGCCATGGCGGACTTCAACGCCGCGCGGCCGGACGAACAGCGTGTGCTGATCCGCATCGGCATCCACCTGGGCGATGTGATCCACCAGGGCACTGATGTGGCCGGCGATGCCGTGAACGTGGCCTCGCGCGTTGAGCCGCTGGCGCCTCCTGGGGGACTCTGCATCACGGCCGCGGTGCACAGCAGCATCAGCAGTAAGCTGAGTCAGGCCTTCGAGTCCATCGGCGCACCGCCATTGAAGAACGTCGATGCTCCCATGCAGATCTTTCGGCTGGTGGGTTTCGGCAGCCCGGATGCGGCCTCCTACAAGGCCTCAAGCAGCCGGGTGGCCATCCTGCCTTTCAGCAACATCAGCCCCAATTCAGCCGATGAGTACTTTGCCGACGGCATGACCGAGGAGTTGATCGCCGTGGTCTCGCAAACCCGCGGCCTTCACGTCATCGCCCGCACCTCGATGATGCGCTACAAAGGCGGCGGCAAACCCATCTCGGAGATTGGCCGCGAATTCCGCGCGGGCAGCGTGCTGGAAGGCAGTGTGCGCAAGGCGGGCGACCGCATACGTATCTCGGTCAAGCTGATCGACGCGGCCAGCGAGGAACCCCGCTGGTCCGAGACCTACGACCGTCAACTGCGGGACGTCTTCGCCATCCAGAGTGACATCGCCGGGAAGGTGGCCGAGGCGCTGCGCGAGCACGTCCTGGCCGAACGGCCGCCCGTCAAAGCCAGCACCACGACGCGCAGCACCAAGTCCTATGTGAACTATCTGCGCGGTCGCCAGCAGTGGAACAAACGCACGGAGCCGGATCTGCGCCAGGCCATCACATTCTTTGAGGCCGCCCTGCGCTCCGACGCCCACTACGTCAAAGCTTACACCGGCCTGGCGGATACGTACGCCGCACTGGCGCTGCTGGAGTTCATGCCGCCGAATGAAGCCTTCCCCAAGGCCCGCCTCGCCGTGCAGCAGGCCCTGGCGCTGGATGCCGACCTCGTGGACGCCCACACTTCGCTGGGCCTGATCTATTTCCAGTATGACTGGGCCTGGGCGGAGGCCGAGACCGAGTTCCTGCCGCGCCATCGAGATCAATCCCGGCTATGCCCCGGCGCATCACTTCTACGCGGACCTGCTCAAGGCGCGCGGGCGCTTCAGCGAAGCCATCACCCAGATCGAGCAGGCCCGGGAGCTGGATCCGCTATCTCTGGCGATCAATACTGGTGTGGGGCACGTCTACTACCTGGCGCGCCAATACGATCGCGCCATCCAGCAGTACCAGCGGGCAGTGGATCTGGACCCGGGCTTCATGGCCACTCACCTGTGGTTCGGCCGTCCATACCTGGAAAAGGGCCTGTACGCGGATGCCCTCCGCGAGCTGGAGACCGCTGTCGAGTTATCCGGGCAGAGCACCGTGGCACTCGCCATGCTGGGGCACGGCCTGGCCGCGGCCGGACGCGCCGACGAAGCATTGCAGATCCTCGAGCAGCTGAAGCAGCGTTCGGCAACCCAGTACGTCCCGTCCTACTGGATCGCCGTGATCTACAACGGCTTGCGCGACCGTAACCAGGTCATGACCTGGTTACGCAAAGCTCTCCAGGAGCGCTCTTCGTGGCTCGTGTGGTCGAACGTTGAGCCGCGTTTCGACTGGATCCGCGCCGATCCGGATTTCGCCGCACTCATGCGGGAGATGAAGCTGGCAGCCTAGCGGCCGCGTGCACTGGGCCCGGGCAGCCCACGCCTGCAAGTCGGGAGGAACTCAAGATGAAGAAGTGGAGGTTGGTTCTAACAACCCTGCCTCTGGTAGCCATCGTCATAGGGCTGGCCCTGCTTCGCGATTACGTCTTGCACTTCAAGGGCGTGATCGAGTTCAGTGAAATCTCGCCCATCCTTTCCGTGGTTTCATTGATCATCGGCTTCATGCTGGCCGGCGTATTGACGGACTACAAGGAGGGCGAGAGGATCCCTGGCGAGATCGCCGCCGCGCTGGAGACCATCGGCGATACAGTCGACGCGGTCGTCAGCCTGAGCAAGGAACAGGATGTCCGTGACATGCCGTCCAAGTTTCGCTCGCTCGTGGCAACCGTCGATAACTGGTTGGTGCAGCGGAATCACGTCGAGAATTGCTACACGGCCATGAATTCCTTCAAGGACCTGGCGGCCAGAATGCACGCGGCCGCGGGCGTGAATTACAGCATTCGATGCCTGGGTGAATTGCACAACCTGCGACGGCTGGTCACGCGCGCGGATGTGATCGAACGAACGTCGTTCATCCCCGTGGGCTACGCCTTGCTTGACCTGCTCGTCGGCAGCTCGCTTCTCCTGTTGCTGGCCGCCAACTACAAATCGGTGTTGTCGGAGTACTTCCTGCTGACACTCTTCGGGTTGATCTACATCTATCTTGCGCGTCTGATCCGCGACATCGACCAGCCATTCCTCTACCGCACCGCTGCAGCCGGATCGGCCGAAGTCAGCCCCTTCCCAATGCAGGAATACCGCGAGCGGCTCGAGGCGATGCAGGACCCGTCAGAATGAGAACAGGCGGCAGCAACATGCGCAGGTTTCACCCTCTTTGAACTCGCGGCCCTCAAGTCACGTGGGAGGACCTGCTCGGGCGCGGCCGTATGGACCTCAGGCCGACGCCACACCATATCGCCAGGAGCAAGCCATGACAATCACGATCCAGGGATCTCAGGTGATCGACCGGCCCGTCGCCGCGGTGTTTCATTTCTATGCCGACGAACATGTGCGCAATCACCCTCGCTGGGATCCGGATATTCAGCTTGAGAACCCCTCCGGGGAAGCATTGCGCGTCGGCACGGTTCTGCGCCGGAAGAACACACGCAGCGGAACGCTGGTGGAGGGCACCATGGAAGTGGTCGAATTCGAGCGGGATCGATCCATCGGCATGCTGATCCATGACGGACCGACTCAGATGAACGGGCAGGCCACGTTCGAGCCCATGGGGGACGACCGGACCCGGGTCACTGTCACACTCGAGATTCCAGGCCGGGACCGCAAGATCGATACCACGCGCATGGCTGGCAGCCTCCAGCGCACGGTCGATACGCTCAAACAGCTCATCGAGTCGGAGTTGTGATCAGGCGCAGCCGGACGCATCCAGGCGCATACACCGGCGAGTGCAAATGACGGCTTCGACCAACTCTTCACCTCCGACCGGGCTTCGCTGGTGGCTCATTCTGCTCACGCTGGCGGCCCTGCTGTGCGGCCTGGCCGCCCTCGGTTTCGGCTGGGCTGTCAACCTGGATACGGAGCTTCGCGTGACTCCGAAGGCCGATCCGGCCGTGCGGGGGGACGCCATCGGCCTGCGCATCTTTGCGTGGGGCACCATAATCGTCTTCACCGTGCTGCTGATCTTGGGCGTCGTAGGTGGCTGGCGGGCATTTCGCCGGGGACTGAGCCGTCGCGCCCTTGGGTTGAGCCTTGTGGCGGCCGTCCCGATGTTCGTGGCCGCCATCATCTTGCTGCTCATCACGCTTAGGAGTTCCTCATGATGACCTCCCGGACGAATCGCTTGCGCATCCCCGCGGCCTGCTTGATCTCCGGGCTGAGCGCCGGCCTATTGGCGGCGTCCCAATGTCAGGACGCCATGTCCGATTGTCACATCGCGGCCCTGGAGGCGTTTTCGTCCGATCCTGTGTCGTGGACTCTGTGGCTGCACTGGATCAATTGGCTGCCGGGTGTTGTCTTCGGCCTGCTCTTTGCGTTCGCAGCGTTGCAGTGGACGCCTTTCTATGGGCGTCGCGCCGCCCTCTATGCGCTCGTTTCCGGGCTCATCTACGTTGCCGCAGGACTTGTCTTCTCCATCTTCCTGGACGTCGCAGGCGCGGACGAGTTCTCGCTGATCGTCTGGGTCTGGCCGGCGGGTTTCAGTGCGGGCCTGCTCGGTGGGCTGTTGCTTTCTCTTGCGGCCAACAGGCTGCTGCGGCCATCCGATTCGGATGGCGGGCGTCTGCGCGGGACGCCGCTTCCCACGGCAGTGGGCGCGCTACTGGGCGTGCTCTTCGTCTTGATCTGCTCGTACGGCGAGCAGCATATCTTCATTGCCTTCCCGGCCGCGTTCGTGATCTGGCAGGTCGGGGTGGGGCTGGCGCTGCGCGCGCAAACAGCGCCCGTGCGTGCCACCTCGCACTGAACACATGGAACGAATTGAAATTGGAGGTATCCTTGCTACCTTCAACCAGATGGTCTGGACGCGCGTGCTCCAGGCCATGGCCGGCCGCAGAGTGCCGGCGCAGAGAGGTGGACAATGATCGGACAGATCGCTTCCCAGGCGGTCACGGCCGCAGCCCGGCGTCAGCGCGCGTGGATGATCGTCGTGACCATCCTGGCCGTGCTCGGAATCGTGGCCTCAGTTCCCGGTGTGATGTTCGGCACCTACATGGCGGCTTTCGCTGCCGATGATCCGAGCGCCTCGACCGACGCCGTGTGGAATATCATGGTCGCCGTGTGGGTCGTCGGCATCCTCTTCGTTGTGCTCCTGATCGCCGGGGTCGTCGGCGGCTGGATCGCCTATCGAAAGCGCCGCATCGGGCTGTCGTTCGGTCTCAGCCTGCTGACGGCCGTGCCCATCTTCCTGATCGTGGCCGCATTCGTGGCGCTCTTCGTGGTGAACGCCGTTTGGACCGCCAGCCTGTGACCCTCCGCCCAGGCTGCGGCGGCGTTCAAGGAGGGCCGGCGTGCAGATCATAGAGAACGTCCATCATATTCCCGACGTCGCTTGCAACACTTATCTCATCACCGAGGTCGAGGGTTTGACACTCATCGACACCGGGCTGCCCGGCAGCGCCGGCAAGATCCTTGGCTACATTTCCAGCCTGGGACGAAGCCCGCACGACCTGAAGCGCATCCTCATCACGCACTCGGATTGGGACCACATTGGCAGCCTGCGGGCCATGCAGAAGGCCAGCGGCGCGCGAACATATGCCAGTCAACTGGAGGCCGACGCCATGGCCGAGGGCCATTCGTCCCGACCGACTGCATTGCCGGCCGCCACGCCGCTTCTGCGCCGCCTCAAGCGCCTCCTCTTCCGGCCGCGGCCCTTCCAGGTGGATGAGATCCTCAAGGACGGCCAGGTGCTGCCCATTCTGGGTGGACTCACGGTCCTGGATACGGCCGGACACTGCCCCGGGCATATCTCCCTCTTTGCGGCCGCGAAGGGAATCCTGTTCTGCGGCGACTCAATGGTCACGGAGCCGGACAAGATCCTGGGCTCACGCCCCATCTACACGTGGGACGCGGCCATCGCCCAGCAGGCCGTGAAGAAGCAGGCTGCCCTCGGCGCGCGCATCCTGTGCTCCGGGCATGGGCCCGTCATCATGGACGCGCGCGGCAAGTTCCCCGTCTAACAAGAAAGACTGATGGGTGCAGGCCCAGGGCCCGGGCGATCAGATCACCTCGTGAACCAATTCCCCCAGGGGACGTCGCTTGCGCGCCACCGGTGTCTCTGCCGCGTATCCGAGGGGCAGTAACGCCACCGGCCGTTGATCTTCCGGCAGGCCCAGCAGGTGCGAGACCTGCGCCTCGCTGAACGAACCCACCCACACCGACGCCAGCCCCAGCGCAGTCGCCGACAGCATCGCGTAGGAACAGGCAATGCTGGCATCCTGCACGGCGTACAGGTCTGTGCCGCGCATGCCGTACTTGGCCTCCGCGCGGCTGGCATTGGCGCAGAACACCAGCACGACCGGCGCCTGCCGCACGAACTCCTGGCCGCGTGCCGCCGTCACCAGCGCCGCCTTGCGTTCCGCATCTCGGACTAAATAGACCTCATACGATTGCAGATTCCCCGCCGAGGGCGCCAGGTTGATGGTCTCCAGGATCCGCACCAGGCTCTCCTCCGGGATCGCCTCGGGTTTGAACGCCCTCACAGAATGCCTCTGTTTCGCCGCCTCAAAGAAGTCCATGTTATCCTCCGCCTGCACTTTATCACGAAAAACAGCGCAGCATCTGCGCGCGCCAGGACCGCATCGCGCATGCACACCCCGGCTCAACCGCATTCAACCGCACAACGGGCGCTCGAGGTGGCCGTCTTGTTCCTTAAACTGGGCCTGACCGCATTCGGCGGGCCCGCCGCGCATGTAAGCATGATGCATGCTGAGGTGGTGAAGCGCCGCAAGTGGCTGACCGAGCAGGAGTACCTTGACATGCTCGGCGCCACCAACTTGATCCCCGGCCCGAACTCAACCGAGATGGCCATCCACATCGGCCTGCGGCGGGCGGGCTGGGCGGGCTTCGCCCTCGCCGGGCTGGGTTTCATTCTTCCGGCAGTCTTGATCGTGCTCGCCCTGGCTTGGGCGTACGTTCGTTTCGGCGCACGGCCCGAAGCCGCCTGGCTGCTATACGGCGTCAAGCCCGTCGTCATCGCCATCATCGCCCAGGCTCTGTGGCGCTTGGGCCACACCGCCCTTAAGACGGTTCCCATGGCATTGCTGGCTGCCGGCGTCGCCGTTCTGTACGCCTTCCGCATCCATGAGCTCGTTCTGCTCTTCGGAGGCGGGCTCATGTTCATGCTGGCCGCGAATATCTCACGACTGCGCCGCGCGCGCCTCGGCGTACTTCCTCCCGTGTCGGCAGCCGGCTTGATCAGTATCGCCGGATCGGCCGCGACGCCCTTCACGCTCCCCTTGCTGTTCCTCACGTTCCTCAAGATCGGCGCCGTATTGTATGGGAGCGGCTACGTGTTGCTGGCATTCCTGCGGGCGGACCTTGTGGTGCGCTACGCCTGGCTCACCGATCAACAGCTCCTGGACGCGATTGCCATCGGCCAGCTGACTCCCGGGCCGCTTTTCACCGCCGCTACGTTCATTGGTTATGTCCTGGCGGGCGTGCCCGGCGCCCTGCTGGCCACCCTGGGAATCTTCCTGCCTTCCTTTTTCTTTGTGGCCGCATCCAGCCCGCTCATCCCCAGGCTGCGCGGTTCGCCCTGGGCAGGCAGTTTTCTCGATGGCGTCAACGCCGCTGCCCTGGGGCTGATGGCCGCGGTTATGTGGCAGCTGGGCCGCCTCTCTATGGTCGATCCCCTCACCGTCGGGATCGGAGTGGCAGCGCTTGCACTATTGCTGCGTTTCAAAGTCGACTCGACGTGGCTGATTCTGGGCGGCGCGCTCATAGGACTCTTGCGCCTCGTCCCGGCTGGATGAAGAAGGAGCGCGCATGAGCGTACACCCGCTGGTCGAAGCCTTCTACGCCCGCATCTGGAACGCGGGTCAGGAGTACGTGGATGACTTGCTGACTGAGGATTTCGTCTTTCGCGGTTCGCTCGCCGCAGAGACCACGGGCCGCCCGGCCTTCATGGAATATGTCTACCGCGTGCGCGGCAGCCTGGCGCAGTATCACTGCGAGATTCTTGCCTGCGTGACAGAGTCTCCGAATGCCTTTGCCCGCATGCGCTTCTCAGGGCTGCATGTGGCGCCATTCCGGGGCTATGAACCGACGGGCATGCCAGTCCAATGGGACGGCGCCGCGCTGTTCACCTTCCGCGGCGACCTCATCGCCTCTCTCTGGGTACTCGGCGATCTTGCCGGGTTGGATGGGGTGCTGCGAAGCAACGCGGCAGCCGGGAATCCCTGGAATTGATCTGCCTAGCTCGCCTGCAAAGCAGTGCCTCGACTAGAATTGCAGCGGGGAGCAAAGCATGTCATCCACATCCTTTGACATACGATCGATCGACTTGCGGGCGGCCAGTGCGGCAGAATATGCCAGCCTCAACGCGCTGAAGAACGCGATGCGCCATGAGGCCCTCCCCGAGGATCCCCCCTGGCCCTGCGACGAGGACACGCGTCGCCTTCAAGGCTATGCCGGCGCTCAAGGACAACACCGCCTGGGCGGCATGGGACGAGGCCCACAAGAACATTCTGGCCCTGGCCCAGGCTGACATCTTCCTGACGGGCGACAACCCACGCGTGCTGTGGTTCAACATCGAGGTTCTGCCGGACGCGCGCCGCCAGGGCCTCGGGCGCGAACTGTTGCGGCGCATTGCGCGGCACGCTCATGATCACGGACGCAGTCTGCTGACGGCCGAGTGCCATGACCGGGCGCCAGGCGGGCCGGCGTTCCTGGCACGCATCGGCGCCATTAAGGGCCTGGTTGAGGCAATGAACCAGGTGCGGGTGGCAGACCTCGACCGCGATCTGATCCATCGTTGGCTCGAGCGCCGCGCCCTGCTCTCAACCGAGTTCGAACTGGGCTTCTGGGATGTGCCGTACCCAAAGGAAAGGCTGCCGGATCTGGCCGCGCTGCTGCAGGAGGTGGCCAACGACCAGCCCCGCGACGCCCTGCAAATGGAGGACATCAACTACACGCCGGAGCTCATGCAGCAATTCGACGACGAGCAGCGCCTCGGCGGCGACCAGCGTTGGACCTTGTATGCGGTGCACCGCCCAGACGGCCTCCTGGCCGGCATCACCGAGGTCTACTGGAATCCCAATCGCCCTCACCTTCTGTGGCAGGGTTTCACGGGCGTGATGCCCGCCTTTCGCGGCCGCGGCCTGGGACGTTGGTTGAAGGCAGAGATGCTCACCCGCATTCTGCGCGATCGGCCGCAGGTCCAGGTCATTCGCGCCGGCAATGCAGATTCCAATGCACCCATGCTGAAGATCAACCGCACGCTCGGTTTCCAGCGCTACGTGGCTTGGGCGACCTGGCAGGTCGAGCTGGAAAGCGCCGAACTGTACCTCGCATCCACCGATTGATCGCCGGCTGCCCGCCGCTCGGCAGGGAGTTGCTGCTCAAGAGTAGAATCGCCGCATGCATGACCTGATCTACGGCCGTAGTGCCGTGTATGAGACTCTGCGCGCCGGAAGGCGTCAACTCTTCGCGCTGCAGGTTTCAGAGACCGCGCGTACAGCCGGGCGCCTGTCCCAGATCCTGGAGCTGGCCTCAAGCCGCAAGCTCAAGGTTGAGCGTGTGCCGAACCTCAAGCTGGCCTCGGGCGAGGTGAATCATCAGGGTGTGGCGCTCGAGGCCGGCCCCTACCCGTACGCGGACCTGATGGACATATTGGATCGGGCGCAGCAGCAAAGCGAGCGCCCGTTTCTCCTCATCCTGGATTCCCTGCAGGACCCGCAGAACCTCGGCAGCCTGTTGCGCACCGCGGAAGTGACCGGCGTGCACGGGGTCGTCATGCCGCTGGCGCGCTCGGTCGAGGTGACGCCCGCGGCCGTCAATGCCTCAGCCGGCGCCAGTGAGCATCTGCTGATTGCTCAGTCCAACCTGTCGCAAGCCATCGATCGGCTCAAGCAGCAGGATGTGTGGATCGTCGGCTTGGATCAAGGCGGCCAAATGCTGGAGGCGGGCATGGAACGGCACCTGGGAGGCGCGCTGGGCCTGGTGGTGGGATCGGAGGGCGAAGGCCTGCATGACTTGACGCGCAAGCGCTGCGATATCCTGCTGCAATTGCCCATGCGCGGCCGCATTGCATCCCTCAACGCCGCGGTGGCGGGCTCGGTCGCCCTCTACCTCGCCTATTTGCGCCGCAGGTCCTCATAGGAGAATGGCGCTCGGCTAGTACAATCAAATCTGCCGCGCACCGCCGCCCTCGTTCAAGCCTCATCTCAGATCAATAAGCGGAAATGGAGTTACTCATGAGCACGGATTTCAAGATCACCACAGAGGTCCCCCAGGGCAAGCCCAACATCGCCGTCTTGCGCGTCAATGGCTGGCTCGACGCGCAAAGCGAGGCCCAGTTGGTGGAGGCCGTCCGGAAGGCCAAAGAGCGTGGCTCTGAGTTTGTCCTGATCGATCTGGCCGGCGTGAGCACCATCACCAGTGCCGGTATTCGCGCCATCCAGAAATCCTTCGGCCTGCTCACGCCCAAAGGCGAGACGGTCGTGGGCCGCCTGAAGCTTTGCTCTGCCCCGCCGCCGGTATACGAAGTGCTGAGCATGACCGGCCTGCTGCTCAGTGTTCCCATGTACGAGAGTCAGGACATCGCCATCGACTCGTTTGGAAAGTGAGCATGAGCCCGCGCGCAGACTAGGGCCACACTGGGCTTGTTCTCAAGTCGATCGGTGAGGCCGGTGTGGCCCGTGCGCAGCCCTTAACCACAATGATCCAGGCCACCTTCCATTTCCCGCGCCGCTTCCTATGGGGCACAGCCACGGCCGCGCACCAGGTGGAAGGCGGCAACACCAACAACCAGTGGCACGCCTGGGAGCAAGCCGGCCGCACGCTCGGCTTCTCCGGAAGAGCCTGTGAGTGGTGGAACGGCCGCTGGCGCGAGGACTTCGACCGCGCCCAGGAGGCTGGACAGAAAGCCCACCGCCTGTCGGTGGAGTGGAGCCGGATCCAACCCACACCGGACCGCTGGGACGAAGATGCCCTCGACCGCTATCGCAGCATGCTTCAGGGCCTGGACCAGCGCGGCATGAGCGCCATGGTCACGCTGCACCACTTCACCAACCCGCTCTGGCTGGAAGAACGCGGCGGCTGGGAGGACGATGACGTCGTGGCGGCCTTTGAGCGCTTCGCACGCAGGACGGTCGAGGCGCTTAAGGAGTACTGCAGCCTGTGGTGCACCATCAATGAGCCGAATGTCTACGCCGGCCTGGGCTACGTCATTGGCAGCATGCCCCCGGGCGGAGGCGGGCTCAAGCGCGCCATGCGCGTGCAGGCCAACATGGCCCGGGCACACGCCGCCGCCTACCGGGCAATTCATGAATTGCAGCCTCATGCGCAAGTCGGCTACGCGCTTCACTTTCGCCCCACGGTGCCGCGTCGGCCCTGGTTTCCCCCCGATGTGCTCGTCGCGAACACGCGCAGCCTGGCCGTTAACCTCGCCTTTCCCTCCGCCCTCAGCGCAGGCGTGATGCGCACACCCGTCGGCCGCGTGAATATGCCCGAGGTTCGCGGCCAGCAGGACTTTCTGGGCCTGAACTACTACAGCGGCGATACCGCCTGGTTCGACCTGCGAAATCCGAAGGAGCTCTTTTCGCGGGTTGGCTATGCCCGCGGACGCCGATCTCGGGGAAACCGGCATGGTCGCCAACCTGCCGCACGCATTCTATGCGGCCATGCGTTGGGCGGCGCGCACGTACCCGGACCTGCCCATCTACATCACCGAGAACGGCATCGAGTTCAAGCGAGGACACGGTCCGACGACGCTACCTGGCGCAGCACGTGCACCAGATCTGGCGCGCCGTGAATTTCAATTGGCAGATCAAGGGCTACTTTCACTGGACGCTGGTCGACAACTTCGAGTGGGATCGTGGCTGGACGCAGCGCTTCGGCCTGTGGGCCTTGGACGTCGAGACGCAGAAGCGCACCAAACGACAATCGGCCGACCTGTATGAGGCCATCTGCAAGACCAACTCCCTCTCCACTGAGATGGTTCGTCAACACTGCCCGGAGGTGTTCGACCGCCTCTTCCCGCCGTTCGAGGGGTCGGATTCCTGAGGTGCGGACGAGGACGCCGCTTCGACCAGCCGATGACACGATTGGCCGCACATTGAAACACGGGAGCTACACCCATGCCAAACCTGCTGATGAGAACTCCTCGTGGAGGACTTGACGGGCTTCGAGCCGCAGATCGTCGATCTGCCCGCGCCCATCACCATCGTCGGCATATGCGTTGAGACGACGCTCAAACGCATCTACCGTGATGTGCCCGCTCTCGGGCGCCGATTTCAGGCGCTCAAGCAGCAGAATCCCGTCCCGAATCTGCAGCAGCCCTTTGGGTTCGCGGCTGTCAGCCGCGGCTACGACGCTCAGACAGGCGCCTTGACCTACATGATGGGCGATGTGGTTACGCGGGCCGGAGATATTCCCGCAGGCATGCTGGCCTTTGAGATCCCCGCCATCACGTATGCCATCTTCCCGGTGCGGCCAAGAAACCGCCTGCTCTGGGGGCTGGCCATCGCCAACGCCAAAGGCTATGCCTACACCGTCTGGATGCCGGGATCCGGCTACCAGCCTGCCGGTGTGATTGACGACTTCGAGTATCATGATGAGCGCAGCAAAGACCCTCGCCAGCCGGGGATCGACCTCTACATAGCCATTAAACCCGGCGCCCACGGCTGAGGCAGCCGTCCGCCGAGCCTTGCCCGTTGGCGCAGTGGGATGCACGCGGAGGGGTACACATGAGCCTCAAGGACTTCAATCAGCAGGTGGATGCCTTGTGGGCCGCGCATTTCGGTTGCGAACCCGCTGCGTTCGACCGCGACGGCAGCACTCTGCTGCCGCGCGATCGGCTGCGCGGCGAGAGCCTCATCCACATCGTCTACATCCGCAAGCACGCGTTGGCGGAGTTCGACCCAGGGCTGGAGCCCAATTTGCGAGTGATGATGGCCAGCGAGAGACCCGAAACCGTGCTGTCCTCCGAATTGCTGCGGCGGGCTCTGGGTGTCGAACGCATCGGTGAGCGTGGATGCCGGCCTCATTTTCCACCTGCGGCCCGGTGATCTGGTCCGCCCTGAGCTGGACTGGCAGTACAGCCTGCAGCGTCTCACCTCCGATGACGAGCCCGCATTGAATGCACTGCGCCAGCGCTGCACCGAGTACGAGCTCGATGACGCCTACGTGGAGAGCGGCCACGAGATCGCCTGGGGTTGCTTCAAGGCGCTGCAACTCACGGCCGTGGGCAGCGGCTACCGCCGCAACGGCTTCATGGACTTTGGTGTATTGACCGACCCGGAGTTTCGCGGCCAGGGCCTGGCCCGGCACGTCGTGTGCGCACTCACGGATGACACCCACGCGCGCGGGCTGATCCCCCAGTATCGCTGCAATCGGGTGAATAAGGCCTCGCGTCGCGTGGCGGAGGCCGCCGGTTTTTCGCTGTACTTCACCACCGAGAGTGTAAAGCTCAAGGTCCCCTAACAGCCAACGCAGGTCGCAACGAGGCTGTTGTAAACCCGCGCCCGCCCATCCGGGAATGCGCCGACTCGACATCCGCCAGTCTCGTATCGACTGGCGCGAGGCCGACTACCGCTTTGAGCCCAGGAGGCGGTACAGACCCAGGCCGACCAGGGCCACGATGGCCACTCCAGCCGAAATGCGCGGGTCCCACATCGCGCTCAACAACACCACCAGCGCCGCAACGATAGCCAAGGTTCCTTCTGTTTTCGAATCCATACGAGGCCTCAATGATTCGCGGATCCCCTCGAACTCGTTGGCTAAAGAGTATCTACTTCTTGCTTTTCGAGTTCCTCTGAGATTCGCTCTGGGAAAGAGCCGCGGCAATAAACCAGCCCAGGCCCGCGCCGCCCAGGCCGCCGTACAAGATTCCCAGGGCTGCGTTGCCGTTGGATTGCCAGATGAGGCCGAAGAATGCGCCGATCACCATCCCAAGAAAAATGTAGCGGGCGAATTTTGGATTCATGACATGCCTCCTTGATAGCGCAGGCTTCAGACGACAAGTGGCTGTGGGGTCAGACGCTCCGAAGACCTTTGATTTCCGCGGGGTTGCCCCAATGTACAAGAACCGGGCGGTCCGGTCACGTGTCCTTTATCACGCAAACGCCCGGAAATAGGACATGGCCGGGCACATAAATTCATCCCCATCCTTGGGACGCTCCTAAGCGGCGCGCCTGCGTCCACGGAACCAGCCTCGGCAAGTAGAATTGAGATGCACCCACCTTGGGGCAGACCGCCGCCCACTGGGGGCTCATCGACCCGGCGCACGTACTTAATCCGAACACATCCACTCATCCCTGCCATGGCGCAAACCACTCACCATGCTTTGACCAGCCGGATCCAGTACCTGTGCGCCCTGGCCCTGAGCCTGTTCTTCATCTTGTTTGGAGCCATCAGCGTTCAGCGCATGTCACTCACCGCGGACGAGGGCGATCACTACAAATACGGTCTCAAGATCCTTTCGCTGAACGGCGCGCGGCTGGGCGGCGATGACAGCAAGATGCCCATTACCGCCTTGAATGCCGTGCCGGCTCGCCTGGCCACGGCCCTTCCGATCGGAGCCCTGCGGACGTTCCTCGAGCAGTTCATCGCCGCCAGGCTGGTGACCATCCTCTTCTCGGCCGCGGTGGCCCTCGTCATCTTCCATTGGGCGAGATCCCTGTACGGATTCCCGGGCGGTCTGGCGGCGCAGTTCCTGTATGTGCTGGACCCCAACATCATCGCCCACTCCCAGCTCGTCACGACGGACATCTACGCCGCGGGGATGATCCTGCTGGCCTGTTACTGGTTCTGGAGATACGTCAACTCCGGCCGCTTCGTACACGGTCTGATCTGCGCCCTCACAATGGGGCTCGCTCTCATCACCAAGTACGTTGCGCTCTCCTTGTTCCCGCTCTTTCTGGTCATCTTGATCGGCCATGAGTGGCACAGGCTGCATCGTTCGGGCACGGACCGGTCGAAGGGTGTTCTCGGTCGGCTGTCTGCCAGAGTGCTCCTTGCGGCGGGGGTCGCGGTGGCGACGGCGCTCGTCGTGGTCAATCTTGGATTCCTTTTCAACCGAACCCTGATGCCGTTCAGGGAGTATCACTTCCAGTCGCCTGTGCTCCAATCCGTGCGGAGAAAGGCGCCGGCGCTTTGGAAGGTACCCGTCCCGGTCCCGTATCCTTTCCTCAAGGGCCTGGATCGGGTCTTGTACCGCGAAGGCACGGGCGTGGGATATGGCCGGATCTATCTTCTGGGACAGCTTCGTTCGGGAGAGGGTTTCAAAGGCTACTATCTAGTCGCCTCATTGCTCAAGGTTCCCATTGCTTCTCAGCTCGTCGTCCTCATCTCACTGGTCGCCTTCGCCATTCGCCGGCAGCGACGACTTCTGTTCCTCTCCAACGAGCTCTTCCTCTTGCTGCCGGTGGCGTTCTTTGTTGTGTATTTCAACTTCTTCTTCGCCGCCCAGATCGGATTCCGACATTACCTGGTGATCGTCCCACTCCTTTACGTTTTCGCGGGCAGCTTGTTCCAGGATTGGAGCGGCTTTCGCCCCCGCGCGGCATTGGCACCGCCGTGCTGGCAGCCTACCTGGTAGCCTCCGTCGCGTCCTATTTTCCTCAGTACCTGGCTTACTTCAATGAGCTCGTATGGGACCGCAGGACCGCCTACCGATACCTATCCGACTCGAATCTCAACTGGGGGCAGGGCAAGTACTTTCTGCAAGACTATCTGGCGGCACACCCTGACGCCGTCATGGCGTCCTCCCGGGTAACGAGCGGTCAGTTGATCGCGATTCCTGACGAGTTGGTCGGCGTGACGGTCGATCCAGGGGCATACGCGTGGCTGCGCCAGAATTTCTCACCGGTGGACACGGTGAGCTGGATCTACCTCGTGTACGACGTTTCCCCCCGGCAGATCACTGAGTTGTGCGACGTCAAGTCCATCTGCCCGTGACACGGCAGACAGCTTAGGCTGCCCGTGTGCCCGCGGCCCTTTGGATCAATCTGCGCTGGTCACTGAATCGCCCGTAGTCTAGTTGGAGGTTGCAGAATGATAGCTCGGCCGCGGCACCCGGCTCGGCTCCCCCAACGCGCGTCCCGGCCTCTTGCGGCCCGTAGGACGCGACCAATCTTAAGGAGAACGCAGTATCTTGTAGCCCAGGAATCCTTGCTGCCGGTATATCGGCAGGATTTGTAGCGGGGCATTGCAGTCCAGGATCTCATTCGGGGCGATCTGGTCATGGCGATAGTCGTCGTTCACCAGGACGACATAGTCTCCCTTGGCCAAATCAGTGCACGCGGACGAGACAAATGAGAACTCGCTGCGTGAAGAGACGCATCGCCCGCGGCTTGAAGAAGATCACCACGGCGTCGGCGGGCGTATTCTGCCGAATGAACGCGAACATCTCCTGGCTGGCCGCGGAGAAGGGGCCGGCCTGCCAGCCACCCGGCACAATTCGTCCCAAAGCCAGATTCGTGCGCGCCTGCGCGGTGCCCATGATGAGAGACGCCCCCGCCAAGCCGATCCACGCCAGGTAAAGGAACGCGAGCGCACCCGTTCGAAAGCGCGGTTCACGCTTTCCGCCGCAGCCTTGGTGCCCACGAAGGCAAAAATGAGCAGAACGGGAAGGATCGGGTAGAGATAACGGAGTCCCTGGGGCAGAGGAAAGACCACGTACAGGGCAAACGTTGCGACAACAAATAGCAACGCGGGCAGATTTCTCCCTGGGCGCCGGGAAACACCCAGGACAGCGAAGAGCAACAATCCCGCGTATGCGATCGTTCCCCATTTTATGATGCCTTCGAAGAACGTACCGGGGAGCCAGAAGTAGTATCCCAGATTGCCCCAGAACGACTCCGGGGAGAAGGATGCGAACTGCTCGCGCATTCCCACGCCCGAGCTGGGGAAAATGAGGCCCTGGGCAAAGTAGCAGACTCCACAAACCAGATAGGGCATGGCAATGTAGGCAAGCGTGCGGGCTGACCTGCCGCGTCGCCGACGAAGTCGCGCGCAAAGTCAAGAACTGCGTGGCGGCAACCGGCACGAACAGCAGGAAGCCGTTGGGCCGGGTGAACGCCGCAGCAAAAACAACCAGCCCGAGGACTGCGCCCCACATCACCATACTCGGTGAGTCCACGTCGACGTGCCCAAATCTCTCTGCTAGCCAGAGGCCCAGCGTAGACCACCAGAGAAACGGCAGATCCGACAAGATGTTGTTCTGCGCTTGCAGCATCCCGACGTTGAACGCCATCACTGCCGTCAGGATCAACGCGTCGACCTCATCCAGCCTTGTCCGCGCCAGGCAAAAGAACGCCACCAGGAACGCCATGTAGCTGGTCGTCACAACCAACTTGAATCCCAGAACCGTCAGCCCGAAGAGGGCGTAGACCGGGGCCAGCATCAAGGGAAAGCCCCAGGGAGTTGTGGCCGGGCCATACTTGGCAGACGACGCCTCGACAGCGAATGTGCTGCCTTCGACGAACTCGTTCATCCGACCGTCCACAATGCTCTGGGCCTGCATGATATATGCGGCAAAGTCATCCCCCCAGTCGTGGCCCCGGGTGAGCGTGAGGAATCCGAGAATTCCGGAGCACAACACGATCGCACACAGGAGCGACAGTGTCCGTTGGTTCAATGCGTGGGTTCCATTTCAGCTGGTGACTCTGGCGCGCAAGCCGGTGAAATGCGTGGCAATCAATGCTCTCGGCGGGCGAAATTATACTTTGCGGCCCTACCTCGTCGCCGGGCGCGCGCACCGCACCGCCCACGCCCGCGCCACCAGTGGAATCGATCCGTCGGGCGCGATCGGAAGCTCGACGCGGATTCGCTCGCGCAGTGCAGCACGCATCTCCGCGTCCAGCGACATCACATAGGATGGGGCAGGGCCCTGGCCGCCAAGGAATGGTGACCACAGATCCTCAAAATCCTTGAAGACCGTGGCGACGTCGATCGCCCGCACGGCTACCTCATCGAACCCAACTCCGTTGAAAAGCTCTGCAAGGGGCTCCGGCTTGCACAGCGGGAAGCGAGATCCTTCCTGAATGCTGGCCGCCTGCGGATCAAGAGCTGCCGCCGAGTCCCAGAAGTAGCGCATGAACTCCATCTTGCCCGCGTAGTCCCAGACATAGATGCCCACTACCGCGCCGGGCTTGGCCACCCGCATCATCTCCCGTGCCGCAAGTTCCGGCTTGGGCACAAAGTTCAGCATCAAGCCCGAGATCACCGCGTCGTACGCCGCTGTGTCCGCGGGCAGCGCTTCAGCGCTGCCCACATCAAAGCTCACCCGGGCATCCGGTATCCTGGCCCGGGCGTGGGCAATGAAGCCGTCCGAGAGATCGATGCCCTTGATCGTCCGGGGCGAGCCTGACGCCAGTATGGCCTGGACCAGTGTGCCCGTTCCGCAGCCGACATCCAGCCAATCCCCGCCCCCGGGCACTGCAAGCCATTCGAGGAACTCGCGCGCAACCAACCGGCTCCAGCGGCCCGACATACTTCTCGTAGGCTTCGCCGTCGGCCCAGCCATACTGCGGACGCGCAGACGAGTCACTCATGACCACTCCGCATGCCCATGTCTTCCTGGCGGCCCAGCCAACGGCGGACGGCGCTTGCATACGCAAGATATTCGGTCCCTAACTTGCCCAGAAGATAACGCTCCTCGGGAACGATCAACACTACGTGGCAGGCGATGACCGCCGCCAGCAGCATCAACAGGATCCGCTGTTGGTTTAAGGCCAGGGCCCTGCCCGCCAGCACCCCATCAAGCCCTGGGTACAGAAGAATTCCTTGAGATCGAAAAGACGCCCATATCTACGCTTCTGCTTATGGAGCGCTTCGGCTCCGCCGCAGGTGCCTTAGTCCCACAGCGACCAGGGCCACAAGAACGAAGAATGTCGGGACAGTGAAGTCGATCTGCAAGCCGAAACTCGCCAGCAGGGCTGCCGCCGCGTTCGGCTCCAGATTTCGAAGTGTGACCGTGCTGCGTTGGCCTGCAGCATCCACGAAAATGCAGCTGCCGGATGACGTCGTACTGCTGCTGTTTCCAATGACCGGATAGTCGACGCCGCGGTATTGCAGGCTCCGTTGTGCTGCGTACGTTTGACACAATGGCGCAGCGTAGGAACGCTCCACAAACAGCGCCAGGCCGATACCCAGACCTAGTGCGATCGCGCCGATGATCAGAAAGTTGAGCAGACCAGCCAGGCAAGATCGTCCCCGGGCCACGGTGCGCGGGGCCCGTTGACGCGCGGCTTCGTGCGCATATGCCAGGGCTTGCTCCCTCATTTGTTCGGGAGAATCCCCGCGGGCCTTGGCCTGCTCCATCTGCCTCTTCATCTCAGCCGCCAACGCGTCACGTTCTCTATCCCTATCCGAGTCGTTGCTTGTTGAGCTCATGTCACATCCTGTCGCTGATCCCCTCGCCCGTCCTCGCGCCCCAATGCAGATGGATTATGTAGCGCCCCGTTCCGTGCGACCGGTCGCGCATTGAGCCAGGGTGCAGCGGTCGCCATGACCTCCGCACTTTGCATGACGAATCGAACTGGGCTCCACCTCGCGGCTCGGATCGACTTGGATTCCTTCGTGCGCCGCCCCGGCACTGCACTATGCTCATGGCGATAGCCAGGGTCCATTGACATGCGAAAACGGGATGTTCTCAAAACTGCCCTCAACGTTGATCTGCCGCTCGTCAAAGTTGTGGGCGCCGAAACTGAACGAACCGGAAATGTAGTCCTCGTCAATCCCTGCCTGGGTCAGGATCAGCGTTCCCTTATCGTAACTGAAATACGCGTCGTAAGTATCGAGCTGGGCATCGTGGTAATTGAACGAGGCCGTCATTTCCAACCCAGGTTCTGTGAAGTCGGTAATTGGGTACGTTCCGGGTTTCAGCCGGGTTTGAAGAAAGGCCGGTATGTAGATCATCACCCCGGAGGCTGTTGCATCCCTCAGGTCGATTAACTGGCCCTCGGAGTCCAGCGAGCCGGCGACACCACGGGACGGCGGCAGGCACGGCTGCAGTTGAACCTCCAGCCAGCCCGTCACCGCCACCTCGCAGGATTGCATCTTGACAGCCAGGGTCGGCACGCTGGGCCGCGCCGTCGGCGCACTGGAAGCGGGCTGGGTTGCAGGCACACTGGCGACCTCTGACACGGGCAGGCTGTAGAGGGTCAGCCGCTTGACCGTGTCAACCAATACGGTTCGCCCGTCTTGCGCAAATTGCATCGAATTCACATAAAGATCCTGGTCACCCACGAAGTTGGTCTTGAAGTCACTGCCGCTGACGAATTTCCATCCGTCCAGCTTCCAGATCATGGGACCGGCGCCGTGATCGTCAAAGCGCAAGAGCAGCCTGCCGTCCGGGGAGAACGACAGCCGGGCGCAGCGGCTAAACTTGTAGTCGAGGGATTGAATGAGTTCACCCGTCGCAATATCCCAGATGTGCATCGGGCGAGGGCTGTCGGTCAGCCTCTTGTCGCACGTTGCCATGAGGGACAGGTCCGGCGAGAAGGCATAGATGTTGTCCACGCCATCCGGCATGAGGATGCGCTCGCTCACTGGTTTCCAGGTGCTCGTGTCGTAGATCAGCAGATAGGGATAATCCTCAAAAAGCAGCCTGTGCCCATCCGCACTGAATTGGGAACCACCGCCTCTGGGTATATCCGCGACGAATTGCTCCTGTGCCACGTCCCAGATCCTGGTTTGGAGCCAGTTCCCCACGACGATCCATTTGTCGTCGGGGCTGATGGCGATGACGGCGCTTTCAGGCGACTTCCATCTCTTCGGCGATCACGGTCTGGAGGCGCTCCGGTGGGAATATCCCATATTGCGACTCTTCCTGAGTCCAGTAGGTAGATCAGTTTGTTGCCGTCATTGCTGAAAACCAGCTGAACCACAGTGACCACCTGCCCGGTCTCCGGCAGCGTTGCGACGACGCTCTCTTTCTCTGCATCCAGAATGTACAAATAGGCGTGCGCCACAGTCTCGAAGCTCGACTCTTCGCAGGAACCGACATATTGGAGGTACACGCCTCCGCCTGTAACTGGTGTATCGCAACCGCTAACGGCCACATAGCGTCCGTCAGCGCTGTACGCCACGGCGGTCATGGTCGTCCCGAAGACGATCGAATCCGCAAGCCCGGCTGCCTCTCTGATGGCCGGCCAATACTCGTGCAAGGGCTGTGCCTGGCCAAAGGCTTCCGGAGCAATGGCGGGCGGAGGAATCGGTGTCGGCCCGTTCGGCGCGCTTGTTGGCGTCACGTCTGTGGGCGCAAAGGACGCTGTAGCGGACAGAATACTGCCCTGCATTTCTGGAGTCGAGGATCCTGCCGCCGCTGGATTCGAAGAAGGCTGGGCGAGGCTGCTGCAGGACGCTCCGACGAGCGTCAGCAGGGCCAGTGCGCCGATAATGGTTCGCATGATTGAGACTCCCCGGCTAAGAAAGCGGCGCGTGTCCCTTACCCACGGACTGTAGCTATATAACCCCTGCTCGACGCGTCCGTTGCCCTGCAAATCAACCTGGCCCTGGCGAGTTGCGCAAACCTTCGGGCAGAATCGGTTCCTGGACTGATCCAGGGTTGGTATGGAATGACCCTCCGGTCAACAACGGCCGGGCACTGCGTTCGTGAACAAAACAAGCTGGCCCCGGAGTTGGTGACCTCCTCCGGGGCGCTTGAGCTTCAGCTGCGTCAACGTCTATTTCGCCGCCTGGATGTGCTTCGCCCCTTTGGGTGGCGCCAGTGATCCTCAATCACCAGGAAGCCTTGACGTACAGCCGCTTCCGCCGGCCGTCCTCTCGCGACGACTAGCTGGCAGCCTGCTCCTTCTCGACGCGGATCTTGAATTGTTGCAGCATTCTCTCCAGGCTTACCTTCTGGCCATATTGATTCGTGCTTGACTCCCGCTTTCGTATCTCAAACAACGTCTGCGACTTGCCTTTGGGTTTCATTTTGAACTCAATCGTACCCTCCCAACCAGCATCGAAGGCAAGCTCCTTGCCCGGAACCGCCTTGGTGATGCGGGAGGGCTTTGATCCGATGCTGGACCAGACGATATCTGCTCCCTTCTCCCAATCGGGATTGACCGCCTCCACGCCTGTTGCGCGGCCAAAGCCTTCATCCTCGCAGTACCAGTCGTACCAATGCTCCGGAGTCGTGAAGTAGCTCCAGACTTCATCTACGGGGCAGTCGATCAGAACGGAAACGGTGACCACGGCTAACTCCTCTTCGAATCTCGATTTCCCACCAGCGCATCAAGGGCAGCTCAAACGCACAAGGGCAGCAGACCCTCTACTTCGCCGCCTGGATCAGCTTGGACTCCTTCATGATGCCAACCAGCACCGCGCCCACCAGCATGGCGGCCGCGAACACCAGCAGCGACGGCGTGAACGATCCATGCACGCGGTTGGACCATTCCATGGCGCCCACGGCCACCACGGACACCTGTCCCGCAAGTGTGAAGACGCCCTGTGACGTGCCCTCCGGCGCAGGGTAGCAGATCTCCGTGGCATATTGCAGCGCCACCGGGTAAGCGCCCATGATCGTCAGGCCCAGCAGGAAGCTCACGACCGCCAGCCCGCCGAAGCCGCTCACGTACGCCATCAGGATCAGGAAGGGGATGGAAAGCAGCGCGCCCGCCATCAATACCGGTTTGCGCTTGCGCAGACGGTCCGAAGCAGAGGAGAACACCAGGAATCCCAGCATGCCGCCGATCATCAACAGCCCGCCGATGAGCCCGGCTTCGCTGATGTCCAGACCCCGCGGCCGCACCATCACCTCCACCCATGTGAGGATTCCGTTGAAGACCGCGTTCACCACGAAGACGACGAAGGCCAGCAGGTAGAAATCGCGCATGGAGAAGATGTGCTTCAGCCCCGCCAGCATCAGCGCCTTTTCCTCGTGGCCGGCAGGCGTCGGTGGATGATCCTTCGCGAAGATGACGAACAGCAGCGCCGAAACCACGCCCAGGATGCCATACAACAGCATCGTATTGCCCAGGCCCCAGGCCTCCAGCATCACGGGCGTGGCGATCTGTCCAATGACGATGCCCAGCAGTGTCGCCATGCCGCCCAGCCCTACGATCGTGGCGCGCTCTTCCAGCCGGAACCAGTTGGCTGCCATCTTGGTGCCCGAATTCAAGAATAGTGGCTGCGCGATCGCAATTCCGATGGTCATGATCAGTGTCAGGCTGTAGTCCTGCGTGAAGATGCCGCGCAGCAACCCGAAGACCGCCATCATGATGGCGCCCAGGCTGACGGACTTCTTGAAGCCCCACGTGTCTATCAGCCAGGAGGCCGGCAGCGCCAGTGGGATGTATATGTACATGAATACCAGCGCCAGCAGGCCGATCGAGTTATCCGAAACCCCCAGGGCTGCGCCGGCGGCCTTGTTGATGGGCGCATAGCAGATCCAGAAGATCTGCATCATCAGGCTGATGAAAGCGTATGCTGCCAGGACCACCCAGCGGTACCCGTAGACCTTGATTGCTTCTTTTCCTTTTTCAGGTGCCATCCATCATCTCCTGTGAACGAATGCTGCGCGGATAAGCCGGATCGGTCGGAAGCCTGGGCGAATTTACTGGGTAGGTCGGTCTCCGATCTCTATGCAGGATTCAGGGTGAAACCCCCGTCACGCCGACGCGCGCCGCACGCGCGCTCCGAACTGATAACGCTCGGCGTGGAACACGACCTTGCTGAATTCCACCGGCAGTCCCCGGCGGTCGGTGGATGTCCTCTGGACGCGCATCACCGGCGCTGCCTTATTAATCCCCAACAAGCGTGCTTCGTCGCGGGTCGCTGAGCCGGCAGACACGAGGTCAATCGCCTCTTCCGGATGGGCGTCGTACACCTGCTCCAGAGTGGAGTAAACGGACCGGTTGTTCATGTCGAGGGTGGCCAACGCGGGAAAGCGGTCGGCCGGGAAATATAGATCCTCCACTGCCAGCGGCAGGCCTTCGACCAGCCTCAGCGTGTAGATGTGCACCACAGCTGCCTGCTCCGCCAGGCGCAGTTCCACGCTTACCGCGGGCGGCGCCGGCACGACCTCCTGCTTCAGGATGTGACTCTGCGGCGTTACACCGTCTCTCGTCAGCTCCGTCATGCTGAGCAGAGGCCCGACCACAGTGTAGCTGCGTTTCACTGGCGGCGCCACGAATGTGCCCTTGGCGCGCTGACGCACCAGCAGCCCCTCCGTCACCAACTCGCGGAAGGCCCGGTGCACGACCAGGCGGCTGATATCCAACTGCTCACTCAGGGCGAATTCGCTCGGCAGCATATCGCCGGATTTGAGCTTGCCTGCCGTGATCATGGACTTCACCGCCAACTTGACCTGATGATAGTACGGGACCGCAAAGTCCTTATCGACCTTGATCTTCATGGGCGGAACTTTCCGGCGGGTCGCCCGGTATCCGGGTCCCAGCCAAACTCGGCATACGCGCCGCTGAGCAATGTGGTCATATCCGGCACGATGCCGGCGGAGCCACCTTTCTCCAGTGGTTTCAGAAGCAGATCAGGCAGGCGATCGTTCGCCCGCGTGAGGCCCAGCTTGAAATTCAGCACACGCTTGATATTCACGATGTCCTTGCCTTGCGTCATCAGGTCATTGGCAGCCAGATTCCACCCGGTCGCCGCGTTGACGGCTTTCAGCAAAACGGATACTGTGGGATTCTCGAACTCGCACAACGTAAGCGAGTTGTACAGGTTGCGCCACGCTTGCAGCCGCGCCGCCATGCGCCCTTTCTCGGCGCTGTTCTCATGCCGGTCTCCCGGCACCAGTCCCACCTCTTCCATGCTGCTCTGCCCCAGGTCCAGGTCGTACATGTTGCCTTGCATGTGGCAGGCGCCGCGCGGCGAAAGTGCATACGTGACGGCCATACCGAGGTAAGCACGCGGATCGTGCATCGGCATCTCCAGCCGATTCACTGTGGCCGAGAGCTCGGGCACGCCCGCCCGCTCGGCCAGGGCCGCGTTGCCCTCCGCCAGCACCGCACCGAAGCCCTCGCGGCGCGCCGTCAGCTCGATCAGCCGGAACACCATCTCCGCGTCCCCATAGCGTATTTCCAGGCCGCCAGTGTCCGCCGCGGTCAGGAGTTCGCGCTCGGACAGTTCGCACGCCAGGCCGATGGTCACCCCCAGGCTGATCACGTCCATGCCGTACAGGTTGCACAGGTGATTGGCGTGGATCACAGCTTGCAGATCGAAGATCATCAACAGCGAACCCAGCGCGCCCGAGGCCTCGTATTCCGGGCCGTCAACCTTCTCATCGCCGAAGGTGGGCGCAAACGTTTCTCGCCCGCAGGCGATGACGCACTTGTGGCAGGCTGTGTTGCGCCGCAGGTACTTCTCGGCCATGTCGACGCCGGAAAGACCATCCGCCTCCGGAAATTCCCCCAGTTGGAAGTAGCGAATCGGAAAATCTCCCAGCATATGCGATAGATTGACGTAGCCGGCCGTGCCAAATGACCGCAGCGACTGCGACCCCATGTCCTCTTTGAAGAGCGCCAGCGCCTGATTGGCCGCTGCCTTGAATGTCACCGGATCATGCAGCGAGACCTTGCCCGCGCCGCGCGCCGCGATGGCCTTAAGATGCTTGGAACCCATCACCGCGCCCAGGCCGGTGCGGGCCGCGAAGCGGCCGTGATCGTTGGCGATGCCCGCCAGCTTAACCTGGTGCTCGCCCGCCAGCCCGATGCAGGCGACGCGCGCCCGGGCCTCTCCTAGTTCCTCGTGCAGGCGCGTCTGTGTGGCGTAGATGTCGCTGCCCCAGATGTCCGCGGCGTCGTGCAGCGCCGCTTGCCCCTCCACTACCGACAGCCACACCGGGCGTTTGCGATGCGCCGTGGAGCCAGATGCCGTCATAGCCGGCATAGCGCAGCTCCGGCCCAAAGAATCCGCCGCTGTTGGCCTCGCCCCAAATGCCGGTGAGCGGCGAGCGCGCACACACGCTGTAGCGTCCGGCGGAGGTGAACTGCGTTCCCACCAGCGGGCCGGTAAGGAAGAGAAGCGGATTATCGGGGCCCAGTGGGTCGGTCTGCGCGTCGATCACATCGTACAGGTAGCGCGCCGCCAGACCGCTACCGCCCACGTACTTCCGGGCGTAGTCCGTGTTGAGCGCCTCTTCCCAGATGCGCTCGCTGCCGAGGTCGACGTGCAGGATCTTGCCGAGGTAGCCGTTCATGATCTGGCGCATGTCATTGCGAGGAGGGCGAAGCCCGACGAAACAATCTCCGCGATTCATGTGGGCACCGTCATTGCAAGCGCACGGCCCAAGCCCACGAAGTCATCGACCTCCCGGCTTCTGTCCGGAAAAGAGGGATGGGCGTAATTCCCATCCCATCTGTTCCGGGTTTTCCTCCCCTCCCCCTGCGGGGAAGGGCCGGGGGTGGGGGCGCATCCAATACCCTCACACACCCCAGTCCGTGTCGATGCTCCCCGCCACCTTGACGAGCTCATACGTGGCCTTGGGCTGGCGCTGAACCGCAGCCATGCTGCCCACCAGCTTGATCTTGTTCGAAAACATGGCCTGGATCACATCCATGCGACCCTCCAGTACCTTGCGCCAGGTGCCGAACGGCGCCGTGCTGGTGAATTGAGCCTTTTTCTCATCGGGGCTCTTGAGCAGGCATGCACCCGAAGCCTTTCCGTCCTTCAGGTCGATATAGATGTAGGTCGTGTCCTTGTAGCTCTCGTCCGGCAGGACGACGATCAGATTGTCGCCCACCCAGTTGGCTGCGGCCTGTGCATAACTCTCGCTGGCGTTCAGCCGGCGCTCCCACTCCTTGACCCACTCGTCCGACGGGAATTTGATGCTCATGCTGATCGTGTCCTTTCCGCTGGTTTGCTCGGCTTATTCGGTCTCGTAGCTGGCATCCAGGTAGCCCTTCATGCCGATGCGCATCATCTCGCGGCCATCGGCCGTGCTGCCCATGCCGTAAAGGAAACCGGATTTGGGCACTTCGTAGCTCGGGTGCTTGGCGAACTCAACCGCGTCGCGCAGGTCCTGCACAAACCGCTCGGCGATGCCCGGCTGGGTCTGCCGCAGAGTGATGCAGAAGTGGAAACCCGGCGGGTTCTGGCAGCCATTCATGCGCCAGCCCTGTTTCTGCAGGTGGTCTTGCACGAAGTACGGATCAACCACATCCGAACCGATGCCGATCAAGAAGGTGGAATTGCGCCCGAAGATCTTCAACTCGGGGATGGTCTGGATGCCCGCGCGCATCCTATCGGCCGTGTCCATGATGCGCCGCGCCGCATCCAGATAGCCCTCTTCGCCCATGCACACCATGGCTGCCCACATCGCCGCGCTCAGCCCCGCCGAACGGCTGCCCGCCGCAGTGGGTGAGGCGTACACACCGCCCGGCCAATCGTCCTGGGTGTAGTACATGTAACGGCGCAGATCCTTGTTGCGAAAATTGATCGTGGATGTGCCCTTGAGCGAGTAGCCGTACTTGTGCGTGTCGCAAGAGATCGAGGTCACGCCCGGCAGGCGAAAGTCGAAGACCGGCACGTGGTAGCCCAGCTTCTCGATCCACGGCAGGATGAAGCCGCCCAGGCAGCCGTCCACGTGCAGGCCGATCTTGTGCTGCAGCGCGATCTCCGAAAGCTTCTCGACCGGATCCACGGCGCCGTGCGGGTATGTCCCGGCCGTCGAGAGCAGCGCCACCGTGTTGGGTGTGATCGCGGCCCGCATCGCCTCCACGTCGGCCTCGTAGTCCGCATTGACGGGCACGCGGATCATCTTCATCCCCAGTAGATGGGCGGCCTTGAGGTGCGCCGGGTGGATCGTCATCGGCGCCACCAGTTCCGGCGCGCGGATGCCCTTCTCCTCCCGCCCCCATTCGCGGTAGACCACCATGGCGTTGAAGATGCTGTCGGTCCCGCCGGACGTGATCGCGCCGGCCTGCTCGTCCATGCGATTGACCTTGCTCACTTCCTCGCCGTGCAGCATCC
This sequence comes from uncultured Chloroflexia bacterium, assembly GCA_963784915.1. GTDB lineage: Bacteria > Chloroflexota > Anaerolineae > Anaerolineales > Villigracilaceae > Fen-1038. Next base: position 350,970 of record CAWATK010000017.1, read on the forward strand.
TGCCGACCATGGCCAGCACCTCGGCCTCGAACTTGGTGCCGCTCGGGCACAGGTCGCGTTGCAGCAGGTTGACGAACGAGTACAGGCTGAAGACCTTGTTCAGGAAGGCATAGTGCTCCATGCCGCCGTGATACATCGTCCCGGAACATTGCCCTCCCTGCCACTTGGGGTTCTCTTGGTTCGCCATGTACTCCAGCTCGTTCAGCACCTCTTCCTCGCTGCGACCATTCTTCGGCAACTCGCTGTGCACCTTGAAGAGCTTGTTGTAGGGGTGCATATCTCCAAATAGATCAAAGGATTCCTGTTCGTCAGACATGGTGCCCTCTTTTTCAAGCATGCTTTCCTCTCGATCTCATCGTCCTAGGACTTGTTCAGGGCGTGGAACACCGGGCGCAGCCGGTCGCGCGCAGCCGTGAACTGCGCGTACAGGCGGTCATACACCGGTTGGTTCTTGGGATCCGGCTCAAAGACCCGATCGAACTTGATCATCCCGGGCACGTCCTCCAGGTTGAGTTTGCCCAATCGATGGAATGCCAGGAAGCCCATGCCCAGCACGTTGTGAATGCGCGGGTTGGCCTGGCGGTGCATGGGCAACCCAACCACATCCGCCATGGTCTGGGCCCACACGTTCGAGAGCGCTCCGCCGCCGGTCAGGCGCCAGTACCGGAACTTGCTGCCGCGGCAGCTTCTCAGCCGGCTCGCGCATCCAGCGCCAATTCATCGCCAGACCCTCGAACACCGAGCGCACCAGGTGAGAGCGGCCCGTGCTGTGCGAGAGGTTGATGAAGCCGCCGCGCAGGTATTCGTCCTGGCCCGGCGAAATGCTGCCGTTGAACCATGGCAGGAAGAGCACGTCGCCGCTTCCGGGTGGAACGGCTGCGGCGATTCGGTCGGCGCGCTCGTAGATATCTGGCGGCACCGGGTCCGTGTCCAACGTATCCGGCGCGCACAAGAGCGTCTTCAGGCAGGTGTCCAGCACCTTGGAGTTGTTTCCCAGGTCGCCCCAGAACAGGTATGTGTCCTTGATGCCGCTGGGGATGGCGCACATGGTGTGCCCCATGTCGGACTTCTTGGATTTCATATGGAAAGCCATGTGCCCGGAATTGCCCATGCACACGACGGGCTCGGCATCGCCGATGGAGCCCCCGCCAACGGCGGACGTGCTGTTGTCGTTCAAACCGCACACAACCGTGGTGCCCGGTTCCAGCCCCAGCTCTTTCGCGGCCGCCGTCGGTGATCGGCCCGATGATGCCGTCGATCGGCAGCAGCTCAGGGAACTTGGCGGGGTCGATGGTGCAGGTCTTGACCAGCCACGGGTCGTACTCGGTCCGATCCAGCCGACGGTTGTCGCAGATCAGCATCGGCAGCACGGTGTTCTGCGTGGCCGTGAAGCGGCCGGTCAGCTTCATATTGATGTAGTCCACCGGCTCCAGGAACTTGTAGGTGCGCTTGTAGATCTCGGGCCGCTCATTCTTGATCCACAGCATGTGCCCGATGGGATCGGTGGGCGAAGGCGGGAAGCCGTGCTTGTCCAGGTACTTGAGCAGCAGCCCCAGCTGATAGCCTTCCACCATCGGGAAGCCCCTAACCAGCTCGCGGTTGTATTTCGCCCCGCGCACGTCCATCCAGGACATGGCTCGCATGAGCGGCTCGCCGCGTTCATCCACCGCCACCGTGACTCCCCACATGCTGGTGACGGCCACCGCGATGATGTTCTTGGTCGCCACGCCGGAATCGTGCAGTACTTGCTTGATGCAGGCCTTGATCGCAGACCACCATTCCGCCGGGTCATGCTCGGCGCCGCCCCCGGGCAGGAAGAAGACCTGGCATGGCATGGAGGTGCAGGCGGCAACGTGTCCTTCGCGATCAACCAGGCCGGCTTTGGGGCCGCCGGTGCCGAGGTCGATGACGAGGACATGTTCGTTTCTGATCCTTCGACATGTGTGGGCTCTCCCGTGGGGTTATGGATGCTGTGGATTGCGCGCCATTATAGGAGCCGAATGTATATACGTATATATAAAAGGGAATAGGGATTGTCCGGATTGGGGATGGGCCGCGATCCAAAACGAAAACAAAAAAACCCGCACCAGCGTGAACTGGTGCGGGTCTGCCCTGTGCCTGCGGAGGAGCCTCAGCGAAGTTCCTCTCGGGCACCTACCCCACAGGAGTGGAGGGTAGCGAGGTGGATATCAGCTATTGAGCTGCGCCGACATCTGGCTGGGCAAGGCTCATTGGCTGATCAGTAGCCGATACAGGCCAGGATGCGGCATCGCCTGCACACCCGCGCCGGGTACATGCGCGGCCACCAACCCGTAGAGCCCCGGGTGTGGCATCCCACGGACACTTGCGCCGGATCCCGCCACCGCAATCAGCCGATAGAGGCCGGGATGGGGCATCGCCTGCACACCCGCGGTGGGTGCCTTCGCGGCCAGCAACCCATATAGACCCGGGTGCGGCATGCCGCGCACTGCCAGTGCCGAAGCATCCACGGAGCCTGCGCGGGCCGGGGCGCCGGCACGGCCAGACGTGGAGGCGGCGAAAGCGACAAACGTGCCTGCGAGCAGCCCCAGCACCATGATTGAGGACCCGATCTTTCGTGTGTTCATCTTGACTCTCTCCTTTTTGTCCACTGGTCAACGATGGGCACATGGTACAGCAATGGCCGCGCGCGCACATCGGAGCCGGCACCCATATTGGGCGCGGCCCACTCCCAGATTGGGCGAGCGTACGCTTGGGGGCTAGCTGCCAGCTACAAGGTTCTCACGCAGAGCCAGGGAAATCACCTCGCTGCGTGACTGAGTGCCGGTCTTCTGCAGGATGGACGTTATATGGTGTTCGATGGTGCGGTGGGAGAGGCTGAGCCGCCCGGCGATGAGGCTATTGGACGCGCCTCCGACCATGGCGGAGAGCACCTCGAGCTCCCGGGGCGTGAGCCTGAAGGCGTTGCTGCGGGTGGCCTGCCGGGGTCCGCGCGGAATGCCGCGCACGCCCTGGAGGCGCATCTGCTGCTTGAGCTTCTCGATGATCGGGCGGGCGCCAAGCCGCTCGAAGATCTGCAGCGCCTCGCGTTGTGCGTCCTCATCGCCGTCCATAAGCGCCATGCCCTGCTCGTAGGGGCAGCCGTAGTCTGCCCACATCTTCGCTGCCCCGCGCCAGTCACCACCGATCTGAAGCGCAAATGGCCCGGTCGCAGTGGACGGCGCCGTCAGTGCGCCAGCTCTCCACATCCAGTAGCCCAAACCATCCTGGAATCGGGGTATGGCAAGCTTGCACGCGAGTTGATAATGCCTTTCCACCTCAAGACGGCAGCGCTCAGGATCCCCCTGCAGCCAGGCCATTTCACTCAAGACGGCGGCGATGGGAAAGCCGATCTCCAGGAAACCCCAGGCATAGGCGCGGTCGCGGATCGAGTTCAGGCGGTCGGAGGCGATCTGCCCGCCGCGGCGTACCTCGAGAGAGAGCTGCGACAACTCCAGCCGCGAGTTCAACCACACCTCACCCGCTACCCTGGGAGCGGAGCCCAGCAACCGCTCGGCCTCGGCCCAATCGCCCTGGTCGAAGCGGCTTCGGATGCGCAGGCTCCACAGGCCCAGCCTCCAGTTATCGAGATCACGTCTGTCGCAGTATTCCAGACCATCGGTCACACAGCGCAAGCACGCAGCGAAGTCGTAGTTGGCCCGGAATCCGGATGCGAGCTCATAAAAGATCGCGGCGGCCTGATCATGAAAACCGTGGTCGAGCGCCAACCGCAGGCTCCGCCGCAGTTTGAGGCTGCCGGCGGCCGGCTGGCCGCGCCACATTTCGATCATGCCGAGACTATACAGACCGCCTGATAAGGCCTCATCGTCACCGAGCAGTTCAGCCATGGAAATGGCTCGTTCTGCCCAGTGGATTGCCGCCTCAGCCTCGTACGCCACCATGTGGATTCTGGATCTCTGGCTGTACGCTCGAGCCAGTTCCGGCGAGGGGCCCACCTTTTCGAGCACGGCGATGGCCTCTTCAGCGTAGCTCAGCGTCGAGGATTCCTGGGCCGTCCTCAGGGTCGACTCAGACAGGCGGCGCAGTGCGCGGCCCTCCATCTCGAGCTTGCCCAATTCGCGCCAGATCCTGAGCGCATCCCGCCTGGCGGAATTCGCCTCGATCAGCTGATCACCGGTGAAACATTCCTCCGCGTACAGATCGAGCAAGGTGGCGCGCTCGTCTGCGGGCAGATCCGTCGAATACTGCAGCGCGGTATGGTAGTTGGCTGCTGCCTGGCGGTGAGCGCCCACGGCCGCGGCCTGCCGGGCCGCGGCCGGCGCGTATTCCAACACCGATGACGCATTCTGCGCCCCATGCGCGTGGGTAGCAAGGCGCGCCAGGAACGGACTCGTGTCCGGCCTATTGCCTAGCGCGGTGAGTGCAAGGCGGTGCAGATCCATCTTTCTGTTAGGTGGCACGGATGCCAGGACTGTCTGTCGGACAAGCTCATGCCGAAAGGCGTGGAAGTCGCCCTGCGCCTCCAGCATGCCGGCCGCCAGGCACTCCTCCACTGAGTCAGCATCCTTTCCCGCGACCTCCGACAGCAGCCAGGGCTCGACGCGCATCCCCAGAATGGCTGTGGCTTCCAGAACCTTGCGCCCGGCTGGGGAGAGTCGGGCTGCGCGCGCCAGCACGGCATCTCGAACTGTTTCCGGGATGTGGCCCTCGGTCGCCAGCACCTGGGTCACAAAGAATGCATTTCCGCTGGTGAGGCGATAGAGCTCCACCGGATCGACCGGCGTGCCCCGCACCATTTGGCTGACTGCGTCCCTCGAAAGGGGAGAGACCGGAATGCGGCGGAGCGATGAGGATGAACCCAGATCGCCCAGCAGCTGCCGTAGCGCGTGATCCTGGGCGAGCTCGTCATCGCGGTATGTGAGGATCATCAGTGAGCGGGTCTGCTGCATGCGGCGGCCGAGGTACTTGAGCAGATCCAGCGTTGCCTCGTCGGCCCAGTGGATGTCTTCCACAAGCATGATGGCCGGCTGCTTGCCGAGCTCGCCCAGGCAGGCCGTGAAGATGGCGTTTCGGTCGGAGCCGGAGGCGAGCAGGGTTAGGAGGTCTCCCCCAGTCTGCAGAGCGATGTCGTGGAAGGGTGCCAGGGGTCGGGGCGTGAAGAGCGAATCGCAGGCCCCGCGCAGGACCCGCCAGGACGCAGTCTGTGTCTGAAGGAAGTTTTCAACCAGCGAGGTCTTGCCTATCCCCGCCTCGCCGTAGACCAACGCGGTACGACCGCCCTCCTGCTTGACTTCGCGCAGGACGTCGTCCAGATATCGGAGCTGCGCTTCGCGTTCAAGGAGTTGCATGCCATCCACCAGTAAGGCGCATCAAGGTCGAGCGCGCAGGCCCGTGCCGCGTTCGGTCCTCATGGGAGAAAGGCAGTATACGGCGGATTCGCGGGCGGGGCAACGTCCGGGCAGCGCGGACTGCCAATTGCGTCCGGGCCTCGAAAGCGCGAGAATGAGAGGGAGACCACGGCCGCTGCGGGGAGGGCCCGAATCGTCTCACCGGGGAGGTCATCATGGAACGAGGCCCAAGCTTCAGGCGTCGAATCAGCGCCCGTATTGTTGTTGGTCGTCCTGCCACTGACGGCGCTCGTTTGCAGTCAGAGCCCGCTGGGCACGCAAGCCAGCGGCCCAACCGCCGGCGGCAGCCAGGTCAGCACGCCCACCCAGGTACCAATTCCGGACGGCTGGAAGCTGAGCAAGGACTCGACCGGCATGTGCCAGGTTGCGACGCCGCCCGAATGGCAGCTCGGGACCGATTTCTTCCTTGCGGCTGAGAAAGCCGAGCCGGGTCCGTTTGCAGACGCGCAGGGATCGTATCCGCCCAGCGGCCTGGCGCTGTGGGGGATAGGCACGGGCACGCCCGCGCCCGAGGGCACGCGCTTCCAGATACGCACCTCGCGGGTGAACGATGGGCAGGTGTGCTCCGTGTGGCGCGTCAAGGCGGATACTGACTTCACCGACGAGGAGAAGAGCCAGATGGAGCAGGTGGGCGCCACCCTTCAGCAGGTGCAGTGATGAACACGCTGCGACGAAGAGTGCCCAGCCTGGTTGCCGCCCTGACGCTTGCGATGCTCCTCAGCGGCGCGCGAGCGTTCCCGAGGGCGGCGCATCACAGAGTGCGAGCGCAATACGAGCTGGAGCATCTGGAATCAACTGGATGACCGTCAGACCAGCGACACCGTCAACGGGAAGACCACCGAAACTCAGGACATCTCTGATCGCTCGGAACAGCACTCGAGCAGGGGCGAGAAGATCGACCTATAGTCAGACGCATCACACAAACGCGGACGGCTCGTACCATGAGCATCAGGAGGCGCACTATTCGGACACCACGGGCGAAGGCTGCGGCAATGACGGCGTTCCCCAGAAGGGTGACAACTGGTCAGAAACTGATGTGGACGCGAATGGCAACAGTAAGGAGCACTGGGAAGACATCATTGAGAAGAACGGCAAGTGCGAGAAGATCGTGACAGATCGGGAATATGACCGCGGGGGCAAGCTCATAAAGGACGTCGAGACTAGGACCGAGGTGCCGTGCAGCAAGTGGTACCTGGAAATCCTCTACAAAGGCTCCATTTCCGTGACCCACTCAACAATCACGTATGGACCCAACACCGCCAAGGTCTACATGGGGCAAAGTAGCGATGGCACCTACACGGGAAGCTATGAAAGCGTATTCGATGCCACAATGAGCGGTGAGTGCACGGGCTCCGGCACGTTTCCGGTCACGTATGACATCACTGCCAAGGAAGTCAAGTTCGGTGACCAGGACGAACTCGATTTCACCGTGAATGAAACGAAGGGCAGGGCGGCGACTGTCTCGTGTTGGGGCGGGAGCGGCGGGGTCAGCATTCCGATACAGATGAACACCTATACCTTCTCCCTTGCACCCGAGGACGGTGCGTCCTGGACGCACAGCATTCCTCCCGGGTATGTTACCCTGACGTTCACGCTGAGGAAGCGATGACCGCCTTCGTGGCTGGATCCAGAGAGAAGGGGATGTGAACATGGATGCCTACAAACGACTGGCTGAGCACCTGGACGCGTTGCCCAACGGCTTCCCGCCCACGCCGGACGGCCGTGAGCTGCTGATCCTCCAGAAGCTGTTTTCGCCTGAGGAGGCGGACATAGCCGCGCAGCTATCAGCCAACCCTGAGACGGTCGAGGAGATCGCCGCGCGCACGGGTTTGGATGCGGCGCAGATCCGCGATCCCCTCAAGTCGATGGCCCGACGCGGGTTGATCGAAGCCGGCGTCAAGGACAAGACGCTGGCCTTCGAATCCATGCCCTTCGTTGTGGGCTTCTATGAGATGCAGATCCAGCACATGGATGCGGAGTTCGCCCGCCTGGTGGAGAACTACTTCGTGGGCGGCTTCGGCAAAGTGCTGAGCACGAAGCCGCAGTTCCACCGGGTGATCCCTGCGCACGAGGCGGAGCACGAGTCGCTCGAGGTTCGGCCATTCGAAAGCGCCGCCGCGATCGTCAACTCCATGCAATCGTGGGCCGTGCAGGACTGCATCTGCCGGAAGCAGAAGGCGCTCATCGGGCAGGCATGCGAACATCCCCTCGATGTCTGTCTGGTCATGCATCCTCGCCCGGGAGCCTTCGACAACTCTCCTGCATTCCGTCGTCTGAGCCGGGACGAGGCCATGGCGACCTTGCGGCGCGCGGCTGAAGCAGGGCTGGTGCACACGGTCACCAACACTGTCGAAGGCACGTCCTATATCTGCAACTGCTGCACCTGCTCGTGCGGCATTCTGCGCGGCATGGCGGAGCTGGGACTGGCCAACGTGGTGGCCAGCTCGCCGTTCGTCAACACGGTGCAGGACGTGCTGTGTACGGGGTGCGAGGCCTGCATCGACTCCTGCCAGTTCAGCGCCCTCGCCATGGATGGGGCGCTGGCCAGAGTGGACCGCGACCGCTGCGTGGGCTGCGGCGTATGCGTCCTCACCTGTGAGGCTCAGGCGCTGGTGCTGGCGCGGCGTCCTGAGCAAGAGATCAAGCCTGTCCCGCAGACCAGCGCCGAGTGGGCATCGCAGCGCATCAGCGCCCGGGCGTTGTCAGGTTGAGGACGCGTGAGCGTGGTTCAGGATCTGCTGCGGAGCATCCCATCGGGAACCCCGGATCGCCCCTGCTCGTTTTGAGCCTGGCTGTCATCCTTTCGGCGCCGTTGCCTCGTTACTGTACTGCAATGACTTGATACAGATGCACGTCTTCATAGCCCGAATAGCGCGCCGGATTCGGCATCGAATACAGGTCCCGAAAGCTGACCTTGACCCCCTGGTGCTCCTCAAAGGAGCGTGCAATGTACGGCAGGATGTTTACCCTCGTCATCAGATAAACGTTCTGCTTCTGATACATGGCCTCAGGCAGATCACCTATGCCATGTGTCTGGAGGACGTCCTCATAGAAAGGTGAGAAAGCCAGCCAGCCGATATCGAAGTAGTCAACGGTCGGCAGGCGTAGAGTCCATGGATTTGCCCACTCCATCGGGAGGCCGTGAGCCGGCGAGACGATCAACGCATCTTCAACCAGGGTCCCGTTCCGTTGCAGTTCGCTGATGTCGGCCAACACCTGGTGATAGATCGCCTGCTTTTCGCGGTTCGTGGCCGAAGTGCGAATGCTTTGCACAAGCATGGCGGCGCCGGCCAGTCCGAGCGCGATGAGGGACACGTAGAGCGCCCACGTTCTTCCGCTGGATGCGCGATCCATGGACGTCGCCCTCGCCTCGGCCGCCCCAAGCCAGAGCGGGATCATGAACGTCAGCAGCGCCGTGGCGGAAAATGTCGCCAGGAAGATTCGGTCCGCGATCTTCCACGCCACCGCCAGGTATGCATTGACGCCCAGGCACAGACACCAGAGTGCCACCACCGTTGGCGCGGCCCTCTTCCAGCGGCTCCCCCAGATCATCCACAACGACGCTGCGACAATGGCGATCAGGTACGGAACGAGATACGGCGCGAACGGCGCCTCCAGCACAGACAGCAGGGTGACGGCCGCATTTGAGCTAACGGGCGAGACGCGCTCTACCAGGAACATCAATCGGTCCAGTGAGTACGTCTCCTGGTCGCCGTAGTACCAGCGGTAGAAGAGCTCCTGGTCATTGGGGCTCCATCCGATGCGGCGCACCGCCCTCCCCAGGTTCTCGCGGCGATGCGTGTCCTGCACCAGCCCGTTCGTGTACTGGTATCGATAGAACACGTTCCAGTCCGGCGAGGCCCGCACATACAGCCGGTCCGCCAACCAACCGCCCGCGGCCAGCACCGCTATCGCCAGCATCGCTGGGATAAGCCGTCTGAGCTGCAGTTCGCGATGCATGAGAATTCCGAAGGGAGCGGCGAGCAGGACCATCAGCGGCACCGCATCCCATCGGATCAGTACCGCGCACAGGAGTAGCACGGCTCCCACAACCAGCTGCCGCGACGCGTCGGTCACGCCATGTCTGGCCCAATAGAGAATGCCACAGCACCCCGCCATGGCGGCGAACGTCGCGGTGGTCGTGAAGGTGATGTTCAGCGCGAAGTACGCCGCGCACATCATGATAACCACGGCCCCAAAGGCCTTGCTGCCTGGCCTCAGTCTCGAGGACATGATCTGATCCAGCAGGAGCCAGACCGAACCGAACTGCACCAGAATGAAAAGTAGCACTTCCCAATTGAGGCCCGTCGGCAGACGATACAGGCCGACGAGTAGTGATCCCAGAAGCACATTACTGAAGACCAGGAAGGGCACCGGATGGCCGGTCGGGAATCCAACCGCCATTGGGATCATCTTCATGTCGTCGTTAATGGCGTACCCGGACCGGAACAGGCTCAGGAAAGTCAAATAGAATGCCGCCGCGACGAGAAGCGACGTCGTAGCAGGAGCACCAAGCGCGCGGCTCCACCCAGAACGCTGGCTTGGCTGATGTCTGGCTCGATTCAGTGGCGATCCCATGCGGTACTAAGCAGTTCCTGCGCGCATGCGCCCGCGCGTGGCAACTATGATATCAGCACAGCCCGGGATCTGCGTGCGGAATGTCCGCCGGCTTCGGCGCTCTGTCCTGCCTTCGCGGCTCACAGCACGCGCAAGCGGGGTTCGCTGTTCGAGCTCCAATTTCCGTGATGACCGGGTGTTGTCGCTTTGCCGATCGACGATTGTGTGAACCCCGCAAATGCGCGACAATGATGTGGGGAGGAGAATAGCGCGCGTACACGCGCACTGGACACGTATTCGATCGTGGAGGGCAACATGGGAATTTGGCATGGGGCTTGGAGGGCCTGGGTCGTCGTGAGCATCGTGTTTGGTCTTGGGTTGGGGAGTTGCGCCCCGGGGGTTGCCACATCCGCGCCCGTTGCAGCCCCAGAGGCGACCGCCGCACCCAGCCTGGCGCCGGAGCCGAGCGCCACGGCGGATCCGCTGCCCGAGCTGACGCTTGTCCCCGGCGACCGCTATTTTCGCCTTGATGGCCGACCCACCTTCATCTACTCTCGCAACCTGGCGGGCTACAAGCCGGAGGACTTCGACATCCTCGTCATGGCGGCGCACCAGGGCGGCGCCATGGTGGTCCGCGTGGGCCTCGACAATGTGGCCATGGGCGGAAACAAGGGCTACGGTTACAGCTCGGATGGAATGATCAACGACCGGTGGTCCCAAAAATGGGAGCACTTCTTCACGGTGGCGGAGGCCAACGGTGTGTACGTGATCCCCTACTTCACGGGTTGGATGAATTGGAACACCACCGGCTACAACACCTGGGCGGACAATCCCCTCAATAGCGCAAACGGTGGGCCCGCCGCGAGCCCCACCGAGATCTTCAAGCCCGATTCAGGCACGCAGCAGTTGTATTTCAAATGGTTCAGGAGCATCGTGGAGCGCTGGCAGCATCACCGAAACATCCTGGCCTGGGAGCTCGTCAGCGAAGTGAATCTCATCAATTACATCTCGGAATCGCAGGGCCTGGCTCTGGTGGAGCAAATGGCGGCCATCGCACGAGAGGCGGATAACCTCCAGCGCCCGACCACGGCCTCGCTGGCGGACATGCCCGGATGGTCAGACTTTTACCGCAGCGACGCAGTCCAGTTCATCAACTTCCACCCGTACCCGATCTCATCCCGTCTCGATAGCCGCGTACTGGAAGAGGTCCCTCGCTACCTCACGACCTACAACAAGCCGCTGCTGATCGGCGAATCGGGGCTGCACTTCGCGACGCCGGATTCTCAGGAGGGCAAGCTGATCCTGGCGACAAACGCCCGCCGGGGTCTCCAGCATGCCATCTGGGCGGAGTTGGTTTCCGGCGCCATGAATGGCCGAGCTCTGTGGTGGGAGGATGGCTACGGCGTGTACTTCTCCCAGCTCGGTCTCCACTGGGTGATGAAATATCAGGACCTTGAGGCGCCGATGCTGAAGTTCAGCCAGGACCTCGACATGGCCGGCATGGCTCCGCTCGCAGTCAGCGCGCCCCGGTCGCTGTTCGGCGCAGCCCTCGGCAATGAACGCATGCTCATCGGCTGGTACCGCGATGCAGCCTGTGAGCCGCCCGATTGGCCCGCGGAGGCCGTGCTCAGTGGTCAGACCGTAAAGCTTACAGTGCCCGGCTCGGCAACCCAGTGGCAGGTGGACTTCTACGACCCCAGGACCGGGGACCCAGACGGGGTTTCCGCACAGGTCGTTTCACAGGACGGCGTCCTGGTCATTCCGCTGCCGGATTTCGCAAACGACATTGCGTTCAAGGCATATGCGATGCCGTGAGGCGATCTACTCTAATGACTGCCCGGCGGGCTCTGCGTGGATCCGCGGCCGCCCCACTTGGCGGGCCAGCCCGGCAGGAACGCCGCCAACGCCAGCGCGCCCAGCGAAGCATAGAACGTGATACGGTAGGCCGCTTCGAAGCCGCGCATGTTCTGATCGCAAGCCGCTTGCAGCTCGGAGATGATCTGGCTCTTCTGCTCAGCGGCCGCAGGTGCTGGCAGCGCCGCCAGAGCGACCTTGGCCGCCGGGGGCACGTTGTCCTGGGCAGCGACGCCGGGCGTCTCGCACACACCGAAGCGCACGACCGAAGCTGTCGGGGCCTCCTGCATCTGCTGCTGTTGGGCGCGCACGTCGGATGTTACGAAGCTGACCAGTACCGTGGCCAGCGCCGCCACCGACACCGCCTGCACCACGAACCGCGTGCTATTCAGTAGCGAAGATCCGCGCGGCAGCAGATCCAGCGGAATGCTGCTCATGGCGGTGACGTATGAAGTCTGCAGCGTGAGCCCAATGGCCAGGCCGCGCAGGGCCAGCAGGAAGATGATGTAGGAGATGGGCGTCGCGGCCTGCAGTCTCGCGAGCTGCCAGGTGTTGATGCACAGCAGCACGAAGCCGCTCACCATGATCATGCGCGGGCCGATCTTATCGAAGAGGCGGCCGGCCAGCGGCGTCGTGAATGCAGACGTTGCGGCAACCGCCAGCAGGATCAGTCCTGCCTCCAGCGCCGTCCGCCCGCGGAAGGCCTGGAGATACAGCGGCATCAGGAATTCCGCGCCGAACAGCGCCAGCGTGGCCACATAGCCGACCAGCGCCGCGTTCAGGAACGTCGGGTTGCTGAAGATGCGCAGGTTCATCAGCGGGTCTTTGGCGAAGCGCAGTTCGATGATCGCATGCGCGATCAGCGCCGCCGCACCGATCCGCGAACAATGTCAGCGTCAGCGGGCCGGTCCAGCCGTTGGTCTCGGCCACGGTCGCCGCATACAGCACGGCGCCGAAGCCAACGATGGCGGTAAGCAGGCCAAGTGGATCGAAACCCGGTTTGGTGCCCGTCCGGTAGTCCAGCAGGAAACGTGAGCCGAGGAAGATGCCCAGGATGCCGATGGGCACATTAATGAAAAAGATGGCCCGCCAAAGGTTGATATCGACCAGCCAGCCGCCGAGCAGTGGACCCAGCGCCGGGGCCACCACGATGGCAATGCCGAAGAAGCCCAGCGCCGTACCCTGTTCCTTCGGCGGGAAGGCGCGGAAAAGTTGCGCCGGGCCAAGTGGCTGTGACATCCCGCCGCCAATGCCCTGGAGGGCGCGCGCCGCGATCAGCAGGCCCAGCGAAGGCGCGAAACCGCACAGCAGCGACCCGAGTGTGAAGATACCCAGGCCCAGCAGGTAGATGCGTTTGATGTGAAAGCGGTCGGCCAGAAAGCCGGACACCGGAGTGGTCACGCCCAACGCCAGCACGTAGATGCTGATCACCCATTGGGCCTGCGCAACGGTGGCGCCGAACTTGATGCGCAGCGTCGGGAACGCAATGTTGACGATGGTCGAATCCAGGATGATCATGAAAATGCCGAAAATGACCGAGATCAGGACCTTCCATTTGGGGTCCAGGCCTCGGGGTTTTTCCAGGGGAATGCTTGCCGTACTCATACGGGTGTGGGTCCTCTCCAACTCTCTCTGTCTGGGCGTACCTAGCTAGGACAGGCGCAAAGGGGGCTATCTTACCACTGGCGCGAGGAGTGTCGTTGCGAGCATCCGGTGTCCTGGGTAATCGGCAAATCGGGGCCGCACGGGGATAGAATTGCATTGACACGACTATGCTCGGCTCCCTTCGGTTGATAGCCGCAGCACTGCTACTTATCGCCGCCATATATTGCGGTCTCAGCGGCTTTCTGCGGCGCGTCCGACAAGGCTGGAGTAAAAGGGGCGCACCTGTACCAGGCAAGGAGCACCACGGTGGCCGTGTTGCTCTTTGCAGCCGCTGTCGGGATCTACTATGAGAGCTGGGCCGCCATCTCGATAGTGCCAATCATGCTCTTCCTAGTCTGGCTTGAATACTGGCTTTTTAGTGGCTAGCAGAGTATTTTGGAGGCCGCCCAAGGCCAGTTTGCAGCCGGTACGACCCATCGTTGACCCCACCCCCACCCCCAGCCCCTCCCCCGAAAGCCGGGGGAGGGGAGAAGAAACAGAAAGAGAAGGGTCGGCAGTGCGCCGACCCTTCTCTTTCTGCGGACCGGCAGGTTGACGGCGACTCGTGCTCGACAGATGGGCACGGACGGTGCCGTAACCATGAGTATTCGGTGGCGCGCTCCCCTGGACCACTGACCTGGAAAGTACCGCTGGACACGTCAGCCTACGTGTTGTACGGCCTTTGGATGTTCGTCACGACCCTGATGCGGTCCAGGGCGATCAGGTCTGTGTCCTCGCGGCTGACCAGCGGCACGATGCAGTTCTCGAACTGCGGAAACCCATACACCGCGTAGCTTCCGTCGGGCAGAACCACGTCGCTGCCGGTGGTGGCGAAGAAGTGCCGCGTGATATCGATATCTTCGATCTTCTCGGGGATGGGCGGCGGATCCTTCTCTGTGTTCAGTGTGTAGATCCGCATATACCGGCCCTCGGCCTCGCCACTCACCATCTCATGCGTGGCCCCACCGCACGTGAGATTGCCCATGAAGAAATCGCCCTCTTCGGGATTGCTGAAGTTGGTGAAGGCCCGATTCGGGTGGATGAGACTCGACCAGGATTGTTCGAACCCCTCGTCGCTCATGCCCGGGTTGCACACCCTGAGCAGGCCGCGCCAATAGTCCTGCCAGGCGGGCGTCAGCGGATTGCGCGCGCCGGAGTACAGCGGGCAGGTCTCCGGCAGTGGGATTCCTGGTCGTCGCGGCTTGTAGTCGTACATGGCCAACTGGTGATCCCACAACACGAAGCACAGCTTGCGCGGGTCGGGCGTGGGCGTGACGTCTGCCGTGGGCGCTGCCGCCTCAGCCGTCATGGTGGCCAGCAGGGCGTTTCGCGGCGAGCAAGCCTGCACAACCGCTGCCCCCGCGCCCAGTCCCGCCAGCCTTAGAAAGTCGCGGCGGGACGGGCCGCCAGGGCGGTCTTCCTCTGGTCTGGACATGCACGGATTCTAGAGTCCGAAAATGAGTGGTCCTTTAGATTCGGACGGCGCCGCGCCGAGGCCGACGCGCCCAGTCTCCAAGAAGGGATGTATGTCACTGTCTGCGGGGAAAGGTCTGTAAGTATGATAGGGTGCACGATCAGGTAGTCATGCAGGGGCGGTCACCGATGAGCATGCAACCCTCGGCTCCCGAACAGCTTTCACCCAACGCCCAAAAGGCATCCGGACCTGGCTGTCTCATCCGGGTCTTCCGCCTTCTTGCAGGTATCCTCGTTTCATCGATAGCGGGCTGGATCAGCGGCCTCGTGGTGTCGGCCTTTGTGCCAGCGCTTGTGCAATCCCTCGGGAGTGAAACCGCGCGGGATGGCATGGGCCCGCTTTCGATCGTGTTGGCAGCCCTGCCCTTCTCCATCAGCTTTCTGCTCTCGTTGATAGGTGGTCAGGTCCTCAATCGCCGAAAGCGCTCCTTCGCCCAGGTCTCATGAAAACCCGCCTTCACCCCTCAAGCCGGAACGCCGTCGTACGCTTCGCCGGCCTGCTTGCGGTGGCCCTGCTGTTGGCGCCGGCAAACCAGCGCGCCTCGTCTGCCGCGCTGCCAATGCAGTCAGGGGATACATATACAGTGGCCGGCTATATGGGCAGACAAGATCAAACGGGCGGCTACTACTTCATCCGGCTCACTTTTGACTTTGACCCCCGCGGCGGCTCCGTCAACGGTCAATTCGAGGGCTCTGATTCATGGTCTGGCGACTTTTCAGGTTGGAGGGAGTGCCAGTATAGTGGAACGCTGACCGGTTATTACGAGGGCGGTGATGGCGGGGCGATTGGGGGCACTTTCTCTGGACGGTCCATACTGCGAGAATATCCCGAGGCAAGTCCCTACTCTGAGACGACCGGAGAGTTCTCAGGAATCTGGGAAGGAAAACTGGGGCGTGAATACTCGATTGAGGGAACCGACAACTATGGAAGCAAGGCATCCGTAACTGTGCTGAGCAGTGGTCCTTGTGCTAGCCGATTGGCACCCAAGGCTCAGATGTATATGGATTTTCCTGGCGAGGCCTTCCCTGCCGGATCTCCAGCCATGCCGCCGGGTGCCGCACTGCCACCGGAGATTGCAGCGCTCCAACAGGAGGCGATCGATCAAATTACCAATCTAGTGGCGAGCCCCGCCGTCCCCCTTGCCGGGGCGATTGCCGGCACGGCCTTGGCTGCTCTGCTCGCTGCTCTGCGAGGCGCGGGGTCGGTGCCCATCAGTGCGAACACGGCGGTGCGCGGCGGGCCAAAACCCGGCGCCGTGGATGCCAACGGCCGGCTCTATTCGCCCGTGTCCGGCGGCTGGGTATCCCCACAGATGTACGAGTATCAGAAGACCTGGTCCGAGAAAGGCTGGCGCTGGAACGCGTCCAGCGGAAAGTTCGAGGGGCAGCACGGTGCCATCAACGAGAAGGGCCAGGTCATGGATGACGAGCTCGGCTGGGTGGATCAAGACACCTTTGCCGAAAACCAGCGCATGCGTGCCGGCGGAAATGTCTACGATCGCAACCTCGGCTGGCGGCCGCCGGAGGAGTTGCGGGATCGCGACATCGAACAGAATGCCCTGCGCCAACGCTCCCGTCAATTCAGCGCAGAGCAGAATGCGCAGATCCAGCAGGATGTTCGTGCTGCCAGCCAGGAGCGTATGCAGGAATACCAGGACTGGCTGAAGCAGTACGAGCACAAAGAGCAGGTCCGCCTGGACATGGATGCCGCGCAGGATGAGTTTCGCCGTCAGCGCGCCATCGACAACAAACTGGCCCTGAAGGAGTTCCTGCTCAACGCTGCAGCCTCCCCCGTGAACGCACCCGACGCCATTGCGTCCAGACTGTGCCCCACGGTTGGCGAGGTCTATCAGGGGGCCTATGATGGTGTGAAAGAGGCGGCCAGCGATATCAAAGAGTTCTACAAGGACGCCTACCAGGGGCTGAAAGAAACGGCCGGCGACATCAAGGACTTCTATCAGGCTGAGATTAAGGATGGCTATGATGCGGTGAAGGATACGGCAGCGGATATCAAGGACTTCTACAAGGGCACCTACGATGAGCTGAAAGAGACGGCCGGGGACATCAAGGACTTCTATCAGGGTGAGATTCGGGACACGTATGATGGTGTGAAAGATGCGGCGGGTGACGTCAAGGACCTAGTCATCCACGACGACATCCACGCTGAATGGAAGCAGGCGATCTCCGCCAGGAACTGGGACTGGACGCCCAGCAGTGCGTCGGCGGACGCGCCCGCGGAGTGGATCCGTTGAACCCTCAGGCTTCGCGCTCAAGAACCCGGCGCCTGCAAGCGCCAGTTGATACCCGCCTTTCATTGCCGCAATGGGTCGCGCTGAATTGTCGCACTGACGCGCCGCGCGGTCCGCTCTCACCACTGGTGGTTGACTACCAGGATCGGTCCGTGACGCCTGCTCTGGACCTCAAGCAAGCCCTGCCTGCCGCAGACGTGATGAAGCAGACACTGCCTCTGCTGGAAAGCCTGGCCGATCCCGTGGCGGTCAATGGCCTGACGTTCACCCTCCCCAGCCAGATCATCGACATGTCGGTGTACTACGGCCCCTCTCGGGCTCCGCACAAGACCATCTCAATAACCGACGATGGCGCATCCCTGCGCCTGCAGTCGCCGGCGCCCGTCGAGCAGCTGCTGGCTCTCCTGCAAAGCCATCTGCCAAAATCCAATACCCCGGCTTCCGCCGCCACGCTCGAGTTGCCTATTCTGCCCGCCTGGCTGTGTTGGGCCTTCGTGGATCTGCTTCGCGAGACCGCCAGGGCAGGCGATGCGCTGGACGATGTCGCCTATGATGAGGATGCGATCGCCGGCGCCCTCGAGCGGCCGTTTCAACTCTTCACCAACCTGGCCGCGTACTTCCGCGAGGCGCTGGAGTTGAGCCTGCCGTCGAAGCCGGAGATGCAGGATGCCCTTCGCCAGTTGATCGAAGCCAGAGTGATCACCAGGGCGCATAGCAAGTTTGCAGCGGGCGGTTTCCTCAGCCAGCTGGCCCACGACCTCGGCGATGTCCGGGCGCACCTATTGTTTCGTACGACGGCGCGCCTGCCTGATCTGCGCACGGCCAGCATGCGCAACTGGATCTTTCAGGGCAGCTCGGGCAACGGACTGCTGTGGCACCAGGCGCACGGCCGCGTCAGTATGCTGAACACGTCGAAAAGCCGGATCCTCTCCTTGGCTGCCGCGTTGCTTCGGCGCCCGGCGTTGTTCTTCCTTCAGCGCCCGAGGCAGCCCGCGCCCCCCGAGACCCTGTCGTCCACAGGCGGAGCCCATGATACCGCCCGCGCCCGAGAGCCTTGGCTGAATGCGACCGGGGGATTCGCTCCGACAGTATGCAGGTCAATTCTAAGAATCCGAGGTACCGATGGACTTCAGTAATGCCGAGGCAAAGTACGCACGACTGAAACAGCAATACGACCAGGGCCAGATCGAGGCGCAGGAGTTCGAGCGACAGGTCAACGACATGACCGTCACGGACTCCGGCGGAACCTTGTGGCAGATCGGCGTGAGCACAGGCAAGTGGTTCCGTCGGGAAGGGGAACGCTGGGTCGAGGCCGTCCCGCCCGATCTGGGTGCGCAAGCTGTCCTCGTCTCCTCCAATCCCTCCGCCGCCCATCGACAACTATCCGGTTCAATCACCCTCGCGCCCCAAGTGGCCCTGGATCCTGGGTGGACTGGCCGCGCTTGCCCTGGTCGGTTGCATAGTGGTGGTCGTCGTGGTGTTCGTTCTGGGTGGATCGACTCCGGAACCCTCGGTGGGTGCGGCTCCCGGCGCGAGGGCCCAGCCGTCGAGCAGCACGCCCTCGGCCAATGTCGCGCCCCCGCAGTCGGGCCAGACCGCCGGTCCCGGATTCGACTCGATCAGCATCCTGGTGGACGATTTCTCGGATCCGACCAGTGGCTGGGATCGAGAGAGCCCCTCGGGTGGCCTGACCGACTACGCCAATGGCAAGTATCGGATCCTGGTCAACGAGACCGACCTGACGGTCTGGTCGCTCGCCCACAAGAACTTCGATGACCAGGTGGGCATCCAGGTGGACGCAACCAAGGCCGGCGGGCCGGACGACAACGAGTTCGGTGTCTTCTGCCGCTACCAGGACAAGGACAACTTCTACCAATTCATGATCAGCAGTGACGGCTTCGCGCTGATCGGCAAGCAATTGAATGGAACCAACATCGGTCTGTCATCGGAGAAGATGCTGTTCACAGACGCCGTCCTCCAGGGGGCGGCGACCAATCGCATCCGCGCCACCTGTATGGGCGACACGCTGACACTCTCCGTCAACGGCCAGCAAGTTGCCAGAGCGACCGACTCGTCCTTCAAGAGTGGCGACGTCGGATTGTTTGCGGGCACCTTCGATACGGCGGGCGTCGATATTCTCTTCGACGACTTCTCGGCCTCGGCCCGATAGCCGCGATCCGCATCTCAGAGCACAAGAGGATGCAGCCGTGCGACCAACCTGCCGGATCGTGATGATGGCGCTGATGCTCGGGCTGGCAGGCGCCTCCTGCCGATTTCTCACAGAAGCCGAACTGGAGCCAACCACCGAGCCCGATCCGTATGTGGAAGACAGGGTCCTGGTGTTCTCGCCCCTGGAACTACCCGATGCCGAGAATGGCGTCCCCTATCAGGTGGATGTCCGGGTTGACAACGTGGAGACCTTTGTCGGCGTGTTCCTGGTCAAGGACGGAAAACTTCCACCCGGTCTGTCGCTTGCGCGTGTGCCCAGCGAGAACCGGGTCTACATCGTCGGCACGCCCACCGAAGCCGGGACGTTCGCCTTCACGCTGCAGGCCAGACTGTGAGGGCACAAATCTTCCCGGCCAGGTCGGACAGCAGCAATACGTCATCGTGGTGAAATAGGGTCTCCGGCACCCGGCGCACAGGCACTTAGAATAGCCGCCCCGAGCTTGCATGCCGTGATAATATGGATTCAGCAGCCTGCTCCGGCAGACAAGAGCAGGTGCGAGGGGCAATCCATGTTGCAGAAGACCGCGCACTTGATCCAGCACGGACGGGCAGCTCTTGCCGCGCTTGCGCTCCCGGCGCTGCTGTTCGTTAATATCCGCTCGGCCGACGCCGCCCCTGCGGCGCAGGAGATCACGCCTCCCGCGGCGCTCACTGTTAGCGTCCGCCTCCCCACTCATTGCCGCACCGGGCAGGGTATTCCGAATGAGATCGTGTACACCATGCTGCCGGGGACTGTTGCCAACGTGCGTGCAGGGCGACGCCGCCCGGGGCTACTGGTTGATCGAAGTCCCCAACCGCCCGGGCCGGGTGTGCTGGCTTTGGGGTTACTATGCCCAGCTGAATGGCGACTCTGGCAGCGTGGCCTATGCGCCGACGCCGACGCCTTCCGGCGTAACCTATTCGTTGAGCGAGCCGCGCAACCTCACCGCGGGCTGCAGGGCGCAGGTGTACACGGACGACGGCGACGACGAGATCAACGATCCAGACGACGCCTCGCTGTGGACCGTGGAGCTTCACTGGACCAACACGGATCCGAATCAGACCAATGTCGTGCTTTACCGTTTCGATCAGCGCATCGCCTTCTTGAGTCCCGGCGCGCGCTCATACACCGACGACTTCATCCATTACGATGATTACCACGGGGCTCAATATGGCGTGCAGGCGGTGGGAATGAATGCCGTGTCAGCCATCGTGTGGACGTACATGAACAGCTGCCGTTGAGCGGGCCCGCTAGGCAGCGTCTGATGCGCCACAGGTCCAGACGACTCTTCCCGGATGCTCAAAAAGACGCTCCCGAACGCTCAAAAAGACATTCGGGAATGCTCAAAATGACGTCCGGGAGTGCTCAAAATGACTTCCGTTAAATAGGTACTAACATAGACTACACATAGACTACAGCAGAGAGGCGCGGCGGCTTCAGGCCGGCGTCTTGTGCAGCTCTGGCCCCGCGAAGAGGCGCTCCTTCAGCCAGAACGAGACATTCACGAGGCCGATCATCACCGGCACCTCCACCAGCGGGCCGATCACGGCCGTGAAGGCCTGCCCGGAGCCGATCCCGAACACTGCCACAGCCACGGCGATGGCCAGTTCGAAGTTGTTGCTGGCCGCTGTGAACGCAAGCGTGGCCGTTTTGGGGTAGTCCGCCCCGACCGCCTTGCCCATAAAGAAGCTGATCAGGAACATGACGGCGAAGTAGATCAGCAGCGGGACGGCGATGCGCACCACGTCCAGCGGCAGCTGAACGATGTACTCGCCCTTCAAGCTGAACATCACCACGATGGTGAACAGCAGGGCGACCAGCGTGATCGGGCTGATCTTGGGCATGAATTGCTTGTGATACCAGTCTCTGCCCTTCAGCCGCACCAGGATCAGGCGCGTGAAGAACCCGGCCAGGAACGGGATGCCCAGGTAGATGAACACGCTCCGGGCGATCTCCCCGATCGTGATCTGCACCACCGCGCCCTGCAATCCAAACCAGGTGGGCAGCACGGTGATGAACACATACGCGTACACGCTGTAGAAAAGCACCTGGAAGATGCTGTTGAACGCCACCAAGCCGGCGGCGTACTCCGTATCGCCGTGCGCCAGCTCATTCCACACGATCACCATGGCAATGCAGCGGGCCAGCCCGATCAGGATCAACCCGGTCATGTACTCGGGGTAGCCGCGCAGGAAGACGATCGCCAGGACGAACATCAGGATCGGGCCGATCAACCAGTTCTGCAGCAGCGAGAGGCCAAGTATCTTCCAGTTGCGGAACACATCCCCCAGCTCGTCATAGCGCACCTTGGCGAGCGGCGGATACATCATCAGGATCAGGCCGATGGCGATCGGGATGTTGGTCGTGCCGACGGAGAAACTGGTATTGAACGACTGCACCGCGGCCGGGAACAGGAATCCCAGCCCCACTCCGACGGCCATGGCGAGGAAGATCCACAGCGTGAGATAACGATTGACCGTCGACAGCCTTCGAGTTCCCTCTTGTTCACATGTCCCTCCAGCGCCAGCGAATGTTCGCTGCAGCAGCTTCGGGATCATCGCGCGCGATCTCGTCGCGCACCTTCCGGTAGACCTGCATCTTCTCTTCGTCTGTCCCCTGCGCATTGAACGGGTCCACAAAGCCGTGGTGCAGGCGCTTGCCCTTGCCCAGCCAAACGGGGCACTCCTCCGCAGCCGAATCGCAGACCGTCACCACCAGGTCGAAGTCCGCATCCTTGAACTCATCCGCGGACTTGGAACGCCCCTCATGATGAATGCCGATCTCTTCCAGGGCGCGCAGCGCCATCGGGTGCACATATCCCTGTGGGCGCGTCCCCGCGCTCACCGCCTGCCACTCATCTCCCAGCCGCGCGTTCACGATCGCCTCGGCCATCTGCGAGCGGCACGAGTTGCCCGTGCACAGGAACAGCACCCTGCGCTTCGGCATCAGGCCGCTTCCAGGGCGTCCGCGAGAAACGTGGAGATCTCCGCCACGGTCGGGATTCTACCGGAGCTGACCACCTTTTCGTTGATCACCAGCCCCGGCGTGGACATGATGTTGTATTTCATGATATCGGCGTAGTCGGTCACTTTGACGAACTTCGGCCTGGATACCCAGTGTTGGCGGCATGCCTCGCGCCAGCGCCTCCAGACTCTTGCAGTTGGGGCAGCCTGAGCCCAGGATTTTGATCGTCAGCATAGTGCTTCTCCTATTGAGTTCTACAGTATCCAGTTGAATAGATATCCGATGAGCATGATCGCCGCGGCGATCACGCCGAAGAACGTGAGCAGCAGGGGCAGCTTCAGCACCCGCCGTAGGATGATGGCCTCCGGCAGGCTCAAGCCCACGACCGACATCATGAAGGCCAACGCTGTTCCGAGTGATGCGCCCTTTTCGATGAGCGCTGCAACGATCGGGATCATGCCGGCCGCGTTGGAGTAGAGCGGGACACCCAGCAGCACCGCGGCTGGCACAGACCACCAGGCCTGGCGACCCATCACCGCGACCAAGGCGCTATCCGGCACGTAACCGTGGATGGCCGCGCCGATGGCGATCGCGATCACCACGTACAACCAGACCTTGCCGACGATCTCCTTCACCGATCGCCAGGCGCGCTCCACGCGTTCCGGCCACGTCAGCTTTTCCGTGAGTCCACTGCCGGTGGCATGCACATCCCAGACGAAAGACTCCACGTATCGCTCCATTTTCAGTCGCCCGATGATGACGCCGGCCACGGTTGCAATGACGAGGCCGGAGGCGATGTACAGAGCCGTTACCTTCCAGCCGAAGAGGCCCAGCAGCATCACGATGGCCACCTCGTTGATGGTGGGCGCGGCGACGAGGAACGAGAACGTGATGCCGAGCGGGATGCCCAACTCCACGAACCCGATGAAAAGCGGAACAGCCGAGCACGAGCAGAATGGTGTCACGATGCCCAGCATGGCTGCCAGGATATTGCCCACGCCTTCGCGCTTGCCGCCCAGCAGCGCACGAGTGCGCTCGGGGCTGAAGAACGTGCGCAGGATGGAGATCAGGAAGATCATGCCGGTGAGCAGCAAGAGGATCTTCGGCACGTCGTACAGGAAGAAGGCCACCGCCTCGCCCAGGCGCGTATCCTGTCCCAGTCCGAGCGCCGTGTAGGATATCCAGTTGGCCAGGGTTTGGATGGCGGAGTACGCCAGCACCCACAGCACCGCCGCCGCGGCGACGATGACCATGACCCGGGCTGTGCTGCGCTGCTCGGATGCCCGCGTCTTCATCGGGAGCGTGATCATGCCTGCACCTTGGTCTTTCTGGCAACGTGCGCGGTCCCGGGTTTCTCCGTGTTGCACTTGGGGCACGGGCACTCGGCCGGGCCATGCTTGTGTGGCACGCGCAGGCGGGGTCTTCCGGCAGCCGCATTCACGGCATCCAACACTTCATACAGGCGGGATTTGAGAACACGGTAGTACACATTCAGCCCGTCGCGGCGGACGCCTACCAACCCGGCATCTCGCAGCACCATCAGCTGCTGCGAGATGCTCGCCTGGCGCAGGCCGAGCATGGCTTCCATGTGGCAGACGCACTGCTCGCCATCCCGCAGGATCTCGAGCACCGCCAGTCGCGTGGGGTGCGAGAGGGTCTTCAGTAGTTGGACTTGATCCATGCCGCTTTTCATATTCAGTAACCTGAATATAGTGTAGGGCTAAGAAAGACGCCGGTCAAAGACCAGCGTCATCAGACTCACATGACAAAGCTCAGGTTTTCCCGAAGCGCCTGACCGCCGAGATCTGCGCTGAGAACGGCACACCCATCGGCATCAAGGACAGGATCTTGCCGCCTGCGTCTTTCGGCTCTAGCGTGATGTTCTCAAAGCCTGCCTCCTGCAGTCCGCGTTCCCATTCCTTGACCTCCGAGCGCGCCGCCCAGGCACGCGCCCCAGGATTCCACATCCTTGCGCAGCGCCTCCGGCACCGGGCCATTCGAGACCATGTCCGAGAAGGCCAGACGGCCACCCGGCTTGAGCACGCGGGCGATCTCCTTGAATACCACGAACTTGTCCGGCGTCAGGTTGATCACGCAGTTGGAGATCACCACGTCGATGCTGGCATCCTCCACTGGCAGTTGCTCAAGATATCCCTGGCGGAATTCCACGTTCGTGACCTTGAGCCGCTTGGCGTTCTCCTGCGCGCGTTCGATCATCTCGGGCGTCATGTCCACGCCAATGACGCGCCCGGTCTCGCCGACCTGCTTCGCCGAGAGGAAGCAGTCCAGGCCGCCGCCGGAGCCCAGGTCCAGCACTGTCTCGCCCTTCTTCAAGCTGGCGATGGCGATCGGGTTGCCGCAGCCGAGCGTGAAGTCGGCGACATCTGCCGGCATTTGCTTTAGCATGTCCAAAGGATACATGCCCTGGCTGGTCGGGTCACAACAATCGCCGCCATCGCAGCAGGACGAACTGGTGCGGGCGAAGTTGGCGTATCGCTCTCGGACGGTTTCGTGCACACGTTCTGCATCTTCGGTCATGACTTGGTTCTCCTTTTCATATCGACAAACATCGATGTAAGATCTCAAAAAAAGAGCTTATCGGGACGCAAGCTTGCTGAGCGCCAGCGTGCTTTGCTCCTCGGGCGCGAACTTGACCATCAACTGTCCGCAGCAGTACGAGACGCGCTCCTGGTTCAGGCGTGTAGAAGGTCTGCTTACCCTCTTCCCGCACGCTGACGAGACCCGCCTCGCGCAGGATGGCGAGGTGATGGCTGACGGTGGGCTGCGAGACGTCCAGCTTGGCCACCACTTCGTTCACGGACAGCCATCGGCAGCACACCAGCGCCATGATCTTCTGGCGGGTGCTGTCGGCGATGGCCTTGGAAAACTCCACGGGATCGAATTTCATGTCTGCCTTCGCTGGTATTATATAGATAGTTGTCTATTTGTCAAGGTGAGCAATGTCACGTTCGCCTGGACACGCATGGGACCTCCGTTCAGATGGCCTGCGATCTTCTTGGAGTTCTCTCCCCCGCACAGACGCAATCCTGTATACTTCGCCAGTTCCGCGCCGGGAGATCGCCCCGGCACACACTGACATCCGACAATTGGAGGAGAGATGCATCGCACCCCACGTCACATCGCGTGGCTGGCCTTGGCATTGGCGCTGGTCCTGCCCATCATCGCCTGCGGCGAAACCAGCACCCACCCACACCGGCCGCGCCTGCCGCGACGCCCACGGGCGGCGGCGGCACCATCGCCTTCGCCTCCGGCCGGGACGGCGCCTATGAGATCTACTCGGTCGCCCCGGATGGCTCGGACGTCACCCGCCTGACCAACGCCGAACCCACTGGAAAATACTTCCCCCGGTGGTCACCCGACGGCAAGATCCTGTTGTTCTGGACGTACGCGGCCGATCCGGTCGTCTCGGATGAGTACTGGCTGCAAACGGACGGCAAAACGGGCCTCTTCGCCAACACCGTTCAACCCTACGTTTCTTTCTCGCCGGATGGACAGACCGTCGTCATGTGCACGCAGGGCAACAACGGCAGCCTCGAGATCATGACTGTGCCGATCACAGGCGGGGATGCCACCTGGCTGACTGACAACGCCGCCATGGACTTCATGCCGGCCTGGTCACCCGACGGCAAGACCATCGCCTTCGTCTCGGACCGCGACGGGCTCCAGTATATTTATCTAATGGATGCGGACGGCGCCAATCAACGCCGCCTGACAACCAACGAATTTCCTGAGCGCTCGCCCTCCTGGTCCCCGGACGGCACGCAATTGGCGTTCTTCTCTGGAAACAACGACGTCACCAACATCTACGTCGTCGGCTCGGATGGCGCCGGCAGCCTCAATATCACCGGCCAGGATAGCGGCTACAACGAGGACCCCACGTGGTCGCCCGATGGCACCATGATCGCGTTCTGGTCGAGTCGCAGCGGCGATAACGAGGTCTACGCCATGCGCCTGGATGGCAGCGGACTGGTCAATCTCACAAATTCGCCCGGTCCAGACGAGAATCCCTCCTGGAGCAGGTAGCGGCACGATACCTCGTGCCTGAATGACGGCGATATGCCGTGGCCGCGGGTCGTCCTGCACTGTCCATCGGGAGCCCACCACGCGCGTTGCGCCCCCCGTTACCGCCTCGGACGCGCCGGCGCATCCTTCCCCTCGTCCAGCAGATGCCGGATCGCCAGCACGGGGTGCGCGAGCAGCATGCGCGGCCCAGCATAGATCATGACCTCCCGCATCTCGGACCCGCATATCCTTCTGGTAGCAGTGCGCCGGGCATTTCTTGCAGGTCGGCTTGTTGTCCTTGAATATGCACTGGTCCAGCCGTTTCATCGCGTACGTGAACAGCGCGTCACAGCGCTCGCACAATCCACTCGCCCCGCGGTGATGATCGCGGCAGTACATCTCCACCATGCAGCGGACCGTGACCCGTTCGCGCGCCACGCGCGGCTTTTCGTCCAGGCGATCTGTAGCTGCGTTCATCGGCTGTGATGATACACGCCTCGTCTCATGATCCGGCGCGGCCGGCGGTCAAACTCATCATCTTCTTAGAAGAGCGTCGCGCCCTGGGGCCCAAACTCAGATGGCCCTAATGCGCCAGGTCACTCCACTTTCCAATCCCCCCGGGTATACTCGGCGCAGATAGAATTCTTCAGGGGGAACCGCCTCACCATGGCGATGGCTTTCGGGCGCGGGAGGCGCATGGACTTGACGCTGGCTCTACAGCTTCAACGGCAGTCCACGCAACGCTTGCGTACGCGCGCCCGCGGAGGCACGGGATGACCTCCGGCACCCTGATCGCCGTCGCCGTCCTGTTGCTCATCAGCATCCTGGCCAGCAAGATCTCCGATCGCTTCGGCATACCGGCGTTGCTCTTGTTCCTCATCCTCGGCATGCTGGCTGGCTCCGACGGCCCCGGCGGTGTCTACTTCGACAACGCCCAGCTGGCGCAGTCCATCGGTATCCTGGCGCTGGTGCTCATCCTGTTCTCCGGCGGTCTGGACACCGAATGGGGACAGGTGCGCGGCATCCTGCGTGAGGGCCTGCTGCTCGCCACGCTCGGCGTTTTCATCACAGGGCTCGTGGTGGGCCTCGTCGCCCACGCGCTGCTGGGATTCGCATGGCTCGAGAGCCTGCTGCTGGGCGCCATCGTCTCCTCCACCGACGCCGCCGCCGTGTTCTCCGTCTTACGTTCAAAAGGAGTAGGACTCAAGAGACCGCTAACGCCTCTCTTGGAGCTCGAAAGCGGCAGCAACGATCCCATGGCGGTCTTCCTGACCGTCGGCCTGATCCAGCTCATCACCCAGCCCGGCCTGGGCTGGACCACGCTGATCGGCCACTTCCTGCAGCAGATGATCTTGGGCGCCCTGCTCGGCTGCGGGTTGGGCCGTGCGGCTGTATTCGTCATCAATCGCCTGCGTTTGAGTCACGAGGGCTTGTATCCGGTCGTGACCGTCGCCGTCGCCCTGCTCACATTCGGCCTGACCGACTACCTGGGCGGCAGCGGCTTTCTGGCCGTCTATCTCGCCGGCATAGTCATGGGCAATCGCGAGTTCATCCATCGGCGCAGTCTGATGCGTTTCCACGACGGCCTCGCCTGGCTGATGCAGATCGCCATGTTCCTCACGCTCGGCTTGCTGGTCTTCCCCTCGCGCCTCGTTCCCATCGCCGGCGTGGGACTGCTCATCGCGGCCTTCTTGATCTTCGTGGCCCGACCGCTGAGCGTTTTCATCGCCCTGGCGCTCACGCGACTGCGCTGGCGCGAGAAGGCGCTCGTCTCGTGGGTCGGCCTGCGCGGCGCGCTGCCCATCATCCTGGCCACCTTCCCGATGCTGGCGCGCGTGCCGCATGCCGATCAGATATTCAACATCGTATTCTTCATCGTGCTCACGTCGGTGTTGCTGCAGGGCACCACGCTGGCGCCCGCCGCGCGCCTACTGGGCGTCCAGGCCCCTGTCCAACCACGGCGCATCTATCCGCTCGAGTTCACACCCATGGGCGGCTTCACAAGCGAACTCAAGGAGTTCCATATCCAGCCCGCCTCGGCAATGATCGGCAAGGCCATCTTTGAGTTGGGATTGCCGGAGGAGTTCCTTGTGATTCTGATCGCGCGCGCCAGCGATTTCGTGCTGCCCAGCGGCGGCACGGCCCTGCAGGCCGGCGACACGCTCCTGGTCCTGGCCGACAAGGCCTCCTTTGATCAGGTCCAGCGGCGCTACGCTGTTTGAGTTCCCCTAACCAACGCCGCGTACTAGAAGAGCTGTGCTCCGGACGGCAGGTATCGGTCCAAGTGTCCGAATGGTGCGGAGGTCAGAAGGTGGGCAGTGCTGGTCAGCCGCATGCCCGCCGCGAGGGCGAAGCGCAGTGCATCATGATTCATGCCGGGCAGCCATGAGCTTCACCGTCGCAGATTCGGCCGCCGCCGCGCGGCAGCTCAGCCTCAGCACTGCTTCGGCATGTCGTCGCTCGGTCCATGCCACCGGTCCCAGCACGCCGCCCTCGTGAACGTAGTAATAGCCCACAGGCTCGCCCGCATGCATCACCTGCCCGGGCCGCCAGCCAAAGTGCTGCATCAGGTCGTGATCCGTCTCGCGCCTCATTTCGAGGACATCCTCATCCATGGAGCGCACGAACGACATCTCCGCAGGCGCGACCGTGTAGCCGCCGGGATCAGCATCCAGTCTCGGCGTGCCCTCAAAGGTCAGGATCTGGTATCCGGGCAGCATGCCATTCTTCATGTACGCCGCCATCGCAGGGAAATCGATCGACGCCCAGACAAAGAACGTTGTCGCTCCGGCTTCGCGGCCGGCATCCATCACTCCGCGCAGCAGCGGCGCGCCAACGTGTTGCTGCTGCCACGCCGGCTGCACCCAAAAGCCGGCCAGGAACCAGACGTGCGAGCGCACGAACGCGCAGGCAAAACCGACCAGGTGCCCGTCTGCCTCTGCCACGTGGAATATGCCCGTGTCGCGAATGTGCGCATACGCGTCCAAACGCCACGCGGCCGGCTGTGGAGAACCCGCCAGGTTGTGTCGACGGTGCAGGTCACTCACGGATTCCTGGAACAGGTCAATGCAGGCCGGCAATTCCTCCGCCCGCGCTGCGCGGTACGCAATGTGCATGGCTCCTCCCGCCTGATCTAGGCTTGCAGCACGGCATTTTACCGTCTTGGTCACCCCCGCGCATTGACAGTTGCGAGGCTTTCGCTGAAGGCCCTGAGCCCCGGCTGCCGCGCTGCCCCACGGCGATTCGCAGGCACGGGCAGGAATGCTTTGGGTTCATCGCGTTTCTACCTGGCGGGGCGCTCCGCACATGGATCACGGCCGGGCGGTGTACTCCTCCACCCTGGAAACCCACTCGCCGACCAGCGCGTGGAACAACGCTTCCTGCTCCACGGGCAGCATGTGCCCTGCACGATCAAGCACCGCAAACGTGGCCCTCGGATAGACCTCCATGATCTCCCACGCGTCG
The DNA here is from genome assembly GCA_963784915.1 of uncultured Chloroflexia bacterium. Lineage (GTDB taxonomy): Bacteria > Chloroflexota > Anaerolineae > Anaerolineales > Villigracilaceae > Fen-1038. The sequence goes on from CAWATK010000017.1 coordinate 380,795, forward strand.
CGATAACCGCAGATGAAATCCTGCCTGCCGGCAACGATCAGCGTCGGCGCCGGGCATGGCTCTGCAAGCGCGTCCACGTCGAACGAAAACGCGCCTGTCCCCGGATTCTCGCCGATGGCCTGCAGAAATGCGTGGTCGGCCAGCTTTCGTGCCGGTTTCACCACGCTCCGCATGTACTCCAGGATCCTGGGCGTCTGTGTCACGGCGATCTTGAAGGACTCCGCTTCCTGCGCATCCAGGCTCGCCACGAGCTGCGCATCTTCCACCAGCACGGTTCGAGCAGGCACTTGCCGTTTTGCGTCGTCCGCCAACATCATTGGGACCGTCATTAGTAGTCCGTCCACGGATTCCGGACGCTGGTGGACCAGGCCGCGCGCGAAGGTATGCTCCCGCTGGAGATTCCGGCGAGAGCGAACCGCTTCCCGGGCATGAGTTGGTCAATGACATCCAGGACCACCTGCAGCATGCCGTCCTGGTTCGTGATCCATGGTCTGGCCGGGGTCTTGCCGTGTCCCGGCAGATCCAGGTAGATGCGCTTCCAACCGTTCCGCTGTGAGAACACCGGTTCCAGCCGGCTCATCATGTGATGGTGATCCAGCGACCATCCATGCAGCATGAGCATGGGCCTGCCCTCACCCACCTGTTCATAATGGACGTCCAGGTCCCGAACTCGGCATTCCATGGTCAAGCCCTCCTCGCCGCGAATGCGGCATCTGCCTGCTCGACGCTGTGAGCACTTTGATCTTGTGTGCACTCAGAATCGTACGCGCATAAGCCCCATCACCCTCCATCGGGACAGTGCACCTAGCCGCCCGGCACATTCAGGCATATGTGTGATCCCACTTATAGTGCATTTGGAGACTAATCGTATTGCCCTGCTTCGTCAAACATGATACTCTTGCATTGTTATGGTAGGAGAGTTGGATACATGCCCCAGGGGGAAGCTGGGGGCTTCGTTTCTGCGTGCAGAGCAGTCCAACTGGACATACATAGAAGCAGCTTCCCCGACTGGTGGATGCAGTCGGAGCTAGGACGGATCGTGCCGGCCCCAGGGCCGGTCTATCGAAACCCATCCACATAACTCAGAGAGAGGCAAACATCAATATGAACAAAGAAGTCAGACCTGTGAACACCGATCGAAAGACCGCCGCGAGCATGACCTGGTCGAGAAAGCATTCGCTGGCGGCGGGCATTTTCTACCTGCTCACTTTCGTCTCGATCCCGACCCTGTCGCTCTACCTGCAGGTGCACGCTCCGGGCTACGTCGCCGGCGCTGGCCCGGACACCGCCGTGCTGTGGGGTGCGGTCCTGGAGCTCATCGTGGGCCTGGCTGGCATCGGCACCGCCGTTGCGCTGTTCCCGGTGGTCAAGAGGCAGAACGAATCCATGGCGCTGGGTTTCGTCACCACGCGCACCCTGGAGGCCGCCGGCATCTTCGCCGGCGTGGCGTGCCTGCTTTCGATCGTCACCCTGCGGCAGGCCGGAGTCGGAGCCGATGGCCTCGATCATCGGGCCAGGCGCTGGTGGCCATGTATGACCGGCTGTTCCTGGTCTCTCAAAGCCTCATGCCGGCTCTGAACGGCCTTGTTGCTGGGAACCTTGATGTACCGGTCGCGCCTGGTGCCGCGCGTTCTGCCCATCCTGGGACTCATCGGCGCGGCCCTGCTCCTCGCCGGCGACGCCGCCGTCCTGTTCGGCCTGATCGGACGGGTGTCCCCGCTGGCCTTGATCTGTCGCGCTCCCGATCGCATTGTGGGAGTTTTCGCTGGGCATCTGGCTCACCGTCAAGGGATTCAATCCTTCTCCCCTCACTTCCGAGCCCGCATAATTGCCGGCGAACAGGCACACTAAGCGCATCGCGGAACAGAGACACCGCCAACGGCGGTGTCTGTTGATTCAGGCGGAGTGCCGGGCCTGCAACACCATGATCACCGGGCAGCGTGTTGCTGCAGCAACGTACCGGTTGTCACAATCAATAGTCCGCGCTTTCACGCGCACCATTGACTCAGTCATTGGATTCCCATATAATGCGCCGCTGATCTCACGGCGCAATGCAACATGCGGGCAGGAGAAAAAGTGCACAATGATTCAATCGGGAGGGATTGCGACGCACAACAACCACGACAACAGGATCGTGTTTCACTGAGTTCCATCCAATCGGCGTCAAGGACAACTTGGAGGGAGGAGGCTCGACTTCAGCGCACCTCGTACTGCGCCGTTCCTGGCCCCCTGCGGGCCACCTCAGGAGCTCCGGTCCAATGTCCGCATACCTCACCTTGGGCAACAGACAAAGGACACATACATGCATTCCGATCACATCCAACCGCAGGACGGCCATAGGGGTGGGCATCCTGTGGATCGTTACGGCCATTGGCGCTATCGCCGGCCTTGGCCTGATGTCCCCCATCTTGCATGCTCCGGATTATCTGACGACGGTCTTTCCCCAGCGCCTCACGGTGATCGGCGCGGCGTTCCTGTGGTTGATCAACGACTTCGGCATTGTCGCCATCGGCCTGCTGATGTTCCCGATCCTGAAGAAGCAGAGTGAAGCGCTGGCTCTCGGATACGTGAGCATGAGAATGTTCGAGTCGACTATTCCTGATCATTGGCATGCTGCTCGGCATGTTGCTCATCCCGCTGAGCCAGGCGTTCATCGCGTCCGGGTCGGCGGATGCGACCACCTATCAGACCATCGGCTCGGTGCTCGTACAGGCAGAGACCTGGTTCATGTGGTCCATGCAGTTCGTGACGCTCGGCCTGGGCGGGCTGATTCTCACCGTCGCTGCTGTACCGAGGCCAGGCTGGTTCCGCGGGCATGGCCGGGTTCGGCATCCTCGGCTACGGCCTGCAGCTGCCATACGCCGTGTTTTCCCTGTTTGGTGTTGACGCCACGCCCGGCACCCTCCTATCGTTGATCGCCATCCCCGTGGCAGTCTGGGAGATCATCCTCATGCCGGCATGGTTGTTCGCCAGGGGCTTCAATGCCCCCCTGTCCAGCGCCAAACCCTTGCGCTGATTGCGGGGTTTCGAGAAAGGCAAGAAGCAAATGGCAGCCAAACCGGTCTGAGCGTCTGGAGCAAGCGCCGGAAGCTGCCTGGCGCGGAAGCAAGTCAAAAGCGAGTCCGGCAGCTTAAGTCTGGCTGCGATCACAGGGCATGAACGCAGAGGGGGCTGAACACCCTCTCTGCGTTCGCACGCATGCCCGGCAATCGAGATCGGAGAATTCGAAATGAAAGCCATCGTAGCGACAGAATACGGCTCACCGGATGTACTTCAGCTCCAGGACGTCGAAAAGCCGACCCCCAGAGACAATGAGCTGTTGATCAAGGTGCATGCGACAACCGTGACGGCCGGGGACCATCGCATGCGAAGCCTCACCGTCCCGCCCATGCTGTGGCTGCCTGCGCGGCTGGCCCTGGGCTTGACAAGGCCAAAGCAGCCCATCTACGGCATGGAACTCGCCGGCGAGGTGGAAGCGATTGGCAAAGACGTGACGCGCTTCAAGGCAGGCGACCAGGTGTTCGCCTCGACCTCACGGAGAATTTCGGCGGCCATGCCGAGTACAAGTGCCTGCCAGAGACGGCGATGGTGGCAACAAAGCCGAGCCAACATGAGCTACGAGGAGGCCGCAGCCGTACCGATCGGTGCAACAACGGCACTGCGCCTGTTGCGAAAGGGAAACATCCAGCGCGGCCAGAAAGTCCTGATCTTCGGCGCTTCCGGAAGCGTTGGCTCGTATGCCGTGCAGCTGGCGAAACACTTTGGGGCAGAAGTGACCGGGGTTTGCAGCACCGCCAGCCTGGACATGGTGAAATCCCTGGGGGCGGACCGGGTCATCGACTACACACAAGAGCGCATCGCGGCACGACCAGAACGATATGATGTGATCTTCGACACGCTTGGAAAGCTCCCTAAGTCCGAGTCTGCGACGGCCCTCGCGCCCAACGGAACGTTCGTAACGATGGCCAGGCTGGACACGAAAGAACGCATGGAGAATCTGTTGGAGATCCGGCAGCTGATCGAAGCGGGCAAGCTCAAGGCGGTCATCGACCGCTGCTATCCGCTGGAGCAAACGGCCGAGGCGCACCGGTACGTGGATGCAGGGCACAAGAAGGGGAACGTCGTCATCACTGTCCAGGCGTGAACACTCTGGGGCTCTTGCTCCCCGGCACCATCTTCATAGGCCTGGGCGCAACGCTGGTCTTGGATCTCTGGGGGCTCTTGCTCGAGCACGCGTTCAACGTGGCGCACTCCGGCGCCTGCCTCGTCGGGCGCTGGCTGCTAAACATGCCGGAAGGGGTCTTAAGACACTCCAGTCTCGCATCAGGCGCCACGGAAGCATGGGGAGTGCGCGTACGGATGGATTGCGCACTATGACGTGGGCGTTGTTTTCGCGGTGGCCTTTGTTGCGGTGGCGGGGTCCGGGTGGCTTCAGCATCCAACGTTGATCCCTGCCATCCTCTTCGGCGTCATCACGCTCGGCGCCGTTCTTCATCATGCAGCCTGCCTTTGGGCTTGGAGTTGCTGCCTCGAAGACAGCGAAACCCCTTGCAAGCCAGGCTTCGCACCTTGATGAATCACGCAGCCTTCGGCGTCGGCCTCTTCATTTTCGGGTTGCTGGCCAAGTGGCTCGCGTCAGCAATACGCATAGCGGATCATCGTGCCCACAACAGTCTCCCTCATCTTGGCCGTCCCCTTTCGCCATCTAGAAACCAACATACCGCCCTTTGGGCGGTATGTTGCTGGTCTGAGGCGTTCGAGTGCCGCTGGCCTCAGGCTCTCACTTTCGTAGCTGCTCGATCATGCTTCGTAATGGCCTCGACCGCAGCTTCCGGCTGATGAAGTTGGATGCCGTGATCGCTCTGGTCTGCGGTCAAGTGCTGGCTGTTGGAAGACAGCTGGGAAAGCTGAACCTGCCCAGCCTTCCAGTCCGCGTCGGGGTCCAGTCCACGGGAGAGAACGATCAAGGGTAGATCCCCGAAGGACTCTGCGGCGCCCGCCTGCGCCAGGCTATCCGGGATCCCGCGGATTTCGTCTGCGAAAGCCTGCAGCGACTTGCGACCGCACGGACAAGGCATCATAGGCTGCCTGGGCAAAAGGTACGTCGGCGGACATGCCCAGCGGCCGGGCCAGCAGCCTCACGATGCCGAAGCGCGTCAGGACCGACGCCACCGAGAACATCTGGCTTTGCGTGGCGTACGTCGACTGTCCCGGATACATCGATTCGATCAACACCACGCCGGCCACCTCAGCAGGGTAGTCGTGCACGAAGACCTGCACCGGCAAACCTCCGAACGAGTGCCCGACCATTAGATAGGGGCCGGGGATATTCGCGTTCTGCAGCAGCGTGTGCAGCTCCTTCGCGATCTGGAGCCGCGTCCCTTGGAAGCCGGCCGGGCTCGCTCCAGCCCATCCCAGCCCGGTCATACGTGCACACGCGGGTGGTCTTCGCCACCTCCGGCTGCACCAGGCCCCAGGACGTGGACCAGTCGCCCAGCCCGGCATCGATCACCACGGTGGGGCTGCCTTCTCCGGTGCAATTGAGGTGCAGGCGATAGCCGCCCACATCCACCAGTTGGCCCGGAGGGCGGAAAGGCTTTCGCCTCCGCCGCTTCGGACAACGACTCGTAGAGTGCGCCAGCCAGGAGTAAGAGCAGCAGCGCCGCGATGGCCCAACCCAGGCGCAACAGGCAGCCTGGTCGCGGAGAGGGTGGGGGTTGGCTTGGTCGCCATGTAGTTCGGGTCGCTCATTTTGCCGTCTTGGCGGTCCTCACGCCGACAATGAGCAGATAGAAGACCATCCAGATCTCGGCAATGGCGGGCACGATGCCCATGAACCCATGGATCGCCCTGGCAAGGTCTGGAGCCAGGAACGCCGACAAACAGGTCCACCAGGTAACTCACAGTGGCGGCAATCGAGAACGACTCCGAGAGCTTTGGGGAACAGCCCGGACTTGTAGGCGAGATAGCCGAGCGGGGCAAGCCACAAGCCAAAGAAGACCTGCGCGGCGAGCGTGCCGTAGTGCTGGATGTCCAGCAGCAGCAGCACGAGGGCATTCGCGCCCGCGGCGCCGAAGGCGGTCGCGTACGAAGCGCCGGTGGCGACTTGCAGGGCCTCGAATTGGAAGACCGCATTCAAGGAAATGATTCCGACGGCCACGATCACGAAGACCAGCATTGCCCTCGCCACGCTCTTGTGCACGTGCTGGAGCAGGACGTAGAGGGCCATGGCCGTCAGCACGAAGAACACGGCGTCCAACAGGTGGGCCGCGACGCTCATGCGGACAAGTCCCAGGTTCGCCAGAACGTTTCCAGCCGTGGCGGCCGAGTTGCCGGCAACGTACAGCTTGGGGTCCGCATATCCTTCGGCAAATCCGCCGAAGATGCCCACGAGCAGGTAGAAGACGCCCGCCAGTCTCGCGAGGCGCTTGGGTGAAGACACGACTTTCGTAGTTTGCATTCATTGAGTTCATTCCTTTTGCGAACGTTATGTCAGGGATTCGACTTGCGCCCACGCTCAAACGTCCGGCGCCCGACTGAACCCACTGGCGGATCACGTCCAGCGATCACGGACAGTACTCTTCGGGGGTGGGGCGCGACAACGATGTTCCAATCCCTTCGGCGGGTTCCTATCAGGCGGATTCAGCAACACGCTTGTGCCACTGTTCCGGGTTCACCCCTTGATCAGAAGCCACAAGGGGAAGGCCACCTCAACGATCGAGAGCGCACCGATCGCGGAGAACAGCGCCGCCTGCTGGGGCAGGAGCATGTTTCCCAAGCTCTGGATCAGATAGCAGAACCCTGCGACGATCAACAGGACGGCCGGAATTCTGGAAAGATAGCCCGACTTGTAGACCAGGTAACCGGACACCAGGAGATGGAGGCTAAAGAACAAGCCCCAAACAAGAACCACCATGGCATGTGCATTGAGGAATAGCAGCACCAACGCCTGCAGTTGATCGGGAGCGAACACGGTCAGGTAGGTGGCGCCGCTCAGGAGCAGCAGAACCATGAATTGATTGAGCAGGTTGAATCCCTGAATAACGGCCATGGACAACCTGGAAAACGCCGCAATCAGCGAAAGTGTCTGGCTGACCGGCTTGAGCAATACGTACAGGAGCACGGTGATCACAAGTTCCATCAAGAACACGACCGAATCGGCCACAAGCCCGAGGCGGAAGAGACCCTCGGACGCCACGATGTTGTGAGCTGTGGCCGCGGCATCTCCGGCCACAACCATGGTCGACGGGATATACAGCATGCTGAAGGGAGCGATCACGGCCATGATCAGGATCAACACGGCGGCGAGTCTTGCGGTTCCCTGGATCGAGGCGAAGCTTGTTTTGGCGGTCATCGTCTGAGTTCTCCTGGATGCGTTCATGGATGAAGACCATGCCGACGGGTGGAAGAAAGCGGTGGGGGATTACCTGACTTGCCGTTCTGCATCACAGTGATGACCACTTTTCCGTCGGCGTGTCCTTCTTCCAGATAGCGGAGAGCGTCAGCGGTCTCGCTGAGAGGGTAACGCCGGTCAATCACGGGTACGATCTTGCCGGTCTCCAGAAGCTGTTTCACGAACGCAAGGTCCGCGTGGTTCGGCTTGGCGAGCAGGTTGCCCATCTTCTGAGTGCCGGTCATTGAGATCCACGGTCCTTGGAGCATGGCCTCGGCCATTTGAGACGCGTGCTCCCCCGGACATGACATAGGTGCCGTTGGGGCCCAATGCCCGCCGGTAGTCGGATATCGGACGGTCTCCGTTGCACGCAATGATCAGGTCATATCGATGCCCATTCCGGGAGAAATCCTCCTGGGTGTAGTCGATGACACGGTCTGCGCCAAGTGAGCGCACCATGTCCAGATGCCGGGTGCTGCATACGGCCGTTACTTCGGCCCCGAATGACTTGGCGATCTGGACTGAAAACGATCCCACGCCGCCGGATGCACCGTAGATCAGAACCTTCTGCCCCGGTTGGATCTTGCCTTTGCTGCGAAGACCCTGCAGGGCCGTGACCGCCGCCATCGGCACGGCTGCTGCGTCTTCGTAGGATAGGTTGGCCGGCTTCAACACCAACGCCTCCTCCGTCGCACATGCGTACTCGGCAAATCCGCCCCAGCCGCACGCGGAGATGTCCCCGAAGACCTCATCACCGGGCTTGAAGTGCAGAGACGCTCTTGCCCACTGCTTCGACCGTACCGGCAATATCCGCGCCAAGGATCTTGTATTTTCGGTCGCAGCAGCCCCGAACTCATGCGGATCAGGAACGGATCCGCCCTGAGCATGTGCAGGTCGGCGGAATTCACCGAGACCGCGTGAACCCTGATCAACACTTCGTTGGTCGCCGGGAGTGGGTTGGGGCACGTCCTGGAAGTGAAGCACGTCCGGAGAACCGTACTCTGTGTAGACGATCGCTTTCATGGATTTCCTCGTCTGTCTCGAAGTGAATTGGCTGCAATGCTTGAAACAGAAGGTCGGCCGCACAGCTGCCTTGAGCCTGATGTGGCCGACCCTCGCAATCTATACTCACCCGGTCTATCTATGCAGCAGTGCGATCACTGCTGCATCGAGCGTTGTGCCCGTTATGCCCGCTTTGGAGTCCGAAGGCGGACGAATTGAATCCCTTCGCGATCAGCCACACACATATGAACAGCTCCCACAGGCCGCCCGGAATCGTTTGTACTAGTCGCAGATCGAAACCTAGGATTTCCAGCACAGATCCACCCAACAGGACCGCGTACCCGGCAAGGCCCCAGACGGCCATCCAGCGCGGAACCAGCTTTGTCTGGAAGAACATGTAGCAGAGCAGGAAGCCAGCCAGAACAACGGCGATCTGGCTGATCTGATAGGCGTACTGGCTCACCTGTATGGACACAGTGCTCAAACCTTGAAGGTAGGAGGTGTCGAGTGCCGCTGCCTTCAGGTATTCTGTGGCGAGCGGGATTTGGATGAGGAGGAAGATAACCCATACGGCAAAAAACACGGCATCCAGAATCTTCGAACCGAAGTACCCGAGAGCTATGCGCTCACTGTGTTGTTTCAGGACCGGGAACATTAAGACTCCGAGAGCGACCTCGGCGGCGGCGCAGATCAACATCAGCATCCCGCCGATTGCCACTTGCATGCTGTTCGCGGAGACAGCGGAGAGGGGATTCGGGGCATCAAGAATGGACAGGATGAGCTTGTTCCCCACAACGGCCAGAATGAACCCGGCAAGCCACACAACCCCTACGATCTTGGCGGTCGTTCTGTATGTATTGATTCCTTCTTTGGTTCTCATCGCATATTCTCCTCTTTCGCCATGGCTGGGCATTGTTGAGCCCATGCCACATTTCGTCCTCGCGGGCGCGGCGCTATCGGGGCTGGGCCTCGGTGTTCCGCCAGCGCCACGCAAACCAGACGATGAGGGCGGTGGTGACAACTTCGATGACCGTGAAGAACACATAGTAGATGGTCGGCACCGCGGCGAACAGCGTCAGGATCAGGGCAACGGTCATGATGCTGCCTGCGATGATGTTGGCCACGCGATTGGCTCGATAGTTCAGGATGCGGGATAGGAGCACCATCGAGATTGGGATCATCATGAAGATCGACCCTCCCAGCAGGAACATCTCGGTCATCTCCATCGTCCCGTGCTTGATGGGGTCCATGAGTGTTACCACGTCGCCGTACGTGTACGTGAGCATGGCGAACAGCCACAGGGTGAAAAGTCTCTCTTTCATGTCATGCAGGGGGCCGGTCTTCTTGATTGAAGTCTGATTGGGTGCGGTACTCATCTGCGTTGCTCCTCTGGGTCGATCTGGATGGCGCGAAGGAATGGTGCCGCGCAGGCGCGCGGTACCGTGTTGGGGGCAGATTGCTTTGCCCTGGCTTCCTAGATTGCTCGGAAGGTCGTGCCGGTATTGAACCGAATGGCCGGCTTATTCACGACTGCCAGACCCCCTGGAGTGCGTGTCGTACCGCATCAAGTACCACCCGTGTGATGTTGCAAGCCCTACTGCATACCATTATTCAGGCTGTCCACTATACACGCTTTTGCAGATCGTGCCCTGTGGGAATGTTTTCACAAGCGGCGACGCATCACTCCACTCCGCGCCATCTGTTGAGCGCACGACGACAACGCGATGTCGATGATTGCAGGCGGCAGTTCGGGGGTCGGGCTCACCGCCCATGTCAGAAACGAGAGCAGCCGGTCCATCGGCAGCCAGCCCATGTGGAGATGGACCACAGCATGATTCCGACCATCCACAACATCACCTGCGTGAGCAGGTTGCCGAAGTAGCGCATGCCGTCCTCAAGCTCGGCCTGCGGTTGATCAGGTATCTACGCCGTGTTCTTGCGGTTGCACCCCGATTCCACCCGGAGGAGGCGTGGCGCCTCGATGATCCCGGGCGTTGTTGGTGCACCTGGCTGCCCGCGATCGCTTGTCGGCCCAGGAGCGGCTCCGGCATCCGAAACTCAGCTGCGGGGTTATATTCCGCAGTTGGCAAACCCCAGCCCCTCAACTTCAGGAGACAAGCATGACCTACGTGATCCCGGCCGCCCTGCTGTGTTTCATCCTGCCCGCCTTCGTCTTGGGAGCCGGCATTTTCGTCTCGCACCTGCGCTACAAGAGGACCATCGGCACGGTCGTCGGGCAGGATGTCCTAAGCGGTGACACGGACCAGTTGTCTGCTCCCATCGTCGAGTTCGAGACACCGGACGGCAGCAAGATCGTCTTCACCGAGAAGGTCCACAGCAACGAAACGATTTTCGACACCCTCGCAACGCTGGCGGCAGCCATCGCGTTTAGGAAGGACCCCAACAAGGTCATGGTGCTGTACGATCCGAACGACCCACTGAAAGCGCGCGTGAATAACTTCGGCAACCTGTACATGTTCCCTTTGGCGCTGTTCGCCATCGGCCTCTTGATCATCCTCTTCACGATCCCCGGCTTTGAGGATCTCGTCCGCAAGTTGACTGCGATTCTGGATAAAATCCCGTTCTGATGCATTCCCACAAGAACCTCCAGCCTGATCGCCGCGCTCCTCACCGTCATCCTGCCTCTTCTTCTCGGAGCGGTGCTGGCCCTCATGCTGCTGGTGGCCTTGAACGGGTTCAGCGAGCGGGAAGGCGGCCCCGCGCTGGCTGTCTCGCTGGATTGTCAGGGCGGGGGGTGATCCTTTCTGGATCGCTTACCGGGTGGCCGACACGCCACCTCATCGACCGATTCAACTGGAGCGAATTCCCGTCCGATCAGAATGGGCGTAGCCCGCGGATGCTGGGCGAGTATCCCCTGATGTCATGCAAGTCACAATACAAAAGCCAGATTGATCAACATTGTTGCTGGACCATGTACCCGCGGCTATGATAGAAAACTCTTACTGAATTAGGAAGAAGGGAGCATTCCTATGAGAAAAATAGTGACTTTTCTTTGGTTTAACGACCAGGCAAAGGAAGCGGTGGATTTGTATGTGTCGCTGTTTGAAAACGCAAGAATAATCGACACATCGTATCTCACAGAGTCGGTGGCAGAAGCAGCCGGAAAGAAAGCCGGAGATGTATCAACAATAGACTTTGAACTGAATGGCCAGCACTTTACTGCGCTAAATGGTGGTCCGATGTTTACTTTTAGTGAGGCTATCTCAATCGCGGTAAACTGCAAAACTCAGGAAGAAATTGATCGTCTTTGGGAAGCGCTATCCGAAGGCGGCGAAGAAATGTCCTGCGGATGGCTTAAAGATAGATATGGCTTAACGTGGCAGATCATGCCGGAAAGCCTGGACATCATGATGCGTGATCCAGACACTGCCAAAGCGGATCGTGTTGGGGCTGCCATGCTTGGTATGGGCAAACTGAATATGAGCGAGCTCGAAAAAGCCTACAAAGGCGAATAGTAGTCTAAGTGTGAATAACGAAAAGTTCCAAATAGAAAAGGGTGTTCTCGGTGTTGGGTTTGGGCGTGGATTCTCCGCGGAGGTCAATTTTACGATGCAGCGTCCACGAGGCCGTTCCGAGCTCCAGGTCTGAGGTCGCTGGCCGATCCCTCCCCCGTGCTTGGCAGATTAGTAGACCGTCTATAGCATGTGGTCCACGCAGTAGCACTCCAGCTCCAATGGTCTGCACCGTGGAGCGCTCGCCCTGCCCGTGTGGCTTGCAACTGGCTCGGCGAGGGTCTCCCGACCCCGCCGCCCGCGGACCATAGGCCTGATGTGGACAACGCGTTGTCACCGGGGGATTCTCAGGGCGGCCAGGCGCCGCCGTTGTTCCTCGTCATCCTCCGCGATTCAATCCCCCCGAATCACCCTTGGAAATCGATTGTTCCTCGGCAGATTTCCGGATTTACCCGTAGTTTGAATTGTTCCTCATAGTTTGCGCGCAGCGGCGCGAGAATGCTGCCCCGCCGTCCTGCTGTAGAATTGCCCCCACCTCAGGGAGACCCATGCATCGCATTCTCAAGCCATTATTGGTTGCCTCACTGCTCCTGCCTGCGTGCCGCCTCATTTCGCCGCCCTCCCCCGCTCCCACGGCGGCGCCAGCTCTCACGCTCGCCGCGGTGATGAATGCCGAATATCGTTCGCCGGATTGGGGCGCCTTTCGCCTCACCGATGGCCTCTACCAACGTCCGCCCGAGAACCCCGCCGAATCCTCCAGCGCCTACACCACGCGCCTGCTCGAGCCGGCAGCTTTCGGCGACCTGAATGCCGACGGCGCGATCGACGCGGTCGTCGGCCTCAGCACCCAGAACGGCGGCACCGGTCACTTCGTGGAGCTCGCCGCGGTCTTGAACCGCGTGGGCATCCCTGAAAATGTGGACACCGTGCCTCTCGGAGACCGGGTGGTCATCGAGCAGGCGGCGATACAGGCGGGCGTTATCACGCTGCATATGCGCGTTCACGCCCCCGCCGATGGCCTGTGCTGCCCCAGCCAGGCTGAGACCTGGCAGTTCCAGCTCCAGGCGGACCGCCTGATCCGGCTTAGCCCATCGCCTTCCCTTGGGGCCGTCATCGCCCCTCCTTGCGCCGCCTAGCCGCCACCCGGGAAATTCCCCTGGCGCTTGCTTGCATGCGGGCTGCCTCACCGCAGTTGCCGCCTGTACGACCCTCCCATAAGTGCGATGACCTTGTCATTTTCCGCGGCCAGCCCCCGGCTAGAATGAAGGGGCACGTCATCGTAGCCGGGGTTATAGGAACGCCACTGCATGGGCGCTGTCCTCGCCAGCCGCATACCTAAAGAACTTGCCCGCATCGGCCTGATGTTTGCCCTCGTCATGGGGGCGGTCGGGGCGCTTTATTATGCCGTCGACGACCCTGGCTTCCGCCTGGTCTTCCTGGACGTTGTTCCCCCCGTCCTCGAATTGGGCCTGGCTGTCATGTTGTTCATTGGGGCGCGCTTCCTGAAAGGCGCCTCTTCTGCGCAATACGGCAGTTGGTTCATCCTCGGCGTTGCGGTCCTGCTCTACGCCCTCGGCGACGCCGTCTGGGCATATCTCGAGCTCGGCGCTCAGCAGACTCCCTTCCCCTCCCTCGCTGACGCTTTCTACCTGGCGTACTACCCGGTCTTCGCGGTCGGCGTTCTTGGGCTCGTGCTTCCGCGCATTGGCACACTGGGGCGCTGGAACCTGGTCCTGGACCTTTCCACCATCTTCGTCGCCGCTGCGCTGGTGATCTGGAACACCCTGATCGCCCCCGTCATGCAGTCCAGCGCGGACCGGCCCGCCCTCGAACAGATCATCTTGTGGGCCTATCCGCTGGGCGACGTCCTGCTGCTCGGCATTCTCATCATCATCATCTACTACCAATCCGAGGAAGTCGAGCTCTCATCCACATTCATCCTCAGCGCCGGCGTGCTCGCCATGATCCTCACCGACTGCACCTATTCCTACAGGACATTGGCCGGAGACTACGCCAGCGGAACGCCACTGGACTTCGGCTGGCTGAGCTGCCATGCTGCTGACGGGCCTTGCCATCGTGCCGCGCTGGCGGGCGCTGCGGATTGGCGAGTCCTGAGCCGGATCATACGGCCACGCAGCCGCTGCTCCAGGTGCTGGGCTCGCTGCGCACCTACATGCCGTACGCCGCGTTGCTCATGGCCTACGTGTCTGCTGTTGCGTTCCGGCGTCGCCGCCCTCTCCATGACGCCCATGGCCCTGGGCCTGGGCCTCGGCATCATCGTGGCACTCGTGCTGTTGCGGCAGTTGGCCACGCACGCGGAGAATGCGGAGCTCACCACCGAGCTGGTCTCCAAGGCCACCCAACTGGAGAACACCAACCGCTACCTGGCCGTGGAGGTCACCGAGCGCCGCCGCATCGAGGAAAAGCTCTCGTACGACACCCTGCACGACAACATGACCGGCCTGCCCAACCGGACGCTCTTCCTGGAGCACCTCGCGCAGGCCATCGAGACAGCGCACCGCCGCAAGCGGGCTTCCTTCTCGGTCCTGTTCATTGACATCGATCACTTCAAGGTCGTCAATGACAGCCTCGGACACCTGGTGGGCGACGAGTTGCTGTGGGCCATCGGCGCGCGCCTGAAAGGCTCGCTGCGCCCCACCGACACGCTGGCACGCTTCGGCGGCGACGAGTTCGCCATCTTGATGGACGTCCGCGCCCATGACGACGCGGCCCACAAGCTGGCAGAGCGCGTCCAGCGCAGCCTGCAGCAGGCCTTCCGCATCGAAGGCCATGAGGTCCACATGACCGCCAGCATCGGCATCGTGGATGACATTTCCAGCTATGGGCACGCCGAGGACCTGCTGCGCGATGCCGACCTGGCCATGTATGAGGCCAAGTCCATGGGCAAGTCACGCTTTCAGACGTTCGCCGTGCGCATGCGCAAGCGCGCCTTCCTGCGCCTTGACATGGAAGCTGAGCTGCGCCGGGCGTTGGTCAGCGACGAGCTTGAGGTCCACTACCAGCCCATGATCTCTCTCAGCACAAATCGCACCGCGGGCGTGGAGGCCCTGGTTCGTTGGCGGCACCCGCAGCGCGGCCTGCTGCATTCCACGGAATTCCTCAGCATCGCCGAAGAATCCGGCCTGATCGTGCGTCTCGGCGAACACGTCTTGATCACCGCCTGCCGCGAGATGCAGATCCTGCAGGAACGCTTCCCCGACCTCACAGAGCTCGGCGTCAGCGTGAACGTCTCCAACAAAGAGTTCACCCTGCCGGGGTTGACCAACGCCGTGGGGCAGGCGTTGCGCCGCAGCGGCCTGAATCCGGATTCACTGCGCTTGGAGATCACCGAAAAGGTGCTGATCGGAAATCTGCGCCTCGCCAACCGTCTGTTCAGCGAACTGAATCGCATGGGCGTCCACTTCGATATCGACGATTTCGGCACCGGCTATTCCGCCCTGACCTACCTGCAGAACTTCCCCATCCACGCACTGAAGATCGACCAGAGTTTCATAGAGAACATGCGCGGCAGCTCCAAGGCCCTCGGCCTCGTAAAGGCAATTGTCTCCATGGCCCACGCGCTGGGCATGCACGCCGTCGCGGAAGGCGTATCCAGTGGCAGCCAACTCCAGGAGCTGAAGCACCTGCAATGCGACTATGCCCAGGGCTACCTGCTCTCCAAACCCCTCAAGGTGGATGCTTTGACCCGCTTCCTGGAGACCTCAACTCGCGCCTCGGGTCGGAGCAAGCCTGCACCGTCGACCGCGGACCGCAGCAACGGGTCGAGGCCCGCGGATGACAAGCAGTCGGAAGGCAAAACCAAAGTCACGCGCCGCACCGTAAAGCACTGAGGTCCACGGCCGCCTTCAATGCGCGGCTCGCAGGCCTCCGGTCCGACGCTAATGGCTCACGGCCGTGCCCGACGGCAGAAATCTCGGTACCGCCTCGACAAAAAAAGCCGCCGCCTTTCGGGGCGGCGGTCGTCATGGCTCTTGGGTCGGCCTAAACGGTAAACGCCCATTCCCCCGACCGGATGACCGGCTCAGTCGTCCCGTCTGACCGGATGCCGTCGATATCCATCTTCGCGGATCCGATCATGAAATCGGAGTGCACCTTGCTGGAGTTGCCTCCCACCTCGGCGAAGGCTTCGTCGCTCAACATCTCCGCTCCCTGCAGAGTGAACCGGTAGGCCTGCCCCAGCGCCAGGTGACAGGACGCATTCTCGTCGAAGAGCGTGCTGTGGAATGTCACACCCAACTGCGACACAGGCGAACTGTGCGGCACCAGCGCCACTTCGCCCAGCCGGCTGCTGCCCGCATCCGACTTCAGCAGCTGATCCAGGATCGCCTCGCCCTTGCGGGCTGAGAACTTCACTACCTTTCCCGCCGCGAATGTCAGATGCATGCCTTGGATGGTATTGCCGTTATACACCAGCGGCATGCTCGCGCTGACCTCTCCTTGGACCTCGCCCACGTGCGCCAGCGTGAATACCTCTTCCGTCGGCAGATTGGGGACAAAGTCAACGCCATTCTCAGCCGTCATCTGGCCACCGAACCAAAGGTGTCCCGGCGGCAGTCCCACTTTCAGGCGCGTGCCGGGCGCCGAGTATTGCAGCGCCGCGTAGCGCTTTGCATTCAGGTAGTCCTTGCGTCGGGCCAGCCCGGCGATGTGTGCGCGCCAGGCTCCCACCGGATCCTTCTGGTCGATGCGGCAGGTCTCGAAGATCAGATCCCACAGCGCCTGCACACGTTTGCCCTCCGGTGTCCTGGGCAGCACCCTGGCTGCCCACTCCGGAGCACTCACGGTGGCCACACACCAGTTGGCGTGATTGCGCGACATGATCGGCATCAGCGCCTTGCCGCGCTCGCGAATGGCTGCCAGGTAGTCGCCGATCCGGGTCGGGTCGATGCCGGCCAACAGGTCGGGGTCGTCAGCTCGAAGTGCCAGGTAAGCATCCGCGGGTTCGACGTGCTCCATCCGCGCATCCGACGGCCACTTGGGGTACTCCTTGAGCGAATCCCGCGTCGCATTCTGCAGCCGCAGTTTCTCAAGTAGCGGATCGCCCCAGATCACGTCCACATACGGCGAGCCGCGGCGATACGCCGCCTCCGCCAGCATCCGCACGAACGGTGCCAGGTTCACATCCACGCCTTGCACCAGGTTGTTGACGATCAGCAGGCGCTGGCCTGGCTGCAGGTTCAGCCCCACGTCCAGGATCACATCGATGTACTTCTTCAGTGTCCGCTGCAGGTTGGCAGGGCTCGCCGTGCGGGCCGCCCGCGCGGCCTTCCGGTTCGCGCGGCTCGGGGCGCGACGTGTGCGCGGGCGGATGGACGTAGCTGGTTTTCTGGGTGTCATCATGTCTCCCTGGCCCGAGATGCGGTTTGAAGCGCCAGTGTAACGCAGATTCTTCGTGCCGCTGGTCGCACGCGGCCGCATTGACACTGCGAGCACCGCACCCGCATCGCGCCGCGTGCCGTCCGCAGGCCAGATGGGTGATGCGGCCGCCTGACCAGACCTACGTGGATCTGGTCACAGCAAGAACCGGGTCAGCGCTGAACTTGCAGAAGCCTCATGCCTGTCCCCCAGGTTCCTCGTTGGAAAGGCCAGCAAAGCCCAGTACTCCTGGGCCGATGTGCGCGCCGAGTACCGGGTTGATCTCCTCCGTCCAGATCTCGCCGATCGGCAGCAGGTCCTCGATGCTCCTCAGAAATTCACCCGCACGCGTGGTCGCACCGGTGTGCAGGACCGCAACCCGCTCGTACGGGACGTGCAGCGCGATGAGTTCGCGCAGTCGCTTGAGAGCCCCGCCGCGCGTGCGCACCCTCTCAGCGCTTGGTTCGCCGTCATACATCTTGAGGATCGGCTTCACCTGCAGCAGATTGCCGAGCGCGGTGATCGCCCCGTTCATGCGGCCGCCACGGCGCATGTACTCCAGGGTATCCAGCGCTGCCCACACATGTGTGCGGCGGATCTGCCCATCCAGTAGATCCAGTATCTCCGGCAGCGTCCGACCCTGCTCTGCCGCCCTGGCTGCCTCCAGCACCTCAAAGCCAGTCCCCAGGCTCAGTTGGCGCGAATCAAACGCCGTAACCTCGGCCGCCTTTGTGTCCGCCGCGGCCTGGCGCGCGCTTTCGATCGTCAGGCTGAGCTTCTGCGAAATATGGATCGATAGGATCTGGTCGGCGCCCTCCGCGGCCAGGCGCTCGTAGACCTCGCGGAAGACCTCCGGACCCGGCGCCGCAGTCTTCGGCGAATGTCGGAAATCTGGCAGCTGTGTGTAGAACTCGGCCCGCGAGATATCCACGCCGTCGCGCAATTCCCTGGCATCCGCGGTGACAATGAGGGGAATCACGCTGATCTTGTGGCGCCGTACGACTTCCGCGGGTAGGTCGCACGTACTGTCAGTCACGACTCGAATGGTCATGGCACATCACCTCGTTTCGGACGCGCCCATCGGCGCTACAATCATACATGCAGCCAGATGCGGCGGGTGGGCAATTCTTAGGGCGGACCAGGTTCGGCACCCTCGGAACTTAACAAGGACGTGGCTGCGGGCCGTAACACAAATGCGCCACATAGCGTCTCTCAACCAGGGTGTTTTCCAGGTACTTAGTTAGGGAGGGTTCTGGATGCCAACGATATTCCATGCAGGACGGTTTATGGCGACGGTTGCGCTTGCCATGATGCTCGCGGGGTGTCCGCGGGCCACGCCAACCCCGGTCGCGGTTCCGCCGGTGACCCTTGCGCCGAGTACGGCTCAGAGTTCGTCGCCGGGCGGCTCAGTTCCCAGCGCCAGCGCGGACCCTGTCCCCGCGCAGACCGCCGTTCCGGGTCAGCACCTGGATGTGGTTGGCACGGTTACCGCGCTGAGCACATCGAGCATCGATGTCGATGGCATAACCTACATGCTGACCGCCTCCACCGAGGTCAAAGGCAGTCTGGTGGTAGGCCAGGAAGTGAAATTAGAGTACATCACGAACGCAGATGGCTCGCGCACGGTGATCGAGGCCAAGGGCGCCGGAGCCTTCGGTGATTCCAGCGCATCCCCCGCCGATTAGCCAGGTCAATGGTGCTGCGGCATGTAAGAGACCCCGGATCTGGTGCTCCGGGGTTTCTTGCATGCCACAATGCCATCATCCCACATCGGGAGAGCTCCTCGGTTCAGAGCAGGCAGCCCGGATCACTGGTTGTGGCACTCGCCGCGCCTGCACCATTGTATGATTCGACTTTGTAGTTGTATGGCCCGCCTTGGGGCGGATGGTCGGTGTAGCTCGTCGCTCCGGCGCCCAGGTTGGTCAGCAGGGTTCCGTTGCGGTACACGCGATAGCCGTCCTCGTTGTCCGCCGCGTCGTCCCAGCTAAGCGTCACTGAGTAAGTGGTGCCCTGGCAGACATGCTCAGAGACGCCCAGCCCGACGGGAGCCGCTGGCTGTGTGAGGCTGGGTGGCTGGTTTGGCGGCGGCTCGGCGGGCGGCGCCTCCGGTGGCGGAGCAGACTGCATGACCGGCACGGCGCTCACATCACCACAGGCCTCCACGGTGATGGCTGAGACCCAGCATGCGCCGCTGGAACTCCTGACCAGGAGCCACGATCCATCCTCGTTCTTCCCCACGATCTCCGCCGCAGCGCCCTCCAACATGGTGTCCTGGGCGGGATACGCAACGCCGGGGCCTTCGCGGCAGTTGGCGTTGACAGTAAATGTGGCCGTCGGTTCCGCGCAGATCGGGGCACCGGGCACAACATCCGGCGCCGGCAGCGTGATGCCAACCACCACCTCCGGCGGGACGATCGGTTCACACGCCTCCGGAGCGGCTCCGCCGCCAACCGGGGTTGGGCAGCCAACGATCACTATGTGTACAGGCAGGGACCGGCCCTCGTTCCCGGATGCGTCCCTGACGCGCAACTCGAGCGTGTACTCCCCGGGACCCGCCGGCACCCATGGATGCGACAGCCCCACCAGGCTTTGTGATGGATCTGTATTGAGGTCGGTTCGCGCCTCCGAGCCGTTCACATACAGTGCCACCTGCCGGATGGAATCCGGGCCCGTGGAGTGAGACTGCACGATGATGGCACCGTTGGTGAACGACATCCCGTTTGAGGGGTAATCGATCCAGGCTCGAGGTCCGGCGCCGGCCGCCGTGGGTAGATTACATCCTGCCAGAAAGAGGCCCAGCACGACAGTGACGCCTGACCGCAGGACGATTCGCCGCCTACGCCTCATGTTCGCCTCCGGCCATCTCAAGGGGAAACCGGCAAAGAGTAGGTCCAGATGCCGACGCTGCAACCGATGTCGTAGTCGGTGATGTATTCGCCGCGTTGCGTCCTGACTCGGAATCCGTGCAGCCCGGTACCTTCCGGTGTGCCAACCTGCGTCTGGACGACTTCGTCCGCCGCGCACCACAGGTCATCATCCTGCCGGAATGGCCCCGAATCGAAGTCATAGAATGCGTAGCGCACGCGCAGGTTCACGAAATCGGCGTTGCCGCTCATCGGCAACACGATGGTGTTGTTGGCCCTGCTATAGCCCGTGCCGCTGCCATCCGGTCCCTCTACATTCAACGCCATGCCAGACCAGTCCAGAGTACCGGGGTCGCAGCCGATTCCTGTGTCGTGGGGCGGCCGCGTCGCAGTGGGACCGGAGCCAGCCATGCGACCCGGGTCGTCACAATACGGGCAGTTCCACCAGAAGCGAAAACCGGGTATCCGATCTTCATACGAGTCGACGGCGATCTCGATCCAGCCGTATATGTCTGCCGCATCATAGGAGCTGCGGTATTCCGCCTCACAGGCGTTTTCGGACGGACGGAATGCGTCCAGCGCATCGGGGTTGATGCCGAACTCCAGGTCGGACAGCTGTACCACCAGGATCTGTGTGCAGCCGATGAGCCCCACCCAGTGCTCCTCGCTGGGAGGCGATTCATGCAGCGCACCATCCGCCGATGTGGCGAAGGCCTTCACGGAGTAGTACACGTCCTTGGCGAAAACAAATCCATCCAGTGAGTAATCCAGCGCAGGCGATCCGTAGAAGTCGCTATCCGGGATTCTCTGGGCACCAACATCCAATGGCTCCAGCGGGTTCGCCGTGTTGATGATGCAGGGCTGTGTGAATACACCTGGTGCGCGCTTATCCAGCGTGAAGAAGTAGGTGCGCGTGACCGCGGCGTCGCCGATCCGCCCAAATGCGGTCGGCAGACGGTACGAAACCTCAAAGCCGGCCGGCGTGCGCATGTCTCCCGGCATCAGTTCCCAATCCCAGTGCAGCATGGCCTCGTCTTCCAGGGCGCATGTTACTGGATCCATCCCGCCGCCTCGGCAGGCGTCCAATCGGCTGAATTGGAGGTTGTAGGGCGCCGGAAGCGAGGGGTCAATAATGGCGCTGGATCCACCCTCGCGGCTTTCCAATACCGCGGGATGAATCCGATAGGTCACAGTGAATCGCCCGCCCGAATTGGTCAGGGTCCGGTCATCCCATTCCTCCGCCGCATGCGACTGGCTGAAACCTCCGAGGGGCACCAATTCGAGGCCGTGCCATCCCAGGCACTGGCCCGCCACGGGCAGTGGTTCAGCCGCATTGTGTGGAATGCTGAGTCGGTGCGCGCCAGCGGCATGCTCGGCGATGTCCCAGCCTCCTTCCACCGGCTCCAGGAACTCGGCTTCGTCTTCTGGAACCCGCACAAATGGCGCTCCGCCGACGGAGTAGTAACAGTACACGCGGTCCAGGCTCTCTTCCACCGTGAACGTGAGCGCTTCCAGATCCAGGTAAGCGGACTCTCCCCCGGCCGAGGCGCAATCCCCGGCAGGCACCATCACGGCCGCGCTGGGTGCGCCGGGGCTCTCACCCTGCGCGTTGAACGCGGCTGCAAAGTAACGATAGGCGCCTCCGGTGCCGGGCTGATCTGTGAACGTCGTCCCGCCTTCGCCGGTCATAGCGATCAGCACGGCCTCCGCCTCATCCTTCATGCGGAAGACCTTGAAGCCCAGCTCATCGGCTGATTCATCCGTCCATGTGAGACCGACTCCGCAGGCGCTGTCATACGTTGCGGTGATGCGCGGCGCGGCTGGAGGCAACGCTCCGGGTCGGCTGGGACCCGCGCAATCCGTTGTCCCTGTCAGGAACAGACAGACCTCGGGGTCGGGACGCGGCGTCGCGTCGCTGGCAGAGCCATCGCACAGAACAGGGGCGACGCTGCAAACGACGCCTACAAGCGGCCGAAAAGGAATGAAGCCTCGACCGGGAGTTCCTGCAGGGATCACATCATCGGGAATACCCACCCGCGGATGGCTGCCATCGTCCGAAGCGCCATCTTCTGGGGCAGAATCGTCCGCCACCGGCCCAAGCGCGGGCGCCGCGCCGGGTTCCTCCGGGAGGATCTCGGAAACGGCATCTGCCGCCGGTGCGATCTTCTCCACTACATGGATCAGGATGGTGGCCGATTGACCGGAATACCCGCGGGTGTCCGTGGCCCGCACGAGTAACGTATATGCCCCGGCCTGGCTGGGCCGCCATGATTGGCTTAGCTTGAATGAATTGCCGCCGTCAGGATTTGCCTGGGTGCCCACCAATTGGCCGTTGACCCACAACTCTGAGCCAGCGATGCCATCCGGATCTTCCGCCCGGCCGTAAACCAGCGCTGGCGTTCCTGCGACCAGCTCATCGCCTGTTTCTGGATCAACAACGAAGACACGCGGGAGAGTCGCCGATTGCCTGCCCAACATGGACAGAAACAGCAGCCCCAACGCAGCGACGATACACAGCAACGCGATTCCCAATCCCACCCAGACCGGAGTCCGGCG
Organism: uncultured Chloroflexia bacterium; assembly: GCA_963784915.1. Taxonomy (GTDB): domain Bacteria; phylum Chloroflexota; class Anaerolineae; order Anaerolineales; family Villigracilaceae; genus Fen-1038. The sequence continues at coordinate 403,459 of CAWATK010000017.1, forward strand.
CGCGGGGGTGGCCCTTTGAGTTGTTGCGCGGATGTAGAGGTTCCCCCGAGTCACGAACGCCCGCTTCCTGTTCGAGCCATGTACCGGCAGTGCATCAGCGGCCTCCGCATTGAGGCATTCCCCGTACGCTAGGTCGGCGCCAGTAGTCGTTCGATTGTCACCAATCTTACCCGAATTGCCAGATTCGCATGATGCGCGTCATCTGGTCAGCTGCTTGGCGGCCGCAACCATGCCTGGCAGAGCGCTGCCCCAAGTCCGCTGGTCGGGGGCAATGGTCCCCGATCACCAAATCTCGACCAAGCTGCCCGATCACAATCGGATGGAAGCGGCGGTCGTCGCCGCGGGCGCCGGGAGGCGCTCCGGTATAATCCGTTCAATGGCGCCTTTGAACCAATTCAACACCCGCGGGGGGAAACGCGTCGACGCAGGCTGGGCACGAGTTCTCGTGCCCGTGCTATTGATTTCGGCAGTCTGTCTGGCTTCCTGCGCTCCCCGGACGCCGGCTCCAAGCCCAGTACCGTCAGCCTCTCCGGAACCACCCACAGCCACTCCGGAGCCCCTGGCCGCGAGCGTCAATGGCGAGGGCATTCCATTGGCCGAATGGGATGCGCAGGTTACTCAGTATATCGAGGCGCACACCGCCCTGGGCGAGACGGTCTCCGAGGAGACCGCCAGCACCGCGGTCCTGGAGGACATGATCGCGGAGGTGCTGCTGGCGCAGGCCGCCCGCAGCGCCGGCTTTGAGCTGACCGAGGCGGGTCTGCAGGTGCGCATCCAGGACCTTGAAAAAGAGATCGGCGGCCCCGCCAAGCTCGCCGCGTGGCAAACATCGCATGGCTACACCGAGTCCACGTTTCTGCTGGCGCTCCAGCGCGCCGCCGAGGCCGCCTACATGCGGGACCAGATCGGCTCGGCCGTCCCGCGCACCGCGGAGCAGGTCCACGTCCAGCAGATCCTGCTCTACAATGAAGGCGATGCCACACGCATCAACAACCAGTTGAAGGGCGGCGTGGATTTCGACCTGATGGCTGCGGCCGTTGACCCGCGCACCCGCGGCGAGTTGAGCTGGTTCCCGCGCGGTTACCTGCTCGAGCCAGCCATCGAGGAGGCCGCCTTCTCCATGGAGGTCGGCGAGGTGAGCGAGATCATCCACACGAACGTCGGCTACCACATCATCAAGGTACTCGACCGGGACGAGAACCACCCGCTTTCGCCGGATGCCTACCTGGCGCTGCAGGAACGGGCGCTTAAGGACTGGGTGGCGAACCAGCGCCTCGCCGCCAAGGTCATCCTGGCACCCTAGAATTGCCTACTTTTTGCGGTTGTCGCACGGACCCCGACGGCTGAAGATTACAGGCAGGCACGGGCGGTCCCTGGAGTTTGCGGATGCGCGAGCGTTTTGATTTTGAACTCGATCAAGAGCCTGGCGAGCGGCCCCGTTCCCGATTCAACATTCTGGACCTTCTTACGGTCCTGGTGCTGCTTGTCGCCGGGATCGCGGCTGTGTTCATGAGCTACGTGTTCTTTTTTCCGCACACCTCGCTGAACCCGCTCAAACCCAGGATCCCCACCCCTTTTGATTTCCCCACGGCCACCATTACGCCTCTCCAACTCGAGGCCACCTGGACACCGACAGTGGTTCTCGTCACCGATACGCCCACGCTGGCACCGACGATCACGCTCATGCCGTCGCCCACATCCATCTCGCTGGTGCCGCCGACCAAGACTCCCCCGGCGACCGCTACGCCGCGTGCACCCTATGGTGCAACCATCACCGCCATCGAAAGCACCATCATCCACCCCGAGCAGGGCTGCGGCTGGTTTGGCATCGGCGGCAGCGTAGTGGATAGCTCCAATGCGCCGGTGCTCTATATGACGCTGCGCTTGTCCGGCTCCATCAACGGCCAGCCAGTGGAAAAGCTCACCGTGAGCGGCACAGCTCTGGACTACGGCCAATCCGGTTTCGAATTCGAACTGGGCAAATCGCCGGTTGCCTCCAACAAGCTCCTGATCCTGCAGCTCTTCAATCAGGCGGGCCAGCGGCAGGCAGACGACATCCCGATCGTAACGTACGATGACTGCAGCAAGAACCTGATACTGGTGCGATTCAAGGGACGCTAAGCCAGGCTGGGCTTTGGGCAGCGACAGGGAAGAGTGTAGAGCCGCACGCCGGACAACGCGTGCGGCATGTGTGCTTCGCTGGCTGGAACCCGGACCCACACTTGCGACCGAGGCGGCATTCGTGAGGGCAGCAACCGCTCATTCAGGCAGGCGACTGACGGCCATCCTGCAGGCCCTGTTTATCGCTTTCCTGTGGGCCACTTCCTGGGTTCTGATCAAGTTCGGTCTGGAAGACATCCCGCCGCTCGTGTTCGCGGGGGTGCGCTACTTCCTTGCCTTCCTCATCCTGCTGGTCGTGTTCCTCGTCACGGCGCGCCGCGCGCCCGCCCCGGTTCTGCCACGACATATGTGGGGCCGCGTGATCATCTTTGGCCTGTTGCTCTATACAGTGGCGCAGGGCGCCATGTTTGTCGCACTGCGCCACCTGCCGGCTGTCACACTCAACCTGATCCTGAATTTCAACAACCTGGGCGCGGCGCTGCTGGGAGCCATCTGGTTGTCGGAAAAACCGACCGGCCTGCAGTGGACCGGTATCCTGCTTGCCCTGATCGGCGCGCTGATCTATTTCGTTCCCGTGGCTATTCCACAAGCTCAGTTGTGCGGCGTCCTGGCGGCGCTGATCTGCCTGGCTGCGAATATCGGCGCCGTGACGGTCGGCCGTGAGGTCAACAGCGCACGCACCTGCACTCCCCTTTTCATCACGCTCATCAGCATGGGTGTCGGTTCAATAGCGCTGCTGGTTGTCGGCCTCCTGGTGGAGGGCATTCCCACGATCAGCCTGCGCAACGCCCTCTTCATAGTCTGGCTGGCGGCAGTCAACACCGCGTTCGCCTTCACGCTCTGGAATCACACCCTGCGCACGCTGACCGCCGCCGAATCCAGCATCTGCACCGGCACCATGCTGATCTGGATACCGATCCTGGCGGTCCTCTTCCTGCGCGAATCGCTCGACGCCAAAGCGATCATCGGTTTGCTGGCCGTGGGTGCCGGCACGATCGTGGTGCAACTACGGGGCCAGCCTGCCCCGTCAGAGCGCTCGTCACTTCTGAGTCGAAAGCGCCCGGACTCATGGCTGAAGTCTGGCGATTCTGCGTCATCGGGGAGAACTGCTTTGGCTGTATGATTGCTCGCGGAGCCAATGCCAGCATGAGTTACGCAACGGACGAGTGCCGCAGGCACGCCGCTGGATCCATTCTTGCGAGCAGACCATGAGGTTTTGGAAGTCCGCCGGGTACCCCAGCGCCCAGGTATGGGATCGAACTCTTATCGGCGCGTCCTATCTGTACCTGGTCATTCCGATCGTGATCTTCCTTTTTGGCTGGCTCAAACTCCCATTGGCTCTGCTCATCACGGCTGTCTTGCTCTTCGGGACGCTAAAGACCCTGGCGGGCTATGGATACATTGAACATGCCGTTCCCTCCGGGGCCGCCATCGTTCTGCTGAGCCTGCTGATCGCCGCAGGTTGGGTCTTCCTGTCCGGCATCGACGCCTTCGGGTTTCAAAACAGCGACTTCGCCGCCCGAAATGCGATCTTCCGGGACCTGGTCGCCCGCCCCTGGCCGGTCACGTATGACTATCGGGCCTTTCCAGCGCTGCAGGCGACGTTCGGTGATACGGGCGCGCTGGTCTACTACTTCACGTACTGGCTGCCTTGCGCCCTCGCGGGCAAGTTGTTTGGGTGGGACGCGGCTAACCATGCTCTCCTGGCGTGGAGCATACTGGGCGTATTCCTAAGCCTCCGGCTCATCTGCCGCTTTATCGGCTCGCACTCGATCTTCGTGGTGGCCGCATTCATCCTGTGGAGCGGCATGGATATTCTGGGATCGTTGTTGTACGATCCGCCCTCCGCCGTTGTGACCGCGCTTGCAGGCGGCCCACTGCAATTCAGGCCCATCATAGGTCAGGCACTGTCAGCCGTCTTTGGCCATCAACAGCTTGAAGGCTGGGCTTCGACAAACCTTTCCATGTCGGTGTGGCAGTATTCCTCGTTCACAACACAACTTTTCTGGGTTTTCAATCAGGCCATTCCAGCCTGGTTGGTGACGGCTCTGTTGTTGAACCAGCAAGATAGAAGGAGCCTGATCTACACGTTTTCCCTGGCGTTGCTGTTCGCCCCCCTGCCTGCGATAGGGCTCCTGCCATTCCTGCTATACAGGCTGGTTGAGCATCGAAACCCAACTGAGCATTCCGAAGCGGGTGCAGCCTCGGGCCGGATCCTCTTGCAGAGCATTTCATTCCAGAACATCGTTGTTCCGCTGGCACTGGCCCTTGTGGCTCTGACGTTCCTTGGTTTGCAGCGTACTGTCGCCGTGAGGGGTTGGGTTTGGCAATTCGTACCCAACTTCGGGAGACCTCCTTCTTCGTTACATCACCTTTTGCGCGGTTGAGTTCTTAGCGTTTGGTCTGCTTGCACTTCGCCCCAACAAAGACAGGCCCATGCTGGGCCTGGCGATGATTGTTTTGCTCGTGCTTCCGCTCTTCGTATACGGTACCTTTTCCGATCTCGTCATGCCGCGCCTCCATACCTGCATTGCTGGTTGTCTTCATGATCGGATTTCGGAATCTGCTGGCCGACCCGCCCGCGGTGACGATTCGTTCGCGACTGTCTCGCGGGCTTGTGATCGCCATTCTCTTGATCGGCGCGATCACCCCTCTCCACGAGATCGGGCGTTCCACGGACGCCATTGTTGAATCGGAGGGCTTACCACCACCAATGATTCATGGTCAACACTTGCAGGCAGCACCGATCTCAGGAGGCCTGGGGTGAGCTCTCACAATTTTGTGCTGGCCAGAGCCTGAAAACACGTTCTTCTTCCGCATCCTGGCCCGGAGATAGGCCAGCCGGTGCAGAACTCGCCCACTGGCAGGAAGGTACATGGTGCCGGATCGGGGCAAAGAAATCTGGGCAATGTTGCAGTCTGAAGCGATCCACTGAAGAATGAATACCCCGCCAAAGAGGACGTGGACGCACGCGGCACTCCTCCTGCTGGTCTTCATGCTGGGCGTCGGCGCGCGGACATGGGAATACCGCAGCATGGTGAGCGGCCTGAATCAGGACGAGGCCTCTGCCGGCGTCGAAGCCACGAGCCTGTACCGATATGGCACGGACCGCAACGGCGTGTCCTTTCCGGTCAGATTCATCTCGTGGGGGAGCGGACAGGACGCGCTGTACGCCTACATACTGATCCCTCTCATAGCCGCCCGAGGTCTGACGCCGACCATCGTGCGGCTGCCGATGCTCATCTTTGGGATCCTCTCGCTTCCCCTGGTTTACTACGTGGGCCGAAGGCTACGCGGGCGCTCCTTTGGATTGCTGGCAATGTTCCTATTGGCCATCAGCCCATGGCATATCATCATTTCGCGCCGGGCTGGCGACACGAACCTTTTCCCATTTCTCTTCCTGCTGGGGATTGCCTGCCTGCTCACGGCCAATATTGACAACCACTGGTTCGTGGCGGCCTGTGGTGTTCTGGGTCTTAGCCTGTACGCCTACTGGACCTCGTATCTGATCGTCCCCCTGTTCGGATTGATCGCCTTTCCGTCGTTGTACATGGCCTCCCGCATCAGACGGAACGACTTGATCGCCGGCAGTCTGCTGCTGGCGATTCTGGCCGCGCCCGCGGCGCTGTACACCCTTATCAACATCCTGGGCTTTCCGTCCATTCATCTGGGACCCGTGACCATCCCGCTGCTTTCCGTCTGTTTCACGCATCAACACGGATACGGCGCTCTTCCAGCAGACGCCTCTGTTGCATCTCATGCAGAATGCGGCGGGCTTTCTCGGCATGATCATCACCCAGAGTGACGGTCCGCCGGATATGCCGGGATCCGGCCACCTGTACGGCTACCTGTACCGATTCACCTTTCCGCTAGTCCTGGCGGGGGCCGTGGTCTTCTTCCGGACAACACGGGACGCCGTCGCCCGACGGCTGATTGTCGCCTGGCTTGTGTCCACGGCGGTCCTGGGCATGATGATCAGTCCGATCTTTCTGCACAACAACGCCCTGCTTCCGGCCCTCATCCTGCTGTGCGCGGCATCGCTGGAATGGCTGATGGGCTGGAACAAGGCGGCCTTTCTGATATCGCTGGCTGCGTTCCTGGCCGGTTTCGCGCTATTCACCGCGTACTACCATGGCTCTGAATACCGGGAGCTTGTGCGCGGTGAATATCAGGAAGGACTGCTGCCGGCGCTCGAGCATGCGCGTAGCTCGACCACTGGTCCCGTTTGCATCACCGACGCGAAGATCCTCGAGCCGTACATCTTCGTCCAGTTCGCGGAGAAGGTGGCTCCCTCTGTGGGGCCCGGTCAGCTTGTGTATGTCGATCCAGGCGCACAGTTCCGGAAGGTCAGATCGGTCGGGCGATACTTCTTCGGCTTCGAGAATTGTCCTTCAGCCGAGGCGGCAACTTATGTCCTGGCCTTCACGGAGCGCCCTCCGGTAGGCGGCGGCGCTTTTACCATCACAAGGTTCGATGGTTTCAAGGTGCTGGTGCCGAAGTAGAGCTCTTCAGAAGACGCGACCAGGGGCCGTCCGTACCTGCCCGGGCTTTCCAGAGCGATGCCTGGCGCGCTTCATCGCACTGGAATGCGTGCTGCGCACACCGACCAACACAGGATGTCAGCCGACAACCATCGGCCCGTCCGACCCGGCGATACGATTGCTTTTCGCTGTATCATGGAGCGCAGCAGCTGATTCACTAGGAGAGCCATGACCACACGAGTTTGTCTCGCGGGCGCCACCGGGTGGGCCGGCTCGGCCCTGGCCCGAGCCATCGCCCGCACGGATGACATAACCTTGAGCGCCGCGGTTGCGCGCACCCACGCCGGCCGCAGCCTGGGTGACACGCTGGCCGAGCCGTCGCTCACCTGCCGCATCTATGCCACCGCAGACGAAGCTCTGACCCAGCCGTGCGACGTGTTCTTTGAGTTCTCGCGGCCCGAAGTGGCCAAGGCCAACGTGTTGGCTGCCCTGGCCCACGGCGCGCATGCCGTGATCGGCACCTCGGGCCTCACCGAAGATGATTATTCTGAGATTGCCCGCGCAGCAACAAACCGTCAACGCGCTGTGCTGGCAGTCGGTAACTTCGCCCTCACAGTAGTGCTGCTGCAGCGCTTCGCCGAGATCGCGGCACGCTACATCCCTCACTGGGAGATCATCGACTATGCGTCCGACTCGAAGCCCGATGCACCCAGCGGCACCGTGCGCGAGCTGGCGCACCGGCTATCCCGCGTGCGGGAATCCGAATTGACCGTTTCCATCGAGGACACGCAGGGACGTCCGTGAAACGCGCGGCGCCCGCTTGAACGGCTCCCAGGTGCATTCCATTCGCCTGCCGGGTTACACCATCTCAGCCGAGGTCATCTTCGGCATGCCCGATCAACAACTCAGTCTACGCCATGATTCGGGCTCCGGCGCCCAGCCCTACGTCGACGGCGCGCTCCTGGCCATTCGCAAAGTGCACACTCTCACGGGCCTGCAACGCGGGCTGGACACCGTGCTCGATCTGAACTAGCGCCCCCGCATGGCAGCCATCCAGACCGAACGCCTGCTGATCCGCACATTCGAGTCTGCAGATCTCCCGGCGATTCATCGAATTCTCAATGCAGCCTTTGGCACCCTTGCAGGGCTAAACGGGGAGCAGGCCCTGCGCCAGCGTGAATCGTGGTTGCACTGGTCGATCCTAAGTCAAGAGTGGCTGCCGAACCTGCATCAGCCGCCGTATGGCGACCGCGCGGTCGTTCTGAGGTCCACCGATGCCGTGATCGGCGCGACGGGTCTGGTGCCGCTGCTTGGCCCCTTCGAGCTGATCCCGGAATTGCGCGAGTCTCGAGACTCCGCACGGGCATTACACTGCGGAAGTGGGGCTTTTTTGGGTCATTGACCCGAGCCATCAGAGGCGTGGATACGCGCTGGAGGCAGCGCACGCCATGGTCGATCTGGGCTTCACTGAACTGCATCTGAGGCGCGTTCTCGCCACCGCCGAACATCTAAATGCGGCGTCTCAGGGCGTCATGCGCAAACTGGGCATGCGCATCACCCGCAATCCGCTTCCGGAGCCCGAATGGCTGCAGGTAGTGGGCATCCTCTCGAACCCAGCCTGAGGCGGTCCGAGCTCTCCAGCCACATGGGCTCGATTGAATTTCGCCGCATTTGGGCTTAGTATTGGGATTGGCGCAGGAGTTTACATGAACATGTTCATCGTCTGGATCGGCATAGTCATCGGCGCGCTGCTGATTCTCGCCATGTTGGCTTACGCCACCGTGAAGAGCGGCCGCCCGGGCCGCGTCACGCCACTGGCCGCCCTCGCTTTTGTCTTGATCCTCGCCGGCATTCTGTTCGGGCAGGAGCGCCTGGTCGGTTACGGGCTGATCGCGGCAGGCGTGGTCCTGGCCCTCATCGATATCGTCAAGAAGAGCCGCGGCCCGGTGGGTTAGTCCCACAACGCGGGGGGAGCGCCTCGAGGCGGGGGAATCATCGACAGGAAGGCGTTCACGTCGGGGCACGATCCCGTCCGGGTGTTTCCGTCAGCGCATGACCATTCTCGACGAACTGCTCGCACAGCTACCGGACGAGCACGTGCCCGTCAGGCATGTGCTCGTCGGCGCGCACTGGACGGTGGTGTGCAGCCGCGGCGCCGGCATGGCAGCCACGCTGATGGCCGAGAAACCACACGGGCATTCGCGCGTCCGCGAGGTCGGCCATCTCGAGGAGAAATCCGCGCGGGCGCTGGCAGAACTGGCGCGCTCGGCCGACCCTCTGGAAGCCAGCATCGGCATTGCGGCCATCAACTCACTCTTGAAGGTCGATGAAACGCGTGCGCAGGAAATCAATGCAGCCGAGGTGCTTGCGAGCCGCGGCAAGGATAAGAACGTCGCGCTGATCGGACGCTTTCCCTTCATCCGCAAGCTTCGGGCCGCCGTGGGACAGCTTTGGGTCATCGAACTTCAGCCCTTGGAAGGCGAGTACCCGGCGGGGGCGGCAGGCGATCTGCTGCCCCGCGCGGACGTGGTCGCCATCACGGGCAGCGCGTTGATCAACGGGACTCTGGACGGACTCTTGGCTCTCTGCAAGCCCGGCTCAACGGTCATGGTGCTGGGCCCGAGCACGCCCCTCTCGCCTGTGCTCTTCGAGCATGGTGCCCACATCCTCTCGGGCACGCGCGTGGTGAACGAGGCCGACGTGCTGCGCACCGTCGGTCAGGGCGCTGCGTTTCAGCAGGTTGAAGGGACGCGGCTGCTGACACTGGTTCGCCAGGACGCCTAGCCGTATTGCTTCCATCGACCGACGCTCCATGCCTCAAGGCTGGGGTATGCGCGGCCGCGTAGTAGAATCCGCCATCGGACCGGGGACCGAAGGCATGGATGGCAGAGCGCAGGCAGGCTCCTCGGTCGGTGAACCCCTGCATCTGATGGTTCCGTCCCGAACCGCGGGCTGACCCCAATGACCAAGAGCTCCAAGGCCAAATCCAAGAGCACCAAGGCGCGGCGCCCTGCAGCCAAGCGCGGGGTGGGTGGTCGATCGCGGCGCCTCCCGACGCCAACGCGACCCGCGATCGGGGTGGATGCCACGCGAACTTGCCGCTCAGTTGGAGGTCATCAACAGCATCCAGCACGGACTGGCCACCCGACTGGATATCCAGGCGATTTACGACCTGGTGGGCGACAAGATCCGTGAGATCTTCAATGCCCAGGCTGTACTCATCGCCAGCTACGACGCCGACGCAACCCGAATCGTCGGTCGCTACCTCGTGGAAAAGGGACAGCGCTTCTATCCGAATACGGGCGGGTCGGAGATCACCCCATTCCACCGCAGGTTCCTTGAGCAGGGCAGCACGCTGTTCCTGAGCCGCAACGCCAACGCGGAGTTGGAGAAGCTGGGGGCCAATACGATCCCGGGCACGGAGCCGGTGCGCTCCGCCGTGTTCGTTCCGCTCATGGCCGGCGGCCGCTCACTGGGCATGTTGAGCCTGCAAGACGTGGATCGCGATGACGCTTTCAGTCGCGTCGGACGTGCGCCTGCTGGAAACCATCGCCAGCTCGACGGGCGTCGCCCTCGAGAATGCCCGTCTCTTCGATGAGACCCAGCTCCTGCTCAAGGACACCGAGCAGCACGCCGCGGAACTGTCCATCATCAACAGCGTCCAGTCGGGGCTGGCCTCCAGGCTGGAGATGCAGGCGATCTACGAGCTCATCGGAGAGAAGATCCACGAGATATTTCCCGACGCCCAGGTGGTTGATATCCTGACGTACGATGGTGCCACGGGGATGCTGCACCCGCGCTACGTGATCGAGAGAGGGCGCCGCTACGAAGTGGAACCCTGGGCGGTCGTCGGTTTCCGGAAGCGCGTGATCGAAACCGGCGAAACACTGCTCATCAATCGGGACGTCCCGCGGCTTTCGATCGAATACGGGAACCCCTCGCTGATCGTAGGTGAACCTTCGAAATCGCTGCTGTTCGTGCCATTAAGATCCGGCCACCAGGTCACTGGCGTTATCAGCCTCCAGCACGTTGACCGGGAAGACGCTTTTGATCAGGCCGATGTGCGCCTGCTCCAGACTCTGGCTGGGAGCATGAGTGTTGCCCTGGAAAACGCGCGCTTGTTCGACGAGGTGCAAAAGAGCAACCGAGAACTCTCGGAGGCCCTCGAGCAGCAGACCGCCACGACCGAGGTCCTGCGCGCACTCAGCGGCTCCCAGACCGACCTGCATTCGCTGCTTGAGACCATCGCCCTCAACGCCGCCAAGGTCTGCGGGGCCGATGATGCCCACATCTATCGCGTGGAGGGCAAAACCCTCAAGGAATGGACGCATCGCGGACCCATTCCCGGGCTGGAGCAGGGAGAATGGCTGCCGCTCAATCGCGAATCGATGATCGGCCGTGCCGTCCTGGAACAGCAGCCCATCCATGTGGAAGATGCCGCGGTCGAGCTAGATCCAAAGGAGTATCCGGTAAGCTTCGCGCTGCAGCGCCGCTGGGGAACCCATTCGTCGGTGGCGGTGCCCCTGTTGCGCGACGGCAAGTCCATCGGCGGAATCGCCATACGACGGACGGAGGTAAAGCCGTTCAGTGCAAAGGAAATCGGGCTGCTCAGCACGTTCGCGGACCAGGCCGTGATCGCGATCGAGAATGTGCGCCTCTTTGAAGAGACCACGCAACTGCTGAAAGAGACGGAGCAGCGGGCCGCCGAGCTGGCCCTCATCAACAGCGTCCAGGAAGGACTGGCCTCCAACCTGGACATGCAGGCCATCTACGAACTGGTGGGCGGCAAGATCCAGGAGATCTTCCACGCCCACACGGTGTCTATCGTCATGCACGACGCGGTGGAAGACACGCTGACAGCGTATTATTACTACGAACGTGGCCAACGGCAGCCCCTGCCGGGAGCCATTCGATCCTTCGGCTTTCGAAAACATGTCCTGCAGACGCATAGGCCGTTGGTCATCAATCGCGACGTGGAGCATCTGGCGGGCCAGTATGGAAATCCAGTCTACATCGGCGAAATGCCCAGGAGCTGCCTCTTTGTGCCCATGCTGGTTGGCGAGCGGGTCACAGGCATCGTCTCCCTGCAGGATATGCAGCGCGAAGACGCCTACACGGATGCCGACGTCCGCCTGCTGACGACCCTGGCCAACTCGATGAGCGTCGCCCTGGAGAACGCGCGCCTGTATGCGGAGGCGCGGCACGCCCGCATGGACGCCGAGCAGGCCAACCACGCCAAGAGCGCTTTCCTGGCGAACATGAGTCACGAACTGCGCACGCCCCTGAACGCCATCATCGGCTTCACACGCATCGTGCGCCGCCGAGGGCAGGAAGCATTGCCAGCAAGGCAGGTAGAGAATCTGGATAAGGTGTTGGTAAGCGCCGAACACCTGCTGGGACTGATCAACACCGTCCTGGACATCGCCAAGATCGAGGCTGGCCGCATGGACGTCATGCCGGCCAACTTCCGGCTGGAGGCTCTGATTGACCTGTGCCTGAACACGACCCAGCCGCTTCTCAAGCCCGGCGTCGTGCTCGAGAAGCAGATGGACGAGAACTTGAATGTGGTTCACTCCGATCAGGACAAGCTGCGCCAGATCTTGCTCAACTTGCTGAGCAACGCCGCCAAGTTCACATTCGCAGGGCGCATCCTCCTGGCCACGCAGCGACTGGACGGCGATAGGATGCGCATTTCAGTCGCCGACACGGGAATCGGCATCGCCGCAGATGACTTGCAGCGCGTCTTCATGGAGTTCCAGCAGGCGGATAACAGCACTACGCGCCAGTACGGCGGCACGGGCCTGGGGCTGACCATCAGCCGCGACCTCGCCCATCTCCTGGGCGGCGATCTGACGGCCGGGAGCCAGCTCGGGAGCGGCTCCACGTTTGCTCTCACCATCCCCATGCACCTTGGCGCGGCGGCCGACTACGCGGAGCCCAGCCCGGCACCGACGAATGTGCAGGAGGGTTGAGTGAAGACCATCCTGATCGTCGAGGACCTTGAACTCAACGTCGACCTGCTCACACAACTTCTGGAGGAAGAGTACTCCCTGCTCGTGGCGCGGGACGGGGCCGCGGGCGTTGCGATGGCCGAGGAAAACCAGCCTGACCTGGTCATCATGGACATCGCGCTGCCGATCATGGACGGCTATGAAGCGACCCGCCGTATTCGCTCCAGATTCCCGGCCATGCCGATCATCGGCCTGTCCTCGCATGCCATGCCCGGGGACGCGGAAAAAGCTCGTGCAGCAGGCTGCAACGACTACCTCACCAAGCCCCTCGACGAGGACCTGCTGCGCGCCACTCTGCGGCGCCATCTGGAATAGGCGTTGAGCCCGGCACGCATCCTCATCGTCGACGACGAACCCCTCAACGTCGACTATCTCGAACAGGAGCTCGAAGGCGGAGACTACCAGATCAGCGCGGCCTCGAACGGCCAGCAGGCGCTGGAGCGCGTCCAAACACAGCCCCCGGATCTGATCCTGCTCGACATCATGATGCCCGTGATGGACGGCTTCGAGGTCCTGCGAAGGCTGAAGGCCAACCCCGGGACGCGCAACCTTCCAGTCATCGTCATCTCGGCCGCCAGGGACATCGCCAACATGGTCAAGGGTATTCAGCTGGGCGCCGAGGACTATCTTCCCAAGCCGTTTGAGCCCACCCTGCTCAAAGCGCGTATCTCCTCCAGCCTCGAAAAGAAGCGGCTCCACGACCTGGAGCAGATATATCTCAGGGGCTTGGAACGTGAGCTGGATATCGCCCGTGAGATCCAGGAGGGATTCCTGCCTGCAGAACTACCGCAGGTTCCTGGCTGGGAATTGGGCGCCTATTTCAAGGCAGCCCGCGAGACGGCCGGCGATTTCTACGATGCGTTCGTGCTTCCGGACGGCCGCCTCGTGTGCTTTGTGGGCGACGTGTGCGGCAAGGGCGTTGGCGCGGCCCTGTTCATGACCCTCTTCCGAAGCCTGCTGCGCGCGCCGTTCACAGCCGAGATTTCCGGCGCACCGGAGGGTGCAGCGGGTGTCTCACCATCGGAACGCCTGCACCAGGTGGTGACGTTCACAAGCAACTACGTGGCCGACACGCACGCCGAGGCGAACATGTTCGCCACGCTCTTCATGGGCATGTTCGACCCCGCGGATGGCACGCTGACGTATGTCAATTGTGGCAACGAGGCGCCTCTCCTTCTCAGCAGCCATTCGATGGCCGCCCTTGGCCCCACAGGCCCGGTGATCGGCATCATCCGAGGCGCCGCCTTCGGCGTCAAGCAGGTCACACTGCAGAAGGGGGACCTACTGGTGGCCTTCACAGACGGCATTCCGGACGCCACCAACTCCCAAAATGAGATCTTCGGCCGGGAGCGGCTTTCGGCGGCGCTGGAGAAGGGTGCCACCACGCCCACAGCCATCATCACCGCAATGGAGAGGCAACTGAGTGAATTCGTTGGCAACGCTCCGCAATTTGACGACATAACCATGCTGGCGATCAGACGTAGTCCCTAGGGAACAAAAGGTCCCGGCGCTGCAAAGTGCAGCGCCCATCATGATCGTGACGGGCGCTTTGTTCTCGCCGGGACGACGCTTGCAGGTGCGAGCCCGCTCAGGGCCGGAACACATTGCCAAGCTGCCGCCACAAAATCGGATTCAGGGCTCTGAAGCCATCTGCGTTCAAAGCCACGGCAAGCAGGTTACTTGCCAGGACGGTAACTCCAAACAGCGTGAGGCCGATCAACACATACAGGACGCGACTGCCCCGCGGCCGCGACAGCGTCCTGCCAAGCTGCCAGTACCCCATTAGGCTGAGCACGAACAGCGCCGGGACGAAATCCACCATGTAGCGTTCCGCAGACCAGAAGAAAGTGCCCACGATCGCGAGTGCCGAGAGGCAGGCCACCCACAGGGCAGTCGTGATCCAGCCCAGGCAGTGCCGATCATGATCGCCGCCCTGGTCGTTTCGAACGGCGCGAACCGCCCTCAGCGCAGTCGGCAAGCAGAGGATGATGAATGGGCTGGTGAAGAACAGCCCGGTCATCCAGCTCGACCAGTAGAGACCCGGCATTGGAAGGCCGGCAATGACTGAGGCGCGGAAGCCGTGGTAGGGTTTCAAGTACGGAAATGAATAGCCAAGGCCGGGCAGCGCAAACAGGTAGTTGGCCAGGTTCTGAAGAATGTAGAGGGGCGAGAACAGCTGATCGGGGTGCGCCTGAAATCCCTGGCTGAGCTGGTACGAGATGCCCGTTTCAAATACTGAACCGAATCGTGCCCAGTTGTACCAGCCCAGGACTGCAAGACCCAGCCCGAGGGGCAAGATGAGGGCCAGCAATGCCCTCCAGCCACCCCGATGTCGCGGCCCGAGCATTTCAATGCACAGGAGCGCCGTTAGTGCGGCCACCGGCAATGCCTGGGTTATTCGCGATCCGATCGCCAGTGCCCAGGCCGCCCCCGTCAACATCGAGCGCGTAGATGCCGTTCGACCTCGAGTTCGACTGCATGGAATGCGGCATACAGGCCAACGACCTGAAAACACGCCGCGCTCAGGACCGCCGCACTGTACACCGCTGGTGTGCTCAACAGCCATAGGGACGGCATAGAAAGACCCAGGGCCAGGAGCCCGACACCCAGGCTCCACAACGGCCGATCTGCGAAGAACCGTCTCCACAGCTTGAGCGCCATGATCGACAACACCACAAACAGGCCCGAGGCGAAGATGAACGTCAGGTGCTGATCACCGATCTCCGTCCCAATAAAGAGCCGCGGCACAAGCAAAACCAGCGCGGGCACGGGTCCGAAGTACAGATAGAACCGGCCGTTGTGCAATGACATGTCCCGGGGGAATTCCATCTGACCGCGCTGCGCGGGGTCGTAAGGATTCTCAAGAGCCAGCAACTGTGGGTCTGGAGGCAGCTCCAGAGCCAGTTGCCCGTGCAGGAAAGCGCGCGCTTGCTGGTCGAAATACGTTCCGGATTCGGGCCAGGTTGTCCAGGAACCGACGCTGATGTACCAAACGTAGGCGAGCAGCACCGCGGCAACGCAGCCGAACGTCAACGCTATGGCGGCACGGCCGCTTGGCGCGGCTTCACGCCGGGACAAAGCCGTCTTGGTTGGGGTGGTCTTGCTGGTGCGGATCGAGGGCATGCCCATCACCACGGATCTAAGCGCTCCTGGTTGGCTCCATGAAGGGCGCGCACGCGCTGCCCTCAGGTGCCCGCGGCTCGCTCCAACTGCGGGCCCACCGGTCGCGGCGCCGGGGATGGCGTGGTGATGAGGGCCGTGATAATCAACATCACCAACAGCGCAGGGAAGTTGCTGCCGAACACAAGAGATCCGGGCTTGTAGCCCAGCGGAATCAGTGTTGAGGCATAGGCAAACGCGAACACAAGCGCGCCGAAAACAAAAAGCATGCCCCTCCTCGGCGCCACATCGTCCTGGCTCAGACCGGTCAGCATCAGAGCTGCCGGGCCGCCCAGCAGGGTGATGGTGTAATCGTGGCTCACGGCCGGCAGCAGTGTGGCAACCAGCGCACACGCCATGAGCAACTGTGAATTCAGCCCCGTCTTGCCGGCGCGGTAGGCCTTCAGCAGCACTATCAGGAAACATGCTCCCATGATGGCGACCAGCCCCACTTCCAGCACCCAGGCGTAGCGCGAGGCCCATGCATACCCGCGCGCCTCCGCGGCTCTGGCAGCGAGATTTGAGAACGAATAGATGCTGTGATTGTCCAAGCGTATCTTCTCAGGATCGACCGCGGCCTCGCTAAGGCGCCGGACCATACTGGTGAAGCCGCCCGGGCCGAGAACGAAGAACAACGCGAAATTCGCCGCTGCCAGCACGGCGAGCCGACGCAGGTTGTCCCTCCAAAGGGTCCAGTCGCTCACGAGCATGAAGACAAATATCATCGGGGAGAGCTTGAGTTGGATGGATACACACAACAGAATCAGGGCCAGGAGCCAGCGCGGGCTTGGAGGCATGGAAGCACCGGATCGCCGTGAGGGCCAGAGCCCAGGCAATCACGTTGTACTGGCCCCGCTCCAATTCCAATACCAGGCCGTAGGAGAGCAATCCAGTCACGAACACCAGGATCAAAGCAGGGCTGACCTTTCCATCCGGCGAGGCTGAAAGCGGGAAGACGAATGTCGCGATGGTGTAGGCGATCAGGGTGATCAGCACAACGGCCGGGTATCGCAGTGAAGGCTCCAGAAGCAGGAGGGGCGCCATCACCACGTGCGTCAAGGGCGGGTACTCTGCCAGGTATCCTGGAAACGGAGGCAGCCGCCCCTGAAGCAACCCCTCGGCTGAGTTGAGCTCCAGCTGCAGGTCGCTGCCGATCCTGCCCATGCTGGGAACAATCTCGTGCAGGATGTCGATGCGGGGGCCGGACAAAAAGACCGGCACGATGAAGAAGCACACATACGCTGCGCCAAAGCCCATCATGATCAAGAGGATCAGGGGGATGCGCTCAATGCGTTCGATGGCAGTCGTGATGGCTGCTTTTGCCGGTCTAATTCTCATCCGGGGATGCTAAGCGTCGACGCGTGCAGGTGCGCCGCAGTTGAGTGTGCGCATTATATCCTGCAGGGCCCACGCGCGCTGCAGCCCCACCACAACGAGAAGGCCGCTCCAGGAGGCGGCCATCTGATTGGGTTTCTCTGGCAGGTCACCGAAAAGCGGGGGCTGCTCGCCCGAGAATCCGCTTGCCGCCTCGCGCAGGCTCCTGGAGCGCTACGCTCCGACATTCCATGCTGCGTACTTTGGCAGCCGCCCCCGGATGACATCCGCGTACAGTCCACGCAACTTGGTGGTGATCGGTCCCATCCTGCCACTGCCCACTGGCCGGTGATCTATCTGCGTAACGGCCGTCACCTCGGCTGCCGTGCCGGTCATGAAGAACTCCTCGGCGATATAGGCCTCGGTCCGGTCGATCGACCGTTCCAGCACCGGCAGCCCGAGTTCATTGCGAGCCAATTCCACCACGGTCCGCCGTGTTATGCCTTCGAGGATGTTGTCCGTGACTGGCGGCGTGACGACGATCCCGTCCCTCACCATGAAGATGTTCATCGCCGACCCCTCGGACAGGTGCCCATTGCCATCCATGGCCAACACCTCATCAAAGCCGGCCATCACCGCGTCGGATTTCATCAGCGCCGAGTTCACATAGGCGCCCGCCACCTTGCCGCGCGCCGGGATCATGTTGTCGTCAATGCGCCGCCAGGAGGAGACGGTTACGTGCGCATCTGTGTCATTCTGAACGTATTTTTCCATCGGGATGACGAACATGCAGAACTCGTCCCTGAGGTCGTGCAGTCGCACACCGATGCCCATGTCTGCCTTGTAAAACGTTGGCCGCATGTAGATGTCCTGCTGCCAGTTGTCCATCCTCAGCACGTCCAGCGTCAGCTGGATCAGGGCTTCCTCGTCGTACGTGGACTTCATGGTGAGCAGACGTGCCGAGTGCAATAGGCGTCGGAAGTGGTCGTACGGCCTGAACAGGAAGAGCTTGTGTTTGTCGGCATTCCAGTAGGCCCGCATGCCGCCAAAAACAGCGGTGCCGTACAGGAACGCATGGGTGGCGATGCCTATCTTCGCTTCGGAGAGTGGTACGATTTTCCCCTCAAAGAACGCATGCTTCGAGAGATCCACAATTCGCCTCCAGGAAGGGTTGGGACCAGCTCTTACGACGGAATTGTAACCGATTGGGTCCGGATTACTTCGCGGAGCCCGGCGTGACCACGCGTTGGGTCCATGTTTGCCGCCTGATGCGAACGCGCGGAGGCGCAGTCGCCCCCGGCAGCGCCTCCGTCCACGGCGAGTACAATGCAATGGAAGGAGAATCCCGATGGCCGCACCGGGGTGGCTCAATAGGATGCTTGTCCGACTGTCGGGGAACCAACAGGCCCAACGGCTTCTGTGGCGTTTGATGAATCTGTCGTCCAACCTTCTGGGCATGGGCCCCGGTGGTTTCCAGGTCTCGAGCGGAGAAAGCATTCTTGCCGCCAGGCTCGGACGACAGTACGCGCGCGCTCGAAAATGCCCCTCTGCATCTTCGATGTGGGCGCGCATCACGGCGAGTTTCTGGACGCAATCACACCACGGCTTGCGGGTCAGGGCATTCCCTTCAGCCTGCATGCCTTTGAGCCCGGAAGGCGATCCTTCGAGGAGCTTCAGCGCCACTACGGAGCTCACGCCGACACGAGCCTGAACAACTTCGCCCTGGGCCGCACGGCCGGCGAACTGGATCTACATGCGGATGCCGCCGGATCAGGTTTGGCATCTTTTTCCAAGCGCAGGCTCGGCCACTTCGACTTGGCGTTTGAGTATTCGGAGAAGGTGGTGGTTCGGACCCTGGACGCGTACTGCGCCGAACGGGCGGTCGAGGCCATCGATCTGCTCAAGATGGACGTGGAGGGCCACGAACTGGACGTCATGCAGGGTGGAATCGGGATGCTCCGGGAGCGGCGGGTTCGCATGCTTACATTCGAGTTTGGAGGCTGTAACATCGACTCGAGGACATTCTTCCAGGACTACTGGTATTTCATTCGTGAGAACGAACTCGGGGACGTGTTTCGTCTGACACCATCCGGTTACCTTGCGCCTGTCGCACACTACAACGAGCTCTACGAGCAGTTCCGCCCCACCAACTACCTGGTAGTGTGCGCCACCGACTAGTCCGGTTGCATTGTGATGCTGAAATGTCTGCCACCAGCCGAGGCTCCCCACTCGCAGCATTCAGCGCTGCCCCTCAGGACCTGACGGTTCGCAAATGGATCCTTCCTCCCACGCCCAGCGGACCGCTTAGTCCTTCCGAAACCAGCTGCATCACCTTGCTGTGGGCGAAGAAAGCAAAATCGAATCCGTTGGCTTCGCCAGCCTGATGTAGCCAATGCACTTGGGGGAAGAACTGATCGTGCTGCAGAGCACGGGCGTGCCGGAGATGCTACCCCATCCAGTACAATCCCTCGAATGCAGCAGTGAGTTCATTGCCGGGCGGCAAGCTCCGATAGCCGCCGCGAAGGGTCTGATGTCCGTGTCTGCCACCAGAATCGCTCGACCATCAAAAACCGTGCTGTACGTCACGTCGATCATGCTGAGCGCGACGGTGCTTGGCTTCTTCAATCTCACCCGGGACAACGGTTGGGGAGATGACTTTGCCGGCTACATCCTGCAGGCGCAAAGCATCGTCAGGGGCAACATGGGTGAGCTTGTCACAAAGAATGTCCAGGCGGTGGAGCGATCATCCGGGGACTTAAGGCCCGGCAACTACCCCTGGGGATTCCCATTGATGCTTGCGCCCGTCTATGGAGTATTCGGTGTGAAGATCATCGGATTCAAGATGGTCCTCACGCTGTGTCATGGCCTCCTGGTCGTGGCGATCTTCTGCCTGGCCCGCACTCGCCTCAACGCGCTGGACTTCCTGATCGTCGCGGCCATGGTTGCGTATAACGCGGTCTTGATCAGCGAAGGTCAAGGGGAGGTCTTGTCTGGACATTCCGTTCACGCTGCTCTCCACGGTTGCATTGTGGCTGATGCTGCGTCCGGCGTCACAGCCGTCCGCGCCCGGGACTGCCACCGCTCGGGGCATCCTCACGGGCCTGGCAATCTTCGGGGCAGTCTTCATTCGCCCGAACGGATTCCTGCTGTTACTGCCGCTGGCAGCAGTACACCTGCCGCGGGTTGCAGCAGAAAGATGAGGCCGGCCGCCGGTCGGCCGCGTTGGCGATTCTGGCGCCGGCCGTGACAGTTGCATCCTTGGACGCACTTCAGGCGATGGATATTTCCCAATGTCTCACTTGCGTCAGGTGTCCTTCAGCCTGGCTCCCGAGAGCCTATGGCGGATGCTGATCTACTACCTGCCATTTCCAGCTTACTTCTTCCGCCACCTCGGCCCCGTGGCGTGGATCATCTACGGCATTCAGATCATCCTGGTGGTCCTCAGTCTGCTTGCTCATTGGAAGCGCGATCTTCCGCTGGCAGTGTACATGCTCGGCACCGTTGTCATGTACCTCGCGTTTCCGTACCAGCAGGGTGTTCGTTATGTGTACCCCATCTGGCCGGTGCTGCTCATCTTCACGCTGGATGGCATGCATGTGGCCGCGGAACGGTCGGAGCCGGTACGGAGCAGGCAAATCTTGACCTTCCTGCGCTTCCTGTGGATTGCGATCGCGGTTTCCTCACTGGTGATCAGCACGCGCTCGGCCTGGCTGAACATGGCCAATGACCGGCGCCCGCCAGGGCGAACCTGGGGAGCGTTTTCCCCTGGTTCCACCGCGCTGTTTGAGTTCATCAGCGACCATACGCCGGCCGACAGTGTGATAATCTTCTACAAGCCGCGCGCCCTGAGCTTGCGCACGAATTGCGGCTCTTTCCCTGACCACCGACTGCGCCGGACCTGCCTCAGGGTGATTATGTGGTCACCGTGGAAAGCAACGGCACCTACGATCAGATCGCGCCTGAATTGGTTCAGGACTGCAACCCGGCCGTTGTTCTCACGCCAGTCTACACGAAGGATCTATTCATTGTGTACCAGGTCCAGCCGATACACTAGCGGAGATCCGGACAGCGCCATGCACAATCGCCTTCAGTCGGTTCTTCAGCGAGGACTGCACGCTCCACTCGGGGCGTGGATGCTTCCGGTGTTCGCGGTCGCGTATCTACTTCTTCTTCGTCCGGCCAGTGTTCTTCTCGTCCGGCGTCATGCAAGTTCTATCAATACATTCCTGTTATGGTTCCCATTGGGGCAGACCTGAGAGCCATGCTTTCGTACTCCGCGGCCCTCATGGCTGGTCAGTCGCCGTACTTTGGCCTCAACTTGTACGCTCCACTCACGAACGTATTCTTCGTGCCGTTGGTTTTCATGAACTTCGCCGCGGCCTATGCGCTGATGTCGGTACTCAGCCTACTCTGCGTTGCGTGGACGACCTACGCGCTGCCGATGTTGATATCGGGAACGCGGCAGCTATCTGCCCTTCACGCGCTGATTCTCGCTGGAGGATTCCTGTCATATGGTCTGCAATTTGAGATTGAGCGTGGTCAATTCAATGTCCTTGCCGTCACACTCTGCCTTGTGGCTGTCTGGATCTACCATTACCACGTCAGGTACCGCTTCCTGGCATACGTGCTCTTCCTGACCTCGGTGCAGCTCAAACTCTACCCCTTCATATTTGCACTGCTGCTGTAGCGATGACTGGCGGGCCTGGCGCGGTAATATTCGCAGGCTCATCCTACTGGCGCTGGCCAACATCGCCCTGCTATTCGGTTTGGGACTTCGGCCATTCCTGGACTTCCTCGACGCAATACGAAGCGCGAGCGCAATGCCACCACTGTGGGTTTACAACCATTCCATCCGCGCTTTTTCGCACACCGGCATAGAGCGCCTAGGTCTTCGGGGCTGGGCTTTGCCGGACAATGCGGGAAGCATGTTAGAGATCGCGCTATATTTGGTGCTGGTTCTATGCCTGGCCGTGATCGTCCTGCAAGCGGTGCGGACTGGGCAAAAGGGGCTGAATGTCCATCTGCTGCTTGCGTGCACGATCGGCCCTCGTCGTGCCTCCACTGAGCAACGACTACGCACTCGCGATTCTTCCCGGTCCAGTGGCCATCTTTGTTTTGAGCCTTGAGTACGGGGCCTGGCATCATGACAACGTCCTTCTGCGCAAAGGGATTTCCATCGGTTGTATCCTTGTGCTGTTGTCGCGCGTATGCCTCGATCTTGTTTCCCGGCGAGTTCAAGCCGCACACACTCTGGCTGGAGAACAACTTTCCAGCGTTGTTGGCGATGCTGCTGGCCGTCGTCGCCCTTAACCTCACAGCACCCATGCCATCCAACGTAGCGACTAAGGGGTCGCCGGTGCGCCCCGGGGGCGGCTGACATCAGAGCGCAGCTGAGGTTGCCGGCGTCTGTGCACTGGACAGCCTCAGCGTTTTCGAAGCGAGAATTGATCCGCTGGCCGCGAGTGGACCGTCAACTCTCGCCGAATCCAGCTGCATCACCTTGCTGTTGGCAAAGAACGCAAAGTCGAAACCAGTCTCGTCGCCTGCCTTTTGTTCGGGATCGGCATCAACCGCGCGGTGAGCGGCTTATCCAGCCGCAGCGCCAATGCAGCCAGGTCCAACAGCACGGGCGCGATCTGGGCCTCCGTTGCGCTGCCGGGCAAGGGGATAGTGTCCAGGCCGGTTCCGCATACCGCTGAGTACATCAGCAGATCCTTGATCGTCAAGCTGCCATCCGCCGCCCGTTTGGCGAGGATCGCATCCTCCATCACCGGCAGCATCAGCCCGCTAAAGCCCGTCCGTCTGAACCGAGCTCGATCCACGGCATCTGTCAGGATGGCCGCAGCGGCCAATGATCCGTGCATGCCTGCCCGGGCAACACCCATGCGCTCGAACGCTTCGCCCAGTGAAATGGCCTCATCCGGAAATGGCGCCAGCGAGAAATCGATGCCCGCGAATGCCGCACCCCCTCGACCAGTCAGGCTTGGCGCCACTTTGCCCAACGCATCCGCGTGTTTCTGGATCGAAGCCGTCAGAGACGCCTGCCCTTCCGCGACGGTCTTCGCCGACTTGAAAGCCTCAACTGCCAGGTCGGCCGCCTCAGTGGCAATGGCAAACGCCGGCGCGCGCCCTCGGTGGAACGCCGCGGGAAAGAATGGCGATCCCGCTTGCACGTTGGCCAGGGCTGCGAAACGCAGGTTGGCGAAACCGTTTGGATCAAGCGGCGCACAACGAACGATCACCCGAGCGCACGCGTGCACCGCGTCCACATCAATTACACCCGCCCGCCCGTCAGTGAGCGATCCGCCAAAGAAGACGTTCTTCGTGACCTGGATCGCATCCGGAATCACCTCGTAGCTGCGCGGCTGTTGCGTCAGCGCCGGTCCCAGGGAGGCGTATTGCACGTTGATCTGTCCAAGCAACAGCTCGAGCCCCTGGGCGGCAGCAGGCAGAGAGTCGAGTGACTTCTCCCCAAGCAGCTCAGGGAAAGGTACAGTCGCCAGGCGGGTCGTTTGCACTTCGTAGCCTGCGGCCTCATATGCTTGCCGTGCCGCCTGTAGGAACCGCCCGGCCTCGTGCAGCACCTCGGAACGGAAAGGATAGCGAGGATTGCAGAAGTAGGTGATCGATCGGATCTTCATTTCAATCGTCCTGGCAACAAGCTCTTAGAGCAGTGCGGGTCCATCGGTACAACACCGTGATCCAGTCTGTGAGATCCGCGTTACTCCGTGCGTCCTCCTCGGGCCTCTGGTCGTTGCCTATCTACTTCGAACATCAACACCGCTCCAGCCACCGCCGCATTCAGAGACTCGGCCTGCCCCTGCATTGGAATGCTTACCGGTTGTGTCGTTACCCTGCGGGCTTCCGCGCCCGCGCCCTCAGCCTCCCCGCCAATGATCAGGGCCAGCGGTGGCCGAAACTGCACATCCCAGCAGGGCTTCCCGGCCATGTCGGCCATATAGACGTTCCAGTGATACGCGTTCACCTGTGTTCTGAACTCCTCCCAGCTCACCTCGAAAAGCGGCAGGCGGAAATGCGCGCCCATGCCGGCGCGCACCACCTTCGGCGAGAATGCATCCACTGTGCCGGGCGCCATGAAAACAGCCTCGAAGCCCGCGGCCTCCGCCGTGCGTATCAGGGTCCCCAGGTTGCCCGGGTCACGGATCCCATCCGCAACCAGCACGAAATCAAGTGCCCGCGCGGCCGGCGGCTTCTCGTCGCTCAGCACAGCCAGGATACCCTGCGGAGTCTCGGTGTCGCTCAGCGATGCCAGCAGCTTCTCGGATGTCTCCTCGACGTCGATGCCTTGTTGTTTGATCCGCGCGATCAATTGCTGCGCCCTCGGGCCGGGTTCGCCGGCGTGCAGCACGAAACGGAAGGGCCATTCACTTGCCAGCGCTTCCTCGACCAGGCGCACGCCTTCGGCCAGGAAGGCGCCCGCCTCGCGTCGCTCCTTGCTTCTGCCTGTCAAAGCCCGAACCAGTTTGAGTTTGGAGTTGTTGGCTGCTGTGATCATCGCTCGCGCGCGCTTCATGAGCAGGGAATCTGGGATTCGCCCGAACCTTGGCGATTTGCCCGCGGCCCGCTCATTCTACTCCCGTGAATGCAAAAGGGCAGGTCAATGACCTGCCCTCATGACTGTCGTTGCTCCGGGCCTACTTCGTCTTGGCCACCACGGCCGCAAAAGCCTGCGGGTCGCGCACGGCGATATCCGCCAGCATCTTGCGGTTGAGCGTGATCTCGGCCTTCTTCATCGACGCCACCAGCCGGCTGTAGGTCGTGCCATTCAGCCTCGCCGCGGCGTTGATGCGGGCGATCCACAACCGGCGCAGATCGCGCTTGCGGTTGCGCCGGTCGCGCGTCGAGTACCACATGCTCTTCAGCATGGCCTCATTGGCCCGGCGGAAAAGCAGGTGCTTCGCACCGCGCTGCCCCTTGGTGTACTTCAGGACTTTCTTGTGACGAAGGTGTCGGTGAGGACCACCCTTGATGCGGGTCATGCGATTACCTCCTGCGAACCCCTGGACGTCGACAGGTCATGTCAGTTGCATACATCCAGAAGCTGCACTGGGGGCCGGCGCCTTGCCGTGCCCCGATCCGCGAGCCTACTTCTTCATGTTTGGAGCGAGGCGCTTGACGTTCTTTATGATGCTGCGCCCCTGCACGGTCTGCATTTCGGCCAGCAGCGCCTTGGTGCGGCGCGATCGGTTCCGACGCAGGTGACTCTTGCCGCCCTTGGTACGCACAAGCTTCCCGCCGCCGGTCAGGCGGAAGCGCTTGGAGGTGGCTTTGTGGGTCTTGAGCTTCAACTTTCCGGTTTTCGCTTTGCGAGGCACGTGACTTCGATCCTTTCAGAAAAGCTACTATCTATCCCAGATGATAACGGTCGATCCAGCCACTGATAACCAGGCTCTTCGCGGAGAATACACCCCGGGTGGAGCCTCTGCGTTCGAGCGCCGTCAGGAAGCCGGGGAGGGCGGCTTGGCTTCAGCCGCAGCGGGAGGGGCGGCAGCCTCAGGCTTTTCCTTCTTCTTGGCCGATGGCTTTCCGGGCGCCAACATTACCAGCATCGTGCGCCCTTCCATCATCGGTGCCTGCTCGACCACGCTCAGGTCAGAGAGCGATTCGGCGATCTCACGCAGGTCTTCCAGGGCGATCTCAGGGTAATCCATTTCGCGGCCGCGGAACCGGATCGTGACGCGGACTTTGTGTCCTTGCTTAGCCAGCGGCGCGGCATCGTCAACTTTGTATCCCCGATGTCCGGAAGCCGTCTTTGGGTCGCAGGCGGATTTCCTTGACTTCGATCTTGGTCTGCGCCCGCTTGGCCTCTTTTTCCTTCTTGGCCCGCTCGTAGATGAACTTCCCAAAGTCCATCACCCGGCACACCGGCGGGTCAGCCCCCGGCGAGATCTCCACCAGGTCCATCTCGGCGTCTCGCGCCATCTGCAGCGCTTCCCGGGTCGTCACCACCCCGACGTTGCTGCCGTCCTTGCCGATCAGGCGGACCTGCGCGACGCGGATGCTCTCGTTCACTCGAAATTCGTTAGCGCTGATACGCCTCTCCTTCGTAGGCAGGCCCGCTCACCCGCCGCCTGCATAGAAACAAATCCAGCCCGAGGCTGGTATGTGCGGCTGAATAATACCATGACGGCACGCGAATCGTCAACGAGCGCCCGTGCAGCCCTCGCCAACCCGTGCTGGCGGCGGCATGACCACACGCCAGCCCGGACCTGCCCCGATCCTGAAGGCCGCCCACCCAACCTTTCGCACATGATGGGATATCCTCAGAGAGAGTACCTTCTCTGCGAGGACAATTGGACGAAAAACAAGCCATTCAGAGCCTCAAACAAGGCGACCCGGGCGGACTCGAGTTCCTCGTCCTCGCCCACCAAGTGCGGGCGATCCGCACTGCGTTTCTGATTACGGGAGACCGCGGTCTCGCCGAGGAGGTGGTTCAGGAGACCTTCCTGCGCCTGCTCCGATCCATCCGCGAGCTTCGACGCGACTCCCGCCCCTTCGAGCCGTGGTTTCTGCGCAGTGTTATGCATGCCGCACTGAAGGTCGTGAGAGATCCAAACGCGAAGCTGCCCCTGAGGATGCCGATGGCGAGCAGGCCTTCGCCCGCTGGCGGCCCGGATGGAACTGCCCGAGGCGCAGGTGGAGGCGGCCGAGGCCGAGCAGGAGCTGCGCCTGCGCTCGGACCGGCTTTCGCCGCGCCAGCGCCTGGTCGTTGTGCAGAGGTACTACCTCGAGATGAGCGAGGCGGACATGGCCGCCGCCTCGGGCACGGCCGCCGGAACCATCAAGTGGCTGCTGAATGCGGCGCGGCGACGATTGCGGAATGCACTGGTCGAAAGGAGCGACGAATGAAGGAGTCGCCTGTGAGAGTCCGCTCTGGAGACCATTGCGCAGCCTCGGTGTTCCGGACAACACGAACATCTGGCCGGGGATCCAGTCCCGGCTGCCGAAGGGAGCACTTTCGATGAAGTGGCAGACCAAGTGGAGTTGGTCGTTGGTTTGGTTGATCCTGGCGTTGGTCTTGCTGACGACGGCCGCCTACGCGTTGTATCACTACCTCTACGACCCCGGCCTTCAATCGGCTCAGGATGCGGGCCTCTTCACCGACGTGAACACGACCGCGGAGCCCAATCTGCTCACGCCCGCCCCGCCCTTCGCCAGCGGATCAGGGTCGGCGACCATGCTGGGCAGCGCACAGACCCAAGCCGGAATCACGATGACGCTGGATTGGGTGTATCTGGAATATGCTCGCCAGGCCATTCATGTGACCGTGGACGGCCTGGGTGCGGACATGCGCCTCGGCGTGCCCCAGCTTGCATTCGCCGGCATCCTGACCCGAAGGCTACAGCGGCGCGACCTTCTTCTGGAAGGCGGACCAACGGTCGAGGGAACGTACCTGGTGTACCAGATGATCGAAACCGGCGGGCAGCCCGCCCGGCGCGTTGACACGCAGATCGACATTCCTGTCAGCTGCCTGGAACGCTGGCAAGTCGTCTCCGGTGACCACGTTCCACTTCGATGTGCCCGGATCTCGAGATCACGCTGCCGTGGGGGGGCGGTGGAAGCAACAGTTATGCCGTTGAAGTGAACGGCATCGAAATGCGCATGCCGTATGTGATCTTGGACCCTGCCTACACCGAGGTGCGCTTGTGCTATCAGACGCCCTCGACGCGGACTGGATCATCGACAGTGCCAGCGCCCAATTTGGCGACGCCCCAGCCCTGGAAGCCGGCGTTGCAATGAACGCCCAGGTCCAGGTCAAGACGGACGCGGGCGATACGTGCCAGGACGTGAACTTCCCCATCCGGGCGCCCGGGAAAGATGTTGGCTTCTACGTCAGTGTGAATGGATTGACCCGGCGCGACAGCGCCACAGAATGTGGATAGCCTGTGGCAGTTCAGCACATACCTGCCCGGCGACCTGCGCATTGGAGGCGTTCCATCACTGGCCGCGCGACCCAGGAATCACCGCTGGCATCTGAGACGGTCGGCGACGTGACCGCCACGCTCCAGTAGGCCTACATCGACTACCAATCGCATGGCGTTCACCGTGCATTTCGATGGCTGGCAGGACGGCTTCTCGGTAGGCGACGTGAAGCGTGCGGCTCGCAGACGGAACCAATGTCAATGCGGGTACCGGCTGGGGACCGCAGGATTCCGATCCAGCCACCACGTTGGTCACGCTCACTCCGGTGACCGGTCTCAAGATGGAGCGCTTCCGGGGCCAACTTGTCCTCAACTTGAACACCTCCCACACGCCCGGCGCGCCGATCAGTGAGTTCAGCTTTGATCTCGATCTGCCCGTCTACAAGGCCTTCACGATCGAACCCATGTTGACGGCGAACGCCGGCGGCACCGACGTCCTCTTGCAGATGGTCAAGACCTCACCATCCTACACCGTTGTGTACGTGTGCTATCGCAAACCGGCGCCCGGGGACTGGATGCTCGGTGACCCAGTCACTCTGCAGATCGGCCCCGACCAGGTTGCCATCAACGACTACTCCATGCTGTACGATCCGGAGTACCGCGACACCGGCAAAGGTACAGAACCGGGCTGGAAGCCGCCGATCCCGGACGGTCGCTGCGTGCGGGCAGGCTTCCCGGTCGGACATCACGGCAAGCCGGAGACCCTGGTGCTTGACCATTGGATCATTGCAGCTGTCTGTGCCCGAGGTGACGGATCGAGCTGAAGTCAACGCGTGCTCTGGAAGAGCTCCGCAAACAGGGCATCCAGATGGACTACATGACCTTCACCGGAAACGGCGGAGGTGGCGGTGGCCCGGTTTACAGGAGACTGCCTGAAGGGATGACCGAGGCCGAGGCTTATCAGCGCTTCCTCGACGCATTGGGCTACGTCCGCAAGGGGCCGTGGGTGTTTACCCTGCAACTCGAACCGTAACCTCCGAAGCGTCGGCGGCGAGCGAAGCCATCCAGCGCCGTCCGTTGAGGGAGAGATCTCGTCGCGTGCACATCGCATTCCCGTGCCCGGTCAAATGATGCGATAATCTGCGCCCGGCGTGGTCTTCCGGGAGCAAGGAGGCTTCATGGATGTCAAATCCCTCGGCTGTCGCACCGATCTGATCTTCCCCAAGATTCGATGGAATCATCACCGATCGCGGTGACTACCTGGTGGTGCGCTCGCCGCTCAATCCAACGTTCTACTGGGGCAACTTCTTGCTCTTCGCCCGCCCTCCTCAGGCTGGCGATTTTGACATCTGGCGCGATCTCTTCAGCCGCGAGGTGGGCCGCCCGCCGGAGACCAAGCACGTGGCTTTCAGTTGGGATTCACCCGAAGGGGAGCAGGGCTTCGTCGACCCCTTCGTGGCTGCCGGATTCGACCTGGATCACAATGTGATCCAGGTCGCCCGGGCGCTTGCAGCCTCCTCCACGCCTCGCCAGTGATGTGATGATTCGTCCGTTGCAGACCGACGCAGAGTTCACGGAGGTGATCGAACAACAGGTCCTCAGCCGCGACGAGGGTCACGAGGAAGGCGGCTACCGCACATTCCGCACCTTCATGATGGACCGTTACCGACGCATGGAGCAGGCAGGGCTGGGTCATTGGTATGGAGCTTTCCTGGACGGTCGCCTGGTGGCTGACCTGGGAGTCTTCCATGATGGCCGCGGCCTGGGGCGCTACCAATCTGTTGAGACTCACCCGGATTACCGTCGAGCGCGGCATCGCTGGACGCATGGTGTACGAAGCTGGCCGCCAGGCGATGGCTGAGCACGGGCTGGATACACTCGTCATCATCGCTGAAACCGACACGAGCGCATCCCGCGTCTACGCCTCCGCCGGCTTCAAGCCAGTGGAAAAGAACGTCGGTCTACTGTGGTGGGAAAAGGACGCGACGGCCAGAGACTTCCTGCAGAGTCAGGCCGAATGGATCTGGCCGCCGTTGGCCGTCAACGTGCGAATCCGGCGCGCGAGCTATGCCTTCCGCTTGCCTCGCGCTAGCCTGTCCGCTTTTTCAGTTCCGCTGGATCGAGATACAGCTCGACGTAACCGCAGTTCGGACAGGCGCGGCCCCGGTCGATGGGCGTTACCTGGCGCAGCATCCCGGTTTGTTTCGCCGAAACATACCCAAGGATCCCGCTGCCCGACGGGCTGACGCGGCCTTCATCCATGGCAGTTTTGCATTTCGGGCAGGGCAATTTGTCCGCCATACTCTCCTCCTGTTACCGTTCTCGGGCCAACTCAGTGGCTGCCCCTACCGTGTCGTGATCTCAAGCCTCCACGGCCCGCTGGACTTCACGGCCAGCACGGTCGTATCCCGTCGGACGCTCACCGTGCCGGTGTATGGCCCCACCGCACCGACCACCTGATCGCGCTGGGAACCGTAAGCCAGAACCGAGAAGTCGCCGTTGGCGGTCGATGCGTCGATGCTGAGCAGGTCGGGAGCAAAGGGCCCCTCCAGCACCACCACGTCGTCACCCGCGCCTTGAATCGCGCCCGGAATGGTCAGGTGCAAGGCGGCGCTTAGCGGCAGCACCTCGATTGTCCAGTCCCCGGCGGTGCGCACCTCAAAGCGCAGGATGCGCTGGGTGCCCAGCAGGTCTATGACCGAATTACCGTGATACGGACCCACGACGTTGGCGAGCAAGTCCTCCCGCTCGGCGTTGTCATTCTGCGTCCAAACGGCCAGCGGCCCAGCCGCGTCGTAACTAATGCGCACGACCGCCGGCCCGATCCATTTTTGAGGATAGAAGACTGAATCCCCGCGCCCCGTGTGCAACATCGGCTCACGCGGCGGCGTGGCCGTGGGCGATGGCGCCTCAGTTGAAGTTGGAATGGCGCTGGCTGTGGCTTCAAGACTGGGTGTTACCGGGCCAGCAGTGTCGGTGGCTGCCGCCGTTGCAGTTGTCTCAGCCGTGGTGGCCGTCGCTGTCGCCGCCGCCCTCGGCGCGCGCGCGTTCAGTGCGCTCAAGCAGCGCGCCCAGGGTCAGGCTGAGCACCAGCAGGCCGATCAGTACGACCTGGACAACGGCCAATGGATTGCGAAGGCGGTCTGGCTGGATTGTCACCGTCTGCATCATCGGCCGGTATCGCGCCGATGCATCCTCCTGTGAGCGCTCGTAAGCCTATTCTAGCGCAATCATGCCTCAACCACACGCGAATATCCTCTTCGACAGCATCTACATCAGCCTGGCCTCAACACCATGGAACTCGGCGTATCGATCCGCTGCAACGGCGATCGCCAGCCGCTCGTCAGTTGCCAGCCGACGAAATGGATCGAGCTTGAAGATCGCTTCGTGTTGCGTGAGCACGCGCTTCCACGTACCAACCACGATCCCACCCAGCACCATGATGCCGGTCAAAGCGTTGCCAAACGCCCGCAGCCGTCGGCTGATCTCGTCCGGTGCGATGGAACTGTGGCCCTTGTAACTTGAGACATATTCGTCAAACACGGAGAGCAAGTGCCCGGGAGATGCCATGCGCGTCGACTTGACCGGCTCGCCAAACCAGTATTCCTGACCCTCAAACAATTCCTTATGCAGATGGCGGCGCAGATGCTCCAGGCCCAGGCGGGCATCGGCGAGGGTCAGCCCGGACCACTTGGCGAAATCATGCGGAGTTGCCGGACCGCGGCTGAGAAAATAGCGCCGGGTGAGCTCGACCAGCGCTTGCTCACGGTCGTACGTACGCGCCGCAGGCGCTCGCTCATCCAGCAAGGCATACGTGAACTGCTTGCCGCGCCGCGGTCCGCTGCAGATCAGCCCAACCACTTCCGCATGCATCAAGAGATAGGCGAAGCGGAATTCGCCCTCGGTTCGGAGGCCGGCTCGTTTCAGCTCGATTCGCAGTTCGTCGCGGGTGAGGTGCGTTCCGCCGCTTAGAGCCGCGCTCAGCACGCGCTCCGCCTTCCTGAATACAGCCGCATCCAGGCCGGCTTTGCGTTGCATACCGGCATTGAGCGCAGCCACGCGCGGCCCCGTGAGCTCGAGCAGCCAGCGGATGTCCCGTGGGAGCACGAAGTGCCACGTTGGGCGCAGCAAGTGAGTGCGCAGGATTTGCCCCTCGTTGAAGGCCTTCTCGATCTGCTTTTCGTCAGAGCCGCGCAGGCGCAGGCCCAGCGCCCACTTGGCGCCGGCATAGTCCTGAGCCTGCACAGCCACAAGCTGTTCAACGACCGCGGCCGCCTCGCCGCGAGCCGGCGCATCGATCCACTGGTTGCGCAGCCGTTGACCCGCAATTGAAGATGGCGTGAGATTCATGTGTTCGGTTCAGGAAGATCGCATGCCCGCAGCCGGGCTGCCGAATTCTACCGTGGCCGTATCTCGGAAGGGAAGCTGCTTGGCCGGTATCGACCCATCCCGCTAGCGGACCGTGGGGTCATTGTGCTCGGAACAGATTAGCGCGATAATCCGGCAACCTGGGAGGAGCCTGATGACCGAACTCCATCTCGTCGTATGGGGTGAAGGCGTTCCCGTCATGTTCGTGCATGGCAGCATGAGCACGGGGACGGAGACGTTTTCCGAACAGAAACCCCTTTCCGATTCCTTCCGCCTCATCCTGCTGGATCGCCGGGGTTATGGCGGCAGCCCTTTTACCCGCTGCTCAGATTTCGAAGTCGATGCCCACGATATCGTCGATCTGCTGGAGCATCCCACGCACCTGGTTGGACATTCTTACGGGGCCGTGGCCTGTCTGCTCGCGGCCGCCATGCAACCCGAACTTACGCTCTCACTCACGCTGATCGAGCCGCCCGCATTCGGCCTGCTTCGGGGACACGAGTCAGTGGAAGAGGCCATTGAGCATCTGAAGGCGGCCTATGCCAGGAGCGATCCCCTGGATTTCTACTTTGCTTTCACGGGTCATCCCGAGGACCAGCCCCGCCCTGAGATCAATTTCTCCGAGGATGACATCGCCGGCATTCGTACCGCCCTGCATCAGCGCCCGGCCTGGGAGGCGGATGTCAAGCTCGGCGTGCTGGCGGCCGCGCCGTTCCCCAAGTTGGTGGTCTCCGGCGGGCGGCAGCATCTAACTGAAGAGAAGCGCCGCCTCCCCACCACGCGTGCCATGCTCGCCGTTTGCGATCTGCTTACGGAGCGGCTGGGTGCGCAACGCGCCATCTTCGACAAAGCGGCTCACAATCCGCAGATCGAAATGGCGGCGCTCTTCAACCTTCGTCTGCGCGCTTTCTTGGAAGACACCGTCGCGCAGAGTAGGATCCTCGTGTAGAGATCCCCTCGTCGCTACACCTGGATGGGCGCCAGGATCAGCGCCAGGCCTATCGCCGCCATGATCGCCAGCTGCGCCCAAAAACGCAGGGGGTTTCGCGACCGATCCATCGTCTCGGTCTGTCCGACGTTGTTTTCGCTCTGGAAGCGTCCCTTGAACGCCCGGTAGCCGGCCAGGCCGATTAGCAGTACACCGAACACTCGCAGCAAGATAAGCATAGCCGTGTTGGACATTGCGGACTCCTCTCCTGGGTTGGGCACGCGCCCTGCCCGGTAGATGAAACCCGGGCGGGTGAAGGAGGATGCGAGGCGCCTCCCGCACCACGCGGCGCTCACTGCCGGGTGTTAGACTCGCCGTTGCAGTTGGCCCAACTTGTCAGGCGCATCACCCGCTGCCATCGCCTAGCTTGCGGCATACCTGGACAGCAGCCTTATCGTCTGCCATTCGACGGTCTCAAATCGACCATCCCAAATTCCAAATGCCCTCCTCCTGGTCTCAAGACGTGTACATCCGGACCTACCGCTTTGCTGCGCATGCTCACCGTTGGCAAAAGGTTCCGGGCACCTCACTGCCGTACATCATGCACCTGAGCTTCGTGGCCATGGAGATGGTGGCCGCGGCCGCCAGTGAGAATATCGGCGATGCCGATCTGGCCGTGCAGTGTGCCCTGCTGCACGACACCCTGGAAGACACGCGCGTGCGCTACGAACAGCTGCAGCAGGATTTCGGCCAGGCAGTGGCCGACGGAGTTCTCGCCCTCACACTGAACAAGCGGCTGCCCAAGCCCGCGCAGATGGGCGAGTGCCTCGAGCGCATCCAGGCACAGCGCCCCGAGATCTGGATGGTCAAGCTGGCTGACCGGATCACCAACTTGCAGCCTCCGCCTGCGCACTGGTCGTTGAGCCGGATTCAGGATTATCATCAGGAGTCGCAGGGCATCCTGGAGGCTCTCGGATCGGCTAGCGCGTTCCTGGCGCAGCGCCTGCGCCGCATGATCGTGGCATACGCCGCCTTCGCGAACCCGGGAAGCCTGCGCCGGTGAAAAAGGAACAACAAGGAGAGATCACCATGGGAGAAAAAGGAAAGAAAGACAAGGGCGGTCGCGAGAAGCGAAAGAAGCCGAAGCTTGATCCCAAAGAGCGGCGAAAACAGAAACGGGAAAAAGAACATCAGCACAGCGTGCCGAGTGTCGTCCCCATCGCCCCACCCACGCCGCCCGCCTGACCAGGGAACTCGCCTGCCACAACCTGAGCGGCAGGCGAGTTACATCTCAGCACGCGTGAACGGCCTCGCGGTCAAGCGCCAGGATTCGAGGCAATTCTGTGGGTCGTATGCCGGGGATCACTCCGCTCCAGAACACCGGGCCTTTGTCTGCTGTTCGGAGCCCATCATCAGACAAAAAATCACTCAATTTGAGCCGGCGAAACCAGGAATGCACCCAAAACCCTAGGGAAAACAGCCGTCTTATGCTATAATGGGCTTAGAACGGGCCAGACGGGCTTTAGAAGAGCACCCAGACGCCAGTCCGCATGCCGGGCTGGCGTTGACGTCACTTATGCGCATATGAAACGACCAGCCAAGCGGGCAACCAAACGGTCGGCCAAGAAGTCCCCAAAACGCCCCATCAAACGGGCCATCAAAAGACCTATCAAGCGCACGGCAAAGCGCGTCGTTCGGCGCGCCGCGAAGCGCGCCAGCCGGCATCCTTCACGCAAGGCCGCCTCCAAAGCCGGCTCCAAACGCCTTTTCCGGCGCGGGGATGCCGTGATGCATTGGACGTACGGGCTGGGGACGGTCGCGCGGCTGGAGAATCGGGAACTGCTTGGCAAGAAGACCCTGTACTACTCCGTCCAGGTCGGCGACATGACGGTCTGGGTGCCCAATGATGACCAACTCTCCACCCGGCTGCGACGCCCCAGCTCTCGGGGACAGCTAACCAAGCTCAAGACGTTACTCACAAGGGCCGGTGCCACCCTGCCGCAGGATCGGCACGAGCGCAAGACCATGCTGCTCGAAATGCTGAAGGACGGACGGCCCGAGTTCGCTGTGCAAGGTGATCCGCAGCCTGGTGGTCTTCGCCAAGAACCACCCGCTCAATGACAATGATCAAGTCCTGCTGAAGCGGGCGCAGACGGCCCTGCTCGCCGAATGGAGTTATGCACTGAACAGCACCCCGGAACAGGTTGAGTTGCAGCTCCACAAGCTGATTGCCGTCCCCACCTCCAGCGTTGCCGTCTAAGCGCAAAGTCGACTCAGAAAAAAAAGCCGGGCATTCGCCCGGCTTTTTTGATCTGCATTGGATTCGATCAGCCCAGGTGCATGGGCATGATCACATGCAGGAAGTTCTCGTCGCCCACCGGCCGAAGCACGCCGGGGGCGTTGGCCGCGGTCATTTCGATTGCCACGTTGGAAGTCTTGATGACCTCCAGGGCTTCGCGCAGGAACTTGACGTTGAAGGCGATCAATACCCCGCCTCCATCCACCGTCGCCTCGACGATCGTCTCGTTCTTGCCGGTCTCCTCCGACACGGCTGATATCTCAAGCTCACTGGGTTGACCATTGCCGGCAGATTTGATATTGACGCGTGCCACATTCGAGCCCTCGCGAGCGAAGATCTCCGCTTGCTTGCAGGCTTTGAGCAGCGAACTCGTGGAGACCAGTGTGCGCGTGGTGTGTTTGCGCGGGATGATCTGTTGATAATCCGGGAAGGTGCCATCGATCAACTGGCTGGTGACCTCCACATCCTTCGCGTGGAAGACCACCTGATTGCGCATCTTGGGGATGGCCATTTGCAGCGTCTCGTCGCCATCCGGCGCCACGCGTGCCAGCTCGGTCAGGGATCGCGCCGGGATGATGGCCGTGATCGGCGTGGTGGCTGGCGTGGAAAGCTTCGCGTGCCGCACGGAGAGCCGGAACCCGTCCGCCGCGGCCAGCGTAAGTTTGTCCTTCTCCGCCT
The DNA here is from genome assembly GCA_963784915.1 of uncultured Chloroflexia bacterium. Classification (GTDB taxonomy): domain Bacteria; phylum Chloroflexota; class Anaerolineae; order Anaerolineales; family Villigracilaceae; genus Fen-1038. The sequence continues at coordinate 439,701 of CAWATK010000017.1, forward strand.
GCAGTAGCACGCCCATCAGCACTGGGCGGGCCTCGTCCGTGCTGGCCGCAAAGGCTACTTGCTGGATCATCTCCCGAAACTCAGCTACGTTCAGTTGCATCGCGCCGTCTAGGTCCACGCTGGGCGTGGGAGGGAACTCCTGCGCGTCGATGCATTTGATGTCGTTGGTGGAGGTGCCCCCGCGCACATTCAGGGTTTGCGTGCGCGTATCCAGCGATAGCATGACCTGCTCGCCCGGCAGCGTGCTCACCAGGTCGGAGAAGGTGCGGGCCGGAACGGTCGTGGAGCCGTTCTGCTCGATGCGCGCCGGGATCCAACATGTGATGCCCAGTTCCAGGTTGGTGGCCGAGAGACGTAGGCGACCACCGTCGGCCGCGATCAGGATATTGCTCAATACAGGCAGCGTTGAGCGCGACGCGACCGCCCGTGAAACAAGGCTGAGGCCGTGAGCGAGTTTTTCCTGGGGTACGGTGGCTTTCATGACGTGGCCCTCTACGCCTGTATGATGTTGCAGTATATCAGTTTTCGGCCATCAGCCTTCGGTGCTCGGCCGCGGGGCGCGGCTTTCTGGCTCCAGATGAGGCGCGCGCCTCACTGGAGAAACGTGGAGACCACCAGGATTACGATCCCAACCAGGACTTGTGCCGTGAAGAGAGCGGCCGCAATGTACACCACGACCATCCATCCGGAGCGCTTGGGCGTTTGCGCAGCCGCCTGCCCCTCGGCCAACTGGCGTGCGGCCAACACGGCCTTCTGGATCGGGTTGGCATCTATGCCTCCCGCCCAGTGCACGCCCTCTGTCGCATCCGGCACCACAATGAGATGGCCCCTGAAGCTGCGCACCCATTGCGGCGCATCCAATAGTCGGCTGCCGGAAATGATCATGGCCTCGAATTTTCCCCGCGCTGGTCGGGCTGCCACGGTCACCGGCACATTCGGCGCCGCCCGCTGCATTGCGTCTTTGACCGATTGGGCGAAGCCTTTGCCTGAGTCCACAACCACCACGCGGAAGGCCTTATGACTGGCGGCCAGGGCCGCAGCCGCGAAACGGCCGTCCCGACGCATGACGGCCAGGTGATACACCAACAGCACCGCAAAGAGGACCAGCAATTGAAGGTCGTTCAGGGCGGTCGTGATGAAGCCGCCACTGCGCGTCCCGGTCAGAGCGGTGTTGAGCAGCTCGAATAGCAGCGCCACCGCAAAGCCCATCCCGCCGATGACGCCGGCGAACAGCGCCAGGTACAGGTAGGCGCGCCGCACAACAGAGCGTCGGGCGTGTTCACCCGCGTCGCCTGCCGACGCCGCCTCGGCCTGCAGCCTGCGCCAAACGACCAGCCAAAGCGGCAGCCAGGCGGCGATCACTGCCAGGGCGCGACCCAGGTCCGAGCGCAGCGTATCATCCGCCATCAACAGCGATCCGCTTGCCAGCTGGATCATGAAGTGCATCAGCTGCCCAACCCCCAGCAGTGTGCCGCCCAGGCCCACGGCCGAAAGGATATAGGCGTACACGTGCCGCATGCCGCCCCGCCGCACCGGCTCCGCAATCGACTCGATGTGGCGTACCAGCCAATGGCTGTAGTACGCCCAGACCGCGGCCAGCGGAACGCCGATCGACAGCGGGCCGCCCATCTTGTTGATCATCTCGCCGGCGGTCATGCGTACACCCAGCAGTCCATCCAGCAGGACATGAATGACCATGGCGGCCGTGGTGAGCACCGTGATCACCCCGCTTAACGCCAGCATATACAGGATGGCAAGTCGCAGGTTTGAGTCGCGCTCCCGCTCATCCCCTGTGGAACTTTGCACGACATTCCATGAGTACACCCACACCGGCACACCGATCAACAGCAGCGCCAGCCCGTTGACGATGGTCTCACGCGTCATCTCGCCCAGCAAGCCGCTCGGCACGAAGAACATGTAACGCAGGATCTGCTGCGCACCAAAAACCGTCATCAACAATCCGTAGATCACCCACAAGTAACGATACAAGCGGCGCACGTCCGCGAAGTTATCTTCGTCGGGAAGCGAGCGCCACTCAGTTTGCAGCACCCTCCAGAAGTAAAGCGCCACAACTCCATTGATGGCGATGGCGATCACATTGTCGGGGACCGTGCCGACTCCGCCCAGCAGGGCCCTGCCCACCTCCAGCCCGGCTGTGCCCAGCAGCAGACGGTTGATCAGCGCCAGAAGGTTTTGTATGAACGGGATCAGCGTGCCCAGCAGTATGCCGTAGAAGAAAACGGCGCGCAGGCTCGCCGTGCGTTCTTCGGCATCTGCCGAGGCCAGGCGCTGGGCCCACAGCCAATGGAATAGAAAGATCGGCAGTCCCACCACGGTCAGCGCCAGGGCGCGGGCCAGCACCTCGGCAGTGCCTCCCACGGTTTGACTGAGGATGGAACGCAGCAGGTTGATCAGCCCCCACAAGACGACCTCGATGCTGATCATCGCTACCGCATAGAAGTACAGTCGACGTACGGTCTTCATCGGAGCCTCCGGTGAGCGGAGATACGCGCGGGATTGCCCGCCGTGGGCCAGGGTGCCTTGCCAAACGGGTCGAGAGCGCCGGTCTATTTTGGTTTTTCCTGGTACCAACTGAAGTCCCACAGGTTATACGTCGGCATGGATGAGATCTTCCAGGCCCCCTTCTGCAGCAGGAGCTGGGCGGACCCCACGTTGTCCGAGCCCGAGGAGAACGGATCACCCGGGGTGTACACCATGATGACCTCTACGGAGGCGGTGTCACCGCTGATGTCCGCGCTGCCGATCTTGATCCCGGCTTGTCCCGGCGTCAGCCGGCCCACCGCGAAGGCCTGGCGGAACTCCTCAAATGTCGGCTTGTCTTTGAGATCGGCAAGATAGGCGTAGCCCTTCGCGTAGTCTCGATTCATGACGGCCAGTACATAGTTGTGCACCACGTCCTGGGGAAGATCATCGGGTCGGTACGAAACTTGCTGCTGGCGAGTAAAGAACACCGCCAGCGCGGCAGCCACGAGCACGCCAATGCCGATCAGTATTCCAATCAAGAAGCGGTCTTGTCTCATGAAAACCTCCGGGAGTAGATTCATTCTATGGGCGAAGCAGCAAAAAGACAAGTCCGGGGGGTTTACGATTCGCCCGTTGGGACTTAGGATTTGGCGTGTGGGAGATGGCTGGCCACAACTGCGAGCCAGTCCAATAGTGAAGGATGAGGCGCATGCAAGGAGCAGTCAGGGTATATGTTGAAACGGGCGCGAAGCGCACGTTCGCCGGCGCCCTCGAATGGCCGGGTTGGTGCCGCAGCGGTAAGGATGAAGCCTCAGCCCTGCAGGCACTGCTCGACTGCGGCCCACGCTATGCGGACGCCTTGCGAAGATCTGGAGTTCCGTTTTCGCCGCCCGGGTCGCTGACACAACTGAAGGTGGTCGAGCGGCTCAAGGGCGGATCTGGCACCGACTATGGCGCCCCTGAAGCCCACCCGGCCGATGACGCGCGGAAGATGGACGCTTCCGAACTCAAGCGCAGCGAGGCCCTGTTGCGTGCCTGCTGGGCTGCCTTCGATTCCATCGCCCGAACCGCGAAAGGAAGGACGCTCCGTTTGGGACCCCGCGGCGGTGGACGGACCCTGGAAAAGATGATTGAGCACGTTAGGGGTGCGGAAGAGGCCTATGTCGGCGCCCTCGGATGGTGGCAATACTCGGCCACCAAGGAGCAGAAGGAGCATAATGGGCGGACCATGGCCCAGGTGCGCCTGGGGGCGGTAGAGGGCATCCGAGCATCGGCCGCACGGGAAATACCCACCCATGGCCCCCGGGGCGGAAAGCGCTGGTCGCCTCACTACTTCGTGCGCCGCACCGCCTGGCATCTACTGGATCATGCCTGGGAAATCGAGGACAGGCTTGAGTAGATCTGACGGGTACATATGGCACCCCAAGACACTGGCCCCCAAGATGTGTGCAGTGCACCAATGAAAAATCCAGCGTTTGCCGCTGGATTTTGTCAGGCGTACTGCTTTGTGGACGGTTATACTTTCTTCTTGAGTACGGGCAGACCGGTCTTCATTTCGACCACGTCGTAGCCGGCGGGCACCGCATCCATAACGCCGTCTTTGATCTCCTTGGCGAAAAAGAACAGGACACGCTCCTTGCCGCTGGCTGCCATTTGCCGACGAGTGTGAAGGTAGTAGGTCACACCCTTGGAATTCTGGAATGAGTAGGCCATTTTCTCTCCTTTTGGGTAACTAGGCGCACTTAGTCTAGCACGGATTTTCTAGGTCTGTCAACGAGGACTTTCGGATCATGTCTAGACAAATGATAGTCGCAACTTCCCTTGACGAACTCTCCACGGCCAGGCAACTACTAGCCGGTCGCCTGGGACTGGTGCCGACGATGGGCTATTTGCACGAAGGCCATATCTCCCTTGCCCGCCGTGCACGGCAAGAGTGCTCGATCGTAGCCGTAAGCATCTTCGTGAACCCCACGCAGTTCGGTCCAAGCGAGGATCTGGACAGCTATCCGCGGGACCTGGAGCGTGACCTTAGGTTGCTGGAGCAAGCCGAGGTGGACCTGGTCTGGACCCCCACACCGGACGTCATGTACCCCGACGGCTACCAGACGTGGGTGGAAGTGGCGCAGGTCAGCCTGCCCCTCGAAGGCGCCCAGCGCCCCGGTCACTTTAGGGGTGTGACCACCGTCGTCAGCAAGCTTTTCAACGCCGTGCAGCCCCAAAGAGCGTACTTCGGCCAAAAGGACGCTCAGCAGGCAACCGTAATTCGGCGGATGACCCGTGACCTGAACTTTCCGGTCGAGATCGTCGTCTGCCCCATTGTGCCGCGAACCGGACGGCCTGGCCATGTCCAGCAGGAACGTGTACCTTACCCCCGAACAACGACGTGCCGCTCCCGTACTGCATCGCGCCCTGTTGGCCGCTCAAGCTGCCTACGATAGGGGCGAGCGATCCGCCGGGAAGCTTCTTCGGGCGACGCAAGACGTCCTCGCCGCAGAGCCCCTCGCCCAAGTGCAGTACGTCTCCTGCGCCGATTACGAAACTCTGCAGGATCTGGAGCACCTTTCAGGAAAGGCCTTGCTCTCGATGGCTGTATTCTTCGGCAAGACCCGCCTGATCGACAACATTGTCCTCGGCTAGACCGGCCCATTCCACGCGCAGCTCACGAAGATTCGAATGACCGCAACCTACTTGGATCTGCCATGGGAACGCCCGGGCTGGCTCGACGCGGTCACGACCTGGATCGACGAGGCGCTCGCAGAACACGGCCGTCAACGCAGTTCGCCGCTGGAGGTACTGCATCAGCGCCCCTGGTCCACGTTTATCCGTGTGCCGACCGACAAGGGGGTGGTCTTCTTCAAAGCTCCGGCGCCGCCGCTCTCGGACTTCGAGGCGAGACTGACGGAGGCACTGAGTCACTGGCGGCCTGACGTCACCGTTCCGGTCATCGCCCTTCAAGCCGACGCGGGTTGGTTCCTCTCGGAAGAAGCAGGCGCCACCCTGCGAAGCGCCTCTCCCGGTCTGGAACAAGTCGATCATTGGGTCAGGCTGCTGCCAATTTACGCTGAGATGCAGATCGAAATGGCACCTCGCGTGCAGGAGCTGCTGAGCCTTGGCATGTTCGACCGGCGCCTGGCGAAGCTGCCTCAACTCTACGATGAGATCCTCGAGCCTAACGAGAATCTCCGCCTCGGCCTGACTTCCGGCCTCTCCCTCCAGGAGTACACCCGCTTGCAGGCACTGAAGCCCCAGCTGACCGAGTGGTGCGACGAGTTGGCAGCCTTTGGATTGCCCGAAACCCTGACGCATGAGGAACTGCACGATGCCAACGTACTCCTGAATGGCAGCCGCTACATCTTCGCCGACTGGAGTGACAGCAGTGTGGCGCACCCGTTCTTCAGCATGGTCGTCACCATTCGCGCCGCTGCCTACCGGCTCAAACTCGAGGAGAGCGGCCCGGAGATGCGCCGCCTTCGTGACGCCTACCTGGAACCCTGGACCCGATTCGGGAGCCGCATCCGGCTCATCCAGGCGTATGTCCTGGCATACCGCCTCGGCATGCTCAACCGCGCCCTCTCATGGCACCACGGCACAGGGGCCCTGCCGCTTCGGCTTAAGCAAGACGACGCCGATGCGGTTCCAGAGTGGCTCCAGGACTTCTTAAAGGGCGACGTCCCCCTCAGAGATTGACCTCAAGGCGACCGGAGGGGTCGATCATTCGGTCTGCTACCTGTCAGAGAGAATCACCGCGCGGCCCCAACCAGCCGCCTGGTGTCGAGCCCGCACCCCTTGTCACGCCGTGTTTGTCTGCATCCTGCCGATTGCCGCCCGGATCCGCTCAAGCGCTTCGGCCAGAACCGACCGCGGGCAGGCAATGTTGATGCGCTGAAAGCCCGCCCCTTCCTCGCCGAAGATTACGCCGTCATCCAGGTAGACCCGGGCATCCTTCAGCATCAGCTTCTTCAGCGCCGCCTCGTCCAATCCCAGCCGGCGGCAGTCCAGCCAGGCCAGGTACGTCCCCTCGGGGCGGATCACGCTGATCTGCGAGAGGTGCTGGCGCACATACTCTTCCAGGTAGTCCAGGTTGGATTCCATGTAAACCAGAACCTGCTCCAGCCACTCCTCACCCTGATCATACGCAGCCTGCAGCGCCACCAGGCCAAAGGTGTTGAGCAGATGCAATCCATGGCGGTCCAGAGTCTGTGCGAAGCGGCTGCGCACAGACTCGTTGGGGATGATGATGCAGGAGGTCTGCAATCCGGCCAGGTTGAACGTCTTGCTGGGCGCGGTGCAAATGACCGAACGCTGAGTAAGTTCGGGGCTGATCTTCGCGAAAGGCGTGAACCGATGGCCCCGGTAGACCAGGTCCCCGTGAATCTCGTCCGAAACGACCAGCACATCGTTTCGGAGGCAGATCTCACCCAGCCGCGTTAGCTCATCCGCGGTCCAAACGCGCCCCACAGGGTTGTGCGGGCTGCACAGGATCAGCATTTTCACCCTGGGATCGCGGGCTTTCCGCTCCAGGTCGTCAAGATCCATGCAGTAACGCCCGTCCGCAAGGACCAGCGGATTTGTGACGACTTCGGCGTCCGCCTTCTCGATTGCATACCGAAATGGATGATAGACGGGCGGTTGGATCAACACGCGCTCCCCCGGCGCGACGAAGGTACGCACCAGCATGTTCAGCCCCAGAACCACCCCGGGCGTCAGGCAGATCCACTCAGGTTGGATCTCCCATTCGTGCCTTCTTTTCAACCACCGGACGATCGACCTGAAGAACTCGGGTGTCGGGGAGGAGTATCCGAAGACCCCATTCTGCGCACGCTCCACCAGTGCGCGAACCACCGGCTCGGGGCACCGGAAATCCATGTCCGCAACCCACAGGGGCAGCACCCGGCCGTCGCCAAACGAGCGATCCGTGTGATCCCAATGCCCCGGCTGGTCCTCCCGCTCCATGAACTCCCACTTTATGGATTGGGTGCCGCGACGGTCGATTTCCTCATCAAAGTTGTATTTCATGCATCAACCCTTCTGCAGCCGCGCCGCGTGCGCCTGCATCCTCGTCAGCGAGCATAGCCCTCAGTCGCCACAAGCCGCCCACGCAGCGCTCGCGCCAGCGCCTCCGGCAGCGCTTTCTGTTGGCCTGTAATGCGATCGATCGCCGCCCATTCCAGGATGCATCGCGCAACACGTTCCTTGTCGGCTTGCCGCACCATGTCCACGTACCAGGTGCCCCCGGTTGAGTTCAGTTCCACCAGCGCGGTGGTGAGTTTGAGTCGCTCACCCCAGGATGCGGACGCTGGGTACTGGATGTGCACCCGCCGATTTGTCAGGGCGCAGCCCGCGGCCTTCAGCGCATCCGGCGGCCAGCCAAGCGCCGCCAATGCTTGTGCGCTGGCCTCTTCTGCGTACTCTGGGTAGATCGCGTTGTTCACGTGTTCCTGCCAGTCAAGGTCCCGCCATTCCACGGCCCTCTCGGTCTCAAACGCAGCCGCATCCGGGATCGCAGGCTTCGGAAATGGGTGCCGGGGCACCACGCGCGCATCCTGCATGCGCAGGTTGTCGATAAGATGCTCTGGCGGAGATACGGGCCGCAGCGTGGTGCTGTCCAGAACCACGATCTCCTGCACGCCTTGTGCCACCAGCTCGCCCCCGTCCTTGATCCGAAGCTCGAAGCACCGCGTACCGCGAACTCGACGCCATTCCTGTAACCAGATTGTGAAATCGAAATCATCGCCAGACTTCAACGGTCGAACAATGCTGATCTCAGTCTCATGCATTACCCAACCCAGACCCAGGTCCTCGCTCTCCGCGATCCCCAGCCCATTCGCAGCTCCCCAGGCCCAGGCAGTCTCAACCACGTACTGGAAGTAGTTGGAGAGTCCCACCTGCCCGAGCGCATTGATCTCACTCCAGCCAACATGAAACGCCTTCGTGAAGTACTTTGACACATGGCCTCCCACCCTGGCTACTTGCCCGTTGGAACGAATGTCGCTTGGATGAATCAGACAGTGGGCTCAGCGAGGGGCAGCTATATTCGATGCCAAACCGGGAGTGTAGCACGCGTCGACGGGGCTAGGCGTGAACTGCGCCGATACGGACCACGCTCACCGGCACCGGGCGGCAGACCGGGTGCTATACTGCGCTCAGCCGGCAATCCATATCATATTGAGAATGGAAGCACCCATGTCCGAAAGCACATTCCATCACATCACGCGCACCGGCAAGCTTGTGCGGACCACTACCTGGTCGGCCGCCCGCGCAGCCGCAAAGAAGAGCGGCGGCTACTTCTGGCTGGATTTCCTCGAGCCCACCAAGGAGCAGCTTTCGGCGCTGATCGAGCCCCTTGGCCTGCATCCGCTGGCCGTCGAAGATTGCCTGGACGCCAGCCAGATGCCCAAGATCGACGACTATCGTCGTCACTTCTTCATGCTCTTCAATTCCTTCGCCTATACCAATCACGCCCTCTCGCTCCACGAGCTGGATGTCTTCATCGGTTCCAATTTTCTGATCACCGTGCAGCAGCGCGACGCGCGCGGCCACCCGCTCCTGGTCGGCGCGGAACACCTGGCCGAACTTCACCGACTGAGCATCCGCCAGGGTCCGGCCTTCCTCATGCATCTGCTCCTGGATATGGTTGTCGATCGCAAGTTCGTCGAGATCGAGGGCCTGGAAGAGGAGATCATCGAAGCCGAAGAAGCCATCCTGGGTAACCTGCGGCTCTTCAAGCCCTCGGAGTTGCTGCATCTTCGGCGGGATCTGTTAGCCATGCGCAAGAGCCTGTTCTACGAGCGTGAGATCCTGGTCAAGATCTCGCGCAAGGACGTGCCGTACATCGGAGAAAATGCGCTGTATCTCTATCGCGATGTGTACGACCACCTCTCCAAGCTGTATGAGCTGACCGAATCCTCACGCGACGTCGTCACCAGCCTGATGGAAATGTACCTCTCGATGCTGAACAACCAGATGGCACAGGCCTCCAACGAGATGAACTCAACCGTCCGCCGCCTGACCTTCATCACGACCATCTTCATGCCCCTCTCGCTGCTCGCCGGGATCGGAGGCATGTCCGAGTGGACCATGATGACCGGCGCGGCCAACTGGCGCCTTGCTTATCCGTTGTTCCTTCTCGGGATGGTTGTGATTGGCGTCGCGAACTACTACCTGCTGAAGTTGTTGGAGCGTCGCGGCGGCTCGAAGTAGTCAGCGTCGAGCGACAGGCCCTGGCCCTGCAAGGCACACGATCCACGAGCTGCTGCCTCGTCGCCCTCCGTGCCGGGTAATCCTTTGTCGTCTTGATACCGACGACCCATACGTCGTTGCGAGGAGGTCCTCAGGACCGACGTTCGCGAAGCGTCCTGCAGACGAGGCCATCTCCCGCGCCCACTGCACTTGAAGCTTACCCGCGCACCGCAGGGCCGATGCGCGCGGGATCACTACGGGACCGATTCCCAGCGTCAGCGGAAAAGCCTATGGCCCCCAGCGCAATTGGCGCGCCTGCGCCGCCAAAATCGCGCTCGGACGGCCATCCGGATACACGGCCCGCGCCTCGCCGCCTGAGTACTCGTTGGGATCGGAAGTGCTTACCACCACCGCCACGCTTGCGTCCGGCGCCCACAGGATCTCATTCACATTCGTGAACGCCTCGGGCAGCAACTGCGTGCGATTGCTCGACCCGTCCGGATCGGACCGCACCAGGTACAGCGGCGTGTGGCCCTGCACCGGGATCTGCGGCAGATTGTTGAAGAAGAAGTACAGCTTGTTGTCCAGTCCCACTTGGGCTGCATAAGCAAAGTTGTACGTGCCATCCGGCAGCGAGCCCGGGAGCAACGCAGTCACGTTGCCGGTCGCGGCATCCGCATGATACAGGCCGGATTCGACCATTCCCAGGACCGCGCTGGAAATGTACACGCCGCTGCCATCCCGTATCCAGTTCACATGGCAGCACACGCTTCCGCCTTCCGCCCGCTGCAACCGCACCAGGGCGCTGTTGCTCGGAAGATAGATGCCGTACGTGCCGCCTTCGTAGAATCCGATGTCGATCAGCAGCTTCTGGCCGTCCGCGGAGTAGGCTCTCGGCGAGTACAGCTCCTTCACGATCGGAAATCCCGGCGATGTGTCGACTTGATTTTCGAGCACGCGGCGGGTGGCGCCGCTTCTAAGGTCCAGGAGGCTCAGGCCTCCATGGCTGTACGCCAGCGTTTGCCCGTCCGGTGACCAAACCGGGGAGCCGACGCTGTTGGTCCAGCGATTGTTGTCGTCCACCGGACCGCCGTCGATCAATAGCTGCCGGCCCGCCCCTGCGCGGTCCGCAAGGTACAGCTGATTGTTTGATATGAAGGCAACGCGGCCGTCTGCGGCGGATACGTCGTACGGTCCCACGTCCAGCGGCTCGAACGTGACTTGTTGCGTCGTGCGGCCGTCTTTGCCAAGCCGAAAGACCTGCAAAACGCCGTTAGCATCGCGATTGAGGAAATACAGTTCATGCGGCAGCACGTCCGGTGGCGCCGTCGGCTCGGGGGCCGCGGTTGCACTTGGGAACGGTGTTGCCGCAGCCGCCAGCGCCTCCAGCGTGAGGGCCACACCCGTCTCTGCTGGGGGAATGGGGCTGGATTCCAGCGGAGAGGCGCAGGCGAGAACGGCGGTCCCCACAGCCAGGACGGCGACTGACACGGCATGGTGGCGCATATTGGCCTCAGCTCAACGGGAACATGCAAGACGCTGGAAAAACGCTCTCGCGGGCCAGGTCGTGGTCCGCCAACATCCATCGGCAGCGCGAACTCGCGGTCGGCGCGGGATCCTTTACACCTGCTCGAAACGTGAGACCGGGACCACGAACAACGTCACTTGCGGCCCGTCGGGCGGCGTGACTCCGGCAGCGGAGCGGATGAGACTGACCGCCTGCTCCACCTGCGCCCTCGTCGACGCCGATCAGCATCGTGGTTGTGCCGCTGCGCAGGAACCCTCCGGTGGAGGCGATGCGCGTGACCCGGTATTGCGCGCTCGTGAGGGCCGCCGTCAGCGTTTCGGTCAGCTGGTCTTTCACCATGAGTATGATCATCTTCACGCGGCCACCTCCTTGCGAACATGCCCGCCAAATGAAATAAATGCCGCCGGCATCCCGCTAGAACTCCTCGTGACGTTCCACCGGCAGAGCGAACACCGTGGCTCCGCCGACCGTGACCTGGATGGGGGCTGGCATCGGCATCGGTGCTCCCTCAACGGGCATGGTCATGTACTCCACTCGTTGGCGGCACGTCGTGCGCAGTGACTCCAGAACCCGCTCCTCGCTGCCCGAGGGCAGTCCGATCAGGATGGTGGAGTTGCGTCGACCCAAAAAGCCGCCGCTGCTGGAAAGGTAAACGACAGGCGCGCCCAGGTCACCCAGGGCGCGCGTGGTGGCGTCCAAATCCTGGTCCTGCACCACCGCCAGGATGATCATTTTCACAGGTGTGGGCTTCATAGTTCGCTCTCCACCTCCGGCCTCCGCCGGGCCTTTGAATTCATCATACCAAAAAACGGGAGGCGTCGCGCTGCCGGCCCGCCAGCCGTCGCTGCCTCGGTTTTCGCCGGCCCGCCCGCGAGCTCACACGCTCACCACACACGGATCTGGATCGGTCACGGTGATGGCAGGCTTGTTGGAAAACTTGACCTCAGTCGACTCCAACCCCCGCACCACACGCATGCCGCGATAGACCAGCGTCACGGGCCACGGAAACGGATTCACGCCCTCCAGGCGCACGCTATTCGGCGACAGGATCTCCACGCCCAGGGTCTTGAGGAACAGCCCCACCGGTGTCACACCCGCCAGCGAGCCCCGCTCGCCCATGCCTGCACCGGTCACAGCGTGATACCGCTCATAGAATGCACCGTTCGCCTTCAGTCCGGCCACGACCGCGTTCATCAGTCGGATGGTCAACTGCGCGGCCTCGTCCCGGAAACCGTAGGCCAGCAGGCCCTCGCCGATCAGGTTGTTCCAGGGCAGGTGCACGCTCATGGCCAGGCCCTCCGCCTCTTGCTGTTCGCGGCTCCCGGGCTTGGCCCCCGAGGGCGAGGCAGGCAGCGCGGGAACCCCAAACGGCCGCGCGAAATCCTTGCTCATCCTGCATCAGGCGGCGTACCATCACGCGCGCTCGGTCCACGTCGGGCGACCCGGCCCACAAAGGCGTGAAGAGCGTGATGTCCTCGCCGGACGTGTTGACGGTGCGCACCACCACGCGGTCCTTTTCGTCCAGGCCATCCACCACCACACGCTCGACTCTTCCGTACACCAGCGCGCTCACGGCCACCAGGCCGCCGGAGCGCCACTGGAAATTCGCTGCAGGCACGGCCTCACTCTGTTCGTGCCCAGCCGCGGGTGGCGACCCACCTGCCGGCGCTGGCTTCCGCCGGGCGGTTCGAGGCGTGACCTGGCTGCTGCCGAATATCTCGATCGCGGGACGCCTCGCAGCGGCTGACTTCGTGTGCACCTGGATCAGCAGCCGCACCGGTTGTTCGCACTCGGGGTGACGCGGGAGTATCTCCCCCGACCCTTTGCGACTCCCAACCAGGCGGTCAGTCCACGACGCGCCCGTTCTCTGATCACGGTACGCGTATCCTCCAACACGGTCACTCCAGGATGCGTCGAGGGCTTCACTCAGTCTTTTCGTCCTTCGCTGAATCTCACTCGTCTCCTGCTGTCGCCCGAGTACCTCCGCAATGCGGGTCAGGGTCCTGCCCTCGTGCAAAAGGAGCGCCTCCAGCTCGGGATTTAATAGCGTCTGGATCGACAGTGCTTGAGACCACGGATACCAGACATCGAAAAGCGGATTCTCGTCCAAGCCGGTCTGTAATACGTGCTCCCATTCGGGGATGCCATCGCCATCGCGATCCTGCGCGGACGCGAACCACGCATCAAAGAATGCGCTGAGGCGGGGAAAGACCCTCTCCAGGAATCCCGTATCCTGTGTTCTCTGATGATGTTGCCAGGCCATTACGGCCATGAACGGCGCGGCCAGGAATCGAGACCTTTGTCCTGCCAGACCAGGCCGCGCGTCGATGCTCCCGTCCGGCGCCTGCACGCTCATGTAGTTCTCCAGGAGTCCGCCGCGCAGCTCGGGTGCGCCTGGTAGCACACCGCTGACGTAGTAGGCGTCGAGCGCGGACTGTCCGTTCCATGATGTGGAATAGTCCGAAGCATCGCCGCCTCGACTGAATCCGTTGTCCGGCCCGCGCGTGCGGACGAAAGATGGCTTCGGCAGGTGCGCACCGCCAGGAAAAAAGGCCGCCTGGGCGTCCTTTTGTGCAAATGCCAGGGCCGCGTCCCAGTCCGCGTCGCCGGTATGGATTTCCACGCTGTCGGCCGCGTTCACCAACTCGACCCTTGTCCGCTCCGCCTCCCAGTTGAGCGCCGCGGTGCGGCGCGCGAGACCAAATGACTCGGTGTCCGAGGCTTCAGCCGCGCACGCCCAATTGAACGAGCGCTCCGCCCCGCCATCAAAATCCAGCACCAGGCGCAGTCCGGAGTGGGGTCCTGTTCCCTGCCTGGGGCTTCCTTCGCTAAACAGCACCGGCTGCAGACCGCCGGTTGCCCCGGACAGCACGCGCACCATCTGCTGTTGTCGGGCCGGCCCAAACGCCTTGCCGTCCAGGGGGTTGAGCGTGCCGCACAGCTCCGCGTCAACGTGTCGTGGAAAGGCGGTGCGGTTGACCAGCGTTAGCCGTCCGGCCAGCACGTGCGATTGCGGCACCCAGTATTCCGCCGTGACTTCCAGGCCTTCAATGGGAACAAATACCAGGCGAACATAGTTGGGGTAGAAGCGGCGTACACAGACAGCCTGCGGGAACGCCGCAGGGTCCGTGATGCTCTTGCCCGCCTCGGTGAAACGGTAGAAGATCCGCATATTCCGCGCACGCAGCCCATAGGCGGTGCGAACGGAGATGGCCGGCGGCTCGCCGCCACCCAGGCTCACTTCCCAGCTGTGATCATTGAGATAATCCGGGGAGCACAAACGCATGTCTGCGCTGATCGTGAGCGACAGTGGATCGCCCGCCCGTAGAGACCAGTCACGCATCCGATAATTGTAAGGTCAGTGTCCGCGAAGGTCAAAGGGTATAATCCGATTTCGCTATCGAGGATCGATGAACTTCGATTCAATCGGAGACTCATCCATTGCCTCGGAAATCCTGCGCCCTGCCGAGCAAGAACGCGATTGCCGCCAATACAATTGGGAGGGAGTCCTGGATGGGTCGATACTTTGAGGAATTTGCGGTCGGCGAGATCATCTCCACCACCTCGCGCATCGTCAGCGAGCAGGACATCCTGACCTTCGCCAGCCTCACGGGCGACAACAATCGCATCCACACCGACGCCGAATTCAGTCGCAACGGGCCTTTCGGCCGGCAGATCGCGCACGGTCTGCTGGGTCTCTCCTTCACCATGGGACTGGCCTGGCACACAGGCTTCCTCGACGGCACCGTTCTGGCGTTCCGTGAGATCAACGATTGGAAGTTCATCAAACCGGTGTTCATCGGCGATGTCATCCACGCGGATCTGAACATCGTGGAAACCAAGTCTCTGCCGCGCATCGGCGGCGGCTCGGTCGTGCTGCAAGCTGAGCTCAAGAACCAATCCGGCGACGTGTGCATGCGCGGGCGCCTCACGGTGTTGGTTATGTCCCGGCCCACGTAGCCCGGCGGGACTGAAGGGATACAGCGCCGAGTGACCTTGCCTGACGATCCGCGGGACAAATTCCGCAGACTCATCCGTTCTGAAGAAGAGACCCAGGCCGACCCGCCGGCTGAGCCCGCGCGCCCGCTGCGCGATCCACTGCCGCCGTCCCGCTTCCCTGCTCTGGATGAGAACAACATGCCCCTGCCGCGCCGCGTCAGCGAGACGGATCAGGGTGGCACTCGAGTCACGCCGGCGGCCTTCGAAACGGGCACCAGCCCCCGCCGCACGTACGCCGCCCGCGCCGCCAACCCTCCAACCGGTGAGACCGGCTTCATCGCCGGCCTCAGGCACTTCTACAATCGCGGTTGCCTGCTGCAGGGCATCATCCTGCTGCTGTTCGCCCTCGTCATCCTGGGCTTGTGCCTCGGTTCACTGGCGTTGTATGAGTACTACAGCATCGCCAGTGCCCTGCCGTCCGTCAGTGACCTGCAACAGCGCAGCTCCCAGTTCGAAACCACCCGCATCCTGGACCGCAATGGCAACCTGCTGTATGAGATCGTCGATCCAAATGCCGGTCGCCGCACTTTCGTGCCGCTCACACGCATCTCACCCAGCCTGGTGGCCGCTACCATCGCCACCGAGGACAAGGAGTTCTACAGCCACCCCGGATATGATCTTTTTGCCATCGCCCGCGCCTTGTGGCAGAACTACATTAGCGGCGAGACCGTGTCCGGCGCATCCACCATCACGCAGCAGTTGGCCCGGTCCATTCTGCTCGACCCCGCCGAGCGTACCCAGCGCACCTACTTGCGCAAGGCCCGCGAGATCATCCTTGCCGCAGAGATCACGCGGCGCTACTCCAGGGATGAGATCCTCGAGATCTACCTGAACGAGATCTACTACGGCAACCTGGCCTATGGCGTCCAGGCCGCATCGGAAACCTACTTCGGCACCAGCGCCGAGAATCTCTCACTGGCCCAGGCCGCCTTTCTGGCTGGCCTGCCGCAATCCCCATCCATCTACGACATCCATACCAACCGCGACGCCACGCTCGCGCGCGATCAGCAGGTACTTAGCCTCATGCTGGCGGCTAGCATCGAGCAGCATTGCATCCGCGTCAGCAACAGTGCCGAGCCCATTTGCATCGATGCCGATTCGGCCGCCGGGGCATATCGCGAGATCCGTGACTACAACTTCCCCTCGCCCAATTTCAACATGCGCTTTCCGCACTGGGTGAACTACGTGCGCGCCCAGCTGGAGCTGCAGCCAAACTACGATGCACAGACCTTCTATCGTGCCGGATGGACGGTCCAAACCACGCTGGATCCCACGCTTCAGGAGCAGGCTCAGCAATTGGTGACCGCGCAGGTGGCGCAGTTGGCAGCCAACAACGCCCACGACGGGGCGCTCGTGGCCATCAAGCCCTCCACCGGCGAGATCCTTGCGATGGTGGGCTCGGCGGACTACTACAACGAATCCATTTCCGGGCAGGTCAATATGGCCGTGAGCCAGACGCGTCAGCCCGGTTCCTCCATCAAGCCCATCAACTATGTGGCAGCGTTTGAAAAGGGCTGGACGCCTGCCACCCTCATCTGGGATGTGCCCTCGCAGTTCCCGCCCTCCGGCGATCCCAACGACACGCGCGAGCCCTACGAGCCCAACAACTACGATGGCAAGTTCCACGGTCCGGTCACCGTCCGCACGGCACTCGCCAACTCCTTCAATGTGCCCGCGGTCAAGACGCTGCAATTCGTTGGCGTGTACGGCGACGGCGGCATGGTGGCCATGGCCAAACGCCTCGGCCTGACCTCGCTCGACGCGATGACTACGGGCTGTCCTTGACCCTCGGCGGCGGTGACGTGAGCCTGCTTGAGATGACCGGCGCATTCAGCGTTTTCGCCAACGGCGGCCTTCGCATGCCGCCGGTCTCGATCCTTAAGATCACCGACTTCCAGGGTAACGTCGTCTACCAGTACACGCCACCTCAGGGCGAGCAGGTGATTCGACCGGAGCACGCATATCTCATTACCTCCATCCTATCGGACAACGAAGCCCGTTCGTGGATGTTCGGCACCAACTCGGTCTTGAACCTCTCCTTCCCCGTGGCAGCCAAGACCGGTACTACGAACGACTTTCGCGATAACTGGACGCTGGGATACACCCCTGACCTTGCGACCGGAGTGTGGGTCGGCAATGCTGATTACACGCCCATGAGCAACACCACCGGCACTAGCGGCGCTGCACCCATTTGGTCGCAGTTCATGGAAAACGCCGCGCCCTATGCCGGAGGCGGCGCCACGTCGCCGTTCAAACGCCCGGATGGGATTGTGGACAAGGTCATCTGCGCCCTCTCCGGCACTGAACCGTCGCAGTGGTGCAGAGGCGAGCGCTCCGAGGTCTTCGCGGCCGATCAGGGACCTCTGCCTTCCGGTCAGGATCTGCGCCGCGAGGTGAAATTGGACACTTGGACCGGCCTCGAGGCCTCGGATGATTGCGGTGAGGCCTCCGAACGCGTCGTCGTCATCAACGTCAAGGACGAGTGGGCCCGCAAATGGTTCGAGACCCGCGATGGGCGCGATTGGCTCCGCGACAACGGCTTCGATACTCCGCCGGTGTACGCCCCTGAACGCGAATGCCGCAAGAGCGATCCGCGCGCCACACTGGAGATCAACGTTGGCGAGGGGCAAGTCGTCTCCCAGCCGGTCCTCCCGTTGCAAGGCACCATGGACGCCACGGGTGGGTTCAAGTCCTGGATTCTGGAGTTCGGCCTGGGGAGCAATCCAGACGGTTGGACGACGCTGGCGGAAGCCAGGCAGCCGGTGAATAACGCCGCGTTGTTCAATTGGGACCTCTCCAATCTAGCCAACCAAACCATCACGCTTCATCTCTATATGACCGGCGAGAGTGGCTACGCGGAAAAGTCGGTGCACTTCACGCTGGCTCTACCCACGCCAACTCCCGCGCCCACCGCGACTCCGACGCCGACTGAGACGCCGACTCTGCCGCCACCCCCGCCTCCAACCGACACACCCACGCTTCCCGCGCCCAGCGAAACGCCGACGCCCTAGTCCGCCGCATTCTGTCGTCCTTGGAGGACTCGCTTGCTCTGTATTTCACGGACGTCGCGAGCCTCCTGATCTCGGGTGGTACAATCTTTGGTTGCAGCATTGCGGGAACCGGCGCTCTAATACGGGCCGGCATCAGGTTAGGAGTATCCTTCGTCGCTCTGCCCTCCTCGCAATGACGGAAACGACGAAGATAGTGAGGAAAGATGTATATAGATCCATCCAGCGGCGGTGTCCTGTTTCAGGCACTGGCAGCGGCTTTCGTTGCGGTAAGTGGAGTGGTGCTTATCTTTTCGGGGAGGATCAGGTCATTCTTTTCGCAGATGCGCCGCAAGTCCCGTGAGGCCAAGGAAAACAAGCCCGGCGAGGACACGTAGAGGCGGACCCATAGTCCTCGGCACACGCCACACACCCGGGACACAAGGGATCTCGCGACACGGGGTGCTCGAACCCGACAGCGATCCTTTGTGTCCGTTGTTTTGTCTGGCCCGTGTAAAGCTGGGACAGTCACAAGGCCCTTATGCGCACAATCATCGTAGGATTTGACTCTTTCGATCCCGAGGTTTTCGAGGACCTGCATCAGGCCGGCCGCATGCCGAACCTCTCCGCGTTTGTCGCCCAGGGCGGCTACTCGCCTCTGGAAGAGGTCTCGCCGCCGCAAACTGAGGTCAGCTGGACAAGCATCGCAACGGGCGTCGACCCGGGCTCGCACGGCATTTTCGACTTCGTCCATCGCGATCCTCAGACCTATATCCCGTATGTCTCACTCCTGCCGACCAAACACACGGTGGTTGGTGAACAGTTCCTGCCGCCCTACACAACCAAGACCCTGTTCCATGAAGCGGCCGAGATGGGCTTCCCCGCCACGGCCCTATGGTGGCCGGCTCTCTTCCCCGCCCGGCCGGACGTGCCCGTCTCGACCATTCCAGGCCTCGGCACCCCGGATATCCGCGGTCAGATCGGCGTCGGAACATACCTCACAACCGAGCCTCGCGAGTTGAAGAAAACCCGGGTCATCAAACTCGACTCCAGCGCCCGGAACCGATTCACCGGCGCCCTCGAGGGCCCGCAGGTCAAGACGCGGGAAGGTCCGCGGCCCGCGCTGCTTCCCTTCACCTTGGAGGTCCTCGATGCCTCCTCAGCCACCCTCATCATGGGCGATCAGAAGCTCGAGCTTCGATTGGGGCAGTGGAGCCCGGTCTTTGAGATCAAGTTCAAAGCCGGCTTTGCGTTCACCGTGCACGCCGTGACACAGGTCATCCTCACCGAGCTGAAAGATCGCATCAGCCTGTACTTTGTCCCGCTTCAGATCCATCCGCTGCACTCGTTGTGGCACTACGCCACGCCCCCCGGCATGGTCAAGGATGCCTGGAAGGTCAGCGGTGGTTACCTGACGCTGGGCTGGCCTCAGGATACCAATGCACTCGAAGACGGCTGCATCACCGACGGGCAATTCATCGGCCTGTGTGACTCCATCTTCACCTCACGCCAGAAGATCTTCTTTGATCAACTCAGCAGGTTCCGCGAGGGCGTGTTGGCTGGCATATTTGACTGCCTGGATCGCGTGCAGCACATGTTCACGCGTAGTGACCCGGAAGTGGTCAGGGATTGGTACGTGCGCCTGGATGGATTTGTCGGTGATGTCCAGCAGCGCATCGCCCAGCTCGGGTTGCCGGACCATCGGCTGCTGATCCTCTCCGATCACGGCTTCAAGACCTTCGAGCACAAAGTGCACCTCAACCACTGGCTGGCGGGCAACGGCTACATGAACCTTGCGCGCCAGAGCACCGCGCCGGAGCTCAAGGATGTCAACTGGGCCGCCACACGCGCCTACGCCGTTGGCCTGAACAGCCTGTACCTGAACGTGGCCAATCGCGAGGGTCAGGGCATTGTTACGCCGGAACAGATCGAACCCTTGCTGGATGAATTGAGGGCGCGTCTGCTCGACTGGAAAGCTGAGGATGGGCGAAACGTCTTCAGCCGGGTGTTGCTCAAACACGAGGCCTTCACCGGCCCGTACACGCGTTTCGGCCCCGACCTCGTGATGGGCTACGCGCCCGGGTTCCGGGCCTCATCTGAAACCGGCTTGGGGAAATCTGCAGCCGCTTCCATCGAGCCCAACCACGACCACTGGGGCGCAGATCACTGCATCGACTCCACCAAGGTTCCCGGCGTACTATTCGCCAACCGCGACATCAGGAACATGCCGGGCTTGTCCTTCCGAGATATTCCCTTCCTGGCTCTCGGCAAGCACCTGGATCAGTCCTACATCAAGCCGCCCTCGCAGGTCGGTCCGCAGGGACAGAAGGATCTCGAAGAAAGGCTCAAAGGCCTGGGGTATCTGTGATCCGGGAACGTCGATAGCTGGGCGTGGACTTCGATTCGACCATGCGATCACCCGCTGTGTCTTTGAAACAGCGGGTGATTTGTTTCAAGCGCTGCTCGCTGGAGGTGGCGCATACTGGTTAAGCAGGCCCTCGACCTCCTCCGCCTTTCCCACCAGCTCACTGCTTTCGAAATCTCGTATCTCAAACAACCGCGGCAGTCGCTGGTAGAGCTCGGGCAGGCCGAGAATCTCCACGACCTGCTCGTGGATCCATTTGTTGTAAGCGATCGGGTAGGTCCGACGCGCGATGAAGAGCGCCTGCAAGAACTCCTGGTAGGCGTTGTATAGCCGGTCAAAGGACTGAAAGTACAGTCCACGTTCCACGTATGGCGGGATGTGATGCAGATTGTTCAGGCAAAACCAGCGCACGGCCTCGAGGCGTTTCTGACGCAGTCCGTCATCGTAGTACGGCAGCCAACTGCGCTTGAGTTCCTTTAGGTAGACACTCTGGCCGTCCCGCTCCCACAGCGGCACGCTGTACACGAGGCTGTTCCCGATGCCGAGCTCGAAGCCGTCAGGTCCCGCCGCCTCATCCTGTTCCGTCAGCGCGAACTTGCCATCGAAGAACCCAAGATGCACGTGTGAGAACTTGCCGACCTGCCGGAGTGCCCGCACGGTCGGGTCGCCCGCCTCAAACGCGGCCCATTCGATTTCCAGTGAGGTCGCATTCGAGCCCAGCCACTCCGGCCTGAAGAGGATGGTCAGGTCCAGGCAGCTGTCGCGTGTGGCCTTCCCGCGGGCGCAGGAGTTGACCAGCAGCACACTCTCCACTTCGTATTTACGCGTAAAGAACGCGGTGATCACCGCCGCCGCCTGTTCGTGCTGCGCTGTCGGGTAGCTTGGTTTCAGTTGCATGGTCACGCCGCTGGCCTGTAGCCTTCGACCAAGGACTCAGCCGCCAAATACGAACCGCAGAATCCCCACAGCCGCCGCGCCGGCGGCGCCGCTCGCCAGTGCCGCCAGCACCAGGCGTGCATCTTGCTCGTCTACATCTTCTCCCTCGCGCACTGCCATCGCGTGCGCGGCCCGGCGTCCGACGTTGCCGAGCACCCCGCCGACCACCAGTGACTCGATCAGCCCGTAGACCATTGAGGCGCCCAGCCACTCAGTGAGTGAAGATGGCAGCGGCTTGAGGCCGATAAGATCCAGGCCCACGCACACGAAGATGAACCCGAGCACGCCTCCCAGAGCTCCGATGCTGATGACCGCGAACGGGGCGCCGGATGATGGCTCCTGTTGTGTTCGTGCCCCGCCTGCCAACTCTCCTGGCAGCGCCGGAGCGCGCGCAGCCCAGGACTCCAACGCTGGGGACTGAGCCGGTCCCTGTCTAGCCGCGTTCCGCGCCGCCTCGGCCGTTGGGGTTTCTACTCCTGACGGCCGCGCCTCGTGCGCCTCGGTTGATTTCCCTCCGCCGGTCTCAAACGCGTAGCCGCGCTCACGCAGCGCTTCGTTGCCACGCGGTAGATCCAGCCAGTCCAGTATCTCCGCCGCCATTTCGTCGTGTTCGTCGTCTGTCTCATCCAGCATCTCGATCAGGAGATCGAGCCCGCCCTCGTCACCCAGGTCCGCCAACGCTTCAGCCGCTTCCAGTCGCATCGGCACGTCCGGGTCCCCCTCCATGATGCGCCTCAGCGCATCGATGTCCCCTCTCTCCATAGCTGCTGGATCCTCGGATCCACCTGATCATCGATTTCCTGTTCCTCGCCCTGGTCCTTGCCGCGACGCGGCAGCTTCCCCAACCTCTCGGTCAGGATGCCCTCCAGGACCTCGAACTCCATGTGGGTCCATTCAGCCTGGTTATGCTCATGCCAGATGGCCACCAGTTCATCCGTTGTGGCAGCGTTCAAGTCCTCGTACACTGCCTCGCGTTCAGCTGCCGGCCCCGATGACTGTGTCTCAGCCTGCCGCTCGCGCAGCACGCGCAGCCCGCGCGGGTGTTGCAGCTGCTGCAGGATCTCCGCGGCTTCCATTCTCAGCCCCGAAGCGGGATTGTCCAGGGTCGCGATCAGGTAATCCAGGCCGCGCACATCGCCCAGTTGCGCCAGGGCCTCGGCCGCCTGCAGCGCGCGGATCGAACGCCGGTCGCCATCCATGATCTGGAACAACGCGTCGCGGTCGCCGAGCGAGCGGAGCCACGCCACTTGCGAACTGCTGTCGGGCGGCTCTTCGTCACCTGGGAGAGGCAGTGAGGATATCGGCATGACTGCTACGAGATCGGAGCCAATGCTTGGGTCGTCAACCTGCGTTGGATGCCGCCGGTGCCCCTTGACTCACCGCTTGGCCAGCCTGCGAATGAGACCCAGATCCAACTCCCCTTTGGCGCCCCAGCCTTTCTTGCCTTCAGGAATCTGCGGGCGAAACTTCTCGTACAGGGAGAAGCCGCCCGTCTCGAGTTGCGCGGGCGTCACGGAATGCGCCAGGGCCTCCATGGCTGCCCGCGCCTCAGCCAGGTGCTCACCGAACTTCTTGTCGAGATACGTCTTGACCGCTTCCGGTCGGATGGCTTCACCCCCCGGCGCAGCTCGAAGCGCGCCGCCGACCTTCACGATCGGTACATCCCGACCCAGCAGTCTCACGGTCGTCGCGGCGGGCGCCTTCCTGGCCTCCTCGCCCTCTTTCTTCTCGCCGGCTTCGTATATTCCCAGCCGTCGGCCTTTGGATTGCGCGTTAAGCGCCGCCAGCGCCTGCCCCAGTGTCAGCGCCGATTCCTCGTCCTGTCCCTGGCGCATGGCGACCACGAATGCCCAAAGCGTCAGTACAGGTGCGCGATTGATGGAGAATTTGCTGTCCGTCATCCTTCCCTCCACGCTGCATTTGGGCGTCAGAGCCCCGCGGCGATTTCTCTCCCGTGCTCCTGGTACTCGCGCGTGATGGACTCGGCGCACCGGTCGATCGTTGCCGGCCCGCCGCTGTAGTGGCGAGGGCCGAAGTCGCGCGCCCAATCCTGCTCACTGATCCCGTCAAAGTATTCCCGCAGCGCGCCGCTGGCCTCAGCCAGCTCAGCCAGCAGAACCTCGCCGCTGGTTGAGTCGTACTTGGCGGTGAACTCCGCGTTGAAGGTGCGATAGTCGTTCGAGGCATCGGTGTGATAGAAGGGGGTCCGGCCCGCCCGTATGTCGTCGCAACCAATGCGGATGTTGCGGTTCCAGCCGATCAGATGTGCCACCACATCCCGCGGCGCCCAGCCCCCGCTGCGGCGCAAGAACTGCTCCGGCGTCATAGACCTCACCAGGAGGACGAAGTTGGCGCGTGCTCCATCGTGCTGCATAAGTCGGGCTGATTTTTCCACGTTGCGCCTCTCCTTGGGTCAGAACTTCACCGCCACGGCAACAGAGTGCCGCCTGGTCAATCATACTTCGAGCCGCCCGCCCTCTGATGCCCTTTTCAGCTCCGCCTACTCGGGGGATACAATCGAATGCATGGGCAGAGGCGACAAGATGCATGAGATCTATCTCGGACTGGGATCCAACCTGGGGGATCGGGCGGCCAACCTGCGCACGGCGGTCAACGCCCTCGGGCCGCAGGTCAAGGTACTGAAGGAATCCGCGCTGTACGAGACTCCGCCGTGGGGCGTGGAGGACCAGCCTGGCTTTCTCAACATGGCCTTGCAGGCGGAAACTGGCCTCACGCCCCAGGCCCTGCGCGATCACGTCAAGCGCATCGAGGCTGAGGTGGGCCGTACGCCCACGTACCACTGGGGCCCGCGGGTGATCGATATCGATATCCTGCTCTACAGCGATCGCCTGGTGGATACGCCGAACCTGGTCATTCCACATCCGCAGATGCACAAACGCCCCTTTGTGCTTGTTCCGCTCGCCAGCATCGCCCCGGATGTGGTCCATCCCCTCCTCGGATATTCAATCCGGGAACTGCTTCAGCACGTCGATACCACGGGCATCACCGCCGTCGCCACGTAAGGAGATGGGGCCGCTGATATAATCCGCCTCCACGCCGCCAAAGGAGCGCCTGATGAGCGAGATGAAGCCCCTCAACTGGACCCCACAGCCCGGGGTCGGCATGACCGTCAGCCGCCGGCCCGATGGCGGCATGAACCTCACATTCACCGACACCTCCGAGAGCACATTGCGAGCCTGGCACGACTTCGCCCTGGATCACCTCCTGGGGTCAGATCGGTTCACTCGCAATCTGTACGACCTGCGGCAGGTCAAGGACATCAACGAGAAGGCCGTTCGCACCGCCGTGGAGGTCAATAGCGACCCTTCCACCGCGCAATATCCGCCTTGCGGTCGTGGTCGGGGGCGAGACCGCGGCCCGCACCATTCGTGAAATTGCCGCACTGGCACTTCCAGAGACCTCTGCTGCCGTCAAGATCTTCACTGACTTGACTGAGGCCGAGGCCTGGCTCGGGCGGCCGCTCGACATGATTCCCTAGTCCGTTCCGCAGCCACAACGACCCGGGCACCGCTTCGAAATTCAAAGGGCGATGGGCAGTTCTGTGCCCGCTGGGTCCGCTGATCTCGATCGCACCGGAGGCATTGATCGCCCCATGGAACCACTCACACTCCGAGATCAGGCCCTTACTTGGGGAACCCGCACGTACGTGATGGGCATCCTCAACCTCACCCCCGACAGTTTCTCCGGAGATGGGCTGCTCGCGCAGCCGGATGGCCCTAAGGCCGCATTGGAGCAGGCTCGCAGGTTCCTCGACGCAGGCGCGGACTTCCTCGACGTGGGCGGCGAGTCCACCCGGCCCGGCTCCGAGCCCATTGGCGTTGACGACGAGCGCCAGCGCGTGATCCCTGTGATACAGGCACTCCATCGGGAATTTCCCGCGGCAGTGATCTCCATTGACACCTACAAAGCGGTCATCGCCCGCGAGGCTCTGGACGCCGGCGCCCAGATCGTCAACGACGTCTGGGCCCTGCGAGCCGACCCAGAGCTCCCCAAAGTCGTCGCCCGCGCCGGGTGCCCGGTCATCCTGATGCACAACCGCAGCAATCCCGCCGGCGTCGAAGTCCGCGCGCAACTTGGCAATGCCTACGTCGGCCCCGAATACCGGAACCTGATCGAGGACGTAAAGCGCGAACTCATGGAGAGCGTTGAGATTGCCCGCCATGCTGGCATCCGGGATCGGAACATCCTGCTCGATCCAGGGATCGGTTTCGGAAAAAAGGTCGAACACAACTTCGAGCTCATCGACCGCCTGGGCGAGCTCCGCGCACTCGGCTTCCCGGTGCTGCTCGGGCCGTCCCGCAAGTCGTTCATTGGCTACACCCTGGATCTGCCGCCTGATCAGCGCGTGGAGGGGACGGCCGCCGCGGTGGCCGTCGGCATCACGCGCGGCGCGGATATTGTCCGCGTGCATGATGTCGAACCGCTGATGCGCATCGTCAAGATGACGGATGCAATCGTGCGGCCAAAAAGCAGGTGATTTCACGGCTGAGAAAAGCCGTCCAGCACGACACTCGATTTTCATCGTGACCTTTGTCTCATTTGTGTTTAGAATGATCCACGCAGCCTATGTTTGGTGACTACAGTCAGGACCTCCTGCGCTCCGGCATCATCGAGCTGAAAGCCGGGAACCTTGACTCCGCTCGGCGCTATCTGGATCGCTGCGTCTATATGAGCGGCGACCACGACGTCATGGCCGAGGCTGGTACTGGCTCAGTCAAACCACAACCGATCCCGCGGAGCAGCGTCAGGCCCTGGAGAACTGCCTCGCCAACGATTTACACCACGCCCGCGCCCGGCGGGCTTTGGCCGTGCTCGACGGCCGGCTGAAACCCGGCGAGATCATCGATCCGAACGCCCCTTTGCCCCCCGGCGCCCTGCAAGATCAGAGTGCACAGCGCTTCACCTGCGCGCGTTGCGGCGGCCGCATGGTTTTCGCACCAGATGGGCGTTTCCTTCTCTGCGAATACTGCCGCCGCCACCAACGCGTGAGCTCGGACACCCTCGCAACACCAGGAAACGACTTCGTTCTGGCCATGGCCACGCGCCGCGGCCACAGTCAGCCTTTGCTCGAGCAGATTCGCCGCTGCCAGGGATGCGGCGCCGAGTTCATCCGCCCCGCGGCTGAGTTGTCTTTCGACTGCCCATATTGCAACTCGCCTCACGTGCTGGTTATCAATTCGTCTGCCGATCTCCTCGCACCGGACGGAATTCTTGTGCACGGCTTCGACGAATCCCATGCCCGGGCAACTGTTGGAGAGCTGGGTCCACGTGCAAGACGTTAACGTTGACCCGTCAACCCTTCGGCCGCGCGGGCTTGTATCTGCCGATCTGGACTTTTGCGCTGGGTGGCGGCATCGACTACACCGGAGAGCGCACCTCGGACGTCAACGACTCGCTCCGCCGTCACGCGGCCGCCCCCGAGCAGATCCATGACCGTTACCCGGTCATGCTCAAACTCTCCGTCGCCGCCAGCCGCAGGCCCTCGGCGCCGTTCGTCCAGCTTCTTCCGGGCTTCGATCTGGATGCCCTGCAGCCATATGACGCGCGTTACCTGGCGGCCTGGCCCGCGGAGCTCTACGATGTCCCCATGGCCGAGGCATCCCTCGAAGCACGCAGCCAGGCGTACGCCAGCGTTCAGCGAGAGCTGCCTGACAAGTTGGCGCCCATCCGCGTGATCTCCACATCCTCCGCCAATCTCGTGGTCGAGTCTTTCCAACTCCATCTGTTGCCCGTCTGGGTCTGCGAGATTCGTCTGGACGGACATGGCGCCATCCTGTTGATTAACGGTCAGACGGGAGCCGTCGCCGGCCAGGGTCTCAACCAGCGGCCTCGGCCAAAGCGCGGACTCATGGAGTGGCTTGGGGACCTGGTGGCTGAATGACACCAACCCCGGCCCCTCGGAGCATTCCGATGACGAACGACACAATGAGCAGGCGCATTGTCGCCCTCCTCGGTATCATCGCGCTGGTCCTCGTCGCTTATGTTCTTTGGGCGCGACCATTTCAGCTCCGCTGGGGTGCCACGGATGAGGAGGTGCAGCGCTCCATGCCCGGAGACGAACTCGATCCAACTCCCGGCTTCCTGGCCACTCGCGCCATCACCATCAGCGGAACTCCCCAACAGATCTTTCCGTGGCTGCTTCAAATGGGCTTCGGTCGCGCCGGCTTCTACGGCTTTGACCTGTTCGAGAACGTCGGTAGCCCCAGCGGCTCGCGCAGCGCGGAGCGCATCCAGCCTCAATGGCAGAACTTCAAAGTCGGTGACCCGGTGCCCATCAGTCCGGTGGCCACCATGAAGTTCTACGCCATCCAGCCGGGGCAGTACATTGTCTGGAGCGGCGAAGACCAGAGCGGCGCTTTCACGTGGGCGCTCTATCCCGTGGATGACACACACACCCGCCTGATCAGCCGCATACGCTGGACCCATCATTGGACGCAGCCCGGACTGCTCAGCCTGGATCTGCTGACTGAATTCACCGATCATCTCGCCGTGCGCAAGGTGCTGCAGGGTATTCAAGGTCGGGTGGAGGGCCACATCCAGCCGGCTTCCGACGTGAACATCGAGTTCTTTATCTATCTGGGGACATTCCTTGTGTTTCTCTGGGCAGCCATCTCGGTGTTGCGTCTGCCACTCACGTGGGCAAGCTGGCTCGTGGGATTGAGCAGCGGCCTCACATGGTTATTGTCCTGGTACGCCCCTGTGTCCATTTGGATCGGAGCTGTGCTTGCCATGCTGGTAGTTTGGGCGGTGCGGGTCGAGTTTCGCGATGTTCAGCGTGCAAAGATGGAGCCACGCGGCCCCGTGAAGTCTCCGCCCGCGCAGAAACGGTGAATGGCTGCCGCGCATCCCGCACGAGAGCCACAAGGTACTCATACAGGATTCAAATGGAAGAAGCTGGTAATGCGCTCTATAATGGTGGACGTATGTTGTGTACGTGCGGGATTGTGACGGATTGACGGGAAAGTGAAGGAGAGACTACCATGTCGATGGAAGATATTTTGCAAGCCTTGATGCAGTCTGCAACAAACCAACAGCAGCCTCAGCAGCCAACCTCAGGCGGCGCCGATGCGATGTCGCAAGTTATTGGCGGACTGCTTGGCGGGAGTCAGCAGGGCGGCGGAGGAGATGCACTCTCTCAGGTGCTCGGGGGATTGCTCGGTGGCGGCCAGCAGAGCGGCGCCTCCCCTGCATCCCAGGTGCTGGGTGGACTTGAGCAGATCATTGGTGCCCAGGCGGGTGCCACAGCCGCTCCGACAGCGAGCACAAGCGATCCCCTGATGGTTCTGCTTCAGCCGCTTGTGAACCAGGTGGCAGCCAAGGTAAACATCTCGCCGGCGATTGCCACCATCATTGTCTCGATCGCCATCAAGTATCTGCTCAAGAGTCACCCGTCCACTCCCGATCAAAGCCCTCTCAATCTGGGAAGCGTGATGCAAACCCTGGCCTCCGGCGGCCGCCTCAGTGAAAGCACGCTGCAGACCAGCGGCATGCTGAATGAGGTCGTGCGCGCCACGGGCATGGATGAACAACAGGCCCTCAGCAGCATCAACACCACCTTTGGCGTGCTGGGCAGTTCGCTCAAACGAGTTAACACCGTCCGGGGCGGCGCCATCAAGAAGTCGACGCGTGGCGTCAAGGGCAAGGCCTCAGTCAAGCGGAAGCCCCGCTGACCCAATTCACAGCCGCGGCGGCAGTACGCCCCCGGGGTACTGTTGCAATGCCGAGAATTCTGACATACACTTACTGAAGATGCACTCTGTGATCGGGAACGGATCCCGGTCGTTGCTTGCGGGGCGCATGCGCCTTCGCCGAAAGGAATGGGAGATCATGCAGATCACGTGCTTCAATGACCAGAATACTTGGAAGGTCGGAGCCATCGAGACCGCGGCTGCCAAGCTGCGCTTCGCCTTGGGCTTTCCGGAAGAGACCTTCTACTGCCCAAAGTGTCGCAAGGGCAATAAGGTTTCCAAGGCTGACTTCCAGGCCGCCATGGCTGGAGCCGCGACGGCGCCCAAACCTGTCGGTCCCGCGGCTCCCAAGCCGGCCGCTTACGTGCCCACCGACGCCATGATCACCGGACACCAGGCCCAACCGGTCATGCCCGGCGCAGGTCCGTCCATCTCCAAGCCCCACAAGGGCACGGTGGTGGCGCGCAGCCTTCGAATTCGCAAGGGACACAGCAAACAGGATGAGATGGTCGGCGGCCTGGCCAACGGCCAAAAGGTCGAAGTGATTGCCACCTGGACCGACGGCAAAGACACCTGGGCGCAACTCGGCCCGGATCAGTGGGCTGCCGTGGTCTATGACGGCAAGGCACTCATCGACCTGGACGACGAGTAGGTCGTCCCTCGAGTTCAATCTACGTGCATGCATCGAGCGGCCACTGAATTGGCCGCTCGATTGATTCCATGGAGGCATGACCGGCGTTGCATCCGCATTCCGTGGTTTAATCACCGCATGCCATCTCCCGCCAATCTCGTCCGCACGCGGCGCGATCGCCGCCGGCAGGAACGGCAGCGCCGAGCCGGCTTCTGGCGCCTCGGCGCTGTGAGCGCGGGCGGCGTACTTTCTGTCACCCTCGCCTCCCTCATTGTCGTCGTCGCTGTGGCATACGCGGATCTCACACGCGACCTCCCCAATGTTCAACTTCTCCCCATTCTGCTCAATCCGCGCGACGGGCTGTTGCTGCAGCCAACACGCGTGTATGACCGCACGGGCACACACCTGCTGCAAACCCTTGCTCCCGACGATGCACCGCGCCGCTATCTACCGCTCAACCCGCAGAACCCGCAGCACCTCCCGCAGGCCCTTGGCGACGCCGTCGTAGTCCTGGCGGATCCCGGCTTCTGGGTGCACGGCGGCTTCTCCCTGGAGGAGTGGCAGGAACCCGCATTGCACCCAACTCTCGCGCAGAGCCTCGTGTCGGATCTCCTGCTGCACTCCGAGGCTCCCTCCGTTCGGCGTGCTCTGCGTGAGCGCATCCTGGCGGCTCAAGCCACACGTCAGTATGGACGCACTCAGATCCTCGAGTGGACCCTCAACTCGGCCGACTTTGGCAACCGCGCCTTCGGTGCCGAGGCTGCCGCTCAACTGTATCTGGGCAAGTCTGCCACGGAACTCACGCTGGCAGAGTCGGCGCTGTTGGCCGCCACGGCTCGCGTACCGGCCTTGAACCCGATCGATGCGCCGGACCAGGCCCTTCAGCGCCGTAACACCACCATCGATCTCATGCCGCGCCTTCGGTCGCATTTCAGACGGCCAGGCCGACAGCGCCCTGGCCGAACCTGCACCTTCACCTCGGGCGGCGCCTGTCCCTCGAGACGTCATTGCACCGGCATTCTTGAACTCGTTCTAAGCCAATTGGATCAGCAATTCTCGCGTGCGCGCATTGAACGCGGCGGCTTGCGCATCACCACTACCCTGGACTTCGACCTGCAGTTGCAGGCTGCCTGTACGACCTTGACCTTCGCCTCCCGTCTCGCAGGCGAGGCCGATCCATCGGCCCCATGCGTGGGCGCCGATCGGCTCCCACCGCTCCCGCCGGATACGCGCGTGCCCTCCCCTTCCGCCGGCGCCGTGATCCTGGATCCGCGCACCGGTCAGGTCCTGGCAGTAGTGGGCGAAACCCTGGGCGATCTTGAAACACCGCAGATCAACGCCCACTCCCCGGGATCGATGCTGTATCCGTTCATCTATCTCACCGCCTTCACGCGCGGTTTCAGCCCGGCCTCCATGGTGTGGGATATTCCTCCCGCCGGCGAGGCGCCCGTGCCTGGAACGCGCTATCTCGGACCCGTCAGGACTCGCATTGCACTGGGCAGCGATCTGCAGCCCCCTGCCGAGGCGCTTATTTCCAAGATGGGTCCGGACGCCATCCAGAGCACCGAGACGTCCTTTGGCTTGCGGCCGGAGGGCGTCACCGTTCTGGATGCCGCCTCAGCCTATGGGATTTTTGCCGCCAACGGCATTCGCTACGGAGCGCCCGGTCCCGTCACGATCATGACCGTGGAGGGCCTGGACCACTCGGTGTGGTTGGACATGACAATTCCCCAGCCGCAGCCCATTCTCGATACGGCGCTCGCCTATCTGATGAACAACATTCTCAGTGATGACACTCCGCGCCAACCCCTGCTGGGGAACCTCGACCCGTTGGATATCGAAAGGCCCGCAGGCGCCAAGCTCGGCCGTACATCCACCGGGACGGAGGCCTGGGCCGTGGGTTACACGCCCTCGCGCGCAGCCGCGGTGTGGGTCGGCGGCCGCCCGGATGACTTCAACCCTCGGACGTTCCCCGCGCATCGCCGCCAGTTTGTGGAATGCCCTCATGCGCCTCGCAACCCGGGATCTTCCAACCGATGGCTGGCTCGTGCCGGCAGGCGTCACGGCGGTCGACGTGTGCGACCCATCCGGCATGCTTCCCACTCGCGACTGCCCCGCCGTGGTAAGCGAGATCTTCCTGAGTGGCAACGAGCCCACGCAGTCAGATACCCTCTTTCGAAAGGTGGCGGTGAATCGCGACACCGGGTTACTCGCCACGGTCTTCACGCCCGCCCAGTTGGTCGAGGAGCGCGTCTACATGCTGCTACCCGAGGACGCGCTGGAGTGGGCTCATTCGGCCAATGTTGCCATCGCCCCCACCACGTACGACGCCATCCAGGCCGTGGCCATCGATCCGAACATTAACATTCGCTCGCCGGAGATGTTTGCCGCCGTGAGCGGCCAGGTCCAGATACGCGGCACAGCCTTCGGTCAGAACTTCGACCGCTATCGCGTTCTGGTGGGCCGCGGCCTCAACCCCCAGGAGTGGACCGCCGTCGGAACCGAGTCCATCGATCCTGTGGAAAACGGCCTGCTCGCCACGTGGGACACCACCGGCCTCACCGGCCTGTACGCCATCCAACTCCAGGTCATTCACACCGACCAACGCGTCGATACCGCGGTCATTCAAGTCACTGTCGGCGGCAGTTGATCGGCCCGCCGGACGACCTGGTGTGGGTTCCCGGGCAACCACAAATGCGTCTGCGCGCCAGGAATTGACCCGATATCCGGTGCATAATTGAGCAGCCCTATGCCATCCCTGGCTGACCAACTCAAGGCCCTGGGTGTAAAGACCGGCGCCGCCGATCTACCGGTACCCGCGCGCACTGAGTCCCATGGGATCACTGCGGTTATGGCGGGCTCGGTCATCGCCACCGGCCTGGGTGAGACCTTCATCTACGAGGAACGCTTCGCGGCCGACTACCGTCACGGGCATGCTCCCATTCGCCCCACCTCGCCATTGACGATCGTATCCACCTGGGCCGCCGACGAGCGGCTGCGTGACCTTCCACTCGAATCCTTTGCCTTCCTGGACACCGAGACGTCCGGGTTGGCAGGCGGTACCGGCACCTACGCCTTCCTCGTGGGCGCCGCGCGTTTCAATGAGCGCGGGGATTTTGTCCTGCGGCAGTTCTTTATCCGCGATCCGTCTGAAGAGCCCGCCCTGTTGGAGGCGCTTACTGACTTCCTTGCGCCCGCCCGGGCACTCGTCACCTTCAATGGCAAGGCCTTCGATGCGCCGCTGCTCAATACGCGTTACTTGATGCACCGCATGCCCGATCCGCTGCGTCAGCTCGCGCACCTCGATCTGCTGCCCCTGGCGCGGCGCCTCTGGCGCGACCGGCTCGAAGTCGCGCGCTCTCAAGTACATCGAGGAGAATGTCCTGCTGGCGCCGCGCAGCCTCGAAGAAGTCCCTGGGTACGAGATCCCCTACCTCTATTTTGACTACCTGCGCACAGGCGACGCCCGCCCCTTGAAAGGCGTCTTCTATCACAACGCCATGGATGTCGTCGCCATGGCCGCGCTGCTCAGTCACACCGCCAGCTTGCTGGCTGATCCATTCGACGAGCGTATTCAGCACGCCTTGGATGTCATCGCCATGGCCCGGCTCTATGAGCACCTCGGGCAGGTGGATACCGCCGCGCGCTCTTTGAACGCGGCTTGCAGATGGACCTGGGGCAGGAATACTTCTGGGAGGCTGTCCGGCGGTTGGCGGTTCTACAGAAGCGCCGGGGGGATTTCGACCAGGCAGCTCCGCTCTGGGAACGAGCCGCTGCCGACGGCCACGTCTACGCATTTGTAGAGCTGGCCAAATTCCACGAACACAAGCGCCGGGACCCGGCGGCTGCCCTCGAATGGACCCGTCTGGCTCTCAAGCAGCTCAAACTCGCGGATATGCCCGCCTACGTGCGCAAGCACTGGGAACAGGAATTGCGCCATCGTCGCGACCGCCTCGAAACCCACGCTCGAAAACCCAGAGCGCGCATCGCCCTCCGGCTACCGTTCGGCACCCCGATGATATAATCCCCCGCACTCCCAGGAGGCAGCATGGAAATCAAGGTGACCAACCAACAGGGCGGGCGGCCTGTGACCGTGGTGCAACCCCATGGCGATATCGACGCATCCAACTACACCGACCTCGTCACATGCATCCAAGGCCTCATTCAGGGCGGCGCGCAGGACTTCGTCATCGACCTGGGCGACGTGCCCTTCATGTCCAGCGCCGGGTTGGCCGGCTTGCACACCGTCGCCATGCTGCTCCGGGGCGAAAAGCTGGCGGATCCCGACTCCGGTTGGGCCGTGCTCAAGTCCATGGATCGCAGCCGGGATAGCGGCCTGCAGAAGCACGTCAAGTTGCTCAGCCCGCAACCGGGCGTGGCCGAGACGTTCGACAAAGCCGGCTTTACGCAGTTTTTTGAGATCTTCACGGACCTGCAAAAAGCCGTCGCCTCCTTCTAGGAGCACCGCCGCAGACCTACGCGCGCCCGCAGCCGGGGCGCGCGTTTGATTTCGAATCCGGGTGGAGACAGCATGAAACGCAGACTGGGTGTCTATGCCATAGCGTTGCTGGTGGTCCTGAACCTGCTGCTCTGGATGCTTTTCCCGCCCTCCCTCATGGATGCACATACTCGCCAGTATGCTCATCCCATCACGCAGCAGCTGGCCGAGATGCTGTCCTCCAGCGCCATGATCCTCTGGGCCTGCGGCATCTTCCTCTCCAACAAACCCCGCTTCCTCGAGCCCTACTTCGGCGGCCTGGATCGGATGTACATCGTCCACAAGAACATCAATATCCTGGCGCTGCTGATCATCTTGGTTCACCTGATCATCGTCCCCACCTCGGCCAACGCCGGCCCGGGCGTCTGGATCGGCTGGGTAACATTTCCTTCCATGCTGATCCTCGTCCTGCTCAGCATTTCATCCGCGCGTGCCCCTCATCAGCTCGCTGGCACGCCTGAGCTACGACCGCTGGCACAACCTGCATCGCTACATGGGTCTGCTGTACATCCTGGGTGCCACCCACATGCTGATGGCGGAACCGCTGATCCTGCACTCGACGGTGCGTATTTGCATACGTGGAGACCATTATCGTCGGCGGCATATTGGCCTACCTGTATCGGCAGCTGCTGTGGGAGCGCCTGAAGCGCCGCGAGCCCTACCGCGTGGAGGCTGTCACCAAGCTCAATGGCACCGTGGCGCAGGTGACGTCTGCGTCCGCAGGCCAGGCCCATAAGAAATCACCGCGCCGGTCAGTTCCTCTATGTGCACTTCGATTCGGACAAGATCCTGCGCGAGCCGCATCCTTTCACCATCAGCTCTGCGCCGCATGAACCGGAGCTGCGCCTTTCGATCAAGTCCAGCGGCGACTGGACGCAGCACCTGCACGAACACCTGCAGTCCGGTGCCCGCGCCTTCGTCGACGGACCGTATGGCGAGTTCGACTATAAGACCGGCGGTTCCCGTCAGATCTGGATCGCCGCCGGGATCGGCATTACACCCTTCCTCAGCTGGATGCGCGACCTTGCAGGGCGACGCCCCAAAGCACGAAATCGATTTCTTCTACACGACCACGGTCGCCGAGGAAGCCCTGTTCCTGGATGAAATACGCTCCGTGGCCGCGCGGCCAGGCTTCCGCGCCCACGTTCTGCACACCGCGCGGGATGGGCGCCTGAGCGTGGACAAGATCGTGGCCGCCAGCGGCGACCCTTCAGACCCCGAGATCTACATGTGCGGGCCCATCGCCATGGTCGAGGCCTTCCGCAATGCCTTCATGGACCGCGGCGTCGCTCGCGGTCGCATCCACTACGAGGAATTCAACTTCCGTTAGCTCAGGGTCGTGCTATTAGAGCCGGCTACGGCAGCACAAATGTGAAGCGGCTGCCCTGACCCGGCTGGCTTTCCACTGTCAGGTCGCCCTGGTGCGCGCGCACGATGCCTCGGGCGATGGCCAGTCCCAGCCCCGCTCCGCCCGTTTCCTTGCTGCGGGATTTCTCTCCGCGATAGAAACGCTTGAACACCTCCGGCAGGTCCTCGGCCGGGATGCCTTCACCGCTGTCGCCACCGTCACCGCCACCCAGCGGCGTCCGAACGGCGCGCCAGACACTTCGACGCGCCCGCCAGCGGGAGTGTGCCGCAGGGCATTCGCCAGCAGGTTGTTGAGCACGCGTCCGATTCGCATGGTGTCCATGCGCACCGGGTCGACGCCCGGTTCTATCTGCCCGCTGAGCTTCACATTCTGGCGTGCTGCCAGTTCCGAGAAGCTTTCCAGGGTGTCCGAGATCAGAGTCGGTCAGGGAGGCCGGGTGCAGATCCAGGACAATGCCGCCGGCATCCAACTGAGCCATCTGGAACAGGTCGTCGATCAACGCCGAAAGGGCTCGCACGTCACGCTGCGCCGTCATAAGGTAGCGCTGAACCGCCTTCGGGTCTTCCACCACGCCGTCCGCCAGTGCCTCCAGGATTGCGCGGATCGACGCCAGTGGAGTCTGCAGGTCGTGGCTCACCCACACGATCAGGTCTGCCCGCAGCCGCTCGAGCTCGTGTTGTTTGCGATCGGCGGCATCCAGCTGTTCGGCCATCTCGTTGAAGGCCCTCGAAAGCGTCGCAATCTCATCCTGCCCGATCACCGGCACTCGCGTCTGGAGTTCGCCACGCCGCAGCGCCTCCGCTCCGCTCTTCAGACTTCGCACCCGCTCGATCACGGTGGTGGACAGGATGTAGCCCATCACCATGGCCATCCCGCCCGCGAAGATCAGCAGCACCACAGAAAGCGCCAGGTCGTGCTCGCTCGCAAACATCAATCGGGCCGAGAACCATACGTTGAAGAAGGTCAACACACTCGCCAGGCCATATCCTGCTAGGAGCGTCCAGCGAATCGTTGGCGAGGCTGCCAGCCATCCAAGTCGATAGGCACCGTACGCCGCCGCGCTCGAGACCACAGCCGTAATGGACAGGAACAGCGCCATCAGCTCCAGCTCGGCCAGCGGCGGCGCCATCATCAACTTGAATACAGCCAGCGATATGGCCAACACCAGCGCGGTGCCGGCACCCAACAAGATCGGTTGGCGGAATCGCCTAACAGGCTCTTTCATGGCTCAAACTTGTATCCCACTCCCCACACAGTCACCAGCCGGCTCGGCTCCGCCGGGTCGGCCTCGATCTTCTCCCGCAGCCGCCGGACATGTACCGTTACGGTACCGGGGTCGATGTATTCCGCCGCGCCCCACACATTTTCCAGCAGCTGATCGCGCGTGAAGACCTGCCGCGGGTGGCGCACCAGGAAGTGCAGCATGTCAAACTCCCTGGCTGTTAGCGTGATCGGCTGCCCGTCCCTGGAAACTCCCCGCGCGACCGGGTCCACGGTTAGATTCCCGAATGTAACGCTTCGCCGCCATTCCGGATCGTCCGCCATGCTTGCCCCGCGGCGCAACACGGCCCGCACCCTGCTCACGACCTCTTGCGGGCTGAAGGGCTTGACCACATAGTCATCGGCGCCCATTTCAAGTCCGTTGATGCGATCCAGTTCTTCGCGCCGGGCGGTTAACAGGATGATGGGAACGTTTGAGCGCTCGCGGATCCAGCGCATCAGCGTGAAGCCGTCCATCACCGGCAGCATCACATCCAGGATGATCAGGTCTGGCATGGCCTTCTCAAGGATCGTTTGGGCAGCCATGCCGTCCGCGACGTGGCTGCTGCCATAATCCGCCCGTCTTAGGTATAGCGCCAGCACCTCCGCAATGCTGGCTTCGTCTTCCACGATTAAGATCGTCTTATGTTCCATGTTGCGCAATCATACATCACGACCCGTGTGACAGCGCTTACCGGAGTCTTGCGTCAAGCTCTGCCGCTAAGCTTTCTGTAATGCCTCCGTAGTCATCCCGTAAGAAGCTACTGCTACCCTTTGGGTGAGACTCAATTACGATTCACCGTTCAAGGAGAACACTCATGCGTAGATTCCGCTGTTGGGACGTCATCGTCGTGGGCTCGGCCCTCTTGGCTGCCTGCGCACCCACCCTCGCCTCACCTTCGGGAGAGTCGATGGACGAAACGTCGCTACAGGGCGCCATGGATTCAACCGAAACGCCAGTCGTCGACACCATGATGGAGTCCCACTCGCCCACCCTCGAGGTCATGATGGGCGACCAGCCCACGGCCGTTGCCGTGATGGAAGATGCGACGGCCATGGCGCCCAACGCTGAGTGGATGGCCGTCTCGTTGACCAACGTCGTAACCGGCCAGCAGTTCCGTCTCAGCGACTTTCACGGCAAAGTGGTGCTGATTGAGCCCATGGCCGTTTGGTGCACAAAGTGCCGGGCGCTGCAGCAGGAAATTCGCAGCGTCCGTCAGCAGTTGGGTGCCCAGGCCGCCGATTTGATCACCGTCTCGATCGATGTTGATCCAAATGAGGATGAAAAGTATCTCAAGGCCTATGTGGATCAGGTCGGCCATGACTGGGCGTTCGCCATTGCCCCGGCGGGCTTCTCCCGGGAGCTCGCGGCTGCATACGGCAACCAGGTGCTCAATCCTCCTTCCACGCCGTTGCTTGTCATCGATCGCGCCGGGGCCGCGCTACTCCTGCCCTTTGGGCCCAAGAGTGCGGCTGATCTCCTCAATGCACTGCAGCCGCTCCTGACTGCCCGCATGTGAAAACCTATTCCTCGTCGCGGCGGCATGCCCGTCTGCGGCAGGAGGGATTAGTATGGAAGCTGCGCTGACTTCGCTCTCAATTGGCTTGCTGGCAACCACCAGCCCGTGCGTGCTGCCCCTCTACCCCGGCTACCTGGCCTATATCGCCGGTGGCTCGTCTGGCGACCGGCAGTCGCCGCACGGCGGGCTTCCTGGGTTTCTTCGTGCTGCTCGGAGTGCTGGTCATGATGTTGCTTCTGGGCGGGATCATCGCCCTGCTCTCCATTTCGACGGGCCGGGCACTTTCGGTCATCGTACCGTTGGCTGACTTGACGATCGTCGCGCTCGGCGTCATGCTGCTATGTAACATCAACCTGTTCAAGCAGCTTCCGCAGGTCCGCGTTCCTGTAGTCTCGCACCCCTTTGCCAACGCATTCGTGTACGGGCTGCTCTATGGTCCCATCGCCCTTCCTTGCAGCGGTCCGCTGCTGGTCAGCATCTTCGCCCTGTCGCTCACCGCGCAGGAGGCATTCGGCCGCCTCGTTGTCTTCCTGTGGTTCGGGCTTGGATTCGGCCTTCCCCTCCTGCTGCTCTCCCTCCTTTCCGGTGCGGCCCAGCGCTGGATCACCCGCCAGTTCGCAATGCACGCCAGGCTGATCAACCTGATCAGCGGCGTGCTGCTCATCGCGGTAGGTGCCTACGATTTCTTCGTGAATCTGGACTTCATCCGCCTCTCCTGGCGTCTCTAGACTGCGCTCTTTCTTTCACAGTACTACCAGCCCTACGGCAGCCACGCGGGGATGTCCGCGCCTTCGGCCAGCAGCTGCGACTTGCCGCTCTCGACATCCGTCTGGTACAAGTCGAAGTGTCCAGGTGTGGCGGCGCTTAGGTCAAGCACATAGCGCGCGTACAGGATCTTCCGGCTGTCCGGGGACCAGAGCAGGCTGGAATACGACGCCTGGGGCTCCTGCAGAAGTGCACGCGCGGCGCTCCCATCCGGCCGGGCCAGCCAGACCTGGTTCGAGATCACACCCCCAGGCATCGGCACGTTCCGATCAATGGCTATCCATTGCGCATCCGGCGACCACGCTGCGGAGTAATCCGTTGCCTCCGCCGGTCCGGGCAGCGCAATGGTCCCCTCGGAATCCAGTTCGTACACTTTCATCTGCAGCCGCCCGCCTTCGGCCTGGCTGCCAAACAGTACCGCATTGCTCTTCGGGCTCCAACTTCCGGGCAGCACCGCTTGCGCTCCCAGTTGCAAGGTTCGTGTCTCGCCGCTGATCAACTCAAAAAGCACCAGTGTGTTCTGCGCGCTGGCGATGTAGCTCAGCCATTTTCCATCCGGTGAGAATTGCGGCGCATAGCTGGCAAGAGCCCGGTCCTGGAACATGGGCCACGTCTTTCCGCTCTCGAGATCGAGCCACCAAATGCTGAAACGCGGAACGAGTGCATCGGTGGGATCGTCGAGCCGCTCGTAGGCCAGCCTCTTTCCATCCGGGTACCAGCTCGGTAAATTGCATTCGGAGTCCGGGCATTCCAGCACCATCCGCCGGTTTCTTCCCGCCGAATCGATTGCCCAGATCGCCGTCCCGCCTTCCATTTCGAATGTCGTGTATACGATCGTGGCCGCGTCGGGCGAAACCGCGTAACCCGTGACGCCCGTTTCCTGGTGTGTATACTGCACCGGCTTCTTGCTGCTGGTCCGCAGCATGAAGAGCTGATCGCGTCCCGTCGTATCTGCCGCGATGTATAGCAATCGCAGATCCGCTGCGCCGGCGGCCGGCGCAGACTGCACCACGGCCGTGCCAAATTGCAGCGACTTCACCGCGCTCACCGTCAGCGCCCCGCCCAGGATCGTTACCACCACGGCGCTGACTACCGGCGCGTACATCCCGAATCGCTTCAGCCCCTCGCTTCGAGCCATCAGCCGCACGCCATTCACCATGGCTACGCCGATGCCGATCAAGACCAGCGCCAGCCCGATGCTGAATGCCAGGATTAGCAGCATGCCGAACGGGATACGATTCACGGCCACCGCCACCAGCAGGATGGCGATCGCGTCCGGACAAGGGACCAGGCCGCCGCTGATTCCAAGTGTCAGCAGGGACCGCATGGTCACACCTTGCGCCGGACGGCCATACAAATGCCCATCTTCCCCGTGGTGCTGGTGAGGATGCCCATGCCCGTGCGGACGAGTATGCTCATGCTCGTGGTCCTCGTGGAACGAGACTGAGTTGGCGCCGCCTCCCCGCAACCATGTCCTCAGAACGCTTCCGCGCCGGAACAGGAGATTCACGCCAAACCCGATCACAAGCACACCGGAGATAATCTCCAGCCAGGGTGCAAGCAAAGCCGGCAGGATGTAGTGCGAGGCGAAGAGCGTAATCAGGCCCAGCAGGACGACGGAGCCCGTGTGCGTGATTGTGACGATCGAACCCAGGAAGACCGCGTCCCGTGTGCGCCCCTGCGAGCCCACAAGGTACGCGCCCACCAGCGCCTTGCCATGTCCCGGCGTCAGTGCATGCAGACTCCCCAACACGAGGGAGAGTAGGAACGCGCCTCCAAGGAAGGTCGGAGAGAAGTCCTCTGTCTTGACCAGACGCGTCAGCGCATCCGTGACGCTTGAACTGGATGCTCCTGCCTGCGCCACAGGTTCCTCCCCCGATCCTGTTGCGCCGACCACCCGGGACACAAGGGCCCCCAGGGCGGGCACGTTCGGTGTGCCGCTGTTCCAGGTTGTGCGCGCCGATGCCGGCGCATCCTTGCCGGAATACACCACCATGTGCAGAAGTCCGTTGTCCTGTAGCGGCTCAGCGAGCGCCGATCCTTCTCCCGCAACCACAGAGAACCAGTTCAGGCTGTTGGCCTCCAGGTGCCACGCATGGATCTCCAGCGCCCGCGCTCCTGTGGCCGCCGGCGGGAGGTCAACCTGCAATGAGAAGCCAACGCGGTCCTCCGCTGTACGCATGACCTCAACGCTGCTCGGCCAATGCACATTCAGTGCGCCATGATGTTCAAGCGCTTGTCCGTCCAACTGGACGGACAGCTCCTCGACAAAGGGCGCGACCCAGTTCGCTGCCTCTTCATTCGAGATCTGGCCGTTTTGATCCGAGTCTGCCGCCGCCCAAACCGCATCCGCCAGGAATGGTCCCGGCAGGATCTGCCACTCCACGCGCAGCGCCCGTGGGGAAAGCCTCACAACAAAGTCCTGCGCATACATGTCCGCCGGGTGCGCTTCTGCAGGGGGCGGCGCCAGAAGCACCGCGCCCATCAACACCAAGCTGGCCCCAAGAACAGCCAGTCCCCTGATGTGAGCAGTGGCTTTCACTATTGAGTCCAGTCCGGCCAACTGCTAATGCACGTGCACCGTTTCGCCGCCCGCCTCCGGACCGAGCAGCGGGCGCCAGGCACCCAGGCGGGATTGGTGCACGATCAGGGCCGTCGCCAGCAGCGTCGAGATTGGTACAGCCGCCATCAGGGCCAGCGAGCCCACGAGCGTGCGCACCACCTCTTCAGCTATGAATTCCGAGTTCAGCAGATAGCCGTAGCTTCCGTGAGCCAGACTGAACATCAGCAGCAACGGCAGCGACGCGCCCGTGTATGCCAGCACCAGTGTATTGACTGTGGCCGCCACGTGATCCTGGCCAATGCGCATCGCTTTTTCGAACACCCGCCCGAATCCCAGCGCGGGATTGGCATCGTGGATC
This sequence comes from uncultured Chloroflexia bacterium, assembly GCA_963784915.1. Taxonomy (GTDB): domain Bacteria; phylum Chloroflexota; class Anaerolineae; order Anaerolineales; family Villigracilaceae; genus Fen-1038. Next base: position 481,852 of record CAWATK010000017.1, read on the forward strand.
TCGACTACCGCCGCGGATTGCGATGTGACCAGGTCGTCCAGAACACCGAGCGCACCGATGATCATGCCTCCCAGCAGCAGGCCGCGCGGGTCGATCTGCACCGCCGAGAACTGCATCAGGAACATGGAGCTCTCGTCGCCGTAGCCCGTTAGCCGCGTCAATCCCACAAAGAGCGCCGAGAGCCCGCCGGCGATCCCCAGCGTCAGCACCATGCTCAGCACCGACGCATGCGTCTTCAGATTCCATCCATATGTGACATATAAAGTAATGCCCAGCAGCACCATGGCACCGATCAAGCTGACCTTCACCGGGTTCTCACCCGCCAGGATGTGCGGCACGATGTAGTTGATGATCACCAACATACTGAAGGCCAGCGCCGCCAGGCTGCGCAGTCCCTTCCATCGCCCCAGGATCACGATCGAGAGAACGAACGCGCTGAAAAGGATCAGCATCGGGCGCGCCCGCACATAGTCGTCGTAGTAAGCTGTCACAGTGTTGTCCGGCATTTTGTTGATCAGCAGGTATACCCCGTCGCCTGGCGCGAAGCGGGCGGAATCAAAGCGCATGTTGCGCTTGCCGTAGTCCACGTCGAAAGGGATGCCTGCAAACTCCCCCTCCAGCGCCTGCACCCGCATCACCTGGTACAGCTGGCTTCTGCCATCCACCTCTATCTGCCCCTCGTCGACAATTGCAGTCACCACCGCGCGTATGCTCTGCGAACCGAACGTGGCCTTGGAACCACCAGTAAACGTCGGTTGAAAGAAGTAAGGGACGCCCCAAATGGCGAAAGCCACCAGGGCCAGGAATCCGGTGGCGGCGGCAACGAGGACGGGAACGATCGATTTCGACATGTGGCCTCCGGGAGGCATTATATGAGACCCCGCGCCCAACGTCGTGTCGTATCAGGCAGGCTTAATCCCGCCATTTGCAAACGCGGCTATACTCTGCGCCACACGCCGCAACGATTCGTGGGAGGTTCGAATTGTGCATGTTCTGTGCAGCCATCCCGGCGGCAGCCGCGACCGGCGTCGCCCTCAACAATAAACAAGTCCAGCAACTGCGCTTGGCACAAGAATCCAACGAGCCCACGGCGAAGCCCAGGCCGATCCTCAAGATCGCCGCTGGGGTCGTGACGCTGCTTCTCATCGGTTCGATCACGTATCACACACTACGCTTCAGCCCCTGAGGGGCGCGGGTTGCCGAGGGCGGGAGCCTGCGTAGGGCCCCGGCCTGTCCGGCTCCGGCCTCCTTTCTGGTGGTACACTAAATGAAAATGGTTATCACTATCGAGGAGAGTCATGTCGGATGAGATTTGGCTGCGCCAATTGCAAAGCAATGGCTATCGCCTTACACCCGCCCGCCGGGCGGTCATCCACACGGTCGCCGCGAGTTCGCGTGCCGTCACACCCCTCGAGGTTTACGCTGCAGCCCGCCGCCGCCACCGCGCCTTGGGTCTCGTCAGCGTGTACCGCACGCTCGAGAAGCTCGAGCAACTCGGCTTGATCCAGCGTGTGCACCAACCCGAGAACTGCCAGGCTTTCGTCTCGGCCAGCCACGGGCACCAGCATCTCCTGATCTGCAGTCGCTGCGGCAGAGCAGCCTATTTTGAAGGCGATGATCTTAGACCCCTGATTCAGTCCATCTCCCGCCGCACTGGCTATGCCATTCGTGAACACTGGCTCCAGCTTTTCGGTCTCTGCCAGGATTGTCAATCCGCCGTCCGAGGCTCGCATGCGGCATAGAGCCATTCTGTTGGTGTTTCTCGTCGCCGCGCTTTCTGGCTGCGCGCCCTCCGGGCGGGAGGACGTCCGCGCGATCCGGGTGCTTGCCGCCGAGACCTTCCTCGCCGACATAGCGCAAAATGTCGCCGGTGATCGGCTGATCGTGGAATCCTTGCTTGCCCCCGGTGTCGATCCGCATGAGTTCCAGACCAGCCCGCAGGATGCCATTCGCCTGGCTCGCGCTCAGTTGCTCATTCTCAACGGCTTGGGCTACGAGTCCTGGCTGGAGAACTCCATGCAGTCCGGGTCATCCGGGGCCACCGTCGTTGTGGCCAGCGCCGGCGTGATCCCGGCTGTGGAGGGCGATCCGCATCAATGGATGGATCCAACGCAGGTCGTGCGTTACTCCGACAACATCCGTGACGCGCTGGCCCAGGCGGACCCCGACGGGCGCAGTGCCTATTCGGCGAACGCCGATATCTACGCTGCCCAATTGGATGCGTTGGATGAGTGGATTCGCGCGCAAGTGTCCGAGATCCCTCCGGAAAGGCGAGTGCTGATCACCAATCACGACGCCCTGGAGTCGTTCGCTGCGGCTTACGGATTCAGTATCGCAGGCGTCGTGATCCCCGGCTACACAAGCGAGGCCGCCCCGTCGGCGCAGCAGATGGCCGCATTGATCAAGACCATAAGGGCCGCCAACGTGCCGGCCATATTCCTGGATGTCAGCGAGAATCAGAACCTTGCCCGCCAGATTGCTGCGGAGAGTGGCGCGCAGGTCGTCACCGGCCTGTACGTCGAGACCCTCTCCGTCGCCGACGGCCCGGCTCCGACGTATATCGACATGCTCAAGTATGATGTGGCCCTCATCGTGGAGGCACTGAAGTGAACACCCAGCACCTGGCAGAATCACGCGACCGTCTGGAAGTGCAGCAAGCCAGCATCGGCTATGGTGACCGCGTGGTCCTGACCGATATCACCTTCAGCATTCCGCATGGCGCGCGCGTGGCGGTCGTCGGCCCCAATGGCGCTGGAAAGTCCACCCTCTTCAAGGCACTGGTTGGCCTGCTGCCTCTGCGCAGCGGTCGCATCTTCGTTCACGGCTTGCCCCTCGGGAATCATAAGGATTGCGTCGCCTATGTGCCGCAGCGCGAGGAGGTCGATTGGCGCTTCCCCGTCAGCGTCAGCGACGTGGTCATGATGGGCCGCTATGACCATCAGGGTTGGATCCGCCGTGCCTCGGCGCAGGACAGGCAGATCGTCGAACGCAGCCTGGCACAGATGGGCATCGCCCGCCTGGCGCAGCGCTCCATCAGCGAACTCTCTGGCGGCGAGCAACAGCGCGTCTTCCTGGCACGCGCCCTGGCTCAGAAGCCTCATATTCTCCTGATGGATGAGCCCTTCACGGGCGTGGATGTCCCGACACAGGAATCCACCCTGAGCCTGCTGGACGACCTCCAGGCGGAGGACGTCACCGCCATGATCGCCACCCACGATCTCGGCATCGCGGTCGAGAAGTTCGATTTGATGCTGCTTCTCAATCACCGCCTCATTGCCTTTGGGCCCCCGGCCGAGGTCATGCGCCAGCAGAATGTTCTGGAGGCCTTCGGCTCGCACCTTACCGTCCTCCCCGATGGCACGCTGATCATAGACGAGCATTGATCGTAGATACCATGTCCTTTCTCCTCGAGCCCCTCCAGTACGCCTTTATGACCCGGGCTTTCGCCGCCAGCGTTATCGTCGGCGTGCTTTGCGCCGTGATGGGCACGTACGTCGTGTTGCGCGGCATGGCCTTCCTGGGTGACGCCATGGCGCACGCCATCCTGCCCGGCGTGGCGATAGCCTACATCTTGCAGGGGAATCTATTGCTGGGCGCATTGGCCGCCGCACTGCTGATCGCCATCGGCATTGGCCTGCTCTCGCGTCAAGGCGCCATTAAGGAAGATACCGCCATTGGTATCCTGTTTGCCGCTGCGCTCTCATTGGGCGTCGCGCTGATCAGTTCAATGAAGTCCTATGCCGTCGATCTCGGACACATCCTGTTCGGCGATGTGTTGGGCGTCTCTCCGGCGGATCTGATCCTCACCGCGGCCCTCGCCCTGGTGGTCCTGGCCACCGTCATCCTCTTGTACAAGCCGTTTGTCGTGATCTCCTTCGACCCCGTTCTGGCCGCCACCATGCGCCTGCCCGCCGACCTGCTGCGCATGCTCATGCTCGTGCTGCTGGCACTGACTGTTGTCATCTCGCTGCAGACGGTCGGGGTTGGACTCGCCGCCGCCATGCTCATCACCCCCGCGGCCACGGCCTATCTCCTCACCCGTCGCCTGCTGCCCATGATGCTGCTGGCTGCCGTCCTGGGTGCCCTCTCTTCGATTGTTGGGCTGTACGTGAGCTACTACGTGAACATCGTCTCGGGCGCGGCCATCGTCCTTTCAGCCACGCTGTTCTTCCTGCTCGCCTGGCTTTTCAACTCGCGCACCGGCGTGCTTGTCCGGCGCCACGGCTCGCGCTGAAGATTGTCCACGCCTCACGCCGTTTTGCGCTGTATCAGATCCCACAAGTTGCCGTACAGGTCCTCGAACACAGCCACTGTCCCGTAGGGTTGTTCCATCGGCGGCCGCACAAAACGAACGCCCGCCTCGCGCATCTCGTTGTAGTCGCGCCAGAAATCATCAGTGCTCAGAAACAGGAAAACGCGCCCGCCGGTTTGATTGCCGATGGCCGCTTGTTGTTCCGGCGCAGAGGCTCGAGCCAGCAGCAGGCTGGTTCCATCGGAGCCCGGCGGCGCCACGACTACCCAGCGCTTGTCCTGCTCCGGCTGATACGTGTCCTCCACCAGCCGAAAATGCAGCGTGCGGCAGAAGAAGTCGATTGCCTCGTCGTATTCCCGCACGACGAGGGCCACATGGATCAGCGCTTGCTGCATCGGAGTTCCCTTCCGCGCCGGCTAGTCCGGGATCTTGTATTCGGGATTCCACGCCACTTCCCACACGTGTCCGTCTGGGTCCTGAAAGTAGCCTGAGTACCCACCCCAGAAGGTCTTGTCGCGCGGGCTTGAGAATTCGCGCCCCGGCCTTCTCTGCCTCGGCCATGACATCGTCGACTTCGACGTTCGAGCCCACATTGTGCGCCAGCGTAAACTCAGTTGCATTGGCAGTGCCTGCAGGCAGCCCGGTATCCTTCGCGATGCTCGTCCGCGGCCAAAGTGCAAGCACCACGCCGCCGCTCAGCTCAAAGAAGGCCACTCCGCCTTCCTCGTCGTCCGCGCCCAGAATTCCTTTCGTCGGCAGTCCCAGTCCGTCTCGATAGAACACGCACCGCGCGTTCAAGGTCGTCCACTCCCAGTGTGACGTACGAAATGCGCGCCTTCATGCTGTTCTTCCTTGGCCCGGCTCGACCGCGGCCCTAGTCTGCCAGCGGGCGGCTAAGCTCGGTCTGCCACTCGGAGGAATCATCGCCGAACTCGGGGCCGACCCGATACACTTCCACAATGTCCGGCCCGATCGTGTGACCGTTCCTCGTGATCCACGCCTCGAATTCCATCCAGCCATCCGGCAGTCCTTCGTATGGTCCGTGATACACCGTCCGGGCCACCCGCATGGCAGGCAATTCTCCGGGCTTCACGCGCCCCGCGGGTTTGACCTCGGCCGCCACGGGCACCGCGATTTCAAAGTCGAATGCATCCGGCTGCATGCTGAAGTGATGTGTGAACCACGGTCCGGTCGGCTCCACGCCCTGGGCTTTGAGCGTCCCCATCAGCTCCTGGTAGCCGGGGCCCATCACCTCGCGTATCTTCTCGCGCGGCACGGTGATGTGGATTGCAGCCATCCGCACGGGCTTTGTCTGCAGGATCTTGGGTTCATCGATCATGGGACCTCTCTCTCAGCGGCCGGGATAGCGCCGCAAGGGGCCCATTGTACACGAGCCGCTGATCGAACTCGATGCTCCCGAACGGTATAATCCCCCGCACTCACAGAGAGGAGCCCCCAATGTCTGTCGTTGAGACCAGCATTAGCATCAGCCAGCCGCCCGCCAAGGTATTTGCCCACCTCACCGATCTGCAGAACCAGAAGGCCCTGAATCCCAGCATCACCGCCGTGGAAGTTGGCGGACCCATGGCCGTGGGCATGCGCTACAAGATCAAAATGAACATCGCCAACCGCGAGTTCGTCAGCGAGAACGAGATCGTCGCCCTCGAGCCAAACAAGACCTTCGGTGTCAAGACCCTGGCCGCGCCGCCCGCCGCGCCGGTCACCAACACCTACACCCTTGAGGCCGAGGGCAAGGGCACCAAGCTTCACCTGGCCATGGACGCGGTCGTCATGCCCGGCACCGAGGGCATGGTCGTTCCGCAGCTTCGCGCGGGCCTCGATACCGCCCTCGCCGGCATCAAGAAGGCCTTGGGCTAGTCAGGCCGACCCTCGCGCTCGCCCTTCTTCCTGACCTCGTTTCGAGCAGGGCATCAGTCCCTTCCGGGCCATCTCCGAGCCACTGCGGGAGCTGTCCTCGCGTTCTACTTTGTGCCCTTGGTGTCCTTCGTGTTTAGCTTTCGCACTTCACCCCTCCCGTGATCACGGGAGGGGTATGCATTAGAATCCTCCCCATGCACCGATGCCGCCATGCAGCGCTGCTCGCCAGCGCCTCGCTCTTTCTGCTCTCCGCCTGCTCCACTCCCACGCCGTTACCCACCCAGACGCCAGCCCCACCTACAGCAACGCCTGTCCCTCCCACTCCTTCGCCGATGCCGACGGCCACGGCCACGTCGGTGCCCGCGCCCGAACGCGCCGCCTACACCATCAATGCCGTGATGGACTACAACCTCAAGACCGTGGCCGTCGACCAGACCATCGTCTATCCCAATCACTCTGGCCAGCCTCTGACCTACCTGGTCCTGGCTGTCGTGCCGAACTTCTGGCTCGGCGGCTTCACCTTGGGCAGCCTCAGCGTGGATGGCGCGCCCATCACCAATTACACCCTCCAGGGTCAGAAGCTCACAGTTCCCCTGCCCTCCACCTTGCATCCCGAGACCACCGTCACCCTCGTCATGCAGTACTCCCTGGTCCTGCCGCTGATCGAGCCAACCGATCCCGGCCTTTCACGGCCTCGCATCTACGGCTACAGCGAGCGCCAGATCAACCTGACCAATTGGTATCCCTTCGTCGTGCCGCGCATCGATGGCGAGTGGGTGCTGCACGATCCTTGGGCCTACGGCGAGCACCTCGTCTACGACGCTGCCGACTTCACGGTGAACCTCAAGCAGGCGGATCCAGCGGTGGCGCCCGTCATAGCCGCCAGCGGCGCCCCCTCTCAGAACGGCGAGTGGACCACCTACACACTGACCTCCGGCCGCGCGTTCGCCATCTCTGCCAGCACCCAGTTCCTCACCAGGAGCGCGCAGGTCGGCCACGTCACGGTCACCAGCTACTATCTTGGCCAACTATATGAAGGTTCCGCCACCGCGGCCCTGAACGCCTCGGCGCAAGCCATCGAGATCTTCAGCCAGCGCTTCGGACCCTACCCGCACGACACCCTGGCGGTCGTCATGGGCGACTTCAACGACGGCATGGAATTCTCCGCCCTTTTCTTCCACAGCGCCGGCCTCTACAACCTCTACGACGGCACGCTCAACAACCTGGTCGTCTCCGTCGCCGCGCACGAGACCGCCCACCAGTGGTGGTTCGAGCAGGTCGCCAACGACCAGGCGCTGCAGCCCTGGCTCGACGAGTCGCTGGCCACCTACAGCGAGCACATCTTCTACGAGACCGCCTCCCCGGCCTCCATCAAGCAGTGGTGGTGGATCTACCGCGTCGACCTCTACCAGCCGCAGGGCTGGGTCGATATCCCCGTCTATGCCGGCGACGGCTTCCAGCCGTACACCAACGCGGTCTACTTCCGCGGCGCGCATTTCCTCGATGAGTTGCGCCTCCGCATCGGCGACGAGGCCTTCTTCGCCTTCCTGCAGGACTACGTTCGGCAGATGTACGGTCGCATCGCCACCGCCAACGACTTCTTCAGCATCCTGCGCCAGCACACCACCACCGACTTCAGCGACCTGCAGCGCGGCTATTTCCAGAATGTGTACTGATCGCACGCGTCATTGCTGAGGCCCGCAGGGCCGAAGCAATCGCCTCGCGCCGCGTCGCGCACAACCGCAGGTCGGGATGCACTCTTCCATGCCTAGCCGCGGAGCCCCACGCTCGAAGGGGCTCAACCGTGCCCTCAAGCGGCTCACCCAGATCGGCCGCATCGGCGGGATGCTGATCCTGCTGCTCAGCCTCGCTGCCTGCGCGCCCGCAGCCCCCTCCTACGGCGCTCGCCCCGCCCGACCTGGTCACCGCCGATCCCAACGCCGACCGCCACCGCCACGCCCTTCCAGCCCGGCGCTACCCTGGACGCCATCGTCCAGGACATGGTCCTCACCGAAGTGGCCGGCTGGACCGAGACACCCACGCCCACAGAATCGCCCACACCCGAGCCTCCGACTCCGACGCCGACCAACACATCCGTTCCTCCGTCCGCCGCCCCGCCGTCCAACTCTGTTCCCGGCGGCGCGCGCAGCCTCTACACCCTCACCGTCACCCTGGACTACTACGGCCACGCGGCCTCCGTCGACGAGACCATCCGCTACACCAACAACACCGGGCAGGCGCTCTCCAACTATCGTCATGTCGGTCGAGCCAAATCAGTGGACCGGCTGCTTCAACCTGTCCAGCCTTCAGCAGGACAGCGCCCCCGTCACCGACTACACGCTGGACGGCAATCGTCTGACCATTGCTCTCGGCAGCCCGCTGCAGCCTGCGGCCACCACGACCTTCGCGGTTGGCTACAGCCTGGACCTCCCGTGGAAAGCCTCCGACGGCACCTTCGGTTACCGCACCAACCAGGTCAATCTGACGAATTGGTATCCCTTCATCGTGCCCTTCAATGGGGACTGGGTGTTGCACGACCCATCCACCTTCGGCGAGTATCTGGTCTACGACGCGGCCGATTTCGATGTCAACATCCAGGTCGACGATCCCGGCATCACGCTGGCCGCCAGCGCCCCCGGCCAGGTCGACGGCAGCGCCACGCGCTACCATCTGGAGGGAGCGCGCACCTTCGTGCTTTCGGCCAGCGACAGCTACAACGTGGAAGAGACGGCCGTCGGACCCGTGATCATCCGCGCCTACTACCTGCCGGGTCACAAGGACGCCAACGACGCCGTCGTCTGGATGGCGACGCAGTCCGTCGGCTTGTATCAGGTCAAGTTCGCCCCCTATCCGTACCAGAGCCTGAGCATCGTCGAGAGCGACCTGCACGACGGCCAGGAGTTCGACGGCCTCGTCTTCCTGGCGTCCAAGTTCTACACCGAGTACAACGGCTCCGCCCGCAGCAACCTCTTCAGCATCGGCACGCACGAGATCGCACATCAGTGGTGGTTCGGCCTGGTCGGCAACGACCAGGCCACCGAGCCCTGGCTGGACGAGGCCCTGGCGGTCTACAGCGAGCGCATCTTCTATGAGTACAACCATCCGGGCTACGACGATTGGTGGTGGGATTTCCGCGTGAACTACTTCGGCCCCTCCGGCTACGTCGACCAGGGTGTCTACGGCTTCAGCACCTTCCGGGCCTACGTCAACGCGGTCTACCTCAACGGCGCCAACTTCCTGGAGGAGCTGCGCACGCGCATCGGCGACGAGGCCTTCTTCGCCGCCCTGAAGGACTACGCCCAGACCAATGCCCGCGGCCGCGCCACCGCCGCCGACTTCTTCGCCGCGGTGCGCCGGCACTCCAGCCGCGATTTCTCCGATATCATCGGCGCCTACCTGCAGGGACAATACTGAACCGGACGGCGGGGCGCCCCGGTCGTCTAGCATGGTGCACAGCATGAAACTGCACGTGGACCCGCTCATGATCCTCGCCTCGACGGCCCTGCTCGCGCAGGCCTGCGCACCCGACTCGCTACTCCCGCCTCTACCCCCCAGGCTGTTCGCGACACGCTCGTTTCCCTGACCTTCGACGACGGCAATGCGGACAACCTCACCGCCGCGTCCGTGCTCGACCAATACAAGCTGCACGCCACCTGGTACATCCCCAGCGGCCTGGTCGGCACGCCGGGCTACATGACGTGGGATCAACTGCAGTCCCTGCAGGCTGCCGGGCACGAGATCGGCGGGCACAGCCGCGACCACACCCGCCTCGACGGCCTCTCAGCTGCCGAACTGCGGCGCCAGGTCTGCGATGATCGCTCAGCGCTGCAGGCGCACGGCTTCCCAGCCGCCTCCTTTGCCTATCCCTTCGGCGCCTATGACCCTGCAGCCATGCAGATGGTGCAGGACTGCGGCTATGCCAGCGCCCGCACCATTCGCGCCGGCCCGGACTCCTTGCCCCCGCTCGATCCCTTCGAGTTGCGTGCCTATCCGTACATCGTCAGCGACACGTCCTTCAGCAAGCTGCAGCGCTACGTCTCCGGCGTGCGCAAGGAGGGCGGCGGCTGGCTGATCCTCATCTTCCACCACGTCTGTGATGGCTGCGACTACTTCGCCGTCTCGCCGGCGGTGTTTCAGCGATTCATCCCCTGGCTGGCGGAAGAGCAGGCCCAGGGCCGCGTCAAGGTGCGCACCGTGGGCGGGATTATCCTGAGCGGAGCGCCCTGACGTGCAGCGCCCTCACATCCACATCAACGTCGCCGCCACCGCCGACGGCAAGATCGACACCTTCGAGCGCCACGGCGCGCTCCATCTCCTCGCCGCGCGACAAGGAACGCGTCGACAGTCTGCGGGCCGAATCCGACGCCGTCATGGTCGGCAGCCGCACGCTGCACGACGAAGACCCCCGGCTGACCGTCAAGTCGGATTCCCTGCGCGCTGGAACGCAAGGCACGCGGTCTCCCGGAGAATCCCGCCAAGGTGGCCGTCGCCTCCAACCTCCACTTGCGCCCCGATTGCCGATTCCTGACCGCCGGCCCCGCCCGCATCCTGCTCTTCACCACGCCGCGCACATCGAAAACAGACCTGGAGCAGTTGCGCGCGGCAGGTGCCGAGGTCTTCGTTCATGATTCGGACGTCGTCGATCTGCTCCAGGTCCTCGATGCCCTCAGCCAGGAGGGCATCCAACGCCTCATGGTGGAAGGTGGGGCCACACTTGAACTTCGAGCTTCTGCAGCCTCGGAGTGGTCGATGACCTCACCCTCTTCGTCGCTCCGCTGATCTTCGGCGGCGAAACCGCGCCCACACCCATGGGCGGCGCCGGCCTCGACCGCCGCCTCGGCCATTCCAATGAAACTGATCAGCGTCAATCACTGGGATGATGGCGGCGTGTTGTTGCGCTATCGAACCGCATCTCGCAGCAGTGATCTGGCCCATGCAGCTGCGTGTCGTTCACCCGCGGCAGCGCGCGGGCAATTGCACACGGAACAAGGTTACCTATGACACTGGCACGCGCGCATACCCAACAGCACAATGGAGCGCCGAGGTGAACGCATGCCGCTGAGCGCCATCGGACTGCTGCTGCTCGCCGCAGCCCTGCACACTACCTGGAACCTGCTTCTGAAAGGCGGTGGGGAACGCTACATGGCTACCTGGTGGGCCATGATGATCGGCTCGCTGCTCTTCCTGCCTGCCCTGCTCTTCGTTGGTCTGCCGGCCCGGACGACCTGGATCATGCTGATCATCAGCGCCGCGGTCGAAGCCTCGTACTTCATCATTCTGCCGTACGCGTACGAGGACGCGGATTTCTCCCTTGTCTATCCGCTGGCCCGCGGCGCCGCCCCCGCCCTCATCGCCGTCTGGTCCGTTCTCCTTCTGCAAGGAGCATCTCACGCCCGGCGGCATCGCCGGCTTGGTCATCATCATCCTCGGACTGCTCGTCGTCGGTGGCAGCGGCTGGCTGCTCGCCAGCGGCAAGCCGCACTGGCGCGGCATCATTCCGGCGTTGGTCCTGGCGGTGTGCATCTCCATCTACACCGTCATCGACGGCGCCGCGGTCAAGATGACCTCTCCGATCGGCTATGCCGCCCTCATCTACTTTGTGTCGGTGTTGTTCATGACTCCGTTCATCCTCCGCCGTTATGGCTGGAACCGGCTGGCGCAGGAGTTCAAGCTCAATGGCAGGCGACTGCTGGCCATTGGCCTGCTGATCCAGACGGCCTACTTCCTGGCTCTGCTTGCGTATCGTCTGTCGCACGTCAGTTACTCAGGCGCCATCCGCGAGGTGGGCGTCGTCATGGGCGCCTTCGCCGGCTGGCAATTCCTTGGTGAGAAGTTCGGCGCCACCCGCCTCATCGGCGCCATCGTCATCTTCGCCGGCATCCTGATGATCGCCCTTCTGGGCTGAATAGCCTGGCCCGTCCTCGCAAGCGTCTGTTGCTGCCTGTCGTTTTCCGATAAAATCAATCGGCCAACACAGAATTGCGCCGGGCGTGAACAAGGAGGCACGGATGCATTCGGGATTTCGAGGGAGTCTGATAGCGCTTTTGCTTGCCGCGGCCGCATGCAACCTGCCATCCGCCACGCCCACCCATCAATCCCCACCGGAGACGCCCCGGCTGGTGACGGCTCCGGCTCCCACCCCGATCCAATCCGCACGTCCGGCGATGCCTGAGCACCGCATCGGCGTGCGTACCACGAACGGTCAGCCGGAGTTCTTCGATCGCCAGACGGGCGCGAAATTCGTGCCCCGCGGCGCCAACCTCTGGCGCTGGAAGTTCTGGCCGCGCGGCGACGAGCAGATTCTGATCGACACGATGTTCAACACCCAGATCGGGCAGCTGGACTCGGCGCTGGCAGAGCTCCCGAAGATGGGCGGGGACGGCTTCAACGTCGTGCGCGTCTGGGAGAACGCCTGTTGGGGCGGCGCACCCGGCTGCATGGATCGCGCCTCGGGCGGCCTGGACCCGGCCTATCTGAGGAATTTGGCGCGGTTCATACAAACCGCCAAAGACAATGGACTCGTCGTCCTTCTGACGGTGGACGACCCACCGGATACCGGCGGCTACCGCTCGCATTTCGGTTCGGAGGGCAGCCAGTACGGAGGCTTCAACAGGCTGTTTCTCACACAGGGCGGCATTGATCTTCAGCGCGCCTACTACACCGACTTCATAAAGGGCCTGCAGGATGCCGGCGCCCCCACAGATGCCATCTTCGCATACGAAATCCACAATGAGGCCTTCTATGAAGGGCAGCTTCCGCCGCTTTCGTCGAGTTCAGGCCAGGTGACGCCGGCCAACGGAAATACGTATGACCTGGCTGACGCAGCGCAGCGGCGGGCGCTCATGGAAGATAGTTGGGTGCACTACGTCCAGGAAGTGAGCCAGGCGATCAAGGCCATCGACCCCACGGCGTTGGTCACGATGGGCTTCTTTGTGCAGCACGAACCCAATCCGGTTCTGGTTGGGGATCCGCGGCTCGTGTACTTGAACAAGGTGCTCAACGAATTGGCGCTCGATTTCGTGGATCTGCACGCCTATCCAGGCTACGATCTGAACATGCGGCAGCATGCTGAAAACTTCGATATCCTCGGTTACAACAGGAAGCCGCTGATCATGGGCGAGTTCGGGGCCGATCGGCACGTTTTCCCGGATGTCATTGCGGCAGCCACCGCGCTTCAAGTGTGGCAGGCCCAATCCTGCGAGTTCGGTTTTGACGGCTGGCTGATGTGGACGTGGGGCGGCGCCGAGCACCCCGACGACTACTGGGAGGCAGTCGAAGCCGATGGTGCGATCCGCGGCGCCCTTTCCCCCGCACTCAACCCGGATCCGTGCGTAAGTGTATTGGGCGAACAGTGAAGCAAGCATGGCCATGCCTCGTCGTGTGCCAGAACAATGATGCCCACACCGCGGTCGGCTCTCCTGCGGCACAGTCGCCTTCAGGCGCCGCCCCGTTGAACTCCGCTGAATTATTGAGGCCCGGAGATTTCTGGTGAAGATTCCACTTGAAATACGCACGCTGATCGAATCAGGCTCCCCTGCCCATCTTGTCACCCTCAATCCCGACGGCAGCCCTCAAGTCACCGTCGTCTGGATCGGCCTGGACGGTGATGAGATCGTTTCCGGTCACCTGCCGCGCAATCGCAAGGTCAGGAACATCGAAAATGACCCCCGCGTGGCAATTTCGCTGGAGACAGATACCAAGAGCGCAATGGGACTCACAGAATACGCGGTCCTCTACGGACCGCGCGCGTATCCAGGAAGGCGGCGCAGCGGAGCTCCTGCAGAGGCTGGCGTACGTCTACATGGGACCCGGTGTCAAGTTCCCGCCCATGGAGAATCCACCGCCGGGCTATGTCACGCGCGTTCAGGTTGAGCGCATCGACGGCGTCGGCCCGTGGACGGGCCGCCCCGGTCTAGGCTTCCTCGTGTACTCCAAGCCTACTCGGGCGTTCACCATCGCCGCTCGCAATCACAACTGTCTGGCTTTCGGCGTGCGGCGCCGGAGGCGTTTCTCCCACAGCCACTCCGACGCTCCCCCCAAATGCGACGGGTATCCACGAATTGGATGTCATCGTCGCGGCTGCGGTATCTGGCGACCCTCGCGCACTACTGCCATACCTGGAGTTCTCAAGCCTCCCGTGCACAACTACCGAGGGCCTGGGCGGACCGCCTAAGTGTATGCCGGGCGAGCCGGAAGGATCGCCGGTCGACGTGCTGCCTTTCCTCGGCCCCGGGGAAGGCAGCTTTGTCCGCGAGAGCGACATATCGAGTTGGGTCGGGCCGCGCATCTCGGGCCTGTATGCTGCCTACAAGGTCTCAGCCACAGCCTACTCTGATTCGAACTACCCCGCCGGAGAGTATGCCCTGGTGTTCGCCGCCGGCGGGGCTTCGCCCTCGCCGGTCACATTGCAGGTAAGTCAGGGGCGCATCGTGCGCATCGACTACGGCGCCGGATGGCCGCCGCAGATTCCGCCCGAGGTTGTCGGAGACTACCTGGTCTTTCCACCCTAGACAGCCTTTCAACTTCGCAGCCTCAACGCTTCGGCTGCTCGTTTCGTTGAGCCACACTTCTCAAGGGTGCCCGGCCCGGTGCGCGATCTCAGCTCCGCGATTGCGGCGCTTCTGTCTGCGGAGGGCGCTCCAGCATGGGTGCCCCCTCCAGCACTTGCACATACAGAGCCGCGTAGCGTTCCACCATGACGTCCAAACTGTGGGCTTTGGCGCGCTCGATGCTCGCCTTTCCCATCTGTTGCCACTGATTTCGCTGTGCCAGTAGCTGGTCCATCGCCCGTGCCGCGTCGCGCGCATCGCCGGGCCGGAAGAGATAGCCGTTCTCGCCCGGGGTGACGAGTTCGCTCAGCGCCATCGCATCCGCCAGCAGCAGAGGCAGTCCGGTCGCCATCGCCTCCAGGCTGGCAATGCTCAACAGCTCCGCCTCGCTGGCCATCGCAAACGCGTCCGCCGCATTCAGCACCGCCGGTAGCTCCTCGTTGGGCACACGTCCCAGGAAACTCACGCGGCTCTCCAGCTTCAGCTTGCGCACGAGCGCCTGCAATTCCGACCGGGCCGCGCCTTCTCCGACGATGCCCAGCTGCAGATCCGGATCTTGCACGTGCGTCAGTGCACGGATCAGAATATCCAGCCGCTTCTCGCCGTCAACACGTCCCACGCTCACAACCAACGGCCGAACGGGATCCAGGCTGTGGCGTTGTCGGCACGCGGTCCTATCCACGGATGGGTCGGGGTGGAATCTGCGAGTATCTGTCCCGCACGAGACCGGCAGGGCAGGAACGCGCAATCCATGCGCCCGCAGCAGGTCGACCGCGGCCTGCGACTGCGCGGATACCATGTCCAGTTGCTGGTACAGCCGCAGCATCCACCACCATAATGCGCCCTCGAATGCCGGACGCACGAGGTCCGCTCCTGGCACGTACGGCGCCAGGTTGGCGGGCATGAAGTGATTCGTTCCCATCACCTTGATGCCCAGCTCCCGCGCCAGTCGCACGGCCACAACGCTCAACGGGTAATGATCCTGTACATGCACGATGTCGGGCCGGAAGTTCTTCATCACCCGGCGTACGCCGCCAAACCTCACCGGCAGGTAGGACTCCTCATGCAGGAAGCGCAGGCTGATCGAGCCCTGCGGCTCCAGTTGGACCCCGTTGCGCTCGCGCCTCGAAGTGCGCGCCTCGGGAAACAGGACCGCCACACCGTGGCCCGCGCGGCTCAGTCCCTCGGCCAGGTTCACCATGAAGACCGATTGGCCGTTCAGGGCCGGATGATACGTCGTACCCGCTATGAGAACGCGCATCCTGCCAATCCTCGTCGAAGTGTCCTACTGCGGTCCCGCATCGTAGTCCTGCAATTCCAGTCGCTTGAGAAGCCTTCGGCCCCAAAGGATCAAGACTGCCACGAACAACACCGACGCCCCCAGCAGCACGAATTCCACGCCCTCCGCCACGTGAGCGATGGCTTGTGTCGTGTAGAAGCCGATGAGCACCAGCGATCCGGTCCACATGATCTCGGCCAGCACGAACCACGGAAACCACCGTTTCCATGGGATCCGCAACAAACCCGCCGCGATCAGCGCCGGTATGCTGAAACTGAGCGTGATCTTCGAAAGGAACATCACCTGGGTGGCGTGCTTCACCATGGTGTGCTTAAGATGCTCGATCTGGGTCTCGCGGATCTTCAAGCGCCTGCCAATGGCATGGATCCATTCAGGCTTGCCGGCATATCCCAGCAGCCACCAGAGCGAATCAGCCGTCAGGTTGCCCACCGCCGCCGAAAGGAAACACCAGCCCCGGCCGCATGAGCCCCGCCGAAGCGGCTGCCGAGGCGGCCAACACCGCGATCGGCCCCTCCACCAGAGCCAGGAACGCCAGCACGAAGTACGTCCATGCATCGAACTCGGTCACCTTTCCCGCGTGGAGGATGACGATCAGGTGATGCAGCAATGTGGCGGCGATGTCCAAGTTGTTGTAACCTTCCTCGATCGATATGGAGCGCGCAGCGTTCTACTGGTTGAGCAGATCCCGGGCCTGTTCCACGTAGGCCAGGCTTTGGTGCCGGAAGTACGTATTGTAGAGCATCGCGTAGTGCCCACCCTGGCTCATGAGGTGGTCGTGATTGCCCTCCTGGATGATTCGCCCGCTCTCCATCACGATGATGCGATCCGCCGCTCTCACAGTGGACAGCCGGTGCGCGATCAGGATGCTGGTGGAATTCTGCAGGATCAGGTTAAGTGCCTGCTGAATTTGCCATTCCGTGAACGGATCGATACTGGCCGTGGCCTCGTCCAGGATGAAGATCGCCGGGTGCTGCACCAGCACCCGCATGAGAGCCACCAGTTGGCGCTGCCCCATTGAAAGCTGACTGCCGCGTTCACCCACCTCGGTTTCCAGGCCGTCGGGCAGCGTCTCCAGCCATTCCCCGTCCCCGATGCGCCGGGCCATCTCCAGCATCTCTGCCTCGCTCACGGCCGGCAGGGCGTAGCGAATGTTGTCCGCCACCGTGCCGGAGAACAGGAACGGCACCTGGGACACGATCCCAAGTTGCCGCCGGTACTCTTGCAGGTCCAGTGTGCGGATGTCCAACCCGTCGATCGTCAGCCCCCCTTGTTGATATTCATAGAAGCGCGCGATGAGTTTCGCCACCGATGACTTGCCTGCGCCCGTGTGCCCCACAAGCGCCAGGGTTTCGCCGGCCTGCACGCACAGGTTGAAGTCCGAGAGCACCGCTTCTTTGTCAGAGTACCGGAAATACAGGTGCTCAAAGCAAACCGCTCCGTGCAGCTTCGGCACCGGGTTCTGCGCCACCTGCACCACATTGGGATCGGCGTCGATCAGCGCGTACACCCGCTCCGGCGGCGAGCTAGGCCCTGCTGGATCTGGGCCCAGAAGGCCGCCAGGTTCTGCACGGGGAAGTAGAACTGGTCCAGGCTCATGATGAAGAGGTACCACGCGCCCACGGTGATCAGGCCTTGCGTCACGCTGATCGCGCCCGCATACACCAGGATCGCCGTGAACACCCCCGCGCTGGCATTCATCACGGGAAACACCAGCGAGAGCACCAGCCCCCGCCGCACGTTCACGCGGTAGGACTGCTGGTTGGCCGAATCGAACGTGCGGAAGATCGATTCCTCCTGCCGGAAGTTCTTGGCGATCGATATTCCGCTGACCGTTTCCTTGATGGCAGAATTCACGTCCGCCATCGCCTGCATGCCGCGCCGCGTCACCCGCCGCGCCAGGCTGCGGAAGCCGAGCGTCAGCGCCACAATGATCGGCATGAAGCCCAGCAGCAGCACAGCCATGTGCCATTCGGTGCGCACCAGGATCACGGCCAGGATCAGCGCGTGCAGCACCTCCGCGGCCAGTTCAGTGGAGATCACCACCAGTTGCCCGAAGTCGTTGCTGTCCGAGGTGATGCGCGAGACGATTCGACCGGATGAGAATTGGTCGTAGAACGATAGGTCGTGCTCGGCCGCCGCCTCAAAGGCCCGCGTCCGCAGTTGCAGCACCACGTCGCCCACCGCCCGCGCGATCAGGCTTCGGCGCGCCCAGTTGAAGCCCCATTGCAGTATTCCGATCACCGCCAGCGCGACGCCCGCCACTGTGATTAGGTGGAGTGTCGGCCGCGAAGCCAGCAGATCCACCAGTCGGGAAACCAGCACCGGCCACGCCGCCGAGACGCCGCCAATGGCGATCACCAGCAGCACAACGCCGACCAGGCGCCTTGTCTGCGGCCGGAAGTAATCGCCGATCCGCCGCATCAGTTGCCGGTCGGAGTACTGGCGATCGTACTTTTCAACGTTGAGGCCTTCGAAGAATCCCATGCTCGTCAGTCGATTCAGCCGCGCTGTACATCCTGCGCCGCGTGCATCCCTATTCCTGGAATATCCGCCGGTAGGCCTCGGACTTCTGCATCAACTCGTCATGCGTTCCGATGGCCGCGATCCCGCCCTTGCGCATCACGACGATCAGGTCCGCCCAGCGGATCTGCGATAGGCGGTGTGTGATCAGGATCGTCGTCCGTCCGCGCGAGGCGTTCGCGATCGCGCGCTGGATCTCGGTCCTCCGTCGCCGAATTGATGGCCGACGTCGCATCATCCAGGATCAGGATGCGCGGATCGGTCAGGAAAGCCCTCGCCAGCGCCAGCCGCTGACGCTGACCCCCGGAAAGCGTCACCCCGCGCTCTCCGATCACGGTCTCATAGCCGTCGCCCAGGCCCTCCACAAACTCATGCGCCTGGGCTGCCTCTGCCGCCGCCAGCACCTCCGCACGCGTGCTGCCCGGCCGCCCGAAGGCTATGTTGTCATTGATCGACCGCGAGAACAGGAAGATGTCCTGCTCGATCATCGAGATCTGGCTGCGCAGCGAGGCCAGGTTCCACTCGCGCACGTCCACTCCATCCACCAGCACCTGTCCCTGGTCCACATCGTAGGTGCGGTTGATCACGCGCACCAGGCTGGTCTTCCCCGCGCCGGTCTGCCCCACGACTGCCACCGTCTGTCCCGGTTTCACCCGAAACGACACGCTCTTCAGGACCGGCTCAAGTTCCGCTCCATCTCTCATCGGCTCCGTCGCCTCACCCAGCATCCCCCCCGATGGGTACCGGAACGTGACATTCCGGAACTCGATCTCGCCTCGCATGACGGCGCGCCGGCCGCCCGAGTTCTGATCCAGATTGGTCTCGTGATTGATGAGTTCCAGGATCCGCCGCGCCCCGGATATTCCGGAGGAGATCTGGGTGTAGGCGAATGATGAAGTGAACGTTGGGAATTCCATCATTCGCAGCAGGCCAAAGTAGGCCACCACCCCGCCGGTGTCCAGTAGACCCTGGCGGAATAGAAGCAGTGCGTGCAGCAGCCCGGTGGCGTATGCCAGGCCCAGCCACAGCATCGGCAGGAACCGGGCCTCGATGTCGCCCTGCCTTACAAAGAAATGCCGCACGCGCCGCGCGTTGGTGACGAAGGTCTCGGTCTCGGCGCCTTCCTGCGCCGCGCCTTTCATCACCTCCACGCCGTCCAGCGCCTCAGACAGGTGTGTGTTCATTTCCCCAAACGTCTCGCGCACCTGGTCCGTGACCGGCGACATTTCCTTCAGGTAGAACCACAGCGAAACAAAGTACGCGATGACGAAAAGCGCCGGGGTGAGCAGCAGCGCTGGGTGGTAGTGCGGCACCACCAGAAACGGGATGACCATGAACATGCCAGACCCGATCACCAGGTTGATGCCCGGGCTGAACATCAGGTTGACCTCGCGCACGTCGTTGGTGGCACGCGCCATCGTGTCGCC
Source organism: uncultured Chloroflexia bacterium (assembly GCA_963784915.1). Lineage (GTDB taxonomy): Bacteria > Chloroflexota > Anaerolineae > Anaerolineales > Villigracilaceae > Fen-1038. The sequence continues at coordinate 501,778 of CAWATK010000017.1, forward strand.
CACCGGCTGCAGGTTGTGAAACGTCATGCTCTTCCCCAGCAACGATACGTACATCTCGTCCCGGATGTCGCGCTCCATCCGCTGCGCCACCAGTTCGGCGCCGAAGTTGCGCCCGAACTGCAGCACCCCTCGCACGATCTGCGAGCCTCCCAGGATGAGCGCCAGAGGGATCAGCCCGGCTACGACCGGGCTGGCCAGCAGCATGCTGTTGAAGGCGTTCCCCACCAGCACTGGAACCAGCGCAGCCAGCGCCGCGTTGCCCACCGCGCCAATGACCATGATTAACAGGATGACCCGGTAGCGCCTGGCGTGCGACCAGATCCAGCGCACCGGACCGCGAGTGCGGATCGTGGGCTGGCGGACCAGGGTGAATTCGGCGGGTGCGTTTAGGGAAGCCATGCGAACTGGGGTTGGGCCGGCCCGATCACGGGGACTCCGGTCGGATGCCGCCCCGGACGGCCAAGGGCCACAAAAAGCCTACCGCGGGGGACGGCAGGCCGAAATCTCAGGTTCTCCGGCCCGAAATTCTACCACGCAGGCCGTAACCTCCTTTCGTGAACGGGGTTACTAAAGGATGTAGCGGCCCGCGTGGGCAGCTCAAGAAACCGCGTAATCAACCAAGGAGAGTGTCAAATGATGATGCCGAAGACGATTGCTGGCTGGTGCACCGTGCTGTTCTTCCTCTGGTACGGACTCGCCCAGTTCGTTCCGATGCTCATGGGCGGGTTCTTCCCGTTCATTGGCGGCCTGTTGGCGCTGGGCATCGCCGTCTTCACCGTCCTGGGCAAGTAAGCAGCCCGGCACTTAAGCCCACGGCCTCCCTTCCGGGAGGCCGTGTTCTCTTTAAGTTTGGATGTTTTCGTCGGCTGGTTCAGTCGCCGGCCTCTGCCAGCATGCGTGCGCATTCCATCGCTGGCCGCCAGTCCCCGCCCTCCTCGATCGACCACAAGGCTGAAAGCACCGCGTGCGTCATGCCACACCGGCGGATTCGCTGCTTTTCGATTCCCAGCATCTCGCCGAGTATCGCGACACGAGTCCGAAGCGCCTCCGCTGCGTCAGGGCGTTTGTTGATCTCCCCCCACGGGTTGACCAGGAACGGGCCCACTTCATAAGCGGCGGGCCCGACCACTCCCTTCGGATCGATCGCAACCCATCGGCCCCTTGAAGACAGGATATTGAAATGATGCAGGTCCCCGTGTAAGAGCGTGGGTCGGTGCTCTTCTTCCAGGATTTCACGGCCCACTTTCTCGGCCGCCTCGAACAGGGCCGGGGGCAGGGGACCTGCCCCGCCGTTCTTCAAACGAAATCTCTCGAACCCCTTGAACCAATCGCTCAACTGCAATAATCGGGCGTCCTCCGGCGCGGGGCGCAGAAGCGCCAGCATTACCTCGGCTGCGATCTGCGTTGCCTCCGCATCATTGGAAAGGCTGGTTAGCTGCGTTCCGGGCATCAACCGCTCCACCAGGAGCATGCCGCGGCCGGCGTCCGAATCGATCAGCCTCACCGCGCCCCGGCCCGCAAAGTGACGCAGCGCATGGATCTCGCTGGTCAGCTCCGCGTCCGGCACGCCCACCTTGAGCACCACCTGCATGTCCCCGCTGCGGCCGTACGCAATGTAATTGTAGGAGAGTTTCGCCTCCGCTCGCAGATCCCTCAACTGCCAGCGAATCTCGGCTTCCTTGATCAACGTCGGCAGGGCGCGCAGGAAAACCCGTCCTCGTTCTCCGAACGCCCCTTCCACCCTCTGTGCAAATTGCGGCGGTGTCTTCACTGGGATGGATGCCTTCGCTCAAACAGCACACCCGCATCCTCGTCGGTTGTGAAGCCGGCAGTCTTCAGCGCCGACTGCACTGCGGCCTCGGTCGGGGCCAGCCAGAAGATGGCATCGGCCCGAATTCCACTTGCCAGCCCGGGGCTCTCACGCAGCATTTCGCTCAACAGTCGGGACTCGCGCATGGCCGCGAAGCCTATGCCCAGCACCGCTCCGTCGTCGTCATCGCCTTCCCAGGTCGACACCAGCCCGTCGCGGCCGCGCCACCAATGCAGGTGCCTCTCGCCCTGCCGATCCGCTAGGCTGGCCTCGTCCGGCCTGACGAATCGCCAGCCCGTGTCCATCAAACCGCCAATATGCGGCAGATTCATCTTGGCAAATGCCAGCGCCTCTCGCAGCCCACCCGCATCTACTTCCACGAATTGGCTTGGCGCTCCCCCGTCGCTCTCGCCGTTCCTCGCTTCACGTGCCAGGGGGCGCCGATACGTGATGACTTCGCCCACGCGGTCGTAGCCAGTGCGCTCACACAGGTGATGCACCTGCACCCTCTTCGTGCTGGTGAGCAGCCGGATCATCCCATCGCCGTGCTCCAACCACCATGCATTCACGTACTCGTGCAGGTGCGAGCCGATCTTCAGTCCCTGGAACTCCGGATCGACCCGCAGCCCGTGCAACCACCACTGCCCGGGAAATACCGGTGTGACCTTCGCGATTCCCACGACCCCTCGGCCAAATTGGGCCGAAACCAGTATGCCGTTCGGGTCGGCCAGCCACTCATCCCACACCAGGTGGATGTAGTCGCGCCCCTCCCAAATGTGCTGAGTGAACGCCAGAACGTCTTCACGATCGGCCGGCAGAGACGGTCGGCACACAATTCGTGGCTCTGCAAAGGATGACACTTCGGTAATCTTTTACCACATCCGCGCCCCGATTCCGCATAGAATCACTCCGAACAGAGGAGCCAGAGATGAGGTCATTCTCTCGCCGTGATTTCTTGCGCGCCCTCGGGCTCGCCGGCGGTTCGGCGCTCTTGAGCAGGCTTCTGGCGGCCTGTAATCTGCCGGTCAGTAGTCCAACGTTGATTGCCGCCCAGACGCCGTCCGGGGGCGCTCCCGCGCAGTTGCCCGGCGGCTCCGCCGACATCATCTATTCCAACGGTGCCATCCTGACCATGAATCCCGGCAACGAGGTCGCGCAAGCCATTGCCATACAGGGCGACAAGGTGCTTGCGGTTGGGCGCACGCCGGATATCGAGGCCCAGCGCGGCAGCCGCACCATACTCATCGACCTGGAGGGACGGACAGTACTCCCGGGCTTCATCGACGCTCACAGCCACATCGTCGCCAATGCACCCACCAAGGAGGAGTTCTTACACCTCCAGCAATTGGCCCTCGGCGGAGGCATCACCACCAGCACTGAAATGAATGTAACCCCGGAACTATTGGATCGACTCCGCGGCTACGAATACCGCAGTTACATCCGACTTCGATACAACACCTACATGCTCTACAACACCAACTGCGGCGATGCCTACGACACCAACTGGTACAGATCCTACCCGCCCCGCCAGAACATTTCGGACCACATCCGCAACCAGGGCGTCAAGATCTTTTCGGACGGCGGCTCATGCCATGTGCCGGCTGTAAGCTTCGATTATCCGGGTGGGTACGGACGTGGCGACCTGTTCATGACCCAGGATGAGATGAATCGCCTCATCGCCCAACTTCAAGCCGATGGCTATCAGGCGGCCGTTCATGCCCTGGGCGATCGCGCCATCGAGCAGGTCATGAATGCCGTGCAGTCCGCCCTCGCCGGCCAACCCAACTCCCTGCGCCACCGCATAGAACACAACGCCGTCGTGCGACCCGATATGCTCCCGCGTTACAACCAAAATGGTCTCGTGGCCGTTCTCTTCGGCTCCTATGCTACTTGCGTCCGCGACGATCCCAATTCGAAATTCAAGTATGTGGTGCCGGAGGACCTGGGGACTGAAGAATGGCCCTATCGGGCGCTCCTGGACGCCAACCCCGGCATTCACGCCGCCTGGCATTCTGATTACCCCGTCTTCCGTATCATGGACCCAATTCAAAACCTCTACGGCTTCGTGACCCGCAATGAAGTGGCCGAGGATGGCACCTTATGCCTCGCGCCGGATTTCTTGCGTCACGGCGCCATTCGTGTCGACGAGGCCTTGCGCATCATGACCATTGGCTCAGCCTACGCTCTCTTCCGCGAAGCTGAGATTGGCAGCCTTGAACCGGGGAAGCTCGCTGACCTGGTGATCCTTTCGGACAACCCCCTTCAGGTGCCGACTGAATTGATCAAGGATCTGCGCGTCTTGACCACAATGATCGGCGGCAAGGTGGAATATTGTGCGGACGGTTCGGAGGCACTGTGCCCCGCATGAAACCCGTGCTGTCTCGCACGCGAGCGGCCGCCGGAAACCACCTTCTGCTATGGTCGGGCTGTGCCCTTCTAGTCCTTGCATCCTGCACTCTCGGTCGACGTCCGCCGGATCAACATATGTGCACCCTGATCGGGTGCGCTTCATCGCTTGAGATCGCCCTCGTCGGGGATTACGTTCCGACCGAATTCTCCATGAGCCTGACCTCGCCGGACGTCGGCTCACTCAATGTTCGTTGCGCCAACGGCACAGCCCAATTCGATCCTCCCGAGGCCGCCCGGTGGTCGCCGGCCTGTCCCGCTGGCGGCGTCTCGCTCCAGGATTTCACACCGCGCCAGTTGAGCGTCAGCGTACGCTGGTCCGAGGGCGAAACCGCGCAGGATTTCCAACCTGCCTACACTAAGTCGCAACCCAACGGCCCTGCGTGTGAGCCCACCTGTCGAACGGCGAGGTTGGAGCTGCGCATCCCCGCCGTCCCGGCCTACGGCGACGTCTCCACGTGGGTGACCTACACAGACGAGGCCCACGGCTTCAGCATCCGGCACCCCGCCGCCTTGACCTTGGACGTCGGCCCACAGGTCGATGGCTACGGCATCGTCTTTGTCGGGGACAAGGTCCAGGTCCGCACCAGCCCGGTCGATCCACTGGTCTGCCAGGGCGACTGCCCTATCATGGAAAGCACCGAACCCGTGATTGTGGCGGGTCGCGCGGCTCACTTGGTGCACGGCTACATGGGCTCGATCGGCGGCAACGTCCCGCAACACTTCATGCTCTATCTCATCCGCTCCGGCAGCACCTACATCTCACTCGTGCTCTTCGCCGAAAGCCGCCGTGCCACGGCCGCCCATCCAGGCATCATCCTGCCGCTCCAGGAAGCGGATGTTCAGTTGTTTGACCGAATGGTGGAGACGCTGGAGATGCCCTACTGAAACCGGGGTATTACAGGCTGTCCTTGCCGCTGCTGCTCAGGTTTAGTCCGCCCTGGTTGTCCGACCCGGAAGGCGTGGAAGCCATGAAGCGAATGCAGAAGGCGTTCGCCACCGGCCGCAGCGAGTACGCCTTGCCGCGGCAGGCGTACGGCTCTTCCCCGCATGGCTGATTCAAGATCCGGACCGCCCCGTCTGCTTCATCGCGTACGACCATCGTCGTCGATCCTCCGCCGTCCTGGTTGGATGCCATCCACGCGCCGTGGCGCACAAGGATTGAGGCCACTTCGGTGAAGTTCATGCCCGAACGCGTCTTCTCGTTGTACGTCTCGGCCCCGTCCACCGCCACCAGGATGGCATATCGCCCGTCTTGCGTGAATCCGATCGCCGTTCGCGGATCGATGTCCGCCCGCGTGATGCGCGGGTAGATCTGGCCATCTTCCACCAGCAGGTTCGGAAAGCTGATCGCGTTCCAGATGTCGCGTGTCGCAGGCCGCCTTCGAGAAACCTGGTTCTGCGCGTCGATGTAGAACGCCATCTGGTTGTCGGGTGCTCCATATGCCTTGCCTCGACTGGCATTCTCCCCCGTTGTCTGAATACGGTACCCGCCAATTGCGCGTTGTAGCGTCCAGCCGTCGCCGTTCACAGCAATGTCCATCCGGTGGTCGTCCAACAAGCCTGGCACCACCTTCAGGCCCTTCGGCGCGGGCGTGACGAAGATCTCCGCATTGCGCAGGTCGACCTTCAGCACGTGATACGGCACATCGCCTCGCGCCAGGCGTGCCACGTAGCGCCTGTAGACCGCGTTGCCGTCGAACATCATGCGTTCTTCCACCGGTTGGCTGTCCGGCACGGGTCCAGCGGGGCTGACTTCGATCGGCGCCGATGCGTCGGGCGCGTAGTATCGCGAGATCACGGCTGCCCGTGTGGCCTCGTCGTAGATGCCACTCGCGCTGCATCCCAGCGCGGCCTGCATATTCATAAGCGCCTCGCGCGTCCGTGGCCCGAACACACCCGGGCCCACGCCCGCCTGCGCGGTCGTCATAAATCCCCTCTGCACCAGCACATCCTGAAGCTTGAGCACCGCCGGGCCGGAATCTCCCATGTTCAGCCGCGCCGCCGGCACCTCCCAGGCAACGCGCTGCTCCATTTGCTCCTGCGGCGTTCCTGCCTCTCCTGGGTTGCAGAATGCCCGGAAGGTCTCCGGGCTTCCATTGAAGTAGTTCATGTCGATCTGGCGCTCGCCCGCTTGAGTGAAACCCAGCCCCTCGCCAGGGAAGTTCTCCGTGAACTGCCACATGTCCCAGCGCTTGAACGGGTTCGGCACCGCTGGAAATCCGGCTGAGTATTTCGCGATCCATAGTCGTAATGAGGAAAAGCGCTCCGGCAGCGCGGGCGTCGCATCATTGAGTCGCGCAAAAGAGGAGTACACACCCAGGCTCATTCCCGAGGTCTCGAGGAACAGATCCACGTGGCGGATTAGGTCGCGCGCGCCCACCTCGCCTTCATAGTCCAGCCACGGCACAAAGTCGTGCGGATGGTCGCGCAAGACCTCGACGTAGGCTTGCACCTGGTCCCGAATGGGTGCTTCGCCTTCCGCCAGCAGCCACTGGTAGCTGCTCACGCGCACTCCTGCCGCCCGGGCACGCGCGTAGTTGCGCTTGAAGTACGGGTCCAGCGTCCGCCCATTCAGCGCCTTGATGATCACAAAGGAGGCGCCGGCGGCCTTGTAGGCGTCGAAGTCCACCTCCAGGGACCACAGGGAGGTGTCCGCGCCGAACACTTTGTAGTTCTTGTCCAACAGACTTGTCGGGATGCTCTTGTCCATGCCGGTCGTTTACCCGTCCGCACGAAAGGGCTGGCACCGCCTTGTGTCGCGGTCCAGTGCAGCCTTCTTGTATCACGCCGGCCTCCCCTTGCTCATCCACTATTTGAGTAGGCCTGTGGGGTATTTTTCGGGTGCGCGCCTCGGCAAACAAAAATCACGGCCGATGAACCGGCCGTGATTCCGACGAACGGGTTGCGTTTTCCGGGCGTCAGACGGTCGACTTGCCCAGGGCCTTGATGCACTTCGTGCACATCACCGACTTGACCAGCCGGCCTTGCTTCAGGACTGTCACCTTCTGCAGGTTGGGCTTCCAGTCACGATTGGTGGCGTGTTGGGAGAATGAGCGATTATGCCCGAACGATGTCGTCTTGCCGCAATTTGAACACTTGGCCATTCTGTACGATCCTTCCGATGAATCTGTCTCGTGCCCCGCTCTCGCGGGGATGGCATTGTACCATGGCCGCCATGGACTCCGCAATCTCACCGCGCGGCCGGCACCACTCTCTCGGGCAGCCCGCCGTGTAACGAGCCGCACGCCTCAGCCGTTATAATGCCGCTGCGCTTCGTCGAGTCGCGTCCAAATGTATTGGTTCTTTTCGCCGCCCGGTTGGGGATTGACACTGTGGTTCCTCAGCCTGCTGCTGATCCTGGTCGGCGGCTGGCTCCTCGCCACGCATGTTGCCTCGCTGGAGTCCGGCGAGCGCGTCCTGGCCGGGTTTGCCCTTGGCTTGGTCGCATACATCTGGATTGTCAATTGGATCGGTCGCCTGCTGCCTCCGTTCTGGGCTTTCCTGGGCGCTGCGGTCATCGTCCTCCTCCTCGGCGTTCTGTCGGCCTATCCATTTCGCGGCCCCTGGCTCGACCTGAACGACCTGCGCATTGGTCCGTGGATCACTGCTGGCATCATCCTGTTCTGGGTCTTCCTGCGCATCAGCAAGGGCATCGGGCTATTCGACGAGCTCTCCAACCTGGCGACCATCTCCACCATCGCCAACGGTCAGATTCCTGTTCACGCCTATTTCGGAGAAGCCTCCCTTCATCGCTATCACTACGCCATTCACTTCCTGGGCGCCGCCATGATGCAGCTGGGACGGTTCACCCCGTGGAGTGCCTTCGACCTCTCCAAGTCCATTGCTTGGAGTCTCTCACTGCTCCTGGCCGGTCTGGTTGGAAAGCGCTACCTGCGCATTCCATATGGCCCGGTTCTGATGGCCGCCGCCTGGGGGCTGTCCGGAGGCAGTCGCTGGCTCATGCTGCTGCTTCCATCCCGGGTCCTGGCCGTTCTCGAGCAGCATGTCAGGCTCACGGGCATCGCGTCCGGGGGCCTTGGCGCTGCCCTCTCGTCAACACTCCCCATGGAGTTGAGTCCGCCCATCGGCTATCCCTTCGCCTTCCTCAGCGGCATTAATCAGTCCTACGTCATGGCGCACGGTGGCGAGCGGACCTTCGAGCCAATATTGCTGCTGCTGGCGGTCTTGATGCTGGAACGCCCGGTCCGGCGCTACGGCACGGCTCTCTATTCCGTGCTCTTCTGCGTGTGGGCTTTGGCATCCGAAACCTCTTTTGTCCTTGCCGTCACCAGCCTGGTCATCCTCGCGGCCGTCCGCTACTTCCGCCAGGGTAGGCGCCTGGAGGCGCTCCAGCCGCTGCGGGCGCCTTTGATCGGACTGCTCCTCGCCGTGCCCCTCATTTTGATTCAGGGTGGCGTGATCAGTTCGATGGCACAGCAAGTGGTGTTCGGCACACCCATCGCCGGACCTCCCAGCGCAGACAGGCACTTCGGTCTGATGGGCTTCTACCTGCGCTGGCCTCCCGCCATCCTTTCCGGGCAGATGGGTTCCATGCCGCTCAGTGATCCGTGGGCGCTCTTCGCCGGCCTGCTCGAAATGGGTGTGATCGTCATCATGCTTCCATGGTGCACGTGGCGTTGGTGGCGCGGACAGAGAGACGTCTGGCCCGTGCAATTCCTGCTCTCCCTGGCATGGCTGGGCGTTCTCATCCCACTCTTCATTGCATGGGTGGCGGACTCCAATGTTACGCATATCACCGATAGCGGTCTGGATGCAGCCGTCCTCGTACTGGTGCTCATGCTGGCGGGCCGTCTCGCCCCTCCGACAACCACTGCCCGCAACGCATTCAACCTCGCCGGCAGCATCGTCCTCGCCCTCATGCTGGTTCCAGGCATCGTCCTCCTGGGAATCCAGCTCACCGCCGCACACTCGGTCGTGCTTTCAGAGCACTTTGGCGATGCAGAGGCACGCCTCCTACAGCAAGCCTGGGGCCGCCTGCCGCCAAACAGCAAGGTCCTCGGGAACGTGGGGCCGGCCAGCATCCTCACTGGGCAGCTTACTGCCGGCATCTGGCAGCTGCCCCCGGGTGACGAGCGGGAGGTCTGGGGCCAAATGCTATCGGCGCCCCGACTGCAGCCACTCCTCGACCACGGCTTCGATTTCGTCTATCTGGATTCCCGCTGGTGGAACCAACTCGATGCCGTCTCGCAACAGGAGCTCCAGGCTCCTTGCATCACCGTCTTCGCCCGAGGCGAGGCCTTCTCCGGCGGAAACGTGGCCGAAATTCTGGACTTGCGCGGCTGTCGCTGAAGCCTGCTCGGCGCCAGAACCGACCTCCGCGGACCGCTTTTCAAAATCTGGTAACATTAGTGACCCTGCACCACGGTCGGCCGGTATCGGGTGGGATTTCCGGCGCTGGCGCCTGGTGAGGCCCGAAGGGATCAAAACATGGGCGAAGAAACCACTTCCCTGGGTGGAATTCACATCTCTCCGAACGCCGTGGCCTCCGTCGCCTATCATGCCACCCTGGAATCCTATGGCGTCGTCGGACTCGCGCCCAAGAACCTGGCCGAAGGCTTTGCACTGACCATCACTCGCGAGCCCGCCCGCGGCGTCGACGTCAGCTACGACGGCGAGACCATCGATATCGACATCTACGTCATCGTGGAATACGGCACCCGCATCACCACGGTGGCCGAAGGCGTTGCCAACACCGTCCGCTACCATGTGGAAACCGCCATCGGAATGCCCGTGCACCAGGTCAATGTCCACGTAGCCGGTCTGCGCATCAGCGACACTGACTAGATAGCCCTTCATGCCAGTGCAGACTGCCCGCCTGAAGAAGCTGCGCCTTAAACCCTACGACGGGCAGGCCCTCAAGCAACTCCTGGAAGCCGGCTTGATTTGGCTCCGCACCAATCAGCAGACGGTCAACGCCCTCAACGTCTTTCCGGTCCCGGATGGTGACACCGGGACCAACATGATGCTCACCATGACCTCGGCCTGGAATGAGGTCAAGGATTCCGGCGAGAAGCACGTCGGGCGCCTGGCAGCCATGATCGCCAAGGGCGCCCTCATGGGCGCCCGCGGCAACTCGGGCGTCATCCTTTCACAGCTCTGGCGTGGCTTTCGCACGCGGTGTTCAAGACTCGGAAGTCATTGATGGGCCGGCCCTCGTCCGCGCACTGGCAGAGGCCCGCGACACGGCCTACAAGGGCGTGGTCAAGCCCGTGGAGGGCACGATCCTCACAGTCGCCAAGGATTCGGCCACGGCCGCCGAGCAGGCCCTGCCCAAGAACGATGATCCCATCGCCATCCTCGAGCAAGTGGTCGCCGCTGCCGACGCGTCCGTCGAGCGCACCCCGGACCTGCTCCCGGTGCTCAAGCAGGCCGGCGTCGTCGATTCCGGCGGAAAGGGCCTCTTCTATATCATGGAAGGAGCTCTGCGCCATGTCCTCGGCCAGCCGTTGGACACACCCTTGGCCACCGTTCAACCGCTGTCCGCCCTCAATCTCGATGCCGCCATGCAGGAGGTCGAGGAGGGACAGGACTTCGAGGTCGTGGTCGACTTCTTCCCCGGCAAGGAATTCGAGGTCAACAAGTTCTATGCCCGCCTTGAGCAGATGGGCACCTCCATTCAGGTCGGCGAGGGCGAAGGCATGTACCGCATGCATATCCACGTCCCGCTCGACAAGCGCAACGAGCCCGTCGACTACATCATGGGCATCGGCACCATCACCAAGGTCGCCATGGAAAACCTCATGGCCCAGATGGATGATGTCGGCGCCCGCAGCCGCTCCTCCAAGCTCGAGCTTTCTCCGGTGGAACCCGGGCAGGTCGCTGTCGTCGTTGTCTCGCCGGGTGTGGGCTTGAGCCGCATCTTCGCCAGTCTGGGCGCCGCCGCCATCGTCGAGGGCGGCCAGACCATGAACCCCTCCACTCAGGACTTGCTGAACGCCTTCGAGAACCTTCCGACCGATAAGATCATTGTCCTCCCCAACAACAAGAACATCGTCATGACCGCCAACCAGGCCCGCGAAGTCACCATCAAGAACCTGGAGGTGGTCGCCAGCAAATCCGTCTCGCAGGGCCTCGCGGCCATGTTGGTCCACGATCCCAATGGCGATTTGTCTGCCGTCGCTGCCCGAATGACCAGTGCCCTCGCCACCGTCCGCACCGGGGAGATCACCATCGCCACCCGCACCACCTCTGTGGAAGGCGTCAATGTGGAGATCGGTCAAACCATCGGGCTGCTGGACGGTCGCCTGGTCAACGCCGCGCGAGAATCTCGAAGGGGCCGTGCTCGGCTTGTTGAAGATCGCCAAGGCGGAAGAACACGAACTCGTCACCATGATCTTCGGCGAAGACCTCACCGCCTCACAGGCTAATCTGATCGCGGATCTCGTTCGGCACGCGTACCCCAAGCTCGAAGTCGAATTGCAGGACGGCGGTCAGCCGCACTACCCATTCATCCTCTCCATCGAGTAACACTTCAGGATCCGCACTAGCTCCTCCGGGCCGTCTCGGCCCGCGCTTCGACCCCTCACAGGACTCTCAGCGTTCTTCTACAGCGACTCAGCGCTCCCATGCAAATCGGCCTCGTGACGGACTCCACCTGCGATCTTCCGGCCAGCACGGTGGAACAACTCGGCATCCAGGTCGTGCCTTCCATCTTGGTGATCGATGGGCGCGAGGTCGCCGACGGCCCGGGCCTCAGCCGCCAGGAGTTCTACACCCGCCTGCCCGGGCTGAAGATCCCGCCCACAACGGCCGCGCCATCCTCGGGCGACTTTGACCTCCGCTACAAACGCCTTTTGGGTGATGGTTGCGGTCACATTCTCTCCATCCATGCCGCCCAGGCCCTGACAGCGATTTCGGCGGCAGCCCGTCAGGCCGCCGCTCAGTATGGCGGCCTCGTCACCGTCATCGACAGCCATTCCCTTTCGCTTGGGCTCGGGTTCCAGGTCCTGGCCGCTGCACAAGCCGCCGAGGCTGGTCTGCCCGCAGCTCTTGAGGCAATCGAATCCACGCGCCGGCGTCTGCGCGTGTTGGCCGCACTGGATACCCTCACCTACGCCCGCCGCAGTGGCAGGGTCTCCGCTGCCATCACCGTCTTTGGCACGCTGCTTCACATCAAGCCCATAGTCGAGCTCTCAGATGGCGATGTCGTGTCCGTTGCTGCCGTTCGCACCACGCGGCAGGCAAACCAGCGCATGGCCGCCCTCGTGCGCTCAGCCGGACGACTTGAGCGGCTCGCCATCATGCATACCGGCGCTGAAGGCCGGGCCCGCGAATTCCTGGCACTGCTCATGCATGAGGGCAGCCTCATGCTGCCTCGCGATATCCTGCTCGTGAACGTCACGCCCGTCATCGGCGCGCATATCGGACCCAACGCTCTGGGCGTCGCCGCGGTTCGCCTCGGGGACTGAGTGCCTCCGGCCCGCCCGCGCAGTCTCCGCGCGGTTGCGCATGTTAGAATGACCGGATGCAGCCTTCATTGGAGAAGCTTCGTAAGTTCTTCGGACTCGAGCGCGAGAAAGCCTACGATAACAAGGCCATCATTGGCGGACTCGCCAGGATGCTCGACTACTGGGAGGCCGAAGCGCGCACTGACAACATCCGGGAAGAGATCATTCAGGCTGTGGTGCAGAGATTGAGGGCGTACGAGGGCTTGAGCCCTGCCGGTCGCGCCGAAGCCCTTAAGGGCTTATGGAATCGCATCGCAGCCACCTATCCCGAAGCCGGGCAGCGGCCCGCTTCGGCACAGCCAATTGTTCCGCCGCCAGCCGCCGAGACCACATCCGAGTCCCGGTCTCCTTCCGCCCCCTTGATGCCTGTCGCCTCGGGCCCTGCCTCGGAGCGCGCAGCCGCGCCGACCGCACAAGCGCCCAGGCCTCGACACGATCCGCCGCCTCAACGGCCGCGTCCGGTTACCCCCTCCCGGTCCGATTCCGTCCCGGGGGCCAGGCACAGCCAGACTCCAGCCGCCCTCAACGCGCCCCTCACGGTGTTGCAGGGCGTCGGCCCCAAGCACGCTGCCACGCTGGAGACCCTCGGCCTGCACACGCTGGGCGATCTGCTCTACTACTATCCTCGGCGCTACGACGATTACAGCCAGCTGAAGCCCATCAAAAGCCTCTGGTATGGTGAGCAGGTTACCGTGATCGGGGCCATCCAGTCCGTGTACTCCCGCCCCATACAGGGCGGTGCGCGCAGCATGCTGGAAGCCGTCCTGGCCGACGGCACTGGCAGTCTGCGTCTCATCTGGTTCAATCAGCCCTGGTTGGCCAATCGCCTGCGCGAAGGCACGCAGATCTCGGTTTCCGGCACCATCGAGCAGCACCTCGGCCGCCTTGTGATGCGCCAGCCGGATTGGGAGCCAGTCGAAGCCGAACACCTGCACACCAATCGCATCGTGCCCATCTACCCTCTCACCGGCCACATCACGCAGAAGTGGCTGCGAGGCATCATCAACCAGGTCGTTGGCTTCTGGGCGCCCGCCGTGGTCGATCCGTTGCCCGAGGATGTCCGCACCTCGGCCCAGCTCATGCCTCTCGGTAATGCCCTGCTGCAGGTTCACTTCCCGGAATCCCACCATCTCTTGCAGACGGCTCGGGCACGCCTCGCTTTTGATGAGATCTTCTTCCTGCAGATGGGTGTCCTGCGCCAGAAGCGCGACTGGAAACAGGTCGACGGTCGCCGATTTCCCCTCACCGACGAGTGGCTCCAAACTCGGTTGTCCGCGCTCCCGTTCGCCCTCACCGCCGCACAATCCCGCGCAGTCACCGAGATCCGCTCGGACCTTGATTCCGGCAAACCCATGAATCGCCTGCTGCAGGGTGACGTCGGCTCCGGCAAGACCGTGGTCGCCGCCTTGGCCGCCGCCATGGTCTCCTCCAATGGCTCCCAGGCCGCCATCATGGCGCCGACCGGCATCCTCGCCGAACAGCATTACGTCACCTTGACCGGGCTCCTCACCAACGGCACCGGCGCCCTGCGCCCGGAGCAGATTCGCCTGCTCGTCGGCGACACCCCTGAAGCCGAAAAGGATGCCATTCGCCTGGGCCTTGCCCAGGGCGACATCCAGATCGTGATCGGCACGCATGCCGTCATCGAGCAGCCCGTGCAATTCAAGGACCTGCAGTTGGCCGTCATCGACGAGCAGCACCGCTTCGGCGTGGAACAGCGCGCCGAACTGCGCTCCAAGGGCACCAACCCGCATCTGCTGGTCATGACCGCCACCCCCATCCCGCGCTCTCTGGCCCTCACCGTCTACGGCGACCTGGATCTCTCCGTCATCGAAGAGCTGCCCGCCGGTCGGCAGCCAGTCACCACGCATGTGCTGCCGCCGCAGGAGCGTGAGCGCGCCTACACGCTCGTTCGCGCTCAGATTCGCGAGGGCCGTCAGGCCTTCATCATCTACCCCCTCATCGAGGAGAGCGAGAAGCTCGAGGAACTCAAGGCGGCCGTCGACGACTTCGACGTCCTCTCTAAGGAGATCTTTCCCGAGCTTAAGCTCGGCCTTCTGCATGGCCGCCTCAAGGCGGACGAGAAGGATCACACCATGCATAAGTTCCGCATGGGCGAATTCGACATCCTCGTCTCCACCACGGTCGTTGAGGTCGGCGTGGACGTGCCCAACGCCACCGTCATGCTCATCGAAGGCGCGGATCGTTTTGGCCTCGCACAATTACATCAATTGCGCGGCCGCGTGGGCCGCGGCTCTGCACAGTCCTTCTGCCTGCTCATTCCCTCGCGCGAGGACAGCGCCGAAAACGAGCGCCTGCGCGCCATGACCGAATCCAACGACGGCTTCTTCCTGGCCGAGCGCGATCTGCAGCAGCGCGGCCCGGGCGAATTCCTGGGAACACGCCAGTCCGGCTACGCCTCCGGTCTCCGCATGGCCAGCATCACCGATTTGCCGCTGATCGAAAAGGCCCGCACCCAGGCCCAGCGGCTCTTTGAATCCGACCCTGAGCTTCGTCGCCCCGAGGCAGCTCTTCTGGCCGAATCGCTTGATCGCTTCTGGGGCAGGACGTCCGGCGACGTTTCCTGAGTTCGGGGGTTTCAGATCAAACTGGAGATCTCATGGTCAGAGCGCTCTTCCCCGGCACCTTCGACCCGATCCATTATGGCCACATCGACATCGCCTCGCGTGCCGCGCGCCTCTTCGACGAGGTCATCATGGCCGTCTACGACCGGCCTCTGAAGAGCCTGATGTTCGGCCCCGAGGAGCGCATGGCCCTGGTCGCCCAGGCCTTCAAAGACCAGCCGCGCATCAGGGTGATGGGCTACAGCGGCCTGACCGTCGCCTTTGCCCGCAAGATGCAGGCCCAGGTCATCGTCCGCGGCCTGCGTGTCTTCTCTGACTTCGAGTTTGAGTTCCGCATGGCGCTTGCCAATCAGCGCATTGGCACCGATATCGAGACCGTCGCCCTCATCACGGCCGAGCAGCACACCTTCCTCTCCTCCAGCACGGTCAAGGAGATCGCCACCCTTGGCGGGGATGTCTCCAGCATGATTCCGCCCTTTGTGGACGAGGCCCTCAGGTCAAAAGTGACCAGCCTCGGGGACCAACATTCCCCTCCCAATGCCCTGCGTGACTGATATATAATACCCTCACACCGCCGCACCTCGCGGAGCATCCCATGGACATCCTTCAGCTTATCGATCGTCTGGAAGAGCTCTTCAACGACGCGAAGGCTGTGCCTTTTACCCACAACGTCGTCGTCGATGAAGATCGTATGCTCGAGATCATCGATCAGATGCGCGTGGTCATCCCCGACGAGGTGAAAAAAGCTCAACAGGTGCTGGCCCAGAAGGACCGGGTCATGGCCCAGGCGCAGGAAGAGGCTGAACGCACCCTCGCCCTCGCCCGCGAGAAGGCCGAGCAGGTGGCCGCCAAGGACAATATCGTCGTCGAGGCCCAGAGGCGCGCCGACCAGGTCCTGAACCAGGCCCGTGCCGATGCAGACGCCACCCGCCGCGACGCCGACGACTACGTGGTGGACACCCTCGTCCAGCTTCAGGACAACCTCGAACGTGTCCTCAACCAGGTCCGCAACGGCGTCCAGACCATCCAGCAAGAGCGGGTCCGCAAGGGCGTCCCGCTGTCTTCCGGCGCACCAGAGAAGATCGAGAAATAGCCTTTCAGTCTCGCCCGTCCATCAAAGACGCCCGCCGGGGCGTTTTTTCTTGCGCCTCGCGGGCCGCACCCGCGGGTCTTGTATAATGTCGCGGCGTTCCATTCCCGAATCCGACCATTGACTGGCATTCACCTCTGACGATGACTGCACTTTCCAGGCCAACCCAGGATCGATTCTGGCAGTACGCCCTCTGGCTGGCGGTCTTCACGGTCGCCTACAACCTGCTGGAAGGCCTCGTCTCCGTGTACTTCGGCGCCCAGGACGAGGCCCTCACGCTCTTCGGCTTCGGCGTGGATTCCTTCATCGAGGTCATCTCCGGGCTTGGGCATCCTCGGTCATGGTCCTGCGCATTCGGCGCAACCCCGAGACGGCGCGCTCCGGCTTTGAACGCACCGCCCTGCGCGTCACCGGCGCGTCCTTCTACGTCCTCGCCGTCGGCCTGGCCGCCACCGCCGTCTACAACCTCATCACCGGTCACAAGCCCGAGACCACCCTTCCCGGCGTCCTCATCGCCCTGATTTCGATCGCCGTCATGTGGGCACTGGTGTGGGGCAAGCGCCGCACCGGCGTCGCCCTGAGCTGCTCCCCCATTCTGGCCGACGCCAACTGCACCATGGTCTGCATCTACATGTCGGTCGTGCTGCTGGCGGCCAGCCTGATCTATCAGTTCACCGGGTTCGGCTTCGTCGATAGCCTTGGCGCCCTCGGCCTCATCTACTACTCCGTCCGCGAAGGCCGCGAGTCGTTCGAGAAGGGCCGCCGGCCTCGACGACGACTCTGCGGATTGAGTCCACGCAGCCTCCAAGAACAGAGACCGGCCCATCGGCCGGTCTTTGTTGCAGCTCGCGCCTCGCTGCTTGCCGCGGGGCCGGCGCCTCGCTCGATTAGCCCCCAAACTCGTACGTCGGCATCCCCGTCACGTGGGTTTCCATCCGGAACACGCCGCCCGCCTGCGGGAACTTGCGCACTCCGGCCGCGTCCGTGCCCACCAGCGCCGTGGTGATGAACAGCTCGTTCAGCTTCGGCCCGCCGAACACACAACGCGTCACGTTGATGGCCTCCACTCCAAACTGCGCCAGCAGCGTCCCGTCCGGCTTCCATTGCGAGACCCGCGCCCCTCCCCACATCGCGATCCACAGGTTGCCGTCGCTGTCGCTCGTCATCCCGTCCGGACAGCCAAAGCTCTTGTCGATAGGCGATGATCACCCGGCCGTTCAGGATCCGCCCCGTGTCCAGGTCGTAGTCGAATGCCATCACCTTGCGCGTCGGTGTGTCGATGAAGTACATGCGTTCGGCCGTCGGGCGACCAGGCCAGCCCGTTGGAGATGCGCACATGGCTCAGCAGCCGCTTGAGCATGCCCCGCCGTGAGAGCGAGTACAGCGCGCCGCTGTCCTCCTTCTCGTTGATGTCCATCGTCCCGGCCAGGAACCGGCCGCGCGGATCGCACTTGCCGTCGTTGAAGCGGTTGTGCCTCGCCTCTCCCTTCGGCCGAGACCAGCCGCCGCACCGTCTTCATGTCCGGTTCCATCGAGCCGAATGCCGCGCCCGTTCGCCAGGATCAGGCCGCCGCCTTTGCGCGGCGCCAGGCAGCCCACGTAGCTCGATCCAGCTGCGCGATCGGTCTCGCCCCCGCGTACACGCGCCGTTCCAGCACATCCACCCAGTACAGGGTCTGCGTCTTCGCGTCCCAGGCCGGGCTCTCTCCCAGCGTGGCGCGTGCATTGATGTAGAGTTCAGGAAGCATCATGGGAATCGGCGTGCTTCTCTCTCTGGATGACCGCTCATCAATGTTACCACTGCTTCTTCGCGCCGCCGCTTCTTGTGGAATCATCCCATCCCGCATATACTGCCTTCGATGAATGCTCTCGTCATCGCATTGCATCATGTCACGCTCATGGACGGCACCGGCGCCGAGCCCATGCCCGATGCGACCGTGGCCTTTCGCGATGGCAGCATCATCTATGCCGGGAATAGCCAGGACGTGGCTGCCTTCTCTCCAGGAAGACGTCCTCAACATGGATTTCCCGGGCAAGTTTCTCCTGCCCGGTCTGATCGATTGTCACGTCCAGCTGGCCCGCGGCGGCGAACCGCACGGCCGCATTGATGGCGATGACGGCGTGGTCGCCTTGCGCATGCTCAACAACGCCCGCCGCAACCTGGCGGCCGGCATCACCACCGTCCGCGACCTCGGCGGATGGAACGGCCTGGAGTTCGCCGTTCGCGATTCGATTCAACGCGGCGATTTCTGCGGACCCCGCCTCGTCCTCAGCGGTCGCTGTATCACCGGCAGTCGAGGCCGCACTGCAGCAGCACCCGGGCAGGTACCGCCTGGCCAAGGGCCCGGACGACGTGCGCAAAGCCGCCCGCGAACAGCTCCGCAGCGGTGCCGACTTGCTCGAGCTGGCCATGACCGGCAGCCTGCTGGTCCAGAACGACGTCCCGGTGGCCAAGCTCCTCAGGCCGGAGGAATGCGCCGCCGCCGTCGAGGAAGCCGCCAAGGCCGGCAAGCGCCTCGCCGCGCATGCGCACGGCATCGAGGGCATTCGCCAGGCCGTGCTGGCCGGCGTGCACAGCATCGAGCACGCCACCTTCCTGCACAAGGGCCGCGACGTCATCGATGAGATGGTCAAGCGCGGCACCTTCATGGTTCCGACGCTGAACGCCGGCCGCGTCATCGCCGAAGGCGGCACCTCCCGGGTTCCGGCCTGGATGGTCGAGCGCCTGAACGACACCTACAAGTCTGCTCGCAAGTCAACCCGCCTTGCTCATCAGGCAGGCGTGGCCGTGGCCATGGGCAGCAATGCCGGCACGCCCCTCAATCGGCACGGCGAGAACGCCCTCGGTATCTTGAGCATCCAGCAGGCCGGCCTCAAACCCATGGAAGCGCTCGTTGCCGCCACACTCACCGCCGCCCGCGCTCTGGGACGCGACGCGCAGCTCGGCTCCATTCAAGAAGGCAAGCTGGCCGATCTGCTCGTTCTGGATTCCGATCCGCTCGAGGATCTTTCCCGTCTGGCCGACAAGAAGCAGCTGCGCGCCGTCTTCCTGGATGGCAAACTGGTCGCCCGGCAGGCCACCGATTCCTATCCCAGGACCGTTCTCGGTCGCGACTGCCTGCTGATCGGGCAGTAGCTCTCTCCCGCCTTGCGCCTCTCCCCACTGGTCCACGCCCGCGGCTACTTGCGCCTGCGCATCACCGCGTCGATCACCGTCATGCCGTCGGTCTGATTGAAGGTATGCGTGGCGCGTATGTCTCCGCCGCTCGGTTCGAAGCTCGCCACGTGCTCCTCGCTGTACCCGTCCTCATCCAGCCTCGTGATGCGGTTGAACCTCAGCGCGCCACCGTATCGTCGCCGCGAATCCTGCGCCGGTCGTATCCACTGCCCGTCCTGCATGAATATCCGCCCGGCCGGCCTCGCCGAGCCGATGTCTCGCACCACCGGGTTGTTCGGGTGCGGCCGCCAGTCATCCGCCAGCGGACTCGCCCCCCGGAAGAGATGCAGCGCATTCAGGCTCGATCCGCCCCTCTCCTTCACGTTCGCGAACAGCCAGGCGTCGCCATTCGCCTCCAGCAGCGTCGCATCCACCGCGTACACGTCTCGCAGCAGCACTTTCACGAAACCCCAGCGATCGGGGAATCGTTCGCACCGGTACAGTTCCACCGTGCGGTTGGCAGCCGTCTCCGGGATCATGTAGAGTTCCGTGCCGTGCTCGAAGACGAACGGGTACGAAAGGTGATAGTCGCGCTGCAGCACCACCCGCTGCGCAGTCAGCGCCCCATGCGCATCCAGTTCCAGGCAGGCGATATGCCCTCTGCCCGTGGCGTACATCTTCTCCTCAACGAACACGAAATGCCGCCCGTCCCGCTTCACCACAAACGGATCCCCCCAGTAGCGATCCTTCTCGGGCATCAGCGGCGTGAAGTCCTCCCAGCGCAGACTGCGGAAGTCCGCCCGAGGCGCGGTCAGGATCACCCACTGGTCGAGGAAGAACGCCGACGCCAGCTCTTTGTCCAGCCGGCGCATAATGCGCTGCAGCAGGCTCGGTTGCATCATCGCCGCGACTCCAGCGTGCTCTCGCCGTCGGTCAGCACGTAGATGCCGCGCGGCCTTGAACCGTCCTTGTCGAACGCAAAGTCCGTCACGATGTAGCCCGCCGCGAAAGCCGTCTCGAAGAACTCGCGTGCGAAGAAGCGCCAGTCACGCGCCAGCCCCAGGTCCGCCGCCTTGATGCTCATGAAGTCGGCCGGGATCTCCGCCGCCAGCAGTTGATCCTCCAGGTGCGGCATGTGTTCGGGCGGTCGCGGCAGCCCGTCTGCTCCATGCTGCAGTTCATACAGGGGGTGCACGCCCAGCCGTCGCAGTGCGGCCGGCGTCACCGGGGGCCGTGCCCGCTTGCTCAGCCGGCGCTCCACTCGCGGGGTGTTCAGCCACCAGTCCACCTGGAAGCGGTCGGATGGCAGTCCCGCATTGAGGCCATCCCGCATCTCGCCATACTCGGATCGCCTGTAGGTCGAGCACACCGCGCCCAGCCGGCTGATGTTCAAACACGCATTGCGGCTCAACAGCAGATCGTATGTCCACGTCATGTGGTCCAGGCCCTGGTGGCGCACCACTTGCCACTGGGCACGCTTGAGCGCAAAACCCAGGCCGCTGTCGCGATGGGCCGCGCAGCACTCCTGCCATGTGCGAGCAGTGCTTCGGGCGCGGTCCGTCCGGTGTGGACTCGATCCCCGGGAAGCCGAACACGAAGCCCACCAGCGTGTCTTCTTCGAACGCGCCCAGCACAACCCCGCCGTTGTGCACCGCGGTGATCAGCAGGTGCGCCGGCACGATGTCGGTCTCGCTGCCCGGCCACACTTCCCGCTGCAGTTGCTCCACCGCGGGCATGTCTTCGGGTGCTTCCAGCAATCGTATGTTCCAGGCAGGCATGTGGGTCGGCGTCCACGCGCGGCCTACAGATGGAATGTGCGCAATCGCTCCAGGGTTCGGCGCGCAGTCTCGGAGGTCCGCTGTGAAAGTCCGCCCAATGCCGCCTCCAGCCACGGGCGCCGCTTCAGGTAGTCCAGCCGGTACGTGAAGCGCGCCGGCATCAATCCGAAGCTGCGCGTCAGGTTGTCCACCGCACAGGTTCGGCTCACCGCAATGTAGTCCAGCCAGAATGAAGAAACCGGGTACTTCGGCACGAATGATTCCAGCGTCACCACCAGCGCCCGCAGCAGCACCGGGTGCAGCTCGAACAGTCTGCGCGGCCGTCGCGTCACTTGCATGATCGTTTCGACCACCTGCCGGACCGTGAAATACTCGCTGCCCCCGATCTCATAGGTGCGGTTGATCGTCGCCTCGTCCTCCAGCGCCCATAACAGCACGGTCACCAGGTCCTCCACCCACAGGGGCTGGATCACGGACCGCGAGCTGCCGGGCAGCGGAAAGAAGAACGGCGAGGCCGCCAGCAGCTTGGCCAGCCCGGTCGTGAAATGGTCTCCCGGGCCGAACACAATCGAGCTGCGGAAGATCGTGTGCGGGATGCCCGGAGCGCCGGATGTGCTCCTCGGCCACCCCTTTGGCTTTGAAAACCGGGTAGCCGGATGAACGGCTGGCGCCCAGGTGGCTGACCGTGATGATGCGCTTGACGTTCGCCTCCGCCGCCACGCGCACCAGCGCCTCCGTGCCGCGCATGTCCACCGCCAGCAGGTCGGCGTTGCGTCCCTGCCATTCGGCGCCTGCCAGGTGATAGATCACGTCCACGCCCCGCAGCGCGGCCTGGATGGCGCGGTCGTCCGCCAGGCTCACCACTGCCACGTCGATGGGCTCGCCCTTCGGGCAGCCGCGGAGAACGCCGCGATGGGCGGATCATGACCCGCACCTCGCGCCCGGAATCCATCAACTGCCTCAGCAGGGCACGCCCGATAAAGCCTGTAGCCCCGGTAACCAATATCACGTGACAGATTATAGCGTGCGCCCTCACATCGCCGGGTTGCCGGCGCCTCGATGGAAGATGCTCGGTTTCTAGGCGAAATCTACACAACCGGCTGATATCTTGAACTCAGTATGGACGCCTTGCGCTGCGCCGTGATGGCAGGGGTCACTTCCCGGACCAGCCGGCCTACGAGCGCCTGGGCTGCGCTCAATAGCGCACAGAATATCCGCTCATGACACTTCGTTCTCGCCCAGCGTCACTTGCAGCACTCCCGCTTCTGGCTATTCTCCTCGCCGGCTGTGCCACCGCGCAGGCGGCGCCGCAGCGACAACCCCATGGACGACATCTACACCGCCGTCGCCCTCACGGTCTCAGGCGCTGCCGCGAGTGCCACCCCTACGTCAACGCTCGCCTCATCCGCTACGTCAACGGTCCTGCCATTCACGTCCACCGCGGTCCCCACCGCGACGCCCACTTCTGGCGCCCTGTACACATACGCCTCGGGCTGCAATGGCGCTGCCTACGTCAGCGATGTGACCGTCGCCGACGGCGATGAGATGGCGCCCGGCGAGACCTTCACGAAGACCTGGCAGTTGCTCAACACCGGGAGCTGTGCCTGGAGCAAGAGCTACTCGGTTGTCTTTGTCGGCGGCGATGATATGGAAACGTCCTCTGCCGACCTCGACACAGCGGTCGCCGTGGGGGCCTCCGGAGATGTCTCGGTGGAACTGACCGCTCCCGAAGATGAAGGCACCTTCACTGGATATTGGCAGCTTGCCGACGCAGCCGGAACTCTCTTCGGCGAGCAGGTTTACGTACAGATCGTCGTCAAACGACGACGCCTCCACCGTCACGCCGACAGCCACGGCCGAAACCGCGACGCCCACATCCACCTCCACGCCGACCGCCGAACTCAACCACCAGCACCCTCGCACCCAACGGCCACAACCGAATTCACTCCCACTCCCACACCGGGAGCCATCGACCAGTTCGCCAACGGAGATACCCGATGCCAAGCGCATCCGATCCTAGAAATCGCAGCGTGTCCGTCGCCGTGAGCGCTCCGAAGAGCAGGCGCGCAGCCACGGTAGGTATAATGAGTTCTCGCGGCCGGAGCGCCACATACCACGGCCTCCAGCGCCGCCTTCCCCATGTCCAAAACCATTCTCGTTGTGGACGACAAGGCCAACGTGCGCACTCTCGTGCGCGATTACCTCACCGAACAGGGCCTGCGCGTCGTCGTCGCCGATAACGGCCAGAACGCCCTGTACGCCGCCCGCCACGAGAAACCCGATCTCATCCTGCTCGATATCATGATGCCCGAGATGGATGGGTTTGAGTTCATCCGCGCCTTCCGCAAGGAAAGCGATACGCCCATCATCCTGTTGACCGCCCGCCTCGAGGAGACCGACAAGGTGGCCGGCCTGGAGTTGGGTGCGGACGACTACATCACCAAGCCCTTCGGCATGCGCGAGCTTCTTGCCCGCATTCGCACGGTGCTTCGCCGCACCAGCATGGCGCCCGAATCCAGCCAGGTCCTGCGCGCCGCCGATATCGTGCTGGATCGCGAGACCCACTCCGTGGTCGTGGGCGACCAGCCCGTGCGGCTGACTCCCTCCGAGTTCGATCTGCTGGCTGTGCTCATGGCCGCACCCGGCCGCGTGTACTCTCGCATGGACCTGCTGCGTGAGCTCGAGGGCACCAGCTTCGAAGGCGTCGCCCGCACCATCGATCAGCACGTTCGCAATCTGCGCTCCAAGATCGAACCGGATCCCGCCCACCCGCGCTACGTCGAGACGGTCTTCGGCGTGGGCTACCGCTTCGCGGCCGGCTGACATGTGGCGCTCGATTACCACCCGGCTCATACTGGCTTTCGTCTTGGTCGGTATCACGGTCGTCGCCCTGGCATCCGGCATCACTCGCGGCATTGACCGTCCGTGAGTTCAAGCAGTTCACCTACGACCAGGCCCTGAACCGCTTCGCCTCCGAGATGTCCTACTACTACCAGGTCAATGGCAGCTGGGATGGCGTGGCCGAGTACTACCAGCAGCGCAACAACTTGTTCCTGCGCGTCGAGGGCCCCCGCGAATTCCGATTGCCCGGTCCCGGCGAACCCCCGGCACGTGTCCAGACGCTGTTCTTCGCCCTCGCCGATTCCGGCGGTCATATCCTCATCCCTGCAGGCTCCTATCAGATCGGTGCTCCTCGTTCCGGATTCGGTCATGGCTCAGGGATCCGCGATCGTTGTGGACGACCTCACCGTCGGCACGGCGCTCGTTGTCGGCGACGCACCGCCGCTCGGCGGCCTGGAAGAACGCTATCTCCTGCGCACCAACACCGGCTTGTTGTATGCGGCCCTCGGCGGCCTGGCCCTCGCCCTCATCCTCGGCATCGTCCTGGCGCGCGCCCTCACGCATCCAATTCGCGACCTCACCACCGCCATTCGTTCCATGGCCGCGCGGAAATCTCAACCAGAAGGTGGCCATCCACTCAAAGGACGAGTTGGGCGAATTGGCGGCCGCCTTCAATCAGATGAGCGCAGATCTGCGAGCGTCTGATAACCGCGCGCCGCCGCATGACCGCCGATATCGCTCATGATCTGCGCAATCCGCTCACCGTCATCGGCGGCTACGTGGAATCCATGCGCGACGGCGTGCTCGAACCCACTCCCGAGCGCTGGGATGCGGTTCAAGCCGAGGTCAAGCACCTCGAGCGTCTGGTGGATGATCTGCGCACGCTTTCCCAGGCAGAGGCCGGTGAGCTGGGACTCAATCGCGAGCCCGTGGCTCCGGCTCAATTGCTCGAACAGATGCAGCGATCGTATGGTCCGCTTGCGGCAAAGCAGGCCATCGCCTTGCGCCTCGATGTGCAGCCCGATCTCCCGACAGTCACCATCGACCCCGATCGCATGGCCCAGGTACTCGGCAACTTGATCTCGAATTCGCTTCGCTACACTCCCGCGCAAGGCGAGATCGTCCTCGCCGCCCAGCGTGAGGATGCATCCGTCATCCTTTCGGTTCGTGACAACGGTCAGGGCATAGCACCCGACGCGTTGCCCTCCATCTTCGATCGGTTCTACCGCGCCAGATTCAACCCGGTCCCGCTGCCGATGAGTCCGGCCTGGGCCTGGCCATTGCCAAGTCCATCGTCGAAGCCCACGGCGGCACCATCGCCGCCGAAAGCTCCCCCGGCCGCGGCACCACCATCGCCATCAAGCTGCCCGTCTAACTTCCTGTGCCAGTCGCGAAAAATGAAGGGGTGGGCGTTTTTGGCAGGGAGGGAGAGGTCACGTGCGGCGGATGATAGAATCGTGCATTGCCGTTGAGCCTTCGGCCTTAGGGCTGCGGGGAACAGCCGCCGTATGGCGCACGCGGCACTTGCTCTCTTCGATCCGGCAGGTTCAGAGACATAGGAGGCAACATTATGGGTATCTTTGCAACGATCGTCGTGGGTTTGATTGCGGGTTGGTTGGCATCCATGCTTATGAAGGCCGGTGGCGGCCTGGTCATGGATCTGATCATGGGCGTGATCGGCGGTTTCGTGGGCGGCTGGCTGAGCAGCCTGTTCTTCGGCACGAACTTCATGACCGGCATCAATTTCACCAGCATCGTCACCGCCCTGGTCGGTGCCATCGTGGTCATTGCTATCTACCGGCTCCTCACGGGACGGCGCGCCTAGCCAACGCACCGAAATCGGCGTGGCGGGACAATCCCCGGCCCCTACGTCATATCGTTGCGAGGAGCGCAGCGACGGTGCGTGGCATCCTGCAAGGAAGCAATCTCCTCCACGATTCGCACGGGTTCGCTTCACTTTTGCACGCTGTGCGAACACGCCCTCGAAAACCCATCGGCTCTGCGCGCATCCTGCAACCCATCGGCCCGCAGCTATCCGCTACACTCGTGTCGCCGGCACAGGCCTGCACTTTCCCGCAGGCAGGTGCACGCGGAGGCGATATAAATCTCAGGCGAAGCGTTCGGTTTACGGCGGTCACGCTGATGTTGGCAGCTAGCCTGATCCCCTTCCAGGCAGCGCTGGGCTGGGGCGGCTGCGGCGATCAGGTGGTGGTTCAGTCTGGTGATACGCTGTCCAGCATCGCCCAGAAGTGCGGCGTCAGCGCATGGACCATCCTGGAGGCCAACCCCGGCATGGGGTGGAATGTATACGCGGGGCAGGTACTGAAGATGCCCCGCGGTCACACACCGTCGCATGACCCCTATCCCACGCCCGCCATCGGTGGCAAGTACACGGTGCAACTGGGTGACACTCTGGGCAGGATTGCCACCCGCTACAACGTCTCGCTGCGCGATCTGCTGGCCGTCAACCGCCAGATATGGAACCCGGACCTGATCTATCCCTGGCAGCTCATCAATCTTCCGGCCTATGCTTCCAGGCCGGCGCCCTATCCCACGCAGAAGCCGCCATCCTGCTATTACAGCTGCTATCCCGAATCGGGCGCGAAACCCACGGCGACCCCGCTGCCGTATGCACCGCCCATCGACTACGCACTGTACAGGAACGTGACAGTGACCTACCAGCACGGACTCTTGGTGCGCAACGGGCCGGGTCGTGACTACGAGGAGATCGCCTCGCCCCTGGTATCCGCGGTCAAAGACACGGACTGGTGGTACCGCAAGGATTCTGTGACCACTGATGCGTCCGGGTTCGTTTGGGCGGAAGTGTACCTGCGCTATGTGGTGGATGGTCGCTCCACGGGCTGGATCATGGTCAGCGACGCCCTGGGCAACCACTTCACCGAACCGGAGATCGACGGCCCACCGTCTTTCGCAGGTTGATCAAAAGTAAGAGCCGGCAGTGCGCCGGCTCTCTCTTTTCTCATGGGCGTGTGCGCGGCCGCAGCCTCCTCAGGGCCGACTCTCGAGAGGCCGGCAGGATCTGCTCCAGCGAGTCTTCCACCACCTCGATGATGACAATGTCCGGAGCGGCCTGACGGATCCAGTCATTCATGCTGGCTCCGTCGCCAAGCCGGTTGTAGTGCACCACGGTGGTCTCGCTGAAGTGCGGCTCGACGAATTTCGCCAGCCAGAAGTAGAACGAATCACGAAAGACGAGTAATCGGGGAAGGCTGGCATCCTGGCTGGTCGTGACCCACATATCCTCGACGTTGGGAAGTTGAGTGGTGACGGTCTCGGTGCCGCTGGGGAATTCCGGCATCAACTCCAGGTCGGGTTCCACCAGGGATCGCAGACCCATGATCCGGGCCAGGTCCCGGTTGGTGCTGGCGCCGGTTCGTTCCTGAAAATCTGCCAATGCATGCGGTTCCAGTCTCGGATCGCCGGCGGACAGTGCCTTCATGATCTCGACGTAGGCATGGTACGCGCCGAGGTCGTTCCAGTGGCTGTCGGTCCGATAATAGACAGGGTGCGTTGCGCTGGCCGCGATCAGCGCGGCCCTCAGGTCCACGACGCGTGTCGTGCCGTGACTCTGCATCATGGCCACCAGATCGTCGAGCCGTGAGGCGCGCTCGAACACCGGTATCTCCGGCGGCATGTACTGAGGGTAGATCGAGGCCTTGTCGGGCGGAACGACGACCAGCAGCATCCGACCCTCCTTCCTCAGGTCGGCATCCAGGCGATCGAGCTGTGTCTGCAATGCAAGCAGCACTTCCGTCCGCAGCCCGACGGAATGCTGGTAGTCCTGTATGGTCGTCGCTTGGCCAGGAAGAGCCATCCGTCGCCTCCCACCAGCGTCAAGCCGAACACCCGATCTCCGGCCGCCTTGCGGAAAGCAGCGAAGGCACCGATGAGGTCACGGCTCCAGCGAAATTCTGTGTTGCTGGCGGCGTTGGACAGAACGGCGGGCGTGAAGAAGGAGGACAGGAGCAGCAGGCTCATGATCGCGAACACCCTCGAATAGCCCGGAATAGTGCCCGCGGTCGTGTTCGTGTTCATCGATGAGCTGCCTGATCCAGAATTAGAAGTTGCCATAGATTGCGGGCGCGTATGTGGAGCTGGCGATGGCTGCAATGGAGCTGAGCAGCAGGCCCACCATTGCGCAGTCGTAGAGCAGCTGCCCCGTCAGCTGCACCACAGGGGTGGCTGGCAGGAGCCGGTTCAGGAGTTTGCGGCTCCACGGGCCCACCGGCAGGCTGAAGATCACGCCCGCAACCAGCGCCAGGATGAACGTTGGCTCGATGATGGGAAGAGGGCTTGTGAGATGGAACGGGAGAGGCCGCACTCCGCCCGTGTTGCCGAGCAGCCGCAGCAGAAATTGGTACGCAAAGCCGAGCGTGGGCGAACGGAAGAACACCCAGCCGAAAAGGATCACGGCCAGCGCATAGGCGTTGCGCAGCGGTGCAGGCAGCCCCGTGACCTTGCGCCCGAGCGGCGTGGATTCTGCGACCAGCGCCGCGGCGTGGATCAGCCCCCACACCAGCATGGTGCGCGTCAGGCCATGCCACAGGCCAACCAGCGCAAACACGATGATCGTGTTCACCGCCTGCCCAATGCCCCGGATGCGGTGCCGCTCCAGGGGATAGAAAACGAAATCGCGGAACCAGCTCGCCAGGGAGATGTGCCAGCGCCGCCAGAACTCTCCAATGCTTCCCGCCAGGTATGGGAAGTTGAAATTCTCCATGATCGTCAGGCCCATCATGCGGCTGATACCGATGGCCATGTCTGCGTAGCCGGAGAAATCGAAATACAGCTGGACTGCATAGCCGATCAGGATCAGCCAGGCGATGGGCGGGGAAATGGAGGGCGAGGCCAGGGCGAACGCGGGATTGATCGTCTTGGCGAGGGTGTCCGCGATCAGCACCTTCTTGGCCAACCCCCTGAAGCAGCGCCGCAGGCCCTCGGCCACGCGCGTGGGGTCGGTGCGCAGGTCGGCGATCTGGCTTCGCACCTGGCTGTAGCGGACGATGGGGCCCACGGGGATCTTCGGAAACAACAGCAGGTAGAACGAGAATTTCAGCAGGTCGGTCTCCGCCGGCGCCAGACTGCGGCGGGTCTCGATCAGGTAGGCCATGACCTGGAACGTGACATAGGACAGGCCAAGGGGGTGGGCGGCCGCTGAAAAGAGCTTGTAGACCACAAGCAATCCGACGTTGAGCCCGATGCCCGCCCAGAATACGGCGGTCCCGCCGGGTCGTCCCCGCCAGTGATCGATGCCGCGGCCGAGGAGATAGGCCGCCAGCGTCAGGCCGATCAGCAGGGCAACATGGGGTAGATCCCCCCAGGCGTAGAAAAGCAGGCTGCCTGCAATGCCGATGACAAGCCTCGCCCGTTGGCCGGCAAGAAAGTAAACGAGCATGAAGACCGGAAGGAAGAGAAAGAGGAAGACCGGCGAATTGAACGGCATCGAAGGCGGAATGAGACTACGTTGGGTCCGTTGGCTCTTGAAGAAGGCGCGCTGTTACGCTGAGCATGGCTCATCGATTGCGTGCCGGATTATACGCCGGCGACGCCATCCCATGCCTGGGCCCAGTCGGACCTGCGCTTGCATGCGCGGGTAGTGGAGCCGTAGAACTCACACTGATTCTGCATGTGCGTTTTCTCCAAAGCAGCTTGGCAGGGAGACGCGGATAGAATGGGCAGTGCATCATCAATGCAACCCGGAGGCGCCATGAAGAAGCGCTGGATGTTGCGTGTCTTGGCGGTCCTTTTTCTGTGGGTGTTGGTATCCCGTTTTGTCGAATTCCAGGACTTGAAAGCCACGCTCGTGCTGGGACAGTGGCCCTGGGTGCTGGCAGCGCTGCTCTCACAGGTGGTGTACTACTTTGTCTTTGCCAGCTCGTACCAGGCTGCCTTCCATACCGTGGGGATTGCTAGCCGCACCCGTGACCTCCTCCCCATCACACTCGGGTCGCTCTTCGTCAACGTCGTGGTGCCTGCCGGCGGGGCAGGTGGCGCGGCGCTCTTTGTCGAAGACCTGGTGCGGCGCGGCAAATCTGCCGCGCGCGCCGCGACCGGGGTGTTGCTGCAACTGATCGCCGACCTGGGCGCCTTCACGCTGTTGCTTGTTCCCGGCACGCTGTATCTATTCGTTGAACACGATTTGATGGCCTACGAAGTTGTCGCTGCCATCATCGTGTTCATCATGACCATGGGTCTAAGCAGCATCTTGGTCATAGGCATCTGGAAGCCGGTGTGGTTGCATCGTCTCTTTGTCTGGTCCGAAGGCACGGCCAGGTGGCTTTTTGGTCGGCTCAACCGTTCGCTTTCGTTGGCAGACGACTGGGCAGCCAGGAACGCCGAGGAGTTTGGGCAAGCCGCCGCGGCGGTGGGAGACCATCCATACCGCTTGCTACGGACCGTGCTCACTGCCCTCCTGGCGCACCTGATCGACATCAGCACCTTGTATCTTCTGTTCGTGGCATTCCACCAGCCCGTCGGCCTTGGAACCGTCGTGGCCGGGTACGCCGTTTGCATCCTATTCTGGATCGTATCCATCACACCACAGGGTATTGGCGTAGTGGAAGGTTTGATGGCGCTGACGTTCACATCCCTGGGCATACCGGCCGCCGTGGGGGCCACGGTAGCCCTGGCGTTCCGCGGGCTGACATTCTGGATACCGATGCTCCTGGGTTTCTTCGCGGTTCAGAGTCTGCACATGGTTGGTGCCAATCGGCGGACTCTGGTTGAGACATGGGGCGTTCGCCTTGCGGCCATGCTGGTGGCACTGATGGGAATAGTCAACGTACTATCGGCGGTAACTCCTTCTCTGGCCAGCCGCCTGGCGATTCTTGAGAGGGTTTCACCCCTGGAGGTCCGACATGGTGGCCACCTGACCGCGGCGCTGGCGGGCTTCGCGCTGCTGATGCTCGCCAGCAGCCTCTGGCGTCGCAAACGCGTTGCCTGGCTTCTGGCTCTGGTGGTCCTCACTGTTTCCACGGTGAGCCACCTGGTCAAAGGCCTGGATTACGAAGAGGCAGGGCTGGCAATGGGGGTGGGGGTGCTGCTGTGGCTCATGCGCGCCCACTTCCATGCCAGTTCCGACCGCCCTTCCATCCAGCAAGGTCTGCGTGTCCTGGCGGGGGCTTTGCTGTTCACGCTAGGCTATGGTGTCGCGGGTTTCTTCCTCCTCGATCGGCACTTCGACGTCAACTTCGGATTGTGGACCGCC
Source organism: uncultured Chloroflexia bacterium (assembly GCA_963784915.1). Lineage (GTDB taxonomy): Bacteria > Chloroflexota > Anaerolineae > Anaerolineales > Villigracilaceae > Fen-1038. The sequence goes on from CAWATK010000017.1 coordinate 533,144, forward strand.
ATCCGCCAAACATTGGTCATGTTCACGCAATTCTATGATCCCGGGCTGACGCCCGTGACGCGCTTTGGCCGTTTCTTTGCAGATTCGATTTACACCGTCGGCGTGGTGACACTTGGGTATGCCGGGCTGATGTTGCTGCGCCCGGTCTTCGTTCGCAACCTGGCGACTCCACAAGAACGCGCCTATGCCGAGGCTATCGTGGCGAAGTATGGACGGTCATCACTGGCGCGCTTCTTGTTGTTCGACGACAAGCGGTATTTCTTCACCCCGTCTGGTTCATTGATTGCCTATGCATTGGTCGGACGAATGGCAGTAGCACTTGGTGACCCGGTGGGACCCGAGGATGACCTGCTGCCGTGCATCCAGGCATTCGATGTTCTCTGTCGGCGCAACGACTGGGCGCCCGTCTTCTACCAAACTCGCCCGGACACACTGGATCTCTACAAGCAGGCGGGTTATGCCGTAGTCAAGATCGGGGAGGAAGGCATCGTCAACCTGGAAACCTTCACGCTGGAAGGCAGGGAAGGCAAGGGGTTGCGTTCACCCGTGAATAAGCTCACCAACGCCGGCTACTCATTCGTAGTTCATCAGCCGCCCATCCCGGATGCGCTGCTCAACGAACTGCGCCTCATCAGCGATGAATGGCTGACCACCATGCACGGCTCGGAGAAGAGATTCTCTTTGGGCTGGTTTGATGACGACTACATTCGCAGTGCTCCCGTGGGAGCCGTGCACACGCCCGAGGGCTGGATCAGCGCCTTCGTCAACCTCCTGCCGGAATATCAGCTAAACGACATTACCATTGATCTAATGCGGCGCCGAAGGGAAACTGAGAACGGGACAATGGAATTCTTGTTCGTCTCGCTCTTTCAGTGGGCCAGGGCTCAGGGCTTCCATGGATTCAACTTGGGGTTGAGTTCCCTATCCGGGCTTGGCCAGAAGCCTGATGATCCAGCCGTCGAGCGGGTGATGCACTGGATCTATACGCACGTCAATCAATTCTACAACTTCAAGGGGCTGCATGAGTTCAAGGAGAAGTTCCACCCTGATTGGTCACCGCGCTACCTCGTCTATCCCGGCGCCGCCAACTTGGTCCAGTCCTGGGTCGCGGTGATCCAGGCCAATTCGGGCGCCACCCCCTCGTTCATGGGTTACTTGAAGAAGAAACGCGAGCTCTCTCAGCTCCCACCAAAGGGACTGGCCGCCTGAGGTCATCAGCTTGCTCCACTATTGTCCCGGAGTCATCGCTGCGACTTGCGGCATCGCCCCGGCGAGGCGCACCGTGAACTGATCTAAAGTCTGTCGTCCCTCGAGCGCGCTCGCCCCTCCTCACTCCGTCGCCACCGTCCCCGTCGTCACCACCTCACCCGCCTGCAGCCCTGACGTGATCTCGGCGTAGGTATCAGTGCTCAACCCCACCTCCACCTGCCGCAGCTCGACCTTTCCATCCTGCACCACGAAGACCATCGTCTGGCCCGACTCTGTCTTATGCAGCGCCTCGATCGGAACCAGGATCGCATCGGTCGGCGCGTTCCGCGATCGCTTCCACCGATGCACTCGCCCCAACCGGTAGCGCCAACTCCCCCAGCGGGCTGTCCAGCGAAACCTCCCCCCGGATCGTCGACGAACCGGAACTCGTGGAAAGCTGCCGGTCGATCTCCGTGATTCTTCCGGTGAAGGCTTTATCCTTCCTGTCGTCGAACGTGATTTGCACCGCCCCTCCCACCTTCAACAGCGGCCAGTCCGACTCGCTCCAATACACCTCCAGATAGGGCTCGCTCGTATCCGCCAACACCATCACACTCGAGGCGCTCAGAGTCTCGTCGCTTGAGCTCGAGCTCGTTGTGTCGCTGCCGCTGTTCAGCAGCACAGCGAACGGGTCCGTCGAGGTCGCCGCGTTCGCCGCAGACGAAGTACTACTCGATTCACCCGACACAACATCGCCGCCCGTGACGCTCACGCTCATCACAGTGCCGCTGAACGGGGCAACGATCTGACTGCCGTCCAGGTTGGCCCGCGCATCCCTCATCTGCTCCTGCGCCTTCTTGATCTGCAAAAGCGCCGCGTTCGTCGTGTCCTCTGGGATCGATCCGGTCTTCAGCGCGTCGTACAGCTCCTGGCTGTCCGCCAATCCCTTTTCCGCATCCGTCACCGCCAGGTGCGCCTTCCGGATCTCCAGCTCCGAGGGCACGTTATAGGTGTCCACGTCCAGGTCTTCCTTGATTCCGAACGTAGCCGGCACGTATTCGTCCAGGTACGTCTTCTTCGCCTCGGCCAGCTTGTCCTGCGCGAAATCCAGAAAAGCCGCCGCCTTGTCCGCAGCCGCCTGCGCAGTCGCCTCGCCCGGAGCCTTCTCGATCTCGGTCCGCGCCGCCGTCAACTTGTCTTCGCCTTCGGTGATCTGGGTTTCCCAGTACATCACCTCGGGGCTGATCAAGTACTCCAGCGTGCCCTTTGCCCGCTGTAGCTGGGTCTGCGCATCCGCCACCTCACGCAGCGCCGACGCCTGCGCCTGCTGATCGACGTCAGTTCCGCGTACGCGCTGCTGCGCCTCTTCGTAATCCTGCCTCGCCTGGGTGCTGTCCACCTCCGCCAGCACATCGCCCTGCTGCACCAGGTCTCCGGTCCTCACATTCACTGCCGTCACCCTCATGTCACCGCTGCCGGCGAATCCCAGGTCCTTCTCGGGCGCGGTCAATGTGCCGGAGCCGGTCGCGGAGATCACCAGGTCCCCGCGTCGCACCACCGCAGTCTGCAGCGCCGCTTCCTGTCTGGGCGTCGTTTGCATGCCGCGCAGATACGCCAGCCCGCCAAGAACGACCACCGCTGCGCTGCCTGCCCCGAGGATCAGCCATCGCCGAACTCGATTCTGCCTGCCCCACGACCCGCGCCCTCTTTCGATTGCCGTCCGAGCCCACAATGAGACCGTCGCCCTGTTCATTCTGCCTGTGTTCCGTGCTTCCACGTCAAATCAAGATTTCGCGCGTGTCTCACCGTAGGGGCGGGGCTTGTCCCCGCCCGTTCACACGGCTCGCCCTTTGGCGGCAGCAACTCAGAGAGGGGCAAGAACCATTCCGCTTCCTCTCCCCTACATTGACGATCAGCACTCGTGGGCTTCACCAGCACTTCCTTCGTCCATGTGGGGAAGACGCGATTTCCTGGTGCCAAAGGCGCCAGGAAATCGCAGAGGGCGCTCACCTCCCGCCTTCTTCTTGAGATACTCGATCAACGCGTTCAGCACTGGCGCCGGGACCTGCGGGCGTGTGGGCTGCGTCACCCTCGGCGGCTGGCTCTGTCTGCTGCTCTGCCCCTGCGTGCTCTGATTGTTGGTACCCCCTCCGGGGAAACCGCCTCCAGGTGCGAACCCGCCAAACTCCGGGCCTCCCGGTCCGCCTCCGACGAAGAAGTTGTTTCCGCCAGTGGGTCGCGTGCCCTGCCCGTTACTGCTGCCATTGGGCCGCACCGCGGGCCGGTGTCGCCGCCCGGCCCTGGCTGCATCACAGCGAACACATCCCGTTCGCCCAGCTTCATGGCTGTGATACTCTGCTGCTGCGCTTCCGTCATGCTCGCGCGGATCTGCGCGGCCCTCAGCCCGTCGATCTCTGCCTGCGCGGCCGTGTCGCTGGAGACGAGCTGCTTGTACACCTCCCACATCGGCAGCAGCTCACTGGCCTGCTGCGCCGTCACGGCCTCCGCTGTTCCATCCAGCTTCAGCGTGCCCACCGCCAGCTCCGTGATCGGCTGCATCGTGAATGCCGCCCGTCGATTGGCGCGGCGTCGTGCCGCATGCCGCCGTGGTCAACCCCAGTACCATCAAGATCAACGCCATCCGCTTCATTCGGACTTCAGTCTCCTTCATGCTGGCTCTCGTTACTCATACCGCAGTGCCTCGATCGGGTCGAGCTGCGCTGCCTGGCTCGCTGGGTAATATCCAAAGAAGGCTCCCACCAGCCCCGCCGATCCGAACGCCAGCAGGATCGATGCCGGCTGGATCACCGTCCGCATGTCGCTCACCGCGCCAGAAATGCATACCCGCCGGCAACTCCCACCAGCGTGCCGATCATCCCGCCGATCACGCTTAGTAGCAGCGCCTCCGCCAGAAATTGCAGCCGGATGTCCGCCGGTGTGGCCCCCACGGCCTGCCGCAGTCCGATCTCCCGCTGTCCGCTCGGTCACGCTTACCAGCATGATGTTCATGATGCCGATGCCGCCCACGATCAGCGATACCCCCGCCACCCACCCCAGCAGCGACCGGAACGCGGCGGTCGTCGATTTCGCGCGTGCTGATGATGTCCTGTTGCGTCGTGATCGTGAAGTCCTCGCTCTCCAGGGTCACGTCATGCCGCTTCACCAGCAGCAGCTCGATCTGTTGGATGATCGTCTTCTGGTCCGCTTTCGGGTCGACTTCCACGTAGATCATGCGGATTTGGTCGCCCAGGAAGCGCGCAAATGGGTTGAACGTGAACTTCTGGAACACCAGTTTGATCGGCATGTAGACCCGCGAATTAAAATCCGTGTTCCCCACCAGCCCTCGCTCCTTGAATACGCCGATCACCGCCAGCTTGGTTGTGCCCACGGTGACATACTGCCCCACGGCGCTCTCGGTTCCGAACAGCGACTTCGCCGCGGCGGATCCCAGCACGACCACCTTGGCCTTGCGCTCGATCTCTTCGTCCGTGAAGTACCGCCCACTGGCGATCTCCATATCGCGACGGAAGGGAACTCGCTGGTCGTTCCCAGGATTTCGACCTCCTCGAGCGTCACATCTCCGGCTTTGATCGTCTCGCTCGACTGTTGCTCCACCACCACTGACTTCACGCCCTGCACGCCCTGCTGGATCGCAGCCGCGTGTCCGTCATACACCAGGCCCCCTTGCTGCGCCTGCCCCGGCCCGCCCCGTGTGAACGCCGCTTGCACGAACACCAGGTTGCTTCCCAGGCTGGTGATCTGCTCGGGGATCGTGGCCTCCGTTCCGGCACTGATGGCGATCATGATGATCACCGCCGCCACGCCGATGATGATGCCCAGCATGGTCAGGAACGACCGCACCTTGTTCTTGAGGATCGCCTCCCAGGCGGTGCGCACGCCTCCGAGGGTTCATCGCCGCGCCCCTCTCCGGCTGTCGCGGACGGCTTCCCGTTGTGCACCACATCCGCCACCAGCCCGTCCATCAAGTGGATCGTGCGCTGGGTGTGCGCCGCGATCGCCGGGTCGTGCGTCACCACGACGATCGTCCGTCCGCGGTTGTTGAGCTCGTTGAGCAGGCCCATGATCTCCGGCTCCGGAGGCAGTGTCGAGGTTGCCGGTTGGCTCATCCGCGATCACCACCACGGGGTCGTTGATCAGCGCGCGGGCGATCGCCACACGCTGCTGCTGCCCGCCTGAGAGTTCGTGCGGCTGGTGCGCGTACGCGCTCGCCGAGGCCCACCACTTCCAACATGGGCCGCGCCCGGTGATCCGATTCCTCCGAATGCGTGGTGGGCGTGGTCATAGATCATCGGCAGGGCGACATTCCAGCGCCGTGGTCCGCGCCAGCAGGTTGTAGGACTGGAAAATGAAACCGAGGGTCTGGTTGCGCACGCCCGCCAACTGCACCTTGTCCAGGTGGCTCACGTCCTCGCCGTTCAGTAGGTATTCCCCGCTCGTGGGTTGGGAAGGCAGCCGAGGATGTGCAGCAGTGTGCTCTTCCCCGACCCGGATGGCCCCATGATCGCCACGAACTCGCCCGGATCGATGCGCACGCTCACGCCGCCCAGCGCCGTTACGCGCACGTCCCCCATGCCGTATACCTTGGTGATGGCGCGGTGGGCCCGATGATTGCCCGTCCGGCGACCGTCGCCGGCGCAGTCGAGGATCCTGCCGTCGTCTGCAGGGCGCCTCCGCGGGCGGGCCCGGGTGGTCATTGCGTTCCGCGATGCCCGTCGTCACCACCTCGCCCGC
>CAWATK010000018.1:0-87380 GCA_963784915.1 uncultured Chloroflexia bacterium
CGGGCAGTTCAGCCAGTCCCAGCCCGTTCGCCCGTCAAGTCCCTCTAACAGACGAAAACGCCGATGCTCCTTGCGCATCGGGTCGTCAGACTGCAAAGCCCGCTGGCTTTTGTCTCTGACCTGAGACCTACGGTTGAGTTTTCAATGATCTGTCAGGGGACGAGATCGCTTGAAAGGTACTGGCGAGGGGTGATTATACGACTTTCGCGGGCTTTGTCAATACTGGCGCCCAAATCCAACCTTAAAATATGGCGCGCCTACCCCATCTCCTGGCGGCCGGAAAGCGCCCGCAGCAAGGTGCTCTGGTCCGCGTACTCCAAATCACCCCCGACTGGAAGCCCGCGCGCCAGGCGCGTGATCTGCACTCCCAGGGGCCGCAACTGCTGACGAAGATACAGCGCTGTGGCGTCCCCTTCCATGCTCGGATTGGTTGCCAGGATCACCTCCCGGACGCCGCCACGCGCCACGCGGTCGATCAGCGGACGCAGACGAATGTCCTCCGGCCCGATTCCTTCAATCGGGGAAAGAACGCCGTGAAGTACATGAAAACGACCGTTATAGGCCCCGACCCTTTCGAGGGCCAGCACGTCCAGGGCTTCCTCGACGACGCAGATGATGCCCGCATCGCGCTCCGAGTCTGCACAGATCTCACAAAGGGTCCGTCCAGCCACGGTGATGTTGAAACACTCCTCGCAAAATGCGGTCTTGGACTTGAGGCTGCTCAACGCCGCGGCCAGCTCCTGTGAAAGCTCATCCGGGGCCCGAAGGAAGTGAAAAGCCAACCGGGAAGCGGATTTCGGCCCAATCCCCGGCAGCCGCTCAAGTGCGTTGATGAGCTTTTGGATAGGTTCAGGAAGTGACACTGTTAGACCTCGTCTCAGTTGCCCGGCGGCCTGGGCCACCCAACACCTCGGCTCAGAAGGGCAGACCGCCGGCGAGCGGCCCAAGGCGCTCCGCCGCAAGCGCTCGTGATTGTTCCAGCGCAAGGTTTACGGCCGATTGGATCAGGTCTTGCATCATGCCCGCATCGGCCTGGCTGAGCAACTCCGGCGACACCTCCACAGAACGGCACTTCTGGTCGCCCGACATGGTCACCTTTATCGCGCCGCCCCCTGAAGATGCCGTAACTGTCTCCAAGGCCAGCTGAGCTTGTGCCTCAGCCAATTGTTGCTGGAGCCGCTGGATCTGTTGCATCATGCCGCCCGAACCCGGGGCCGGGCGACTCAGGCCTTTGGCCATTGGCGATGCTCCGTCATTCCTGTATGTCCACTATCTCGCCGCCGTGGTTGAGTGCAGTCGCTATCATGCCATCTTGGGCCATGTTTGGTGGCGCCTTGCCAACTGTATTGATAACCAGGCAGCGGATCTCGAGCGGTCGTCCGAGCACGTCGGCGATCGCCTTGCGCGCGGCTTCCATGTTCTCCGGGCGATCCATGATCGCCCGCACAGCATCGGTTTGAAAACCCAAAACGAGCTCCGTCCCGCGTAAGTCGATAGGCTTGCACGAATTTAGCAATCCGTCCGCAGCCGGGTGAGTTCGCTTAAGCGCCCCCCGGATCTCCTTCCAGGCGCCGATGACTTGGGCGAGTTCTATGACGGGCTCATTCACCTCGGCGGCATTCCCTGAGCTTTGACCCGGATCAATGAAGTCGCGCCTCGGCGACGCCGGCGCGCTAATAACGGGAGACGATTGGATCTCAGTGTTCAAATCCCTCTTCGACGCCCCCGGTTGACTCGGCTCCGGGGCTGGTGCAGGAGCTCGCCGAGCGGCTTGCCCGCCCTGAGACGCACCAGGTTCAGCAGAAGATGCATCCGCTGCATCCTCCATGGCTTCAGCCAACGCGAGTTCGAGCGCCAGCGATGGTTGCCAACCTCCACGTGTATCCGCAGCCGCGGCGTTGAAAGCGCGGATGAGGCGGATGACTCGCGCCGTTGCGAACGCAGCCGCGTGTTCCTTCATGCTCTCACGCAGGTCTTTGACGACCTCCACCTGCGCTGAGTTTCCCATCTGGATGAGCATCAGACTGCGCAAATACTCGGTCATTTGCCTTGCCAGGGTCCGCGGGTCAACACCCGAAATCCAATGCCGCGCGCAGGGCCGTCAAACCAGCTGCAGAGTGGCGCTCCCGGATTGCCTCAACCATGTCGATGACGGACTGGCTAGTGGCAGTTCCGAGAACCGGCTGAGCCAATTCCAGGGTGATCTTGTTGGCCGAGGAAGCTAGCTGGTCCAGGAGCGACTGCGCGTCACGAACCGAGCCCGTCGCTTGGCGGGCGATGAGTTGCAGAGCGTCCTCATCGGCCTCCCAGCCTTCCTGCTTGACGATTCGCCGCAGGTTGGCCACAATCTCTGTTACCGGCACGCGTCGGAATTCGTGCCGCTGGCAGCGAGACAACACCGTCGCGGGGATTCTGTGGATTTCCGTCGTCGCCATTACGAAGATCGCGTGCGGCGGCGGCTCTTCGAGGGTCTTGAGCAGTGCGTTGAAGGCGGCCGTGGAAAGCATGTGGACTTCATCCACTATATAGACCTTGTAGCGCCCCTGGGAAGGCGCAAAGCCTATTCGGTCGCGCAGATCGCGCACATCGTCGACACCCGTGTTCGAGGCGGCATCCATTTCAATCAGGTCAAGGAACCGGTTTTCATTCACCGCGGCACAGTTCTCGCAAGAGTTGCAGGGTCTGTCAGCGGGATCTTCGGCCAGGCAGTTCACCGCCTTTGCCAGTATCCGCGCCAAAGTGGTCTTGCCGGTGCCGCGTGGTCCGGCAAAAAGATAGGCGTGGCCCACGTGGTCCTGGGCAATAGCATTCCTGAGCGTCTGGACCACATGCTCCTGACCTGTGACCTCGTCCCAGCCTCGCGGTCGATACTTTCTGTAAATCGCCTGATTCATCGAGATCTCGTCACGCAGCCCTTTGACTATCGGTCATCCTAAGGAACCGGATAGCTATCCTGAACCTCACCCTCGGGTGATGTAAGCAGGACCAACTGTCCGGACTGCCAGGCTGATTGCCGCTGCCCCCAAAAAAGATCGATGGCAGTGTTAGTGCCGCTGGCTGTGTGCACCTGAACGGCACCGTCCGTGAACAGCTTGAAAGCTGGGAAGGTGTAGTTGTGTCCGGATGAATCGCGAAGATGCCATCCCGTCAGGTCCAGCTCTCCATCCCCGGCGTATTTTACGACGACCGCCTCCACATCGATGCTCCCGGCGCCGATGACGCTGACGATCTGCACGGCGCCCTCGGCCGGCGCCACCGCGGTCGAGTTCGGCTGCAAGTTGGCAGGCGAGGCGGCTGCCGCTGGCTGCGGTAAAGTCGCCGCGCGGTAGTTTCGATCGTACCAATACAAGATGGCTGAGGTGACGCAGGCAGAAATGAAGATGTTCAGCAGCAAGTAAAGGGTCAGCTTGCGTCTATCCATGCGCAATAAATCATAGCACAAAAGCCCATCTGAACTCCGCACGTCCGGGCATGGCGGCAATAAACGGACCGGAGCGCCGCGGTAGGTTCAGCGCGTCACGCACAGGGCGATCCAATCCTCCATCTGTCGACGCGCAGTCTCCGCTAAACCTAGCTGGCGGCAAGCCTGGGCCACGTTGGCCTCCTGGCTCACAAGGATGCCGGCCAGGATCAGATGCCCGCCTGGAGCGAGGACGTCCGCCAGGCCATTCTGCATCAGACGAACAATGACGGGCGCCAGGATGTTTGCCGCCACGAGCGGTGCGCTGCGGAACGGGAACACTCCATCCAGGATCTCACGAACGGATCCAGCGCCCAGAATCAGCTCGGACCCCAGACCATTGGCGGTCGCATTCTGGCGGGCGTTGACGATCGCCTCGGGGTCGACATCGACGCCGAGCGCCGATTTCACGCCGAGTCTCAGCGCCGCGATCGCGAGTATGCCGGAGCCACAGCCTATATCAATGAACCGAGTCGGCGAGTCCGCCGAGGCATCCAGGAAGTCGTCAAGGAATTCCAGGCACAACTGAGTGCTCGGATGCGTTCCCGTGCCAAAGGCCATGCCGGGATCGATTTTGACCGCAACCCGCCCAGGGTTCGGCGTTTCCATCCAAGCCGGCAGGATCATCAGGCGACGGCCGATGGCTATGGGCCGATAATGTTGCTTCCAGGCCTCCATCCAGTTCTTGTTCACAATGGTTCGATACGTGGGGGAGGGCAGCGGTCGGATCATGCCCAGGAACTGCAGTGCGTGCTCGATCTCCGCGCGCGTGTCCTGCATCCTTTCATCTGCGGGCACATATGCCCGCACCACGATGGGACCGGCGGGCGTACCCATATCTTCGTCATCCAGGTGCTGGATTCCCTGTTCCGTCATGACACCATTTGGGACGTATCGTGAAAGCACTTCGGCCACGGCCTCAGCCATCTCCCCATTGACCGACAAGCTGATCTCAAGCCAATCCACGAATCCTCGCTCCTCTCGCGTTGCTCTGGGGGAATTGCACCATCCCATGGACGCCGAAGAGGTGCCTCTGAGCCGCTCCGCCCCTTCCGCGTTGCGAAAGCGAGCCCATGGAAGGAGATCCGACGGCAACTTCACTCCGCCTCCCCCAGAACCTGCGCCTGAGTCGCTCCAATCGGCCTAGGCCCCCGGCACGCGGGTACCATTCTCGATCTCGCAATACAACTCTCCCGGCTCGCATGCTGCGCACTCCAGCTGCAGCGTGGCGTGCGAGATGTTGTAGCTGGCTGCCAGGACCATGTTGATCTCACTCCGGATCCTATCGCCCGCCCGAAGGCCCGCGTCATCCGTGAGAACGTGGGCCGACATGGTCCGAAGGTCATGCGAGAGGCTCCAGACGTGCAGGTCGTGCACACCGAGGACTCCGGGGATCTTCGAAATATCGCCGACCAAGGCCTGCATGTCGACGTCTCGTGGCGTCGCTTCCAGTAGTATGGCTGCTGCCTCACGAAGTACAGTCAACGCGCTGATCAGGATCAGGATCGCTATTATGGCACTTGCGGCCGGATCAAGCCAGTTCGCACCCGTGAAGAAGATGCCGACTCCTGCCGCGACCGCGGCAGCCGTTGCCGCCACATCTCCCATAAGATGGATGAACGCCGATCTTACGTTCAGGTCCTTTTCTCCTGGACGGCGGATCAGCCATGCGGTGCACAAGTTCACCACGAATGCGATCACTCCTACACCCATCAGGATCCCGGCCTGGACAGAAGCGGGCGAAAGGATCCGGCGGTAGGCCTCAAAGAGCACGAGGCCCGACAGCAAGATCATGCCGGAGGAGTTCACAAGCGCGACCATAATTCCGGCGCGATGATAGCCATAGGTCCGTTCGGAATTGGCGGGCCGGGCTTGCAGGCTCATGGCGTACCAACTGAGCCCTAATGCGGCCACATCGGTTAGGTTGTGCGCGGCATCGGTCAGCAGCGCCAGGCTGCCTGCCAGAACACCTGCGGCAGCCTCCACCACGACGAAACCCAGCGTCAGCCAGAGTGCGAGCGCCAGTCTCGATCGAATGTCAGGTCCCGTTGTCCGATTTAGTCTCTGATCGTGATTCATTGAATATTGCATTGAATGCTATCCATGCTCCACGTGATCCACACCCATCAGGAACAACTGACTGACGTGCTCATCATCCAGACGATAGAAGACACGACGACCCTGACGGCGCACCCGCACGAGCCGCATCTGACGGAGCCCGCGCAATTGATGCGAGACGGCGGATTCGCTCATGTCGAGCTTCTGAGCCAGCACACCCACGCTCAACTCCTCTTCCAGTAAAGCGGCAGATGATTCGCACCCTGCTCGCATCGCTCAAGGTGGCGAACAAGTCGGCAAGCTGAAGCGCAACCAACTCTGGAAGACTCTTGTTTTTCATGAATATATGAACAAGTACTCATATTTTACATCAAGTTTGCGGTCGCTGCCTCTGTTGCGACCAAATCCACCCGGCGCCGCCCTTCCCGCACCGCCGTCGGCACCCAACCTCACCGCCGTGGGTCAGCCGCCCCGCAACCTCGGGCGCACCTTTCGAAGTTGGCTCTCAGCGCAGGTTGCGGGTGGCCCCAGCGACCGTGCTTCGACCACCGATCCGGGACTGTCATGAAAGCACCACGCTGCGAAAACCTGTGATCTGTATAATCTTCGCGGCGAGGTAGCCATTGACTGAATCCGCTGCGCATGCAAGCTCCGGCCAGGCACCGTCTCCACGCCTGTTGCTCCGAGGCATCTCCAATCCAGGCATTTCCCGAGTTGCCGTGGGACTCTATTGGGCGCTTGCGGCGGCAAGTTGGATAGTTGCAGCGATATTGGCATGGAGGATGCTTGCCGCCGGGGCGCCCGGTCAGGCGCTGTTTGCACTCGCTCCGTTGTCCCTGAGCGGCTTGCTGCTGTTGCTGTGCGCGTTCCCACTCCGACAGGCCCGGCTCGGCACTTCAGGCCGGGGCTACGTCATGTTGATGGCCTCCGTTGGCATGGCAGTTGCTGCAACATTCGATCAGGTGGGCAGTCGCTCGCTGACCTGGGCCTGGATCCTCGGCCTGGCGCTTGGTGGTGGGGCATTCCTGGAATTGGCGGCCACTTTTCCACGAGAATCCGCTCTTGGCCGTCGCCTGCCGGCGCTGCCACCGACGGCATATGGGCTGGCGTTGATCGTGGGCGCGCTGGCTTTATCGATCGGATCTGGTGCATCGGGACTAGGGCCAGCTTTGCTGGCCCACCAAATAGCAGGGGTCTGGTTCGTCGCAACTGGGGGTCTATACCTGATCATCAATATCTTTCACGGCGTCTCCACAAAATCGCCGATTGAAAAGCTCCAAAGCCGCGTCATTGCCGGCGCTCTGATCCTGGGACTCACGCCCTTGCTGTCAGGATTGATCATCGCGGGCCGTGAGGACTCCAGCTTCTCGCCTTATGTCGTCCTTGCATCCGCTCTTCCATGTATTGCCGTAGGGTATAGCATGTTCAAATTCCGTGTTACGGGCACCGCACATTGGTTGCGGCAGGGCGTCATCTACGGTCTGCTTGTGGGACTGTTCTTGCTGGCCTATGGCTTGGTAGTGGCGGGCCTTACGTTGGTCTTCCGTACTGGAGTTCCCAGCACCAACCCCCTGTGGGTTGCTGCCCTGGCACTGGCGGTGGCCCTGCTTCTCGAACCCATCCGCACTCGCGTGCAGGCCACGACTGATCGGATCTTCTTCCGCGGAGACACCGGGTTGGCCGAGACCGTCCGCACCTTGACGGTCGACTTGAATTCAGCCAACGACCTTGATTCGATTTCATCTGTCTCAAGGCGAGTGGTCGAAACGGCGCTCCAGCCCGACGCGATCCACCTGTTCGTTCACGAAGCGCCGACGGACGAGTACGCGGCTCTCCGGGAGCCGGGCGTTCGACTAACCACCGAGTTGCGATTCAGCGCAGCCGGATCCCTTGCGACTCTACTCAACCAGAAACACACGGCTCTTCTGGTAGATGAGGGATCCCTGCCCGTAGAGTTGGAGCCGGACCGAAGTAGGTTGCGTCTGCTCGGCGCCCGCCTGTTCCTTCCTCTGGCCGGAGGTGGCCGCCTGCTTGGATGGATGGCCCTCGGTGCTCGTCGGTCAGGTCAGGCGTATTCCAGTGTGGACATGGCCCTGCTTGAGCGCCTCGCTGACCAAGTGTCTCTGGCGATCGGCCGGGTCCAGGTTGTGCGGAATCTTGAGCGCCGCCTTCGTGACATGAATGCCCTAACGCGCGTAGCCCAGGGCGTGAACATCACGCTCACCTTCGATGACGTGTTGGAACTCATCTTTGCGCAGACGGCCCAGATCATTCCACTCACCCATTTCTACGTCGCCCTGCACGATTCCCAGTCTGATTCATACTCGTTCGCCTTTGCCCTCGAGAATAACGAGCGCGTTGCGGACCGCGAGAATTCCCCGCTGCCGGCCAACCAAGGTCTCGGCCGCGAGGTGTTGCGCAGGGGGCGCCCAATCGTTACGGACAACTACGAGCTCGAATGCAGTGCGGCTGGACTCACACCCGCGATCGCCGGAATACGTTCGTGGATGGGAGTCCCCCTGAACGCCGGGGCTGAGTCCATTGGCGTCCTGAGCGCGGGCAATCGCGAGACCGGTATCTCCTACACCCAGGCGCAGCTGGAACTCCTTCAGGCCATAGCCGATCAGACTGCCGGCGCAATTGTTAAGGCACGCCTGCTGCGTGAGACTCAACACAGGGCCGCGCAGCTCAGCAAGCTGAACGATGTGACACGGCAACTGGCCTCGACCCTGGACATGGCACCCTTGCGGCAGGTGATCGTGGATGGTGCCGCAGGGATCCTGGACTGCAACGTGGCCATCTTCTACGTACCCGATCAACAAACCGGCGAGCTCGTGGTCGACGCGTCTTCCGGGTCGGTGGCAGGCGCTCTCCTCGGTCGGCGCGCACCGGTTGGTGTCGGACACGTCTACCGTGCGGCTGCATCTCGCTCACCGGAGATTGAGAACAACCTGGAAGCGTCTTCTGAGACCCATGTGTTGGCCCAAGCAATCCCGGGCATGCAGGCGCGCTCGAGCATTGCGGTCCCGCTTCAGTTCCAAGACAGCCTGGTCGGTATACTCGAGGTCATCAATCGTAAAGATGGCGCACCCTTCGTAGCCGAGGACGAATCACTCCTGTTGGCATTCGCAGGGCAGGCCGTGGTGGCATTGGAGAACGTCCGTCTCTACACACTGACCGATCAGGAATTGACCGCCCGCGTCGAGGAGCTTTCGGTCATGCAGCGCATCGACCGGGAGCTCAATGCCAGCCTCGAAATGGACCGGGCGATGCGAATCACGCTCGAGTGGGCGCTTCGCCAAACGGACGCGGAAGCCGGCCTGATCGGGCTCCTGGAGAACGATCGCCTGCGCATCGTCACGGAACTGGGCTACACGGCTTCACCGGCAGATTCGCCCGATCAGTCCATTTCCCTCACGTTTCCGGGCTATCAGGCGGCCGTGGAGACCGCGCTCCCGCAACGTGTGCGCTTTGATGTTGTCGGCGCGGGTGAATTCCTTCCAGGCTCCGACCACCAGGTCGTAATCCCTATCCGGCGCGAGGCCGCGGTTATCGGTCTTCTGGTTCTGGAGAGCACGCAGGGCCGCCAGGAAGACCTGGCGTTTCTCAGCCGCTTGAGTGACCACGCCGCCATCGCCATATCCAATGCCCAGTTGTATGATGAGGTCCAGCGGGCCAACGTGGCCAAGAGCGACTTTGTCTCGTTGGTGGCCCACGAACTAAAGAACCCGATGACATCCATCAAGGGCTACACCGAACTTCTTGCAACAGGGGCGGTGGGGCCGGTAAACGAAATGCAGGCCAACTTCCTTAACACCATCCGGTCCAACACCGAGCGCATGTCGACCTTGGTCTCCGACCTGAATGACAACTCGAAGATCGAAGCGGGGAAGCTTCGCCTGGACTTCAGGTCAGTCGAACTGTCCGAGCTGATCGAGGAGATTCTGCGCTCCGCCAACCACCAGATTGAGGAGAAGAAACAACAGGTTAGCCTTGAGCTTTCCGAAGACCTGCCTTCAGTCTGGGGTGATCGCACCCGGCTCGGACAAGTGCTCACGAACCTTGTGAGCAACGCAAACAAGTACACGCCCGAGAGCGGCAGCCTGGTCATTGGAGCCGAAGCTTCGCCCAATCATTGGGATCCGGAAGGAGCCGGGCAGGTCGTGCACCTGTGGGTGCGAGATTCGGGGATTGGCATCTCGGCCGAAGATCAAGAACGCATCTTCGAAAAATTCTTCCGCTCGGAGGATCCAAAGGCACGCGAGGTGCCGGGGGCGGGCCTGGGACTCAACATCACCCGCAGCCTGGTGGAGATGCAGGGAGGGCGCATCTGGTTTGAGAGCCAGCATCGCCACGGGACGACATTCCACTTCACCATTCCGGTAGCCGAGGGCTGATCATGACTATCAGTGCCGCAGTTGGTTTGGGACATGCTGTGGATGGGCGCGAAGCCGGGCTCCAGGCCGCTCATCACGCGCTCAACGGCCTCGGCGTGGCCTCGCCCAGCTTGGGTTTCCTGTTTGCGTCCACTCACTACGCACCACGTGACGTCCTGAACGGCGCCATCAGCCTGCTGGGTGACACTCCGATCATCGGACTCAGTTCGCCTGCCGGCCTGTCGCAGGCCGGTCAGCATCCGAATTCTGTCACGATCGCCCTCCTGGCAGGCGATATTGAGGCGGACGCGCACTGGTTCTCCGGTTACTCGCAGTCTGGTCGGGAGACAGCACAGAGATTGGCACAGATGGCGTCTGGCGCGGACAACAAGGCCGTCATCTTCTTCGCCGACGGTTTCAATGGCGATGCCGAGCAGTTCTGCGCTGCCCTGCAGGACGGCGCTTTCCCCATTGTTGGCGGCCTTTCAAGCGGTGACTTGCACACCGGCAGTACCTACCAGATGGCCGGAAACCAATCCGGCACCGGCAGCCTGGCAGCCGCGATTCTGCGGGGGGATGTACGCATCGGCGTTGGGCACTCACACGGTTGGGACCCTGTCGGCAGTCAATTTCGCATCACGCGCTCCACGCGGCTTCTGGTTGCGGACCCTTAATGGGCGCCCTGCCTCAGAGGCGTACGCCGAGCTCTTTGGTCAGCCGGCCCGGGATTGGGCCTTTCCCCCGTTGAGCTACCTGGCTCGCTTGTACCCGCTGGGCATCGAGCACGGCGATGAACTGGTTGTCCGTGCGCCCATTCGCGTGGAGGCCGATGGCAGCTTCCGTATGAACGCCCCGATGAGCGACGGTGCCGATGCGTACCTGCTGGTCGGGAGCCGCGCCGCATGTGAAAAGGCAGCGACCAAAGCTAGCCAAGACGCACTGTTGGCGCTAGGCGGTTTGAAGCCTGCATTTGCGCTCGTGTTGGCGGATATTGCCTGGCAGCTTCTGTTGGAATCGCATCCAGGCGCCGACATGGCCGCCGTTCGTGACATCCTCGGCCCGGATGTGCCAATCGCCGGAGCCTACACGCTTGGTCAGATCGTTCCCGGCAAAGCCGCCGCCCAACCCGGCCAGGTCACGTCCCATCCCCAGTTTCTCAACCAGAATATCGTCGTTGTAGCATTCGCATCTCCCTCCTGATACAGGCGGCGAGAAACCCCTGCCAGCATCCGGCGCCGGGGATTCCCCGAAGCCGGTGCTCTTTCGCTGTGCAGCCAGCGGCCTCACAGGTCGGATAGAATTCAGGCATGCCTTCGCGTCAATCGTCATGGCGGTGGATCACTCTCATTTTCGTTGCTGGCCTCAGCTACGCCCTGGGCGTTGAGCAGCTGATGAGGCCGTTGACCTCCGACGGCGTGCATTTTCACCCCTGGTCATCCGAAGACATGATGCAGACTGTCCCATTGGGCGAACTGCGCCGGGACCCCCTTCGGTCATTGGCCAACATCCACATCCAGCCGCCGGCGTTCGACGCCATCCGCGCAGGCTTGGTCCAATTTGCCCCAACACTGGGCGATCTGGGAGCCCTGCAGCGAGTGGATCTCGCGTTATATGTGCTCGGCGCCGTTGTGCTCGGGCTAATGGTCGCTCTGGTCTATGCCTGGTTGGCCACACAGGCCGGCAAGTTGGCTGGCGTTCTGGGGGCACTGCTCGTCCTCCTTCACCCCGCCTCCATCCTGTTCGCGAGCTTCCTGGATAGCACGATGCTCTCGGCATTCCTATTTCTGTGCTGCTATTACCTACTGTGGCGCATCAAGAATCGGATGGCCACTCCAATCCTGGTTTTCAGCGCAGCGGTTCTGGCGCTCTTCTTTATGCGCTCCATCTTTCAGTGGCC
Source organism: uncultured Chloroflexia bacterium (assembly GCA_963784915.1). Classification (GTDB taxonomy): domain Bacteria; phylum Chloroflexota; class Anaerolineae; order Anaerolineales; family Villigracilaceae; genus Fen-1038. The sequence continues at coordinate 11,792 of CAWATK010000018.1, forward strand.
CGCAGTGCTCCTATTCGCGATCTGCCTTTGGCTTGTCGGCGCCACCAGGCGCAGCGTGTTGGGTTACCTGTTGGTGACGGGACTAATCAGCTGCCTCTATCTCGGAAAACAATACGCCGAGTTCGGGATATTCTCGACATCTTCTTTCTCTGGCGTCAGTCTGGCCAACTCGGTCGGAGTTCGGAATGGGAACCGCCAGATACGCGGCCTACCTGGATGAGCCAGGCCATCCCACGCGGGTTTCCCCCGGCATGCCCGGGGTCCTAACGCGCCGAAGCAAGTCGGGTGGCCAGCCAAACTTCAACCACATCGATTATCTGAGCCTGGATCAGCAACTCTCGGCGCGTTTCTGGCAGGCCATCCGGCGCGACTCATTCGGTGAACTCGCTCGCAACTATGCAGAGAATGTCGGGATCTACTTTCGACCCTCGAGTAGTTATAGCAGCGGCCACGTGATCGTGGAGCACCTTGCCTGGCGGCCGTTCTTTGATTGGGTGTTTTCTGCGCCGATCCTTCCACTCATGTTGCTCTTGTGCGGCGCTGCATCGGCCGTGCGGGCCCTGCGGACTCATACCCTTCCAGCTGATTTGGGCATCCTGCTGCCAGGATTGTTCGTGGGCCTGGTCTCAGTCCTGGCTGACAAGGGAGAGAACATGCGCTTCAAGTTCTTCGTGGAGCCTGTCATGATCGTTTTCCTGGTATCACAGGCGGCCGCCGCGCTCCATCGGCTAGGAAGCGCTCCCAGCCTGGCTCCACGTGATGCACCCGGATCTTGGAAGCCATGACGGCCTCCGACCGGAAGAATGGTTCGTCTCGGTGCCGGCGCCTGGCGGCTGGACTTTTCCTGGCCGCGTGTGTCGTCGTGCTGTTCCTTGGCTTATACCGGAATCAATGGAGCGTCGTGCGCGAGAAGAGGTTCAAGGAGTTCCAACTCGATAGTGAGAGCCTCGTCGTCGCCCGGATGGTCGAGTCCCGGCAGCACGGCATCTTCTCACAGAATGCGCTCCTCGGATGGGGCGATGCCGACCCCACCGATCTGAATCAGACGGATTACGATCACCAATACGACACGTTCTTGTCGGGCGGACGTTTTGGCACCTATTCCCTGTACAAATCGGCCACCGGCGCGCAGGCATTGCTCTTCAGCGGTCTGAACCAGATCAGCCCCTTCGCGCCAGCTATCGATCTGCGCAATTTCCGCGCCCTGGTTGCCCTGCTCCTCGCGTTCGTGCTGGCCGCCTTCGTCGCGTGGTCACTCTATGAGTTCGGCTGGACAACCGCCGCCTTCCTGCTCGTGACCACCGTGGTCTCCCAATGGATCACCTTGTTTGGGCGAAACCTGTTCTACTTCATCTGGGCGTCATATCTTCCGCTCGCCCTGACAACCGGTTACCTAGCCTGGTGCTCGCGGCGCGGCAGACCTCAGAGCAATGGACTTGCGGCAGTGGTCTTCGGCGGAGTGCTGTTCAAGTGCCTCACCAATGGATATGACTTCATCATCCCTGCCATCGCGATGCCTGTGATTCCATTTATCTACTACGCGGCACGCGATCGCTGGTCCCGAAACCTGCTCGCCAGGAACGCATTTGGCCTGCTCGCGGGACTCGCGGCCGCCGTTGGGGTTTCGCTGGTTGTTCTTGCACTGCAGTTGCAGGCCAGCGAGGGCAGCTTCGTGGGCGGCCTGACGAGCATTCTCAACACATTTGGCCGGCGCACCTATGCCAACCCAGAGCTCTTCCCCGCCTACGCCGAATCGCTGCGCGCGAACCCATGGGCCGTCGTGTGGACGTATATCTCCGAGGATAGCGCCATAGCAATCCTGGGCCTGCGCTTCCTGGACCTGATTCTGATCGCCGCGTGCATCACGCTGCTCTACCTGGCTCTGGAACGGCTTAGGCCAGGGCGATTTTCCCACCTGGGCAAATCACGCGCCTTGATCACTGCAACGTGGCTTTCGCTGCTGTTCCCGCTGGCATGGTTTTTCCTCTTCAAGGGACAGGCTTACGTGCATACCCACACGAACTACCTGGCCTGGCACATGCCGTTCGCCTTGTACGCCTATGCGCTTTGTGCGTGGCTGTTCGAGCAGATCGTCGCAGGCCTCTGGCGCCGCGCTCCTGCGTCACCCAAGCGGCGCAGCCCAGACCTCAAGGCCTAGCCCACACCGGCGCCCCAAGAATCGAACGCCCGCGGCCGGAGTGCAGGCCGCGGGCGTTTCCATAGCAGATGTTACGCAGGTAGGCTCACTTTTGGCAGTTCCTCGATCGCTGCCTGGACGGCCTGCTCAGGAAAGTCATAGTCCTCCAGCTTCCCAGCCAGATACGCCTCATACGCCCCCATGTCGAAGTTACCGTGTCCCGACAGGTTGAAGAGGATCACGCGCTTTTCCCCCTTGCGTTTCGCATCCAAAGCCTCATCGATGGCGGCACGGATTGCATGCGCGGACTCAGGCGCTGGCACGATGCCCTCGGCGCGCGCGAACTGGACTGCCGCCTCGAACGTCGCCAATTGCCTCACCGCCACCGCTTCAATCATGCCGGCGTCATACAAGGCACAGATGCTGGGTGCCATGCCGTGATAACGCAGCCCGCCTGCATGAATGGATGGTGGGACAAATCCATGGCCCAGCGTGTGCATCTTCACCACGGGCGCCATGCGGGCGCTGTCACCGTAGTCGAAGGCATAAACTCCGCGGGTCAGCGACGGCGTTGCAGTGGGCTCAACGGCCAGCAGCCGGGTCTTCCTCCCGTTGGTAAGGTTTTCACGCAGGAACGGATAGGCGATGCCTCCGAAGTTGGAGCCGCCGCCGACGCACCCGATAACGACATCAGGGTATTCGTTGGCGAGATCCATCTGCTTCAGAGCCTCCTCCCCGATCACGCTCTGATGCATCAGCACGTGATTCAGGACGGAACCGAGACTGTATTTCTTCTTGCCGCCCGAGCTGGCGGCCACTTCGACCGCCTCCGAGATGGCAATCCCAAGTGAACCTGGGCTGGCCGGATCCTTCTCAAGCACCGACCGCCCGAAATTCGTCCGATCGGTAGGGCTGGCGAAAACACTGGCACCGTAGGTTTCCATCATCACACGGCGATACGGCTTCTGCTGATAGGAGACCTTCACCATGTAGACTTCCAGCTCAAGACCGAAGAAGTTGCACGCCAGGGAAAGGGCTGATCCCCACTGGCCCGCGCCAGTTTCCGTGGTCAGGGCCCTGGTGCCAGCGATCTTGTTATAGTACGCCTGCGGGATGGCCGTGTTCGGCTTGTGACTTCCCGCTGGCGAGACGGACTCGTTCTTGTAGTAGATGTGGGCCGGCGTGTCCAGTGCTTTTTCCAGACGCCGGGCTCGCAATAGCGGTGTGGGTCTGTACAACTTGTAGATCTCCCGCACCTCCTCAGGAATGGGAATATACCGTTCCGTCGAGACCTCCTGCAGGATGATCTCCATGGGAAACAGCACTGAGAGGAAATCCGGCGTCACGGGCTCCAGCGTATCGGGGCGCAGCACCGGTGTCGGCGGAAGTTTCGTGTCGGCATGAATGTTGTACCAATTGCGCGGCAGATCACCATCATTCAAAAGGAAACTCGTTCTCTCGGACATTACTGGCTCCTTGTAGCGAAAGACCTAGATGCTTGTGAAGTCCCGCGTGCGCTGCACGTTTGGAGCATGCCGGATTGGACCTTCAGGGTGGATGGAAATCACGATATCTGCGCATGCTTCATCCTAGGGAATGAACCCGTAGCTTGCCAACCCGGAGGCGGCACCCTCGCGCTGCTCGCCAAGAACTTGCACGGCAGGCAGCGTGTGATCCTCAAGCTGCCGCGAAAAAGTCGCCTCGGCGGCCTCTGTCTCACTGGCCGTCCTGACCATATCCCCAAGTCGAAAATCGCCATCCATTTTGCACTCCTTGAGTCCATCGTTGAATCCGTCGCCGGATCGTCCCATCCGCGTGTCGGAACAACAAAACACGTTCGTCCCTTGCAGGGACGAACACGTACGTCCGTGGTGCCACCCAGATTAGGCTGTCTGCGACTAGAAAAAGAAACCCCCGATGAAGCATCGGGGAAACCAGCCAGCCTCACTCTTCAGGTACGGGCCGGATGAACCAGCCGATACCCCAGCCCTGTAACGGGAGCGCCCGGATCGGCTAGTGGGGCTTCTGCCTGTTCGCCTCGCAGCTCGGAGGTCCATTCAGCGTCGTCGTCTCGGGCAGGCTTCACACCTGGCGCCTGCTCTCTGAACCGTCGTACAGCGCCTACTCGTCCTCGTCAGTGCCTTTGATATATTGGGCGAAATTATATGCGTATCGCAATATCTGTCAATCCCTGGATCCGAGATCTTTCGGGGCGGCCGAAGTAGAATGATTCGAGGCTGGGCCTTTTGAGCTGAAAGGACTGCAATGCCTACCCATACGTCCATTCGCAGGATTCTGTTGGTATCGCCTGTTCTCGTGGCCGCCTGCACACTCTCTTTATTGAGAGCACCCCTCTCAGCGGCAACCGAGCCTCGTGCAGCTGAGACCACGGCATCGGCTCCGGCCAAGGACGCGGCTGCGCCCACGCCAGCAGTTGCCTCCACGGCCTCCGGACCGACGACTCCACCCTCTGGACCTCAGCGCCGCGTCCCGTTTTGTGACGATTCCCGTCCGCTGGCCCTGATCGCGGAGTTCAAGCAAGCCGTCGCCTCCGCTGATGGCGAACGGCTGTCCGCGCTCGTTAGCCCCGAGCATGGTATGGATGCGCGCCTGCTCCACGACGGCCGCGTCGTCAACTACGACCGGGAACACGCACTTGCGCTTTTTGGATCGACGTATATAGTGGATTGGGGGATTGCTTCAGGCAGCGGTCTTCCGGTCAAGGGCTCCTTCCGCGGACTTTTTGTTCCAGATCTCATGGACGTGTTTTCCCATCAGTTCACGACGGCGTGCAACCAAATCCTCGTAGGCGGCGCAACCTACGTCCCGCGGTGGCCGTATGACGGCATTGATTTCTACTCGCTGCACTACGCTGGCTCACCGCCTGACGGCGGCTTGGATTGGCACACCTGGGTCATCGGCATGCATTTCGTCGACGAACAACCCTATTTGTACGCCATCCTGCAATTCAAGTGGGAGCCGTAGAGGGCCTTTGGTCGGTACCCGCAATTTCCGTCATGCTCCAGACAGACAGACGGAACACAGGGTGGTATACTCGCAAACGCTTATTGCAACAACTTGCAATAAGGTTTCCTATGTCATGCTCTGAAGACTACGCCCCTCGGCTTCGATCCCTCGGTTTCCGAGTCACGGCACAGCGCCTGGCCATCCTTCACGTCCTGCTTGAGTCTGGTTCGCACCTCTCCCCCGCGCAGGTCTTCCGGAGGGCCCGCCGTCACGCCTCGGGGCTGACACAGCCCACTGTCTACCGGACACTGGAGTTGCTTGGCCAGCAATCACGTCGTGCAGCCAGCGCTAAATGCCCAGAAGCACCTCACATATCAGATCACCCGGCACGAGCATCACCATCTTATCTGCAGCCGATGTGGGGCCAGTGTGGAGATTGAATCGGGCGCCGTGAGCCGCCTTTATCGGGACCTGCACCGGCGCAGCGGGTACCGGCTCACGGATGGTCATCTCACCCTATTCGGCCTTTGTCCAGACTGCCAGGCCGTGACGTCGTAGGAGCACCCCCATGCTGTACACGTCATTGCATCCGATGCATATCCCCGATGGCTTCCTTTCGGCGCTCGTATCCATCGCACTGTGGATCGGCTCCGTCATCCTCATCGGCTATGCTCTGAGGCGAGTCGGCCGCGATCTTGGCGAACGACAGGTTCCGCTCATGGGTGTATTGGCCGCGGCGATTTTTGCCGGCCAGATGTTGAACTTCGCCGTGACTGGAGGAACCTCCGGGCACCTTCTGGGCGCAGCCCTTGCTACGATCTTGGTAGGGCCCTGGGGGGCAATGGTAGTGATGACGACAGTCGTCAGCATTCAAGCACTCATCTTTCAGGATGGCGGGCTACTGGCGCTGGGGGCAAATCTGTTCAACATGGCGGTGGTTGGAGTGGCGGTCTCACACTTCACAGTCACGAGCGCCCGGCGCCTCCTGGGGGATAAGCCCGGCACTCTCTTCGTCAGTGGAGGTATCGCTGCCTGGTTGTCCATCGTGACAGCCTCCCTCGCGTGCGCTCTGGAGCTAGCGGCCTCCGGAACCTCCCCGGCCAACGTAGCCATTCCGGCCATGGCTGGCATCCACGTCTTGATCGGACTTGGCGAGGCCTTCATCACCGCTGGCGCGCTGGCCTTCCTGTACTCGGCCCGGCCCGACCTACTCCAGGGTGGCACCGGTTCGTTGCGAGGGAGTCGTGCGGTTTGGATTGGAGGCGCCGCCCTCACGGTCGTGCTGGCCGTGCTCTCCCCGATGGCCTCTGCGCACCCGGATGGTCTCGAGTGGGTTGCGGAACAACAGGGTTTTCTGAAAACAGCACGGGGGCCGCTATACAAAGTAATACCCGACTATGTACTTCCTGGGATACCCAATGGGGCGTTGGCCACCATTCTGGCAGGCATCACAGGCGCCTTGCTTGTCTTTGTCACTGCCGCGGGCGTGTCTTGGCTGCGCCGCAGCAAGGCGGCCCAGCAGGCGTTGCACAAAAGCCAGCCTGGAGAATCACGGTAGTTCCCTAGCGTCGGCTCCAGAATCAGGGCCTTCTCGAGTGCACATTCATTTCCTCGATCCATTTCGCCCTCTGATCAGCCCAGTCCACGCGCTTGACGCCCGCATCAAGCTGCCGCTCGCGCTCGCGTTCATTGTGACATGCTCCCTCACACCACCAGCGGCCTGGTCTGTTTTTGTGCTCTTGTGTGCCATCGTGGTCAGCGTTGAGGTCCTCTCGGGGCTTGGCGTGCCGTATGTCTGGAGGCGCTCAGCGCTGGCTCTGCCGTTTGCGTTGGCTGCACTACCGGTGGTGTTCGGCACAGAGGGAAACGTGCTCTTCAAGATCGCTGCCGCGGGCGTCTCGCTTTCTGCCACTACACAGGGACTGGCCCGCTTTCTGAGCATCATGCTGAAGTCCTGGTTGTCGGTTCAGGCCGCCATAGTTCTGGCAGCCTCCACGCCGTTCCCGGAATTGTTGCGCGCCATGCGTGCGATCGGGTCGCCCAAATTGCTCGTCGCCATGTTCGGTCTCATGTGGCGCTACCTCTTCGTCATGCTAGACGAGGCACTGCGCCTGATACGCGCCCGCTCTGCTCGCTCGGGGCAACTTGGGGTTGCGGGATCGAGATCCGGTGGATCAATTGCATGGAGGGCTCGCGTCACCGGCGGAATGGCAGGCAATCTGCTGATCCGCGCCTTCGAGCGAAGCGAGCGCATCTACTCTGCCATGTTGGCTCGCGGCTACGACGGTGAGACTCGCAGCCTGCCGCTGCCTCCGATTGCTACCGGAGCATGGGTGACCCTTGTGGTCGGCTTGCTTGTGTGTGTCTTTCTCGTGATGCTTGGGTTACTCACAGGGGCGCTGAACTAATGCACCACTCCATCGAGATTCAAGGGCTTTCATTCTCCTACCCTGACGGGCACACGGGCTTGAGGGACATCTCGCTCCGGATCGCGCCCGGCGAGAAGGTCGCTCTTGTGGGGCCGAACGGCGCTGGCAAGTCCACCCTGCTCCTGCACCTCAATGGCATCCTGGTTGGCAGTGGGGACATCACGGTTTGTGGCATGCAAGTCGAGCACGCCAACCTGGGTCGCATACGCGCAGCCGTGGGGATGGTCTTCCAGAATCCAGACGATCAACTATTCTCACCCACGGTCTTCGACGATGTCGCATTTGGGCCGATCTACCAGGGCGTGCCCGTCGATCGGGTCCGAACGCGGGTCGCGGAGGCCCTGAAGACCATGCACATGGAGGCGTATGCGCAACGCGTTTCGCACCACCTGAGCATGGGCGAAAAGAAAGCCATCGCCATCGCCACTGTGCTCTCCATGGAGCCGGAGGTCCTGGTGCTGGATGAGCCCACTGCCGGACTGGACCCGCGCGCCCGTCGCAGTTTGATCCGGCGCTTGCAGAGCCTGGACATGACCATGCTGGTTGCGAGTCACGATCTTGCCATGGTACGCGAGGCATTCCCGCGCATGATCATCATGGATGACGGTCTGCTGGTTGCTGATGGCGACTCGGAGGCCCTGCTGAGTGACGATACGATGCTTGAAGCCCACGGCCTTGAGAGACTCTAGGCAATCGCATCCTCATGTTCGGGGCTCGCCTGCGCTGCCAGATCCGTGCAGCGGCTGTCCGCGGCAGTGATTTGCCCGGTTGCGTGCGCTTGGCCCACATTGCGGCAGGCGCTGCCTCCAGTGAGGCAGCGCCTGCTTGCTCTCTCTTGACTCTGAGCAACCGCTAGAGCTTGGCGGCCCTTCTCAGAGCCTCGGCCTTGTCTGTTTTCTCCCACGGAAACTGCACGTCGTCTCTTCCGAAGTGCCCATACGCCGCCGTCTTGCGATAGATAGGCGCCCGCAGTCCCAAGTCCCGGATGATTGCGCCCGGCCGAAGGTCGAAGTGCTCCACCACCAGGTCGGCGATCTTCTCGTCAGCTACCTTCCCGGTGCCGAAGGTCTCCACGTTCACCGAAAGGGGATGTGCCACTCCGATCGCATATGCGACTTGGATCTCCACCCTGTCTGCCAGTCCCGCGGCCACAACGTTCTTGGCGGCGTAGCGGGCCGCGTAGGCGGCCGAGCGATCCACCTTCGTAGGATCCTTTCCGCTGAAGGCTCCCCCGCCATGCCGCCCCATACCGCCGTACGTGTCAACGATGATCTTGCGGCCCGTCAGCCCGGCATCTCCCTGCGGACCGCCGATTACAAACCGACCGGTGGGATTGACAAAGACCTTGAGCGCCTCGTCCACCATCCCGTCCGGCAGTGATGGCACGATCACGTGCTCCATGACCTGCTCACGGATATCCGCCTGCGCCATATCGGGAGAGTGTTGGGTGCTTACTAGCACTGTGTCGATCCGCCGAGGCTTGCCATGCGAGTACTCCACCGTCACCTGGCTCTTGCCGTCGGGCCGAAGCCAGGGCAGCGTTCCGTCCCGTCGCAATTCAGCCAGGCGACGGGTCAGTTTGTGTGCAAGGTAGATCGGCATCGGCATCAGCTGCGCGGTCTCATTGCATGCAAAACCGAACATCATTCCTTGGTCGCCGGCTCCGATCGCCTCTACCTCGGCCTCCGACATTGCCCCGGTCTTGGCCTCCAGAGCCTTGTCTACACCCATCGCAATATCCCCGGATTGTTTCGCGATCGCAGCCAGAACGCCGCAGGTGTTTCCATCCATGCCCTTGGCCGATTCGTCGTACCCGATGTCGAGAATGGTGCGCCGCACCAGTTCATCGAAATTCAGCTGCGCCCGAGTCGTGATCTCACCCAGCAGCATCACGTAGCCCGTCTTGGTGGCGGTTTCGCATGCTACTCGAGAGGTCGGGTCCTGTTCCAGGCAGGCGTCCAGGACCGCATCGGACACCTGGTCACAGATCTTGTCCGGATGTCCCTCGGTCACGGACTCGGACGTGAACATCAATTTGGGAGATGTCATGAAAGTAGTGCTCATGGTCGCGATTTTCCTTTCAACAAAAAGAAATTGCCCTCCGGTCTCGAAAGGGCAATTTGCACGGGCGGCACGGCTGCCCTCTCATCTTCCAGAACATCCTTCTGTCGGAATTGGCACCTTGGATTAGTCACGGAACCGACGGCATAGGAACGCCACCGTCAATGACTGATCCAGGTTGTCGAGGCATCACAGGGCCGGTCCCTCCGCCTCTCTGGATAAGAGTGCCGATTAGGGCTATTTGATTGTGGCGGATGTTACCACAGCTGCTTTCCCCCGTCAATTAAACACCGACTCATCCATTTCGAGCGTCAAGGGCTGCAGCCGCCGAGGTCGCGCGTGGGGCCAATGAACTCGTTGATCGCGCGTTCGGCGTCGCAGTAGCGCGGGTGCACCTTCAACGCCTTGTTCCAGGCATCCGTGGCGCCGGGGGTGTCGCCCTTCCGCAGCAGGCCGTACCCATGCCACAACAATGCCTCCTCGGAGTACTGCCCGTTGATCACCTTGTACGTGTCCTCCGTGATCTCGAGCAGATAGTCGATGCGATCAGCATTGTAGTAGGCCACAAAGGGCCAGAACTGGTAGCGCGTCATGCGCTGCGGAAGCCCCAGCGTGAATGCAGTGTCGAACGCCTGCGCGGCCTCCGCGTAGCGCTCAAAGTAGACCAGGGCGCTTCCCACATTGAACCATGCGAAGGCATCTTCCGGGTTCTTCAACGTTGCCTGTTCGGCGCGATCAAGCGCTCCCTGACGGTTTGTCGACTCGTCCCAATCTTGGCCCAGGATCGCAGCCAGCTCAGTCTCTTCCTCGGGCAAATAGATGATCATGTAAAGGTAGTTGAAGGGCTTCCAATCTTCCATCAACTTGTCATACGGTACCTGTTTGCCTGGGCCACGAAGTGGATCCTGTGCGGTCACGTTGCCAGTGGCGTCGTCGTACCCCGTGATGAGCAGATAGTGCGCAGCCCAGAGATCATCGCCGGGCCCGGCCGCATCCTGTGGGTCAATGATGGTCGCAGCCTCGACGATGACCGGGTAGTTGGCTGCCAGCAACCTCTTAAGCAGGTGTATATCCCCCGCCACACGATACTCTGCCCTGAGCCAGCCGGCCTCATTGAGCACGTAGTACCGGAGTTCCTCCGGGTTGACGTTCCGGTCCTTGTCGATGGGCTTGATGACGCCGGCGATCTTGTACTGGTCCCCCTCCCAGCCGTACATTCGCAAGTTCATCGCCAGCGTCGCTGGTCCGCAATTGTTGATGCCTTGTCGTTCATAGTCAGGCGGCGGCAGCAGAACCTGGGCTGGCACCGGCAACTCCGTCGCTGTGGGCGTGGCCTGCAGCTTGGCGGTCGCGGTTGGCAGAGCAGGTGTCACGCTGGGAAGGGGGGTCGATGGAATGGGCGTTGGCATGGGGCCGACTGGATCGATCCAGTTCCGAAGGTACGTGCTCCAGACCTCGTAGCGCCAACCGATCCGACTGCCAATGGCCGGCACCTTCACGAGAGCGACACCTGCAAGCACCACCATGGACGCCCCGATCAACCAGAAGCCAAGCTTTTTTCGACCCATGCGCCAGAGTCTAACAGCGGCGGATAAGCGGTTTCTTATCGGAGCCTTGCCATCTTTCGTGGCTCCGCCGACGGAAGCCATCGTTCACGCGCCCGACCGCGCTATTCCCCGATCGCTGAACAGATCCGCGATTGGCTTCAATTCCTCAACCGCGACAGCCAGGTTTCTGGTTCTCGTCCGGTCGAACTGAAACACTCGTTGGCCCTGCGGAATCAGCTTGGCCCACGCACGGAACTCCTGTCGTGTTAGCCAGCCCAGCAAAACGATACCCCAGCCCTCCAGCCACACGTCTTGCCAATCCGTCGATTCCACTACGTGCGTAAGACGACGCGCCGGCGCACCGATGCCCAGTCGCCCAGAGGGTCGCCCCAGAGCACACACATACGAGAGCGTCAGCAAGGACTCCGGTAGAGCCAGCCGACCCCCGCTATCCAGCCGGGCGCCGATTTCCACCGGTGATCCAGAGCGATCCTTACCTCCCAGTACGATCGACGTGCCAGTGGATGCCTCCGCCTTGAGCGTAAGTGGGCCCAGCGGTGCCTGAAGTTGGCCCCCGTGCCATGAACCTGGCATTACGTGCATCCAGAATTGGCCATGCAGTAAGCCGTTGGCTGTGGCGGCAGGTTCCCGCCCTGCGACACCGGCACCAACGAACGAGAACGCATATACGTCTCGCGCCCGTGCGGTCTCGCTCCGGTCGCGGTCCAGCGGCACCAGGGCTTCCGCCGTAAGCGCCATCCGTGGGTCATCCGATAGGGTCTGCCATTGCGATGCGCGGGAGATGAGATAGGCCTTGAGCTCGCATGCGCGGTCACCGAGCCGCAAGTCATACCGGTCGGGATCTGAGAATGGCGATGGATCTTGAACGGTAAAGTGGACGCCCTCGTCGACCAGATATCTCCTGACACTCAGATTCAGGGCCGCCGACGCCGCCGTCCGCCAGAATCGTCTCGTAGATTCTGGAAGACACGGGCCCACGCCGGTTCACCATTACACGGCGGGCGTAGACCAATCCTGCCTCCGTCAGATCTTGAGTAAACGGAAGCATCACAAGATCACGCTCTGTGATCATCGGGGAGTGACTTGGGCATCTCCGGTCCTCGGCGGCCATATTGCCCGCAAGATGAACCCCACTGCGAGCAGGACCACCAGCTCACCAACTCTCAACACGCTCGCTAGGTTGAACCGTGTGCCGGATGCCGCGTAGAAGTCCAGGTAATGATCCAGGTCGGTGCTGGGAAATGGCAGCAATATCCGGTTGAATACGCAGACTGCAGTCAGCGCAACCAGGATGTGCGGAAGTCTGCACCGGTCAGCCACCGCGGCGACGGCCAAAACCATGACAGGCAGCAGATAGGTCGAGAAGCGATAGAAGTCTGTCCCACCGAGAAAGCTGAAAATCAACACGAAGGCGCTGTAGGCGCCCAGAAACACGCGATTCCAGTGGCCGGCTTCTGCCCTGAGATCACGCAGCTGACCAAGTCCCGCCAACATAAAGACCGGAAGCAGGTACGCCAGTAGCGAGAAGATGTAGTTGGCGTCTCGGGAAAGGATGAGCGGCGCCAACAGGGCTCTCAGAAATCCGTCGCGGGTGAGATTGGCAAACTGGAAATCCTCCGCAACAGGGATGAGGACGCGCGGCAACCAGAGGGCAACTGCCAGTCCCACGACCGAAATGACCGCCTGTTCAAGAGCCTCGTTGGGCCTCGCGCGATGCCCCGGCTGCCGCGCAACCAGCAAGTTGGCGACAACATACGCAACCAGCGGAATGGCGTTGAACTCACGGACCTGACAGCCAATCAGTGTCACGGCCCACAAGGGCCAGAACCGGCCGGTCATGGCGAGGTAGACCTGAAGCAGGATCAGCGGATACGCCAGGTGGTCTGGGCGGAAGGTGTCGAACAGCAGGAACTTCACATGAAAGAGCGAGAGCGCTGTGACAAGCATCGCTAACCACGCTCCGCGCAGCGACCGCGAATACCAGCGCGCCAGCAGAAACACGCCGACCAACTGTGTCACCGCCGCGCCACGCGCCACCAGACCAAAGGCCGCCTCCACCGAAACGTACCCTGACAGCGAGATGACCCGGACGACAAGGGGCGTCAGATAGCGATATGCGAATGGGCTAGCCAGCGGTGGCACGAGGCCCCGCCGAGCCATGTCGAGTAGTAGCGGAAGTCCCAGGAGAAACGCGTCGTGTCGATCGAGTTCGTCAGCCAGTCCAGCAAAACCACGAGTGTGGCCGCCGCGGCGACTGCACCTACGAATTGAAGGGTGGCCCGCCTTCGGTCGATCACAGCTCATTACGGAACTGCAGGCAGTAATGATGGAAGGTGTTGCTGACCCAGGCCGAACCGAGGCCAAACGGCGCCAGGCGCTGATTATCCTGGCACCAGATCTTCTCATCCTTCAGCGCGTAGACCGCCCCAAGGAGGCGAGCCAGATCCCAGGCCAGTGGGTACACGCGGCCGCCCTTCTTGACGTTCTTCACGATAACTGTAAGGTAGGCATTTTCCTCCAGGAGCGGCTGAAGCCCAGCATAGATCGACACCAGGCGCCGGAGAAACTCCTCGTAGTCGTGCACGTTGCCCAGGTCGTGAGGGTCTTCCGAATAGACGACATCAAGATTGGAGGAGGCGCGGCGCGTCTTTTGCGTTGCCGCGCCCCGAGCGTGCAGCATGTCCCAGTACGGCGGTGAGGTCAGTACATAGTGAATCCTGGGAAGCTGCAGCGTTTGCGCATCGGATGCATCCGCGCAGATCACGGCGGCCCGCGGGGAATCGGCCTCAAGACCCAAGGCAGCGCGCTCGGCCTCGACCACTTCCCTGGCGACCTGCGCATACCGCGGATTCAGCTCGATTCCGATGGAATGACGCCCCGCGGCGCAGGGCACCAACCAACGTCGAGCCGGTCCCGACCATGGGATCGAGCACCACCTGTCCAGGCTTGCTGAAGAATTCGATAAATTCTTGCGCCAGTGTCTCTGGGAACTTGGCTGGATGGGAGAGCACCCCTCGTTGACGCGGCGGCGGATTGTGGATGAACCATGACTTCTGAAACTTCAGCCAAGTTCTCGCATCCAGGTCATTGAGCTTGTTGCTTCGCATGAGGTCGGTGCTTCGACGACGCTACTTACTTGGTGTGGCAGATGAGTCCTGCAATCCGAGCTGGTAAACGCGAAGGTCTGCAAAGGTGACCACAACAGGTGTCTCACCCCGGGCTTCCACAAATACGCCGATCCCGCCCGCAACGTAGTTCTTGTCCGTGACGGCGAACTGATAGCGATCGTTCAGGAAGTAGCGAAATTCCGAACCGTGTGCCCAGACACCCAGTCGCACCTCACCGGGCGCCCCAACGGGCACATCGGCTGTGGCAGTGGGCGGCTGCAGTACCCGTGCCGTGCCCAGGCTAACGCGCTCCGCTGCAGCATTGCCGTCACACACGGCCGTGAAGCGGTAGTACGCCACGTCATTGGGCGCCCTGAAAACCAAACCATAAGAGTCTTGTCCCCGGCACAGGTTGGGGCGGGCAGTGACCTCCAGGTACATGTCATCCAGGATTGCACTGCGATGAAGGGCCACGACCGGAGGCCCCCCGGGCTGGCCGGACAGAGTGAGTCCGCGCTCCGAGACCGTCACTGCTGCATCTCCCGGGGCAGCGGCACTCCAGTATGTGGCCGCGGTCATGGCGTCTTCGACGAGCACTCTGCCAACTCCCGGCTTTCGCTCCGCGGTGGCTTCGACGTCCGGGATCGGTGCAGCGGTCGCCGTCTCGGTCGGCGGGAACCAGACAATCGCCGTGACGGTCGGCGCAGTCTCCGTGGAGTTTTCACGGGCCCCGTCGGGCCCCGTGCTGCCCGTGGAGGCTGTGCAGGCAGTCGCGATCAGGAGTGCGAGCATAGATAGGACTGGCAGGTTTCTCTGCATGATTGGGACGCGGCGGTGTTGCTGCTGTACAATTGGAAAAGCAGCGGACCCCCTGGGGTTCGAGCCTCCGAACAGGGCCAAAAAGACCGGCGGTGTCTGGAAAATCGGGGGCGTTCTCCAACCTCTTGCGCCGCGAATGCGTTCGGACATTCTAGCATATGGGAGCGACTGATGACGCCGAGGGATTCACGGGAAGGTAAGTCGGTACTCGTGACGGGCGCGTGTGGCGAGATCGGGCAGGCCCTGGTCCAGGAGCTTGCCAGGCGTGGGGGTTATCAGATCGTCACCGCGGACATTGCTCCCCTGCCTGACTCGATTCGCGACTATGTTGCAGAGCACGTTCAGGGGGACCTGATCTACAAGGTCAAGAGCCTGTATGATCGCGATTTCGACTTGATCTTTCACCTGGCTGCCTCGCTCTCCTCGAAGGCGGAGGTCGCCAGCGAGGAAGCGCACCGCATAAACGTCGAGGGGACAATGCAGCTTCTCATGTTGGCCGCCTATCGCTCAGAGCGCTATGGCAAGCCGGTCAAGTTCCTGTTCCCCAGCTCCATCGCAGCCTATGGTCTCAGTTCCAGTGAAAAACAGTCAGCCGGCCGTGTGCGTGAGAGTGATTTCAACACGCCTCACACGATGTACGGCTGCAACAAGCTCTATTGCGAGAAGTTGGGCATGTACTATAGCCGCTACTATGGGCAGCATCACCTCGACCCGCATCCGCCGGTCATGCTGGACTTCAGAGCTCTGCGCTTCCCGGGACTGATCTCCTCGATGACCCTTCCCAGCGGCGGCACCAGCGACTATGGGCCGGAGATGCTGCATGCAGCGGCTCAGGGGAAAGCTTATTCGTGTTTCGTGCGCAAGGACACGAAGATATCTTTCATGGCCATGCCGGATGCCATCAAATCCTTGATGATGTTGGCCGATGTCCCGCGGGCCCAATTGACCCAGGTTGTTTACAACGTGGCCGCCTTCGCGCTGACAGCCGAAGAATTCCGCGATCGCGCGTTGAAGGCATTTCCAGGCGCCCATATCACTTTCGAACCCAACCCCCGGCGTCAGGGCATCGTCGATTCTTGGCCGGAGGACGTGGATGACACACTGGCGCGCCGTGACTGGAATTGGCATCCACAGTACGATGCGGCTGCCTTCTTCGATCAATACTTCCTACCGCAGATGCGCGCCCGCTACGGATTGATGGCAGCTCCTGCTGCGCACGGATGATCTCGACGCGGACAAACCGCGCACATACTGTATAATTTTCTCGATGAAGACAAGTCAGTGGCTGCTTTCGGGCCTGGTGGCCGTCGGATTGCTTGCAGCTGCTCTATCGGTACCTGCCCAGGCCGGCCCCGCCTCTCAGCAATTTGCCACGAACACACCCCTTCCGGATGGTCGCATCCTCTACCGCGTCGCGGCCGGCGATACATGCACGAAGATCCAATTGCTGTATGCCATAGGGTTCGAAACACTGCGGCAGCTCAACCAAGGCATAAACGCCGATTGCACCAATATCATCGAGGGACAGGAGCTCCTGGTAGGCACAGGAGGTCCGGCGGCCGCCCCTTCGAGCACTCCGGGGCCATCGCCCACTCCCGAGGCCGTGCTGCCAACCCCCACTGCCATTGCCGGAACGACCGAGATCTGCGTTCTGCTGTTCGACGACCTGAACGGCGACGCATTGAGGCAGGAGACCGAGCCCGTCCTGCTTGGAGGCGCCATCAGTGTCACCGAGACCACCGGCAAGTTCTCGGAGACACGAGAAACGACTGTCAATCCGGATCCCACGGCATACGCCGGGATGTGCTTTAGCGATGTGCCGGAAGGTCAATACAACATCGGAGCCGCGATCCCGGACAACTACAACCCCACGATGACCCTTACCTACACACTGGATGTGCACGCCGGGGATCGCGCCTTTGTCGACTTCGGCGCCCAGGGCCGAGAGTTCGGCCTCGGCAGAAGCCGGCGGCGACTCCGGCAACACAAACACATCGCCGATTCTTGGGCTTGCTGGCGGGCTGCTGCTCTTGGGTGGCGTTGGTCTCGGCTGGTATGCCCTTCGGCATCGCAATAGACCCGGAAGCCACATTCCGGGCAATCCACTACGTCGCTAGCGTCGCAAATTCGGAAGTGAGCCGGGTCACCCGGGGGGCCAGTGCATCCGGCGGCCGGCCAACATGTGCATGTGCAAATGAAACACGGTTTGCCCGGCATCCGCACCCGAGTTGATTACGAGCCGGTATCCCCCTGAGGCAATACTTTCTTGATCCGCCAGGCGGCGGGCGACCGCCGCCATGGCGATCCAACAAGCCAGTCCGGCCTTCTTGAAGTTCGTACACTGAACCAACGTGCTCGACCGGTATGAGCAGTATGTGGAAAGGGGCCACTGGGTTCGTGTCGCGAAACGCCAGGACCAAATCATCCCGATGCATCACGGCGGCCGCGGCCTCACCCCGCACGATCCGGCAAAATGGGCAGGTTGAGGTTGTCAAGCCCTTAGCTCCGCGTTCGACAGGGCACCCGAGCCGTCCATGTCACACCGACGCTAGGGAATTGGCCCCAGGTTGGGCGCGCAGACGATGTCGTAGTATTCCAGCTCTGTGGCCCTGTTCTGCTCGGCGTAGGCGCCTGCCTGTTCACCCGTGAGGCGGATCCCGTCAGAGATTCTCCAACACCTGACTGGGCCAGTACCGGGGCAGAACCATGCGAGGATCATTCACAGGTCCCTCCGGTATGGACACGGCGTTTCCAGGATCGGCCTGGTCTGCCAGTGGCACCCAGTTGTACATGATGGGTCCTCGTGGATTCACAGTGAAGCCCAGGCGATACCCGAACTTCCTGGCAAACTGTACCGGCCGGACGCCGAAACCTCCGCCGGGCCAGATGATTGCGATCGGTGTCTTCCCGAAATACTGTTGCATGCTGAGGATTGCGCCCTGAAGCTCCCCCGTCAGGTACTCATCGGTGGAACTGTCGCTCATGGGAATATTGTGCACGACTCCGTGCGACTGATGATCCACCCAGCCTTCTTGTTCCAGATGGACGTTTTCGGCCAGTACAGGGTCAGTTCCGCCCAACGCACTGATCCAGGCGTTGATCACGGGCCACTGCCACTCATCCCAGTAGGGCTTGAACCAGTCAACGAAATTGGCCGCTGCGTGGCGATCGTCCTGGATCAGCACCACTGAGCGCGGCGGGATGGGCGTGTTCCGATCCATGAAGTCCGCCAATTGCGTGGCATTGATCGCCTGGAAACCCATGTCATGCAAGCCGTTCATGAGGCGCCGGAAATCGCTGCCACCGATGTTCTTGGGGTCGCTGGCGCTCGCCTCCCCCTTCTCGATGCTGTGGAACATGATCACGAGGGCGACCGTCCCCGGCCGTGAATTGGTGGACGTCCACCGATCACGCAGGTATTGGCACTCGTCCTGGATGTATGTGCGCGGCGTCACCAGCGGATTCAGTATCGCACTGGTAAAGATAACGGGCAGCGCCGGCGGCGTGCGCGGGACGGTCGGCGCAGGCGCTGGAGTCTCCACGGCGGGCGGGGTGGTCACCGCCTGCGTCTGCACGATAGCAGCCACTGCCGTTTGCACGGCGGCGGTCATCTGCGTGTCAACGTCGACGGCGGGCGCGGTGGGTGCGCAGGCCCCGATGATCATGGCCGTGGCGAGAATGGCCGCCAAACGACTCGGACTCATGGCGGGCGCGGGGGTGGCTCGCATGCATGCGCCGGTATTCAGAGTGGCTGGAGCTGCAGCGGGCGATCGGAGTTTGGAGGCCACGCGGCTCTTACTCGTTCGAGTTGCCCTTGATGAACGCTTCCACCTTTTCGCGGCAGACGCTGTCCCGGAATTGTTTTGGCGGTGTCTTGAAGAAGTAGGACGAGGGTCCAACGATTGGCCCGCTCAATCCACGGTCCAGCGCGATCTTGGCGCACCGAATGGCATCGATCATGACTCCTGCGGAGTTCGGGCTGTCCCACACCTCCAGCTTGGCTTCCAGGTTCAGCGGCACATCTCCAAACGTAGTGCCCTCCATGCGGATGTAGCACCACTTGCGGTCGGTAAGCCACGGCACATGGTCCGATGGGCCGACATGGACGTTGTCGCGCCCCAGGTCATATGGGATCATGCTGGTCACTGCGCCGGTCTTGGATATCTTCTTGCTTTCGAGACGCTCGCGCTCCAGCATGTTCAGAAAATCGGTGTTGCCGCCGAAGTTGAGCTGATAGGTCCGGTCGATGCGGACTCCGCGATCGACGAAGAGCGTCGTTAGCACGCGATGCAGGATCGTCGCCCCAACCTGGGATTTGATGTCATCGCCCAGGAGGGGGAGATTGGCCTCGCGGAAGCGCTTCGCCCAGTACTCTTGCGAGGCGATGAAGACAGGAATGGCGTTGACGAAGGCGCAGCCGGCCTGCAGCACCTGCTCCACATACCATTTCGTTGCTTCTTCCGAGCCCACAGGCAGGAAATTGACCACCACATCCGTCCCGGTCTCCTTCAGGAGGCCGGCGATATCCGCCGTTGGCCCGGGGGCCTTTTCAATGACCTCTGACAGGTACTTGCCCAGCCCATCGTGGGTCATCCCACGCACGACTGGAACGTTCATCTGAGGCACCTGGCAGAACTTGTAGGTGTTGTTGGGCGCCGCAAAGATCGCGTCCGACAGGTCCTCTTCGACTTTGGTGATGTTGATGTCGATCCCGAAGGTGAACTCGATGTCCCGGATGTGATACCCGCCAAGATTGACATGCATCAGCCCGGGAACAGTTGCGTCGTCCAGCGCCTCCTTGTAGTAATGCACGCCCTGCACCAGCGAGGAGGCACAATTGCCCACACCGATGATTGCCACTCTGACCTTTTTGTCGCCCATGCAATTGCTCTCCTTCTACGACGTGTATAATTCCCGCGCGCTGGCGGACTTCATGTCCGGCAAACGGCGGGTTCTGGATTCATGGCACCGATCATTGCGGTCTGTGGGCTCCTGGGTGCGAAACCGTGTTGAGGTAGTTCCGGCGTTGAGCCGAATTCTGCCGCCTAGTCGCTTCCAAGGGGCTTCATCAGCCTCGGCTGGCGCGGTCCCCGCAAGTTATGCGCAGGCCGTTAGCGATCGCGAGCTTGATTATACCGAGGATGCGATTTCACTGAAGCCCGACCCGCGCTCTGGACCGCATACTGCGGGAGCCGCAGCGCCTGTACCGCCATTCGGGCCGGACCCTGGATCGATCCGTCCCTGGCCCGCGGGATCCAATTCATGGATGTGACCTTTGTAATCGCCGGCAGTGTCACGCGCGAGTACATTCTGCCGCCATTAGGCAGGCCGCTCCTCGACGCACCCGGCGGAAGTGCCTTGTATGCCTGCGGGGGTCTGTTGCCCTGGGCAAGCGAGGTCGGACTGCTGGCCCGCGTCGGTGAGGACTATCCCCGAGCCTGGCTGAAGTCCCTCCAAGCGCGTGGCATCGACACCCAGGGGATACAGATCATGCCGCAGCACGCTGATCTGCCGCGAGTTCATCGCTTACGATGACGACTTCGAAGTCACGCGCGGCTCCCCTGTATCCCAGTTTGCTCGACGCAAGCTTCCGTTTCCCAAGGAACTGCTGGGTTACCAGCCGCCCACCACGACGCAGACGGATGCACGACGCCCGCATTTCCTCTCCCCCAACATCACGGATATTCCTCCGCACTACCGCGACGCCCGCGCCGTGCATGTTTGTCCGCTGGATTTCGTCACACAACATCAGATGATTTCGACCTTCAAGGCGTCGCAGGTTTCCACGCTCACACTGGATCCGTCACCGGGATACATGGCGCCCGCTTTCCTCCAGGACCTGCGTGTTGTCCTGGGCTCGCTCACAGCCTTCCTGACTTCCGAGGAGCAACTGCGTGGTCTGTTCTGGGGTCAAACCTACGACCTGTGGGAAATGATGGAGGCCGTGGGCGCATTGGGGTGTGAGATCGTTGCCGTTCGGCGCGGTTCAGCCGGGCAGGCGGTGCTGGACGTTCGCGGACAGCACCGCTGGGATATCCCCGCGTACCCGGCGCGCCCGGCAGATCCGACGGGCGCTGGGCGATGCCTATAGCGGTGGCTTCCTGGCAGGCTTCAAGCGCACGTACGATCCCTTGCAGGCCGCACTTCACGCAAATGTTTCCGCCTCTCTGAAGATCGAGGGAACCGGCGCGTTTTATGCGATGTCGGTCCTGGAAGGCCTGGCGCAGGCCCGCCTGTCGGGTCTGCAGGATCTCGTCAGGGAGTTGTAGGCCGCACCTGATGGCACCCGAGCCGTTTTCCAACTCGCTTCCCGAACGAGTTCTGAACCTGGCGATGCAAGTACAGCAGGTCCCAGCGCCGACCTTCAGGGAACGGAAGCGCGCTCAGTTGGTGAGGGCACTCTTCGCAGCAGAAGGTTTGGAGAACGTCTCGGTGGACGCGCTCCACAATGTATACGCACGACTGCCAGGGCGTGATGCATCCAACCCACTTGTGGTGAGTGCTCACCTGGACACGGTCTTTCCGACGCGCAAGCCGGATCTTCGGCGCGAAGGTCAACAGATACATGGTCCGGGCATTGGGGACAACTCCCTGGGTGTAGCCTCACTATTCGGACTGGTGTGGATGCTGCGGCAGACCACCCTGGAACTCCAGTCGGATGTGTGGCTGGTGGGTAATTCGCGCGAGGAAGGGCTGGGAGATCTCCGCGGCATGAAAGCCGTGGTCGAGCGCTTTGCGGATCGCGCCAGGGGCTACCTGGTGCTGGAGGGCACGGCTTTCGGCCAGGTCTACCACCGCGCCGTGGGAGTGCAGCGCTACCGCGTCAGAGTCACAACCACTGGCGGCCATTCTTGGTCAGACTATGGGAGTCCGTCCGCGGTACACGCTGTGGCGCAGCTCGTCAGCCAGATCGCAGCGCTTCCGCTGCCGGAAAAACCCCGCACCACTCTCAACGTGGGAACGATCTCTGGTGGAAGCGGCATCAACGTGTTGGCCTCGCAGGCTCAATTCGAACTGGACATCCGCTCCGAGGGCTCAGCTGAACTGCAAGGCCTGATCGAGAAGGTGGAGAGGATGATCGCTTCCAGCCGCCGCGAGGGCGTGCACGTGGATCTCGAGATTATCGGCCGCCGCCCGGCGGGCGAGCTGCCGGTCGATCACCCATGGGTGCAATTGGCTCTGGGCTGCATCGCTGAACAGGGGCTGACCGGCCGCGGCACTTCGGGCTCCACCGACGCCAACATCCCTTTCAGTTTGGGCCTGCCCGCGATCGTGTTGGGGATCACCACGGGCGCCGGGGCGCATACTCCGCACGAATACATCGACACGCCGCCGGTGGGCCAGGGGCTGCAGCAGGTGTTCCGTTTTGTGACGGGCTTACTCGGAGAGCGCTAGCGCTATTTCAGGCCGACGATCTCGAAGACCTCGATGGGCTGGCTCTTGCCCTTCGCCGCCAGAGCCGCCACGGACGTGACTTCCACAAGGTCCTTGACGCGGTCATAGGCTAGCTTGCTGATCAGGATCTGATTCTTCCCGGCGTTCTCCTGGATGCGCTTAGCGGTGTTGACGCTATCGCCGATCGCGGTGAAATCCAGTCGTTTCTCGGATCCGATCCAGCCCAGAACCGCATCACCGTAATGGATGCCCACACCGAAGCCCAGATGCGCCTCGGGCGGCAACTCCTGGTGCAGTCGAGCCACCGCAGCGCGCATTGCGAGGGCCGTCTTTACGGCTCGCAGGGTGTGGTCCGGCTGCCGGAGTGGCGCATTGAAAAAGGCCATGATGGCATCGCCCAGGAACTTGTCCACAGTGCCTTCATTATCCAGGACGGTCTCGGCGCAGGCTGCAAGATAGCGATTGAGCACCGCCACGAGATCCTCCGGGGTGTGTTTCTCGCTGTAGGCGGTGAAGCCGCGGACGTCCGTAAACAGCACGGTGACGTCCTGTTTTTTTCCCCCGGCCTGCAGGGTTGCCGGGTCGATCTGATCCAGCACCGCCGGCGACACCATGCGCTGCAGCAGGCGCCTTTGGGCCTCCAGCTTCTTCCGTTCCGTGAGATCGTCCACGACGATGGCAATGCCCTGCGCCTCTTGCTGCGCCCGCTTGAGGGGAGCCACGTTGAAGCGCCAATCCAGACTGCCGCGTTCTCGTCCACATGACTGATCTCGAGGTCCACCAGGGCCTGATCGCTCTTGCGCACGGCCACCACGTGCGGCTCGATTTGCTCCGCGACCGCAGC
Source organism: uncultured Chloroflexia bacterium (assembly GCA_963784915.1). Taxonomy (GTDB): domain Bacteria; phylum Chloroflexota; class Anaerolineae; order Anaerolineales; family Villigracilaceae; genus Fen-1038. The sequence goes on from CAWATK010000018.1 coordinate 35,119, forward strand.
CAGAATCTCATGCAAGGCATGTCCCAACATGTTGGAGCTGGTCTGGCCAAGGATGTTCTCGGCAGCGCGATTCACGAGCGTAATCTGGTCGTTCGTATCCGCCGTGATGACACCGCTGGTTATCGAATAGAACACGTTGTCCATCAGGTCCTTGAGCGCCGTGACCTCTTCCAGGGTGCGGCGCAGGGAGGTGAACAGCCGAGCGTTCTCCACAGCCACAGCCGCCTGATTGGCAAATGCCGCCAACAGATCCCTGTCGCCTTCAGAAAAAATGCCGGTCCGGATTCGATTGTCGGTGTAGATGACTCCGATGAGATCATTCTTGACCTTGAGGGGCACACACAGGATCGAGCGCAGATTGAGGGCAACAACGCTGGCGGTGCTGCTGAAGCGTCGATCGTCCTGCGCGTTGGTCGTGACGATAGCCTCCCCGGTTTCGATTACGCGCTGGACGATCGTCCGGCTGGTGGCTGCCTCGCCGGACTTAATGGACTCTTGGGACCAGTTGCGAGCCACCTGGGTCGCCATCTCCCCGCTCGCATCTCGCAGCATCAAGAATCCGCGCTCAGCCCCGGTCAGGCGGACGATATTGTCCATCACGATCCGCAACACCTCATCCAGTTCCAGCGATGAGTTGACTACGCTTCCGATTTCGGCCAGCGCGGTCAGTTTCTTGTGCTCCGCCTCCATCTCCTCAAGCCGAGCGCCGAGTTGCGTGAGCGTGTCAGCCAGCGTGCCCAGACTCTGGGTCGCCGTGGGCGGCAGGTCGCGCGACTTGACTTTCTGCAGTTGATCGCGGAGCTCCGTTGCCTGCCTGGCCAGAGAGGCCAGCTGACCACGCAGACTCGCTGAGGACTGATTTGAGGGTGTCATCGTGTACCTCGAGGGTGGTGGGGCAAATCAGTGCTCGAGTATACGGCACGGCCGTCCAGCTTGGCTATGGTCGCATCCACACGCGCCCGGACACCGTGAAGCAGCACAATGAGGCTCGCCCGGCGCGCCCGCGCGGCATCGGCGGTTTGGCTCGTGTAAAGGCCTTTTTCCAGCTCGGCCCGGAGGAGGTCTACGTGACCAGCCGCCGATGGGATCAGTTCCGACAGTGAGGCGGCCTGGGCTGCAGGAGTTGAATTTAGAGGTTGAGGACGTCCGAGCAGCCGCAAGGTCCAGCCCACTGCCGCGAATGCTCGTTCCACCGGCTGCAATCGGAACCATCCTTCCCATTGCCTCAGCCACGTGGGAACCGGGCCGCCGCTCACCTCAATGTTGTGAGCAATATAGGCTGGCAGGCGGCTCCATATACGCATGCGGTACGCCAGCACCAGCATAGCAAGCGCCAGCAGGAGGGGGCCGCCTGTCAGGATCGCACGGCCGGCAGGGCTCAACCAAAATGGAAGCGGCGCGGACGGCGGCGCCAATTCCACTTGTTCAGGGAACTGATCCGCCTCGGCTTCCGCTGCGCCTCGCCCTGGCGTGACCAGGGCCGATCCTCCGGCCAGCTGCACCCCACTGGGGCGGGCGAGGGGTGCCTGGTTCGCAGTCGGCTCGAACTCAACCCAGCCGATCTCCGGGAAGTACACCTCCGGCCAAGCATGCGCGTCCCGGCGGTGGACAGTGTACGCGCCATCGACAAACTCGCCGCGCGCAAAACCGACCGCCAGCCGTGCCGGAACTCCGACTGACCGCAACAAGAGGACCTCTGCAGAAGCATAGTAGTTGCAATAACCGTGCTTGTGATCGAACAGCACCCACAACACGGGGTCCTGCCCCTCCGGGGCAGTCGGCACGCTGGTTGCGTAGGCGATGTTTAGACGAAGGTAATTCGTGACCGCCACCGCCTTGTCATAGGCCGTCACCTGCTCGGCGGTGATCTCTTGCGCCAGCTTCGAGAGCTTCTGCCGATCTCGTTCCGGGACTCCCAGGTAGCCCGATGTCACCCATCTCGGATACGAATTGCCCGCTTGCCGCAGTTCGACCACGCTCGGATTCCGCACAGTTGAGCGCAGATGATACGCGGAACCCTGTGCCAGCGGGAGTCTGGCAACCCAGGAGAGCACGTCGTAGGTACCGGGCTCGGCCAGCACCGCGGAGACGTCCGCGGCGCGATCAAGCCACACCGCGGGCGCCGGCCCATAGATCAGGCTCTGCACCGGGAATTCGCTCGTAACCCGAAACAGCCCCTCCGCACGCCCCGAGGCGTACGGTAAAGCGATATCCTGATCCTCGGAATGGAACAGCAGGCGCGCCGGTGCCGACGAGGACCAGCTGCCGTTGGCGTAGTCGCTGTATGCCCGACCACGCCAGTAGTAACGCAGGTTGACTCCCGGCGACTTCAACACCTCCACTCGCAGAACGACCTGATCACCGGTTGCCGCAGCCCGACCCAGCGGCAGTACTCCCCCGTAGAAGTTGTCACCCGGCTTTCCGTTAGGACCACTGAGCGATGTGACCGCGTTTGATAGCCGGGTCCGGATCGGTTCCGCGTACTCGTTCCAGACTTCGGCGGCGCGCTCCACGCTTCCAGGCAAAGCCGGCAGCCACCAGGCGATCAAGACGGCCAACGCGGCTGTGCCGAGCAGCCCCGCCAGAATATTGCCACCCGAGTCTTCACCCACGAATACTCGAGTCCGCGCCCAGCCTGTCTGCCGCTCAAGGAAATGGACGCGGCTAACCAGCAATGCGGCCAGCAGCACGAATATGGCCAACCACCACGATCCGCGCGGTTGGTAATTGCCATAGGCCTGGATGATGACAATGGCTGCACCAGCCACAACGGTGCCCGGAAGCACCCGACGTTGATGCGCCAGCGCGTAGCCTGAGGTCAACGCGAGAACCCAGAACCCCACACACACCCATAGCAGAAAGAAGAGCGGGTCCTTGACTGGCTGGCGCTGTGCGAATTGCTGAAAAGAGGCCCCCAAGATCGTCGCAGCTTCGCCCAGACGGTCGAGCAGCATCTCATTCTTGGAATAAGTGCTGAGCTGCCAGGGCAGCACCACAGTCGTGTACGCCAGTGCCACAAAGATGGAAGTCCTGGGCTTAAAGCGGCTGACACCGAGTGCCAGACCCAGGATCGCTCCCACGCCGGCCATCGTTTCGGTCCAATACAAGTACGGCGCCCAATCGGTTGTCACCAAGCGCGCCGCGGGGATCTGCAGCAAGAGGAAGAGCAGACCGGCCGAAACCCAATCCCATTGTGGCGCACTCGGCCTTTGCATATTTTTGAGTGTACATTAGTTGACGTCGGCGCGTCAAATCCACTAGCGGCGGCGCAGGCACCTCCGCGCCATCCCAGTCGGTCCTTAAGTCGCATCTGATATAATCTCCTGGTTGATGCCACGGCGGCCGGGGCCCAGTTTCTCGTGGGACTCAACTTGAATCAGGAATTCTTCGAGCGCTTGCTCTCCATGCGTGATCCAATGCTGGCTTACGGACCGGGATGACCCTCGAGCGCGGTACGCTCCTCCATAAACGCTATCGGATTGCCGAGATCCTCGGCCAGGGCGGCATGGGATCGGTTTATCGCGCCGTGGATGAGAACCTCGGCGTGGATGTCGCCGTCAAGGAAAACCTCTTCACCTCGGATGAGTATTCCAAGCAGTTCCGGCTGGAGGCCGTGATCCTGGCCGGACTGCGCCACCCCAACCTGCCGCGCGTTTCGGACCACTTTGCCGTGGGCGACGAGGGGCAGTACCTCGTGATGGACTTCATCGAGGGCGAGGATCTGCGCCAACGCATGGAGCGCCTCGGGACTGTTTCCGAGGAGGACGCTGTCATCGTCGGGGCGGCGATGTGTGACGCCCTCACCTACTTGCACACTCGCAAGCCCTCGATCCTGCACCGGGACATCAAGCCCGGCAACGTGAAGATCTCCCCTGAAGGCACGATCTACCTCGTCGATTTTGGCCTGGCAAAGCTCATGCACGGCCCCCAGGCAACCACCACGGGTGCCAGGGCCATGACACCTGGCTATTCGCCGCCTGAGCAATACGGAACAGCAAGAACGGATGCACGCACCGATATCTACTCGCTGGGCGCAACACTGTACGCCGGGCTGACCGGCGTGATCCCTGAAGATGGCCTTGCCCGCGCCATGGACAATGCCCAACTGACGGCCTTGCGACGACGCAATCCCAAAGTTTCCCGACGCGTGGCCGCGGCCATTGAGAAGGCCATGGCCGTCGATCCGGGAGACCGGTTCCAAACAGCCGAGGAGTTCAAGAAAGCGCTGCTCAGTGCGGTGGCGAAGCCGGAGAAGGCCACCGGTGAGTTCACAGTGGCGCCGCCACCAGAGCTGGCGCATTTGGCCGGCCAGTCAGCCTCGGCGCTGGGCTCGGATTTCGCTCAACCCCTGCGCTCGGCCCCACTCCCGGAAACGCCGCCGCGCGTGGCCTCGATCACTACACCGAACAGGCGCAGCAACGCCGCCTCCATTTGGTTGACCGTCATTTTCATCGTCCTCATTGCCATGGCTGGCACGGTCATATTGTTGCCGGAATCGGTGCCGGCCAATGTGCGCGCCTGGGCACCGCTGTTGTTCACAGGAATAATGCCAGGCGCGGATTCACCCACCGCCGCGACTGGCGTGCCCGCGTTCTCTACTGCCAGCGGCGGGCTTGCAACTGTCCCGCTCCACGAAACACCGACCATCTCAGTCGGCCCGACTTTGACTTCAGTCCCCAACCTGGTCCCGACAGTACTGTCGGCCCGGACCCAGACGGCAGGTGCCGCCCTGGAGAGTGCACTGGGCCGCGAGATCGCGTTTGTCTCAGACCGATCTGGAACTCCCCAGATCTACATGGGCGATATCAGGGGGGTTACGGTAGTACCGATCACGAACGTTCCCGACGGTGCCTGTCAGCCTTCGTGGTCACCGGACGGGATGCGAATCGTTTTCGTTTCGCCGTGTCGTGTGTCCCCGTCTCGTCGGCCGCTCGACATCTCAGAGGGCCCGCTGGACGACACTGCTCTCTACATTGTTAACGCGGATGGGTCCGGGCTGGTCGCGCTCCCCACCGTCCCCGGCGGGGACTCAGAGCCCGCGTGGTCGCCCGAGGGGCAACGGATCGCTTTCACCTCACTCCGGGATGGACGTCCGTTGATCTACGTCCTGGACCTGTTGGACCAGTCTGTGCGCCGACTGACGGAGCCCAGCACGGACTTCTCCCAGGCCCGTCAACCATCGTGGTCGCCCTTCGGCAATCAGCTCCTGTTCACAAAGAAGCGCGTGGACGCCTACCAGATCTGGTCGATCACGGACGCCGGCCAGGGAGAGCAGCAGATTGCCCGCGGCGGTCAGCAATACTGGGACTTCTCTTCCGTTTGGTCCCCGGACGGTCTGTTCATCTACTACACGGAGCGGAATGCCTCCGGTCCCGTGCAGCCGTGGATCATGAGCATCGCGTATGAAAAGCGTAACAGCGAAAAGGGCACGCGCCTTGGATTGACCCCGTTGCCGGTGGAGGATCCTCAAATCTCGCCGGATGGCCTGTGGATCCTCTTTGAAGGCAAGAGCCCGGAAGAGAATCGAGACATTTTCATCGCCACCCTGGCGGGGGAGCAGCGCACTCGCGTGACCACCGACCCGGGTATCGATTACGATCCCACCTGGCGGCCGGGCAATTCCAGGTAAAGCGGTCGCATTCTCTGGATCAAACGCGATCCAGACCGTCGCCTCGGATGGGTTATTTCGCATCCGAGGCGCTTTCTTACGCTCTTCTTATTGACGCCCTTCTGAGCCGCATGATATTATCCGTGGGATGGGATGGCACTCTCGTGGAGAGAGTGCCAGTTTGTGAATTGACGTGACAAACCTGACCGATCGCCAGAAGACCGTCTTGCTCGTCATCATTCGCGAGTACATTGAAGTCGCTGTCCCGGTGGGGTCGAAGCGGCTGGTGGAACGCTACCACCTCGACCTGTCCCCTGCCACCATACGGAACGAGATGGCTGCGCTGACTGAGATGGGCTATCTGCGCCAGCCCCACACGTCTGCTGGCCGCGTTCCGACCGAGGACGGCTACCGCTTCTTCGTGAGCGCGATGATGGATCAGGCGGAACTCCCACAGGCCATCCAGAACACGATTCTGCACCAGTTCTATCAAGCGGTCCCCGGTACGGATCAATGGATGCATCTCGCCGCTTCGGTGCTGGCTCACCAGTCCCACGTGGCTTCTCTGGTGACCGCGCCGAAGGCTGAAACCCCGCGTTTTCAGCACGTCGAACTGATTTCGACGCAGGGGCGCCAGATCCTTCTGGTCCTTGTAATGGTGGGCGGCGAGGTGTCACAACAGCTGCTTACGTTGGCCGAGCCTGTCCAGCAGGAGCGCCTCACTCAAACCGGCGCCCGGTTGAACGCACTTCTTGGCGGCCTTTCGGTTGCCGAGGTGGCCGCGCTGCCACCACAAGCAGACTCTCTGGAGCAGGACGTGCTCTTGCTGATCCTGGCAGAGCTGCGCAGGGCAGCCGAAAGCTCTTCCGGGGAGATCTACACCGATGGTTTGACCAATATGCTGGCCGGACCGGATTTCGCCGGCACGGAAAGTGCTCGCCGCGCCATCAGGCTCCTGGAGGAACGCACAACACTGCAGGATCTGCTGGCTCGCACAACCACGAACAGCGCGGTTGGCGGACTGCAGGTCCTCGTTGGAAGTGAAGGCGGCTGGGAGGATCTGAGCGATTTCTCCATGGTGCTGGCACGCTATGGTGTGCCGGGGCTGGCGACTGGCATGCTGGGTGTGCTGGGTCCGATGCGGATGTCATACGCGCGGTCCATACCCACGGTGCGTTTCGTGGCCGCGCTGCTGAGCGACCTCGTGAATGAACGCCTCACAGGTCCGCAAGACTAGGACGAACTGGTATGGGAAGTCAGGATTCAACATGGTAAACGAATCAGCGGACGAGCCTTTCGATCAGCAAGCCGAATCCGGCCCTGAAGCAGAGACAATTCGACTCGAGCTGCAGGAAGCACTCGCAAAGGCTGCCGAGAACCTGGATGGCTGGCAGCGAGCCCTGGCGGAGTTCCAAAACTACCGGAAGCGCATAGAGCGGGATCGCCTCACCGAGCAGGCCTCCATGAAAGGCGACCTGATCAAGAGGGTCTTGCCGGTCCTGGATGATCTTGAGCGTGCCCTGCAGAATCGGCCGGCCGATGACCCCTGGGCCGGCGGAATAGAGCTGATCCAGCGCAAGCTGCAGGCAATCCTGGAAGGTGAAGGCGTTAGGCGAATTGAGGCCGAAGGTCTTCAGTTTGACCCGAACTTCCACGAGGCGATCGCACAGGAAGCGGTGGAAGACGCCGAAAGCGGCCAGGTGGTTGAGGTCATGCAGCAGGGCTACATGCTGGGGGATCGCGTAATCCGGCCGGCCCAGGTACGCGTAGCGGCCTAGATCCGAGCCGGCGCATTCATCAGATCCGCCCTTCAGTGTGATCCCACACCGGGGCGCATGAAATCATCGCGGAAGAGGCACGTATGAGCAAGATCATTGGCATAGACCTGGGGACCACGAACTCCGTTGCGGCGGTCATGCAGGGTGGCGAACCAATGGTGATTCCGTCTTCGGAAGGCGAGCGGCTCGTGCCGTCCGTGGTGGCGGTGAACAAGAACCATGAGCGGCTGGTTGGCCGGGTCGCGCGCAATCAGGCCATCGTCAACCCAGAAAACACCGTGTTTTCCATCAAGCGTTTCATGGGCCGGCGCGCGGGCGACGCGGAGGTGGAGCACAGCCGAGGTCGCGTACCGTATCAAGTCAGTGAGGCGCCCAATGGCGACGTGCGTGTCACCTTGGATGGCAAGGACTACAGCGCGCCCGAGATCTCGGCCATGATCTTGTCAAAGATCAAGGCGGACGCGGAGGCGTACCTCGGCGAGCCGGTGGTTCAGGCCGTCATCACCGTGCCGGCGTACTTCAACGATGCCCAGCGAAACGCCACGAAGGACGCGGGCAAGATAGCCGGTCTGGAGGTGCTCCGTATCATCAATGAACCCACCGCCTCGTCCCTGGCCTATGGCCTCGACAAGCAGAAGAATGAGGTTATCGCGGTCTACGACCTGGGCGGGGGCACCTTCGACATTTCAATACTGGATGTGGGCGAAGGCGTGTTCCAGGTCCGCTCCACCAGCGGTGACACCTTCCTGGGTGGTGACGATTTCGACCAGCGCATCATCGATGACCTGGCTGCCGGCTTCGAGAAGGAACATGGCATCGATCTGCGCAACGATCGCCAATCCCTTCAGCGCCTCAAAGAGGCCGCTGAACGGGCCAAGATCGAACTTTCAAGTGTCATGCAGACCGAGATCAACCTGCCCTACGTGACAGCCGATGCGAGCGGGCCGAAGCACCTGGTAACCAAAATGACGCGCGCACGCCTGGAACAGATCACGGCGGACCTGGTTGACCGCACGATCGCTCCTCTCAAGCAGGCCCTCAGCGATGCAAATCTCACCTCCGCGGACATCCACGAGATTGTCATGGTGGGCGGCATGACGCGCATGCCGGCCGTGCAGGATCGCGTTCGCGCTTTCTTCGGCAAGGAACCTCACAAGGGCGTCAACCCGGATGAGGTCGTCGCCGTCGGTGCCGCCATCCAGGCCGGAGTACTCGGGGGCGAGGTCAAAGACATCCTACTCCTGGACGTAACCCCACTCAGCCTGTCCATCGAGACTCTGGGTGGCGTGGCCACGCCGCAGATCGAACGCAACACGACGATACCTACGCGCCGGAGCCAGACCTTTTCCACAGCCTCCGACAGCCAAACCCAGGTGGAGATCCATGTGCTGCAGGGCGAGCGGCCAATGGCAGCCGACAATAAGTCCCTCGGGAAGTTCATCCTGGACGGCATTCCGCCGGCGCCCCGAGGCGTCCCCCAGATCGAGGTCACATTCGACATCGATGCCAATGGCATCCTGCACGTCACGGCCAGTGACAAGGCCAGCGGCCGAAGTCAGCACATCACCATCACCGCCTCCTCCGGTCTTTCGGAGGCCGAGGTCGAGCAGATGCGCACGGAGGCCGAGTCGCACGCAGACGAAGATCGACAACGCAGGGAACTGATCGAAGCACGCAACAACGCAGACAACATGGCGTACGCCGCCGAAAAGTCCATCAAGGAGCATTCAGACAAAATCCCCCCGCAACTCAAGTCGGAGATCGAGTTGCTGGTCAGCGATTTGCGCCTCAAGGTTCAGGGTTCGGATGTGGCCGAGATTACCGCGGCTACCAGGGCCCTCGGGGAGGGCATTCAGAAGATCGGCGCGGCCGCTTACCAGCAGATGGATGAAACCGGGGGCGGCCAGAAAAAGCCCGAGGCTGGTGCCGGGCCGGACGTGGTCGACGGTGAGGTCAAGGAATAGCGCCGGCCCCTGGCCGTGCGCGGTGACGCCATGTCGGAACGGGATTACTACGAGATACTCGGGGTCGGGCGAGGGGCCGGCGATGATGAAATTAAGGCTGCCTTCCGCAAGTTGGCACGCCAATATCATCCCGACGTAAACAAGGATTCGGACGCCGAAGACAGATTCAAAGAGATCAACGAGGCCTACGGAGTCCTTTCAGACGCCGACAAGCGTGCCCGGTATGATCGTTTCGGCCGCGCCGGCCTCGGGAACAGCGGTGGCTTCCGCGACTACACGGTCGATTTCGCCGACATTTTTGACGAGCTCTTTGGGCAGTTTGGTTTCTCGGGCGGCAGGAGCGCTCGCCGGGGGCCACGCCGTGGCCGCGATCTCCAAATGGCCGTGACCCTCAGTTTTGAAGAAGCTGTCTTTGGAGTGCAGAAGGAGATCGAGTTCGAGCGCGAGGCCAACTGCTCTCGATGCAGCGGGTCCGGCGCCGAACCTGGAACTACCCCCACGCGCTGCCCCACGTGCGGAGGACAGGGCGAGGTTCGTCAGGTACGACAGACGATACTCGGACAGATGATGCAGACCAGCGTGTGCCCGAAGTGCGGCGGGCGGGGCGAGGTCATCAACTCTCCCTGCCAAACATGTCGCGGCCGCGGTCTGGAGCGCCAGAAGATCCACAAGACCGTCGACATCCCCGCCGGCGTCGATGGCGGTACACAGGTGCGTTTGGCCGGCGAAGGCGAACCTGGCCTCAACGGCGGTCCGCACGGGAGTCTCTTCCTCGTTCTGGATGTGAAGCCCCACAAGTTCTTCCAACGGCGCGAGAACGACATCATACTGAATCTGGATGTCAACCTGGCGCAGGCGACACTTGGGGCGGATGTTCAGATCCCGACCGTGGATGGCGAGGACAACCTGCGCATCCCGCCAGCGACTCAACCCGGCAAGGTTATCAAACTCAAGGGCAAGGGCGTGCCGCACGTCCGCCGAAAGGATTCGCGCGGCGATCAGCTGGTCATCATCAACGTGGAGATTCCAGCCAAGCTATCCAGGGAGCAGCGCGAGCTGTTTGAGAAGTTGGCGGCAACTCTAGGCACAACCGTTCGCCCCCGGGAAAAGGGCTTCCTGGATTGGCTGAACGAGGCCTTTGGAGGCTAATTCGCTCACGGCTCGGCGGCGCTCATTATTTCGTGTCTTTGTAGGCGATGGGTTCAGCCGCACGCGGCACGGCTGTCGCGCCAGGGCTAGGGGGATAGTAGAATGTCTCACGCAGGGCCCGCGTCACGCCGCTTGAATTTCGATATCCCTGATACGTACCCCAGAACTGCATCACACGGAACCACGCAATCGAACCGCAGTGCCGCCACGCCACTCCTTGGCGGGCCGCTTCCTGAATATCCCGCGCGATATTGGAAATGCTCAAGCGGGCGAAGTCATAGATGCTGAAGTGAGATTCGGGAAAGATGCGCTTGAAGGCCATTCCCTCGCGCCGGTAGCGTTGATAGACGCGTCGCGGAGTTTCTGCGTGCACGTGGATGATCTCCGCATGCGCCGCATAGGAAATGTGCCAGCCCTTGCCCTGTGCCCACTTGGCCCAGGCCACATCCTCCAGACCCGTCAGCGACTCATCGTAGTTTTGCTGCCCCCAAAGTGCTCTGCGGATGGCGGCATTGGCATTGTTGCAGAAGGCGTTCTGCTGCACCGGAATATCCGCGTCGGGAAACCACTGTCGCAGGATCTGATGTTCAGAGAAGTGGGAGCTGGCATTGCCGCGTTGCTTCCCATACACCAGCGCCACGCCCGGGTCTTCAAACGGCCTCAGCAGGCACTCCAGCCAATCCGCGTAGACCGGGTGGACGTGCGCACTGACGATCACGACGTACTCACCCCGCGCGGTGGCGATACCCAAATTCAATGACCTTCCGAAGCTGAAGTCCTCCGGCGCGATCTGCACGATCCGGGCTCCATGCCCCTCTGCGATCTGGACGGTGGCGTCCAGCGAGCCGGAATCGACCAGGATCACTTCATGGTCACGCAGAGTTTGGCTCTTAATTCCCTCAAAGAGCCGACCGAGGTGATCGGCCTCGTTGTAGGCCCGTATGACGATGGAGCATTTCATGCTGTGTCGCCCAGACAGGGATTAGGCGCGGAGGGAAATCACGCCGGCTTCGATCCAATTGGGCGGCGGAAGTCGTAGATGCCGCCTTGCAGGTCCCATCGGCGCCCACAATCATGGCAAGCCAGGCTTCCGGAATCCGCAGCGAGCGGCGAGTGCCCGCACTCCGGGCAGCGAAATAGCTCGTGCGCTGGCGCATCGCTCGCGATCGCGCTGCGGGCGGTCTGGCCCCCAGTCAGACGATAGAACACACTGGGAGTCAGTTGCCACAGGCTTCCTGTGGGTTGCAGTATCGCATCCAAGGCCGTCATCAGGCCGACCGGCAACACTCGCTTCAAAAGCCGGGACCGGAAGTGGGACACGGTCAGCGTCCGATCCAGCCGGAAGCCGAGTTGCTCGCACCACGTCCGCACCTGCCGAGGATGAAAATCGTAGTTGAGGGTGGCGAACTCCACGGACTCGAGCGAAAACGGATTCCATTTCTGCCTGCCGGTCCAGTATCGCACCACAGACTTGAGATTCTTTTTGTTGGCAAATTCCAGGATGAACGTTGCACCGGAACGCAACACGTCCCGCACCTGGCCCAGCGCCCGTAAGGGCTCCACCATATGATGCAGAACCCTGATCATGGTGGCGGCATCGAATAGACCCTGGACAAAAGGCAGGCGGTACACGTCGGCGGCCACATAGATGTAGCGTGGCGATGTCCCCAGCCTGGCCTGCGCCTGTTCCAGTTGCGTCCGTGAGTAGTCAAGCAAGACCACCCGCTGAAAGCCGGCGTAGCGCGGGGTGTTGCGACCCGCACCTGCACCCAATTCCAGCAGCAGGCTGCCGGAGGCCGGGAGCAGACGCTTAACGCCACCGCCTCGGCCCGGTCCTCATACTCGTCTTCCCCCATCGTCCCAGAACGATGCCTGATAGTCCGAGCCCTCGTAGTCGCAGACCGGCGGATCAGAGGCTGGCATCCGGACCGTTCAGGCGCCGCGCCCAATGGCCCGGTACGCAAAGCCTCTTTCTTTCATCAACGCCGGGTCATAGATGTTGCGACCATCGTACAAGACCGGCTGCTTGAGCGCCGACTTCACCTGATCCAGGTCCAGTTGCTTGAACTCGTTCCACTCCGTGATCACCATGAGTCCATCGCAGCCAGTGGCCATTTCGTACGGATCCTTGAACATCTCGACCGAGGGCAGTAGCGGGCGCGCCACTTCCATCGCGACAGGGTCGTACGCCCGCACCTTGGCGCCTGCGGCCTGCCAGGTGGGCTACGATGTCGATCGACGGCGCCTCGCGCATATCGTCGGTGTTTGGCTTGAATGCCAGCCCCAGCAAGCCGATGGTCTTGCCCTTCAGGCCGCCGAGCATTTCCGAAAGCTGACGCACCGCGCTGGTGCGGCGATCGTAGTTCACTTCGGTGACGGAGTTCAGGATGCGCGGATCCAGGCCCTCGCTCCTTGGCCATGAAGGCCAGGGCTTTGACGTCTTTGGGAAAACAGGAACCGCCCCAACCAAGCCCTGCGTCCAGAAAATGCCGGCCGATGCGCGCATCGTAACCCATGCCGGCAGCCACTTCCTTGATATCCGCGCCGACGCTTTCGCACAGATCGGCCAGCTCATTCATGAAGGAAATCTTCGTGGCCAGGAAGGCATTCGAGGCGTACTTGATCATCTCGGCCGTTCGCAGGTCGGTGATGACGATGGGGGCTCGCAACGCCAGGTGCAACTGCGCCACCTTTTCGGCCGCATCGTGGTGCAGGGAGCCGATCACAGTACGGTGAGGACTCATGAAGTCCCCAATGGCCGATCCCTCGCGCAGGAACTCGGGGCACGAGACCACGGAAAAATGCATCGGGCGGGGCTGAGCCTTCTGGATGATGTCTGCCACCCAGTCGCCTGTGCCGATCGGTACGGTTGATTTGTTGATGATGATCAGCGGGGCCGTCATATTGCGCGCGATCGACTTTGCTGCTGACGCCACGTATTGCAGGTCCGCCTCCCCGTTGACCCCGGATGGCGTCCCAACGGCTATGAAAGCGAACTCACATTCCCTCAACGCCTCTGCGTAGGAGGTCGTGAAGATCAGGCGGCCGGCGGCTACATTTCTCTTGACCAGCTCATCCAGCCCGGGCTCGTAGATCGGCATGATCCCTTTCTTCAGATTGCCGATGCGCTTGTCGTCCACATCCAGGGCCAAAACACGGTTCCCCAAGTCCGCAAAACACGCGCCCGTCACCAGGCCCACATAACCAACGCCTACCACGCAGATCTGCTTCATGGGGTCCCTTTTCCTAGAGATGCTGTGCGGGCTTTTCGCTTCCCCAACTATACGTCACCCCGCGGGTCGCCGAAACAAGCGCACCAATGATACTACGGCTGACTTGAGCGGGCAACTTCTGGTATAGTGCCATTCATGCGGATTCTATTTGTGGCCGATGGTCGTTCTCCCATCGCCCTGAACTGGATGCGCTACTTCACAGAGCGCGGCGATGATGTATATCTTGCGTCGACCTTTGCGTGCTCGCCCGATCTCGCGCTGCAGGAGCTCCAACTTACACCCGTCGCGTACAGCGGTGGCAAGTCGCGCCGCGCCCACTCCGGGCAAACATCCGGCGCGAGCCTGAGATGGCGCACTCGCCTCCGCCACATCCTGGGTCCGTTGACCGTGCGGCGTTCCTCGAACAGGCTCCGCACGTTCATCGAACACACGCGCCCGGACGTCGTTCACGCCATGCGCATACCCTTCGAGGGCATGTTGGCCGCGGATGCAAAGACGCTGGCTCCGCTCGTCGTGTCGGTGTGGGGGAATGACTTCACTTTGCATGCAGCGTCCACCCCACTGATGCGCCACTACACAGAGTGGACGATGGCCGTTGCTGACGGGCTCCACGCAGACTGCCAACGCGATATCCGCTTGGCACGCCAGTGGGGCTTCGCGACATCCCGACCCCAGCTGGTCGTTCCTGGGTCGGGCGGGGTTCGGACCGAGGTGTTTCATTCAGCCGCCTCAGCCCCAATGAATCCGGTCGTCGTCAACGCCCGGGGTGCGCGCACATACGTGCGCACAGACGTCTTCCTGCGGGCCATACCGCAGGTCCTTCGGCGGATTCCTGACGCCCGTTTCCTGTGCGTTGACCTCGCCGGAAATCAGGAGGCAACTCGCCTGATCGAAAGGCTGAACATTGCCGGGGCCGTACAACTCCTGCCCCACCTTCAGCCGCACGAACTGGCGGACCTATTTCGTCGCTCCCAGGTGATGGTCTCTCCCAGTGTCCATGATGGAACCCCAAACTCGATGTTGGAGGGCATGGCGTGCGGCTGTTTGCCTGTGGCTGGAGACTTGGAATCGATACGTGAGTGGATCAAGGATGGCGAGAACGGCCTGCTTGTGGATGCGACGGATGCGGGCCAGGTCGCACAAGGCATCACGCGCGCCCTGGAAGACACAAACCTGCGGCACGAGGCAGCAGGTTTCAACCAAGAACTCATTCGGCAGCGAGCCGAGTACGCTCAGTGCATGCGGCGGGTCGTCGACTTCTACGCCAGAGTGGGCGGCGACTCATCCGCCCGATCCTTCTCCTAGGTGAGTTCGCCCGGGCCCGTCCGCGGCGCACGCAGCGCCTGCAATCGATCCGTTAGCTCGACCCGGCGCGCCTCGGCCGCACCGCGGACCTCGGCCAACAATCCCTCGCCCCGGGCTCTCAGTCGACCGCGCAGTTCGGCTCCTGATTCCGGAGCCAACAGCAGAGACACGGTTGAGCCCACCAGGGCACCGATGAAGATGCCGATCACGAAGCCAACCATTCGTCGCATTTCAATCTCCCTGATCCGATCGTCCGCAGTCAAGTCCGCCGGCCTCAGGCATTTCAACCGGCAACACAATCGGGATTATAGGCGAAAAGCGAAATCTGTGGAATAATAGCACCCTTGCGGGCATCGTGGACGCGTGCGAGCCCGACGAACTGCGTGATTGAGGCTGTCAGTGCGGAATCCGGGGGGACACCGCAATCTACGGCCCCTACCTTAATCGGAGGGTACCATGTCCACCATCGCACCATCTCAAAACTCCGCGACCCTCAAAGGCTCGTCCGCCGACCGCAAAAAGGTCACGACGGCAACGGTGCGCCTCAAGAAGGCGCAAGGCGTGCCCATCACGATGCTCACTGCCTACGACTATCCCACGGCGCTGGCCGAGGATCAGGCGGGAATTGACGTCATCCTGGTCGGCAATTCGTTGGCCATGGTGGTTCTCGGCTACCAGAACACCCTGCCCGTTACGATGGACGAGATGCTGCACCACTGCCGCGCAGTGTCGCGCGGTGCGCGCTATGCATTGCTCGTCGGGGACATGCCGTTCATGTCTTATCAAGTCTCGCCTGAGGAAGCCGTCCGCAACGCCGGTCGCTTTCTTCAGCAGGGCGGCATGGAGGCCGTGAAACTCGAGGGCGGTCGCGAAAGGGCGGAAGCTGTCCGGGCCATCACGGGCGCTGGCATCCCGGTAATGGGACACCTGGGATTGACACCGCAATCCGTGAACATGTTCGGAGGCTTTCGGCCTCAGGGCAGGACAGCCAAGGCGGCGAAGAGACTGCTGGAAGACGCCTTGGTGCTCGAGGAAGCAGGTTGCTTCAGCCTCGTGTTGGAATCTGTCCCGGCCCGACTCGCACAGGTGGTTTCCAAGCGGCTGTCGATCCCAACAATCGGGATCGGCGCGGGCATTGGCTGCGACGGCCAGGTGCTCGTGACACACGACCTGCTGGGTCTTTTTGAACGATTCACCCCCAAGTTCGTGAAAAAGTATGCAGATTTTCACTCGGAGATGCAGCGGGCCTTTCAGGATTTCATGTCCGACGTACGCGACCGCACCTTCCCTGCGGCGGAGCATTCGGTGGAGATGGATGACTCAGAGTGGGAACAGTTCACCGCTTCCATCCGAGATTGATTGGACCTGGGGCTTGAATGCAACCACACAGCACTGAGACGGAACGCATCTTGATCGTAGGCACCGGGGCACTGGCAACCCTGTTTGCTGCCCGCTTGGGAGCCTCAGGCTCAACGGTAAGCATGCTCGGAACCTGGCAGGAAGGATTACGGGCGCTGGCCACCGGCGGGGCGCGCCTTGTGGAGCGCGATGGGCGTCAGCTCCAAGTTCCCGTTTTCGCCACCAGCGATCCCCATGACTGCAAAGGCACGCGCATGGCGCTGGTCCTGGTAAAGGCCTGGCAGACGGAACGCGCTGCGGATCAACTTAAGGTCTGCATGGCTGAGGACGGACTCCTTTTAACGCTGCAGAATGGCCTGGGCAATCGCGAAGTGTTGGCGGATCGCCTGGGCATCGGTCGTGTGGCCCTCGGCTCGACCACAACGGGCGCAACTTTACTCGGGCCCGGCCTGGCGAAGGCAGGCGGAGAGGGCAGGCTGTCAATCGAGAGGCATGCCCAACTCGGACCGCTGCAGCAAGCGTTATCGGACGCAGGCTTTCAACTCGAATTGGTGGCGGATGCGCGCTCCCTTATTTGGAGCAAGCTGGTAGTTAACTCGGCAATTAATCCGCTCACCGCGATCCTACGCGTACCCAACGGTCAGCTCCTGGAGCGCCCGGCGGCGCGGAAGCTCCTTCAGGCGCTGGCCTTGGAGACTGCTGCTGTCGCCGAGGCGGAACACATAGAGCTCGCATCGGGAGACCCCGTGGACCTTGTCGAGGGCGTGGCGCGCGGCACCGCCGCCAATCACTCCTCCATGTTTCAGGATATTCAGCGGGGAGCCCCGACTGAGATCGATGCCATCTGCGGCGCCGTCACGCGCGCCGGGCTGCAGCATCGCGTTCCTACTCCCCTGAACAGCGCCTGCTGGCAGATGGTGCAAGCGCTCGCACAGGCACCTGGCGATTTCAGCCCCTCCGTCTCATAGCCGCGCAGAACGAGGCGGAAATCGCAGCTTGGGCTGTAGAGTTCGGCGTGCGCTATTGGCGCCAGAACCCACATGGTAAGATTTGGTGAATACCCGTGGGAGGCGTGCAGAATGCCGCGTTGGCTGATCGCAGTTGTGATGCTGGGGGTGCCCTTCATTTCGATTCCAAACTCCGTGGCAGCGCAGTCACCGATCGGGCTTTCCGGCGTGCTGGTTCAGCTCTGGCCCGAATACGACCAACCCAGCATGCTGGTTCTATACGATTTTCAAGTGGCCCCCGGAACGCAATTGCCGACCACTGTCACCCTCAGGATCCCCAAGGAAGCCAATCTCACGGCGGTCGCGGTGCACGGCGATGGAGATGCTCTGCTCAACGCGGACTACCGTGATTCTCCGTCAGGGGATCTGTGGCAATCCATCGCCATCCAAATCCAGGGCTCCGGCGGCTATCGCCTCGAGTATGTTCAGCCGCTCTCGAGGTCGGGCGATGAAAGACGCTTCCGCTACATATGGCCCGGCGACTATCCCGTCCAGGATTTCAACCTCAGCGTGCGGATGCCGGCCGATGCCACCAGCGTCAGCACTGATCCAGTATTGCACGCAGGCGAAGTTGGAGACACAACATACTGGCTCGGAGACGACTTCGGCTCGTTGGCGGGCGGCACGGACTTCACGTTTGAGCTTGCGTACGTTCGCAAAACTGAAAGCCCGGTGGAACTGCAGCAAGGCCTGGAGCCCTCCCAGCCGCTGGATGCCAACACTCCTGGGCGTATCATGATGAGCAACTACCTACCCTATTTCCTGGGAGCGCTCGGCGTTGTTTTGATCGGCGGCGGGGCATTCTACTTCTGGCAGGCGGGCCGGGCGCCCTCCGCCAGGCAACCTCGGCACGGCGTTGGTACGCACCTGCCGCTTCGTCGCACGGAGCAGATCTACTGTCATGAGTGCGGCACCCGGGCTCAAGACGGTGACCGCTTCTGCCGCGTGTGTGGAACGCGCCTCAGAGCGCCCGGATGAGGCCCAAGTTCCACGGTGACGGTTCGGGAGTTGGTGGCTGTAAAGAGGCCCGCCCCTGATCTCGCTCAGCATCGTTGCCATCTACTTTTTCTACGGCCTGGCCTTCTTCAGCATGGGCTTGCTGGTCGCCTTGGAAGGCGGCCGCTCATCCGAGGAACGCGTCCGCAAGGCACTGCGCCCGCTGGCCGGCTTCGGGCTCGTTCATGCCGCGCACGAGTGGATCGAGATGTTCGCGCACGTCACCGCAGCCAGCGGCCAGACCCTTGCACCGGCTTTTGTTGTACTCAGGCTGTCGACCCTGGCATTCTCCTTCCTTTCCTTGGCGGCCTTCGGCGGCTTCCTGCTGGCGCGTGATGAAACCACGCAGCGCGTGAGTCTGTTAATCCCCCTGGCGATGGAAGCGGTCTGGGTTTTCGGCCTGTTCAATCTGCGGGGCCAGTATTCTGCTGCCTCACTGTATGGGGTGGTGGACGTCTGGACCCGGTACTCACTGGCCGTTCCGGCAAGCATCCTGGCCGCAATGGGGCTGATCGCACAACAGCGCGCCTTTCGGAGAGTGGGGCTGGTGCGCTTCGGGCAGGACGCCCTTTGGGCGGCCGTGGCATTCGCCTGGTACGGCCTGATCGGCCAGGTCTTTACGCGCGCCTCTGCCCTGCCTCCGTCGACTTTCATCAATGAGGGCTTGTTCCTGAGGCTGTTTGGTTTACCCGTGCAACTCCTCCGTGCCACGCTGGCAGGTGTGGCCTCCGTTTACGTGATCCGTTTCTTGCGTGCCTTCCAGGTGGAGACCGAGCAGAAGATCGCCGATCTCCAGGCTGCCCGTCTGCATAAGTCCCAGCAACGGGAGATCCTGCGCGGTGAGTTGTTTCGTCGGATCGTTGCGGCGCAGGAGTCCGAGCGCCAACGCATCGCCCGTGACCTGCACGATGAAACGGGACAGGCCCTGACAGCCATTGGCTTGGGACTCCGTGGGCTGGAATCGCGGATAGGCAGTGATCCCCAGGGCGCATCCAGTACCCTGCGCGAGCTTCAAACACTGACGGCCAAATCCCTCAGGGAGTTGCAGCGGCTCATGAGCGATCTACGCCCGGCTCACCTGGACGACCTCGGCCTGGCTGCGACGCTCCGCTGGTATGCATCCAGGATCGAGGAACGCGCTCCGCTCCAGATAAAGGTTGAAACCTCCGGGGCGGAGCAGCCGCTTGGGGACGCCGCACGCATCTGCACGTTCCGCATCGTTCAAGAGGCCCTCAATAATGTGATCCGCCATGCGGAAGCCAGTAAGGTGCACATCGCGTTGGAGTACACCGGCGAGGGAGTGCACGTGGCGGTCCAGGACGATGGCCGGGGTTTCGATGTCGAGCGGCTGAAGCAGCCAACCGCGACCCACCGTCAGCCGCTGGGGCTGGCCGGCATGCAGGAGCGTGCCGCCCTGCTCGGCGGCCTCGTCACGATCCGGTCACGGCCAGGTGAGGGCACATTGATCGAGGCCACCCTGCCGTACGGCGACGAAAGTGAGGTGCAGCATGACGGCGCGCCTGCTCCTGGTCGATGATCACGCGGTCGTCCGCTCCGGACTCAAGATGCTCCTCAGCGCAGAGGCGGACGTGGAAATCGTTGGCGAGGCGGGCACGGCGGCCGAGGCCCTTGAACTCGCCGGTCAGACCTCCCCGGATGTCATTCTCATGGATATCGGCCTGCCTGATCTCTCCGGTATCGAGGCCACTCGGGAGATCAAGAAGCGCTTCCCCAGGGTAGCCATTGTGGCGCTTACCATCCACGAGGACCAGGAGTATTTCTTCAAGATGCTGGAGGCCGGAGCCCTGGGCTATGTGCCCAAGCGGGCTGCGCCCGAAGAGTTGTTGCGCGCCATTCGGGCCGCTGCCTCCGGCGAGGTCTATCTGTACCCCTCCCTGGCCAAGTTGCTTGTCACCGACTACCTCAACCAGGAACATCCTGCGGCGGAAAAAGCTCATTTGGATGGGCTGACGGAACGCGAGCGCGAACTGTTGACGTACCTTGCGGAGGGCACCGCCAATGACGAGATTGCGGCCTCCCTCGTCATAAGCCCAAAGACGGTCGAGCGTCATCGCGAGAATATCATGCGCAAGCTCAACCTGCACTCCCGGGCGGAGCTCGTCAGGTATGCCATACGCAAGGGCATCATCAAACCGTAGTTTCGAATGACCGTCGGCATTCAGCCTCCGCTAGCCAAGATCTGGTAGCATCCACTGCCGGGCACCCCTTTTCCGCCCGCTTGAAAGGCAAGATGAGATCGTTGCTTCGTCCACTGCTACTGATTCTGGGCACCGTCTTCGTGGTCTTGGGAGTCATCGGCATGTTCCTGCCCATTCTGCCCACGACGCCTTTTCTGTTGTTGGCGGCCGCCTGCTACGCGCGCAGTTCAGATCGCTTCCTGCATTGGCTCCTGTACAACCCCATGTTTGGCGCCTACATTCGCGACTATCGTGAGGGTCGGGGCATGCCCCGCTCCACCAAGATCCTCACGCTGACGGCGCTCTGGCTCACCCTGGGTCTGTCGGCCGCGTTTGCCACCTCGGTGTGGTGGCTGAGACTCGTCCTGGCGGTCGTCGGGGTGGGCGTGACGGTCCATCTGCTCCTGCTCAAGACCATGAACGGCCCGCGCTTGGACGCGCCCGCAGCGGCCAGCGGGCCTGCGCCAACAACCTCAGACCGGGGCTAGCGACTACTTAGTTCAACCAGGAACTTGCCCATTCCGCAGCGGGCAGGCAATGAGTCTTTCGTTCGAGCGCAAGAACGGGAGGCTTTTTGATTCCATGGGGTCGGAGCCCCATCACCCGTGGGGTAATCACCACAGGGACTTGCCTCGCCCGGCAGCCTCGTCCTGAGGGAAGTTGGGGTGACATCCGAATTTACACCGCAGCCCGGACTCCTTAGACTCTAAGCAGAAACTAATCTGGCTTGGAAACACCGACCGTTTGGCCAGGCGCTATGAGATAAGGAGATTGCCATGTACGCAACCGAAATCTTGATTGGCATGACGTTCATTCGGATCATACTGCCGATCGCTGTGCTCCTCGCAGTTGGGGAGTGGGCGAACCGGCATGCGTGGCCGGAGTCTTGATCGAAGGTAGGAAGCCGGATGAACAACACGACTGCTGTCCTTGCTCTATTGGTTGGCCTCGGCCTCAGGCTGGCCGTGCCGATTCTCGTTACGGTTCTTGTCATTATGGCCCTGGCTCGACTTGACAGGCATTGGCAGACGGAAGCCGATCTCATGACGCTCGCCGTGCAGAAGCCTGAATGCTGGAAGATGCGGAACTGCTCCGCTGGGTCACGCAGGGATTGTGCCGGCTACAAGTCGGCGTTTCCATGTTGGCAGGTCTTCCGCCACAGCAACGGATACCTGGATGAGAAGTGCCTGGGTTGCCCCGTGCTCGTGGCTGCCCCGGTTCCAAATCGCGCCTAGTTACCAGACATGAGGAGATGCACCATGCGCTGGCATTTTGATCGCCTACTGATCGCTATCGCAGTCGCCGTGTTGGCGGCTGGCGCCACGCTCATCATCGCGCAGGCGCAGGACCCAAATCCACCTCAACCCAACGAGCCGGCCCAACCGGCTCCCGCCTGCGTAGCCTGCCACACGGAGTTCGCTACCGAGTGGCAGCACGGGCCCCATGGTCAGGCGGCCGCGGACCCGGCTTTCGTTGAGGACTGGACCAACCAGGGAAAGCCGGGCGCATGCCTGGTATGCCACGTCACCGGATACGATCCGGCCACGGGAACGTGGGAAGAGGACGGGGTGGCGTGCGAGGCGTGCCACGGCGCAATGGTCGACGGGCACCCCAAGGAACCCATGCCCATCGACCGCGAGCCGGATCTCTGCGCCCGCTGTCACAGCGACGTCCGCTTCGGCTGGCAGGATTGGCAGGGCAGCACGCACTTCCAGCGCGGTATGAACTGCGCCACCTGCCATGACCCCCACAGCGCCTCCCTGAAAGTCGTAACGCCGCGCGATGGCAGCGCACAGTTCACCGATGCGTCCCAGCTATGCATCACCTGCCACAAAGATGTCAGCATGGATTTCCCCTACACGCAGCATCGACAGCAAGGCGTAACCTGCATTGACTGTCACGTCAAACACAGTGAGACCGCACCACCGGAAGCGCACGCCATGCCGGATCACTCGTTCACCGCTAATTTGAATAGTTGCAACGCCTGTCACTCGGACCAAATGCATGGGGCGGCGCAGGCCCTCGGGACGGATGAGCCCGGGCGTGTGCTGGCCACATCCGCGGAGCAGTTGCAGCAGGCCGGCCTCAACGGCAAGCCCAGTCCGGTGAGCCCGTGGGGCTACGCTGGCCTCGCAGCGTTGATCGGCTTGGCTGCCGGCATGGTCATGGCGCCCTGGCTCGAGAAGTGGTACAGCCGGGCTGTGAGGCACCCCAAGGGAGGTCCGGATGAGTAAGTCAGTCGGACGCCGGGATTTCCTAAAGCTTGCGGCCGTTGGCGCTGCCGCCGTAACAGCCACCCGGGCCGTGCGCCGCTCCCGGGCCTCCGCGAGCTCTGCCGCCGGGCACGCGGCAGGTGGGCCATGGTGATCGACCAATCCAAATGCATCGGCTGTGGCTACTGCACATCGGCCTGTCAGGCGCATAACGACTCCAGTCCTGACATTCAGTGGAACCGGGTTTCTGCGGCTGGCGCAGTTGCCGGAAAGACCATCTTCCTGCCGCGTCCCTGTATGCACTGCGCCAAGGCTCCTTGCGTGGAAGTCTGCCCAGTCAAGGCCTCCTACTACCGTGACGACGGCATCGTCATGATGGACTACGACCGCTGCATAGGATGCCGCTATTGCGAAGCAGCCTGCCCCTACGAGGCACGCTCCTTCAACTGGAAGGACTTCGACGGGCCCAACCCTGCCGTCCCTGAATGGGGGCAGCCGGAAGTGGAACGCCGGCCGCCGCGGCGTGGTCGAAAAATGCAGCTTTTGTTACCAGCGCATCGATCGTGGGCTTTCGCTCGGCCTGCAGCCCGGCGTCGATCAGGATGCGACTCCGGCTTGCTGCGTGGCGTGCCCTACGGGCGCTCGTGTCTTCGGCGATCTCAACGATCCAGAATCCGAGGCCAGCCGGCTCCTCGAACAGAACGTGACATACCGCCTCCGCGAAAACCTGGGAACGGAGCCGCGCGTCTATTACATCGCTGCTGATCCAGACAGGATGGAGGAGTAAATGAAGAGGCCAATGGAGCTCCTGCATGCCCGGCTGCGCATTTCGCCCTGGCTGATATGGATTGGCGCACTTGCAGCAGTGATGCTTGCGGCACTTGGCGCCGCTTTCCTGGTGTTCTCGCAGGGCTTGTGGTTGACCGGTCTTACTGACCGCGTCCCGTGGGGGTTATGGATCACCATCGATCTCTCCTCCATCGCCCTGAGCGCGGGCGCCTTCTCGCTGTGCGCCGCCGTGTACCTTGTTGGCCTCAAGCGTTATGAACCCATCGCCCGCACGGCCACGTTCGTCGGCCTGATCGGCTACACCATGGCGATGCTCTCGCTCCTGCTCGACATCGGGCGTCCGGACAGATTCTGGCATGCCATGGTCTACTGGAATAGCCACTCCCTGCTGTGGGAGGTGACCATGTGCGTGATGCTTTATCTGACGGTTCTGGTGCTGGAGTCTATGCCGATCTTTGCCCGGTTCGACTGGCTGAAACGCAGGTTTCCGGTGATCGCTTCCAAGATGACCCACGTTCATCACTACGCGCCATATCTCGCCATCGCCGGACTTGCCCTTTCGAGTCTGCACCAGTCATCCTTGGGCGGCGTCTACGGCGTTCTGAAATCCCGCCCCATCTGGTACAAGCCGGAGATGGCCGTGCTTTTCATGTTTTCGGCGATCCTGGGAGGCATTGCGCTGACGCTCTTCGCCTCTATGCTTTCCGCCCGTCTCACCCCGCGGGCCCGTACCAATGACGCTGTTGATCGAGCGCGTCGCGCGATTTCTGGCATGGGGCCTTGTCGCCTATCTGTATTTCCGTTTCTGGGACGTCTTTGCGCAGCACTACACCTACGAGCCCGGGCGGACCGAGGGCCTGGAACTCCTCACGGGCGGCCCGCTCTCGTTCAATTTCTGGGTGCTCGAGATGGTGCTGGGCGCCCTCGTGCCCGCGGTGATGCTGCTCAACCCGCGCACTCGCCAGCATCCGTTTTGGAGAATGACCGCGCTGGCCCTGATCGTGATCGGCGTGGTCGCATTTCGATGGGACACCAATCTCTCCGGCTTGTTGGTGGTCATGCCCTACCTCCCGGGTCAGATGGCTGTTTCATACGCGTCCTATGCACCCTCGCTGATCGAGATTGTCACCGGGATGGGCATCGTCACCTACGGGCTGCTGGCGTTCTCACTCGGCGTGCGCTACCTCGGAGTAGTGGACCATCGATTCGCCTCGGAGCTCCGCGAGACGGCCGCCCAAATCCTGCCCGAAAGCGTCGCCGCCTAGTTTTTTGTGGGTTCCCTGCAATCAAAGAGCCGATCCATCTGGATCGGCTCTGATTGTGCATCTGAGAAATGATGGTGATGTCTACGACATCCGTCTATTGTTCTGGCGCGCCAGCCGTGATCCACTGCCGGACTATGTCGAGTTCCGTGGCCGACAGATTGGCGAAGTGCTTGCTCGATTGCACGGAGAGCAGCAGACTCCCTTGCGCATCTCCCGGTTGGATCACCGCGCCATCCTTGCCGCCGTGCATGGTCGTCGCGTAGCTCGTCAAGTCCAGCCCTCCGGCCAGGGTGGTGGCGTTGTGGCATGCCGCGCACGTCGTCTGGAAGAGGCCCCCCACATTCGCACTGTAGGTGGGGTTTTCGGGGGCGGGACCGGGCGTTGGCGTGGGCGCAGGAGGCGGCAGTTGCGACTGCAGGATCTCGCGCAGCTCGGGCGCGTTGAAGCCGGCGTAAGTGAATACATTGCCGTGGCAGGCGCTATTTGAGCAGAAGGAGGTATTGCTGGTCCCGCCCGCGTCCTCCATCGTGTGGCACGCCGTACAGGATGTGTCAATGGCCTGATTATGCAGACTGATCCAGTTCGGGCTGCGATGTGATTCAGGCTCTGGCCCCCGGCTGATCTCGATGTTCGCCACGAAGTCAGAGGCACCGGCCACCACCGGGATCGAGTGACAGACATTGCATTCCAGCCGGATGGCTTGCTGGTTCGCGTCCAGGTGCTTTCCGTCGTGGCACCGGAAGCATCCCGGAGCATCGAAATGGCCCAGGTTGTTCGGGTAAGTGGTCCAGTCGATTTTCTGGTCGGGAAACACCGTATGGTCGTAGATGTCCTGCATGGCGGCAATTGCCGCTTCCACCTTCGCTGAATCCTTGTACGCGGAGTTCTCGTAGTATCGCTGGATGGCGGCAATGGCCCGCATAGCCGAATCCCGACTGGGGTACGACTGGCTCAGGACCTCAACGGCCTTCAGCCGGATGCTGGGTATGGTTGGATCGATCACTCCGCGCGACATTGCCAGATCCACCGACTCGGCCGGATCGGCGAATTCGTGCGTGACCCGGTTGTGGCACGTCAGGCAATCGATGCTCTTGAGATCGCCCGGCTGAATCGAAGCCGGGTCGAAATTGGCTTCCACATCCACATACTCCGTCGTGCTCCCGTCGTCGTTCACGACTCGCACGTAGGGTATGTCCTGCGAAAGAGCATCCGTGGCAACGTACTCCACTTTGTTGATGATGTGCCAGTGAATTCCACGTCCCAGACCCTGGCGTTTGGCCCCGCCCCCGGTCTTCATGATGAGATAGGTCGTGGTGGCGCTGTTCTCTGTGTCCTGGGCGAAGTGCACGACGTTTCTCAGGCTGTCATCCGAAAACGTCTCGGGCTGATGGCACTTCTCGCAGGTTTCACGCGCAGGTCGCAGTGCCTGGGCGCGGATGGGCAGCTCATATAGATTGAAGATCGTGTCGTAGGTTTCCTTGATGCCCTGGGCCTTGCGCGGCAACTGCTCGAAGAACGAAGCGCGGCCTATGTGGCATTCTTCGCAGGTCACGTTGGCATGCGGAGAACGGACGTAGACCGCGTTCTGAGGCGGCATGGTATGGCATGTCGTGCCGCAGAACTTTGGCGAGTTGCTGTAGCTCCAGGCGTGCGCTCCCCCGCTGATCAGGCCCAGGGTCAACACAACCAGGACTGCATACGGCAGGATCATCACCCGCATCGGAGATCCGGCCGGCGGAAAGAACAGCTTCTTGAGTCGAGACCGCAAGTTCATGGCACCAGTCCTCCCCGTGTACCCACGGGGCGGTCATCGACCGCCCCTCCTGTTTGCCCCTTGCTACTTTTCGAGAGCGCCGGCTGCGATCCACCGGGTCACGATGTCCAGTTCCTCGGCGGATAGCTGGCCCGGATGCCCTCCTGCGGACTGTACCACAATCAGCTTGCTCCCGACTGCATCTCCAGGCGCGATTACGGGCCCGTCCTGTCCGCCTTTGATGGCATTTCCGAACGTATCGAGGGCCAGGCCATTGCTGGCCAAGGCGGCCCCGTGGCACGCACTGCATCGTCCCGCGAAGATGGGCGCGACCTCGGCCCACGTCGAGCGCGGCGTTCGGCGCCGTCGTTCCCTCTGCAGTTGGTTCCGGGGTCCTGGAAGGCATGGCCGTCGGCGTCGGAGGCAAGGCGGTGGGCGTCTGCGGCACGTACACCTGCACCGTCGAGATCGCGGGCGGGGAGGTCGTGATCGCGGTTTGCTCACTGCTGACAAAACCGAACACGGCAAACAGCAGACCGCCGGCCATCAGCGCCGCGATCGGATAGTAGATGAGCTGACGGGAGCGCACCTGGGCTGGTGAAGGCCGGCGCTCGGCTCCCGCCTTGATGTCTGCCAGCTCGAGCGGGTGCTCATGCAGCATCTCGGCTTCGCTCATCCGGCCCGTCCACATGGACTTGTTGAAGCGCTTGATGTGCACGCCATACATGTGCCAGACAATGATGGCCAGCACGGCAAGCACGGCCTCGGCGCCGTGCGCGGTCTTGGCCGCCGGAATGAACTCCCCAGGCAGCACATTGATCGTCGCAAGAGGATTCCACATCATGAAGCCCGTCAGGGCCATGATGAGGATCCCCCAAACCAGCGCCCAGTACTCGGCTTTTTCCTCGAATCCGTAGCGGCCGAACTGCGGTCGCGACCTGGCCAAACCCACGTTGTACATCAGGGCATTCCAGGCATCCCGGATATCTTGCAGACCTGGCAGCATGCCTTGCCGCGCCCGCATCACGAAGACGCTGTGTCCGATCTCCACGAGGTGATAGATGGCCACCAGCATCAGGACTGTGGCCGCCACGTGATGCGTCGACCGGAGATTCTCAACTCCGCCCCAGAGTCGTACGACGAAAAGTGATGCGGGGTTGAGGGCGAACTTCTGCACGAGTCCGGTCACGGCCAGGGTGGTGAATGAAAGCAGCATGATGACGTGCTGCAGCCGGGCCGAGATGCTGAATCGTGCGTACGTGCGTGTTTCGGTCGGGGCGGCCTTGTTGGGTGCCATTAGCGAGCCCCTCCCTTCCTGGCGTCCAGCCTGCGGCGGACCACGTCGGTGACCACGAACACGAGCATTCCGCCGATCACCACCGGGATGAAGATCTTGTAAAACAGATTCACATAGAAGACCAGAGGAAACTTCGTCGGGCTGGCGACGTAGTGACTCATCCACGCATCGGTGAAGGTGGCGCTGGTCACACCAGGGTGGCAGCGCTGGCATTTGACGAGCAAGTTGCCTTTGATTGCAATGCCGGTCGCCGGGTTGTCCACCAGCGAGATGTCGTGCACGCCATGACAGTCGGTGCACACCGGCTTGTTTGTGGGTGTGTCGGGTGAGACCTGCTCAAACAGAGTCACCGTCGTGCCATGGAAATCCGCCACGTACGTGTCGAGCACGTCCGTGGAGATTCCGTACTTCGACATGAGCTGCGTGTTGGTGTGACATTTGGCGCACAGCTGGGGAGTTGCGTTTCGGAAACGCGCTGTCGTTGGGTCCGCGATGTTGTGCACGCCGTGGCAGTCGATGCAGGTCGGCACGTCCAGGTTACCTTCGCCCGTGAGGGCTGCCCCGTGCACGCTTGCCTTGTACGTGTCATAGATGGCGCTGTGGCACCGAGCGCAGGTCTCGGGAATGCCAAGACGCGCCTCGGGTAGCACGGCGCCCGTCTGGACATCCGTCAGCCTGTGCTGCTCATGCGGATTGTGGCAGTCTGTGCACACCGCGGCCTGGTCATTTCCTCCGGCCATGGCTGCTTGATGGACGCTGTCTTGCACCCGCTGGTATTGGTCTTCGTGGCAGCTCTGGCAGGCAGCGTACAAGCTCAATGTCACAGCCCGTCGAGATTCACCGCTAAATTCAGGGTGTGGGAACTTCTGTATGTTGGTGTGGCAGCCGACGCAGCCAACATCTTCCTGCGCGTGTACGCTCTCCCGGAAGCGCTCGCCGTTGATGGTGAGAGGCAGCACGGATCCATCACTCAGCGGCCGGCTCATGCCCTGCTGCGAATGGCATCCGATGCAATAGTCATCTGAAGGTTGAGCTTGGGCCGGAGGCTGCGGACCTGGAGCAGCCATGGCGGAGCGCGCCATGGCGACCGCCGTCAGTACCACCAGGCCCAGACCGACGAATAGCGCAGCACGTTGAATTCGCGCTGAGTGCCCTATGGTCATCGTGCGCTCCTCAGATCTCGCCGGGAAACGGGCCCATGCAGAGATACAACCGCCTGCGGCGTCTGGTCTAAAGTGGACATACCCGGCACATTATAGTGGATTGGAAACCTGCAGTCCCCGGCTGTCGGCGTTGGACCGATTTGCATCCGCACGCGATGGCGGGCGCCAAGCGCCCGCCATCTTTTTTGTGCGTAGGGTGTTCCGGGTACTAAGGTCTCGTCAAGCCAGAGACACTGCCGCCTAGATCCTTTATGGAGTCATACAGGAACTGCATGACGTACTTTGGATTGTGGGCGAACGCTCCCGGATCCTTGATCGAATACTGGTAGTTGTACGCAGCCTTCAGCAAGCGCGGCGTCCAGGCGTTGTATCCAACCGGCCCCTTGTCTCCCACGTCCGCCTTCCCGTCCTTGTCCGCATCCACGAACCAGTACGGGTACGCCAGCGCATCGTAGGTGATGGGCGTGCCGTTCTTCTCTGCATACGCCTGGATGGCCGCGTACAGGCCCTCGCGGAAGGAGTTGATTTCCACGAATACACCTTCCGCCACATCGCCGTTACCGTTCCAGTCCGTGGTATCGGAGGCGAAGCGGA
Source organism: uncultured Chloroflexia bacterium (assembly GCA_963784915.1). Classification (GTDB taxonomy): domain Bacteria; phylum Chloroflexota; class Anaerolineae; order Anaerolineales; family Villigracilaceae; genus Fen-1038. Next base: position 64,790 of record CAWATK010000018.1, read on the forward strand.
TCTTCTCGAGGTCCTCGGCACCCGTCACGTTGGTGTGGCAGCCCTTGCAGGCGTCTACCTTGACGCTCAACTCATGCACATCATGACAATCCGTGCACTTATTCAGGGGGTGAGCGACGTTCTGACCGACATACGTCTGCCCGTTGTACTGATACGCGCCCTTGGCTGCGTCGCCGAACAGCGTAGCGCCCGCGGCGAAGTAGTGCACATTCTTGAAGCTGATCTTCGGATCGGCCGTGTCGACCGGCTTGTCACCCAGGTAGTTGTTCACGGTGACTGTGGACTCGCGGCCCTGGTGGCACTCGATGCACAGGTTTGCATCCACCGGAAGCAGGTTACCGTCCGCATCCTTCTCGGTGCTGAAGGTGAGGGATACGCCCGAGGGGAATGGCACATTGACCACCGCCCGACGCTCGGGCCACTTGGCCTCATTGTGGCAGGTCGAGCACATGAAACCGTTCGCCGGCGGCTGGGCAACCACGCCCGTGATCTGCACGCCGGACTTGGTCACAACAAGCGTGCCAGCATTTTCAATGTATTCTGGCAGGCCACCCGCGCTGTGGCACTTCGCACACCCGGCAGGTACCTCGCCCTCCGCATCCCAGTGGCGGAAGGGCTCGGTATTGCCTGCAAAGTGCCCGGCGTCATCTCGTGCAAGCGTGGTCATGTCGACCGGCGTCGAGAGCTTTCCGTTGAGGTCATCGATCGAGTCATACAGCAGCTCGATGACATACTTCGCGTTGTGTGCAAAGGCGCCCGGATCCTTCGCGGAAACCTGGTAGTTGTAGGCTGCCTTAAGCATGCGGGCGGTCCAGGTGGAGTACCCAACACCTGCTCCGTCCTTCTGATCCGCCTTGCCATCGCCGTCCGCGTCAGCGAACCAGTAGGGATATGCCGCGCCATCGTATGCGATGCCCGTACCGGCGACTTCCTTGGCATAGGCCTGGATCGAGCTGTACAGAGTATCCTGCAGCCCGGTCATCTCGTAATAGATGCCTTCCTTCGTGTCGCCGTTGCCGTTGTAGTCCATCAGTGAGCCTGGTTCGCGGTTGTTCTTCAGGTCATCAACCGTCTTGGCATCCGTATGGCATGCCGAGCAGGCCTCGACGCGCACCTGGGTGGCATGCTGATCATGGCAGGCAACGCAGGTATCGAACTCCGGGACGTGCCGGAACTTCGGATCGTAAGCCTTGCCCTCGTACTCGTAGCCCATCTGAGCCTGGGAGCCGTAGAGCGTCGCCCCCGCCGCAAAGTAGTGCACATTGCGGAACCCAAAGGCAACGTCCTTGCCGTCGGCGCCCTTGATCGGGGCCACGACCGCGTCCACGTCCGTGACCTTGAAGGTCTCGTTGATCTGCTTGTCAACGCTCACCTTGGATTCGCGACCCTGGTGGCAGGTCATGCAGCGGGCCTCGCCGTCTTCGCTGGTCTCGACCACCTTCCCGGAGGGGAAGGTCACGGAAGTCAGAGCCATCGCAGCGGCATTATGGCAGGTATCGCAGTTGAACGGACCAGCCGGCGCAGTGATGTCGGCCGCGACTTTTCCGCTGGATACGAATTCCTGGTATCCGGTTGAGGTGTGGCAGCGCGCACACGCAACGGGCACCGCACCGTCCTTATCCCAATGCACGAAGGCCTCGGATGTGCCATCCGCATGACCTGACGCTCTGAACACATCCGCGAACGGCACGACCAGCTCCATCTTTGCCGGCTCGGCAGCGGTTGGAGCAGAAGGCGTCCCGCCGCAGGCCGCCAGAATGACCGCCCCCAAAAGTGCTGCGCCCAGCAGAATGAGAAGTCTCTTCAAGGACATTTTTACATTCTCCTTCATACAGCGATTGTCACCCACCATCGTCTCATTCCGCTACCGCTAATGCCATGCCGCTCGCGAGCTGATGCCGCAAACGACCCAATATTGGCCCTGAGTTTACCATAAGTCAATAATGAGATTGGGGTGAGTGCCAGATGTCAAATGTCACCTATTGAGTGTGATATGAGGTACCTTGTCAGAATTGTTCCACCGCTGCGACACTGCACTCGTCACTCGCGGTTCCTTGTTTCGGCTCGCGACCCGTGCCGCGGTGGTTGATGGCCATTGGGATAGAATACACATGAGGTTGGGTGCAAATTGGGGATCGGCTTGTTGCTCATCTACTTTGTCTACGGCCTGGCGTTCTGGATCATGGGCTTGGCCGTCCTCTTGGAATCTGGCCGAGCCTCGACGCAGCGTGAAGGCAGCACTTTGCGCTGGCTTTCCGCCTTCGGAGTATCTCACGGCACCCATGAATGGCTTGAGGCCTTCCTGCGCGCCACCCAGCAATCAGGGAGCGCTCTGCCCGATTGGCTGAACTGGGCGCGGGTCGGACTGTTGTTGGTTTCATTCACATGTCTCCTGGTCTACGCGTTGACCTCCCTCCAGCGAGCCCCACGCCCCCTCCGCCATGCGGCATCTGGGCTCTCCATGGCCCTGTGCACGATACTTGCTGCGATCTTCGCCATGGGGATGGGCCGAGCCCATACAGCCGTCCCTTGGACGATCACTGTCGACGCCGCCTTGAGGTACTTGCTGGCCGTGCCTTCTGGCCTGATGGCATCGGTGGCCATCTGGGCCGCGACGCAGGACCAGATAGCCCGACGTGAATCGACGATCACATCCAGTCTGCGCCTTGCCTCCCTCGGGTTCGCCCTGTACGCGGCGTCTCAACTCCTCGTGCAACCTCTTCCCTGGTTCCCGGCAAGTATTCTCAACCAGGACGTCTTTCAATTATCGACCGGCATACCTGTCCAGGTTCTGCGCGCGGTTACGGCCGGGCTGATCTCAATCGGGTTGCTGCGAGCCATGCAGGCCACCGAGCACGACAGGCAGCGGCTCTTGATCGATGCGCACCAGGCGCGCTTGGCCGCCCTCGTCCAGCAGGACGCACTGCGTCGGGACTTGCTTCGGCACATGGTGCGTTCTCAGGAGGATGAGCGGTCCCGCATCGCCAGGGAACTGCATGACCAGGTTGCACAGCTGTTGGCCGCCTTTTCATTGGAGCTGGCCTCGTTGCGCTCCAAGCTCAGGCGCCCCGAGACAGTAGACATGGTGACGCGCCTTCAGCGACTTACTAGGCAAATGTCCGACAGTCTCTATCAGCTGGTCAGGGACCTGCGCCCTGCCCAGCTCGACAATCTCGGTTTGGCTCCGGCGCTCCAGGCACTGCGTGGTCAGGAGTATGGCTTGAAGGATCTGAATGTGGGCGTGCATGTGTCGGGCCACGCCAGGCAGCTGGACGGGTTGCTCGATACCGCCCTCTTTCGAGTAGCTCAGGAGGCCCTCAGAAACGTGGCAAGGCATGCGCACGTCAGCTGCGCAGAGGTTGAACTGCACTACGACGAGGACCGTGTGAGGCTGTTGGTCCGCGATGATGGTTGCGGTTTTGATCCGGCTGCGGAATTCTTTCCGCCGCGCGGCTGGGGGTTGGCTGGCATGCGCGAGCGCGTGGAGGCCCTCGGCGGCCGCCTGGATCTGCGCTCCTCGCCGTCGCGGGGCACAAGCGTGGAGGCGGTCATTCCCCTGCCGGCTGATCCCGCGGAGAACTCCAGCCTTGAGTGATATCCGATTGCTCCTCGCGGAGGATCATGATGTCGTCCGCACTGGCCTCAAGTCGTTCTTGGAGCAACAGGCGGGGCTGCAAGTGGTCGCAGAGGCGCGCACGGGGTTGCAGGCGCTCGAGCGAGCGATCGAGTTCAAGCCAGACATCGTGCTGATGGACATAACCATGCCTGACATGGATGGTCTGGAAGCCACCCGCAGGATCAAGCAGCAGCTTCCGGGCATGCAGGTGCTTGCGCTCACCGTGCACGATGATAAGCAGTACTTCATGGCGATGCTCGCCGCCGGTGCTTCCGGCTACTTGACGAAACAGGCCGCCGCGGATGAACTCGTCGCGGCCATTCGCTCCGTTTCTCAGGGACATGTGTACCTGCAACCCGCCCTGGCTCGTTGGCTACTGGAGGACTACCAACGCCTTGCTGGGGATGGCCCGGACCTATCCTTGCCGGCCGAGAGTCGCGCCCCGGATGTCAGGGGGCTCCAGGTCCTCAGCCCGCGAGAACGCCAGGTCCTCGAACTCATCGCACAGGGACGGAGCAACGTCGAGATCGGGCAGCAGCTTGGCCTCAGTCACAAAACCGTGGGTCGCCACCGGGAGCGGATCATGGGTCGCCTGAATCTGCACTCCCGCACGGAACTGGTGAAGTTCGCCATTCGGACGCATCTGATCTCTGCTGACTGAGGCGAGCCCGTCTGCCCCGGTCACTCTGCCTGCCCGTGCGACGCCCGCGGCTGACCCGCGAGCCTGCAACTCTCAGGTTGCATTTATCTGGTCATGTAGAATGACATAGGTAATGGGCTTGTTTCGGATAAGGTTGGGAGGCAAAGGATGGGACGTTCGAAGTTCATCATCGGTGGCTTGCTTATTCTGGCGGCGGTCGTCTATTTGATCGTGTCGTCCACCCAGGCCAGCGCCGAGTACTTCCTGACTGTTGATGAGCTCAAAGCCGAGGGCCAGAGCGTGGCGGGCAGGAACTTGCGCGTCTCAGGGGCCGTCATCGGCGACAGCATTCAGTACGATCCGGCAGACTCTGACGTTGACCTTCCAGGTCGCGCATGTGCCTGGGGATAATGCGGAAGTGGAGCGCCAGGGCGGCTTGGCAGCTGTGTTGCATGCCGCTGCCGTCGATTCATCCCGCAATCGGATCACGGTGCAGTATTCTGGCCCCAAACCCGACCTGCTCAAGAATGAGGCCCAGGCCATAATGACCGGACAGATGGGCTCCGACGGCACATTTCATGCGGATGAGCTTCTGCTCAAGTGTCCGACCAAGTACGAGGAGGCCGTTCCCAGTCAGGCCTCTGGCGCATCCTAGCCGTTTGAGCTGGCTGGGCCGCATCCAAGACTGTGACCACAGGACCTGACGAGGCGTACACATGTCAGGTCCTTTATTCTGAATTTCGCAGCAACAAGTCGTTGAGGCCCATGGCGGTCGCATTTCCTCCCGGAGAGAAGCATGCTGGCTGAAATCGGATATGGAGTACTGGTCGTCGCCTTCCTCGCCGCCCTTTACAGTGTGGCGGCTGCAGTTCACGGGCATAGCTCGCGCTCAGCCGGCGCGGTGGAATCCGCCCGGCGTGCCATGCTGCTGCTTTGGCCGCTGATCACCCTGGCCTCGGGGATCTTGATCTACCTGCTGATCAACAACCGCTTTGAAGTGGCCTACGTCTATGAGGTGACAAGCCGCAGCATGCCTGGCTATCTGAAGATCACGGCTTGGTGGGGCGGGCAGAAGGGGTCGCTGCTCTTCTGGTCCTGGCTCATGTCCGCCTTCGCCTCGCTCGTCACGCTGCGGCGCTGGGATCGAGACCGCGAGTTCCTGCCATGGGTCATCGTGGTCACCTCCATAACGACGGCGTTCTTCTTGGGACTGGTAATCTTCTTCGAGAACCCGTTTGCCCGCTACTGGCAGACCACCGCCGGCGAGGTCATCACGGCGATGCTTGCGCCCGCCAATGGCACCGCCTTCTTCCCCGCCGATGGTCGCGGCCTGAATCCGCTGTTGCGCCATCCCGGGATGATCATCCATCCGCCCATGCTGTACCTGGGCTTCGTGTCCTTCGTCATTCCGTATGCCTTCGCCATGGCGGCCCTCATTACCGGCCGCAGCGACGACCGCTGGATCCGACTCACACGCCGCTGGACTCTCTGGGCCTGGCTATTCCTCTCATTTGGCCTCGTCCTGGGCAGTCGTTGGGCCTACGACGTTCTCGGGTGGGGCGGCTTCTGGGGCTGGGATCCCGTCGAGATTGCGGCCTTCATGCCCTGGCTGACCGGCACTGCCTTCCTGCATTCGGTCATGATCCAGGAGAAACGGGGGCAGCTTAAGCACTGGAACATGCTGTTGATCATCCTGACGTATTCGCTGGTGATCTTCGGCACATTCCTCACCCGCTCAGGCGTGCTGTCGTCTGTCCACGCCTTCGCGCAGAGCGCCATCGGGCCGGCGTTCTTTGCATTCATTGGACTTACTCTGATCGCATCCATCGCCCTGCTGATCCACCGCTGGCCCGACCTGCGCGGTGAGAACGAGATGAAGTCCATGCTCTCCCGTGAAGCCTTCTTCCTATTAAACAACTTGCTCTTCATGAGCGTCCTGGTTGTATGCTTCTGGGGGGTCATCTTCCCGCTGATCTCCGAGCTGGTTACGGGTCAAAAGGTAACCGTCGGCCCGCCGTTCTACAACCGGGCCACCGGGCCGCTTTTCGCGGCGCTCATGCTACTGATGGGCATCGCGCCACTCTCGGCTTGGGGCCTTTCCGCCCTGCGCTCCATGGGCCGCCAGATCTGGAAGCCCGTCTGCGCCGCGTTGGGAGTAACGGCACTTCTGTACTTCACCTACACCCGGAACAGCCTCGCACTGATTGCCTTCTTTCTCATTGCCTTCGTGCTGTTGATCACCTTACAGGAATTTTGGCGCGCCGCGCGAGCACGCATGCGCTCGCAACAGGAGACGTTCTTCGCGGCCCTATGGAGACTTTTCGGGCGCGATCCACGTCGTTATGGCGGCTACATCATCCACATCAGCATGATGCTGATGGCAGTCGGCATCCTCGGCATCTCCTTCTTCCAGACGGAGACGCAGGCAACGGTGGCGGTGGACAATTCGATCCGCCTGGGCGATTACCGCGTCAAGTACCAGTCCATCGCTCAGTTTCAAGGACCGGATAGCCGCCAGGTCACGCGTGCGGTCCTGAGTGTCTACGATACGCACGGGACGTACCTCGGGGAGGTTCATCCTCGCATCGATTACTACGCGGATGCCGAGCAGAACATGACCATCCCGGGACAGCGATCCACGCTGCAGGATGATCTGTACGTGCTGCTCATCGATTGGCAGCCCGCGTCTGCCGCGGGCGCGACCTTCAAGTTGTTTGTGAACCCTCTGGTGAACTGGCTGTGGATCGGTTCGCTGGTCTTCCTTGTTGGTATCCTGATCGCCGCCTGGCCCAGACCGGAATTCCAGACTGCGCCTGTGGTTCAGCGTGCGCCCGCCGGGCATGAGCACGCCGAGCGCGGCGGATTAGGTCCGGATTACAATCCAATTTGGCTGACTTCGGACGTCAAATGCTCCGACATCCAACGCGCGCAGTGCTGCTTCCGGCATGGCCCCTCGCCCTCATGCTCTTGGTGGCATTGTTGGTTGCGCTGCACCCGGCCCGCCTGGCTCTCGCGCAGGAACCGACGCCCACAGACGATGAGGTCAATCGAATTGCCCACCAGTTGTACTGCCCGGTATGCGAGAATACCCCGTTGGATGTCTGCCCCACGGAGGCTTGCCGCCAGTGGCGAGATCTGATCCGGCAACAGCTCTCCGATGGCTGGTCAGAACAGCAGATCCAGCAATACTTCGTTCAGCAGTACGGCGCACGCGTGCTGGCCGTACCGCCGCGCACTGGCCTGAATTGGGTGATCTATGTTGTGCCGCCCCTGATCATACTGGGCGGCGTGATCCTGCTGGTACGGTCTTTCCGCAGTTGGAAGGCGCCAGTCGCCGCGCCCGTGCAGCCCTCTTCGACGGCGCCCGCAGGATGAGTACATTCTGCGCATGGAAGATGAACTCAAGAAGAGGGGTTGAGCTGGGGATTCAACAAGCAGGCGCACGATCGTGGCCGGGTTGTCGGGAAGGCCGCCCCGGCCGTGGGGAATGGGAGAATGCATGACCGAATCCACTCCTGGCATCAGAGCCCGTCGGCCGGTGCCGATCTGGATCCAAATACTCATCTGGGCGGGCCTAGTCGGCCTGCTCGTGCTGATGGCCATCGGCCTGGGCCGCAGGCAGCAAGGAACGGTACAGCCCGGTGAGCGCGTGCAGGACTTTCAACTGGCGCTGTTCACCGGATATGAATACGACGGTCAGGCCACCGTGGACCTGGCAGCCCTGCACGGCAAGGTGCTGCTGATCAACTTCTGGGCATCCTGGTGCAAGCCTTGCGAGCAAGAGGCCGCGGATCTCCGTTCGGCCTGGGCATTTTACAAGGAGCGCGGCGACGTGCTCTTCCTGGGCGTCGACTACGTGGACACCGAGCCGCACGCCAGAGAATACCTCAAGAAATTCGATATCACGTTCCCAAACGGCCCCGACGTTGGGACGCGCATCTCGCAGCTCTTCCGCATCAAGGGCGTCCCCGAAACCTACTTCATCGATCGGGATGGAGTCCTGCGCCACGTTCAAGTCGGCCCTTTCAGCTCAGAGGACCAGATCCACGCCATCATCGATCCGCTGCTGCAGTAGGAGGGGACCATGGACCTGGGCGCCATCCTGATCTTGCTCGCTCTGCTGATCCTCGTCGGGCTCTTCCTGGCAGCCCCGCTGATGCGCGGCGCCCGCCCTCGGCCGCTGGATAAGTCGCCGGAGGTCTCGGCGCTGCTGGCAGAGCGCGATCGCGTGATCAACGCGTTGCAGGAGCTGGATTTCGACTTCAAACTCGGCAAGGTGCCAGAGGATGCGTACCCGGGACAGCGCAGCGAACTTCTGCAGCGTGGGGCCTCCATCCTCAAAGAGCTCGACAGACTAATGCCCGCGGCTGCCAGCCCAGCCAATACAAGCGACAGGATTGAGAAGGCGCTGGCCGCCGGTCCGGATGCCGCTGCAGGTTCCGGCAGCGATCTACCGGATGAACAGATCGAGTCACTTCTGGCCGCCCGTCGCGCCGGTCGCCGCGAGAAATCCGCAGGGTTCTGCCCGCATTGTGGCAAGCCCGTGCTACTCAACGATCGCTTCTGCCCAAATTGCGGCAAGTCTCTGCAATGACAACTTGAGGTATTGATGAGATCCTCCTTTCCTTTGATGCTGGTCGGCCGTCGCCATTCTCCTGGCAGGCTGCAACTTCACCCTGGCCGAGGATGTAACGCCCCCACCCGACTACGTTCCGCCATCTCCCATGCCCACCCTGGGTGCACTTCACCCCGCATCAGCGCCCCAGGTTCAGAACGGCGCCGCCATCTTTGCGGAGCGCTGCGCGCCGTGCCATGGTGCCGCAGGCCTGGGCGATGGCCCTCAAAGCATGCAACTTCCTGTTTCTGTCCCAGGCATCGGCCTGCCGGAGGTGGCGCGCGATGCGGCGCCGGCGGATTGGTTCAAGATCGTGACGCAGGGGAATCTGGATCGCTTCATGCCGCCGTTCGTTGGTTCTCTCAGCGACCAGGATCGCTGGGACGTTGTTGCGTACGCCATGTCGCTGCACACGACGCCGGACGAGTTTGAGCGCGGCAAGTCGCTGGTGGAGGCAGACTGCACCCAATGCAAAACTCATTTTGCGGACCTGACCCGCATGGCCAGTCTCTCGGATTCCAGCCTGGTCCAGCTCCTTCGAACGGGCGATGGAGATGTGCCTGCCTTTGCCGCCAACTATTCAGATGAGGATGCCTACGCCGCCGCGGCTTTCCTCCGCAGCCTCACGCTGAACGGCGCCGGACAGATCACCTCTGCAGTCACGCCTGCCCCCATCAGCGGGACCACGCAACCGGAGGACACAACAGCGCCCACCCCGGAAGCAGCCAACGCAGGCATTGGACCGGTCAACGGCAAGGTCGAGGGTGCGGTCGGAGGGCTCGAAGGCATGACGGTGACGCTCCACGGCTTTGACCACGCTGCCGATCAGACTAGCGGGCCCCAGGAAGTGCTAACTCTTACGACGACCACAGCGCCGGATGGCTCGTACGGCTTCGAAAACGTGGAAATGCCCGTGAACCGCATCTTCCTGGCAGACCTGGAATATGCCGGCATCACGTATCGTTCGGAATTCCAGGCCGCCAGTGCCAACTCGACTGCAATTACTCTGCCACCCGTCAAGTTGCACGAGCCCAGCACGGATACCAACCTGCTGACGCTGGACCAGGTTCATATCTACACTGACTTCGCCACGCCCGGAACTGTGCAGGTCTTGGAGATCTTCGCCTTCACCAACCAGAGCGATCGAGCCGTGATCATCTCGACCGACGGGGCGACGATTCCCTTCATCCGGCTGCCGGCTGGCGCTGCCAACCAGGGCTTTGAGGCAGGACAGGACAGCGAAACCTTCGTGACCGCGAAAGATGGCCTGGCCGTATTGCCCAGCGAGAAGCCGTACTCGATCATCGCCTTCTTCGGCCTGCCATACGAGAAATCTGCGGATTTCAGTCAACCGCTGGGAATCGATTCGCCCAGCGTCCTGCTGTTGGTTCCGGACGGGATCAAGGTCACCGGATCGCAGCTTACCTACGAGGGCGCGCAAGTCTTCCAGAACAACAACTACCAGGAGTACTCGGCCACCGGATTGAAGTCGGGCCAGACCCTGGACTTCAAGATCACCGGCCGGCCCAGTCTGAGTTCTGCGACAGGCCCGGACGTGCAGCAGGGGTGGCTGATCGGTGGTGCGGCTCTGGGCCTGATCCTCGTCCTGGCCGGCGTCTACCTCTATGTGCGAGAACGTCGCAAGCCGGGCTCGGATGAGTCGGGCCCAGAATTTGAGAGCACGGACGAGGTACTGGATGCCATCCTGGCGCTTGACGACCTGCGGCGAGCCGGTAAGTTGCCGGACGAGGCGTACCAGAAGCGCCGACATGAACTTAAGGACGCATTGCGAAAGCTGAGCTAATTCGAGGTTCATCGGTGCCAGCATCGCCCCGCACACCTACCGCTCCGCAAGCGCCAGTCATCCGTGTGACGAAGCTCGTCAAACGATTCGGGATGAAGACGGTCCTGCGAGGCCTGGATTTCGAGGTGCGGCGCGGCGAGTTTGTTGCCCTCCTCGGTCCCAACGGCGCAGGCAAGACCACGTTTCTCCGAATATTGGCGTCCCTCTCCCAGCCATCGTTGGGTGAAGTACGTATCTCGGGTCACCAGCTGCCGCGTGAGGCCGCCGCCGTGCGCGCTGGCCTCGGAGTCGTCGCACACACCCCGCTGCTCTATGGCGACCTGACAGCCGAAGAGAACCTGCGTTTCTATGGGCGCCTGTACGGCGTTGCACATGCGGCCAACCGGATCGCCGAGGTGCTGGAGCTCGTCGGGTTGAGAGGGCGCCGCGGCGACCTGGTGCGCACGTTCTCGCGCGGCATGCAACAAAGGCTGGCCATCGGCCGCGCGGTCCTGCACGACCCGGACGTGATGCTCTTCGACGAACCACATACAGGGCTTGACCAGGATGCGTGCGCCATGTTGGATACCGTGTTGCAGTCTGTGGCCGCGCGGGGGCGCACTGTGGTGATGACCTCCCACGACATGGTGCGCGCAGAGGCGCTGGCCGCCCGTTTCGATGTACTTTCGCGCGGCCGAATTGTGGCTTCCACCACGCGGGCGAAGCTGCGCGGCACCAACCTGCTGGCTTTCTACAAAGACTCTCTGGCGGACTGAAATGGCCGGACCAAGACAGCGCCCCGCGCACCAAGAATCTCCTGCCGCAGCGTTCCTGCGGGCGCTGAGCGCCGTTGCGTGGAAGGACCTGGCCGCGGAGCTGCGCTCACGCGAGATGTTCACCGCCATGCTGGTCTTTTCCCTGCTGGTCATCGTCATCTTCAATTTCGCCCTGGAACTCGACATCCGCACCCGCCAAGCCGTGACTGCCGGAGTCTTGTGGGTCACGTTTGCATTTGCCGGCACGCTCGGATTGAACCGGTCCATGAGCATCGAGAAGGACCAGGGCTCGCTGGATGGCCTGCTGCTGGCGCCCGTGGATCGCGCCGCGATCTACTTTGGCAAGGTCGTGAGCAACCTCGCCTTCATGTTGATCGTGGAAGCCATCGTGCTCCCGATCTACTCCTTTCTGTACAATGTGAACCTGTTCCAGCCGGGCTTGCTGCTAACGTTGCTCCTGGGGTCGGTCGGGTACATTGTGGTGGGTACGCTGCTGGCGGCCATGGCAGTGCATCCGCGCACCCGCGACGTGATGCTGCCCATCCTGCTCTTCCCGGTCGTGATCCCGGTCTTGATCGCGGCCGTTAAGGCCAGCGGCGGGTACCTCACCGGCGATGATTTCGCCAATATCCGCCCCTGGTTGAACGTATTGGTGGTGTACGACGTGATCTTCACGTCGATCGCATTCATGGTGTTCGATTATGTGGTGGAGGAGTAGACGCAGGGCCGCGCCATCCGCAACCCACCGTCCAGCCGGGGCCGACCCCCCATTGTCAAAGGAGTCTTCATGCAAGCGAAACCTGTTTCATTGAAACTGCTCGATGTTGTCTCGGTTCTGTTGCTGGCCGTTGCCGCGTACCTGGCGCTGGTGTTCGCGCCCACCGAGGCGGTCATGGGCCAGGTGCAGCGAGTGTTCTACTTCCACATCGGCACGGCGTGGACCGCCCTGTTGGGGTTCATAGCAGCCGGCGTCGCCGGCATCATCTACCTCGTCACCCGCGACTCGGAATGGGATATCGTCGAGGTGGCCGCCGTGGAGATCAGCCTGGTGTTCTTCCTGATCACCATTATCCTGGGCTCCATCTGGGCACGCCCGGTCTGGAATACGTGGTGGACATGGGACCCGCGCCTGACGACCGCGGCTGTGACCGAGCTGATCTACGTGGCGTACTTCATGCTGCGCCAGGGCATTGAAGATCCGAGCCGGCGCGCCCGGTTTGGGGCGGTGTACGCCATTGTAGGCGCGGTCAGTGCTCCCATCACCTTCTTCGCCATCCGCTTGTTCCGGACCATTCATCCAGTCGTGATCGGCAGCGGTGACCCGGGGGCGGAGGGCACTTTCGCCATGGTGCCCGACATGAAGGTGGCCTTCTTCTTCGCACTCTTCACCTTTACCGTGATCTTCGTTGACCTGCTTTGGAACCGGATCCGGATGGGCCGCCTGGCCGCGCACGTCGAGCAGCTCAAGCTCAGTCTGACCCAATAGCCACGGCAATTCAACCGACACACACAAGACAGAGGATTCCGATGTTATTCCAAGATGTACCTCCCGATACGTCCGGATACATGATCGCCGGATACGCCATCTTCTTCGCCATCAGCCTAATCTACCTGTTCAGCCTGGTCGTGCGCCGCCGCAATCTGGAGCAGGACCTGCGCACGTTGGAAAGCATGCAGGCGGAAAGCAGATCTGCTGCCCGTGCTCGCCGCAACCAGCCTCGGAAAAAGGGGCCGAAGTCGCGAGGTTAGGAAGAAAGTCACATAGTCACAATGGTGCGCGGAGCCGGAGTCCACTATAATGAGTCGGACTTCGGCTCTGTTCATGAGCCCGGAATCATGACCCTTCGCCCACCCAACGCCGCGCTAACGAACATCCTTGCCGCCCTGGCAATTGTCGTCGGCAGCCTATGGGTGCTGCCGGCAACAACAGCCAGGGCGGATTCAATCCAGACACCTCCCGGCCCGGACCGGGTCACACCCATCCAGATCGACTACACCGCGTACACCTGGTGGATGGCCACATACGGCGACAACTCGCTTGCGTGTGAGATCATCATCGATCACGAGGGCCTGCCTACATCTCAGGATATCCTGCTCGATTGCGGCGACAGCGTATGGTTTGATTACCAGGAGCAGCCGCCGTGCTATGCCGTAAATCACCCGCGTCAGTGCGAGGGCTACTACCTGTACCTTGTGGATACCCGGAGCGCACAGCGCGAGGTCACAGTGAAGCTGCCCGCGGCCGTGGTGTGGCTCACATTGGAGGGCTGCAGTCCGGTGTCGCGGCTCGGCACGAACGTATGTGAGGCGCCGCCGATCCTCGTCCTGCAAGGCCAGGAACCTCTGCCGAACGAGCAGATACAGCGCGTGGAGGGTACCGTGGATGGCACGCCCTTCACGTGCGACCCGACCTGCAAACTTGAGCTGCAGTCCACCGACGCGGACGGGCTGAGCCTGGTGTTCTGGGCCTGGTCCAGCTATGGCGATTCCAGCCCCGCATTCACAGCCCAGGTGCGGGTCGCCCAGGAGAGCGGCGGCAACCCGGATCAATCCTCGTGGTACATCGATGTGATGTCCTCGCAGTGGCAGGGCGTACGCAATGCCTCGTGTTCGGTGACATGGGATTCGTTCCCGCCTGTGGGTGGTCCGCCCGCCTGGCTGAGTTCGCCGCGCGAAGCAAGCGAGCTGACCAGCGATATCCCATACAACTACCTGGCTGCCAACCTGATCCTGCAGGGCGTAGTGAACGCCAGTAGTTGTGCGGACGGGGGCCTGCTGCCGGACGGCGGGGCGAACGCCTGCGGGCAGGAGGCGGCCCGCGAGGCTGTCGCGCAATGGCAGAACCAATTCGACAGCCTGATCATCACGACCTCGGAGGAGACCGGCGTCCCGGCGCAGCTCTTGAAGAACCTGTTTGCGCGCGAGAGCCAGTTCTGGCCCGGGGTGTTCAAGGCCAGCAGCGACATCGGCCTGGGCCAACTCACGGAAAACGGCGCGGATACCACCTTGTTGTGGAATCAATCCTTCTACGGCGGTTTCTGCGCGCTGGTGCTGCCGTACGAGCGCTGCGCCAAAGGTTACGTTTACCTCGAGGACGACGAAAGACAGGCATTGCGCCAGGCGCTCGTCTCGAGCGTGAACGCCACGTGCGAGGACTGCGCCCTGGGAATCGACTTGAGCCGGGCCAATTTCAGCGTGGGGGTCTTTGCCCACACCCTGATCGCCAGTTGTGAGCAGACGGCGCAGGTGATCGAGAACACCGTCGGCCAGGCGCCCAACAGCGTGGCCTCGTACGAAGATCTGTGGCGCATGACGCTGGTCAACTACAACGCCGGCCCCGGGTGCCTTTCGCTGACTTTGAACGAGGCCTGGACGACGGAACACGCTCTGGCGTGGGATGTGCTCTCCAAGCATTTCACCCCCGTGTGTGATCCGGCGCGGACATACGTGGACGACATCAGCAAGTAAGACCTGCGGGGTAGAGCATTCCTGAGATGCTGGAGCTCGGGGTGGAGGCGAAGGCCTCCGTTTTGTTTGTGACATGCTACACTTGCGGCAGCGGACCGCGGCGACTGCCATGTGCGGGAGAACGAGGCTTGCCGCGGAGCTCACGTTGCGGCAATGACATGGCCCTGGGCGGAATGACCGGATGCTCTGGAGGAACGTATGCTGAGCTTCGTTGAGAAGATCCTGTTTGCCGCGGCGACGGCGGCATCGTTGTATCTGACCTGGCGCGGTGTCCTACGCATCATCAAGAACATCTCCAGCGGCGGCGGCAAGGTCGTCTGGGGAGTGATGTGGCAGCGCATCGGCGAGCTGATCGCCAAGGTCGGCCTGTTTCAGCCGGTGTTCAAGACGCGGCTGGGACCCAGTATTTTGCATGGACTCATCGGTTGGGGCTTCATCGTCTTCCTCCTGGTCAACCTTAACGATCTGGTGTACGGCTACACCGGGTTCTGCGATCCTGGAGCGCACGGGCGCCGTTGGCGACGTGTACCGACTGTTGGCGGACATTGCCAACCTTGCGATCCTGATCGGCATCGTCGCCATGGTGATCCGCCGCTATGTGATGCGTTCGCAGGCCCTGAGGACACGCGACACGACGCTGCTGCATCCCAAGGCTCGCTTTGGCATCCTGCGTGACTCGGCCATCGTGGCGAGCGTTCATCTTTGTGCACAACGCGGCCCGCATGCTGGGCGAGTCGTTCCGGCTGGCCTCGCTGGGAGAGCACGACGACGTGGCAACCCATCGTCTCGACTGTGGCGGGCTGGTGGTCCGGGGCAGCACCGAGCAGCCTGGTCGTCGGCGAGCACATCATGTTCTGGGCCTCACTCGGCGCCGTGCTGGCCTTCCTGCCATATTTCCCGTATTCAAAGCACATCCACTTGTTCTTCGCGCCGATCAATTTCGCCCTCAAGCCCAAGCGCCGCTCGATCGGAGAACTGGGATACATCAACCTGGACGACCAGACCATCGAACAGTTCGGGGCAGCGAAGATGAGCGACCTGGGGTGGGAACAGATCATGGACAGCTACGCCTGTATCATGTGCTTCCGCTGCCAGGAGGTGTGCCCGGCGTACAACACCGGCAAGCTGCTCAGTCCGGCGGCGCTGGAGATCAACAAACGCTATCACCTGAATAGCGGCGCCAGCACGGATGTGCAGCTCACGACGCTGATCTCGGAAGAGGCCGTGTGGGCGTGCACGTCGTGCGGGGCATGTGTGGACATTTGCCCGGTTGGCAACGAACCGATGCGCGACATCCTGGATATCCGCCGCAATCTCACGATGATGGAAAGCTCCTTCCCGAAGCAGCTGGAGTCGGCCTTCAAGGGCATGGAGCGCAACGCCAATCCATGGAACGTCTCGCAGGCGGACCGGATGAAATGGGCGGATGGGTTGAACGTGCCCACGATCGAGAAGAACCCCCAGCCGGAGATATTGTGGTGGGTGGGCTGCGCTCCGGCGACGGACGCCCGGGCCCAGAAGACGGCGCAGGCGTTCGCGAAGATCCTGAATGCGGCCGGGGTGAGCTTCGCTGTGCTGGGGTCGAATGAGCAGTGCACGGGCGATTCGGCCCGCCGCGCCGGCCGCGAGGACATCTTCTTTGCGCTGGCGAGCGCCAACGTGGAACTCCTGAACGAGGTCAAGCCCAGGCGCATCGTAACCACGTGCCCGCACTGCCTGCACACGTTGAAGAACGAGTACCCGGCGTTTGGCGGCAATTACACGGTGATCCATCACACGCAGCTGATCAATGAACTGGTGGGCGCAGGCAAGATCAAGATGACGGTCAGCGGCGACAACATGGCGGTGACGTTCCATGATCCGTGCTATCTCGGGCGTCACAACGGCACGTACGAGGCGCCGCGCGAGAGCCTGCAATCGACGGGCGTAACGGTGGTCGAGATGCCACGGCATGAGGCCAAGAGCTTCTGCTGCGGCGCGGGCGGGGCGCAGATGTGGAAGGAAGAGGAGAACGGCACGGGGCGGGTGAACGCGGCCCGCTTCGCGGAGGCCAAGGCGACGGGTGCCGAAACCCTGGCCGTGGGCTGCCCGTTCTGCCTGACGATGATGGTGGACGCGGCCAAGGACGCGGGCAGCGAGATGAGGGTGGTGGATGTGGCCGAGATCGTCGCCGAAAGACTGTCGTCTTGAGTGTCCCTGCGCCCGATGGCGCAGGGATGCGCACAGGCGGCTTGAGGCCGCCGTGCGCGAGATGTGGCGGAGATCGTTGCTGAGAAGTTGTCTGCGTAGAGAGCGACAAGTCGCGTCGGGTGGCATCCCCCACCCCTACCCCTCCCCCAACGCTGGGGGAGGGGTTTTACCGTAAACATCAGGGTGGGTAGAACGCCCACCCTGATGTTTACGTGATACTGGCGCATTCGGGTGGGTTGCCAAACGTTGTAGGAGCACCAGATCCCTTCCCAATGCAGAGGTCAGGAAATTGCACAGGGGGCATTGCCAGACGCCATGGGCGGGATTAGGATTGGCGCCTAACCCAAGGGAGAGACCCATGATTAAGCGCCGTTTGCTATTCCTGTTTCCAGCCACGCTGCTGTTGCTGGCCTGCACCCTATCCGCGGTGACCGGGAGCCAGCCGGAGGCAGCACCAGTCCAACCGGCTGCGCCCGGCAACGCCCCCGCGGAAGTGCCCACGCTTGCCCCGACCGTGGCTCCGGCTCCAACCGCCTGCAGCGCGCAGTTGGTGGCCAATTCGTCAGTAAACGTGCGCGGCGGCCCGGGCATCGTGTATAGCGAGGTCGGCGCGCTGACACTGGGGCAAACCGCGGTCATCGATGGGCAGAATGCGGAGTTCACCTGGTGGCGCATCGTGTTTCCTGCCGGCCCGGGCGGTCACGGATGGGTGGCAGCGAGCGTAAGCACCGCGACGTGCACGACCGGTGTGGCTGCCGTCGTCCCGCCGGCGACCGCGACCGTTGCGATCCCGCTCGGTGTGACCAACGTGGTGGTATCGGTGGACCCGAAGACGCTAAACATCGGCGGCTGCATGGGACCGATTCAGGAGTCCACGGTCGATGCGACCATCACCGTCAACGGCCCGTTTGAGTTGAAGTATCACTTTGAGAGCGAACAACTCGGCCCGCTGGGGAACCACAACCTCTCGTTCAACGCGGCGGGCTCGAAGAACGTATCCGAGAACTTTACGCCTTCCCCGCTGGCACCGGGAACGTACTGGGTGAGGCTGTTTATCGATGATGCGGACCTGGGCGGGATGGATTTCCAGGCCAAGTACAAGATAAACTGCTAGGCTATTCGGTTGTTAAGGTGCGGGGGAGGTCTGAAGGACCTCACCCCCTGCCCCCTCTCCCAAAGGAGAGGGGGTTTTTCTTGAAGCTGGGGGCTTCTTTGGGCCAACAGTATTCGTTTTGGGTAGCTGGCCGAGGAAATGGGGCCAAGATACGGGTAGATCGCTATCGCGTGATTCCCGGGGCCTGTTGGCCCCGGGATCGCCTGATGGTCGCGTGAGGCGACCTCAGGCGAAAACAACTCGAAAACGAATACTTGCCGCAAGGGAAGCTGGGTACCGCTGAATGAGGCGAAAGGGCCGCAGCGAGGGCCATGGGGCTGAGTGGTTGCGCGATGCTGGACAGATGAAGGGCTGATCGTTTCCGCCCCCGGAAGAACGCCGGGGACAAGCGATCCTGCGCCGCCTTCGGCCCAGGATGCGGGATGCTCGCGTGGTGCTCGCTCCCGCGAAACGAAGAGGAACGAATGAGGGGGCGCGCTGACGACCAGGCGGTGCGCACTGGATACCAGACCGACGTGGGTCGGGTGTCGCCGGATGCTCGGTGATGAGCGCTCTGGATACCCGGCCCTCGGGCCGGATAGCGCCGGATGCTCGCTGGACGCTCGCTCCGGCGGAAACAACGAGGATCAACGGCTGAGTCCCGGATCTCCTGAGAATTCAACGAGGAACGATGAATGGAGGCGAGACGCAGCCAGGCTGCGGGTTGCAGGCGGCCCCGTGGGAGCAGCGGTGGCCCAGAGTGTGCGCAGGGAGGGTTGAGAGGAGGCAGCGGGGACATGGGAGGAATGCAAAGTCGGGCCGGACGCGAAGAGAGCGCCTGTAGGAGGGCGGGAGTATAGAACAGATGTTCTGCATTGTCAAGGACGCGCCGCTTTCGTGCATAGCTTGTTGGCTGATAGGTTTCGCTGTATCCTTCGGCTCATGGATTTCAGCACTCCGTGAATGGCAACGAGGGCCTTGGAGCCGCCGCCCCAAATGGCTTGAAACTGTACTACTACAAAGACAGGATCGCGGATTTTCGACGCAAAGCGCCAGCACAAATCTTGGGCGAACTGACGCAAGCCAGCCAGTTTCCCGTTGAATTTGATCAACGCACAGCCTGGCAAGCAGAGGTGCAAGTTCTTCAGTCCGCACTTTCCGATTTTGTAGGAACGACGTATCTTGAGTTTTCTATTCCAAGGATGGGCGCCAGGATCGATGCCGTGCTCATTGTGGACGCCGCCGTGCTCGTGATCGAGTTCAAAGTTGGAGCGACGGCCTATGACGCGTACGCACTTGATCAGGTCTGGGATTACGCCCTTGATCTCAAGAATTTCCACGAGCCGAGCCACCAAGCCCTCATCGCTCCCATTCTGCTAGCCACCGCCGCGCCCACGGCCGCCATGGAGATTGGCTTCTCTGCTCACGATGACAAAGTGCTGAGACCCATACGAGCCACACCGGACTCACTCGCAACGATCATTACCCAAGTCCTAAGTTTCGCAGATGGATCGCGAATTGATGCTGACGCCTGGGATTCCGGTCGGTATAAGCCCACGGCGACGATCATCGAGGCCGTCCGTGCTTTGTACTCAGGACATCGGGTTGAGGACATTTGGAGCAACGCGGCCGACAAACAGAACCTAGGCGCAACTTCCCGCGCAATTTCGCAGATTATTCGAGAAAGCAGGGACACGGGCCAGAAGTCCATCTGCCTGGTAACCGGTGTACCGGGTGCTGGCAAGACACTTGTCGGCCTGAATATGGCGAACAAACACATGGACGCCGAGCACGAGCTGTACAGTGTATTCCTCTCCGGAAATGATCCCTTAGTTGCTGTCCTCAGGGAAGCCTTGGCAAGAGACAAAGTGGACCAAGCGAGGCAACGAGGACTTCGAGTGCGGAAGAAGGACGCCGAGAGAGAAGTCAAGGCTCTCATACAGAACATAAGGCACTTCAGGGATGAGAGCCGACGAAACGTGAACACACCACCCGTTGAGCACGTTGCACTTTTTGATGAGGCACAGCGAGCTTGGACCCGACGACAGCTCGCCCGTTTCATGCAGCGGCGGCGTAATGTTCTGGATTTTGATCAATCCGAGCCGGAGACCCTAATATCGTACATGGATAGACACAAGGACTGGGCCGTGATTGTCTGCCTGATCGGTGGAGGTCAGGAAATCAACACTGGTGAGGCGGGCATGAGCGAGTGGATCGCCGCCCTGAAGGGGCGCTTTGGACACTGGCGCATCTTTGTCTCGCCTCAGCTCAACGAGAGCGAGTACGGAGCCGACGAAGCACTAAAGACCTTGCGCAACCGCCCGAACGTCGTCTTTCTTGATGAATTGCACCTTGCAGTCTCGATGCGATCTTTTCGGGCAGAAAACGTGTCCCTGCTTGTCAGACAGGTCTTGGACATCGAGCCGGGAGAAGCGAAAGACACTTTGAAGGATTTGGAACGACGTTATCCGATTGCGATCACGAGAGACCTAGGAAGGGCGAAACAGTCGGCTTCGCGCCCAAGCCAGGGGAAATCAACGGTATGGCATTTTGGTGTCATCGCAGGCAGAACGCCTGAGACCGCACGCAATATTCGTTAAGTCGCCAATGGACCCCGTCCATTGGTTTCTCGACGGGAAACAGGACATTCGGTCCTCGTACTACCTCGAGGATGTCGCAACAGAATTCGCCGTGCAGGGCCTGGAGCTTGAGTGGGCATGTATCACCTGGGATGCGGATTTCCGGCACTCCGTTGAAGGCTGGCAACACTGGTCGTTCGTAGGAGACAAATGGAATTGCGTCCGCGCACTCGAGCGGCAGACATATCTGAAGAACGCATACCGTGTACTTCTTACACGAGCGCGACAAGGGATGGTAATCGTTGTGCCACCCGGCGATCCAAGCGATCCGACAAGGGACCCGTCCTTCTATGACCCGACATTCGAATACCTTCGGAGCATCGGTTTGCCCACGATCTAGACGAACATGTCGCATAGGAGCGTCACGCGGCGGAGGTTCGGGCGTCGTTGGACCCCTGAAGGTGATAAATATCAACTGGTAGGCAAGCCGCGTTTCCGCGGATAATCAATCTACGAAGCAATCTGGGAAGGGAGTTCCGATGGCGGAGCTAACCGTGGGGCAAGTTGAGTGGAAGAAGATCGTGGCGCAGTATGCCAGGCCGGACCTGCGGCAGGCGATCTGGCAGGTGGCCACGTCGGTGATCCCGTATTTCGTGCTGTTCTACCTGGCGCTGCGCAGCGTGGCGATCTCGCTGTGGATCACGGTGCCATTGTGCATCCTGGCGGCAGGGTTCCTGACACGCTCGTTCATCATCTTTCACGACTGCGGGCACGGGTCGTTCTTCAAGTCGCAGAGAGCCAACGATTGGGTGGGCGTCATCACGGGCCTGCTCACGTTCACGGCGTACCATAACTGGAAGCACGCGCATGCGGTGCATCATGCGACGGCGGGCGACCTGGATCGGCGCGGTACGGGCGATGTGTACACGATGACGCTGGAGGAGTACCGCAAGGCGCGCTGGTACGTGAAGGTCGGTTATGCGGTGATGCGTAACCCGGTGGCGATGTTCCTGATCGGCGCGCCGCTGATGTTCCTGCTGGTGGAGCGCATTCCGCCCCGGAACGGCAGCCGCGAGATCGCCGGAGTGTGGTGGACGAACCTGGCGGTGGTCCTGATCGTGACGAGCATGAGCCTGGCCTTTGGCTGGCGAGCGTACCTGATCGTCCAGGGCTTGACGTTGTATATCGGCAGCATCTGCGGAGTGTGGCTGTTCTACGTTCAGCACCAGTTCCGAGGGTGTGTACTGGCGGCGACACGCGGACTGGAATTACCTGGACGCCAGCCTGCAGGGAAGTTCTTTCTACAAGCTGCCGAGGCTGATGCAGTGGTTCAGCGGAAACATCGGTTTCCATCACATCCATCACCTGAGTTCGAAGATCCCCAGTTACAACCTGGAGCGGGCGTACCGGGAGAATGCGCTGTTCGATGTGAAGCCGCTGACGCTTCTGGCCAGCCTGGAGTGCCTGAAGTGGCGCGTGTATGACGAGGTGAATCAGCGGATGGTGTGGTGGGATGCGTTGGCACCGCGACCCCACCCCCGGCCCCTCCCCTAAAGGGGAGGGGAGTTGAGGCGGAATCGAATGGGCTGGGAAGAACTCCCACCCATTCGTTTTCGCTGGAACTCGCCGAAGAAAGGGCGCGAGGGCAGTCTGCGGATTTAAGATGGCCTGGCTCGCAAAGGGCGCGTGGCGGCGGCATGTGGGATGGCGGCATGGGGCCGCTTCCGTGACGAGAACACCAGCACCATTTATTTCCGCAGGACCCGCACATCAAGGTGGATGCGCAGCGAGCAGACTCGGGGACAATGGAGTTCAAGGGAGAGACGAGGGG